>CAJYTK010000011.1 GCA_913777615.1 uncultured Agrobacterium sp. | reverse complement strand
GCAAGACCGCAGAACTGGTCTCGGAAATCTCTGCTGCCTGCCGTGAGCAGGACATCGGTGCAAGTCAGATCAACGAAGCGATCCAGCAGCTCGACAAGGTAACGCAGCAGAACTCCGGCGCGTCCGAGGAAATGTCTGCCACCTCCGAAGAGCTGGCTGCGCAGGCCGAGGAGCTCCAGGCAAGCATTGCCTTCTTCAAGGTCGAGCGTGCGGATAGCTACTCTCGACAAGTAGCGGTTCGTCAGCCAGCCGCAGCGAAACGTCCTACGGCTAAGCCCGCAGTCCCTGCGCGCCAGTCTTCTGCAAACGGCAGCATCCAAGCTCAACAGGCTCGCGCCAAGGGTTTCGCCATTGACATGTCGATGGGAGGACCGGACGGAGAGGATGAGGAATTCCGGCAGGCCGTCTAATCGAAAACGATCCAGACATCGGCGATCTTTGCGGGAAATCCGTTTCTTGAGATAGACCGACACTATGGTGCCCGCATCCGACAGTTTCGGATGCGGGCACAGTAATTTCCGACCAGAACCAAGTTCGCGAACAGTAGGTCACGACGCGACAGAGCCTCATCTGACACAAAAGCGTGTCGCGATCTTTCAAGCCCGTTCGTTACGCTTTAGATCGGTGTTCTGCTGAATGTCGTTTTTCGAAAAACCGCTGCACACACTTGCTTGGAAAATGCTTTAATCCTGCGCGGTTGGGCGAACGACGATACTGCCGATTTCGACATCCTTAGGCTGGTCGATGGCGAAGGCAATGGCCCGCGCGATAGCATCCGGTGAGATCGCCAACCGTTTCTTCTGTTGGTTGATCATTGCTTTTACGTCCGGATCGGTAATCGATGAATCGGTGAAGCTCGTATCGATGAACCCAGGAGATACTTCTGTAACCCTCAGTCTAGCGCCGGACTCTTGCCTTAGCGCTTCGGTCGCGGTGCGCAGTGCGTTTTTGGTCGCGGCATAAACGCCCATGGTCGGCACGATCTTCAGGCCTGCGGTGGATATCACGTTGATCACGTGGCCTGTTCCTTGCTGTGCGAACACCGGAAGCGCAGCAGCAATGCCATAGAGAGCACCTCTGAGATTTACGTCGATCATCGCGTCCCAATCCTCCACGCGCAATGCATCGAAGCGCGAGATCGCGCCAATACCGGCGTTGTTGACGAGTACGTCGACCCTGTCGAAACGCTTGCAACCGAGACTGATGAGTGACTGAAGATCAGACCGCCTCGTCACATCTGTGACGCACAGGGCCACTTCACCCCCACCTTTTTCGATCTCCTGAGCAACCTGCACCAGTTCTGTCTCATTGCGCGCCCCAATCAGCACGCGGGCGCCGCATAAAGCAAGATGAAGCGCCGTTGCACGTCCTATGCCGCGTCCAGCGCCGGTAATGGCGACGACTTTGCCTTGGATAGTCATAAGGTTCTCCTCTGGTTTCAAGACCGCGAGAATAAAGTGGCACTTGCGGTCTATCTATGCTTGATAGGCCTGTACTTTGTCGCAATCGGCCAAAATCGAAATGAGAGATCCTTTTTCTGAAGTCCTGTCGGTTTTGGAAACGCAGAGCGTGCGCGGCACCAGTCTAGAGGCAGGTGGCACTTGGTCCTTATCGTTTGATGGAAGGCTGCGCTTAAAATTCATCGCCGTCCTGACCGGGCAATGCTGGCTCATCTTGGCTGATCGTGATCCTGAACCTCTGATTGAAGGAGATGTGATCCTGCTCAGCAACACCTCCTACACGGTGGCAAGCCATCCCAATATTGAACCTTGCGATGGCATGACGCTCTATGCTCCTCCCGGCCACAACACGGTGCGTTTGGGAGATCGTATTGAGACAATGCTGATGGGTGGCGGCAGCGGGTTTGCCAGTGTTAACGCTTCATTCCTCCTCGATGCGCTGCCAACGTTTCTGCGGGTCGATCCGCGTTCAGCGAGCGCTCACTCGATCGCGCGGACCCTCTCCGCTCTCAAAGAGGAATCGGATGCTGACAGAGTTGGGGGAAGCTTGATAGCGGAGAGATTGGCGGAAATCCTCATCGTGGAGGCCATCCGCTCCTACATTTCCACCGACCCCAATGAGAATATCGGCTGGATAGCCGCGCTTGCCGATGCCCGAATAGCAAAGGCGATCAGGCTTATGCATAATGATGTCGCCCGCCGATGGACGATCGACTCCCTAGCAAGGGAAATCGGCATGTCTCGCTCGTCTCTCACGCTTCGCTTTTCACAACGCGTCGGACGCGCTCCGATGGACTATCTAACACGCTGGCGGATGATCCTTTCAGAGCGGCAATTGGCGAGCGGAAGCAGCATTTCGGATGTCGCGCTTTCTGTTGGCTATACGTCGCAAAGCGCTTTCACCCATGCGTTCAAGCGCGTGATGGGACGCACGCCAAGAGGGCGATAGAGACTGCAGCTCTCCGGACTCACGGCGGCGTCATGGGAATGAGGCGATCAGTCTAACGGCGGCTCGTTTATTTGCATGTTAAAGCGTATCACGTAAAACCGTACAGAGGTTCCGCAATAATCAAGTGCAACGAACAGAGGGAGCGTGAGGGGGCAATCCGAATGATCGAGATGTCTTGGCGGTCTTTCATTGACGCAGTGACAATGCCGATCAGAGCTTCAGCGCGGAAGGCAGCGGGTTTCGCTTTGGCAGGCGAAGTCACTCATGACGGAGGTTAAGTTGACAACAATCCTGCTGATGGCAGGGGCGCTGCTTTTGTGCCTGACCTTCGCCTGGTTCTTCTTTTTTCTCCCGCTTGGGTGCGTTATGAACCCGACGGGTTGTAAAGAGCAGTTTCCCGTCTTCGGCCCAATCGGTCTCCCACCTATGGCTACCGCTCGCGGTCGCGTCCCTCCTCATCATTGTGGGACTTCGCCGCTGAAATTGGGCGTTAGAGCCTGATGCGATGACGTCAAGGCGAAGACGGTCGCAACGGGTGTATCATCCCTGAGCGTCGCGCTTGCGCTCGATTGCGTCCCACAGCAAGCTCGCGACATCGGCGCCGCCGAACTTCTTGACTTCGCGAATGCCGGTGGGAGACGTGACGTTGATTTCCGTCATGTAAGTGCCGATGACATCGATGCCAACGAAGAGGAAGCCGCGTTCGCGCAGCGCTGGGCCAATACGCTCGCAGATTTCCTTTTCGCGGGCCGTCAGTTCCGTCGGCTCCGGGCGTCCGCCGGCATGCATGTTGGAGCGTGCGTCGTTTTCTGCAGGCACTCGATTGATCGCCCCCACCGGTTCGCCATCCACCAGCAGAATGCGCTTGTCGCCCTTGCGCACATCCGGCAGATATTGCTGGGCGATATAGGGCTCACGGAACATCTGGCCAAACATTTCCAGAAGCGATGAGAAGTTGCGGTCGTCACGTGTGGAATGAAACACCCCTGCCCCACCGTTTCCATACAGAGGCTTGAGGATGATATCGCCCATTTCCTGACGGAAGCGAGCAATTTCGCCAATGTCCTTGGTGATCAGCGTTGCCGGCATCAGATCCGCAAATTCCGTCACGAAGATCTTTTCAGGCGAATTGCGCACCCAGGCCGGATCGTTCACCACCAGCGTCTTGGGGTGGATGCGCTCCAAGAGATGCGTGGAGGTAATATAGGCCATGTCGAATGGCGGGTCCTGGCGCAGGTGAATGACATCCATGGTCGACAGATCCACCCGCTCTGGCTCGGAGAGCGAATAGTGGTCGCCGTTGATGTCACGCAGCTCCATCTGCTCGACTGTCGCGTAGATCTTTCCATCCCGCATTGAGAGGCGATCAGGCGTATAATGGAACAGACGATATCCACGGGCTTGGGCTTCAAGGCTGATCGCGAAAGTCGAATCCCCAGCAATATTGATGCCGGAAACATGATCCATCTGGATCGCAACATTCTTGATCTTCGCCATAAGCCGTTCCTTTTCAAAAGCCAGTCTGATGTAGGACAGAGCTCCTTCAAAGGCAACCAGCGCGTTGAGAGCGATCTGCGAGTTTTATTCACATGCCTCAGCGGTCAAGGAGAGGCTAACATAGCCCTCCTCGCCTCAAGTATCAGTCCATCATCTGTCGGGCATAATTATGGACTGCGACGAACGCAGCCTCAGCGCCAGACACAACGCGACGTTCCTCATCTCCCGTCAACGAGATATCATCGAGCGCTGCGGTGAATGTGCGCCAGTGGAGCCCTCTGCCTTCGGGGGCACCGGCAAGATGGCGCGCGCCGAACGCCTCGCCAAGACCAAGTTTGGCCGCATCCTTCAACAGGAAAGCGGCACCGAGATTGGATCCCTCAACCACATACAGCCATCCCATCGCTTCCGGCAGATCGAACATATCGTCATCGAGACGAAAACGGTCGCTGCCTTTGCCAGGAAGCTCAAGCCCCAGATCCTGCAAGTCCTGCTCGATCAGGCCGACGCGGCGGCGACCCTTAAGGTCTGGCAACAGTTCATCAAGCGTCCGATTGAAGAACAGCGCATCGAGATCCTTGTGAAAGAGATACTGCGCCTTGACGAATTTTCCAAAATTTTCACGGCTCTCGAATGGCTTTGCCGTCATGATGAAGCTGTCCAGCGCGCCATGTGCATCCCGGGTTGCAGCCTTCAAACGCTTCGTACGGCTGGCTTCGATCTCAGTGCCATGCATGGCGGGGCTCGCGCTATTCATTGTCTCAGGTCGTCCTGTCTATCAGCTTGTGCGTTCATCAGTGCGCCATCACATAAAAATCTTTCCTCTCAAGGTCAAATTTAAATGTCGTAGATTCATGGGCAAAAAATGCTCTTGGATCTCAGCTTGTTGAAGAGATCAGGAACGCCAGCTCGTGCAAAGTCAAGTTGGAGGCTCACCATAGCGAGCTGAACAGGTGTCGAATCGTCCGTCTACAGCCTTACGCTCCACTGGAATGGCCTCTTTCCGACACTGCAACCGGACACCTTCCAAGAAGATGCTTCTTCAGCAAAAGACCACCAGAATACGCGCTTTTACCGCATCATGGTGGTCGAGAGCATCCAAAGGTGCAATATCAGAGTTCGGTCCATTCAGCTTTCAGCGCGGCGTTGCCTTGCGTGGCGAACTTCGGCGCCGTGCGGGCCGCAGATGGCTTTGACGCGACGGACCTTGAATAGGAGTGACCTGCAGCCGGGCGGTAGTCGAAACGAAACTGCCCGAGCAATGCGAAGAGTGCCTTCGCCTCTTCAGCCAGTCCGTGGCTGGCGGCTGTCTGCTCTTCCACCATGGCGGCATTCTGCTGCGTGCTTTGGTCAACGAGATTGATGGCTCGGTTTATATCATTGAGTGCCGTCGACTGCTCGCGGGCGGACTCGATAATGGCGCCGATATCCTCGTTGATGTGCTGAACATCACCCGCAATATGCTGAAGCGCTTCGCCCGCCTTGCTAACCAGGGTCACGCCATTGGCAACCTGTCCTCCGGACGCGGTGATCAGCGTCTTGATTTCTTTTGCCGCAGAGGCCGAACGTTGGGCCAGTTCTCTGACTTCCTGGGCGACGACGGCAAAGCCTTTTCCGGCTTCGCCAGCACGTGCCGCTTCTACACCCGCATTCAGCGCCAGCAAATTGGTCTGGAAGGCGATCTCATCGATCACCCCGATTATGTTGGAGATTTCACTCGAGGACTGATTGATCTTGTCCATCGCCACGATGGCCTCGTTTACGATCTCGCCCGAACGGTCGGCCTGGTTTTTCGCGCGTCCGACCAATTGACCGGATTCTTCGGCTCTATGGCTGGAATCCTTCACCGTCGTTGTAATCTCTTCAAGCGCAGCGGCGGTCTCCTCGACGGAAGCCGCCTGCTGCTCTGTACGTTTCGCCAGTTCGTCGGCGGATGTACGTATCTGATGGGCTCCCGCAGCGATAGTCTCGGCATTGTTGCGCACGGTTGCCATGGCATCGCGCAGCTTTGCCGAAGCAGCATTGAAGTCGCAGCGCAGCCTATCGAGCGCTGTGATGAAGGGTTTGTCGATGGTCTGGGACAGATCGCCTTCTGCGAGGCTTGTCAGCGAATTGGCCAGTCGTTCAACGTTTTCGACGCGATCGGTCACATCCGTTGCAAATTTGACGACCTTGAGAACCCGGCCCTTAAAATCGAAGACAGGATTGTAGGAGGCCTGGATATGGACCGTACGACCGCCCTTGCCCACTCTCATGAACTCGCCGGCGACAAATTCTCCCGCGTTCAGCTTGCGCCACATATCGGCATATTCCGGGGTCGCGGCAAAAGCAGCGTCGACGAACATACTGTGTTTTCTGCCGATGATTTCCGAAGCTGTGTAGCCCAACGCCTGCAGAAAATTCTGGTTGGCAGCAAGGATCGTACCGTCCATGTCGAACTCGATGACCGCCTGGGCTCTGGATATGGCGTCGATCTTTGCTCCGGTATCGATCGCCTGCATCTTGGTTTGAGTGATATCATTCGCGAATTTGATGATTTTCAATACCTTACCCGCGCTGTTCTTGACCGGGTTGTAGTTGCCGCGAATAAAGATTTCGGCGCCATTCTTAGCCAGCCGGGTGAATTCGCTGCACACGAATTCTCCGCCTTTGAGTTTATTCCAGAACTCGGCGTAATCTGCGGACCGTGCATAATCCTCGTCGAGAAACAATCGGTGGTGCTTTCCGCGAAGTTCTGCCTCGGAGTATCCCATCAAGTCGCAGAAATTCTTGTTGGCCTTGAGAATATTTCCTTCTACGTCAAACTCGATGACCGCAAAGGAGAGATCCAGCGCATCCATGACTTTGGCAGCATAAGAATTGAAGAAGAGTGACATGAGGTGATTTCCCAAAATGCGGTTTGGGTCATCCTCTCATGTCGAAGTTAATAAAGTAGGAAAGACAATAGATTAAGAAGTTAATCTGGTTTCGCCTCTAAGTCGAAATATATGTTTCGTTAGCTTCGATCCCCGGTTGCAGCAACCCCCAAAGAAGGCGCAGATCGACCATCGATTTAAGCGGTTTTTTGTGGTTGTCGCAGACCGTATTTTCACAACCCGATTGATGCGTTCTTGTAAGACGCTTGCAAGTTTGCGTCTATCACCTTTTGTCAGACATCGATCAGCGCAATGCCGAGATCTGGCTTCTTCCGTCTGCGCAGCGCCACCGCGCTTTCTCGGATTATGATCTCCATCGTGGGATGAACGATGCCGCTGATGAAATGGCCGCCCTTGGTTGAACCATCTGAGAAGCCGAGAACCGCGTGCATATGAACACTTGCTTGCCCTTCATCATCAATGGCTACATCTCCGATAGCGCTCAAAACTTCCGACTGTGTCTCAACTGGAATGTCGATGTAACTTTTTCGACTGAAATCGAAGAAGCCGAGATTTGCCTGCCGAAATGCACCAATTGCGGTGAGCGACGCACCTGTGATGTTGTTCTCCTCGCAGAACCGCGTGATCGATGCGAAAGCCTCCTCTCCGTCATCTAGGACCAGAACGAAGTTTCGCTCGCTCCAGGGATCGCTCCTGCCAAGTTCCTTGCTTCGCATCGAACATACCTTGTTGACTTATACCATTCGTCAGCAGAACAAATGATCCGCTTTGGGGTTCCCGTGTGAGGAACGATGTCTCGCTCAAGCTCGTTGTTGGATCATCGATTAGAGGAGGGCCGAATGGCACATATCGAAGACGACACCACCAAGGTTTGGGATCTGGCCGAGAAAATTGGCTTTTGCATGCTAACCACCCAGACAGGTTCAGATCTGCGCGCCCGCCCAATGGCGGCTCAGGCCGAGCGCCTGGAAAACGCATTTTATTTCCTCACCGATGTCGCAAGTCACAAGGATGATGAGATCGCGCGTTACCCGAACGTGTGCCTTGCCTTTGCCGACTCGAAGGGTCAAAAATACGTTTCAGTATCCGGCACCGCAGAGGTTCAGAACGACCGAGAACGTATTCGAGACCTGTTTTCCACACCGGCCAAAGCCTGGTGGGACAGCGCCGAAGACCCGTCGATCCGAATCTTGAAGGTCTCTCCCTCCGCTGCCGAATACTGGGATAGCCCAGGTACAGTAATCAGCTACATCAAGATGGCCGCGGCGGCGGTCAGCAACACTCGGCCTGATATGGGCGAGAACGCCAAGGTCGAAATGTAACAGATGCTGTGGCCAGCTCAACGGCTGGCCATTTTCGTATTCAGGTCTGAATACACTCTCACGCCGGCACGACCTGCATTTGAAGACTGGTTCGCGGTCGTAGCGTCACTCGCATGATCGGTTGCGGCGTTTTATCTATTGTCCGAAACCGCAGCTTCTGGAGAATGACGGCGAGTATGATGACGGCTTCCGTCATGGCGAAGGCATTACCGATACAAACCCGTGGACCTGCGCCAAAAGGCATATAAGCATAACGGTGGCGGCTCTTGGCTGCTTCCGGCAAAAACCGGTCGGGATCGAATGTCTCAGGCTCGTTCCAGATCGAGGCGTGATGATGCACGGCGTATATTGGAACGAATATGACAGTTCCCTCAGGTACGAGGAAATCACCCATCGTGAAGTCCTTCAGCGCGGTTCTTGTGATGACGGGAGCTGGCGGATACAACCTCATGGCCTCGGAAAACGCCTGTTTTGTGTAGTGAAGGTCTGGAACATGATGTGCCATAACGTCATTGCCCTGCGTGACCTCTTCAATTTCGTCGATGACGCGGGCTTCACATTCCGGGTGTCTCGCCAGCAGATCGAAGGTCCAGGCAAGGCCGAGGGCAGTCGTTTCGTGCCCTGCCGTGATGAATGTCATAAGATTGTCGATGATTTCGACGTCTGTCATCTCTCGCCCCGTCTCCGGGTCAGCTGCGGAGATCAGCATTGAGACTAGATCCTCTGATCCGCAATTGTTGCGCCTGCGTTTCTCCAGAACTGTCGTCAGGCTCGAACGCAGAAACTCGACAGCCTTCATAGCGCGCCGTCGGCCTGGATAAGGCGTCCATTGAGGAGCGCCGACAACACTTAAGGCGAAGTTCCATCCGCTTGGGCGAAGATAGTCGGTGATGCTACGCTCCACGCGCCCCACATCGATGCCATGTCCCCCGGACATCATCGTCTCTACAATGATGTCGAAGGTAGTCTTCATCATCTCATGCCCGATATCCACCGGCTGATGTATGTGTTCGAGTAGACGATCGCGCGCGTTGCGTGCGGCACCAAGCATGGCAGGCTGAAGTTCCTTCAACGATGACGGTCGGAAAGCGCTCGCGACCGATTGGCGCTGCCATTTCCAGTGTGCGCCATCTGCCGTCAGCAGGCCCGTGCCGAGTGCAGGGCCCAAAGCGCGGCGCACCTGATCGCCTTTCCCCATCGCATCGGCATTCTTTACCAGTGTCTCATGGATCAACGCGGGATCAGATAGATAAATCTTAACGCTTCCAGCCGTTTTCGAAAACACAAAAGGCTCCGAAAAGATCGAGGGAGGCAGTGCATCCAATGGATTGCGGATCAGTGCCAACAAGGCTTTTGCCGTTGGTGTTATGGTCACCGGTGCCATTGGCTTCATGGAAAGGCTCCGTTCGCTCATCGAACTACTCCCGCTGCATAATTTGCTTAATCCTCCATATAGGAACCAGCGATCGTCTTTCGAGAACCAAGCCATAAGGTTAGGCCACCTGGTGCTTGAAGCCGGCTGTCTGTTCTTCCTCGCGAGAGACGTCCTCGATCATGATAATCCTCAGCACAGGAATGGCACGGTTGAGGATTTTCCAGCCATTCTTGATCGCAGAAGAGCCATCAGCATCGGTCGGACTGAGAAATTGCCGCTATTCTTCTTTTTGATCAGGCTTCGCAGATATCCGCCTGCCGAACTGATATGCTCCGATCTTTCCAGTATGCACGCTATGATTGTATAGGTAGCCTGTGGACCAATCTCTTTCTCCGCTTCCTCAAAGGCAGATTGGCTAATGGAAAGCATAGTTTTCACCACATTTGCTGCAGTTTTGAGGTCGATCCAGCTCCTTACTGCACCATTGGGGCCGTAGAGGGCTATCTCCGGGCATGCCTTCAGTACCGTCTGGAGATCATATCGGTCTTCGGCAGGGTTTGCTGTTGTGGAAGTTGGGGATGATGCCTGCCTTTGCTCTCTGCTTGGCGAAACGGCTGAGGTTTGAGCGGTGGGTTTTTCCACAGCGTCACCGTTTTCAAAATAGGATTCGGATTCTGAACTCTGTATAAGCCGCTCATTTTGATAGGCATTGACGCTTATTTTTTCGATTTCTAGCTGGTTTTCCAGAAGCTTAGCGATATCAGAGCGTATTTCGCTCAAATTCTCGAGAATAAGGGAGAGTTGTGGCGCCTTCGTTTTCCGGTCGATGGTTGATGTGATGACACGGTAGCGGCCTTGCAGGATTTCAAGCCGTTCAAAATCCACATTTTCGGACAGAAGTTCGATAAGTTTTACGATGTCTCGCCGGCATAGGCTGACCTTCTCACGAAGGCGCTGGAGTTGCAGACGCTCTTCGGCAAGAGTTTCGGCGATTTGCTCGAATTCGTCGGCACGGGTGATGAGAGGAGATAGTGAGAATCCGAAGGCATCGCTGATGCTGCCGGACCGGCTCTTTCGAGCGTAGCGTTTTCCGTTTGGACTGTCCTTGCGCAGAACAAGTCCTGCGTCGACTAAAGCGGCAAGATGCCGTCTTAAGGTTTGCTCCGACATTCCATGTGCGCGCAAAGACAGCTGCTCATTGGAAGGAAAGACGATTAGACCGTTTTCTTCGCAGAGCTCGGTTTTTGGATAGAAGCTCAGCAATGCATTGAGGACAGCCAGCGACCGGTCCGAGATACCCAGAACGGTTCGTGCTTCACAGATTCGACGAAACAGCTTCCACTTGTCGATGGACTGCTCCGTATTGATGTTTTCAGACGCAAACTGACGTGCGAGTTGGGCATAAGTCACCCCTCGCCGCCCGAAAGGCGTCGCTACATTAGCGCTGTTCATGTCTTTCACCTTCAAAAAGGCAAAAGAAAATCGCTCACCGAAAAGATTTCGATGCCAAGACTCTTGACTATGATTCGCGGAAATGAGATTCTTCGGGTGCTTAAATCAAAGAAAGGCTTCCGCGCGGCAACGTTCGGGGGCTTTTTTCTTTTGGGCCAGATGCTCCTGTTCGTGTTTCGGTTGTTTGGTTTCGTTGAAGCGCAGCGGAGTCCTTTAAGATTGCCTCCACGCCTTAGTTAGTGGTTTCACAGGCCGTGCCGCAGAGCCTTCACTAGACCCTGCGATAGGGCTGGTGTCACTGCTTGGAGCGATACTCCTCATACAGAGACTGCAAATGCTCTAGGACGAAGGACGCGAATTCAGGCGCTTCCCTCCGGTCAATCGAAATATCGATCTTTCGGTCCGTTTCGACGATCTTGGCAAGCTTTTGTCCGCTTCTCGATGCCATGACGCCGCTACGCTTGGGTTCGACCTTTGGTTTGAGATGCTCCAACAGAGCTTTGAAACGTTCTTCCGAAGCGAGATTTTCGACGCGACTGTCATCAAGGAACGACCGTGCGGTCTCATTCACGTGCGAGGACGTCAACTGATCGGCAAGATCCATCCAGTTTCTCCGGCCGACACCGGGGGCTGGGCCGATCTTGTCGACAATATCATCGGGGATCCGTCCAACGACGGACAACATGTTGGAAAGGTCGCTCTTGTAAAGAGACATCGCCGCCATGATCGTATCGCGCGAAAATCGCAGCTGCAGTTTTTGTGCGAAACGCGCTTTTTCGATGTAGCTTAGATCGCGCCGTTCGTTGTTTTCCTGACCCTGCGCGACGACGAGTTGTTCATCTGTCAACTCACGCACGACAGCGCGAACCGGAATGCCGATCTCGGCGACGGCGCGAAGACGGCGGTGTCCGAAAGCAACTTGGTAGCGACCAGGCGTTTCAGGGTGGGGACGAACGAGGATAGGAACCTGTTGCCCCTGCTCTCGGATCGCCTCGACTAACCCCACATCGGCTTCCCGAGAGGCAGGCATACGATCCGGTATGAAGGAAGGATCGATATCGGCTGGATCGAGCGCTACGATTGCCAGGCCTTCAGCCAGCTTCTTTTCAATTTCTTCGGCACGCTTGCTGCGTTCGGAAACCTCGCTCAGAGACTGCCCGATCATTCCCACCGGAGAATTGACGGTGTCCTTTACGAGGTCAGGTGAACCGAGAATAGGCCGAATGCGCGGACGCGGACGTTCGGCGGCGGCTTCGTTGTTATCGGCATTATTGCCGCCGAGATTGGCGAAGATTTGCTTTCTGCTCATGCGGTTCTACCCCACGCTTTTTTTATCAGGCCTTCAATTTCAGCGTTCACGTTGGTCATTGCTTCCAGTGCCCGATCGTAGGTTGATCGGGTAAAGAGGGTACGTTCAACTTCGAACAGGGTTTGATTGGTCAAACCGGCGTCGGAGATGGCCGTACTCTTGAGCATCGGGTGGTTCAGAACGTTTTCACCGAAGATGGAACGGAGAAACGCTACCATCTGGTTCTGTGGTCCGTCGCTCGGTTCGAACCTGGTCACGAGATAACGCATCCAATGATAATCGGAGCGCGCGCCGGCACGACCGATTTCGGACAGGAGATCGCCGGTCATGGCAAGGAACTGATTCATGGACATGACGTCCAGCATCTGAGGATGAACCGTCACCAGCACGGATGTTGCAGCAGTAAGCGCCGACAAAGTGAGATAGCCGAGCTGCGGCGGGCAGTCGATCACCACGACGTCATAGAAGTTCTGCACCTGCGCGATTGCTTGACCGATACGGGCGAAAAACAAGGTGTCGCCTGGCGCACGACGCATCAAGGCGCGCGGCGTATCGTGCTCGAACTCCATCAGTTCCAGATTGCCGGGAATGATGTGCAGATCCGGAATATAGGTTCCTCTGACGATCTCTGCGACAGGGCGCTGCTCGTCATCATAGCGGATAGCACCGTATAGAGTTTCGTTAGGACCGACATCCAGTTCCGGCTGGTGACCGAACAGAGCAGACAGACTTGCTTGCGGATCGAGGTCGATTGCCAGAACGCGGTAACCGCGTAGCGCCAGGTACTGAGCCAGATGCGCCGATGTCGTGGTCTTGCCGGAGCCGCCTTTGAAATTCATGACGGCGACGACTTGCAGCGCCTCATTGTCACGACGGTGCGGGAGATAGCGTCGCGTGCCGCGCGCGCCCTGATCGAGATGTTTGCGGATTGCATGAATGTCATCGACCGAGTAGCTGCGACGACCGCCGCTCTGTGAGGCGCTGAGGTCAGGCATCTCTGCGGCGATCTGACGAAGATAGGCTTCGCCGATGCCGATGAGCTTGGCGGTTTCGGAGGGAGAAAAGGTGCGCATCGTCTTTTCAGACAGCGGCGCGAAAGTGTGAGCATTATGCGCCTGAAGCTGGGCAGACAATGCTGCCGAATGCTGTAAGATGAGGCTCGTGAGATCGGGCACTCTTTCAGCAGTATTTGGGTCGGCACCAGGTGTCATTTCTCTCTTTTCCGCTCGTTTGTTCAGTTGCGGTTTTTTCCGTTGAAATCGAATTTTTCCGCAACTGGGATATAAGCGCCGATTCTCTTTTGGACGCAATAGGCTTTTGTCTCGTCAAACATGAATCTTTTCAGCGGGGTAGGCGGGTCTTTTGAATCAAAAAACCAATGTTTCTTCCCCTGCGGCCGGTGATTGGGAGTGACTTCGCAACGGTCCTCCATCTACGTATGGGTATCAGGTCGCAAAGCGCGGCGCTTATTCCGTGCCAGTCTGCATGTTTGCGTGTGCTCGCCGCTGCCGTTCTGCGGGATACCTTGGGTTGTTAGCCGCGGCTAACTCCAATCTGTAGAAGGAGGGAGCAGTCCTTCACTCAGAATGGATCTGGGTCTTAATTTGATTTCTGAAGTCGTATAGGCTCTTCTGTCTTAGGTAAGCAGAGGAGTCCATTATGATCTATGATGTAGCGGTTGTTGGTTCCGGGTTTTCAGCGATCAGCCTCGTGACTAATCTGTTGCAAGCTTTGCCGGATGGCGCGTCTGTTGCTGTCATTGGCGAGGATTCCAGTTTCGGTCGCGGGACCGCATATCGAACTGAGTTGCATCTCCATCGACTGAATGTACCTGCGGCGCGCATGAGTGTATTTCCCGACCGGCCAGACGACTTCCTGGCTTGGCTGAAGAGTCGAGGACGGGATGTCGACAATCTTACCTTCGCAAGCCGTAATGATTATGGGCTTTACCTGCGAGATACGCTGGCCGCTCTCTTGCGCGATCATCGCCAGCGCGTGCGCATAGATTTCATCAAGACAAAGGCGATGTCCTGCGTTGGGCTGAACGGCGACGAGATCACATTCCATCTCAATGACGGCAAAGTGCTTCCCGCATCAAGCGCGGTTCTGTGTATTGGTGTGGGCACAGCCAGTTTACCGCGGTTAACAAAAGAGGCCGATATGGCGCTCCTGCGACGAGTGGTCAGAAATCCCTGGCGTCTCAACTGGCTTTCCAAGGTTGGAGTCGATGATACGGTTTGCATCCTTGGCTCCGGGCTCACCATGATCGACCAAGTCTTATCCTTGCGCAATAAAGGACACAGAGGGAAAATCCATGTCGTTTCTCGCCGAGGCCTGGTTCCTCATGGCCACAGCATTTCCCCAGTTGCACCGATTGAGCCGGAATTGGATTCGGACAGCGAAATCAGCCAGATGCTTGCCGGCCTGCGCCGACAGATAAGGGCAGGTGCTAATTGGCGTGGCGTTATGGATGGCTTGCGACCGCATACACAAAAGCTGTGGCAGTCCATGGATGAAGAGAAAAGATCACGCTTTCTAAGGCATGCGCTGGCTTGGTGGAATGTCCATCGCCACCGCGTCGCTCCTCAGGTTCATGAGGTTTTTGCAGGCCTGCTGTCTGAAGGTGTCGTCGAGGTTCACGCGGGGTTCGTTCGAACGATAGCCAGAACCGACGATGGTACTTCGCTGACCTACCGCATGCGAGGACATAGCAAAGAGGTTTTGCTGCCATTCGACTGGCTGGTTAACTGCACCGGAATGGAGCGCGCCGGTATCGCTCATTCTCCACTGCTGCAGAGAATGCTCGAACTGGATATGATTGAAAAAGACCCGCTCGGGCTGGGAATTAAGGTTGATGCCGATTCCGTTGTGCTGACGCCTACCAAGCCGGAACGGCGCGGCCTCTTTGCCGTCGGTGCCTTGACAGCGGGGCAGTTTTGGGAAATTACTGCTGTGCCTGACATACGAGTGCAGACCCTCAAGGTGTCTGAGAAGATCGTAAATATTGTTCAGCATAAGCGGCGAAATAGCGCTGCATATTTATCCAACCCGGCTATACGAAGTGTGGAAAGCAAAGCGTGATTTAGCTTTGGTATCGAGATTTTTCTCATTAAAAAACAACGGGATGAATTTATTAAAATTTAGATAAAAAATGGATGTTTTGACCATCCGGGACGCGATGTCGCCCCGGATGGCAGCCATAGCTTATATTATGCAGCGCGCTGCAATGCGTCGGCGATTGTCGAGACGATTGTGTCGATCTGTTCTTCCTCAATGATCAAAGGCGGAGACAGTGCGATGATATCTCCCGTGACACGAACGAGGAGGCCTTTCTTGAAGCAGTCGACGAAGACGTCGTAGGCGCGGGTTCCAGGAGCGCCATCGCGAGGGGTAAGCTCGATTGCTCCGACCAGACCGAGGTTGCGGATATCCATGACATGCCGCGTGCCCTTCAATCCATGCAGTGCGTCTTCCCATTTCTGAGCCAGGGATGCCGCGCGAGTGAGAAGACCTTCCTCCTCGTAAATTTCGAGCGTCGCAATGCCCGCAGCGCAAGCGACAGGATGGCCCGAATAGGTATAGCCGTGGAAAAGTTCGATCTGGTTTTCCGGGCCATGCATCAGCGCGTCATAGACGTAACGCTTGGCAAAGACCGCACCCATGGGGATCGAGCCGTTGGTAATGCCCTTGGCAGTCGTTACCAGGTCAGGGACGACGCCGAAGTAATCTGTGGCAAATGGCTGCCCGAGACGGCCAAATCCGGTAATGACTTCGTCAAAGATCACCAGTATGCCATGCTTGTCGGCAATGGCGCGCAATCGCTCGAGATATCCCTTCGGGGGAAGGACCACACCCGCCGACCCGGACATAGGTTCGACGATCACTGCGGCAATGGTTTCGGCCCCATGCAGAGCGACAAGACGCTCCAGATCTTCGGCAAGTTCCAGGCCGTGCTGGGGAAGTCCCTTGCTGAAGGCATTGCGCTCGACATCGAGCGTATGACGCATATGATCTGCCGGAATTTGCGGAAAGACGCGGCGGTTGTTGACAAGACCGCCCACGGAAATACCGCCGAAGCCCACGCCGTGATAGCCCTTTTCGCGACCGATGATCCGTGTCCGAGTACCCTGTCCAATGGCACGCTGATAGGCGATGGCAATTTTCAGGGCTGTATCGACGGATTCCGATCCGGAACCGGTGAAGAAAACGCGGTCGAGTTCCGCTGCGGCACCGCCCGGCGCATGGGCTGCGAGTTTTTCTGCGAACTCAAAGGCAATCGGATGACCCATCTGGAAGGTGGGCGCAAAGTCCATCGTTGAGAGCTGACGTTCGACGGCTGTCGAAATCCGCTTGCGTCCGTGTCCTGCATTGACGCACCACAAACCTGCGGTTCCATCGAGAATCCGATTGCCGTCAATATCGGTGTAGTACATGCCTTCAGCGCTTGCCAGCAGACGAGGTGACGCCTTGAACTGGCGGTTCGCCGTGAATGGCATCCAGAAATTGGAAAGGTTTGGCATGTTGGATTTGCTTTGATGGTCCATAAGGGTCCCCTTGACTTGGATGATGCATCCATCCGCGACTTTATGGCTGCAAACAAGTCCTTTTCTGTTTCTCTCTAAACTATTGTTTTCGCAGGCAGGAAGGGACTATGTTTGCGCTATACCGAACATGTAAAACGCGGAGATTTCAATGAGCGTCGATATTGGCAACAGATTGCGTCATCTTCGGTCGATGCACAAGTTGTCGCAGCGGGAATTGGCGCGACGAGCAGGGGTGACGAACTCGACGATTTCTCTCATCGAGTCCAATTCGGCCAACCCGTCGGTGGGCGCCTTGAAACGGATACTGGACGGTATCCCGATCGGTCTCGCGGAGTTCTTCGCCTTCGAGCCAGACAAGCCGCGGAAGGCCTTTTATGCTGCCGAGGAACTAGTTGAGATTGGCAAAGGTCCGATTTCCTATCGGCAGATTGGCGACAACCTGTTTGGAAGGAGCCTGCAGATACTCAAAGAGTGCTACCAGCCTGGCGCCAGTACCGGCCGTGTGCCTCTGGTGCATGATGGGGAGGAGGGTGGCATCGTGCTTTCAGGCCGACTTGAGGTCACTGTGGATGACGAGCGTCGTATTCTTGGGCCGGGTGATGCCTATTATTTCGAGAGTAGACGGCCGCATATTTTTCGGTGCGTCGGGCCTGTGCCATGTGAGGTGATCAGTGCGTGTACGCCACCAAGCTTCTGACACCTTTTCCGTAACAGTTCCATAATGGCATACAGCAATTGCTTGGCCTGGATCTCTGAGTTTCAGGTTATTTCTTATGTCAGACCGTCATGGCAAGACGCTCTGGGCATTTATCCGCGATACATGATTTAGCCGGCTAATTTACCATTGTGTCTGGCGCCTTGCGATACCGTCGCGAGGCGCCAAGACTACTATCACTTCGACTGTGGAACGATGTTGATCATCTCGTCTTCCGATGGCTGTTCAGCAGGAGCGAGATGAAGAGCTTGGTCTGCTGCGACGCGTCGCGATCGTGAAGCGGCGGGCAAGGTTATCGTCTCGCCAGTTTCGAGCGATTTCTCGACAGCGGCCAGAACACGCATATCCATCAGACCTTCTTCACCGTCGGCTTCAGGGTTTGTGTCGTTGAGGATGCAATTGGAGAAATACTGCGTCTCATTACCGAATTGGTCTACGGGCTCGAAAGTGTGTTCCTGCTCGCCATCCTCTGTGATTTCCCGATAGGCGATGCCAATAGAAGGACCGAACATATAGCAGGGTGAGGCTTCTATGGTAGATTTCGTTCCTACCAGGGTAAAGTTTTCGGCCGAAGCAGTGGCATAGCTCACGGTAAACTGGGCGGTGCGCTGCTGCGGAAAGAGCAATGTGACTGCGACAGTATCATGGAAGTTGAAGCCGCGATCGCGAGTCTTTGTCCCGACCGCGTGAACTGCGATTGGTTCGTCACCAAAAAGGTTGCGCACGGCATTAAGCGGATAGGCGCCCATATCCGGCACCGGCCCACACCAGTAACCATTGTGACCACGGGAATTCTCTTCGGCAACATTCTGCGCGAAGGTCGAGGAAAAGCTACGCAGCTCACCGAAATCGCCCCGACCGGCCCGTGTGAAGAGCTCGACGTTTCCGGGTTCATGATGAAGACGGTATGCGATCATGAGCTTGGTACCACTTTTCTTCTGTGCCGCCAGAATTTGCTCTGCCTCTTCTATGCTCGACGCCATCGGCTTTTCCAGCAGGACGTGAATGCCGGCCTCAAGAGCGGCAACAGCGAATGGGGCGTGGAGGAAGTTCGGGGTCGCCACGTAAACCGCGTCGATATCTCCGGATCTCAACAATTCGTCATATTGCTCATAGGACCAGGCCTTTATGCCGTAGAGCCCTGCAAGCTTGTCTGCTTTCACCGGATCGCCGGTGACGAGCGCTACGAGCTCTGAATTGTCGGTCTGCTTGATGCCGGGCATGAATGCTTGTTGCGATATCTGGCCTCCGGCGACCACTGCGTAACGGATTTTCTGTTCTGATGTCGGCATTGCACTCTCGGAATTTTATGATGGAGACTCAACACAGCTGAATGCGGCATTGCTTAACAGGGAATGCCGGACAGTGAGCAATGTTCCGACCGATCGCCATTGATGCTACGCTGGGCTCGCCTTCACGGGACATTGTTGGCCTAACCCGGATGCTCGACTTAAAATCGCGGGGCATGTCGATGGTCGCTCAGCCGGCGTGATGTTTCCGTTGCCGATTGCGGATCCGTTGTCATTTCAAAAGGTCATGAAAGTGGATGCCGTGTTACGACAGTCATTGATCAAGCCCGCTCCTGACTGAGCGAAAACCACATTTAGAATTATTCTAAAACCCCTTGAAGAAAGTTTTCAATCGCAGTAATTAGAACCATTCTAAAAGGATGGTCCCATGTTTCGTAGCCTCTTCTCCTCCTCCAAGCGCCCTTTTTCATCCCTCAACGAGCAGGAAATCCTAGCACTCGCTATTTCTTCCGAGGAGGACGATTCAAGAATCTACCGCTCTTATGCGGACCATCTGCGGGAGCAATATCCGCAATCCGCCAAGATTTTCGATGATATGGCCGAGGTGGAGCATGCGCATCGCAATGTCCTGATCGACATGCACAAGCAGCGCTTTGGCGATGTCATTCCGCTGATCCGGCGTGAACATGTCCGTGGCTTTTACGAACGCAAACCGGACTGGCTGGTGAAGACTTTGACGGTTGAGCATGTCCGCGAGCAGGCCGAAGAGATGGAGCAGCAAGCTATCCGGTTTTACGACGAGGCTATCCGTCACGTCACGGACGCGCAGACGCGAAAGCTCCTTGGCGATCTGGCCGAGGCTGAGCGGGGGCATGAGGACATTGCCAGTATGCTCGGAGAAAAGCATCTGCCGGACGATGCACGTGCGGACGAAGAGGAAACCGCCAAGCGACAGTTCCTGCTGACCTATGTGCAACCGGGTCTTGCGGGCCTGATGGACGGTTCGGTTTCGACGCTTGCGCCAATCTTCGCCGCAGCTTTTGCCACGCAGGATACATGGCAGACGTTTCTGATCGGCCTGTCCGCGTCCGTCGGTGCTGGCATCTCCATGGGCTTTACGGAGGCGGCGCATGATGATGGCAAGCTTTCGGGCCGCGGATCGCCGTTAAAGCGCGGCCTCGCATCCGGCATCATGACCGCTGTCGGCGGTCTCGGGCACGCGCTTCCCTACCTCATTCCGCATTTTTGGACCGCAACCGCGATTGCCGCCGTCGTTGTGTTCATTGAATTGTGGGCAATCGCCTTCATCCAGAACAGGTTCATGGAAACCCCGTTCTTGCGCGCCGTGTTTCAGGTGGTGCTTGGTGGCTCTCTGGTCTTGGCGGCTGGCATTATCATCGGTCACGGGTGACGTTCATCCGAGAGGAAGCAGCCGGCGTTTGACCGGCTGCAACTTTACGATCGACGTGTTGGTCTCCGCCTTATCGGCGATCCGGTCGAGGATCGTGTCCAACTCTTCGATAGACCGGACGTGCAGACGCGCAATAAAGCAATCATCTCCCGTCACCTTGTCACATTCGGAAATCGCAGGGATTTGCTCGATGAGTTGCTGAACAACATGCAGCTTTCCGGGTAACGGGCGGACACGAATGATGGCTTGAAGCGTGAACCCGATACTCTCCGGGTCGACTTCCACGGTAAAGCCCCGAATAACGCCCCGCTCTTCCAGGCGTCTGATCCGGTCCGACGTGCTCGGCGCAGATAGCCCCACATTCTGCGCGAGATCCTTGACCGACATTCTCCCGTCGCGTGACAGAAGCTCAAGAATGCGCTTATCGACATCGTCGAGCACTGGATTTTCCTTTCAAAGCTCGGGTCGCCAAAAACCTTCTTTTGATAGGACATATCCAGGTTTTGCCTCTTAAGAATAGAGGCAATATCCGATCGGGTCCATTAAAATCCTCGCATGGCAATGAGGGGCTCACAATGACTGAAAAGATGCGCGGCGTTCTTGAGATGGCAAGCGCGATGGTGATTTCGGGAACGATCGGGTTATTTGTGGTGTTGTCCGGTCAGCCCGTTACAAGCGTCGTGTTTTGGCGCTGCGTGTTCGGCGCGGCGGTCCTGCTGCCGATTTGTGCGGGGATGGGATTTCTTCGGCTTGGCCTCATATCACGTCGGCAAGCTGGTCTGGCAGTGCTCGGTGGTGTCGCGATTGTCACGAACTGGCTGCTTTTGTTCGCCGCCTATCCACGCGCATCGATTTCGATCGCGACCGCGGTCTACAACACTCAGCCCTTTATGCTGGTTGCCTTGGGCGCACTCGTTCTCTCTGAGAAGCTGACGCTCAATAAACTGCTGTGGCTCGTCATTTCGTTTCTCGGCACACTTGCGATTATCTATGCGAAGCCCGGTGCGGGATATTCCGGCGAAAACTATGTCGCGGGCATCGCGCTTGCCCTTGCAGCGGCGTTCTTCTACGCCGTGGCCGCCATCATCGCCAAGACGCTGAAAGGCCTTCCGCCGCAATTGATCGCGCTCATTCAGGTGGCAACCGGTATTTTTCTCCTCCTGCCATTTTCGGCACATGGGCCTCGCATCGAGGCGCAAGCATGGACAATTTTGCTGACGCTGGGCGTCGTTCATACCGGGCTGATGTATATTCTGCTCTACGGCGCAATCCAGAAATTGCCGACCAACCTGACCGGCTCCCTGTCCTTCATATACCCGGTGGCGGCGATCATCATCGATCGTATCGCCTTTGGGCATCATCTGCAGCCACTACAGATCGCCGGTGTGGTCGCCATTCTTGTGGCCGCTGCTGGTTCGACATTGGGCTGGTCAGCCGTGCCGCATCTCAAAGCAAAACGCGACGCCTCAGAGAGGACATCGCGTTCTATGCGTCAATGATCGTGCTTTCAGGTTTTTGTCGATGCGGTTTCTTTAGCGCAGTGCGCCGACCAGAACATCGCGCCCATCTTCGATCGAAACCCAGCGACCCGTGTTGAAGGAGGCCTGGCGCTTCAGATAGGTGTAATTGGTGTCCGTCCAAAGCTTCACCTCATTCGACAGATTGTCGAGAATGAAGTCGCCATTGTTGGTTCGAACGGTCAACACTGCATGACCTTCACCATCCGGCTTGCGAACCACGGTGATCAGAAGGTCGGAAACGGCAAAGCCCTTTTCGATCAGCTTCTTGCGCTTGAGAAGTACAAAATCTTCGCAGTCGCCCGCGGTCTTGGGATATTCCCAATACTCGTCCTTGCCATAGACTTCCTGGTCGGTCATGGCGACGATGGTGGTGTTCACCTCGGTATTGATATCACGAATGACGGTCCAGCCATATTCGGTGACGCGCGGTGGCGGTGTGAGTTTGCTGCGAATGTCGCACTCCGCTGCGTATCTCTGGCAGAACTCATAATGACCAATGGGCTGGGACGTAATGCCACCCGTTACCATGGCAGGGCTGCCTTTGTTCTCGGCCTGCACCGAGGCAGCAGAAAGTAGTCCGGCCGCAACTGCAAAAAGCAGCGCCCGTGCCTGCGATGCATTCATCATCAAACCCGTCCCTTGAAGTCTTAATAAAGTGTTAAGAGAGATCAGGGGTAAGTGTCAATTGGGAGCAGGGCTTCCATGAATGCAAGATGAATAATATGGTTAAGAGCGTTGCCGAAATGCTCACGGCGCAGTCCCTAGAACCGACATCGATCTTCGGAAAGAGCGGGCGTCGGTTCAAACCCGTAGAGCGTGCTGGGGTCTTTAGGGCGCTCGGCGCTCTAGGCTACAAGGCTTTTGACCGCCGCGAGCATCCGCTCGATATCCTGAGGCCGAGACAGCCTGTGGTCGCCGTCGCGGATAAGGCTGAGCACAACATCATCTGCGGGAAGGTGCTCCATCAGCCGCAGCGCATGTTGATACGGCACGTCTTCATCGCGCATGCCTTGAAGAATGTGGACTGGACAACCCGTATCGATCACGCCCTTTAAAACCAGATTGTTGCGACCATCCGTCATCAGATCGCGCGTGAAGATGTTGGGCTCGGGGCTGTATTCCGATGGCTCCTCGAAGTAACCGTTTTCGATAAGCGATGCCTTTTCAGCCTCCGTCAAGTTTGGCTCTATCAGTTCAGCGGTGAAGTCCGGCGCGGGAGCGATGAGGACGAGGCCTGCCACCTTCGGTCCATCCTGGCGCTTGCGCAACTCTTCGATCAGGCGCAGCGCAATCCATCCGCCCATGGACGAGCCGATGAGAATGACGCTTTCGGGTGTCTTATCATTGAGAACGGCAAGCGATTCCTCCAGCCAACGGGAAATAGTGCCCTTTTTGAAGTCGCCCTTCGAAACACCATGGCCCGAATAATCGAAGCGGATGCAGGCAAGCTGCTCCTGCTCGGCAAAGCGATCGAGCTCGACGGCTTTTGTACCGGTCATGTCTGAGCGATAGCCACCCAGCCAGACGAGGGCAGGGCGGTGATCCGACGTTGACGCCGACCGGGACACGATCGCAATTTCGCGTGCGGCGTCGCCATGGCCAACGACAATATAGTGTGGGGCTTGGTGTGCGTCGCTCATCTCAATCTCCTGTCGTTTCTTTCTCCCCTGTAGAACAGATTCGTAAAAACCACGAGAGGAGGTGATTTTTTTGCAAAGGCATGCTATTGACTTCGCGGCGGCATTCACGACATTTCCGCCATTTGCACCGACAAGCTGTTTTTGCCGACGCGATCCCGAAACAGATCAGGAGAATACGACCATTCGCAGACCGTTCAAAGCCGATGCCCCCGTCAAGGAAGGCCCGCGCTCAAACAGGGAAATTCGAATTCCCAAAATTCAGCTGATTGATGAAGAAGGCCAGAACCTCGGCGTGATGCCGACGGATCAGGCGTTGAAGATGGCGGAAGAGGCCGGTCTTGATCTTGTCGAGATTTCGCCGAACGCCGAACCGCCTGTATGCAAGATTCTCGATCTCGGTAAGCTGAAATATTCGACCCAGAAGAAAGCGGCCGAAGCGCGTAAGAAGCAAAAGATCGTCGAGGTCAAGGAAATCAAGATGCGTCCGAACATCGACACCCATGACTATGAGGTGAAGATGAAGGCGATCAGCCGTTTCTTTGAAGAAGGCGACAAGGTTAAGGTAACGCTGAAATTCCGTGGTCGCGAAATGGCCCACCAGGAACTCGGCATGAAGCTGCTTCAGCAGGTCAAGGAAGACACCGTGGCAATTGCCAAGGTGGAAGCTGAGCCGAAGCTCGAAGGCCGCCAGATGATGATGGTGCTTGCACCGAAGTAATGCCTGGGCGCGCTGGTATAGAAGCTGGCGTTTTCCACCCTCGCAGGGGAAGTTCTGCTTCCCCGTTGCGCTTTTTCATAACTGCGGTTATAAGCGCGCGTCCGAACGGTCCGGCAGGGCATGCCGTGGCCGTTCCTGAATAGCTTGAAGCGGGCTTCGTCTGCCTGTTTCGATACAAAATAACGGAGTAGCAAAATGCCCAAGATGAAGACGAAATCCGCTGCTAAGAAGCGGTTCAAGATCACTGGCACCGGCAAGGTTCTCGCAGCCGCCGCCGGTAAGCGCCACGGCATGATCAAGCGTTCCAACAAGTTCATTCGCGACGCGCGCGGAACCATGGTTCTGGCCGAAGCTGACGGCAAAAAGGTCGTCAAGAACTACCTGCCGAACGGTCTCTAAGACTTTTCCGCATTTTTGGACACTTTAAGGAGATCATGACATGGCACGCGTAAAACGTGGCGTAACTTCCCGCGCCAAGCACACCAAGACACTCAAGGCTGCGAAGGGCTTCTACGGCCGTCGCAAGAACACCATCCGCGCAGCAAAGGCGGCGGTTGATCGTTCCAAGCAGTACGCTTACCGCGACCGCAAGGTCAACAAGCGCAACTTCCGCGCTCTGTGGATCCAGCGTATCAATGCTGCTGTTCGCGAATTCGGCCTGACCTATGGCCGCTTCATCGACGGCCTGAACAAGGCTGGCATCGAAGTCGACCGTAAGGTTCTGTCCGACATGGCTATCCATGAGCCGGCAGCTTTCGGCGCGCTCGTCGACGCTGCGAAGAAGGCTCTTGAGTACCTCAAGGATGCCGGTACGGCCAACGAGTTTGAATCCGCTGTAAAGTAATTACGGCGCGGACAAATTGTTGTTCATTCGAAACCCGCGCCGGGCAACCGGGGCGGGTTTTACTTTTGGAATGGCTTCCGTCCATAGGGAGCGCTCTGGGGCGCCGCGATGCGCCAACGGGAACATCATGCTTCAGGCTGCCACTGCCAGCGAGAGAGAACAGGGCTTCCACGTTCACTTGGAGGACGCCGATATTGCTGCGCTTATGCAGACCCTGTTAATGAGCGAAAGACGCATCCAGAGACTGGAGCTGAGTTCTGGCGCCGTCTGGATCAAGCGCCAAGGCACGGAAGAACCGCGATGGTGGGGCAAGTTACAGGGTTTGGCCGGTCGCCTTCTGCCCTATGCTTTCCTGAGGCCGTCGCCGATCCTGTCACCCGTCGAGATGATGGGGCGCGAGAAGCGCCGGATGATCGAGTTCCGCGACGCAGGCTTTACCGTGCCTGCCATCATCTACTCCTCCGATACGGCAATCGTGCTGGAAGATGTGGGAGAGACGATACAAGGCATCATCGCGCACAAGGCAGTAGCGGGCGATCCCGATCAGCTTCTGGTTCAATCGGCCAAGACGCTCGGACAACTCCATGCTGCCGGCCTGTGTCATGGGCGGCCGCATATTCGTGACTTTTTCCTCAAAGAGGGCCGTATCGGCTTTATGGATTTCGAAGAAGAGCCGCAGGCCGTCATGCCACTTGCCAGCGCCCAGGCACGCGATCTCTGGCTGTTGTTTTTGCCGCTTAGCGCCTTTGCCGAAAAGCGCGAAGAAACGCTTGGTGCAGCCTATCGCGGATGGACAGCCAATGCGCCGCAGGCCACGATCGATGAATTGCGCCGTCTGGTGCGTGTGCTCAGCCGATTTTTGCCTCTCGCCCGGTTGATCGGGCGCGTCCAGATGGGTAGTGATCTGCGACGCTTTATCGTGGCGACCGACTTTCTAAAGAATGCTGTTGAAACCGATGCCGAGGCTAAGACCTTTGGCAAGGCAGGAAAAGATGACTGAACTGGACACTTTGAAATCGCAACTGATGTCGGACATCGCCTCGGCCGCAGACGAGGCGGCCATCGAGGCTGTGCGCCTGTCGGCACTTGGCAAGAAAGGTTCGGTCTCCGAGCTGCTGAAGACACTGGGCACCATGACGCCGGAGGAACGCCAGACGCGTGGTGCCGCCATCAATCAGTTGAAGACGGAAGTGACGGATTTCCTGACCGCCCGCAAGAGCGAGTTGAAGGACGCAGCGATCGAAGCGCGGTTGAAAGCCGAAACGCTCGACGTGAGCTTGCCAGTCCGTCAGTCTCCGGCCGAGCGCGGTCGCATCCATCCGATCAGCCAGATCGTCGATGAGATTACCGCAATCTTTGCAGATATGGGATTTTCCATTGCCGAAGGTCCGGATATCGAAACCGACTATTATAACTTCACGGCCCTGAATTTCCCGGAAGGCCATCCGGCGCGCGAAATGCACGACACGTTCTTCTTCCAACCGGATGAAAAGGGTGAACGCAAGGTGCTGCGCACGCACACCTCGCCGGTGCAGGTGCGCACCATGGAAGCGCAGAAGCCGCCGATCCGCATCGTCATTCCCGGCAAGACCTACCGCCAGGATTCGGACGCGACCCACTCGCCGATGTTCCACCAGGTCGAAGGCCTGGTGGTCGACAAGAAGGCGCATGTCGGAAACCTGCGTTGGATCCTCGAGGAGTTCTGCAAGACCTTCTTCGAGGTCGACAGTGTCGTCATGCGCTTCCGCCCGTCCTTCTTCCCTTTCACCGAGCCGAGCTTCGAGGTCGATATCCAGTGCGACCGTTCCGGGCCGATCGTCAAGTTCGGCGAAGGCAAGGACTGGATGGAAATCCTTGGCTGCGGCATGGTGCACCCGAATGTGCTGCGCGCCGGCGGTCTCGATCCGGATGAGTATCAGGGCTTTGCCTGGGGCATGGGTCTCGATCGCATCGCCATGCTGAAATACGGCATGCCGGACCTGCGCGATTTCTTCAACGCCGATGTTCGCTGGATGAACCATTACGGCTTCCGCCCGCTCGACATGCCGACGCTGTTCGGCGGTCTGAGCGTCTGATCGGTCAAGTCGAGGAGTATATGTTATGAAATTCACACTCTCCTGGCTGAAAGAGCATCTCGATACCGATGCCTCTCTGGAGCAGATCTGCGAACGCCTGACGGCCATCGGTCTTGAAGTCGAAGACGTTGACGACAAGGCCGCTTACAAGCCTTTTGTCATCGCCAAGATCCTGTCGGCGGAAAAACATCCCGAGGCAGATCGCCTGAAGGTGTTGTCGGTGGATGCCGGTGACGGCAAGCCTGTGCAGATCGTCTGCGGCGCGCCGAATGCGCGGGCCGGTCTCGTCGGCGCTCTGGCGCGTCCTGGCACCTATGTTCCGGGAATCGATGTAACGTTGTCTGTCGGAAAGATCCGTGGTGTCGAAAGTCACGGCATGATGTGCTCCGAGAAGGAGCTCAACATGTCCGACAATCACGACGGCATTATCGACCTGCCGGACGATGCGCCGGTCGGCACATCCTTCGCCTCCTATGCGGGGCTGGATGATCCGGTCATCGAGATCAATCTCACGCCGAACCGCCCGGACTGCACCTCGATCCACGGCATCGCCCGCGATCTGGCGGCATCCGGTCTCGGCACGCTGAAGACACGGCCTGCGCCGAGCTTCAAGGTCGAGGGTTCGACGCCGGTCGACGTCAAACTCGAGCTGGATGATGCAGCACTTTGCCCTGGCTTTTCGCTTCGTATCGTGCGCGGCGTGAAGAATGGTCCGAGCCCAAAATGGATGCAGCAGCGTTTGCTTGCCATCGGTCTTCGCCCCATCAATGCGCTGGTGGATATCACCAACTACATGACTTTCGATCAGGGCCGTCCGATGCATGTCTTCGACGCCGCCAAGGTGAAGGGTGATCTGGTCGTGCGTCGCGCAAAGGAAGGCGAAACCATTCTCGCTCTCGACCAGCGCGAATATAAGCTTGGTCCGAACAATGTGGTGATTGCTGACGACAATGGGCTTGAATCCATCGGTGGCATCATGGGCGGCGAGCATTCCGGCTGCGACGAGAACACTGTGGACGTGCTGATCGAGTCGGCGCTCTGGGATCCGATCAATATTGCCAAGACGGGCCGTTCTCTCGGCATCATCACCGATGCGCGCTATCGTTTCGAACGCGGCGTCGATCCGGAATATATGGTGCCGGGCCTCGAGCGCACGACGGAGCTGGTGCTCGAGCTTTGCGGTGGTTCGGCTGGAGAAGCAAAGGTCGTCGGCTACAAGGGCTTCGAGCCGAAGTGGATTGATTTCCCACTCTCCGAGGTAAAGCGCCTGACGGGTCTCGAGGTTTCGGCGGAAGAAAGTCTTGCTATCCTCAAAGGTCTCGGTTTCGGCATCGAAGGCTCCGGCGAGCGTGTTTCCGTGTCGGTGCCATCATGGCGTCCGGACGTCGATGGCAAGGCGGATCTGGTGGAAGAGGTCATGCGTATCCATGGCGTGGATAACATCAAGCCGGAACCGCTTGAGAACCTTGGTGCCGTCAACGGTCGCATTCTAACGACGTTGCAAATCCGCACGCGCACCGCACGCCGCGCGCTTGCCAGCCGCGGTATGCTGGAGGCTGTCACATGGTCCTTCATTCCGGAAGCGCAGGCCAAGCTCTTCGGTGGCGGTTCGCCCGCGTTGAAGCTCGCCAACCCGATCGCGGCCGACATGTCGGACATGCGGCCATCTTTGCTTCCCGGCCTTTTGACTGCTGCACAGCGTAATTCCGACAAGGGCTATGGCGATGTCGCCATCTTCGAAGTGTCCGGCACCTATGAAAGCGATACGCCGGAAGGACAGCGTCGCGTTGCCGGTGGTGTTCGCCGCGGCACGGCCTCGCTTGCCGGTGCAGGCCGCATGTGGTCGAACGCCACAAAGGGCGGCGGCAAGGCTGTCGACGTCTATGATGCCAAGGCAGATGCGCTGGCAGTGATCGAGGCGTGCGGTCTGCCAATGGCCAATGTTCAGATAGAGGCTGGTGCCCCTTCCTGGTATCATCCCGGCCGTTCCGGCACGATCAAGATGGGCCCGAAGGTCATTCTCGGTTATTTCGGTGAATTCCACCCGAAGACCTTGGGCGCACTCGATGTCTCCGGCGCCTATTGCGGTTTTGAGATTTATCTCGACGCCATGGCCGAACCGAAGAAGAAGGCGACACGTACCAAGCCAGCCCTGGATCTTTCACCTTTCCAGGTCGTAAAGCGCGATTTCGCCTTCGTGGTCGACAAGTCTATCGAAGCGGGCGCCATCATCAAGGCAGCTACCAGTGCTGATCGCAAGCTCGTCACCGGAGTCAATGTCTTTGACGTCTTCGAAGGCGCGTCGCTTGGTGATAACAAGAAGTCGATCGCGATCGAAGTTCAGATCCAGCCGGTGGACAAGACATTGACCGACGAGGACTTTGAGGCCTTGACCGCGAAGATCGTCGGGAATGTCGAAAAGACAACGGGCGGCTTGCTTCGCGCATAACCCGCCCTCGATACTGTGGCACTGAAAACCCGCTTCACGGCGGGTTTTTTGTTTCCGGGCACGGTCACTCAAGACTTCAAAGACGCGCAGTACGTGTATTCTGTAACAATTTGAAGCGAGACTCTTCGCCCAACGCATGTACAGGTTGATGCGGACGTTGCTTTCAGTACTATGCGTACCAGGCCAGTTGGCCGTGTGGAGGAGATTTTATGGCAATTGGATTTTTGAAACGACGTGCAGCTTTGATGCTTGCTGCATCTGCGGCAGCTTTGTTGACGTTTAACACGGCTGCTTATGCCGAAGGCTTTCCTGAGCGCGCGATCACGCTCGTCGTGCCTTTTGCGGCAGGCGGCTCTACCGATGTCGTTGCACGTGTGATTGCGCAGAAAATGGGCGATGCTCTTGGTCAGCAGATCGTCGTGGAAAATGTCGGTGGGGCAGGTGGAAATCTCGGTGCCGACCGCGTCGCACGTGCCGAGCCGGATGGCTATACAATCCTGATGGGCACGGTTGCGACACATGCGCTCAACCCGTTGATCCTCAAGACAAAGCCATATGATCCTGAAAAAGATTTCGCGCCGATTTCTCTTCTGGTTGTCGTGCCTAACGTGCTCGTGGTCAATCCGCAGCTGCCCGTCAACAACGTGGCCGAACTGATCGCGCTTCTGAAAAAGGAGCCAGATAAACACGCTTATGCCTCTTCCGGCAACGGCACGCCGCTTCACCTTTCCGGCGAACTGTTCAAGAGCATGGCCGGTGTTGAGATGCAGCACGTGCCTTACAAGGGTTCCGGTCCGGCCCTGAATGACCTTCTTGGTAACCAGATCTCGATCATGTTCGACAATTTACCGTCCTCTTCCGCCCATATCAAATCTGGAACCTTGAAGGCGCTGGGTGTAACGACGGCGGAGCGAGCTTCCTCTTTCCCAGATGTGCCGACAATTGCCGAAACCGTGCCCGGTTACGAAACCTACACTTGGAACGCGCTTTTCGCGCCGGCCGGGACGCCGCCTGAGGCAATAGCCAAGCTGAATGAGGCTGCCAAAACGGCACTCTCCGATCCAGACGTTGCAAAGCGCATGGCGGATTTCAGCGCCAAGATCGTCGGTTCGTCACCGGAGGAACTGAAGACCCACGTGTCCGAAGAGATTGCCAAATGGGGTCCAGTGGTGAAGGAAGCCAACGTTCAGATGGACTAAGGCCAGTACAGCCTCGCGATGGATCGTCTTCCCCAGTATCTCCGCAGGGGAAGGCACCTCCAATCCTTACCTGTTGGTTAAGCCATGAAAAATGTGATCAACTGCTGTTACACCTGATCATCATTTAGGCAATTAAACCGATAATAAATTATTTTATCCTATTACCTTCATCCATGACGAAAGTCGTCGCAGGCGTTCAAGCGCCGTCGAAGAGTCTTCAGATGGATCGAGGCAAAAGTGAATTTTTTCAGGAACTTGAAAATCAGCACCCGCATCGTCGTGGTTGCCGCTATCCCAACAATCGCCCTCCTAGGCGCTGTTGTCCAAGATAATTTCCGAAGGCTGGACGTTGCCTCTCAAGCCAGTTCCGTCTCTGAGATCTCAGCCATGGCACCTCTGATCGGTGGTATGGTCCACGAAATTCAGAAGGAGCGCGGTGCTTCTGCCGGCTTTGTGGGTGCGAAGGGGCAGGGCGAGTTCGGACCTCTTCTCGAAAAACAGCGCCTCGTGACCGATGCCGCGATTGCGAGATTTCGAAAGCTTAATCTGACGACTGAAGAAGCCGCCGGCTCTCCTGCTTTCATGCAGCTCGCCATCACCGCGCAAGCAAAGCTCGACAAGCTTGACGCCATGCGGCAGGACATCAACTCGCTAAAGGCATCCGTTGCCGATATCGGTGCTTATTTCGCCGATACGATCGGCAGCCAGATCAAGCTCATCGAATCGATGAGTTCTCTGACGTCGGACAGCCGCATTTCCAATCGGATCATCGCTTATTCTGCACTCCTGCAAGGGAAGGAACGGGCGGGCCAGGAACGAACCGTCGGAACCGCGGCCTTTACCACCGGAAGCATCAATCCTGAAAGCTATCAGAAATTCGTTCGCCTCGGTGCCATGCAGGGCGTCTATTTCTCGATCTTCGATTCCTATGCGGGTGCTGCTGAAAAATCAGCGCTGGAGGCTGCACTTGGCAGCGATGCCGCCAAGCTTGTCGATACGCAGCGCTCTGTCCTTCTCCAGGCGCCGTTTGGTGGCCAGTTGAGTGGCATCAGCGGAGAGGCTTGGTACAAAGCGACCACGGACCGCATCAACGTTCTCAAGACGGTCGAAGACAAGGTCGGTGCGGAACTGAGTGACTATGCCACTGGCGTTGCGACGTCTGAACAACGTGGCCTTACTGTATCAATTCTAACATCCTTTGGTGTCCTTGCCGTCGTGGCTGTTCTTGCCGCAATCATTACCCGCTCGATCACGGGCCCTATCGGCAGCGTGGTTGGCACCATGCGTGAACTCGCAGCAGGTCGCGCCGATGCGGCATTGGATGTTGAACCGGACCGCAGCGAGATCGGCGAAATGGTTCGCTCCGTTGCAGTCTTCAAAACCAACGCCCAGGAGCGTCTCAAGCTCGAGGCCGAAGCCGAGGCCAACCGATCGCTCACAGAACGTGAACGGCTGGAGCGCGAAGCGCGGCAGGCCCAGGACGCGGCGGAAGTGCAGCACGTGGTCGATACGCTCGGTGCGGGTCTCGGCGCTCTTGCAAATGGCAAGCTGAACTACCGCATCCAAGACAGCTTCGCCGACCGTCTCGACAAGATCCGCGTGGACTTCAATGGTGCTATAGAGCGGCTTGAGGATACGATCATAAAGGTCAGCGGAAACGCGCAAGGGATCGCGGCGGGTTCCAACCAGATCAGAGCATCTGCCGACGATTTGGCACGACGCACAGAACAGCAGGCAGCGTCGGTCGAAGAAACAGCCGCGGCGCTGGAGCAGATCACGACCACGGTGGCGGATACGACGCGCCGGGCAGAGGAAGCCGGCCGCCTCGTGAGCGAAACGCGTGAAAACGCAGAACGCTCAGGCGTTGTCGTGACAAAGGCCATCGGCGCCATGAACGAGATCGAAGCGTCTTCAAGAGAGATTTCCAATATCATTGGAGTCATCGACGAGATTGCGTTTCAGACCAATCTGCTAGCACTCAATGCTGGCGTCGAAGCCGCACGCGCCGGCGAGGCCGGCAAGGGATTTGCTGTCGTCGCTCAGGAAGTGCGCGAGCTTGCCCAACGATCGGCCAGTGCTGCAAAGGACATCAAGGCACTGATTGCCAAGTCAGGCGATCATGTCAAAAACGGTGTTGGCCTTGTCGGTGAGACGGGTGAGGCTCTCACCCACATCGTCGCGCAGGTGAAGGATATCAGCGTCAACGTGCTCTCAATCGTTGAGGCATCGCGTGAGCAGTCCACCGGTATCAAGGAAATCAATAACGCGGTTTCCCAAATGGATCAGGGCACGCAGCAGAACGCTGCCATGGTGGAAGAGTCGACGGCAGCCAGCCACTCGCTCGCCAGAGAGGCGGATTCGCTGTTTTCCCTCGTGGGCGCGTTCGAAACGGGTTCGCAGCGCAGCGCTCAAACGGCGGCCTCGGCACGTCCCGTCGTTCCATCTGCGGCACCTCAGCGCTCTCCAGTCCGTAACCTCGTAAATCGCGTTGCGTCTTCCTTCAACGGGAACGCTGCGCTGAAGGCAAACAGCTGGGAAGAGTTCTGAAACTGCGCGATCAGCATCGCTGATGAAAGGCCCCGGACGTTGTCTGGGGCTTTTTTTATGTCACCAATAGCGGTGCAAAAATCAGGCTTGAAATTTCGCAAAAATCACGATGCGCGTCTTCAAGAAGGTAAGGCTTTGTTTGTGCATCCAACAAGACGACGTAAGGCGCTCTAGGGGATAGCGAATTGAGGCCGGTCCGCATTTATTCGCTGCGGGAAGATTTTTCGATTCCCTTGCGGCCTCGAGACGTTAATGTGGAGCGGAACAGACGTCCGGTATCTGACGACTTTTTAGGAACAGTCGCTTGAGATGCGTATGTCAGATGGTGAGAAGGAAGCCGCAATGGGGATTAAGACTGCGGAAGAGCGCAGCCTGGACTACAGAAACGCGATGGCGCAGCTTGCCGGCGCAGTCAATATCGTCACGACGGATGGGCCTGCGGGCAGGGCGGGTTTTTCCGCCACCGCTGTCTGCAGCGTCTCCGACAATCCCCCGACCCTCCTTGTCTGCATCAATCGCAACTCGTCCGCTCACAGGATGTTGTTTGAAAATGCCGTGGTCTGCGTCAACACGCTTTCTGCTGATCAGGAACATTTGAGCCGGCTCTTCGGCGGCAAGACCCCGAGCGACGAACGATTTGCAGGCGGTGAGTGGACTTTTCTTCAAACCGGCGCGCCGGTTCTGAAGGGCGCGCTTGCGTCCTTCGATTGTCGCGTCCGCGCCATCCACGATGGCAGCACGCACGACATCATCATTTGCGATGTCGTCGATACTGCCATTGGTGACGGCGAAGAGGCGTTGATCTACTTCAAGCGCGGGTATCGCTCGCTCTGATCCCGCGCAACGCGGCTCACCCTATGCTTTTGCCAAAGCGGGCGAAGCTTTCTTCCAGCACGGTCGTACCCGCACCGGGGCGCTGCGGCAGGTTGTAGATTCCGCCCTGAACATCCGCGGGCTCCTCGAAATGATTCTTGATCCATGGGATATATTCGAGGATCGTCGAGGCGGGGTGCCAGTAGCTCAAGTGGACATGCACCTGGCTCATCTCGCCGGCATGCGGCACCACCGGCAGTCGGTGAGCAAGTGCCAAATCCGCCACCTGAATATATTCGGTAATACCGCCGAGGCGGGTTACGTCGGGCTGAACATAGGCAACCGCACCTGCCGCTATGAAGGAACGGAAGGCATCGACGGTGTAGAGCTGTTCACCGAGTGCGATCGGAATTGCGGTGTTACGAGCAAGTGTGGCATGACTGCCGACATCGTCATACCAGAGCGGTTCTTCAAACCAGTATATGTCAAGATCACGGGCGAGAGCACAGAAGCGCTGGCATGTAGGCAGATCCCATTTGCCGTTTCCATCAATGGCAATTCTCACCGAACCGCCCAGACGCGCGCGAACTGCCGTCAGCCTTTCGATATCCACATTCGGATCGTCGTGGCCAACCTTGATCTTTAGCCGGGTAAATCCATCCTGCTCCACAGCTCGTGTAGATCCTTCCAGAAGAGCGTCCTTTGAGAAAGACAGCCATCCAATGTCGGTATTATAGGCTTCGAGCTTGTCGGTGCGCGCGCCACCGAGATAGCTCCAGAGCGGTACACCTGCCTTCTTCGCCTTCAAATCCGAGAGTGCGACATCGACGGCGGCGAGCGCCAGATGGGTGATCCCGGCGCGACCGACCCATTGAAGAGACGGATAACGTGCAAGTTTGGTCCACAGCCTTGAATGGTCGTTGGCATCCTCGCCGATCAGCAGCGGCGCGTAGCAATCACGAATGCAAGATGTGATCAGTCGATCCGATGCGAGGTGGGCATGCGTGCCTGTGAAGCCGTAGCCTTCCAGTCCGTCCGTTGTCACGATCTTGGCGCCAACGACGCCCCAGTGGGTGATGGAATGGGTCGAGTCCGAAATGGAATCTGAGGTGAGTGGCAGGTGCAGAATGAACGGGTGGACAGATGCTATTTTCATGATGGATAACCCTCCTCCGGTTATCGGGTAGTATGTGTTTTGTCGAAATGCGCTGCCCTCAATCGCTCTCCAGCTTTTCGAGATACGGCAATTCGTCGGGTGATATGACTTCAGCGACAGCCTTGATGCGCATCATCGCGCGGCTTCTGGAAATTTGTAGGTGGCGCACCAGCCCGGCTTTGGCACCATCGATATCTCCTTCAAGAAGGCTATCGAAAATCGCCAGATGTTCGGGCAAGAAGGGTTCGCTATCGAAAAGCCCCATTGTCCAGTGATAGAGGAAATGATGTGCGACAAGCAGCGCCTGCGGCAGACTGATCGCGCGCATCAGCGACGTATTTCCACAGTAACCCAGAAGCTCGACATGGAGTTGCTGTTCCAGCGCGTCCAGCGTTTCGCCATCGATCTTGTCGACCGACTGGATAGTGTCCGCGACGTTCTTGCGCAGTGAAAGCAACAGCCCGTTGGGGAGATTTGCCGCTGCCTTTTCCAATGCGATCGGTTCAAGAAGCCAGCGCAGCTCATAAAGCTCGCCGATATGTTTGGCGGTCAGTGCCGGGGCATACCATCGCCCGCTGTCGTCCTTGTGGACGATGCCGCGTTCTTGCAGACGAGCAACCACATCGCGTGCCACCGTCCGGCTGACGCCATAATGTTTAGCCAGAACCGCCTCGTTGATCCGCCAGTCGGCAAGCGATGTGCGCGACACGATTTCAATTTCGATATTATCGTAGATGAGTTCCCAGCTGGATCGCGCCTGAATGCGCGTAGTATCGGCAAGAATTGGGGAATCACCATCCGTTGCCCCCATTGCGACTGAGACTCGGCTTTTTGCCACGACATCATAGCCGCGGCTCTCCGATTTTCGCACAAGATGCAGACGCTCAAGTTCTGCAAGCGCCTGGCGTGCGGGAGCGCGGCTAATACCAAAGCGATTGGCGACCATGGTTTCCGTCAAGCGGGAGCCGTTCGATATGACGCCGTTGGCAATATCGGCTGCCAGAATCTCGCAGGCCCGCCGGTAAAGGCGAGGCGCGATGCCCGTCGTCACACGTGTCATTTGATTAATACCATCCCTTAGCTTGCCCTGATCGACAGTCAGGATTTTGCCGTCACAGGGATTGCATGTCTCTTATTTGATGTCTAGTGTATGCATGAGACATTTTTAGAAAGGGAACCGCTATGCTGCAGGATGAGGCGCAGGCTCAAGTGCCTTTGACGCTGCTCGACCAGTTTTGTCGGGCCGTCTTTGGCGCCTGTGGCGCCGATGTGGCGACTGCGGATGCCGCTACCCGCGCCATGATGCACGGTACGCGATACGGCGTGGACAGCCATGGCGTCCGTCTGCTTGATCATTATGTTACGGCTCTTCAGGGAGGACGCATCAACCGCGCTCCGCAGTTGAAGACGGTGACGAGTTTTGGTGCGGTGGAGACGCTGGATGCGGACGACGCGCACGGTGCGCTAGCCGCATACACTGCGATGAACCGCGCTGTCGAGCTGGCGTCGGGGTTCGGGATTGGCGCTGTGGCCATTCGCAATACCTCGCACTTCGGTCCAGCTGGAGCCTATTCGTTAGAGGCGGCGCGGCAAGGGTTTATCGGAATAACGTTCTGCAATTCCGATAGCTTCGTTCGCCTGCACGATGGCGCCCAGCGCTTCCACGGCACCAATCCAATAGCAGTCGGGGTTCCGTCTGGTGGATCTGATCCCTGGCTGCTCGACATGGCAACGAGTTCCATCCCCTATAATCGCGTGCTCCTGTACCGAAGCCTCGGCCAGCCTTTGCCGCATGCGACAGCATCGGACGAAAAGGGTCTCGATACCAGCGATGCCGATGCCGCGGCGATGCTTGCGCCGCTCGGCGGCGAGTTCGGATTCAAAGGAGCAGCGCTTGCGGGCGTCGCGGAAATATTCAGTGCTGTTTTGACCGGCATGAAACTGAGTTTCGATATCGCGTCCATGGGAGGACCGGATTTCTCCACGCCGCGCGGCATGGGAGCTTTCGTTCTGGCGCTGAAGCCCGAGGCATTTCTGGAGCGCGCCATCTTCGATGATGCGATGAGGCGTTACGTCGATACGTTGCGGGGATCGGCCGCTCGCGATGGTGCGCGTGTGATGGCGCCGGGAGATCGCGAATGGCAGGTGGCAGCACAAAGAGTGCGCGATGGCGTTGCTCTCGATCCTGCGACCCGCAAGTCCTTCGCTGAGCTGTCCAATCGCTTTGATGTCGAGTTGCCCTTTGCCTGAGGCGGCATGGTCGGACGATTTCGGTCAAAGCTTTGCCTGTTGACTTTTGTAGTTGTTCCGCCTTAATGACGATGATTGGTAAGACCACTTGACCAATATTGATCCTTGGGGGAGGAGACAGCATGTTTGTGGCGCTGGAGCCGCGTCGCCTCTACAGGCAGGTGGCAGATCAGATCAGGACATTGATCGAGACGGGTGAAATTTCCGAGGGCGCCAAGCTTCCTGCAGAGCGCGATCTCGCCGAACGCTTTTCCGTTTCGCGACCCACCGTTCGAGAGGCGCTGATCGTTCTCGAGGTGGAGGGCTATATTCAGATCAGAATGGGGTCCGGGGTCTATGTCAGCCAGCGCCCGAAATCGACTTCAGCTCTTCCAGCGGATGAAGGCGATGGTCCTTTCGAGATCCTTCAGGCACGCAGCATCATCGAAGGCGCTATCGCCGAAGAGGCGGCGAGGCAGGCGACGCCATCGCACGTCGCGCTTCTCGACGACAATCTTAAGCGCATGGAAGATGCCATTGGCGATGCCGTAAAGATGCTGGTCAATGACCGGGCATTTCATCTCGCCATTGCCGACATAATCGGGAATGGAACACTGCATCGCTTCACCGGCCACATTTTCGATCGAAGAATGACGCCCTATTTTGAGCGTCTTGCCAGCCATTTCGAGGGGCCGCGCACATGGCGTCTGGCGCTCGAAGAGCATGTTGTGATCCGCGATGCTATTGCAGCCAATGATCCGGACGCTGCCAAGGCTGCAATGCAGCGCCATCTCAGCCAATCGCAAAAAAGATTTTCTCAAAGCTTCGGAGAGGAGGCTTGAGGGAGGGACGATGCCGCTTGGTTTATCCGCGCGGTAGAGAATGAGACATCTGACACTGTTTCGGGAGGAGACAAGAAATGACGTTCAGATTGAAAACCTTGCTGGGTGCCACAGCGATCATCATGGCTTCCGCACTATCTGCGCAGGCGCAGACCGTGCTGAAATGGGCTCACGTCTATGAAACGACGGAGCCATTCCACACCGAGTCTGTCTGGGCTGCCAAGGAAATCGAAAAGCGCACCGAAGGTCGTTACAAAATCGATGTGTTCCCAGCTTCGCAGCTCGGCAAGGAGGCCGATATCAACCAGGGCCTGAAACTCGGCACGGTCGATATCATCATTTCCGGCTCTAGCTTTGCCGCACGCGATTCCAAGCCGATCGGCGTGACCTATTTCCCTTACATTTTCCGCAATCCAGAACACCTGATCGCATACACCAAGAGCGACGTCTTCAAGCGCCTGGCCAAGGGCTATGAGGACAAGACTGGCAACGTGATTGCGGCGGTCAGCTATTACGGAACGCGTCACACGACATCCAACAAGCCTATCGAAAAGTGCAGCGACCTGAACGGGGTTAAGATGCGCGTTCCCGACGTGCCTGCCTATCTCGCCATGCCACGCGCATGCGGCGCCAACACCACGCCAATTGCTTTCGCCGAGGTCTACCTCGCGCTGCAGAACGGCACCGTCGATGCGCAGGAAAACCCGCTGACGACCATCGAGGCGAAGAAGTTCTTTGAAGTGCAGAAGAACATCGTTCTGACCGGCCACATTGTTGACCACCTCAACACGGTCATCTCCAAGTCGCGCTGGGCAAGTCTCTCTGACGAAGACAAGAAAATCTTCGTCGACGTGATGCAGGAAGCCGCCACCAAGACGACGAAAATCATCGAGGAAAGGGAAGTGGCGCTTGTTGACGACTTCAAGAAGCGTGGCTTGACCGTGACGGAAGTCGACAAGGCCGACTTCGAAAAGAACGTGCTCGACAAGGTGAAGTTCGAAGACTTCGGATACAACAAGGCCGATTGGGAAGCGATCCGCGCCATCCAGTAAATCGCGCATGGCGCGGGGCTTGCTCCGCGCTATCCTTCTCGTTTTCAGCACCGGCAGATGAGCGCATCTTGAACCTGCTGCTTGCGCCGATGCTCCAACCGGATCATTTCAATGACGCAGGAAATTCATACTCAGGTCACGCCCGAGGAACTTGCCCATACGTTCGACGAGGCCCCGCCGGATGCCGACCTTTCCGTTTACGCCTTTGAAGACTGGCTGACGCTCGCCCTTTTCTGGATGATGACGGGTTGCGTGTTCCTCCAGTTCTTCACGCGCTATGTTCTCAACGACAGCTACGCGTGGACGGAAGAAATCGCCGTCAACTGCCTGATCGGCGTCGTCTTCCTCGGCTCGGTCATGTGCGTTCGCATGTCGCGCCACATCCAGGTCGACGTGCTTTATCACTACCTGCCGCCAAATCTGACGCGCATCATGGCGATCCTCGTCGATGTCATCCGCATCGGTTTTTTCGCCTACGGCTCTTGGCTGATGTGGCGTTATCTGGAGATCGTAGCGGACGAGGAAATGGTCACGGTGGCGCTGCCACGCAACATTGTCTTTTACACCGTCTTCGGCGCATTTGTGCTGATGTTCCTGCGCTCGGTCCAGGTTTTCGTGGCCAATCAGCGTCGCGGCTTCTCCGTTCTGGAGCGGCCGGAAGAATTCCAGACGAGCGAGGAGATTTGAGATGCTGCTGCTGATCGGTTCTTTCCTCGTTTTGATGGTCGTCGGCCTGCCTGTCGCCATATCCATGGCAGTGTCGTCACTGCTCTATATTGTCTCTTACAACGTCGCGCCGGATATCATCGCCGCCCAACGCATGATCGCGGGCGTCGAAAGCTTTCCGCTTCTTGCGGTGCCCTTCTTCATTCTGGCCGGCAACCTGATGAACTCGGCCGGCGTGACGGGCCGCATCTATTCCTTTGCCGTGGCGCTTGTAGGCTGGATGAAGGGTGGTCTCGCTCAGGTCAACATCATCGGCTCGGTGATCTTCTCCGGCATGTCCGGCACGGCTCTGGCAGATGCTGCGGGTATAGGCACGATCGAAATCAAGGCCATGAAGGATCACGGCTACCCGGTTGAAGCTGCGGTCGGGGTCACCGCCGCTTCGGCAACGCTTGGTCCTATCTTTCCGCCGTCCCTGCCTTTTGTCATTTATGGCATGATGGCCAACGTCTCGATCGGCGCGCTGTTCATGGCGGGCATCCTTCCGGGCGTCGTCATGACGCTATTGATGATGATCACGGTTGCTGTCTTCGCCTATGTCAAACAGTGGGGGTCGGACACGCCCTTTAGCTTGCGCACCATCTTCGGCGCGTCTTTCGAAGTCTTCATCGTCATGCTCGTGCCGGTCAGCATCTACGTCATGACTATGTTCGGCCTGTCTCTGAACCTTGCCATTCTGATTGCTCTCGTGGTGCTGATCTTCTGCGACTGGTACTTCGATTTCTCCGCCGTGATGGCGCTGATGACGCCTGTCATACTGATCGGTGGCATGACGATGGGCTGGTTCACACCCACGGAAGCGGCGGTTGCTGCGGTTCTCTGGTCGCTCTTCCTCGGTCTCGTTCGTTACCGCACAATGACCCTCAAGACACTGGCGAAGGCAACCTTCGACACGATCGAAACCACGGCATCGGTTCTGTTTATCGTGGCGGCAGCTTCGGTCTTCGCATGGCTTCTGACTGTCAGCCAGGCAGCGCAGGTGCTGTCGTCGGCAATTCTGACGCTAACGGACAGCAAGTGGATTTTCCTCGTGCTGGTCAACCTGCTTATGCTGTTTGTCGGCTGCTTCCTCGATACGATTGCCGCTATCACCATTCTGGTGCCGATCCTGTTGCCGCTGGTCTTGCAGTTCCACATCGATCCGGTGCATTTCGGGATCATCATGACGCTGAACCTTATGATCGGCCTGCTACATCCGCCGCTTGGCATGGTGCTCTTCGTTCTCTCACGCGTTGCGAAGCTCTCGGTGGAGCGAACGACCATAGCAATCCTGCCGTGGCTGGTTCCTCTCTTCGTGGCGCTGATACTGATCACCTTCATTCCGGCGATCACACTTTGGTTGCCGCAGGAAATGGGGCTGATCCGATAGGTCACACTCTTCGGTCCGCGCGGCACTTGCCGCGCGGACCTCGTCTAACACTACAAAGAAAGTCGACTGGAAATGCTGACACGCGTGGCGCGTCTTTACGGCAAAAGAGACCTCAAGGTCGAAACGCAGGACTATTCGCAGCCAGGGAAAGGCGAAGTCCTTCTTCGCATGGCATCCGGCGGTATTTGTGGATCGGACCTCCATTATTATCAGGATGGCGGTTTTGGGCCGGTACAGGTGCGCGAGCCGATCATTTCCGGACATGAAGCTTCGGGCTATGTCGAGCAACTCGGTGCCGGTGTCAGTCATCTTGCGATCGGCGCGCTGGTCGCGGTCAATCCATCGCAGCCCTGCGGTGCTTGCGATTATTGCCTCAAGGGTATGCCTATTCATTGCCTCGACATGCGTTTCATGGGAAGCGCCATGCGGCTGCCGCACGAACAGGGCATGTTTCGCGACCATCTTGTTGTATCCGCCAAACAGTGCTTCGCCTTTACCGGAGGCGTAACCCCGCATGAGGCAGCTTGCGCAGAACCGCTTGCCGTTTGCCTGCACGCCGTCGCACAGGCCGGTGATCTTTCCGGCAAGAGCGTGCTCGTCACCGGAGCAGGGCCGATCGGGCTCTTGACGGTTGCCGCCGCAAGACATGCTGGCGCGGACGAGATCATTGTGACGGACCTTGCGGACGCGGCGGTCGCCCGCGCACCCGCCATGGGCGCAACAGGAACGATCAACGTCGCCACCAACCCGCAGGCGCTTGCGCCTTATCAGGAGAACAAGGGAAGCTTCGACGTCGTTTTCGATTGTTCGGCGGCAGCACCTGCGCTTCGCTCAGCCTTCAGCGCCATCAAGCCGCGCGGCACGCTGGTACAGGTCGGGGTCACGGGAGACATCACCATCCCGCTCAACCTTTTGGTAGGCAAGGAGATCGTCTGGCGTGGATCACAACGTTTCCACGCGGAATTTGCCGAGGCAGTCTCGCTGATCTCCTCTCGCGCCATCGATGTGCGGCCGATCATTTCGCATCATTTTCCGCTTGAACAGGCGGTCGAGGCCTTTGAACAGGCCGGTGACCGCCACGTGGCCTGCAAGGTGCAGATCACCTTCAGCGACCAGCACTAAATTCAGAGGATAATATCATGAGACATACATGGCGCTGGTTCGGACCAGTGGACAGGGTAACGGTTCAGGATGCCGCACAGGCCGGTGCTGTCGGCATTGTCAGCGCGTTGCACCACATTCCGACAGGCGACGTCTGGCCCGTCGACGAAATCGAGAAGCGTCATGCCGAAATCAAGGCGGGCGGACTTTACTGGGACGTGGTGGAAAGTGTGTGGATGTCGGAAGACATCAAGACACAGACCGGCGACTGGAAGCAGCATATTACCAACTGGCAGGAAACACTTCGCCGGCTTTCCGCCAGCGGTATTCGCACGGTCTGCTATAACTTCATGCCGGTGCTGGACTGGACCCGGACGGATCTGAGATGGGAGACCCGTCATGGTGCAAAGGCAATGCGCTTTGACCTGACCGATTTTGCCGCCTTCGATGTCCATATTCTCAAGCGCCCGAATGCCACTGCCGATTATCCTGATTGGCTGGTGGACGAGGCAGCACGCCGCTTCGCGGGGATGGCGGACGCGAAGATTACCGCGCTTGGCAGAAATATCGGCGCAGGGCTTCCCGGCTCAGCCGACGGATACACGCTCGATCAACTTCTGGAAAAGCTGCGCAGCTATCACGGAATCGACCGGGCAAGGTTGCAGCAGAACCTCGTCGATTTCCTCTCCGAGGTCGTGCCGGTGGCCGAAGATGTCGGCATCAATCTTTGCGCTCATGGCGACGATCCGCCATGGCCGCTGCTCGGTCTCCCGCGTATCCTTTCGACGCAAGACGATTACGCGCATATGCTGAAGGCGGTGGATAGCCGTGCGAATGGTGTGACACTCTGCACCGGCTCATTGGGGGCGCGAGAGGATAACGATCTTCCCTTCATCGCCAAGCGCTTTGCCGATCGCATCCACTTTGTTCATCTGCGCAATGTCACGCGTGATACGGACACTGTGCCGTGCTCCTTCTTCGAGGACGAGCATCTGGAAGGCGGCACGGATATGATTGCCGTCATCGCTGCCCTTCTTGCCGAAGAGAAGCGTCGCCTGAATGCCGGTCTCTCCGACCATCAAATTCCCATGCGACCGGATCACGGACAGGAAATTCTGGATGACGCGACCCGTGGTGCCCAGCCCGGTTATCCGGCTATCGGCCGCCTTAAGGGCCTTGCAGAGCTGCGTGGCATCGAGCGTACTCTTTCTCATCCCATTCACGGAATTATTTGATCATGAGCAGATTGTCTTCTTCAATGATATTGCCTGACGCTGTTGCTTTGCCTTCCTATGACAGAGCAGATCTGCAGCCCGGCATCATACACATGGGTCTTGGCGCATTCCACCGCGCCCACCAGGCCGTCTATACGCAACGCGCTCTGTCAGAGCAGTTCGGCCCCTGGGGCATCGTTGCCGTCAACCTTCGTTCACCCGATCCGGTGGAGGCGCTTGCCGAACAGGATGGTCTCTACTCCGTCATCGTGCGCAATGCGAAGGGCGATACGGCGGAAGTCATTGGTGCGACGGTGGATTGGCTTTGTGCTGCAGAACGCGGCGCGGATGTGCTCGATTATCTCGCCAGCGAAACCATTAAAATCGTTACCCTGACGGTCAGTGAGAAGGCCTACGGTCTTGATCCTGTGTCAGGGGGCCTTGATCTGAAACATCCATCCGTTGCCGCCGATCTAGCCAATCCGCATGAACCGATCGGTGCGATCGGTTTCCTCGTCGAAGGTCTCGCCAAGCGCCGCGAAAAGGGGATCGCTCCTTACACTGTGCTTTGCTGTGATAACCTGCCCTCCAACGGCCATGTGGTTCGTCGCCTCGTGCTGGAAATGGCAGAGCGACGCGACCCGGAACTGGCGCGTTGGATTGCTGAGAACGGTGCGTTCCCCTGCAGCATGGTCGATCGTATCGTGCCTGCGGCGACGGGCGAGAGCCGTGCGCGTGCGCAAGCTCTTCTCGGTGTTGAAGACAAGCTTTCGATCGAGACCGAGCCATTCATGCAATGGGTCATCGAAGAGAATTTCGTTTCAGGTCGCCCCGCCTGGGAGGCGGGCGGCGCCGTCTTCGTAAAGGCCGTCGAGCCCTATGAGAAGATGAAGCTTCGTCTTCTCAACGGCCCGCACACCATGATTGCTCATCTCGGCATCCTGAATGATCTGGAGTTCGTGCGTGACGTGATGGCCGTTCCTGAATTCGTCGAGAAGGTCAGACGGCACATGCAGGCAGCGGTCAAGACGCTTGATCCAGTGCCGGGCATCGATCTGCCGGCCTATATGGACGAGCTTATCGAGCGTTTCGCCAATCCGACCATTGCGCACAAGAATGTCCAGATTGCCATGGACACCAGCCAGAAGCTGCCACAGCGTGCTCTCGCAGCGACGGTGGAGACGCTGGAGGCGGGCCGCGATGCGGCAGAATTTGCCTATGTGATCGCACTCTGGATTGCTTCGATCCACAAGCGTGGAACTCTCGACGATCCGCGTCGCGAGGAAATCCTTGCCGCTGCCCGCGCCGTCGATCCGAGCGATCCCTCGGCCTCCTTCTTCGCTATCGACGGACTGTTTCCGCCGGCATTGGTCCAGAACCGGGCCTGGCGCGATCGCGTCAACGCAGAACTGAAGGACCTCAAGGCCTAAGTTTCCAAATTTTCCTTAATAAAAAACCCGGCGGTCGTCTCGCCGGGTTTTCTTTTGGGTGTGAGAGGGATGCTCAATCCATCTTATGGATGTCGCGATCCTTTGTTTCCGGCAGGAAGAGCAGGCCGATCACGAGCGTGATGCCGGCAAAGACGATCGGGTACCAGAGACCATAGTAGATATCGCCCTTGGCCGCACTCATCGCAAAAGCCGTTGCCGGGAGAAGACCGCCGAACCAGCCGTTACCGATATGGTAGGGCAGGGACATGCCAGAGTAGCGGATGCGGGTGGGGAAGAGTTCGACCAGCAAAGCTGCAATCGGGCCGTAGACCATCGTCACATAGATGACGAGGACGGTCAGGACCGCGATAATCACTACCCAGTTCACCGCAGCTGGATCGGCAACCATGGTGAATGCGCCGCCGCCTGGCACCGTATAGACGGCCATCTCGGTTGCACCATTGGCTTCAGCCGCTGTCAGCAGCTTGTCGGCAACCAGCTTGTCGACTGGAACGGTTTTGGCAGGTGTGGCGCGCACTGCATCTGCGTTGAGCGCCAGTTCCGGATTTGCAGCGACGAATGCATCGAGCTTTGCTGCAGGAACTTGAGCGGCACCACGGACCAGCGGATAACCGCCGTCATGCAGAGCAATGTTGATCTGCTTCTGGAAAGCGCGATCCTTCGCGGCTGCATCGGCACCTGCGGAGACGGCATCATAGCTGGTGACAGTAGCGTCAGCGATTTTCACCACTGCTGGCTGTCCGGCTGGACCTTCGACCACATCATAAGGCACTGAGTTGCGGGTGAGGAACGCGGTCGCGATATCGCAGGATGTCGTAAACTTCGCCGTACCCGTGGGGTTGAACTGGAATTTGCAGTCACCGGGTGCTGCGGTCACCGTTGCGCGAACCGACGCTTGGGCCTGTGCAAGCGCAGGGTTGCCTGCCCAAGTCAGCGCTTTAAACAGCGGGAAATAGGTAAGCATCGCCAGAACGAGGCCCGCCATGATGATCGGTTTGCGACCGACCTTGTCGGAAAGCCAACCGAAGAGAACGAAGAAGCCGGTGCCGAGTAGCAGGGCGCAGGCGACCATGATGTTTGCCGATTGGCCATCAACCTTCAGAATGCTCTGGAGGAAGAAGAGCGCGTAGAACTGACCCGTGTACCACACAACTGCCTGGCCAACGACAGCGCCGAGGAGCGCAATGATTGCGATCTTGGCGTTCTTCCACTGGCCGAAGGCTTCGCTGAGCGGCGCCTTGGAGGTCTTGCCTTCTGCCTTCATCTTCTTGAAGGCGGGAGATTCGTTCATTTTCAGACGAATCCAGACCGAGACACCAAGAAGGATAACGGACAGCATGAAGGGAATGCGCCAGCCCCAGGCAGCAAAGGCTTCCTTGCCGACGCTAAACTGAACACCGAGAATGACGACCAGCGACAGAAAAAGTCCGAGCGTCGCCGTGGTCTGAATCCATGACGTATAATAGCCGCGACGGCCATTCGGTGCATGCTCAGCCACATAGGTGGCCGCCCCGCCATACTCGCCACCGAGTGCCAGACCCTGAAGCATGCGCAGGAGGATAAGGATGATGGGAGCCGCAATGCCGATCTGCGCGGCACCTGGCAGAATGCCGACCACAAAGGTCGAGAAACCCATAATCAGAATGGTCACGAGGAAGGTGTATTTACGTCCGACGATATCGCCAAGACGGCCGAAGACCAGAGCGCCGAATGGCCGAACGAGGAAGCCTGCCGCAAAGGCCAGGAGCGCGAAGATATTGCGCGTCGTTTCCGGATACTGGCTGAAGAAGTTCGCGCCGATATAGATGGCGAGCGAACCATAGAGATAAAAGTCGTACCACTCGAACACCGTGCCGAGAGAAGAGGCGAAAATGACCTTCTTCTCCTCCGCTGTCATGGGGCGCGCTTTTTCTGCGCCCGTCGCTGCTACATGTGCCATTGTCTGTCCTCCACAGAAATCAAGAAGACGCATCGCACCAGTTCGACTCCCCTCGAACTTCCCTTTTGGGGCGCGATGCACCTGACTGCAAAGTGACAGAATTTTAACGAAAGGAAGAGCGATCCTTTCGACTTATGACTTTAGTCTAAGAAGGGGCTCTTCTTTGACGAGCATAGGTCCTTAGATGACAGACATTGCGAAAAAATGCCGGCCCCTTCGCAGGAGCCGGCGGACTTTGCCGGGGTTCTCTCGCGGGTTCACGCGAAGGCCTGAAGAATTCCTAAGCCCATTCACCTTTGCGCATGACTGGCACGACGGAGCCATCCGGTTTGATGCCGTCGATATCGACCTTGTCGGAGCCGATCATCCAGTCGATATGGATGAGGCTCGAATTGCCGCCCTGAGACTTGATCTGATCCTGGCTGAGCGAGGCGCCATCGATAAAGCACTTGGAGTAGCACTGGCCGAGCGCGATATGGCAGGAGGCGTTTTCGTCGAAGAGTGTGTTGTAGAAGAGGATGCCGCTTGCCGAGATCGGCGAGGAATGCGGCACAAGCGCCACTTCGCCGAGACGGCGCGCGCCCTCGTCGGTATCGAGTACCTTGTTCAGGACGGATTCACCCTTCGAAGCCTTGGCCTCGACGATGCGGCCCGCCTCAAACTTCACCTGTATGTCGTCGATCAGCGTACCCTGATGAGACAGTGGCTTGGTGCTGGAGACATAGCCATCGACACGCAACGCATGCGGAGTGGTGAAGACTTCCTCGGTGGGGATATTCGGATTGCAGGTCACGCCATTCTTTGCCATTGACGCACCGCCGTGCCATTCATGGCCGTCGGCCAGACCGATTGTAACGTCGGTGCCTGGACCTTTGAAGTGCAGCGACGCGAAGCGCTCGCCATTCAACCACTTGGACCGCTTGGCGAGATTGGCATTGTGCTCCGCCCAGGCAGCCACCGGATCGGCGACATCGACGCGCGAGGCGGCGAAGATCGCGTCGGCCAGCTTGCGGACTGCCTCTTCCTCGCTCACACCGGGGAAAACCTGTTTTGCCCAGGATGGGTTTGGATAGGAGATGATATTCCAGTTGATATCGAAGTTGGAAATCTTCTCAAGCGCTGGCTTATAAGCTGTGGAGTTGGCTTTGTTGGCGCGTGCCACTTTTGACGGATCTTGCTCGGACAGCAGCATAGGGTTGTCCCCGGAAATGGCCAGTCGTGCCGCGCCATTCGCGTATGCCTTGGCCATACCTTCATAAAGCCAGCTGGACGCCTTGTCGAAATTGGCGTCGTTTGCATGGCGGTAACGCGCCAGCGTCGTCTCTTCATCGGAATAGAAGGTGGTCACCAGACCGCTGCCTGCCATATAGGCGTGCTTGGTCAACTGGCGCACCAGCGGCAAGGCCGCAAGCGGCGCCGTAATCACCAGGTCCTGATCCTTCTGGAGCTGAAGTCCGACCTTGACGGCGACTTCGGCCAGTTTCTCGAGTTTGACGGGATCGATAGGGGAAACGCTCATGATCTGCCTTCACATGTCTGCTTGAACGGGTGGACAATAGACCATCCATCGGGAAAGCCAACCACCTTCCGGCTGGCGTGGCTCACTCGGCGATGAGCGGCACAGCTGAGGCCTTTAAAGCTGTCAGCGCATCTTTTGGCGAAAGGCGGATTTGAAGTCCGCGTTGCCCGCCATTCATGTAAACATAGGCGTGGTCCATGGACTGGACCTCGATGGCTGTTGGCACCAGCTTTTTCTGCCCGAAAGGACTGATGCCGCCGACATGGAAGCCCGTCGCTCGCTCGGCATCGGCAGGCTTCATCATATTGGCGGATTTGCCGCCAAAGGCTGCCGCCAGCTTCTTCATGCTGACTTCGCGGTCCGACGGTACGACGACGCACACAGCTCTGCCATCCACTTCGGCCATCAGTGTCTTCAACACCAGATGTGGCGGCTCGCCAATGGATTCGGCTGCTTGAAGACCGATACGCTCGGCATTGGGGTCGTATTCGTAGGATACGGTGGTGAAAGCCACGCCCGCTTTCGTCAGCATCTGGGTTGCACGCGTCGTCTTGGACATGGGTTACTTGCCGAAGAGATTGGCATAGATGTCGGGCTTGAAACCGACGACGATCTTATCCTCTGCTTCCAGCACCGGCCGCTTGATCATCGAAGGCTGTTGCAACATCAGCGCTATGGCCTTTTCACGTGTTAGGTCAGCTTTCTGTTCGTCATCGAGCTTCTTGAAAGTCGTGCCAGCGCGGTTCAGCACCATCTCCCATCCCGCCGCATCGCACCATGCCTCCAGATGCTGGCGATCGATGCCCTTCACCTTGTAATCGTGAAACGCAGTTTCGATACCGTTCTCGTCCAGCCAACTACGCGCCTTCTTCATCGTGTCGCAGTTCTTGATGCCGTAAATCGCGGTCGCCATGTTGTCCGTCTCCCTTGTGATGTCTGACTTAACAAAAATTGGAGAGTAGGCATAGCGTCGCGTCTTGGCGCGCTGTGCCATCCGTTACGACCCAAAAAGGACGTTCTAACGTCTTGAACTTACGCATCACGCTTTGCGAAAATCGATCCCGATTTTCGGGTCGTTGATGTAGCCATGCAAATTTGCTTTAGCTGACATCCAAAGGAGTTCGAGCTCCGCCGCATGGCTCCCTCTCTATATCATGAGTTGTAGATCCGCGTGGTTTTGACCATATCTAGGGCAGTTCAAAAGGAGAAAGAAATGCGTTCGGTTGCAAAGACATCGCGTAAGTTTTTCAGTGAAACCCTTGCCGTTTTCGGCGCCGCCGTTTCGGTCTCCGCCGCTGTGCGTGCCCACCGCAAGCCTGCCGGTTCCGATCTCGATGCGCTTGGTATCGATCCCAAGGCTTTCGATAAGGTTCAGCTGTAACAGCTGGCTGCGCGCCTCGCTGGCCTGCGCAAAGTGAAATCTCAAAAAGCCGGGCGCTGCTACAGCGCCCGGCTTTTGCGTTCGAACCTTCTCGCGGGGAATTATCTCCGCTGATAGAGTGGCTCAGCCGTAATATTCTGGAGCTTTCTTGAAAGTCGACCAAGCGTCGGGATCATGTCCTGTCACGACGATCGCATCTGCCTTCTCTGCAATGGTTCTGAGCTTTTGCACGGAGCGCACTGTATCCACCGTGGAAGCGAGGAAGCCTGGCAGCGCCTTTTCTTCCCAGTGATCCAGTGTGTAGGCGGCGTCGATGGTGAGCAGCAGCGGCTTGCTGTCCGGCACTCGCACCAGGAAGGACTGGTGGCCGGGCGCGTGACCAGGAGTGAAGATCGTCGTCAAAGTGCCATCGCCGTAGATGTCATAAAGATCGTCGTCCGCTCCGTTGAGGAACTGCCATTTCAAGCCCGGCTTGTCGAAATCCTTGCGGATGTAACCGCCTGCCGCAAACCAGTCCGGCGTAAAGGCGTACTCATATTCCCGGCGCTGGACGATGTGGGTCGCATTCGGGAAACGTCCGATGGCGCCGGTGTGGTCGAGATGCAGATGGGACTGGACCACGTATTTGACATCCGCGGGGTCAAAGCCAAGCGCCTTGATCTGGTCGACGCAGCCCTGATCCTTATCCAGAACCGGCCAGTAGACATCGCAGACGCCACCCCAATGGCCGCGTGGATCGGTGGCCACTTCGATTGCATTGCCGCCGTCGATGACGGTATGCCCGTCCGGGTGGGTAATCAGGAAGAATGGAACGGGGATTTCGTAATCTGCGCCGTCTCCCTGGTTCATCTTAATGTTGTGGACCTTGCATTTCAAGGTTCCGGATTGAAGCATATAGAGCCTGATATCAGTCATAAAGGTTTCCTCCCTGAGAATAGATTTCTGAATGGGTTCGGTAATCAGAATGCTTCCCGATAAAGCGCCAGCGCATCCTCTTCGCGGACCTCGACGGGGTTGTTGACGAGTAGACGCGTCTGCTTCATTGCATCGGACGCCAGCATCGCGAGGCTGTTGTCGGTCACGCCTACATCGCGCAGGCGCCGAGGCGCCCCGCTCCCATCCATCAGCTTTTCCATGTGCTGAACGAAGGCTGTCGAGCGCGTGGCGGCGTCACCGGTTCCCGGAACCTTCAAGACGTCGGCGAGCTCGGCGTAAAGCGGCGCGGCAGCGGCGGCGTTGAAACGGAGGATCGGGCCGAGCATCAGCGCGTTGGAAAGCCCGTGCGGAATGTGGTAATGGCCTCCGAGCGGGTAGGCGAGGGCATGCACTGCCGCAACCGGCGAGTTGGCAAAGGCCTGGCCTGCCAGCGTGGCGCCCAGAAGCATGGCCTCTCGCGCCTGCCGGTTCGTCCCATCCTTACAGGCGGCCACCAGATTGTCTCCGAGAAGACGCAAGGCTTCGCGTGCCAGGCAGTCGGAGAGCGGGTTCTTCTTGTGCTTGCTGGTGTAGGCTTCGATCGCGTGAACCATCGCATCGATCCCGGTTGCGGCGGTGTGGACCTGCGGCAAGCCGACAGTCAACTCAGCGTCGAGGAGCACGAAGTCCGCGTAAAGCTGGGGCGAAACGACGCCCATTTTCGTGGTTTCGCCGGTCGTGATGATCGAGATGTTGGTGACTTCCGAGCCCGTGCCGGCAGTCGTCGGTATCAGCACCAAAGGTGCGCGCGATCCCTTGACGTTGCCTATGCCGTACATCTCGGCAAGCGACTGATCGGAGACGAGGAGCACGGCCACGAGCTTGGCGATGTCGAGCGACGATCCGCCGCCCAGACCGATCACGATATCCGCACCAAAGGCTTTTGCGGATGTGACGCATTCAGCCACTACATGTTCCGGCGGATCGGCGACCACCTTGTCGAATATCTCGACGGAAAAGCCGCTGGAAGACAGCGTGTCGGCGATCGGTTGAATAAGCCCTGCTTTCACGAGGCCGCTGTCGGTAATCAGGAGCGCCTTGCGCTGCGCGAACCGGACAGCCAGTATTTCACCAAGCTTTGCAGCTCCGCCCCACGCGATTTGCATGGAGGGAACGGTTCGAAACTCGAAGGGATTGATCGTCATAGTGTCCTCCCGATCATGTCTCAGCTGAGAGCCGAGCAGAGATATTTGATTTCAAGATATTCATCGATGCCGAAGTGGGAGCCCTCGCGGCCAAGACCGGATTGCTTGACGCCACCGAATGGGGCAACCTCATTGGAGATCATGCCGGTGTTGTGGCCAACCATTCCATATTCCAGAGCCTCCGCGACGCGCCATGTACGGCTGAAGTTCTCGGTGTAAAAATAAGCAGCCAAGCCGAACTCTGTGTCGTTGGCCATGGCAATCACCTCATCTTCCGTCTCGAAACGAAAGAGAGGGGCGACGGGCCCAAAAGTTTCCTCGCGCGCCACCTTCATCGCCTGTGTCGCACCGGTAATGACAGTCGGCTCGAAAAAGGTACCGCCAAGTGCGTGTCGTCCACCGCCGGTAAGGATGCTGGCGCCTTTCGCCACAGCGTCGGCGACGTGCTCCTCGACCTTCTTGACGGCGTCCTCATCGATCAATGGACCGATGGTGACGCCCTCCTCGACGCCGGCTCCGACCTTCATCGCCTTCACCTTCGCGGCAAGTTTTTCCGCAAAGGCGTCAAAAATTCCAGCCTGAACGTAAATTCGATTGCTGCAGACACATGTCTGTCCGGCATTGCGATACTTCGATGCGACAGCGCCCTCGACTGCGGCGTCGATATTGGCATCGTCAAAGACGATGAAGGGCGCATTGCCGCCGAGTTCAAGCGAAAGCTTTTTTATTGTCGGGGCTGATTGCGCCATCAGCACGCGCCCGACTTCTGTCGATCCGGTGAAGGAAATCTTGCGCACCGTGTCACTCTCGGTGAACACCTTGCCGATCTCCCGTGCCTTTCCCGTCACCACCTGTAGCACGCCAGCTGGAATGCCAGCCTCTTCGGCAAGCACGCCGAGAGCGAGCGCTGTAAGCGGTGTTTGCTCGGCAGGTTTGACGATCATCGTGCAGCCTGCGGCAAGTGCCGGCGCGGCCTTGCGAGTGATCATCGCAGCCGGGAAATTCCACGGCGTGATGGCTGCACAGACACCGATCGGCTGCTTGAAAATGGTGATGCGTTTGTCGGTCGTCGGTGCGGGGATAGTGTCGCCATAGACCCGCTTCGCCTCCTCGGAAAACCACTCCACGAAGGAAGCAGCATAGAGCGCTTCACCCTTGGCTTCGGCGAGCGGCTTACCCTGTTCTGCCGTCATCAACGCTGCGAGATCGTCGGCATGTGCGACCATCAGCTCGAACCAGCGTCTCAAGACAGACGCGCGCTCCTTTGCAGAACGGCTTCGCCAGCCGACGAGGGCTTTCTCCGCTGCTTCGACCGCATGCTCCACCTGAATTGGGGTCAGAGAGGGGACTTCAGCGATAACCTTGCCGGTTGCCGGATTTTCAACCTTGATCGTTTCAGAACTATCCGATTGAATCCACTTTCCGTTGATCAGACATGCATCTGTAAGAAGGCGAGGGTTCCTCAACTTGAGCACCGCATGATCTCCTGTTAAGTTCATCTAATTGAACTACGATCCATATATTGAACTATGCCGACTGCTGCCGACCCTGTCAAGGAGATGATATGCAAAATGACGAGCCCGACTCATCGTCCGCTCAAACCGTGCCGGCGCTACGTCGAGCGGTCGCAATTCTCGATATTCTCGCATCGGGCAAAAATCTGACAGCCGCTGAAATTGCGCGAACTCTCAGCCTTCCGAAGAGCACGGCACATGGGCTGCTGGCGGTGATGGGCGAGTTGGACCTGGTAGGCAAGTCGCCCGATGGCACGTTGAAGATCGGGCCTCACCCGCTTCGATGGGCCAACGCCTTTCTGTCGCAGCTCGATATCGTCACCACATTTCAGGAAGTGCTTGCGCGGGACCGTAAGCTCGACCCTTATACCGTAACGCTCACAGTTCGCGAGGGAGCGGAAGTGGTCTATGTCGGCTGTCGCAATTCGGATCAGCCGTTGGGGCAGACCTTCCGTATCGGCATGAGATTGCCAGCGCCGTTTACGGCAACGGGCAAGATACTTCTATCGGATCTCAAGCCTGCTGAACTCGATCGTCTGCTGACCGATTTTCCCAAGCCGCTGACACCGCGCAGTGTAGGCAGCGTTGAGGAGCTTAAGCGTGAGCTCGAGGTCACACGAAAACGAGGCTTTTCCGTTGATGACGGGCAGATCCGCGAAGGAATGATTTGTATCGGGGCCCCACTTCGTGACCATTCCGGCGCGGCCGTTGCCGGGATCGCGATCAGTATTTTACGCAGCGAAGCGAGCGATGATAAAATAGCGGAACTGGGAGCGCAGTTGCAGGCGATCGCCCAAGGCATGTCGGAGGGATTGGGGGGAGGCTGATGACCGTCCATACCTGCACGGGCGGGGAGTGTTCAGGTAACATCTGCAATCCGCTCTCCGCCCCCACCATATCACTTACAACTCGATTGCTCCGTTCTCCTCACCGTCCCAATATTGCACGCGCACGCCGCGCACCTTAATCAGGACCAAGCCAGGGGTATCGACGCCTTCGGTGAACCAACGATCTAGATCTGAAACCCAATGGCGTTCGAAAGCGGACTTATCCTCGATGAGTTCTGCTGCGCCTTCGATCGAGATGAACATGCCGGGCTTGCCAAGCAGGCTTGGCGGCTCAGTGAAGGAAAGAGTCACCTGGGGATTGCGATTGATATGGGAGACCTTGTGCGTGTCCTTCAGCGAGAAGAACCAGGAATCGCCATCATAGTCTACATCGCCATTGTTGCTCATGGGGCGGTTGGTGATTGCACCGGAGGAGCCATGTGTCGCCATCATGCAGAAGTCGATCTTCTTCATCGTTGAGGCGATGTCTTCGATTGTTTCACTTGTCATGGAGGGCTTCCTTTTTAAACGTTGAATCGCCGGAAAGTGGTACGTCTCTTGTTACCGGCCAGGGAGCGCAGATCGTACTGACCGAGTGACCGCGCTCAAGGACGGGCTTGGGATCGTGCGGTAGCGGGCTTCGATGAGATTGTAGATGCCAAAGGCCGCGAGCCCCGCGGCTACGCAGATGTAGAGTGCGCTGCCGAACGGCATCTGTCTTAGCCATTGCATCGCGTCGCCCATGCTGCCGGCCTCCTGTGGATCGACATTCATTCCGGCCGTGATGAAAAGGATGCCGATGATCGCAAACACCAGACCGCGTGCTACGAGCCCGTAGATGCAAATCCAGGTAGCGACCGCATTCTTGTCCGGGATGCGCAGATAGCGCTCGAACTTTCGCGTCAGTCCCTTGGCTGCAGTGACACCGCCGCCGATGACGAATCCAGCGCCGACCGCAATCAGAAGATAGGATCCGAAGGGCTGCGACATGATCCATTGGGCGAGATCTTTCTCACCCGAGCCTTCATCGCCGCCACCGGCAAGGAAGCTGTGGCCGAGCGCGAAGCCGGCAAGACCAAGGTATGTCACAGCACTTCCCACTAGCGCCGTTCGAATGACCAGGCCTTTGGCACTGGTGCCATGATCGTCCGTATCGGCAATGGCTTGCGCCAGACGCCAGCAGACGAAGCCGAGAAGGCCGATGCCGATGGCGCCCACCCAGATGCGTCCGAACGGCTGGCTCAACAGCGTCGAGATCGCCGATTTCGTTTCGGTTTTCTCGCCTGCCACGCCGGACAGGAGTGCCAGCCCGCCAACGAGCATGAAGACGATGCCGCGTGCGGCGTAACCGCTCTTGGCGAGTAGATCGAATCGGAAGGTTGAAGGCATGGCGGGTCCGCGGTGCTGGGAACTATGGGTCCCTAACGCGCCGTGCGATTGAAAGGTTGAGCTGTGGGTGAGAAAAAGTGTCGACGGCATCGTTGCCACTTCGCGTCGATGCACGCTTCACGACTGGTTTCAACAAGGATCGACGGCTAACCGCTCGAGCGCTGTGCTAGTCGTCCTGCCGCGTAGTCTCGTGCCAGTGCGATGAAGGCTTGGAAGGCTGCTGAGGAATTGCGCCGATTATAATAATAAAGGCAGAGCGGCACGAGCGGTGGAGTCCAGTCTTCGAGGATGCGAACAAGCCGTCCTGCGGTTATGTCTTCGCGGACATCGGCCTCCATAAAATAGCCGATCCCAACACTGTTGATTGCCGCGATCCGGGCCAATGAGGCTTCATCCAGCGTGATTGGTCCTTCGACATCAAGATGCAGCTCTTCTCCGCCCTTCTCAAATCGCCATCGCAGCAGGGCTCCATCTGGGAGGCGTCCGCGAATGCATGGGTAGGCCAGCAGATCCTGCGGCACTTGGGGAACATTTCGTTCTTCGAAAAAGGCGGGTGAGGCGACAACCGCCATGCGTCGCATTTTCCCCAGCGGTATGGCGATCGCGTCATTTGGCACAAGGTCCGCGCTGCGCAATCCCAGATCGAAGCCCGCCGCCACGACGTCGACAAGCCGACCCTCGGTCACAAGGTCGATGTGGACTTGGGGAAAGCGCTGAAGATAGCTCAACACCAGCGGCACCATGATCTCGCGCGCCGCAGTGGCAAACGCGTTGATACGCAAGGTGCCTGACGGCGTTTCCTGTTGAGCCCGTGCCGTGTTCATCGCATTTTGAATATTTTCCAGCGCGGGCTTGATTTGCGCGACAAAGATGCGCCCCGCATAGGTGAGCGAGACACTGCGTGTGGTGCGATTGAAGAGACGCACGGCGAGCTCCCGCTCAAGCTTGCCCACGGCGCTGCTGATAGCAGTGGTCGACATGCCGAGCTCCAAGGCCGCGGCTCGGAACGAGCCGCACCGGACGATGGCTAAGACTGCCTCGAGTTCAATGAGAGAGTGTCGCGTCATTGTCCCGATTTTCGTTACGCCCAATGCCGATCTATCTCGCTTATCGGGAGAAAAGTCCATGGCTAAATTAGCGTCATCACCAACAAGGAGATGGCCATGTCACTGAACATACCCAAACCAGTCGCCGAGTATATCGAGGCAAATGCCCGCCTCGATCTTGAGGGCATGATGAAGCATTTCGCCAAAGATGCCGTCTTCATCGATAACGGCAAACACTATGTCGGGCTTTCCAAAATCCGCCAGCTCCTTGAGGAAGAAGCGATCGCGGTGAAGGCGATCTTCGAGCCCGATACCGCTCGGGAAGAAAATGGCGACTTCATCCTAGAAGGCCCCGCTCACGGTGACTTCCCCGGCAGCCCGCTTCGCTTCACCTATCGTTTCACGATGGCGCAGGATGCCATCAAGACGTTGGAGACCAGGATATGATCATCCAGGCAAACCCCGATGAATTTGCGGGCAAGCGCGTGCTCGTCAGCGGCGGTACGAAGGGTCTCGGCCGCGCCACGGTAAAACGCTTTCTCGCCGGCGGCGCTCGCGTTGTCACAACCGCGCGCACAATCCAGGATCCCATTGAGGGTGTGGACTATGTTCAGGCAGACCTGACGACCGCCAAAGGCAGCGAAACGGTCGCCAAGGCGGCAATCGAGCGGCTTGGCGGTATCGACATTCTTGCTCATGTCATCGGCGGTTCCAATTCACCGGCAGGCGGCTTTGTGGCCTTGACGGACGAGCACTGGCTTGCCGAGCTGAACCTCAACCTGTTGGCAACGGTCCGGCTTGACCGGCTGTTGATTCCGCAGATGCTCGAGCGCAGTCAAGGCATCGTCGTGCATGTCACCTCCATTCAGTCGGTGTTGCCGCTGCCGGAATCCACGACAGGCTATGCCGCCGCGAAAGCTGCGCTGAGGACCTACAGCAAGTCGATCTCGAAGGAGCTCGGTCCCAAAGGCGTGCGGGTCAATTCCGTTTCGCCAGGCTGGATCATGACGCAGGGCGCCGGAGACTTTCTCGACATGCTGCGGAGCGCCAATGGCGGTACGATCGAGGATGCGCGCCAGTTCGTTCTCGACGCCTTGGGCGGGATATCGATCGGCCGCGGAGCCGAGCCGGAAGAGGTCGCGGATCTTATCGCCTACCTCGCCTCCGACCGCGCTGGCGCAATCCACGGGGCCGAGTTCGTCATCGATGGCGGTACGATCAAGACAGTCTGAGGCGGATCGCCAACCTGTCTACGACTGGACTGTGGTCATAACGATGGTCGACTGCAAGGCAATGATCATGAGCGCAAAGAGAGCGCAGGATATCCGATATATCCCACCATGTCTCCTCAATCGGCCAGATCTGCAAAGCCAAAAGCCCACAATATGCGGGCTTTTGGTATTCTTTCAAAGCTTGCTTGAGTCTAAACCGGGATGCGAGATCATTCCCACTCGATGGTGCCCGGCGGCTTCGACGTCACGTCGTAGACCACCCGGTTGATGCCCTTGACTTCGTTGATGATGCGGGTGGCCGCACGACCGAGGAAGTTCATGTCGTATGGGTAGAAGTCCGCCGTCATGCCATCCACCGAAGTGACCGCGCGCAGTGCGCAGACGAAATCATAGGTGCGATAGTCGCCCATGACGCCGACGGTCTGAACCGGAAGCAGTACCGCAAAAGCCTGCCAGATGGTGTCGTAGAGGCCAGCCTTGCGGATTTCGTCGAGATAGATCGCATCTGCCTTGCGCAGAATATCCAGCTTCTCGCGGGTGACGACGCCGGGGCAACGGATCGCAAGGCCGGGACCGGGGAAGGGGTGACGACCGATGAAGCTTTCCGGCAGGCCGAGTTCGCGGCCAAGAGCGCGGACTTCGTCCTTGAAGAGTTCACGAAGTGGTTCGACCAGCTTCATGTTCATGCGTTCAGGCAGACCGCCAACATTGTGGTGGCTCTTGATCGTGACGGACGGGCCGCCCGAGAAGGATACGCTTTCGATGACGTCCGGATAGAGCGTACCCTGTGCCAGGAAAGCTGGCGCACCCTTGCCATCCGCTGCAATCTTGGCAGCTTCGGCTTCAAAGGTCTCGATGAAAAGACGGCCGATAGTCTTCCGCTTGACCTCAGGATCGGAAACGCCGGCCAGTTCCGTCAGGAACAAGTCTGAGGCATCTACATGGACGAGCGGGATGTTGTAGTGGTCGCGGAACATGCCGACGACCTGCTCGCTTTCGGCAAGGCGCATCAGACCGTGGTCGACATAGACGCAGGTCAGCTGGTCGCCGATCGCTTCATGGATGAGGATCGCCGCAACCGAGGAATCGACGCCGCCTGAGAGCGCACAGAGCACACGGCCATCGCCGACCTGCTCGCGGATCTTGCGGATCATCTCAGCGCGATAGGCCGCCATCGTCCAATCGGATTTCAGGCCGACGATCTTGTGGACGAAGTTGGAAAGCAGCTTCGCGCCATCGGGCGTGTGGACAACTTCCGGGTGGAACATCGTGGTGTAGTAGCGGCGCTCTTCATTGACTGCGATGGCGAAAGGTGCGTTCTCCGACGTCGCTGCCACTTCGAAACCGGCCGGCAATTGCGTGACGCGGTCGCCATGGCTCATCCAGACCGGATAACGGCCACCAAGTTCCCAGAAGCCATCAAAGAGCGGGCTCGCCTTTTTGATTTCGATATCGGCTCTGCCAAATTCCGCTGCATGGCCGCCTTCTACGGTACCGCCGAGCTGGGTGCAGAGCGTTTGCTGGCCATAGCAAATGCCAAGAATCGGGATACCTGCATCAAACACTGCCTGTGGTGCGCGCGGGCTTCCCTCGGCCGTGACAGATGCCGGGCCACCGGAGAAGATGACGCCCTTCGGCTGCATTTTCTCAAACGCTTCTGCAGCGCTCTGGAACGGGTGGATTTCGCAATAAACCCCGGCTTCGCGGATGCGGCGCGCAATCAGCTGCGTCACCTGGCTGCCGAAATCGATGATGAGGATGCTGTCGGGATGGGCTATCTGGGTCATGGCGAGCCTTTAAAGAATTGCCGGGCGTAAGGCAACCCGGCGCATGCCCTGAAAAGCCAGAAAATGTGCCGCCTTGCAAGCATCAGAGTGTAATCGCCCCGACCTTTATCGCGTCTTTCAGCCTGTCGACGGCCTCTGCCAGTTTCTCGTCGATAATGTGGAGATAGTCCGTCCAGTCATCGATATGGTGAACATCCGCCTTACCATCGGAAATGCCACGCAAGGCGATCAGCGGAATGCCGAAGCGATGGCAGGCGCGCAGGATTGCGAATGTCTCCATCTCCACCATGTCTGCGTCGATACTGTCATAGGCGCTGCCGGACACCACATTGGCGCCGGTGGAAAGACGCGCGGTCGCAACGCCTGGTATGGAATATGGAAGCGGAACCTCTGCGGGCAGATCCAGAAATGGCGTGCGTCCTTTTTCAAAGCCGAAGGCTGAGGCATCCATATCCCGGTAGGATACACTGACAGCCTGATAGACTTTGGTCTGTTCCAACAGGCGCGAGCCGGCGGACCCTAGCGAAACCACGAGATGGGGCAGGCGCGCCTGAGCGTTCAGATCGCTCAATGTGGCAGTCAGGGAAACAGCAGCTTCAACAGGACCGACGCCCGTCATCAGCGGTCGAGAACGAGCTTTCAGATGCGGACCGTATTCCGCCTCGGCTGCCATGACGAAGAGAAGGCGCTTGCCGTCGATCTCGACCAGCTCATAGCTCATTTTCGCTGAACCCTTCGCGTCCTTTCAGAACCATCATCGTTCCCGTCATCGAAGCGATCAGCTTCGCAGGGCCGTCGGAAATGGCATAGGCGCGACCATCGGCCACGATGATGTTGCTGCCGGGTTTGGTGATCTCGCCGCGAAACAAAAAGCGCTCGCCCCGCCCGGGTGACATGAGGTTGACCTTGAACTCGATTGTCAGCAGAGACGCTTCCGGCTCAACGATCGTATAGGCTGCATAGGTGCAGGCGGTGTCGAGCGCGGCGGCTATGACGCCGGCATGAAGAATGCCATGCTGCTGCGTCAGCTTGGGATGAAAAGGCAGCTCTATTTCGACCAGCCGGTGCTCGATACGCGTCAGCTCCGCCTTGATTGCCTTGACCACACCCTGGCGCGCGAAGCTCTTTTCAATACGCTGGCGAAAATCGCCAGGATCGGTGAATGTCATTCCCCTGCCTTTCATTTTTATTGAAAAATGACATGGCCTCGGTCCAGGCGCAAGACAAGGGTGGTTGATCCGCCGGTTCTGTCCAACCGGCGGATCAATGTCATTTTCGCCTCATGCGAGATGATGCGGCTTTTGGAGACCATAGACCGGTGTTTCCAGTCCGACCTGCCGCGCTTTTAATTGCAGCGAGAGATATTGCGAGTAATGACGGGATTGATGCAGATTGCCGCCATGGAACCAGAGGGCTTGCTGCTGCGTCGGCTTCCACATGTTGCGTTGTTCTCCCTCCCAAGGACCCGGGTCCTTGGTCGTATTGGAGCCTAGTCCCCAGCATTTGCCGACCTTGTCCGCCACCTCGCGCGAGATCAGATCCGCTGCCCAGCCGTTCATCGAACCATAGCCGGTCGCATAGACCACCAGATCGGCGGGTAGCTGCGTGCCATCTTTCAGCACAACGGCATCCTCTGTCAGGTGAGACACATCCACCGCGGATTTCAGCCTGATCGAGCCGTCAATCACCAGATCGCAGGCGCCGACGTCGATGTAGTAACCGGAGCCGCGACGCAGATACTTCATGAAGAGACCGGACTCGTCATCGCCGAAGTCCAGCATGAAGCCGGCTTTCTTAAGGGCTGCGTAGAAGTCAGCATCTTTCTCCCGGATACGGTTGTAAATCGGAACCTGGAATTCATGCATGATCCTGTAGGGGAGCGAGGCGAAGATGAGATCGGCTTTTCGCGTGGTCATCCCACTGGCGACGGCGCGTTCCGAATAGAGATCGCCCAGCCCGATTTCCATCAAGGAATCCGACTTGACGATATGGGTCGAGGAACGCTGCAGCATGGTCACATCGGCACCTGCCTCCCACAGCGCAGCGCAAATATCATGGGCCGAATTGTTTGAGCCGACGACGACGACCTTTTTTCCGGAATAGGCGTCCGGGCCCGGATGCTGTGAGGAGTGCTGCTGCTCTCCCTTGAAGATATCCTGGCCTGGGAATTTCGGAATGTTGGGTTTGCCTGACATGCCGGTTGCCAACACCAGTTGCTTGGGCCGCAAGACGACCTCTTTCCCGGCGCGGTCGACAATTACGGTCCACTCTCCGGAAGTCTCGTCATATTGGGCCGATTTACAGGTGGTGGAACCCCAGTAGTTCAGCTCCATGACCTTGGTGTACATCTCCAGCCAGTCGCCCACCTTGTCTTTGGGGGTAAAGACCGGCCAGTTTTCCGGGAAGGGAATGTAGGGCAGATGATCGTACCAGACGGGGTCGTGCAGGCAGAGCGATTTGTAGCGCTTGCGCCAACTGTCGCCCGGCCGCTCGTTCTTTTCGATGATGATTGTCGGAACTCCGAGCTGGCGCAGTCTTGCACCAAGCGCAATGCCACCCTGTCCACCGCCGATGATGACGACATAGGGTTGCTCCGTGTAGCCGAGCTCGACGGCCTCTGCTTCACGTTTTTCCTTCCAGGTTCTGCGGTTGCGGTCATGCCCATGTTCGGCTCCCATTGGGCGTCTTGCACCTTTAGGCTCCTCATGTCCTTTCAGTTCACTCATGGTGGTGAGGAGCGTCCAGATCAGGCCATCCTTCAGCCGGACGTGACCATAGCCTCGGGCGGTAGCGGTCTCGAATTCGAACCAGCCCTCGGTTACGCCGCCACTTTCAGAGGCCTGCTCGTTCACATCCTGCCTGAAGCCGGACGGCTTGATGGCCGAGAGCTGGTTCGTCAACATGTCGCGGATGGCGTGATGGCCCTCCATGGTGTTGAGGTTCCAGGTGAAGGTTACGAGATCTCGCCAGTAGCAATCTGCCTGGAACAGGTTGACGGCGGCATCTATGTCTTGGGCTGCGAGCGCCTTGCCGAATTTGGCTAGGATCGTGTCGATTTTGGTTGTCGGACTGACATCAAGCATATTCATCTCCTCCATGGTTTTGCTTGGGTCTGATCACGAAGCAGCGGCCCGCTGCTTCGTGGAGTTCATTCGCATTCGCGTATCGGGCTCCTCTCCCTCACGCGGATGAGGGCATTTACCGTGAAAGATCGATCAGGATTTTCAGATGTGTGCCAGCAGGATCGAGCAGAGTATCGAAACCCTCCGACACGGCCTCATCCAGCGCTATGCGCTTCGTGACAATCTTCGTTGCCGGCAATTGGCCCGACGCAATGAGCCGTATGACCCGAGGCCAATAATGCGTCGGATATGCCCATGAGCCCTTGATCTCCAGGTCCTTGAAGGTGACCTGGAACCAGTCGATCGGATTTTCATGCGGGTGCAGCCCGGTCTGGACGACGACGCCTTGTTTGCGCACCGCATCGACGCAGGCCTTGAGGGCGTGTTCGTTGCCAACGCACTCGATTGCAACATCGCATCCGACCTGGCCCTCGGTGGCCGAACGAACGACATCGCCCGGATGGTCACGCTTCGGGTTGATGGTGATCACATCTGGAATAACATTTCGGGCAAGCTCAAGACGGGCATCATTGAGGTCTGACACGAAGAGCTGCGCGGCACCTGCTGCGCGCGCCGCCAGGAGCGTCAACATGCCGATCGGTCCGGCCCCTGTCACCAGGACGCTGTTGCCTGCGGTCACGCCGCCGCGATCGCAGGCATAGACGGCAACTGCCGATGGTTCGACCAGAGCCGCCTCCTCGTCGGTCATCTCGTCCGGAATTTTCTGCACGTTGTATTCATTGACTAGCGCTGCTTCTGCCATGCCGCCGCCTTCCCAGCTCAAACCGACAAGTGCCAGCTGGGTGCTGAGGTGGAAAAGGCCTCGATCCGAAAAGTAATCGCCTGACCGTGGCATGACGAGCGGTTGAATCGACACCCGGTCGCCGACACTGACCGAGGTCACACCTTGTCCGATGGCTTCAATTATACCGCCGAACTCGTGTCCCAGAATTTGCGGTCCGTGAGCGCCAGTAAATGGGTGGGGCTCGGTGGGAATAAAGATCGGGCCGTAGCTGTACTCGTGCAGGTCGGTGCCGCAAATGCCGACAAAGCGGTTCCGCACGAGAACCTGTCCGGGTCCCGGTTGCCTTGGCTCTGGAACAGTATCGGTCCGCAAATCCTTGGCTGCATGAAATCTGAGCGCGCGCATATTTTGTCCTCAGTGGCTTGTGATGCCAGACGAGGTGCAATGAGCGTGCCAGTCGATCTTGTTTGCTCAATGCCTGAAAATGCGGGAGTCGCTTGAAGCAGGACTGTCGCAATCGCAACAGGTGTGGCGCAACAGCTGTGGCACGTCCTCACACTCAGTGCGGTTTCCCTGCGCCAAGGCGGCGTAAGCGGCGGTGGAGCGTGGTGCGATCGACGCCGAGCTTGCGCGCCGCTTCGGATATATTGCCGTTGCAGGCTGCCAGGATGGCGTGAAGATCGCCGTCGCGGCCGTCTGTCGCTGTCGTGGCTGTGGTGCCGAGGAGCTCTGGAAGGTCGTCGAGCATAATCGTTCCACCGTCGCACAGCGCGGCAGCATAGGCGATGGTGTTGTCCAGCTCCCGGATATTGCCTGGCCATGTGTGGCGCAGAAATGCCAGACGCGCCGCGTCGGACAGTATGAGAGGCCGACCGGCTACCGCGTGTCTTTCGAGAATCCTGTCGAGAAGCCAGATAAAATCATCGCGGTCCTTCAACGCGGGCAGGGTGAGCACAGCAGCGTTCAGCCGGTAGTACAGATCCTCCCGGAATGCCCCGCTACGCACCATCTCACCCAGCGGACGATGAGATGCAGAGATTACTCTGAAACTGACCTTTTGCGGTGTGGAGCCACCAACGGGGAGAACTTCTCCTTCCGCCAGGACGCGCAGGAGCCGGCTTTGCGCTGCAAACGGCATGTCGCCAATTTCATCGAGGAAAAGCGTACCTTCATGCGCCTCCTCTACTAGTCCTTTGCGTCCTTTCGGCAAGGCGCCAGTAAAGGCTCCCGGCAAATGCCCAAACAATTCGCTTTCGATCAGCTGCTCCGGAATGGCCGCGCAGTTGACGGGAACGAAGCGACCGCGAACGCCGCTGGTCTCGTGAATGATGCGGGCGAGATGCTCCTTGCCGGTCCCTGTCTGGCCCTGCAGCAAGATCGGCAATCTGGCGGGTGCCAGTTTTTCGATTTTGCGCCGAAGATTGAGGACGGATGGATTATCGCCGCCGATCCCGTCGATGGCTCGCTGGTGTTTCAAACGTCCTTTCAAGCCAGACAAGCGACGCTGTTGAGGTTCGATTGCGTGGCCGTAAAGAACGGAACCGTTTTTTGAAACAATCCGCCGATCCTGCGGGAGACTGGAGCGTGTGAGGGAGGAAAGCTCGTCAAAGTCGGCCTCGAAGAATTCTTCCAGGCGCTGTCCGAGGAGCTCTTCCGGGGCGTGCCAATCCAACCCACGCGACGCAGCGAGAATGCGCGCGGCACCATGGGTCATTCCCGTGATCCGGCCAGCCCCATCGACGGAAAGCGCAGCTTCGGGATCGACATCCAGAAATTCCGGTGCAGCCGCAAACCGTAGCACAAGATCATGACGGCTGCTGGCCATCAGATTTGCCAGTTCGATCCGGCGCACGGTTGAGGACACCAGATGCCGTGCCATGTTCTGGCTGGCCTTCAGGATGGGAGAGCTTAATAGTGAAATATCCAGAACAGCAGCCAACGATCCCTGCGTGTCGTAGATCGGCGCTGCGGTGCAGGAAAGCGGGGTATGGGTGACATCGAAATGGTCTGTCTGGTGAATGGTCAGCGCTTCACCGGTCGCTATACAGGCACCCACCGCACAAGTGCCCGCGCGGGGTTCTGACCATTCCGAACCGAGATAGAGCCCCGCCTTTCGAAGATTGTTGTTAAATGAAGGATCACCCAGAAAATCCACCGTAACGCCCTGCCGGTCTGACAGCAGAAGCACATAGTTCTGCTCGGCCACTTGGCGATAAAGATTCTCCAGTGCAGAACGGGCAATGTGGATCAAATCTTCAGCCCGCTGGCGATGCTCACGCAGGCGACTTTCGGACACGATCACAGCCTCGCGGGCCTTGGTCGGATCCATTTGGTAGGTGTCGAGGCAGCGCCGCCAGGACGCTACCACCACGGCATCTCGCCCGGTATTGCGACCGACGCCGACATGTTCAATTTCCTGGATGTGATCCGAAATGTTCATGGTCCACCGGCCGTGGAGCGCCGCCTCCCGCAATTTTGCAGCGATCATAACCGGTTTTTTGCGGCGTTATCTACTTATGATTTCCAGAGCCGCGCGAAGTCTGAAGCGCTTTTGCGACTAATTCAGATAAAGAAGGCTCGCATTTAGCAGAGTCGCGAAGCTTACCCACGCTGCATAAGGCACGAAAAGCCACATGGACAGGCGGTCACGGCTGAACGTCATGAAGATGAATGCGATGATGCAGATTAGCATCGGCACGATGACGATTAGACCAGCTGCGAGGCTCTCCATGCCGAAGAACATTGGCGACCAGAGGAAGTTGAGCAGCATCTGGCTGCCCCAGAGCTGCATCCGACCACCCATGCGACTTTGCAACCAGGTACGGGCTCCGGCGATGGCGATCATGACATAAAGTGTGGTCCAGACCGGGCCGAAAATCCAGTTTGGCGGATTGAATGGCGGCTTGGTGAGCGACTGGTACCATTCACCGGGCACATTGTTGATTCCGATCAACGCGCCACAGGTTACCACGACAGCAATAAAGATGAGATAGATCAGCGCGTTCTTCATGCCCGAAAGAATGACGGCACGATGCTTTGGTTCCTCCATCTTTTTCACAAAAGACAGCATTGGCACGCAAATCGAAATCGATATTTGCAAAATCGCGATGCGTGAGCCCAAAGAGGTAAAGCGTTCAATGGAAGAAGAGCGCTTTAGCGCAGAATCCGAACGATGTGCTGGTCCCAGGCGACGTCGGAAACCTTCCCTGCAAAGTGGCCGTCATAGGAGGATGCAATGGTGCCTTTCGCTGATGCGGCAACTCCTGCTGCCTCTCGCACGGTCGTTTCGCTCAGCACCGCGCCACTCCGTTCATCCAGCGTGACGAAGGCGTTGCCATTGGGGGACGTCAACCCTACGACGCCCGCCTTCCGGTTGACGGCAATCGCACCGACGTAATTTGCCAGTCTGCTGGTCGTTTTATCGGGTAGCGCGACAAAACGAATATCGTCCCCTTTGGAGAAATAGCCTGCAAGCGGGGGAAGGTCGTTACGCGGACCTTCATATTGACAGGCGAACCAGATACGCCCGTCATTTCCCAGGTCGACACGGCGGGTAGAAAGCTGTCTCAGCCGTTCCGGCACACTGTGCTTCTGGAGAAGGTCTCCTGTGGTGGCATCCAGAAGGACGAGCGATGGCTCCATCTGGTCTATGTTGAGCTTGGTCCGGCCGAAATCCGGATGGGTTTCGATGCCCCCATTGGCGATAACGATCATCGTGCCATCGGGGCTCACGGTCATGTCGTGGGTGCCGATGCCGTGCGCGTCATATTCGCCGAGGCGGCGAAATCCGTTGCGCGCATCGTAGAGACCGATCACGCCGCGATTTCCGTCGAAATCGTTCTCGCTGGCGTAGAGGATCGTGCCATCTGGAGAAAATTGTCCGTGCCCGTAAAAGTGTCGGCCTTCCGGCGTGCTAATGACGGCGGGCGCTTTGTGGCCTTTAGGGTCGAAGGCGACGAAGAATGTGCCGGGCCTGCGAGCGAAAGCGACGGTCACCCCGGTTGCTGGACTGGAGGCCATGCCGTGTGCCCTTGCGGGCAAGGCCACCCTGTCGATGATCTCGCCCGCCTCGCTCAATGTCGCAACACCATAGGCACCATCGCGACTACGAAAAGCGGATGCAAAGACAGCGTCGGTTCGCTGCAGGGCAAAAAGGGACCGTGGCGCAAGTGAGGCCAGAAACGGAGCGCCCGCAGCCTTGATGAAGGTGCGCCGGTCGATCAGAAGCCGCCGATCTGTCGCCACGTCAGTCTCCGTCCGAGAAGGAGAAGCCGGAGCTTAAGCCAATGGCGCCGCCATATTGATCGTTGATGCGGTAGATCAGGTCCTTACCGTTCAACAGCAGGTAATCGACCTTGGCGCGTTCCTTGTCGTCTGCAAGGGCTCTTTCGACATCGGGACCGATGGTACCGGTGACGCGCACCATGGATTTAGCGATGAAATCTATAGAGCCGATGATCGAACGCTGATCGGGCGGCAGGAGGTCGCCCATATGCGCTGTGTGGAGCAGATCTTGAATGGCGGCGATATTGTCGCCAATGCTTTTCCAGGTAAGATCGGAGCGCCAATAGATGGCTGTGCGCGGAAATTTGGCATTGTCCGGCCCCTTGTAGAAGGTCTCTACTCGCTGATCGCGGACCGCTTCGGAGGCGTGGACGAGAACGCCAAGCAGCGCTACCAATGCCTCTCGTTCATCGCGAAAGACGGGATTGTCCGCCCCGGGCTCTTTCCAGTTTTTCGCCGTTCCATTCGGTTCGGTCCAGCTCGTCACCACCTCGTCTCCGATTTTAGCGAGATTTCCGGCGATTGCCGCTCCATAGCGGCAGCGGAAATCTTTCTTCTGCGACGTCAGCGTCTCGGCACCCGTGCCAAAAAGAACGAACTCCAGAGCACCGAGGCCCTGTGCGGCAACACTTTTACCTTTAAGGCCCTCCGCCGTCGTTACGCTTTCGTCCTTTTCTGCAAGGTAGCGCTGGACCTGCTTCAAGCCCAACCCCTTCTTGTCAGGATAATAGAGAATGCGCTCGAACCGGTTCTGCTCGATGACCGGCCCTACGCGAACGATTTCGATATGGGACCATGCATCGACCGTGGCGGCAAAGCCCTCTTTGGCATCCTGCATTTTCCGGTCTGAAGGCTCGGTACAAAGCGCCTGCATGCGGCTTTCCAGCAGGCGGGCCTTGTCGCGAAAATTTTCGTAGCCGGGGCGAATGAAACCATCCACGGCCTTCTCCATCGTCGCGCGCACCTTGACTGGGTCAAGCGGTGGCGGAGGCATCAGTTCGACGTCCTGAGCCTTGGCCACGTTTAACCCGAGAAAGATTGTCAGCGGCAGGATGGCGAGAAGTTTGCGCATCGAAATGTCCATCAAAGAGACTCCAGAAATGTCAGCAATGCCTGCCTGTCGGATTTTTGCAAGGCGGCAAAAGCGTCACGCGCGTTTTGCGCTTCGCCTCCGTGCCAGAGAACGGCTTCGGTCAGGCCGCGCGCCCGCCCGTCATGCATGTAGAATTCGTTGCCATTGACGGCGCCTGTCAGGCCGATACCCCAGAGCGGCGGCGTGCGCCATTCCTTGCCAGTCGCACCCCCCACCTGCTGCCCGTCCGCCAGAGCATCGCCCATGTCGTGCAGCAGAAAATCCGAATAGGGCCATATCAGCTGAAAGGAATGAAGCGGATCGCCCGCATTTCGTGTCGTGACGAATTTCGGCGTATGACAGGTGGCACAGCCGCTCTCATAAAACATTTGCTTGCCGCGCAGTACACTAGGAGCATCGACATTGCGTCTAGCGGGAACGCCTAAGTTTTCGGTGTAGAAGGTCACGAGATCGAGAACCGGCGAGGGTGCTTCGGTGTTGCCTAGCCGTGTTTGCACGCCCGTCGGCATGGCTAGACAGTCCGCCTGTCTCTCTGTGCAGTCCCCATAAGCATTAGGGGCATCAGGTGTCGATATGCCGAGATCATGAGAGAACGCCATGGCGGCCTGATCCCGCACGGTGGCATTCTGTGCTTTCCAGCCGAAACGACCGAGAGAGATTTTACCTGTCCGATGGTCGCGTACCCAGGCGGCTTTGCCGGAAATACCATCGCCGTTTTTATCATCGGGATCGGCATTAGCCAGAATGTCTTCCGCGGCAAGAGCCTCGATCAGGCCAAGCCCGAGCGTCGGCTGCGCGATCCGTGGTGAAACGGTGGTTGCCGCTTCAAGTGGTCCTTCGGTCAGCTCGTTTATGCTGTAGCTAGGCCTGCGCAATGATACGACCTCGCCGTCACTCAGTGTGACGTAATTGTCCTCATAGGAAACCGTCAGCTTGCCTTCGGCCTTAAGACCCGGCACGGCGAGATTTTGCAGTTGAGCCCCATAGGTCACATCCGGGAAGTTCAAGGCCTGATGATCTTGGACCAGGTTCTCTTCCGCATGTGTGCGTGCCGATCGGGCAAGACGCGCAATCATCGAGACGGCATCCTCCCCATTGCGCGGCGGGCGGCCGCGGCCGTCATTGATATGGCAAGTCTGACAGGAGCGGGCATTGTAAAGCGGGCCCAAGCCATCGGAGGCTTGTGTCGAAGAGGGTGCGGAAACCCACAGCTTCTGGAACAGCGCATGACCGAGCTTGAAGGTCTGGCCCTGGTCCAAGGTGATGTTGGCGGATGGCTGGGAGAAAGAGGTTGTGTCTGAAGCGGCTGTCGTTGTTGTGGCACCGGCAGACATGGCCTCGAAGGCCTCGGCCTTGGAGAAATCGCTGGCGGGTCTGGTAACGGCAAGAACGCGGGCGAGATCGCTTCCGGAGATATCGGAGCGTGTCAGGTCGGCAGCCAATGATGGGATGCCGCATAAAGCGATCGCCAAGGCTGGTGATAAAAACCGGATCGGATCAGTGTGCTTCATGTCCTCGGCTCACGGTGATCCGGCTTTGACAGTTGATAAAGCGTTGAATGAGGCCGTCCGCAGGAACGGCCGCATTCGATATGGTGTAGCAAGATCTTACTTGAAGACGGCGTTGGGATTGTCGAGGCTTTCGGAACCTTCCAGCTCGATCTTGCCAAGATCGAGAGCAGCAATGACGCGCTCGACGGTCTTGGTCTGGTCCAGCAAACCATCGATGGCTGCCTGAACCACGGCGTTGCCTTCCTTATTGCCTTCGCCGATCATCTGGTCATAGGCCTCCACCGTCTGGGCGCGCTTCTCCATGGCGTGCATGGCATCGAGCGTCTTGTTCAGCTTCGCCTTCATCTCGTCATCCAGCGCCTTGTCGCTAGCGGCAACGAGTTCGGATAGCGAAGGGCCTGTCATCTTGGTGCCGTCGGCCCGGATGTATTCGCCCGTATAGGCCGAGGCGATACCGATCGCGTCATTGAGGTGCGAGTTGTAGGTGTTGTCGGAGAAGCAGTCGTGCTCCTCTTCCGGATCGTGCAGCAGAAGGCCAAGCTTCATGCGCTCGCCGGCGAGCTCGCCGTAGGACAGGGAGCCCATGCCGGTCAGGATGGCAGTGAGACCCTTCTTGGCGTCTGCTTCGACATTCTTCGTTGCCTCACCGTCGGGTGCCCAGTTTGCGGCCATTTCCTTTAGGTCGGAAACCAGAAGCGTGGAGGCAGCCTTGAGATATTCGGCGCGGCGGTCGCAATTTCCGCCCGTGCAGTTCTTTGTGTCATAATCCGTGTAAGGGCGATTGCCTGCACCTGGGCCTGTGCCGTTAAGGTCCTGGCCCCAGAGCAGAAACTCGATGGCATGATAGCCGGTGGTGACGTTGGCTTCCACCTCGCCAGCTTCCGCAAGGCTGCGGATCAGCTCAGGCGTGATTTTCGTTGCGTCAACCGTTTCGCCACCGATGGTCAGCTTTTTATTGGCAATGATGTTGGCGGTGTAGAGCTCGTTCTCATCGCTTTCCGTACCGTAGGAGCTGTCGACATAGTCGACGAGGCCTTCATCCAGCGGCCATGCATTGACCTTGCCTTCCCACTCATCGACGATCGGATTGCCGAAGCGGTAGACTTCCGACTGCTGATAGGGAACGCGGGCCTTGATCCAGGCCTCACGTGCTGCCTTCAGCGTTGCTTCGCTCGGCGTGGCGATCAACGCGTCGATCGCCTTGTCCAGCGTTTGCGCTGTCGTCAGCGAATCCTGATATTTCGCCTGCGCCAGTTCGGCATAATGCTTGACGACGGCGGCGGGATCGGTTGCGGCTCTCGCGGGAGCCGCGGTGAAGGCTGACGATGCAGCAAAAAGCGCCATGCTGGCGCCCAGAACGGTTTTGCGGAACATGCTCTCTCCTGTCCAGCACTGCGGTAACGAGGCTGTGAAGGCGAGTTCTGAACCAATCATAAACTTGTGTCAAATATTCTAGTTTAGAAGCTTTCCAACTAGCAAGTTGCCACCATCATGTTGCGTGCCGGCAGGTTATGCCCGACGGGTCATGGCGCAGAAGAAGAAACCGTCAGTATCGGTCGTCGCAGGCGTCAGCGTGACGGTCTCGCCATCTGCCGAGTGAGGCTTGACAGCGGTCTGTCCAAAGGTTTTCGTCCATCTGTCCAGTGCGGACGTAATGGAGAATTCCGGGTTTTCAGTACAGAATCGACGGACCTGACGCTCGTTTTCTTCCGGAAGCACGGAGCAGGTGACATAGAGCAGTTCACCGCCGGGGCGGACGAAGGTCTTTGCCTGATCCAACGCATCTGCCTGCTGGCCGACGCGCTCTTCAAGATTGCGCTGTGTGAGACGCCATTTGGTATCGGGGCGTCTGCGCCATGTTCCGGTGCCCGTGCAGGGAGCATCGACGAGAACGCGGTCGAACTTCTCTCGGAATGCATTCAGTTCGGCGGGTCTATCATGCACCTGAACGTTTCGGGTGCCAGCGCGTTTCAAGCGCTCGATGATCGGCGCCAGCCGCTTGCGATCGGCGTCGAAAGCGTGAACCTGCCCCTTGTTGTTCATGCTGGCCGCCATCGCCAGCGTCTTACCACCGCCGCCAGCGCAATAATCAAGGATCTGCTCGCCCTCGACGGCCCCTGCCAGATCGGCGACGATCTGCGATCCTTCGTCTTGCACCTCGAACCAGCCCTTCTGGAATGAAAGCTCGGCTGTTACGTTGGGCAGACGCGATGGACCTTCCCCTGCCGGAATACGCACGCCTTGGCGAGCAATCCTCGTCGCGATGGCGCCTGACTCTTCCAGAGCCCTCAAGACCTTGTCGCGGCCTGCCTTCAGCGTGTTGGCACGAAGATCGAGTGTTGGGCGCTCATTCAGCGCCTGGGCCTGTCGAAGCCAGTCGTTCGGGAATGCGGCTTCAAATGAAGGCTGGACCCACTCGGGAATATCGCCCTGGATGTGCAAGGGCGCATCGGAGAGTGAACGCGAGGTCAGAGCCTTTAGGGACGTTTCCGAAAGAGATGGGGGCGCGAATTTGTCGCCGTCGAATTCCTGCGCCAGTTGCTCCGGCGTTTTTCGCCACTGGCGCAGCATGACGGCATAACCGAGCGCCGTGGCGCTGTCGTCATCCATCAACCATGCGTGGGAGAGTTTCATGCGAAGGGCATCGTAGACAATATTGCCGATGGCGGCCCTGTCGCCGGAACCAGCGAAACGATGCGCCAGTCCCCAGTCTTTCAGTGCGTCGGCAACCGGGCGTCTACGCGCCTCAATATCCGCCAACACTTCGATTGCTCCGGCCAAACGCCCGCCCAAACGCATTGTCTACCTCTTTTCATGGATTGCCAGGTTGGTAGACGCGAATGGCGGCGAGGGCAAGGCTTAGGCAGGAATTCCCGAAAAACCTCTTCGGAAAGTCAGAGCTTGGTCCACGTTAAAACCGTAACGCGGTCTTGCGAAACACAAACCTTAATTGGAGGCCATGACTTCGTAGCAAACCTTGGCGGTGCCGGAGCTTACCATGCCGAGGTTTTTGGCTGCCGCCTTGGACAGGTCGAGAACGCGACCCTTGATGAAGGGGCCTCGGTCATTGATGCGAACCACGACAGCCTTGCCATTGCGTGCATTGGTGACCTTGACCTTGGTGCCGAACCGCAAGGAGCGATGGGCTGCCGTCAGATTGGAAGGATTCATCCTCTCGCCGGAAGCAGTCTTGGAGGTCAGAGCATACCAAGATGCGCCGCCGCAACCATTACCGGCATTGGCTTGAAGAGGAGCGATAAAACAGCAGGCGGCAATAGTTGCTGCCGCGATAGTCATGCGTCGGATAGTCGTCAAACTGTGCTTCCCTGATACTCGGCCCCGCGCCGAATGAATTGCGAGGAGTGTAGGGCCGCGCAAAAATGGCAAAAACTTGCCTTCTTCCAATCACGAAGTGTTACAGACTGTAACATTTGTGATCATTGGGCTGTTTGACGGTTTTAGATAGCCGTCTATGATTCCGGAAAAATTTCTTTAGAATCAACTCGCAAGCAGAACGCCTTTGCGAAAACGGGTATTTACTGCACAGTTCACAAAAGACATGTGAAATAATTTTCTAAAAGCTGAAAAATTCTCCTAAATTTGCAGATTAATAAAAGGTTAAATATGAATTCGGCGATGATAAACTTCCCCGAAAGGGCTTCAGGATGAATTTTTCACCTTATCAAAGATGAACGTTTATTCATCTTTCCAGCTGCCGCTTTCCCACAATTGGCGAAGCGCCAGACGGTAATCGGGGTAGTGAAACGCGTAACCCATGTCGCGAAGTTTCCTGTTCGATACCCGCTTGTTCTCACCGTAGAAAGAGCGCGCCATGGCGCTCAGTTCAGCAGTTTCGAAGGCTTGCTCGGGCGGCGGGGCAATCCCCATCATCTTGGCGGCAAAGGTTACGACATCCTGCGGCGGAGCCGGTTCGTCGTCCGTCACGTTAAAGATGCCACCCACATTTTGCGAAATGAGGAATGCCGTCGCTGCGCCGATATCCTCGACACGGATGCGATTGAAGACCTGTCCAGGCTTGATCAGACGTCGGGCAGTGCCTTTCTCCAGATTGATAAAGCCGTTGCGACCTGGGCCGTAGATGCCAGACAGGCGAAGAATGCTGAGAGGCGCGTCTGCACCATCGCTTGCCATTTGCCACGCCTGCTCTGCCTGCACGCGCTCCAGCGACCGTGCCGACACCGGCTTGCACGGCGTTTCCTCATCGACCCAGGCGCCATCGTGGTTGCCGTAAACCCCAACGGTTGAAAGATAGGCCACCCATTGGAGTTGCGGCATGAGGGATTTCAGGTCACCGGAACAGATCCGCAGGAGCGGATCACCCGTCTTGCCAGGAGCAATGGATTGGATAAGGTGGGTAACTGTCGCGAGTTCCCTGCGCAAAGTCTCGCTCAGTGTGTCGCCGTCGAAAATGAATGGCGAGATGCCAAGGGACAGAAGCTTCTGGGCGTGCTCTGCGCTACGGGTGGTGCCGCAAATACGGCCAATGGTATCCTGAAGACTTTTCGCGATGGCTTTGCCGGAATATCCGGCTCCGAAAATCATCAGCTGCGACATCTATGCTCCTGCCATGCGCCATTCATCTCGCACGTCCGAATCGTCTTCGGTTGCGCGCGCCGCAGCGTAAGCGTGGAAACTTTGCGTGTCCATCAACTGCGAGAGCGCCCATACTGCCATACCTCGTACCTCGGGCGACGCGTCTGCGCTCAGCCTCTGGCATTGCTCGATGAAGCGTCGATCTTTTGAATTTCCAGCGGCGATCAGAACGTTGCGGATGAAGCGGTTGCGACCGATACGCTTGACCGGCGATCCGCTGAAAAAGGTCCGAAACGCGGCGTCGTCCAATTCCAGGAGAAAGCCAATCGACGGTTCTTTCAGATCGTCCCGGGCCTGCACCTTCATTTCGGAGGCACTGGCGGCAAATTTATTCCAGGGACAGGCGGCCAGACAGTCGTCGCAGCCGTAGATGCGATTTCCGATCATCGGCCTGAATTCGTGAGCGATCGGCCCCTTATGTTCGATGGTCAGATAGGAGATACAGCGCCGCGCATCCAGTTTGTAGGGCGCCGGAAAGGCGTTTGTCGGGCAGGAGTCGAGACAGGCACGGCAGGAGCCGCAGTGATCCTTTTCAGGATCATCCAGACAGAGCCGCGCCGTGGTGAACATGCTGCCGAGAAACAACCAGGAGCCGAATGCGCGGCTGACGAGATTGGTGTGCTTACCCTGCCAGCCAAGCCCGGCCGCAGCCGCCAACGGCTTTTCCATCACCGGTGCGGTATCGACGAACACCTTAACATTCTCGTCAGCGCGAGCCGCAAAGCGCGTGGCGATCTCCTTTAACCGGCCTTTGATCACATCGTGATAATCGCGATTGCGGGCGTAGACGGAGATTGCGGCCTTGTCCGGCTTTTCGAGGATGCCGCGCGGGTCTTCATTCGGTCCATAATTCAAACCGAACATGACAACGGAGCGGACATCGCCCCAAAGCGTCCTGGGAGAAGCACGGCGCTCTTCCGTCTCGGCCATCCAGCCCATCGTGCCGTGGAAACCGCTTTCCAGGAATTCGCGCAGCCGTTCAGGGGCGAGCGGAATGGCATCTGGCGAGGTTATCCGACAGAGATCGAAGCCGAGCGCCGTCGCTTCCGCGCGAACGAAATCCGTCAGCTTGCGGGCGCGCAGTTCCTGCTTCTGCAAGACCGTGTCGATTGCTTCTCTCCTGCGAAAGATGCCGGCGCAGCGCCAGCGTCCACGTCATATATAATGTGTGGTGGCAGGATTAGAAATCGAGATCGGCATAATGGGAAGAGGGTGCAAGACGCGGTACCCGCTCTGCCAGCAGAGGACGGAAGGATGGGCGCGACTTGACCCGCTGGTACCATTCCTTGGCTATCGGCGCTTCGAGCCAGTTGATCTCGCCGAGATAATCGAGAATGGAAACCGATGCGGCGGCGGCGAGATCGCTATAGCTCAGCCGATCACCGGCGATCCATGTGCGAGAACCGGCAAGCCACTCAAGATATTTCATATGCTGGCGAATGTTCGAGCGCGCAGTACGCAGCAGTTTCGAGTCTGGCGGCCCGCCACCTTGGGCCGCCGTCATCTGCAGTTTATAAACGCGCTCCCGCACCAGAGGCTTCGTCACGTCGTTTTCCATCTTCTGTAGAAACCATTCCGTCAGCCGTCGAATTTCGGCGCGCTGAAAAGGCTCTTCCGCAAGCAGTCGTCTATCGCGCTTGAGCACTCCGTGGGCTTCATCCAGGAACTCCGCCAGCACGTAAGGTCCACAGAGCGAGCGCATATTGTCGTCTAGGTAAACTGGTAAAGTGCCAGCCGGGTTGAGCGCCAGAAACTCCCTCCTCTTCTCCCAAGGTTGTTCCTCGACAAGATCGATCTGAAAGCCATATTCTGCGAGGATCAGCCGGACGAAGCGTGATGCCGTCGACATGGAAGAGTGATAAAGAGTTGGCATTTGCGCTCAGGGTTTGTGTTTCTTGTGGTTGCTTGTTTGTGGCCGAAAAAAGCTCAAAGTGCGGCCCCTGCTTGAAATAATAGTCGCAGCCATTTTAACGGAACTTTAATGCTGCATTGCAGGGATAACTTTCGAGCGTTTTTGAGCGACTGCAATAAAAAAGCGCCCTGGATTCGCCTCCGGGCGCTTGGTCATTTTTGTCGTATGGCCTTGGGGCCATCAAATATCACTGGGCCGAGATGGAGCTCGTTGCGCATGGGTCAACCCCATAGGCCGGCGAGCAACCGGTCTTGCCTGCGGCCACCGTGCCCGGCGCCATGAATGAACCTGCCAGAACAACCAATGCCGCACACGCAAAAAAGAGTGCGATAGACCTGCCCATTTCTCATTGCCTTTCAAAATTAAAATACGAGCGGTCGTGCCGCCGTTTGGTTGTTCGATGGAGGATGTGTCGTGAGTGTGGCGTGTACCAATAACTCAGCTTGCTGAACACCGGGTTAATGTGAAGAGTTTTTCACCGTTGCCCTTGTGCCACGCTTGCGGCGTTCCCCACGCGTTGTCGCGACATTCCCCCAAACCATCAAACGCGGCTGCGGTTGTCACGCCGCCGCGCCATCGGGATCATAACGGTCAGGGTAATCTTTGGTTGCAGTACGCCGAAAAAAGACCTCAGGCAGCCTTCCCGGCATTGCTGAATTGGCCGTGAGGGCGGTAGCTGACCAGATAGGTAGAGAGCACCGAGGTGATGCGAACAGGCGTGATGCCCATTCCTTCCAGAGTGAGCCCGGCTTTTTCCGCCTCAGCGGACACGACATTGTCGTTCTTCAACAGAGCAATCTGATCGGAGGTGAAGGGAGGCTTAATGAGCGGAATGAGGGAGGCCACCGAGCCCATCATGGATGCAATGCCAAAGGGCAGGTTGATCATCGGGCGTTCGCGGTAGGTTGCTTGCAGCACTGCCTCAAGACATTGACGGAAGGTCAATACGTCCTGGCCGCCAAGCTCGTAAGTAGCGCCGGGCTTCAATTGACCATCGACGCTGCGGGCCACGGCTTCGGCCACGTCCTCGACATAGACCGGCTGAAACCTGGTCTTGCCGCCACCGATCAGGGGCAGGAAGGGCAGAGTGCGCGCCATACCGGCGAACTTGTTGAAAAAGTCGTCTTCGGGACCGAAGACGATGGATGGGCGCAGAACGATGGCTTCCGGAAGAACAGAGCGGATTGCGGCTTCCGCGCGGCCTTTGGTGCGGGCGTAGCCAATAGAGGACTCCGCGTCGGCGCCGATCGCCGAGATATGAGTGAGCGTCGCACCTGCGGCCTTTGCCGCTTCTGCAACGGCGCGCGCACCGAATTCCTGAACGGCATCAAACGTATTGCGACCGCTTTCGAACAACAGACCAACGCAATTGACGACGTGATCGGCATCTTCGACGGCGCGAACGATGGAGTCCTTGTAGCGCAGGTTCGCCTGGGCAAAGGAAATCTGACCGACATTACCAAGCGGCTGCAAAAACCCTGCAAGATCCGGACGGCGAACGGCAACGCGGATCCGATAACCCCGCTTTGCCAGCGTGCGAACCACATGCCGCCCGACAAAGCCCGAGCCGCCAAAAACGGTGACGAGTGGAGGAAGGTTGGCCAAGGGCATGGGACGGCTCCTGCGAAGCGTTAATGGATATATTCTGGTGTCTTAGCCGAAAGCCGGGCGTACGGGAAGAGAGAACAGCGTCGAGCAGAAAGGGACCTGCGTGCGATCGTGGAATACGTCAAATTCCCTCGACGACGACCATTTCCGCATCCGCCACTTGCTGGCGAATTTTGGCTGCGGCTTGGTATTCCTCGGAGTTGTAGCAATCAACCGCGTGCTGCATGGACGGAAATTCTATCACCACATTGCGGGCGCGAGCCTGTCCTTCAAGTTCCGTGAATGCGCCGCCGCGAGCAATGAACTTTGCACCGTAACGTTCGAAGGCGGGCTTGGCTGTCGAAACATAATCCTTATAGCGTTCGGCGTCGCGAACATCCACACGGGCGATCCAGTAGGCTTTGGTCATGACTCAATCCTTCAAACGCTGCTGGTTGGCTTTATCGATTGGCCGGAAAGCTGGCGCGCAGCATTTCGTCCAGAATGGCCCGTGCGGCAGCCTTCGGATCGGCCGCCTTGACGATAGGACGTCCAACGACCAAGTGGCTCGATCCGCCCTGGATGGCGTCGGACGGCGTGACGACACGCTTCTGGTCTCCGGCGTCTGCACCGCTTGGGCGAATGCCTGGCGTTACGACCGCCATGTCAGGCCCAAGGATGTCGCGAACGGCTGACGATTCCTCGGCGGAGCAGACGATGCCGCCCATGCCGGCTTCTCTTGCCTGTTCGGCACGTTTGAGAACGAGCGACCGGGCGTCACCCTGATAACCTGCCTCCGTCAGATCGGCATCATCCATGGATGTCAGAACCGTAACGCCGAGAAGCGTGAGATCCGAGCCCTTGGCGGCAGCGACAGCCGCGCGCATGGCCTTCGGATAGGCGTGCAGGGTCAACATGGACATGCCCATCTTGGCAATGTTTTCGACGCCGGAGGCGACCGTGTTGTCGATATCCAGGAGCTTCATGTCGAGGAAGATTTTCTTGCCGCTTTGGGCAAGTTCGCGGGCAAAATCCAGTCCACCGGCAAAGACCAACTGATAGCCAATCTTGTAGAAAATGACGTCGTCGCCGATGGCGGTGACGATCGATTCAGCCTCCTTGACGGTTGGAACATCCAGGCCAACGATCAGGCGCTCGTTCGTGGTCATCATCTTTACCCCTGCCAGTTTTCAATGGGCGTCCAGTCGCATGTCACTTTCCGGTCCGCAAGATCGAATCTGAAAAGATTGCCGCCGCCGGGCGGCTGGTCGCCGTTGCGTCGGATGACGTCATGGCTAAGGTGACTTTTCAGCAGTGTTCCGACCGCGCCATGGCCGACAAAGGCGATGGGCTGGCTGGGGTCGTGATCGGCCAGCACCGTCTCGACAGCTTTTACGATGCGGGCCTGCGCGTCAGCCGCGGTTTCCCAGCCTTTGTAGCTAGCATGCGGATGGGCGAAGAACCAATCGGCGGCCTTCTCGAAGAGGTCGGGCGGAAGAAAACCGGTCGCGCTGCGATCGTTTTCGTAGATCGCCTCAACGTGTTCAACGTCAAGACCGCTGGTGCGGCCAAGATATTGTGCAGTCTCGATCGCTTTGGTTTCGGTGCTGCTGACAATTCGGCGCAAGTCTCGGACCCAAGGCTGCGAGAAAGCTCTTCGGGCTCGCTCTGCTCCTATGTCCGATAGTCCCCATTCCGGAACGGGAACTTTCGGATCGATGCGGACCTGCGGGTGGGTGATGTAAAGTGCGTACATGGCACCGACGTTAGACTAGGTGCGGGTATAGGTCCACAATTGCGCTGGCGGAATGTTGCGCACGACAAAGTCAAAATGGCGGATATGGTAGAGGTGAGGCTGCGCGACAATCGGTGAAACCGGGCCGTAGGAAATCTGCACGACGGGGCGACCGGATGGAATGCGGTTCAGCAGTTCGTCCAGAAGCTTGATTCTGGCAGCCATCGGAAAGTTCAGCATGGGAACGGCGGAAATCACGCAGTCGAACATCTGGTCCTTCTCGTCGCCAAGCGTCTTGTCCAGGTCAAAGGCGTCGCCATTGATGAAATTCACGCCGGGATAGCTGCGCAAAAGCTGCTGATAAAAATCCGTTGAATACTCGATCGCCGTCACCTGATCGGGCCTGAGACCACGACCGAGGATGGCTTTAGTGATGACACCGGTTCCGGGTCCAAGTTCAAGAACGGGTAGACCTGAGTGAGGGTTGACGACACTTGCCATCCTCCGTGCGGTGATGCCGGAGGTCGGGACGATCGCGCCGACTTTTTTCGGCTGATTGACCATCCCCTTGAAGAAGCGGATTTCTTCCTCGAATTTCCGGCCGAAGCGTTCTTTCAGGCTCAGTCCCATGTCTTGTCCCCTTATTTGTCGTCAAAACACCATTTGTTGAAACTATGGCGACATCTTGTCTCGCATGACGCAGATCAAAATGGAAATGTCGCTTATGGAAAAATTGTTCATATCGATAGAGCCAAAAAAAGCCGGAGGAAAATTCCGCCGGCTTCATTCAGGATTGTCGTCTTAGACGCGCATCGGCATCAGGACATAGAGCGCGTCGTCTCCCGCAGTGTCTCGCACCAGCGTGGGAGAGCCAGCGTCAGCCAGCAGGAAAATTGCATCTTCGCCGGATAATTGCGCTGTGATGTCAAGGAGATACTTGGCGTTGAAGCCAATTTCCATCGGATCGTTTTCGTAGCCAACGGCCACTTCTTCCGTAGCACTTCCCGAATCCGGGTTGTTGACGGTCAGCGTAAGTTGTCCATCGGTCAAGGCGAGCTTGACCGCACGTCCACGTTCCGACGAAATGGTCGAGACGCGGTCTACAGCCTTGGCAAAACTGCTGCAATCGACGCGCATTTCCTTGTCGTTTCCGGTCGGGATCACGCGCTGGTAGTCCGGGAAGGTACCGTCGATGAGCTTCGAGGTCATGACGATATCGCCGATGGTCAGGCGGATCTTGGCGTCGGACACTTCGACTGCGACTTCAAGCTCAGGATTGTCGACGAGCTTTTGCAACTCGCCCACAGTCTTGCGCGGAATGATGATGCCCGGCATGCCTTCAGAACCCGAAGGCGCATCCACGTCTGCACGCGCCAGGCGGTGGCCGTCGGTCGCGACTGCGCGCAGCTTCAGATCGCCGCCGCTTTCGATCGTGTGGAAGAAGATGCCGTTGAGGTAGTAGCGTGTTTCTTCGGTCGAAATGGCAAACTGCGTGCGATCGATCAGCATCTTGAGATCGGTCGCCTTCAGCTTGAAGCTATGTGTGAACGTGCCAGCGGTCAGGTCTGGGAAATCCGCCTCCGGCAGGCACTGAAGCGAGAACTTCGAGCGTCCTGACGCCACCGTCATCGAAGAGCCATCGGGGTTGGTAGCCAAAAGCACCTCCGAACCATCCGGAAGTTTGCGGACGATTTCATAAAGCAGATGTGCCGGGACCGTTGTGGCGCCAGCCTGCTCCACCATGGCGGGCGTTGCTTCCGTGACTTCGAGGTCAAGGTCGGTCGCCTTCATGTCCAGATTGGCGCCGGATGCGCGCAGCAGAACGTTTGACAGGATCGGGATGGTGTTGCGCCGTTCAACCACACGATGCACGTGGTTCAGCGACTTCAAAAGGTTGGACCGCTCGAGAGTAATACGCATGGACGCTACCGCTTTCAACCGTTGCGATCCGGCGGCGCCGGATCGGCAAGATAGTCTTTCCCGGCCTGATGCCGGACAATGGGACAGGCAAAATGGCAGAGTTATCGTGCAAAATGCAAGAGGCGAGGATGCGCGCGCAGTTCCAATTCAGCGCTATCGCTCGTGATCCACAGATAAGAGTGACATCTTGAGCTTGTTCCGCCGCCGCCTATTGCCCATAAGTGCTTAAAGAGAATACCGGAATGGATTGGAACTGGCCGTGGCAGACGAAACGATAGATGACCAGACGGACATGCCTTCGGGCAAGAGCTTCCGTATCGCCGGCGTTTCGGTTCCGGCGCGGCCATTGGAGAATGCTCTCTATCTTGTTGCCACGCCTATTGGCAATCTGGGTGACATTACTCTGCGTGCGCTGGAAACCCTGAGTGCGGCCGACGTTCTCGCCTGCGAAGACACGCGCGTCACCCGCATTCTTCTGGAACGGTATGGAATCCGCAATCGGCCCTATGCCTATCATGAGCATAATGCGCAAGAGGCGGGGCCAAAGCTGATCGCGGCTCTGGAGGCCGGAAAGTCGGTGGCGCTGGTGTCGGATGCTGGAACGCCGCTCGTTTCAGATCCCGGATATCGGCTTGGACAGTTGGCGCTCGAAGCCGGTTATCGCGTCGTGCCGATCCCTGGCGCGTCTGCGCCGCTTGCTGCTCTCGTCGGATCGGGCATGCCGAGCGATTCCTTCTTGTTCGCTGGCTTCCTGCCGGTCAAGGATCGCGGCAAGCGCGACCGCTTGGCCGAGCTTTCAAAAATTCCGGCAACCTTGATCTTCTTCGAATCTCCGCACCGCATCGGCGCATCCGTTCGTGTCGCGGCGGAGGTGCTTGGTCGCGAGCGTCGCGCAGTCGTTTGTCGCGAACTGACCAAGACATTCGAGGAGTTTCGTCGCGGGACTTTGGGCGAGCTTGCGGAATATTATGACGAAGACCGCACCGTGAAGGGTGAGATCGTGCTCCTCGTTGAGCCGCCATCCTATGACGAGATACCCGATATTGAGGATGTCGAAAAACTGTTGAAGGATCTGGTGTCCACCATGCCGGCGGCCAGGGCTGCAGCCGAGGCGTCGAAGCTGACCGGCTTGCCGCGCAAGGAACTCTATCAGCGGCTCCTGGACATGAAGGACAGCAATGGCGGCTGATGCGCGGCATGTGAAACGACGCCGGGCCGAAAAGCGCGGTCATGCCGCCGAGTATTGGGCAGCACTCTATCTCATGCTGAAAGGCTATCGCATTCTGGCGCTTCGATATCGCACCCCGCTCGGCGAGATCGATCTGATCGCCCGGCGAAAGGATGTGATCGCCTTCATCGAGGTGAAGGCCCGCAAGCTGGAAAAGGGTGCGGTGGATGCTGTCGGTGCGAGCTCGCAGAGGCGGATTCGGGCCGCCGCGGATCTTTGGCTGAGCCGACGCCGCGATTCCCATCGTCTTTCTCTTCGCTTCGATATTGTTGCTGTTCTTCCACGGCGGCTACCGGTTCATTTCATCGATGCCTTTTAGAGGATACGTCCATGTCGAGTGAACGCGAAAAGATGGCGGCTGGTGATTGGTACAGCTGTCTCGACAGTGCATTAGGGAACTTGCGCATGAAAGCCCGCGTCGCCGTTCATCAGCACAACACCCTGCCACCCGACGAGCGCGGGGCAATAGCGCCCATGCTGCTTGCGCTTTTGCAGTCGGCTAGCGGAAGTGCCTTCATCGAAGCGCCATTTCATTGCAGCTACGGTTTCAATATCAGCCTCGGGGAGAGGGTCTATCTCAACGCAGGCTGTACAATCCTAGATTCCGCTTCCGTCGACATCGGCACCGGCTCGATGCTCGGTCCCGGCGTCCACATCTACTGCGCGGATCACCACCGCGATGTCACTCTGCGCGGGCAGGGTATCGAGAGAGCAAGGCCGGTCACGATCGGCAAGGATGTCTGGATCGGCGGCGGCGCCATCATTCTGCCCGGTATAACCATTGGCGAGGGTGCGATTGTCGGGGCGGGCGCGGTCGTGACGAAGAGCGTGGTAGCCGGTGACATCGTTGCCGGCAACCCCGCTCGCCCGACAGGTCGGCAATGATCTACCTCAGGTGGCTGCTGGTTGCTGAAGCACAATCATCATCGGCTTTTCGTAACAAATCTGAAATGAAACTGTAAAATTCGCGTCATGGAAGGCCCCTATTCGCATCCTCACCCAGCAAGGGCGGTAGAGGATCGAAAAGATGATCAAGAAAATTTCAATGGCCGTTATGGCCTTCAGCGTTTCCGCAACGTCTTCCATGGCGGCAACCAACATCACCTTCTGGCATGGCATGGGTGGCCGTAATGGCGAAGTCATCAATGAGGTCGCGCAGAAGTTCAATGCCGCACAGAGCGCCTGCTCGTTGACGCCCGTTTCCAAAGGATCTTACGAAGAAGCGCTGGCCAGCGGTATCGCTGCCTTCCGCTCCGGCGAACAGCCGAACATTCTTCAGGTTTTCGATGCCGGTGCTGCAACCATCATCAACGCCAAGGGCGCTGTAGTCCCGGCGGAAGACATCATCACCAAGGCAGGCTACACGTTTGATCGCGAAGCCTTCATCCCTGGCGTTCGCTATTTCTATGCAGCAACCGACGGAAAGTTCGTCGGCATGCCGTTCAACTCTTCCGCTCCGATCATGTACATCAATACCGACGCCCTGAAGAAGGCCGGTGTCGAGGCGCCAAAGACCTGGGAAGAGTTCGAAGCGATTGCGCCAAAGCTCAAGGAAGCCGGCTTCATCCCGCTCGTCCAGTCGCAGCTGACCTGGGAGTTCACCGAAAACTTCTTCTCGCGCAACAACATCCAGTTCGCCACCAACAACAATGGCTATGACAGCGTCGTCGATACCAAGCTCAAGGTCACCGACCCGAACCTGATCATGATGTTCGAAAAGCTGAAGTCCTGGAAGGATCAGGGTTACTTCGCTTATTACGGTGCCGGCTGGAACGACAACCAGAAGCCGTTCGAAGAAAACAAGGTCGCTCTCTGGATCGGTTCGTCCGGTTCCTTTGGCGGTCTGCAGAAGACGGCGCAGATGCCTTTCTCGGCAACGTTCTTGCCCTACTGGGGCGCAATCAAGGGCGCTGGCACCAACTCCTTCATCGGCGGCGCAGCCCTGTTTGCCATGTCCGGTAAGCCTGAAGCTGAAAATAAGTGCGTGGCCGACTTCTTCCAGTTCCTGACTTCGCCTGAAATTCAGAAGTTCTACCATGAAGCAACCGGCTACGTGGCCATCACCAAGGCAGCTTATGAGCTGGCAAAGAAGGAAGGCTATTACGAGAAGCAGCCTGTTGCCGAAGTCGGCATCAAGCAGCTGTCGCTTCCAGGCGGCGAGTGGTCCAAGGGTTATCGCCTCGGCTTTTACCCGCAGATCCGCGCCATTATGGAACGTGAATATGGCCGTATCTTCTCCGGCGAAGTTTCCGTGAAGGACGCCTTCAACATCATTGAGAAGGAAGGCAACGACCTTCTGGCCCGTTTCGCCAAAACCGCTGGCTGATCACTCAAGCCATGCGCTGGATGGGCCTTTCCTCATCGCGAGGAGAGGCCCGTTCCAGTGTTTTAGAAAGCGTCAAAACCTCAGTTATTCGGGGACCTGACCCGAGCACCGACCGGCATACTCGTTATCGCGGGTGGGATGGAGGTGACAGAAACCCGAGACTACAGCGCTTTTTGCCAAATTCGCGGGCCGACCTGTTTGTTGAAGTCCGGCCATAACCAAAGAAGGTTTGCGAACGTGACCTACGCTCCCATCCAACCGAGCGCTACACAGGCGCTCCCCGGTCCTGTTGCAAAAGCAAAAAAGCCGGTCGTAGCGACCGAGACGGCCAAGCGCGTCCAATTTTCCTCGTCGCTACTGCCTTACCTCTTTTTGGCGCCGCAACTCCTGGTCATTTTCGTTTTCTTCTATTGGCCGTCCGTGCAGGCGGTGCAGTCCTCTTTTTACATCGAGGACCCGTTCGGTTTCGGATCGACATTCGTCGGGCTTTCGAACTACTCCGACGCGCTGTTCAGCGCGGAGTATCTGAACATCGCCAAATTCACCGGCATCTTTACCATCCTCGTCACTGTGTTTTCACTCGCCATTGGACTGTTGCTCGCGGTCAAGGCGGATACGGTGATCCGCGGGGCGTCGGCCTACAAGACGCTGCTGATTTCGGTATACGCCATCGCGCCTCCGGTCGCGGGCCTGATCGGCATGATGTTCTTCGATCAGCATATCGGCCCCTTCGTCAAAATTGCAGCCTTCTTCGGCTGGCACATGCAGGTGGGCGTCAACTATTTCGACACGGCCTTCGCTATGGTGTTCGTCTCCGTATGGAAGCAGATCCCATATAACTTCATCTTCTTTCTGTCTGGTCTCCAGAGTGTTCCAGTCTCCGTGCGCGAAGCGGCCTATCTTGATTGCCGCTCCGGCTTTCGCCGCTTCTGGACCGTGATCATGCCTCTTCTTGCGCCCACGGCCTTCTTCCTGCTGATCATCAACGTTACCTATGCCCTGTTCGACACCTTCGGCGTGATCGACGTGATGGTGAAGGACAAGGCGGCCAATAACCCGATCACTCTTGTCTACAAGGTGTTTCTCGATGGTTTCCGCGGCAACGATATCGGCGGCTCATCGGCGCAGTCCGTCATCCTGATGGTGGTCGTTTTCGTTCTGACCGTCCTGCAATTCCGCTTCCTCGAAAAACGCATTCATTACGGTTGAGGTGTTGACCCATGTATAAGACCAAGCCTCTCGACCATCTGGTGCTGATCCTCGGCTCGCTGTTTCTGGTTCTGCCGGTCATCGTTGCCTTCATGACATCCACCCATACCGCAGCCGAAATCCACATGAACGGATTGGCGCTAACGCCTGGCGATAATTTCGTCGGTACTTATGAAAAGGTGCTGACACAGAAAGGCGGCTTCACCGGCCAGGTGACCGGGTTCAACATGGTGATGAACTCGTTGATCCTCGGTATAGGCTTTGCAGTCGGCAAGATCGTTCTGTCGATGATGGCGGCCTATGCTATCGTCTACTTCCGCTTCCGCTTTGCAACGCTCGCCTTCTGGATCATCTTCACCACGCTGCTTTTGCCGCTCGAGGTCCGCATCATGCCGTCCTACGAGGTGATGAGCAAACTGGGGCTGCTCAACTCCTACACTGGCCTGATCGTGCCTCTTCTGGCCTCTGCCACCGGTACTTTCTACTTCCGCCAGTTCTTCAAGTCTGTGCCCGACGAGTTGCTGGAGGCTGCCCGCATCGATGGTGCCGGGCCGATCAAGTTCTTCATCGACGTGTTGATCCCTCTGTCGCGCACGATGGTGGCGGCCATCTTCATCATCATGTTCGTTTATGGCTGGAACCAGTATCTCTGGCCCATGCTGATGACCAATGATGAGAGGTTCTTCACGCTGATGCGTGGCATCAAGTCGATCCTGCAAGTCTGGGTCGGTTCGCAAATTCCCGATTACAACGAGGCTTTCGCGCTCGCAGTTCTCGCCATGCTGCCTCCGGTGATGATCGTCGTCATCTTCCAGAGCTGGTTCATCAAGGGCCTTACCGAAAGCGACAAATAAAGGATACCGACAATGGCCGAGATCGACATCCGTCAGATCTGCAAGGATTATTCAAACGGCATGCGCGCCGTCCACGATGTGGATATCGCAATCAAGGATGGGGAGTTCATTGTGCTGGTCGGCCCGTCCGGCTGTGGCAAATCCACACTTCTGCGCATGGTAGCGGGCTTGGAAGAAATCTCCGAGGGGACGGTTAGCATCGGAAGCCGTGTCGTCAACAATGTGGAGCCTGCCGATCGTGACATCGCCATGGTGTTCCAGAACTACGCGCTCTACCCGCATATGTCGGTGCGCGAAAATCTCGAATACGGTCTGAAGAACCGGAAGACGCCGAAGGCGGAGATCGATGCTCGCGTGGCGGAAGCAGCGCGGATGCTGCAACTGGAGCCTTATCTGGAGCGCAAACCGCGGGCTCTCTCCGGCGGGCAGCGTCAACGTGTTGCCATGGGTCGTGCCATTGTGCGCAAGCCTGCGGCCTTTCTCTTCGATGAACCGCTCTCGAACCTCGATGCCAAGCTGCGCGTCTCGATGCGCGGGGAAATCAAGCGGCTGCAACGCCGCCTTGGCACCACCTCCATCTATGTCACGCATGACCAGTTGGAAGCCATGACGCTGGCGGATCGTCTCGTGGTTCTGAATGCGGGACGCATCGAACAGATCGGTGCGCCGCTCGATGTCTATCACACGCCCGCCTCCACCTTTGTCGCAAGCTTCATCGGTTCTCCTGCGATGAACCTTCTGTCTGGCGAACTGCATGGTGATCGTCTGGCGATCGGTCCTGCTGTCTTGTCGTTGAATGGTGTTGCGCCGACCTCCGGCCCGGTGACGGTCGGAATTCGGGCGGAAGATCTGCACATCGCAAATGGTGATGAGCCAGCCTTGCCGTTCCGTCTCGATTATGTCGAGGAACTCGGCTCGCAGCGGCTGGTGCATGGCGTGGTTGGCGATCAGCCGCTCACGGTGGCGCTTTCCGCCGAACTGCAGCTTCCGGAAATCTTCGCGCTCACCATCAATCCCGGAAGGCTGCATTTCTTCGACAAGGAGACCGGCAAGCGGATCGATGTCAGGCTCAATGAGCAGAGTGCGCAGCCGCAAGTCGAACGGGCAAGCGTCTGATCAACAGTAAGGAAGCCGGAGTGCGCGATGCGCCCCGGCTTCATTTTTGTCCATTGACTCCATTATAAGATCGAATATTCTCTTATCATGGAAAATCAAAGTGACCCGCTTGAACCGGTAATCGCCGCAAGGCTCAGGCTTCTGCGAGAGCAAAGTGGACTGACGCTCGATGGACTTGCGACGGCGTCCGGCGTGAGCCGCGCCATGATATCCCGCATCGAAAGAGGCGAGGCGAGCCCTACGGCATCATTGCTTGCGCGCATCTGCGCCGCACTCGGCCTGTCTCTGTCGCAGTTTTTCGCCGAAGGCGAGGCGCCGCCATCACCGCTGGTAAAAAGAAGCGATCAGCCGACGTGGAAAGATCCGGAAACCGGTTATGTCCGCCGCGCCATCTCGCCGCCCCGTACTGGCTCGGATGTCGATATCGTCGAAGTTTCGTTACCCGCATCCGCGCGCGTCAGCTTCCCACCCCACCCGGCCAGCAAGGGCATGACCCAATATGTCTGGCTGTTCGAGGGCGCACTCCACATGACGCTTGGAGAGCAGACCTACCGGCTAGAGCCGGGTGACTGCCTCTTCATGCCCGTTGGGGAGGGCCACATTTTTCACAATCCGTCCGATAGTCCCGCTCGCTATGCCGTCGTGCTGGACCAGAGAAAGCGCATATGATGGAAGAGAATATTATAAACATCCGGCTTTTAGACCGCCAGGAGACACTCGATGCCCTGCCGGATCTTTGCGAAGTCCTGTCGGACTGCGTCAATGGCGGAGCCTCTATCGGCTTTATGCTGCCATTCGGGCCGGACGACGCGTGCAGCTTCTGGCAGGATGTTGCAGAAGCGGTGGGCCGTGGCACGACACTCCATGCGGTGGCAGAACGCGGTGGGAAAGTGGTTGGCACGGTTCAGGTGGGTCTTGCCACCAAGCCCAACCAGCCTCACCGGGGTGACGTGATGAAGCTGCTGATCCATCGAACAGCCCGTGGTCTTGGTCTGTCACGCCAATTGATGGCGCATGTGGAAGCGGAGGCGGCAGGCCTTGGTCGGACGCTTCTCGTGCTGGATACGGCAACAGGCAGCGAGGCCGAAGCCATCTATCCGCGCTTCGGCTGGCAACGCGCCGGCGGCATCCCAGATTTCGCACTCTTCCCCGATGGACGTTACTGCGACACGACCTTCTTCTACAAACGCATAGGTCCGACCGAATGACCGGACCTGTTGTAGAAGGCCTGCTCTGTTGGAATCAGGCTGCGTAACGGGTTGCAGCACTGTCCTTCGTCACGCGGAACTGCTGCAGCAATTGCAGCAACTGGTCTGTCTCGGTGTTGAGTTGCTGCGTTGCGGCGCTCGTTTCTTCTACCATGGCGGCATTCTGCTGGGTGAGGACATCCACCTCTCCAACAGAGCCGTTGATTTGCTGGAGCACCACCGCCTGGTCCTGAGTGGACTGGGTGATCTGATGCACCTGATCGGCGACTTCCGAAATCCGGACGCCGATTTTTGCCAGGGCTTCACCCGTCTGATTGACAAGGTTCGAGCCCGCCGAGACTTCCTGCGTCGAAACGGCCACGAGCTGGCGAATTTCTTTCGCAGCAGAGGCCGAGCGTTGCGCCAGTTCACGCACCTCATGTGCCACGACGGCAAAGCCCTTGCCGGCCTCTCCGGCGCGCGCGGCTTCCACGCCTGCATTCAGCGCCAGCAGATTGGTCTGGAAGGAGATGGAATCGATGACCTCGATGATGTTGCCGATCGTCTGCGACGCTGCCTCGATCCGCTCCATCGCGGCCACCGCACTTTGGACGATTGTCAGAGAATCATCCGTATGGCGGCGGGTGTCGTCCACGATACCGTTTGCCTGGCGGGCGCGTTCCACCGCGTTACGCATATTGGAGTTGAGCTCATCCACTGCTGCAGCGGTTTCTTCTAGCGAGGCGGCCTGGCGTTCGGTACGCCTAGAAAGGTCGAGCGTTGAGGCCGACATCTGCTGTACGTTGATCTGGATGGTTCCGACATTGTCCTGGATGCCGCCAATGGTCTGGCGCAGCCTTTGCATGGACTGGTTGAAGTCGAGACGCAATTGCTCCAGATGGCCGGAAAAGGGCGTGTCGATCATGGTGGAGATGTCGCCAGCCGAAAGCCGCTTCAGTCCCTCTGCGAGTGCAGACACCGCGACCTGGATCTGACGGTCGAGCTCTTTACGCTCGGCATCGTTCATCTGCCGCTCCGCCTCTGCAGCAGCTCGTTGTTCTTCTGTCTGGGCTTCAAGCCGCATACGTTGCGTCGCATTTTCCTTAAAGACTTCCAGGGCACGGGCCATCTCGCCGATTTCGTCATGGCGATTATTGCCGTTTACAGCGACATTGACGTCGCCAGTGGCAAGACGTTTCATGGCGTTGACAATGGTTAGGATCGGCCCCTTGAAAGTCAGCACCAGACCGATGCCGGCGAAGATGGCAACCAGAATGCCAGTCACCATGGCCGAAATCGAAATGCCGTTTGCCTTGTTGCGCTCGGTGTCAGCGGCCAGACGCTGGGACTCGGCAAATCCAGTCAGTTGTTGCCAGATATGGCCAATCTCACCGCTTGCCTTGGCAAAAGCGGCTTTGCGCTTGTCGACCATGGTCAACAGCTCGCCGGCATTTTTGTCGAGCTGCCCTGAGAGCGCGTCGATCCGTGTCGCGCTTTTGCGTGCGCTTTCCGACATGGTCGTATCAGAAATCATGGTCCCCGCGGACACGCTGAGGCGAAACGCCATATCGCGGACCCGTTCCAACCCATCCTTTGTGGGCGCTGCGGTAAAGCCTGCCATATCAAGCTGCATGTTCTTCGCGTCTTCGCCGATCTGGCGCGCTGCATCCAGAAATTTGGCGGCAGCCTCCATCTTGCCATCCAACTGGCCGAACATTTCGGTTGCCTGACGAGACTTGACGGTTGCAAAGCCCTGGAGACGGATCGTTGAGGGGCGCATCATGTTGATGGCCTGATCGATCGTTCCAAGCGTCGCGTCATTCACGACACCGATATCCACTTGCTGGCGGATCTGTTTCACATTGTCGGCGATCTGATCGATGACGAGCTTCTGATCTGCGACCGCGATTGTGGACAGGGCCTTTGCCGTTGCTTCCAGCTGGTCGATTGCGTCGCGTATGACGGCAATCTTTTCCTCCGGTACGGTCCGCTTGTTGAACTCGGTGACCATCGCGGCAATGAAAGTCGCGCCGCGAACGAGCTTGTCCGCCTCTCGCAACATGTTTTTCGCTTTGGTTTCGTCCGTTTCCAGTGTGCTGCGCATATTGGTCGCATTGGCCAGAAGTCCGGAAAGCTCCTTCGTTACGGCTGCCATATCGGCGTTCATTTGCGATCGGAGCGCCTCTTCCTTCTGGTGAAAGGTCCAGAGTTCGTCCACTTGGACACCGACAAGGGAGGTTCTGCTAATAGCATCGAGAATGGCCGGATCGTTGCCATCACCGGTCATTTTGAGAAAGGCAATCTGTTCATCAACTTGGCGGTGAAGCCCTTTCCGCGTTTCTTCCGTTGTGTTGTGAAGAAAAGAGGTCATGCTTTCATAAACGTTCTTGAAACCCGTCAAGGATTGCAGGGTCGTATTCGAGATATCCATGCGCCCTTGAAGCAGCTTGGATGTGTAAAGACCTGAAAGACCGACTGCGAGAATACTTAGAATAAACGGCGCGATGAAGACGATAACTTTAGTCTGGATTTTGAATCGCGCCAGAACTCTATCGATGAACATGTCTTTATGAAACCTTTTCTCGAATTATGTATTTGTTTCACTTCGGTTTTCCTCAGTGACGACTTTTGCAAGCAAGTTCTGAAAAAAGGTTAAATAAAACGACATATTTCTCACCACTCATGCATGAGTCGTGAGCTGCTGCTCGTCAAAATGATGCCCGATACGAGGTCGAACTGTTGCGGGGTAGTGATTGGGAAAAAAGAGCACTTCTGCTTGAGGCACTCTTTTTTAGGTAGAGGTGCGGTCAGCCGGAACCGGGATTGACGCTATCGTCTTCTTCCGGCAAAGACCCCGCGCCCGGTGTCTTGCTTTTATCCGTCAGGTGCTTTTTGGCGTGTGGACCCGCGGTCGGGAGATCATTGTTCTTCCCGCTCGGTGTGTCTTTTTCTTCAATTGTCTCGCGTGCCTTTTTGTCTTCCATTTTAGAGGCTCCTCATCTTTGGGCAGCGCCATGTGTCCTCGATCGAACGCGTGGGGAATATGAGAGTTCCTTCCGCCACATCCCGATGAAGTCCGATAATCTGCCGCGGCTCGTCTATCGCTTTGGCGCTCGCGCCAGCTCAGTCGCTATCGCCTGCCGCGATCTTCGCCTCCGCAGGCCGCGACTATTCAATACTGAAAAGACGATGAGGCCTCAGAGCAGGGCACTCGGAATGTGGCCTCTAATGAAAACGCCTGCCAAAACAGCCTCTTAGCCGCTATTCGTTCACGTGTCTTGCGGGATATCCGAAACCGAAATAGTGCAGGAAGGAGCCATGCGTATAAGCCGTTAAAACAAGGAGAACGACGACATGAGTCATCTGACGCCGCGCCTGCGGGCAGGAAGCGTCAGTCCTCGATCTTGCGGGCTTCTGAAATCAACATGATCGGCACGCCGTCGCGAATTGGGTATGCAAGCTTGGCGCTTTCGGAGATCAGTTCGTGGTGCTCGCGATCATAGGCCAGTCTGCCTTTGGTGAGCGGGCAGACCAGCAGATCAAGGAGTTTCGGATCGACCTTGCTCAGCTTCTCATCCATGCGCGGGGCTCATTGCAAAACGGTCCCGCCGTCCATGCCGCCTTGAGCGAGAACGATTTCCATAATTGCGATCAGCGCATCTGCGCGCGATTTAAGATCGGGCGCTTCGAGCAGCGCTTGCTTTTCCGCCGGTCCAAATGGAGACATCATCGAAAGGGAGTTGACCAGCACCTGATTTCCGGCGCGTTCGACACTGTCCCAATCCGCTTCCAATTGGTTCGATTCCAGAAAATTGCGGAAGACACGTAAGAGATTGGCGCGATCGATGTCTCCCTCGCCATCCTCACCGGACAGGTCTGCAATGAAGGGAGCCTGCTTGAAAACGCGGTAGGGCAAACCCTTATCCACCTCATCAATAAGCCTGAAGCGGCAGACGCCGGTAAGCGAAACGATATAGCGCCCGTCGCCGGTTTCGGAGAAGGAGGTGATGCGCCCGATACAGCCGATGGGGCTCAATGCGCTGCCGTCTGCTCCCGGGTCCTGCGACTGAAGGGCTGGTTGAACCATTCCGATCAGCCTATGGCTCGCAATGGCAGCGTCGAACATCGCCAGATAGCGCGGCTCGAAAATGTTCAGCGGCAGATGTCCTTCCGGCAATAACAGAACACCGGACAGGGGAAAAACAGGAATAGTATCAGGTAGGTCGCTGGCTTTCAGATATCTCGCATTTCCGACATGCATCGGAGGCTTCCTTATGTCTTATCGTTCCCGCTCCCCTGTAGATGAGGAGCGGTTGGTTAAAGCGCAAGACGTGGTTAGGAAAAGAGTATCGAGGACAGTTTCCTGCGGCCGGAAATGCTCGCCGGGTCCTTGAACCCCCAGATCTCGAAAAATTCGACAAGCTGCTTGCGTGCCGCATCGTCCTCAAATGTACGATCCTTGCGCATAATGGTCAGCAGTTCCTCGACGGCCTCTTCACGCTTACCCTGGGCATTCAAAATCTTTGCAAGCTTCAATCGCGATGCATGGTCATCTGGGTTCAGCTGGAGTGCCTGTTGCAAAGCGTTGGGATCACCAAGTTTGCGAGCTTCGTCGAACTGCGCCAGCTTTTTCGAAGCAGCCTGCACCGCAGCATCCTTGGCGAGTTCTTCCGGTAACGAGGACAAAAGTTCGCCCGCGCGCTCGTACTGACCGACGGCGATCATGCATTCGGCAATGCCTGCGACAGCGGCGGCGTTCTCGGGGTCGGCCTGCATCACGGCGCCGAACAACTGCGCCGCATTCTGGTAATCCTGGGCTTCCAGCAATTCCCTCGCCTCTGCGAGCGCTGCTTCGATCTCGGCCTTCTGATCATCACCCGCAGGGCCTGCGAGCTTCTCGATGAATTGCAGGATCTGGCTTTCAGGCACCGCACCCATGAAGCCATCGACGGGTCTTCCATCGACGAAGGCGACAATGGCTGGAATCGACTGAATGCCCAATTGACCTGGAATGGTCGGATGGTCGTCTATGTTGAGCTTCACCAGCTTGACGCGCCCACCGGCCTCATTGACCACTTTTTCAAGCACGGGGGTCAATTGCTTGCACGGTCCGCACCACGGCGCCCAGAAATCCACCAGGACTGGCTGCCGTCGCGATTCGTCCATCACATCCTTGGAGAAATTCGCCGTCGTCGTATCTTTGACGTGGGAGCCTTGAGAGCCGGATGAGCCACCGCCGAAATTTGCCGAAGCGGTCATATGTCCTCCAAGAGAGGCTCCGTAAGGGTTATCCGTTCCGCTCATATCTCGTCTCCAATATCATCTCGTTCCGGTGCGATCATACCGCACAGATCGTGGTTTATTCCGTGACTTTCAAGATCAGCGGCGTGTGCCTGGTCGCCTCCAGAAAGCGCACAAGATCGTCGCGGCCAACGGTCGTCGTTGCATCGTTGCTGAGTGGGTGACCGTTGATAAGGTCATGCTTCATCAATTCGCTGTCGAGCACGAAGGTCACCTGCTGCCCGGTGTCGTTGATGGCGCCGAACACGGTAACCGAACCTGGAATGACGCCGAGATACTCCAGCATCTTTTCCGGCTTGCCGAAGGAGACCTTGCTTGCGGCCCCGATAGTCTTGTGAACAGTTTTGAGGTCTACCGCCGCGTTCTCTTCGACGGTGAGCACGAAATACTGATCCTTCTTGTCTTTGACGAAGAGGTTCTTGGTATGGCCGCCTGGAATAAGATCGCGCAGCGATTCCGATTCAGCGACGGTGAAGACCGGCGCATGCTGCGTGGTGCTATGTTTAATGCCAAGGCCATCGAGAAAGCTGAAAAGATCCTGCGCCGTCTTTGGAGAATTCTCTGCAACCATCACTCAGTGCCTCTGCTCGTTTTCCTGCTCTTGACGAAAATGCATAGGCCCGCCGGTGCTCTTTTGCAATCCACTGCGCTACAAAGCACCGAAAAGACGAGCTTTTACCGATGCTTGCAGCATTTCAAAAAAAATCGTGCCGGTTTTTGTCATTTCCCTGTTGCATTTGAAAATTTGTTGAGCGATATAGCGCCCGTCGCCGCAAGACGGCGCCCGCGGTTCAGCGATCTACCCCGAACCGTCGGATATTTGAGCGGGTGTAGCTCAGGGGTAGAGCACAACCTTGCCAAGGTTGGGGTCGAGGGTTCAAATCCCTTCGCCCGCTCCAAATTTCTCAAGTCACTACAGGTCACACCGACACACGCTCTGCTCGTTGAGCAATATGTCTTGGCCTGACGTGGGCATTCAAACCCAGTCAATATATCGAACGACAACTGCATTTATCGCTTGCATTTAAAACTCGGTTGAGCGATATAGCGCTCGTTGTCGCAAGACGGCGCCCACGGTTCAGCGATCTACCCCGAACCGTCGGATATTCGAGCGGGTGTAGCTCAGGGGTAGAGCACAACCTTGCCAAGGTTGGGGTCGAGGGTTCAAATCCCTTCGCCCGCTCCAATTTCTCCAGAAATCAGTTATCGCTTTCTTGCATAGCAGCTTACGCTCTCGTTACTCCTGCTTATGTGGCATCCCGGCCGTTTAGCTGATAAGGGAGCCGTCTTTGGATGACCACTGGAAAGCATGAAGATGAAAAGACTGATTGGCTCCGCCTTATTGGTATCGTTGCTCGGCGCACCATTTGCTGCAAGCGCCACACCAGTGCTTGTGCTTGATGCCGATAGCCATGAGGTCCTGGCTCAGGAAGACGCAGGCGTTCCCTGGTACCCGGCATCCACCACGAAATTGATGACTGCCTTTTTGACCTTTGAGGCATTGCGTGAGGGGCGCATCACGCTGTCGACGCCCGTCACTATGACGAAGAAATCGGTCAGCGAGGCATTTTTGGAGTCTGGCCTGTCCCAAGGCCAAGCCATGACGCTCGAAGACGCGCTTTATGCCATGATCGTCGCCTCCGCCAATGATGTCGCCATGGCCGTCGCGGAGACAGTCGGTCACGGCGAGGCGCCCTTTGTGGAAAAGATGAATGAAGCGGCCAAGCGTCTGGGCATGACGGGAACACATTTTTCCAACCCCAACGGGTTGTTCGACAAAAACAATTACACGACAGCGCGTGATCTCGCGATCCTGGGTCTGGCGATCGAGCAGCAGTTTCCGCAGTTTCAGAACTTCTTTCAGGTTTCGGCCGTATCGATCAACGACAAGGAAATTCCTTCCAACAATCTTCTTCTCACCCGTTATCGCGGCACGACCGGTTTGAAGACCGGGTTCTTGTGTGCCTCTGGGCGCAACTTCGTCGGCGTGGCCGAGCGCGACAACCGCCGCCTGATGGTCGTGGTGCTGGGGGCTACGACGGAACGTGAACGCAACGAGCGTTCGGCAAAGTATTTGACCGAAGGATTTGAAGGGCGCCTGTCGCCGAGCTTGGGCCGCGTCGAAGCCATTGCCAACCGTCCTGACGTCAAGCCGGAAGATATGCGACTGCGCCTTTGTACCAAGCAGAGCGAGCAGTATGAGGCGACGCGCGAGGCAATGTACCCGATGGGGCTACCGGGCCAGCCAAGTTATCTCAATGATGAAATACCCGGCATCGTTCACCGTGTAACGACATGGCAAAATGAGGCTGCTGCCGCAGATATGCCTGTACCGTCACCGCGACCGATCGAAAACCCGGTACCGCGCAATTGAGGCGTGAGCGGTAAACGGCAGCTAAGCTTTTTTGCCCGGACGCTGTCCTCGTATGCCCTGTCTGCCGGTCTATGATTGGCTCAACGTCGATGTCTTCCAGAGAACAGGAGTAGATGTAGCCCTGAATGAGGTTGCATCCCATATCGGTAAGCATCTGGAACTGATGGGCTGTTTCCACGCCCTCAGCGACGCAATCGAGAGAGGGATCACGAGAAAGCAACTGACAGATCGCACGATCTTCTGACAGGCTTCGCTGTCGGTAAGGTTGCGGATGAAGCTGGCACCGACTTTAATCTTGTCCAGTGGCAACCGCTGGATCTGGCTTTTAGGTTGGAGTGACCTGTTCCGAACGGTCATGGGGCATGCGCCCGCCGGTCGATGAGCGCTTTCATTTTGCGGCCCTTGGATACATTCCGCTGGTGCGAAATTCGCTAGGGTTGGTGCCATAAAGCCTGCGGAAAACCTTCGAAAAATAGTTCGGGTCATCAAAGCCGCAGAGAACCGAGACTTCCTTGATCGGAATGTTCGCCGCCGTGGTCAGCAACTTCGCAGCCCGCCTCAAGCGCCGCTGCAGCACGAATTCTGCTGGCGGAACGCCCTCATTGGCAGTGAAGATCCGTGAGAAATGGGCACGGCTGAGCCCTGCCACGGCAGCCAGATCGTTGACGGACAAGCGCTCGTTAAGGTGTCCGTCGATATAGCTCAGCACTTGCTGCATGGTGCGGTACTCGCCGCCAAACGAGGCATGTGACCCGAAGACATCATCATAGAGTGTCATCGCGGCCTCATAGGCGACCGCGGAGGCAGCCCCAGGTGTTTCGGCGCCATTGACTAAACGGGAGCAGCATTCTGACAAGTGATTGATCGTCTGCGGCTGAAGTTTGAGGATCGGCCCAGTGACTGCGAGGATATTGCGATGAATTCGCAGAGCCTCTTCCCCGTTCATGGAAATCCAGAAGAACTCCCACTCCTTATCCTGATCGAGCCAGTAACGATGATTGTGAGGAACGAGGACAAGCAGGGTTTCGCCTGGCTTGACGACGTAATGGCGGTTTTCATAACGCAGATTTCCAGCGCCGCTGATACAGTGTTGCAGGACCGTAAACGGCGTCTGTCCGCGCTTTCTTCCATCCCAATCGTAATTGCCATTTCGACGAACCTCATAACCACTGCTCGTCGGCATCGTGTGCAGCGTCTGACGACCGCGCGGCAAGGAAACAGTGCGCATGCACGGGCCTTGATCGATCAAATCTCGCAGCACAAAATTACCCATGAAAGCATAATCCTTCTCTGGTCTAGCCAATCTTTATACGCATAATCGCCCGCAGAGGAGACGGCCAAGAGGATTTTATCGGGATAGTTCGGTCAAGAATCTCGATTTTCCAGCGTGATGGAAGATATGGGGAGTTTTTGTAATCCAGCTGTTCTTTGGCCAGTTATGCCATTCAAATTTAGGGAAGAGGTGGCGTTATGAGTTTCAAAATTGCTATAATCGGTGCTGGAAGCGTCGGCTTCACAAAAAAACTATTTACCGATGTGCTGTGCGTGCCGGAATTCCACGACATCGAGGTAGCACTTACCGATGTCAGTCAACATAATCTGGATATGATAAAGGCAATTCTGGACAAGATTGTCGAAGCCAATCGCTTGAACGTCAAGGTGACTGCGCATACGGATCGCAAACGCGCACTGGAAGGCGCGAAATACATCATCAGCTGCGTTCGCGTCGGCGGTCTGGAAGCCTATGCCGACGACATCCGCATTCCGCTGAAATACGGCATTGACCAGTGCGTTGGCGATACGATCTGCGCAGGCGGCATTCTGTATGGTCAGCGCAACATTCCAGTCATCCTGGATTTCTGCCGCGATATTCGCGAGGTCGCCGCGCCGGGTGCGAAGTTCCTCAACTACGCCAATCCAATGGCCATGAACACTTGGACTGCCATCGAATACGGGAAGGTCGATACCGTCGGCCTCTGCCACGGCGTTCAGCATGGCGCCGAACAGATTGCCGAAGTTCTGGGTGCGAAGTCACCTTCCGAACTGGATTACATCTGCTCCGGCATCAACCACCAGACTTGGTTCGTCGATCTGCGGCTCAACGGACGCAAGATTGGCAAGGAAGAACTGATTGCCGCCTTCGAAGCCCATCCGGTCTTCTCGCAGCAGGAAAAGCTCCGCATCGATGTGCTGAAGCGTTTCGGCGTCTATTCCACCGAAAGCAATGGCCACCTGTCGGAATACCTGCCTTGGTATCGCAAGCGGCCGGAAGAAATTTCCCGCTGGATCGATATGTCGGACTGGATTCACGGCGAAACCGGCGGCTACCTCCGCTATTCGACCGAAACGCGCAACTGGTTCGAAACCGAGTTTCCGCAGTTTCTCGCCGCCGCCGACAAGCCAATCGATCCGGCCAAGCGCTCCAACGAACATGCCAGCCATATTCTGGAGGCGCTGGAAACCGGACGCGTTTATCGCGGTCACTTCAACGTCAAGAACAATGGTGTCATCAGCAATCTACCGTCCGATGCGATCATTGAATCGCCAGGCTTCGTCGATAGCTTTGGCATCAACATGGTTTCCGGCATCACCCTGCCGGAAGCCTGTGCGGCAACCTGTATGGCGTCCATCAACGTGCAACGCATGTCGGTCCATGCCGCAGTAACGGGCGATATAGACCTGTTGAAGCTTGCCGTCCTGCATGATCCGCTGGTCGGAGCTGTCTCCACGCCGGAAGAGGTATGGCAGATGGTCGACGAGATGGTGGTGGCGCAGGCGCAGTGGCTGCCGCAATATGCCGATGCTGTTCCAGCGGCGCGCGAGCGGTTGAAAAATGCAACCGTGAAGACCCGCGAATGGGAGGGGTCTGCGCGTCGCGCCGTGCGCTCAATCGAAGAATTACGTGCCATCAAGCAGGCGAGCTGATCGCGAGGAAAAGGCTCGGCGGCCCTGAAAGGGGCCGTCTGTGAAGCCGGGCGGGAGGTCCGGTTTCGATTAAATATGGCGGCGCGCCGCTATTAAAAATGGGGAGTGAGGATGACTAACCGATATCTTGCAAAGACGGCTGCCCTTCTCGTTGGCGTATCCGCCCTGGCATATGGCGCGATGGCCTCGGAACTGACGGTCGTACCGCAGCCGCCGGATTTCCCGGCGCAGACCAAGGTGCAATATGTGGATGGCTCGGCCATTCTCGAATATAAGGCACTGCCGGAATATCATGAGCCTGACTGGGTGACGAAGCAGTTCGTCGACCAGAAGAAGCTGCCGCCGGTCAAGGATCGTCTTCCGAAAGAGCCGATGGTCTACAAGACTGGAAACATGCCCGATGGCGTTGGCGTCTACGGCGACACCTTGCGCCACGTCATTGGCGGTCGCCCGGAAGGCTGGAACTATTGGGCAGGTCAGAACCAGGGCTGGGGCGGCATCGATATCGGTCTCTTCGAGTGCCTGACGCGCACCGGCCCGCTCTTCCAAGTCAAGGCCGACGACCTTCAGCCGCTTCCAAATCTTGCCAAGAGCTGGGAATGGTCCAAGGACGGTCACAAGCTGACTATGAAGCTCATCGAAGGCGCGAAGTGGTCCGACGGCCAGGACTTCACATCCGACGACGTGATGTTCTACTGGGACGACAACGTCCTTGATCCAAACGTGTCGCCGCTGAACGGCGCAACGCAGGAAACCTTCGGCACTGGAACGACGCTGAAAGCCATCGACAAATACACGATCGAATGGACATTCAAGGACGCGTTCCCGAAGCAGTTCATCTACAACATGGCTTATGGCACCTTCTGCCCGGGTCCCGCCCATATGCTGAAGCCGCAGCATCCGAAATATTCCAAGAACACCTACGATCAGTACAAGAACGCGTTCCCGCCGAGCTACATGAACTTCCCGGTTATGGGCGCGTGGGTACCGGTCGAATATCGCCCTGACGACATCATCGTCATGCGTCGCAACCCCTACTACTGGAAGGTGGACGAGAAGGGCAATCAGCTCCCCTACTTGGATGAGACGCACTACAAGCTCTCGACCTGGGCTGACCGCGACGTCCAGGCCGTTGCGGGCTCCGGCGACATATCAAACTTGGAACAGCCGGAAAATTTCGTCGAATCGCTGAAGCGGTCTGCGCAGAAGGATGCGCCAGCACGACTTGCCTTCGGACCGCGTCTGATTGGTTACAATATCGAGATGAACTTCTCCGCCAATGGCTGGGGTGATCCGGATGCCCGCCAGCAGGCCATTCGCGAGCTGAACCGAAACGAGCACTTCCGTCGAGCCATCACCATGGCGACCAACCGCAAGGAGCTTGGGGATTCGCTCGTGAAAGGCCCCTTCGTCGCAACCTATCCAGGCGGTATTCTGTACGGCTCGAACTTCTACGATCGTCAGTCGACCTTCTTCTATCCTTTCGATCTCGAAGGCGCACAGAACGAGCTTGCTGCAGCTGGCCTGAAAGACACCGACGGCAATGGCATCGTCAACTTTCCCGCAGGCACCGCTGGCGGCAAGGATGTCGAGATCTCGATGCTGGTCAGCAATGACTACACGACCGACAAGAGCCTCGCCGAAGGCGTTATTGCCCAGATGCAGAAGCTCGGAATTCGGGTGGTTCTGAACGCTCAGGCCGCCAAGGATCGCGATGCGGCAAACTTCTCGGGCAGGTTCGACTGGTCGCTTCACCGCACTCAAGCCGAAGTGGCGTCCGTGGTGCAGAATACGCCACAGTTGGCTCCCACCGGTCCGCGGACCAGCTTTTTTCACCGCGCCAATAACAAGAATGAGATCGACCTGATGCCGTTTGAAAAGGAGCTTGTCGATACCATCAACAAGTTCACGCTCTCAAGCGACCCGAAGGAACAGGCCGAGCTGATCAAGCAATATCAGAAGATCGCCACGACCAATGTCAACACCGTCGGCCTTGTGCAGTATCCCGGTGCTTTGATCATCAACAAGCGTTTCAAGAACGTGCCGAACGGTACGCCGATCTACATGTTCAACTGGGCCGAAGACTCGATCATCCGCGAACGCCTCTATGTGCCTGCGGCCGATCAGGGTGACTACCAGCTCTTCAAAGACATGCTGCCTGGCAAGCCTGGCGGCGATGGTCCGCAGAAGTAAGCGATCCTCCCGGATCCGCGTCCCGCAGCATCAGGCGGGGCGTGGAACCCAAATGGTGGCGGTTTAGCGGCTTATAGCCCTGGACCGCCACCGTCCCCTCGAGGAGAAGTTCGAATGTTGAGGTTTCTGGTTACCCGCCTCCTGTCGGCAATTCCATTGCTTCTGATCCTGAGCATCGTGACATTTGCGATCATCCAGGCGCCGCCCGGCAACTATGCAGATTATATCCGTTTGCAACTCATGAATCTCGGAGGCGCGTCCTTCGAGCAGGCGGATGCTCAGGCGAAGGCCTACGCCGTTGCGCATGGTCTCGATAAGCCGCTTGTCATCCAGTATTTCAACTGGATCTGGAACATGGTGGCCAAGGGCGATTTCGGTTACAGCATGTATTATAATCGGCCCGTCGGCGAAATCGTCGCCGAGCGCCTGCCACGAACGCTGATTCTGGCGCTCGTCTGCCACATCTTCGCGTCCATACTCGGCATCACCTTCGGCATCCTAGCCGCCACTAGGCAATACAGTTGGGTCGATACGATCCTTTCCGGCATCGCCTTTCTCGGCATGACCATTCCGCGCTTCCTGATGGCGCTGATCATGGTCTATCTCCTGGTCTTCCATTTCAACATCAGCGAAATCGGTAACTTCTTCTCGCCGCGATACGGCGGAGCGCACTGGTCCTGGGACAAGTTCGTCGACCTGGTAAAACATGTCTGGCCGGTGGTCGCCATCGCGACGTTCGGCGGGCTCGCCTACAATATGCGCGTGATGCGCGGCAATCTGCTCGATACGTTGAACGCCCAATACATCGAAACGGCCCGCGCCAAAGGCTTGCGCGAGAGCGCGGTCGTCATGCGCCATGCGGTGCCAAACGCCTTGCATCCGCTCATCATGTATCAAGGTGTGGTTCTGCCCTACATGCTGACCGGCGAGATCGAGGTCGCGATCATCTTCGCGCTGCCAACCGTCGGACCGGCCATCGTTGGCTCCATGCATGTGGGCGACGTCTATGTGACAGCAACCTTCATGCTGGTGCTGGCCGCCACGCTCATCATCGGCAATATCATCGCCGACATGCTGCTGGCAGCCCTTGATCCACGTGTCAGACTGGGAGGAGCGTGACCATGTTGGTTCCAGCCGAAACCACAATCGAGCCGACCGTAAAGAGCATATCTTCCGGTAACGAAAGCTACCAGGCCCTGGTATGGCGTCGCTTCCGTCGCTCCTTCACCGGCATGCTCGGCCTGGTGCTGGTTTGCACTCTTCTGATCATGGCGGTCTTCGCAGGCTTCTTCGCCCCCGTCGATCCGATGGCATCGGAAGATTCCTTCATGCCGCCGGAATCGATCTCCATTCACGACAAGGACGGCAACCTGGCGATGCCCCGCGTCTATCCGATGGTCGATTCGGAAAAGCTCGATCCCATTACGTTCCAGCCCATCAGCGGCCCGGATTTCGACAATCCTCGCATGCTCGGCTTCTTCGTCACCGGTTTCGAATACAGGCTCTTTGGCTTCATTCCTTCCACGATCCATTTCTTCGGATCGACCGATGGCAAGCCGGTCCATTTTCTTGGCACGGACAAGCTGGGCCGCGACATTCTCTCCCGCGCAATCTACGGCTCGCGCATTTCGCTGATGATTGCGTTGACCGTGGTCACAGTTGTTACTGCGATCGGAACGACTGTCGGCATGGTCTCCGGCTATCTTGGCGGTGCATTCGACACGTGGACACAGCGCTTCGTCGAACTCGTGCTCGCCTTTCCACAATTGCCGCTTTATCTGGCGCTGACATCACTGATCCCGGTCACCGCGCCGACAAATGTCTTCCTGGGCTTTGTAATCATCGTCATGTCGGCGCTCGGCTGGGCGCAGATGTCGCGCGAAGTGCGGGGCAAGACGCTGGCGCTAGCCCGTATCGAATATGTGAAGGCGGCTATTGCCATTGGGGCGACGGACCGGCGCATCATCTTCCAGCACATCTTCCCGAATGTGATGAGCCATGTGATCGTGGCCGTGACGCTGAACATCCCAACCATCGTTCTTCTTGAATCCTTTCTCGGCTTCCTCGGATTTGCGGTGAAGCCGCCGCTGATCTCCTGGGGCCTGATGCTGCAGGATACGGCCAACTACTCAGTCATCGGCTCGTATCCCTGGATCCTCGCGCCCGTCGGCTTCGTGTTGGTCACGGTCTTCGCCTTCAATGCGCTGGGCGATGGTCTGCGCGATGCGATCGATCCCTATTGAGCCGAGAAAGTGATCACGATGACACAAAACCTCATCCCTGAAACTCGTCTCGACGCGGCACTTCACACGGAAGAACCGCTTCTCGATGTCCGTCATGCCGGCGTGAACTTCAAGACCGAGCATGGCGAAGTTTCGGCCGTCCAGGATATTTCCTTCCAGCTATACCGCGGCGAGACGATTGCCATCGTTGGCGAATCCGGGTCGGGAAAATCGGTCACTGCACGTCTGGTCATGGGGCTCTTGTCCAAGCGTGCCACGGTCAATCCCAATACGCGGGTGAAGTTTCGCGGCGAAGAGATTTTAAAATATTCGCGTGAGAAACGCCGTTTACTGCGTGGTAGCCGGATATCGATGATCTTCCAGGAGCCGATGAGTTCGCTCAATCCGCTCTATTCGATCGGCACGCAGATTGCCGAAGCGATCCGCGCACATCGCAGGGTCGGCAAATCTGAAGCACGTAAACAGGCTATCGCGCTTCTCGCCGAAGTGCGTATTCCCGACCCCGAATTGAAGATCGACCAATATCCGCACCAACTGTCCGGCGGCCAGCGTCAGCGTGTGATGATTGCCATGGCGCTTGCCAACAATCCCGACCTCTTGATAGCCGATGAGCCGACAACTGCGCTCGACGTCACGGTTCAGGCGCAGATTCTCAATCTTCTGCGCGACTTGCAGCGCAAGCACGGTATGGCCGTGATCCTGATTACCCATGACCTGACCGTGGTGCGCCGCTTCTCGGATTATGTCTATGTCATGCAGAAGGGCCTGCTGCAGGAACACAACACAACGGCCGCACTCTTCGAGGCGCCGCAGCATCCCTACACGCGACATCTCTTGGGCTCTGAGCCTCGCGGCCGTGCGAAGCCGCTGTCGGATAACCAACCCATCCTGCTGGAAGGCAAGAATGTCCGTGTGTCCTTCGGCCTTCGCAGTGGAGGTCTGTTCCGTCCGGTGTTTCACGATCTCGTTGCGGTCGACGGCTTGTCGCTAGATCTGAGGCGACATGAAACGCTTGGGCTCGTTGGCGAGTCCGGCTCCGGCAAGACAACCTTCGGGCAGGCGCTTGTGCGGCTGATCAGCAATGAGGGCGGGGAAATCTTCTTCGACAAGCAGGCGATCCATGACAAGGACCGAGACGGGATGCGCCCGCTGCGTTCACGCATGCAAGTGGTGTTTCAGGACCCGTTCTCCTCGCTCAATCCGCGCATGACGGTTGGCCAGATCATCGGGGAGGGGCTGGTCGTCAACAACATCGGCACGACCAGCGCCGAGCGGCTGGATCGGGTGCGCACGGCACTGAGAGACGCAGGTCTGCCCGACAATGTTATCAACCGCTTCCCGCATGAGTTTTCCGGTGGTCAGCGGCAGCGCATCGCCATTGCCCGCGCGATCGCGCTTGAGCCCGAGTTTCTGCTGCTGGACGAGCCGACTTCAGCACTCGATCTGTCGGTGCAGGCACAGATCATTGACCTGTTGCGCAAGCTGCAGGACGAAAAGGGACTGAGCTATCTCTTCATCTCGCACGACCTGAAGGTCGTGCGCGCTCTTTGCCACCGCGTCATCGTGATGCAGCGCGGGCAGATCGTGGAGCAGGGCTCCGTCGAAGAGGTACTGTCCAATCCCAAGACCGAATACACGCAGCGGCTGGTCCGGGCCGCGTTTGAAATCGCATAATTTCCAGACTGGAGAGAGAAATGGCAAGAAATCCCAAGATCGCTTTTATCGGGGCAGGGTCCACGGTGTTCATGAAGAACATAATTGGCGACGTGTTGCAGCGCCCAGCCCTGTCCGGTGCCCGCATTGCGCTGATGGACATCAACCAGCAGCGGCTGGACGAAAGCGCCATCGTCGTCAACAAGCTGATCTCGACGCTCGGCGTCAGCGCCAAGGCAGAAACCTTTACCGATCAGCGGGCAGCGCTGACCGATGCGGATTTCGTCGTCGTCGCCTTCCAGATCGGCGGCTATGAGCCTTGCACGGTCACCGACTTCGAGGTGCCGCGCAAATACGGCCTGCGCCAGACGATTGCCGATACGCTCGGCGTGGGCGGCATCATGCGCGGTCTTCGCACCGTGCCGCATCTGTGGAAAATCTGTGAGGACATGCTGGCCGTCTGCCCGAACGCCATTATGCTGCAATATGTGAACCCGATGGCGATCAACACTTGGGCGATTGCGGAAAAATACCCCACGATCCGCCAGGTCGGTCTCTGCCACTCCGTTCAGGGAACGGCGATGGAACTGGCGCATGATCTCGATATTCCCTACGAGGAAATCCGCTATCGCTCAGCCGGCATCAACCACATGGCGTTCTTCCTCGAATTCGAACACCGCCTACCGGATGGCAGTTACAAGAACCTTTACCCGGATCTGGTGCGTGGTTATCGCGAGGGCCGGGCGCCAAAACCCGGCTGGAACCCTCGCTGCCCGAACAAAGTGCGCTATGAGATGCTGACGCGTCTCGGTTACTTCGTCACTGAAAGCTCCGAGCACTTTGCCGAATACACGCCCTACTTCATCAAGGAGGGCCGCGAAGACCTGATCGAGAAATTCGGCATTCCGCTGGATGAATACCCGAAGCGCTGCATCGAGCAGATCGAACGCTGGAAGGGAGAGGCGGATGCCTATCGCTCGGCGGACAAGATCGAGGTCAAGCAGTCGAAGGAATATGCCTCTTCGATCATCAACTCGGTGTGGACCGGTGAACCTTCGGTCATCTACGGCAACCAGCGCAACAATGGCTGCATCACCTCGCTGCCCTATAACTGCGCGGCGGAAGTACCCTGCCTAGTCGATCATAACGGCGTGCAGCCAACCTTCATTGGCGAGTTGCCGCCGCAACTGACGGCGCTGATGCGCACTAACATCAACGTCCAGGAACTGACGGTGCGGGCGATGATGAGCGAGAACCGCGAGCACATTTACCACGCCGCCATGATGGACCCACACACGGCGGCCGAACTTGACCTCGATCAGATATGGTCGCTGGTCGACGATCTTCTCGTCGCACACCGCGACTGGCTGCCGGAGTGGACGCAGGCGCGTTGATGAAACAAGGCGCGGCGGCGCCAGGATGCCGCCGCCAATGCTTCAATATCTTAGATGAAGAAGCTGCACCTCTTTAGGTTGCGCGGCACATTGTTGCCATTTTGACGCCTATGTTCTCACACGAGCCACTGCTTCCTGTGCGCATTTAGCTGGAGGCTCGGCGCTGTAGGGGATTTTGAGGAGAGCATATGCTTCGGATCGTGTCACTCACGCTTGCCTTGTCTATTGCGGGTATCGCGCAGGCGCAGGAACGCAACATCACCATCATTGGAGGCCAGGTCAGTGTGCCGGTCGGCCTGACGGTTCAGGTCAAGTCCGTCTCTATCGGTCCCGATGCCACCAAAATCCGCCTTCTGGCAAGCTTCGATAATCCCGGCACTAACTTCGTTAATATGAATGATAGTGAAAACGCCTATCTCGCCTGGGGGGAGGGCGAGCAGGAACGTCTGCACATGCGCCAAATCCCCGACAATCGGTGGATGCGGATTGCCAATGGTAAGACGATGGAGGGGGATATCATCTTCCCTGGCACCATCCCCGTCAATGTCGAGAAGGTGTCTCTCGTTTTCAATCCCGGCAATAGCGGCGATGATCGCAGCGGCCCAGGTGTCACCATCCCATTGGACCTCAAGCAATGAGAGCGCTTGCGCTGGTCGGGCTTTTTCTCGCCTCACCCGTGAACGCCGCAGATTATCAGGTGACCACGAATGCCGCGCCCTTTGGCGAGCAACCGTCGAGCTTTCGTGAAATCGACTTTCCGGCCTCGCATTTCATCGAGAAAGGCCAGGAGAGTACGGGTTCGTTTTCCAGCGAGGCCTCGTCCTTCGATTTGAAGCCGATGGATGAAGAGACGCGTCTCAAAACCGAGAACAGCCTTACGGCACTTGGCGCGCGACAAGAAGGCAAGCATATCATCGTCAACCTGCCGGCGGACGTCCTTTTCGATTTTGACAAGGCGGATATCAGGCCAGATGCGAGACGCGTGCTCTCACAATTCTCCGAGACGCTGGTCGCGATGGAGCCGAAGAAAGTCCTGATCGTCGGCCATACAGATTCCAAAGGCAGCGATGAATATAATGACAAACTGTCAAAACGCCGGGCTGCTTCGGTCAAGAGCTGGCTGTCGAAAAATGGCGTCACATCGTCCATGGTGACGGAAGGGAAGGGGGAGCGCTTTCCCGTCGCGCCAAACCAGACTGCGCAAGGCGCGGATAATCCTGAAGGCCGGCAGAAGAACCGCCGCGTCGAGTTCGTGATCGGAGAAGATTGATATGGCACTCACCGTCTGCCCGGATTGCGAGGGCAAAGTATCCGACAAGGCCTTTGCCTGTCCTGCCTGTGGCTATCCGATGGCGCAGGAGAAAGGCACGAGCCCATGGCCGCGTGTACTTGGCGGCGTTGCAGGCACGTACATCTCCGCCCAGGCGTTGGTCACGATCATCGTCGGCAGCGTCATGTTCCTCGCCTTTGCTGCCATCATGATCGCTGCGATCCTCGGCAGCTAGCGACGCGCCATCTTCAGACAAATCAGGCATTCGGCTTTAGAGGGTATGACACGCGCCTTATCGATCTCCCCTGATTGGCGAGCTGTAGATAGAGCGAAATTGAGACTGTCCCGTCTGCCGACCGTCGTGCAGACTGCACGCGCTTGCGCATTTTAGGTCTGGAAGTACGGCTTCGCAAAAATATGAAGTAAAAGGTCTTGTTTTGTGCGGGCAGAGGTGATTATAGGCGCATACATTCGCGGCATTTGCCGCCCTCAAAAGGATTTTTGATGATGATGAAGCGTCTTTTTGCGACCGTTGGATTTTGCGCATTGGCCAGTCTTGCAGCCACCTCCTCGATAGCTGCTCCCACGACCTATCCCCTGACGATCGAAAATTGCGGCGCGACCGTCACCTTCAACAAGGCGCCTGAACGCGCTGTTGCGCTCGGACAGAACAGCGCGGAAATCATGCTGCTTCTGGGTCTCCAGGACAAGATGGTCGGCACGGCTTTCTGGCCGAACAAGGTCCTGCCGCAGGTTGCCGAAGCAAATGCCAAGGTAAAAGTTCTGACCGTTGAATTTCCGACTTTCGAATCCATTCTGGCGCAGAACCCGGACTTCGTTACCGCCGCTTTGCCGACGCTCGTCGGTCCCACCAGCAAAGTGGCAAAGCGCGAGGATTTCGATAAGCTCGGTATCTCGACCTATCTTTCCCCCAGCATGTGCGCACTGGATGATGTTTCCAAGGACAAGTCCGGTTACGGCAATCGCGCGAAGCTGTGGAACATGGACACTCTTTACAAGGAAATCGACGACCTCTCGCAGATTTTCGACGTGGCAGACAAAGGCCAGGCCGTTATTGCAGATCTGAAGAAGCGCGAAGCGGCGCTGCGCGCCGATGCGCCGAAAGACGGCAAGAAGCTGTCTTACGTCTTCTGGTTCTCCAGCCCGTCGCCCTCGGCCGACGCTTATCTCGGAGGTAAGAACAGCCCTTCAGGATACATTGCCGATTTGCTCGGCGGCACGAACGCCATCACGACCGAAACCGAATCTCCTGCTATTGGCTGGGAAACGATCATCGCGGCCAATCCTGATGTCATCGTGGTGACGCAGGTTGATCGCAATCGCTGGGAACTCGACAAGGCAGAGGCCAAGATCAAGTTCCTAAACACCGATCCGGCTACCAGCCAGATGAATGCCGTCAAGAACAAGGCGCTCGTCATCATGCCGGCGCAGGCCATGAACCCGAGCGTCCAGACGATCTACGGTGCCGAGCAGATCGCTCAGCAATTGAAGACTCTCGGCCTCAAGTGAGTTCGTTGGCGGCACACGATCAGCGGGGAAAAGCGATGCGGCGTTTCATAGCCTCCGCAGCCCTCTATCTCGCCTGTTTCGTGACGATTGCCTTCGTGGTCGGTATCAGTGTCGGGATTGGCGATCTACCGATCCCGCTTTCAACCACCTATGCCGCCATCACCAACAAGCTCGGTTGGACCTCAGTGGAAATTAGCCGCATTCAAGAGGCGGTAATCTGGGAATACAGGCTGAGCCGCGCGCTGGTCGCGGTCTTTTGTGGCGCGGGTCTCGCCATATGCGGAGCGATCATGCAAGCGATGCTGCGCAACCCACTGGCTGAACCCTATGTGCTTGGCATTTCCGCCGGTGCCTCGACTGGGGCGGTGGCAGTGGTCATCCTGGGGCTCGGTGCGGGAGCGGTTTCACTTTCCGCTGGCGCTTTCGCCGGCGCTTTCGCCGCTTTCTTTCTTGTGGCTCTTTTGTCGAATGGCGCACGCGGCGGTGCTGATAGAACGATTCTGGCCGGTGTTGCTGCCGCGCAACTCTTCAATGCCGCGACATCCTATGTGGTGACCACATCCGGCAACGCGCAGCAGGCGCGCGATGTCATGTTCTGGCTTCTCGGCAGCTTTGGCGGCGTGCGGTGGCCGGATGTCGGCCTCGTTTCCATCGTTGTCGGTCTCGGCCTCGTCTGCTGTCTGTTTTATGCCCGCGTGCTGGATGCCTTTGCCTTCGGTGATGAGGCGGCAGCTTCGCTCGGTGTCAGCGTTGGACGCACGCGTCTCATCCTGTTCGCGCTGACCGCTGTGATCACCGCCACCATCGTCAGCATGGTTGGAACCATCGGCTTCGTCGGCCTTGTCGTTCCGCATGCCGCACGTTTCGTTGTGGGTCCTCTGCATGCGCGGTTGCTACCAGCCTGTGCCATTACCGGCGCAATTTTTATGGTTCTGGCCGATATTGCTTCACGCACACTGGTGCCACAGCAGGTTCTGCCCATCGGCGTCGTGACAGCGCTTGTGGGTGTGCCGTTCTTTTCCGTCATTCTCTACAGGCTGCAACGCGCGTCATGAGTATCACTGCGGATAATCTGGTCTGGAAGGTTGGAACGAAGACGATCGTCAACGGCGTTTCCCTGACAGTGGAGCCGGGCAAGGTCCTCGGTCTTCTCGGGCCGAACGGTTCTGGCAAAACGTCCCTCCTGCGCTTGCTCAGCGGTTTGAAGCAACCGTACTCCGGTCGTGTGCTGCTGGATGGCAAGGACATCAAGACCCTTCGGCGCAAAAGTCTGGCGCAGCGTATTGCCTTCATCGAACAGCACGCCAATACGAATGTGAATCTGAAAGTCATCGACGTCGTGAAGCTCGGGCGCTTTCCGCACAGATCGATGTTTTCGGGCTGGACGCGTGAGGACGACGCTGCGGTCGATCATGCGCTCGAACGCACAGAAATGGCCGCCAAGCGTAACGATGCCTGGCAAAACCTTTCCGGCGGTGAGAAGCAGCGCGCCCATCTCGCCCGCGCCTTGGCGCAGGCGCCGAGAGAACTCATTCTAGACGAGCCGACCAACCATCTGGATGTCCACCACCAGATCAGTCTTCTCCGACTTGTGTCAGAACTGTCGGTCACCAGCATTATTGCGCTGCATGATCTCAACCACGCCGCCATGTATTGCGACCAGTTGCTCGTACTACAATCCGGTAAGGTGGTTGCATCCGGAGAACCCGAACAGGTACTGACGCAAGAGTTGTTGAAAGAGGTCTTTTCAGTCGAGGCGTTTGTCGAGATCTCACGTCACTGCGAAAGGCCTCACATTCATTTCGTCCGCTAGGACTCCATTCTGCAACATGTGCCAGCGGGCAGATTTCTGAGGCTCTTGGCACAGAGGATTGTTTTGAAAACAATGAGCGAAAATCAGACGCTTGGCATTGGACTTCGGGTTCTCTCGGGTTTCCTCTTCGCAGCCATGTCGATCTGCATCAAGGCCACATCCGGGCTCATCCCTGTCGGTGAGATCGTTTTCTTTCGGTCGGCCTTCGCGCTCATTCCGCTCGTCATTTTTCTGTGGTGGCGCAACGAATTTCCGCGAGGTCTCGCCACGAGACGTCCAGCAGGTCATCTGTTGCGCTCCAGCCTCGGTGCGGCTGCGATGTTTGCATCCTTCGCTTCCATTGCCCGGCTGCCCCTGGCTGAGGCGACGCTTCTCACCTACCTCTCGCCGACATTTACCAGCATTGCTGGTGTCGTGCTTCTCTCCGAGCGGCTGACAAAATGGCGTGTCGGGGGCGTGGTTTTCGGGCTCGCCGGCGTCGTGACATTGGTATGGCCTGAGATCGGTCATGGCGTCATGGATGACGCGCGTTTGTGGGGTTACATCCTCGGCCTTTTAATGGGCGTGCTGACGTCTTTCGCCCTGATTATGGTTCGGAGTCTCAGCAAAACGGAAAATCCCGGCGCGATCGCCTTCTATTTCGTGATTGCATCGATGATCGGCGGTCTTTTCACCTTGCCATTCGGCTGGGTCATGCCCGACCACGCACAATTGGTGCTTCTTGTCCTTTCGGGCCTCTTCGGTGGGTTCGCTCACATCGCCATGACATTGGCTTTCCGACACGCTGAGGCATCGTTGCTTGCGCCCTTCGAATATCTCGCAATCCTCTGGCCAGTACTTGCCGACCTGCTGATCTTCAATTCACCGCTCTCCAGCACCTTTGTGACGGCGCTTCCTCTGATCCTTGTCGGTGCAGCATTGGCGGCAATGGAAGGCAGAAGGCGGCGCTCGGTCTAGCTGTTTGAGACAGTGTTACAGGTCAGTCGCGAAAATGCCTTCGGTTCTTTCCCGAACCGCTTTATTCCCCTTATGTTCTATTAGATTTAACTCATTCAACTAGAGTATGTACGCTGGCGTACGGCAACAAAGCGTGGATCAGGACATTTCCCTTACATCAACGGAGGGGAATATGGACAAGGTAGACGCCAGCGCCACAACCGACGTGGCCATGAGAGAACAACAGCTTGCGGATCTTAGGATGGGCATCGCCAATCTAACCCCCGCGCTATCGGCCTTTGCACGCCGCTTCGTCCGTGCCGAAGAAGAAGTGGACGATCTCGTTCAGGAGACGATCTTGAGAGCCCTTCGCGCCGTCCACCGCTTCACGCCGGGAACGGCGTTGAAGTCATGGCTCTTTACCATCCTGCGAAATACCTTCTGCACGCGCTACAAGGTCGCCCAGCGAGAGCAGATCGGCTTACCGGCTGGCATCGAAGCCACCATCTCGACCCCTCCCGGTCAAGAGTGGCGGCTACAACATCAACAGGTCATGCGCGCCATTGGCGATCTGGATGTCGATCAGAAAAAGGCTTTGCTTCTAATTGCCGACGGTACGAGCTACGCGGATGCCGCTGACCTGTGCGGTTGCCGCATAGGCACGATAAAGAGCCGTGTCAGTCGCGCCCGAGAAGTATTGCGACGCGATCTGGCGTTTTAGAACCACCGCGGATGCCGCTACCCGCCATAGGGCGTACGTCCTACTCTGCACCGCCAGGCCCCGTGCATCAAGACTGACTACTGCTGTGGCGATACGCGACGGGAGTGTGATCATCCGCGCACGTTGCGCTTAGACGTCGGCTTCATCAATGGCTCTCGACTCATTCTGGAGAGGCATGAGGCGCGGGGTTTAGGGGGCTCAAACCATGCGGTATTATGCCACCAATGGCGGGCTGACCTTTGTACGATATATGACAGTGCATTGCTCAAAGTTTTCAAGTGTTTAGTTTCCCTCAAACGTCCGCTGGGCGATCGAAGGGAATGAAGACTTCAAATGGATACTGATCAGCACGCCGTGCGCAATAAACTATTGAGATCGCTCAGTCCGGCCGATTTCGAAATTCTGCGGCCAGCCATGCGGGTGGTTAAGTTCGATGTTCACGAGGTGATAGAGCGCCCCGACACCACGATAGAACGGGTCATCTTTTTCGAGACAGGTCTGGCCTCCATTATCGGACATCTGTCCAATGGTAAAAGCATCGAGGTCGGGTTGACCGGCAGGGAGGGAATGACCGGCTCAGCTGTTATCCTGGGCAACGCCCGGACCTCGCATCGCACCCTGGTTCAAGTTAGCGGCTACGGAATCGCTCTGCCTTCGGCCGCCGTGGTCGATGCCATGCGTTCGAGCGATACGATCCGTGATATCTTCCTGACGTACATTCACACATTGCTTGTTCAGACTGCATCCACCGTCATCGCCAACGGCTTGTCCAGACTGGATAAGAGACTCGCGCGTTGGTTGCTGATGCTTCACGACCGGATCGACGGAGCAACGGTCGCCATGACACATGAATTCCTCGCCGTTGTTCTTGGCGTCCGGCGTCCTGGCGTGACAGTAGCGCTTCACATTCTTGAAGGAAAAGGACTGATACGAGCTTCCAGGGGCCAGATTACGATTATCAATCGGCAGGGTTTGGAAATCGAAGCCGGTGGGTCATATGGTCGAGCAGAGACTGAATACAATCGTCTCATGGCAGAGATACTGGATAGACAAGTATCTTAATACCACATTTCTTTCCAAAATCCCTCTGTACTTGTTTCAATTTGATACAGTCTGTCGATATCACACCAATGTGACCGTTTCTCGCGCTATATATTAGACATTATGCACGTAAGAATATTTCAAATTATAATCCTCTAATATACACTCTAAAATGGCATCTTAGATGCTGATATGGAGTGAGTATCGTGTGTGAGGAGAGAAGAATCATGACAAGACTAAGCAATGTTTTGTTTGTGAGCGCCTGTCTGGCGCTTCCTATGAATGCGCATGCCCTGGATGTCAGTGTGGGAGGAGTAAGCGCCAGCGTCGGCGGTAATGGCAGCGGAGGCTTGAGTGCCGGCGCGTCCATTGGCGGAAGTGGCGGCGTCAATGCTGGAGCAAGCGTTGGAGGCCGATCGGGAGGTGGTCTTGGCGCGGACGTGAATGCCTCGGTTGGTGGCAGCAAAGGCATCAATGCCAACACCAGCGCGACATTGGGAGGAGCTAGTCTGACCAATGTCGACGTCGACGCGTCGGTCGGCGGTAGTCGTGGCCTCAACGTGAATGCCAATGTCAATGTCGGCGGCACGAAAGGCGTTGGTGTGGACGTTGGCGTTGGGACCGGACCAGGTGCCACCAATCCTGGTTCCAACCCTTCATTTCCGAGCAAGGGCGTCATAAGAGCCTATAACGAGATGTCGCGCACCGAGCAGCTACGGCTGGCAAAACGTTGCGTCGACATTATGAATGGTGGCTATGAGGCAGATCTGGTGAAACTCTGCCGCATGATCCGCACCGCTTCCCGTTAATTGAGAGGGTTCGGAGCCGCTTCATAGGAGCGGCTCCCGCCTTCATCCGGTTGAACGCGTTTCGTCGGCGGATGGACGCAAAACTGCTGACGCGCGAAATCTTGCAAAGATCCTGTCTCGCTCCTGTTCCGCCAGCCCGTAAATATCCCCGGCATAGTCTTCGAGTGCGTGGCGGTTACGGATGATGATCTTTGCTCTTTCGGAACGGATAAAGCCCCTTCCTTCGAGGAAATGCAGGGCATCCGTAACGCTCGGTCTTCTCACGGCGAGCATCAGCGACAGAAACTCATGTGTGAGGTGAAGCTGATTGCCGTCGACGCGGTCGTGGCAAACCAGGACCCAGCGGGCCAGCCGCTGGCTCACCGTCTGCGTTGTGTTGGACAGTAGCGTACACTCGATTTGGGTCTTCAACGCATGCGATGCGCATGTCATGAGCTGTTCCAGAATCCGATGCCTGTTGCGCATAGCCTGGACGGCGCCAATATCCAGGACCAGCGCCTGTCCTGAAACCTGCATGATCACGTCGGTGAAGCTGGTTTCCGCATCGACAAGTGCTCCAGAGGGAACGAACCCCTCCCGTCCCACAATTCCGGACTCCGTCACCTTGCCGGATCGCGAGGAGACGAGGACCGACGCAATGCCGCTGCATATGAAGAAGACTTTGTCGATCCGTTGTCCGGCTTTTATGAACGTGTCACCGGCCATCAAATCGGCGATGGTGGAGCGTTTCAGCAATTCGGCCCGAACGTCGTCCGGCAGAAATGCGACCAGCTGGTTCTGTTGTCCAAGCTTTTCCGGATCATCCATTTTTCTGCATCCTCTCTTTGCGCGTTCATTGAGATCAGCGCAGATGTGTCAGCATCGGTGGAACGTTCGAGCGGAGCAAAAGTTCTAAATGCGGCATGAGCCACACATATCAAACCTAGAACCCAACAGGCGGGTGTCTATTGACGTCAGCAGCAAGGGTTGGTCTGTTTGACCATGTGACGAAATCCGGAGCGGAGAAATTTGCACCCCTCCGCCGTGCATGTGTTGGTGAACATGATCGTATGGGTTACGCCTGGCCGCCTCTGTGAGAAGGCTGCTCCTGCCTGTTTCCGCCTGGCTTGACGTGAGCGGAATGATCTTTCTGACCGTGGCGCGCGCGTCGTGCGGTTTCGTCTTGAAGCTTCTGCAATGCAAGGTGCCGACTGGGGTAAACCTTTGTCAGCATGCCATTGCGCAAAACGGCCCAGCCGCGTTCGTGGGGCATCAATACGGTGTCATTGTTCATTGTGTTTTCCTCCCGCTCGCCGCCTGTAAATGTTTTTCGATGGGGCTTGCGGCCCGCCTAACAATGTTTGATCAACTGGGTTCCAAAAAAAATAGTCTGCCCGGCCGTCGCGAGGGCCCGTTATATCTGAAACGGAATAAATATTTCATCGTTCTATATAATGGAATTTCTCTTTGATTTCATTGCCTGTTGAGATAGGGTCTGCTCATCGTCATCAGCGAGAGATCGGGCGGTGACAGGACTGCGGCCTACTCCTGTGGTGGAGCAGGCCCGAGGAGGAATCAAGCGTGGAGCAAATAAGATGATCAGGTTCGGTGTGCTGGGCGCAGGCCGTATTGGTAAAGTGCATGCGGCAACGATTGCCGCCAATCCCAAGGCGAAACTTTCCTATGTTGCGGATGCCTTTCCTGCGGCGGCTGAGCAACTGGCGCAGAAGACGGGCGCTAGGGTTGCTTCCGTTGAGGATATTATCGCCGCCTCGGATGTCGATGCCGTGTTGATCGCAACCCCCACTCCCAGCCATGCCGATCTCATCGAAGCTGCGGCCAAGGCCGGCAAGCACATTCTCTGCGAAAAGCCGGTGTCGCTCTCGGTCGACCGCATCAACCAGTGCCTGGATGTGGTAGAGAAGAACAAGTCGACACTGATGATCGGCTTCAACCGCCGCTTCGACCCGAACTTTGCGACGGTAGAAAAGCGCCTGCGTAATGGCGATGTCGGCGAGATCGAGATCGTGACGATCATTAGCCGCGATCCCAATCCGCCACCGGCAAGCTATGTGAAATCGTCAGGCGGTCTTTTCCGCGACATGATGATCCATGATTTCGATATGGCTCGCTACCTGATGGGAGAAGAGTTCGTGGTCGTCAATGCGCTAGGCTCCGCTCTGGTGGACAAGGCGATTGGCGAAGAGGGTGACGTTGATACCGCAGCCGTGCAGATGCAGACGGCATCGGGGCGGATCGCGGTCATCACCAATTCCCGCCGCGCCACATACGGCTATGACCAGCGCATCGAAGTGCATGGCTCGACCGGCATGCTCTCGGCGCGCAACATCCAGAACTCCAGCGTCGAATTGTGGAACGCCAACGGCATTGCCGGGGATCCGGTGCAGAACTTCTTCATCGAGCGCTACGCCCAAGCCTATGCCAACGAGATCAACACGTTCATCGACGCCGTCGATGCTGGTAACACCGCGCCGCGCCCGAGCGGCTTCGATGGTCTCCAGGCCCAAAAGCTGGCCGATGCCGCCACAGAAAGCTGGCAGACCGGCAGACCAGTTCAGATCGGCTGATCGGTTTTTTCAACGTAAAAGCTCACACTTCCGTTGGGAGTGTGAGCGCGCCTCTTGATAGCGGCAAAGGCTCAGTTTGTTGCCGTTCTTCTTGCTCGCAGGACCGCACCAAAAGCTGCGGACCGTAAGATCAGAGCCACCTTGCGTTACGGTCTTCTGCTGCAGCGGCCACGTTCCATCACGCACCATACATTCAACTAGATACGTGGACTTTGAGAAGGGTCATGCACCTTGATCATATCTTGCTGAAGGACCTTGTGCGACTTCAGCAGGGAGAAAGTCATGGCTCTTTGTCTCCTGCCTTAGATAAAACATCGTCAGAATTTTTATTCTAAAAAATATTCTGATGGAATTATCGCTTGATTTTCGTCGGGTCTGCGCTAGGCTCGACCCCGTTCACCCAAGCGTAAGAGGAGTTACGTTTGGGTTGTGAGGGCGCCATCGCCTGAACATTTCACGCTCCACGACGTGGAGATGTTTTCATCGGGAGGAAGACATGAAATTCGGATTCAAAGCTCTCTTGGCGGGGGCTGCGCTTCTTGGTGCGGCTGCCGGATTCGCATCGGGTGCTGTTGCGGCGGATGTGAAGCTCGTTGCGGTGACACACGGTCAGGCAAATGATCCTTTCTGGTCCGTCGTCAAGAATGGTGTGACGGCCGCAGCCAAGGACATGAACATCACGGTCGATTACCGCGCGCCTGAAACCTTCGACATGGTGGCCATGAGCCAGTTGATCGACGCGGCGGTCAATCAGAAGCCGGCCGGCCTCATCGTCTCCATTCCAGACGCCTCTGCTCTCGCTCCGGCAATCAAGAAAGCCGTCGCCGCTGGCATTCCGGTAATTTCCATCAATTCGGGCTCGGATGTGTCCAAGGAGCTCGGTGCGCTTCTCCATGTCGGTCAGGATGAGTATTCGGCCGGTAAGGCCGCAGGCGAGAAGCTGAAGCAACTCGGCGGAAAAAAGGGTATCTGCGTCAACCAGGAAGTTGGTAACGTCTCGCTCGACCTTCGTTGCAAGGGCTTTGCGGATGGCTTTGGTGGCTCCAGCACCGTTGTTCCCGTCAGCAACGACCCCACTGAAATTCGCGCCAAGGTGAAGGCATCTCTGAGTTCCGACAGTGCGATCGACACGATCATGGCACTCGGAGCAGGAACTGCGGGTGAGCCGTCGGTCGCCGCCGTCAACGACGTCGGTAAAACCGGCAAGATCCACGTCGCGACCTTCGACCTCTCAGCGGACTTCCTCAAGGCAGTCTCTGAAGGCAAGGCCGATTTCGCGATCGACCAGCAGCAATTCCTTCAGGGCTATCTGCCGGTCGTCTTCCTCGCCAACTACGCTAAGTACGGCCTGATCCCCGGTGGCAACGTTCCCTCCGGTCCAAACCTCATTACCAAGGAAAAGGCAGCGCAGGTCGTTGAACTGTCTGCAAAGGGCATCCGCTAAGCGGAAATCTCTGAGCTCTTTTCATGTCCTCCCCGAGAGATCGGGGAGGCAGAAAGCGGGCAAATTATGAGATGGATGGGGAGGAACAATGGCCAGTCTCGAACAGAACAATCCGGCAGGCGCGAAGCCTCCGGTCCCTGCTGCGGCGTCAGCAGATGAACGTTTGCGCAAGGTAGGCGTCATCACTCAAATCATGCGGCGCCCTGAGCTCGGTGCCGTTGCCGGTCTGATCCTGGTCATGGTCTTCTTCTTCATGACCGCCGACCGGTCGATGTTCACGCTTGCCGGAGCAATGACAATCCTTGCACCGGCGTCGCAGCTTGGCATTCTCGCGATTGCCGCAGCACTCTTGATGATTGGCGGCGAGTTCGATCTCTCCATCGGCTCCATGGTCGCCTTCGCCGGTCTTATCTTCGGCGTTCTTGTGACGAATTATGACCAGCCGCTCTCCATCGCCATTCTGCTGACATTCCTCTTTTCTGGCATTGTTGGCGCCGTAAACGGCCAGATCGTCATCCGCACGCGGTTGCCATCCTTCATCGTCACGCTCGCCTTTCTCTTCATTCTGCGCGGGCTCACGCTCGTCGGCCTCAAATGGGCAACCGGCGGTTCGACGCAGCTGCGTGGGATCAGCTCTGCCGTGGAGGGGAGTCCGCTTCTCAAGATCTTCTCGGGTCAGGCTTTCGAAGGACTGTTTCTCTGGCTAGGCCAGAAAGGTATCATCGAGACATTCGACAACGGCCTTCCAAAGGTCACGGGTGTGCCCGTATCGGTGATTTGGTTCGTTGCGATTGCTATAGTCGCGACTTGGGTATTGCTGCGGACCAGAACCGGAAACTGGATTTTTGCCGCTGGTGGTGATCCGAATGCCGCCCGCAATTCGGGTGTTCCGGTCAATCGCGTCAAGACCAGCCTCTTCGCTCTGACGGCCTGTGCAGCCGCACTTGTTGCCATCATCACTGTTCTGGATGCAGGCTCCACGGATGCAAGACGCGGCTTTCAGAAGGAGTTCGAAGCGATCATCGCTGCGGTCATTGGCGGCTGTTTGTTGACCGGCGGTTATGGCTCAGCCATCGGCGCCTTCTTCGGCGCGGTCATCTTCGGCATGGTTTCCATCGGTCTCACCTATACCCAGTTCGATTCGGATTGGTTCCAGGTGTTCCTTGGCTCGATGCTGCTGCTGGCCGTCCTCTTCAACAATTTCATTCGTCGGCGTGTGACAGGGGAGCGTTGAACCATGACAGAGTCCCTACAAACCCCGATCATCGACGTTCGCAACATCGTCAAGCATTACGGCTCCATCATTGCACTCAACGGCGTCTCGATGACCGTATCGGCTGGCGAAGTCCTTTGTCTTCTGGGCGACAATGGTGCCGGTAAATCCACTCTGATCAAGATGCTCTCCGGTGCGGTTCGCCCGACCAGCGGCGAATTCCTGGTCGAAGGCCGACCAGTGGATTTCACGGCACCACGCGATGCGCTGGATGCCGGCATTGCCACCGTCTTCCAGGATCTTGCCATGATCCCGCTGATGTCGGTCACGCGCAACTTCTTCATGGGGCGAGAACCGGTGCGCGGCGTCTGGCCGTTCCGTTACATCGATATGAAGCATTGCAACGAGGTCACGCGCGATGAGATGCGCAAGATCGGTATCGACATCCGTGATCCGAACCAGGCGGTCGGAACGCTTTCTGGCGGCGAGCGGCAATGCGTGGCGATTGCCCGCGCGGTTTATTTCGGCGCCAAGGTGCTCATCCTCGACGAGCCGACGTCGGCGCTTGGTGTCGCGCAGACCTCGATGGTGCTGAAATACATCAATCAGGTCCAGCAAAAAGGTCTGGCCGTCATCTTCATCACGCACAATGTCAGACATGCTTATGCGGTGGGTAGCCGGTTCACCGTTCTCAACCGCGGACAGACGCTCGGCACATTCGGCAAGTCGGAGATTTCGATGGAGGAAGTCCAAAATCTGATGGCTGGCGGCAAGGAATTTCAGACACTGTCTGCCGATCTCAACGGCACGATCTGAGGTATCGAGCGACTCATCCAGCGTAGGCTTCAGCTGCAAGATAGACGATGGCCCGACAACCTTATCTGTCTTGCAGCCGCATATACGACGCGCTGATCTGTGAGTTCGCACGAACACGGTCTCTGTCGCTGCTAACGCTTGCCGATGCCAGCACAGATCCAGCCGGAGTTCTGAAAGAAACGCCCGCTTCGAGAAGGAGCGGGCGTTTGCTATTGGGGAGGAGGTTCGGTTTTCAGGCGCCGATTTCGCTCGTTTCGATCCAGCGCTTGTCTTTGAAGGACTGCGCCATGGCATGCACACTTCGCTCGATGCCGACGCCCTGCTCGAAGGTGATGATATTCGCCTCCTGGCCATCCGTCGCTGCTATCAGCTCCCGGCATTCTATGACTTTCAGGTCGTTGAAGCCCAGACCGTGACCGGGTGCTGGAATGAAGCGGTCATAGGGGCGGTGGTGCGGCGCAGTCAGGATCGTGCGGAAACCCTGCTCTTCAGCCCGGCCATCGGTGGTGTAGAGTTGGAACTCGTTCATCCGTTCCTGATCGTAAAGAATCGAACCCTTCGAGCCGTAAATCTGCACCGCGATGCGTCCCTTGCGCCCCCAGGCGGCGCGATTGGTCATCAAGACACCGGAAATTCCGCTTTCGAGCGTGAAGAGCACGCTCGCCAGATCGTGGTTTTCCACCTCGCGCGCGGTTCCGTCTTTCAACGGCCTAGTTGGGTAGGGCTTCTTCATGTCGGCAATGACCCTGCTCACATGACCGAAGAGGTTGAAGATCAAGGACAATGGATGAACGCCGAAATCGTCGAGCGCACCGTAGCCTGAAGAGGCTTCGCTCTTCCAGTAGAAGAGTGCCTGAGGATCGGCCATGAAGTCTTCGTCCATCTCGAGGCGGATGTGGTTGACCTCGCCGATAGTGTCTTCTGCAAGCAGCTTGCGAATGTGGCGGATGACGGGATTTTGAATGTAGTTGTAGCCCAGCACTGCCACGCGGCCGGAACGGCGAGCAGCATCACGCATGTTTAGAGCGTCTTTGAAAGCCGGTGCCATCGGCTTTTCGCACCAGACATGCTTACCCGCTTCGAGTGCTGCGATCGCCATTTCCGGATGAAAAGCGTTGGGCGTCGTCACCGAAATGACGTCGATTTCCGGATCATCGAGGAGATCATGCCAATTGCCGGTGGACTTGGCAAATCCGAACTCTTCTGCCTTTCTTGCGGCAAGGTCGTTGTTCACCTCAGCCAGCGTGACCAGGCGCGGACGAGGCACATCGCCGAAGACACTGGTCACGTTATTCCATGCGAGTGCATGGCACTTGCCCATGTAGCCAGTGCCAATCAGTCCAATGCCTAGGCTCTTCATGATTCCCTCCCAAGAATCGACGGATGAGGATATGCAAGGATCAAGGATTGTCGCGTTTGAAAATCCAGTCGTGATCCGGGTGGTTCTGGAAACGCCATTTGCGCATCGGTCCGGCCATGACGTTGAGATAGTACATCTCATAGCCATAGGGAGAGCCGCACGGGTGATGCCCCTTCGGTACCAGCACCACATCGCCGCTTGAGACGGCCATGGTCTCGTCCAGCGAGCCGTCTTCGGTGAAGACGCGCTGGAAACCGAAGCCCTGCTCCGGATTGAGGCGGTGGTAGTAGGTCTCCTCCAGATAGGTCATTTCCGGATAGTTGTCCTCGTCGTGCCGGTGCGGCGGATAGGACGACCAGTGACCGGATGGGGTGAAGACTTCTGTCACCAGCAGGCTATCGGCAACGTCGCGATCTTCCATGGCAATCGGGAAGATGTAACGCGTGTTGCCGCCCTTGCCGCGCTCAGCCAGAGTAATTCCCGCCGGTCCAATGACTTGCGCTTCACGACCGGGCTTTGCCGGTGCGGTGCACACACCAAGCGTGCAGTCGGTGGTTGCCGTAACGGTCCAGGAAGAGCCCGCCGGGATATAGACGCAATGCGGCGGCTTGCGCTCGAAGACATTCATGCGGTCGCCGAGTTCGCCGAAATGTTTGTCTTCCGACGAGATTTCCGCCTTGCCCTCGACGAGAACGAGAATCACCTCCGTCTCGCCGGTTTGTTCGGTTGCAGTTTCGCCAGGCTTCAGATGGTAGAGCCCGAAGCCGACATAGCCCCAATTGGCGCTTTCCGGCGTGATCTCATGAACTTTGCCGGATGTGCCGGTGGGTTTGCGCAGCAGATCTGCCATGCCTTGACCTTTCTTTTCAGCCTTTGTCCAGGCCGGCTTCGCGGGCGAAGGCGCGCAGAGACGTCAGGCCGAGGCTCTGATACTCTAAGGGATTGCGAACATCCGGATCCTGCTCGGCTTCGATCACCAGCCAGCCGCTATAGCCATGCTCTGCGGCGATCTTGAGAACGGGAAGGAAGTCGACGCCGCCCTCGCTGTCACCCGGAACGGTGAAGACACCACGGCGCACACCTTCCAGGAAGGAAAGGTTCTCGTCGCGAACCTGCTTGGCAATGACCGGACGCACGTTCTTGGCGTGGATATGGCCGACGCGACCCATATGCTTCTTCGCCAGTCGCTCCGGGTTGCCGCCACCAAAAAGGCAATGGCCGGTATCGAGCAGCAGCTTGGCATGCGGGCCAGTGTTCTCCATCAGCCGGTCGATCTCGTCTTCGCTCTCGACGATCGTGCCCATGTGATGGTGATAGACGAGCGCGACGCCCTGATCGGCCGCATGTTTCGCCAGCGCTTCGACGCCTTCGCCAAAGCGCTTCCATTCACTGTCGGCGAGCTTCGGGCGGTCGTTAACCGGCTTTGCATACTCGCCGTGGATGGCGTTGGAGGTTTCGCACACGATGATGACCTTGGAGCCCATCGCCTTCAGGAGATCGAGGGCGGGCTGCATGGCGGCCATCTCATCTTCGATGGAGTTGGTCAGAAGGTTGAGCGAATGCCAGCCGGAGACGTAGCGCAGCTTGCGGGGCTCCAGCACCGCCTTGAGGCCTGCCGGTTCCTGCGGGAACTTGTGGCCTTTCTCGATGCCGTCGAAGCCGATCTTGGAGGTTTCGTCCAGGCACTGCTCAAGGCTGATATGAGCGCCGAGCGTGCGGTCGTCGTCGTTGCTCCAGGCGATGGGGTTTGTACCGTAAAGGATCATGATCAACGTCTTTCTTTCAGTGCGGATTCATAGGCTGCACGAGCCTGTTTGACTTCATTGCGTTCAGAGACTTCCGGCACGGCGACATCCCACCAGTAGCCCCCGGCATTCGGTGTCGGATAGGGGTCGGTATCAATGACGATCACGGTCGGAACATCCGCGCTGCGCGCCGCATCGAGCGCCGTTTCGAGTTCGGCGATGGTCGAGACCTTGTGCGCATCCGCGCCCATGCTGGCTGCATGCGCGGTGAAATCGATGGCGATCGGGTTCTTCTGGTTGGTGTGGGCGTACAGATTGTTGAACTCCGCCCCGCCGGTTCCCATCTGCAGCCGGTTGATGCAGCCATAGCCGCGATTGTCGGTGATGACGACAGTGATCTTCACGCCCATGGCAACGGCAGTGGCAAGCTCCGAATTCATCATCATGTAGGAGCCATCGCCCACCATGACGATCACGTCGCGCTCGGGCTCTGCCATCTTGATGCCGAGGCCACCGGCAATCTCGTAGCCCATGCAGGAGAAGCCATATTCCATGTGGTAGGAAAGCGGCAGCTTCGCCTTCCACAACTGGTGCAGCTCTCCAGGCATGGTGCCTGCGGCACACATGACGACGGTATTGTCGCGCGAAGCGCGCTGTACCGCGCCGATCGCCTGCATGTCCGTGGGCAGGCTGTTGGCCTCCTTCGGTGCCGCGGTCACGGCGTCGGCCTTGGCGAACCAGTCCTGTTTCAGGCTGGCATCCGGTTCGGCATAACGATGGCTTCCCAAGGCTTCGGTCAGTTTTTCAAGGCCGACTTTCGCATCGGCCGTCAGGCTCATGGCATCGTGCTTGGCGCTGTCATAAGGCTGCACGTTGAGCGCCAGAAGTTTGCGCGCCGGGTTCTTGAACAGCGCCCAGGAGCCGGTGGTGAAATCCTGAAAACGGGTTCCGACACCGAAGACGAGATCGGCCTTTTCTGCAATCGCATTGGCGCTCGATGCACCCGTCACACCAGCGGGACCGAAATTCATCTCGTGATCCCAGGCCAGCGCGGATTTGCCTGCCTGAGTCTCGATGACGGGTATGGAGTGGCGCTCGGCGAAGCTCTTCAGCGTTTCGGTCGCGCCGGAAAAATGCACGCCGCCGCCTGCGACGATGATCGGGTGCTTCGCGGCTTTGAGGGCTGCGATCGCCTCTTCGAGCTCCGCTTTGTCGGGCTCGGGGCGGCGCTGGCGCCAGACCTTTTTGTCGAAGAAGGTTTCCGGGTAATCATAGGCTTCCGCCTGCACATCCTGGCAGAAAGAGAGTGTTACAGGACCGCAATCGGCGGGGTCAGTCATGGTGCGGAAGGCGCGGGGCAGGGCCGTCAGAAGCTGTTCGGGGCGCATGATGCGGTCGAAATAGCGGCTGACCGGCTTGAAGCAGTCATTGGCAGAGACCGTACCGTCGTTGAAGTCTTCGATCTGCTGCAGCACCGGATCGGGACCGCGATTGGCAAACACGTCACCGGGGATCAGAAGCACGGGCAGGCGGTTCACATGCGCAAGGGCGGCAGCCGTTACCATGTTCAGTGCGCCGGGACCGATGGAGGACGTCACCGCCATCGTCCGGCGGCGGCCAAGTTGCTTGGTGTAGGCAATCGCCGCATGCGCCATGGATTGCTCGTTCTGGCCGCGATAGGTCGGCAGTTCCTCGCGGATGCCGTAAAGCGCCTCGCCCATGCCAGCCACGTTACCGTGGCCGAAGATCGCCCAAACGCCGGCGATGTAAGGCTCGCCATCCTCATTCATTTGGGCTGCCAGGTAACGCACAAGCGCCTGTGCCGCCGTCAATCGTACCGTCTTCACGCTGCCTCTCCCTTTACATGCGCGGCGCGCGCCTTGTCCCAAATCCGGCAAAGCGCATCATAACGGGCTGCCATGTCGGCAACCGCATCCTCGTCACTCACCTTGCCCGCAAGCCAGTTACGCGCGGCCTCGGCAAAGATCGTGCGACCCACGGCAAATCCCTTCACCAGATCGAAACCTGCCGCCAGCCTGAAACTCTCCTCCAACTCGCTCTGCGGTGCCTCCAGGCCGAGAACCACGATACCACGAACGTAAGGGTCATGATGCTTCACCGCATCGGTCGCCTGACGCCATGCTTCCACGCTCTTCAAAGGCTCAAGCTTCCACCAGTCTGGATAGACGCCGATCTCGTAGAAGCGGTCTATAATGCGGGCCGTCGTGTTATCATCGATCGGCGCCACCTTGGAGGGGATCACCTCCAGCAGAAATTCCAGCCGGTTGCGGCGCGCAGCGGTGAAGAGACGCGAGACCGTCTCTTCCTGTTCGGCGCGCATCGCGGTGTCATCGTCCGGATGATAGAAGCACAGCACCTTGACCACGTGTTCGGCGGGCCATTCACTCAGTCCGCCGCAATCCGGCCCAAGATCCGGCTCCAGCGTCAGCGGGCGCGAGCCCGGCCATTCTGCGGGACGACCGATCCACAGGCCCGAACCTGCCGCCTGATAAAGCGCGTCGCGGCCAAGCCGTCCGTCGCAGAGAATGCCGTAACCAGCCTCCCCACCGGCAACCTGATGGGCGGCTTTCAGGCAAAGTTCCTTGAAAGAGCCGATCTTCTTGTCGTCGACGCCGACGTCCCTTGCGATGGCCTCCAGCTGCATGCGGTGGTCGAAGGCAAAGACGCGCATCGTGCTCCAGTCGCCCTTGCGATTGGTCGCCCAATGCACCTGTTCCAGCGCGTCGTCCTTGCGCAACGCCTTGTTGCGAATGCCGGTGCGGAAGAAATATTGCAGCTCCTCCCAGCTTGGGTAGGCTGGGGTGCAGCCATGGCGCGATACGGCAAAGGCGCCGCAGGCATTGGCGTATTTGAGCGTCGTTGGCCAGTCTTCGCCACGCAGCCATCCACGGAACAGCCCCGCCATGAAGCCATCGCCGGCACCCAGCACATTGAAGACTTCGATAGGGAAGCCTTCGCCGCTTTCGCCATCATCGAGACTGTCTGGAATGGCGCCTGGAAATACCACTGCGCCCATCGGGCCGCGCTTGCAGACCAGCGTTGCGTTTGAGACTGCCCGGACGGCGCGCAGCGCTTCCAGCGTATCGGTGGAGCCGCCGGCGATGTGAAACTCTTCCTCGGTACCGACGATCAGGTCGAACAGATTGAGGGCGGATTGCAGCTTCTGCGTGACCTTGGCTGATTCCACAAAACGGCTTTCACCGTCACCATGGCCAGCCACACCCCAGAGGTTCGGGCGGTAGTCGATATCGAGCGCCGTCTTAGCGCCGCTTTCTCTCGCCAGGCGTAACGCCTTCAAAACAGCTGCTTCGGTGCGGGGATGGGAAAGATGCGTGCCGGTGGCGCAAACACAGCCCGCTTCGCCAATAAAGGCCGGATCGATGTCGTCTTCGCTTAGCGCCATGTCAGCGCAATTCTCGCGATAAAAGATCAAGGGAAATTGCTGTTGATCGCGGATGCCAAGAATGACGAGCGCCGTCAGACGCTCCATGTCCGTCTGTACGCCGCGAATATCGACGCCCTCGCGCACAAGCTGTTCCCGAATGAAACGCCCCATATGTTCGTCACCGACGCGGGTGATGACGGCACTCTTCAGACCAAGCCGTGCAGCGCCTGCCGCGATATTGGTGGGCGAGCCACCGATATACTTGTTGAAGGACGACATGTCCTCCAGACGTCCGCCAATCTGCGCGCCGTAAAGATCGACCGACGAGCGGCCAATCGTGATGAGATCGAGTGTCTTCACGATCTGTCTCCTCCGCGCCGTGATGCGCTACAAAGGACGGAACTGGACGCCCGTCGCTCTTCTCCCTAATTCATATTTGGATCATAAATTCTATTTTTTCTATTTTCAACACGAATATTCAATTTTGTCTGTGTGTTCCCACACCCACTGCAAGCGCAATCGCAATGCAGAGGGTCGCCGACAGAGAACGGAATGCACCGAAGTCGACCTCTGATACCGTCAGTACTGTGGCATCGAATTGTCGCAACGGATTGACGGCCGTATCGGTGATCGCCACGACCGGAATCTTTCGGGCACGGCTGGAGGAAACGATCTCCATCGTCTCAGCCGAATAGGGCGCAAAGGTGATGGCGAGAACCACATCGCCCTGACGGATCGCATTGGCGCTTTGCAACTGGCCGACGGAGGCGTGCAGCATGGACGGCACCTGCATCTTCTCGAAAGCGTAGGCGAGATAGCTTGCGACCGGGAAGGAGCGGCGCAAGCCGACGATATGGATCATCTGCGCGTCGGCCAGCACGTGGATTGCTGCCTCGAAAGCGGACTGATCGACGGTTTTCAGCAGGTTTTCCAGCGATGCACGCCCGGCTTCGACAAATTCTGCCAGAAGCCGTCCACCACTGTCTTCGCCCTTGTCGCGCAAGTTGGTGAGCCGGGTATCGTAATCCGGCCAACGGCCGGAATAGCTTTCCTTGAACAATCGCTGCATTTCAGAGAAGCCGGAAAAGCCTAGGATCTGGCAGAAGCGCATGAAGGCGGACGGCTGGACTCCCGCCGCTTCCGCCATTTCAGCCACGGTGGAAACGGCGATCCGGTCGGTATTGGCTGCGACATAATCCGCGCACTGCCGCAATCTCTTCGGCAGTTTCGGCGCAACCTCGACGAGTCTTTCCTCAAACTCCTTCACCGTTGCCGGTGCGGCAAGATCCTGCATTTCGTTTCACTCCCCCACAAATGAAATCGTCTCTCCTGGATTGGAATATCTATTCCAGAAAAGGCAGGGCAGGGAAGCGGAATCTCAGGTGGACATCCTCGTCAATCGAATTGCAGGATCACCTCATCGACGGCAAGACTGTCACCAGCCTTCACGCAAACCTTGGCAACACGGCCCTTGCGCTCGGCGCGAAGAATGTTCTCCATCTTCATCGCCTCTACGGTTGCCAGCGCCTGTCCGGCCTCGACCTCATCCCCCTCCGCGACCGAGATCGAGGTAATGACGCCCGGCATGGGGCAAAGCAGCATCTGCGATGTATCCGGCGGCAGCTTTTCCGGCATGAGACGTGAAAGTTCGGCGACGCGAGGGCTGCGAACTTGGGCAACGATGTCCACACCATGCCAACGCAATCGGATGGAGGATGGCGAAAGATCGATCTTTACCGCCAGAACCGTATCGCCCAGCCGGAAAATGCCAAGGCTGCGGCCCGGCAGCCAGTCTGTTTCGACAGCCAGCCTCTCGCCGCCCTCGACTTGAGTCACGGTATGATCGCTCTCAAGATCAACGGAAATCCGGTGCTCGGTTTTACCGAGTTGAACCACCCAGTCCTTGCCGACAATGCGGCGATGGTTGCCGATGGTGCCGGAGATTTGCGCTGCGCGGCTCTGCACCTGATGGTGAATGACCGCAGCAATCGCCGCCAGTCGTTCAGCGGCTTGCGTCTGCGGCTCCACTCCGGAAAAACCGTCTGGAAATTCCTCGGCGATAAAGCCCGTGGTCAGATTGCCGGAACGGAAACGAGGATGCTGCATGACCGCCGAGAGGAAAGGCAGGTTGTGCCCGATGCCCTCGACCTCGAAGCGATCCAGCGCCTCGCCCATGGCATCGATAGCGGAGAGCCGTGTCTCGCCCCAACTGCAGAGCTTGGCGATCATCGGATCGTAATACATCGAGATTTCGCCGCCTTCGAAGACGCCGGTATCGTTGCGAAGGATCGTGCCATTCTCCTGATGGCCCTCTTCCGGGGGACGGTAACGGGTCAATCGACCGATGGAGGGCAGGAAGTTGCGATACGGGTCTTCCGCATAAAGCCGGCTCTCGATGGCCCAGCCATTGAGCTTGATGTCCGGTTGGGAGAGAGCCAGTTTTTCGCCCGCTGCCACCCGGATCATCTGCTCCACGAGATCGATGCCGGTCACAAGTTCGGTGACGGGGTGCTCCACCTGAAGCCGGGTGTTCATTTCCAGGAAGTAGAAGTTGCGGTCGCCGTCGACGATGAATTCCACCGTGCCAGCGGAGAAATAACCAACCGCCTTGGCAAGCGCGACAGCCTGCTTGCCCATCGCCTTGCGCGTTGCCTCATCGAGGAACGGAGACGGCGCTTCCTCGATCACCTTTTGGTTTCGGCGTTGAATGGAGCATTCCCGCTCGCCGAGATAGAGCACCGTGCCGTGCTGGTCACCGAGAACCTGGATTTCGATGTGACGCGGCTGTGTGACGAATTTTTCGATGAAAATCCGGTCGTCACCGAAAGATGCTTTTGCTTCGTTGCGTGATGACTGAAAACCCTCGCGTGCCTCGCTATCGTTCCAGGCAATGCGCATGCCCTTGCCGCCGCCACCCGCCGATGCCTTGATCATAACCGGGTAGCCGATCTCGGATGCGATGCGGACTGCTTCATCGGCAGTCTCGATCAAACCCATATGGCCTGGAACGGTGGAGACACCTGCCTCGGCGGCAAGCTTCTTGGAGGTGATCTTGTCGCCCATCGCTTCGATGGCTTTGACCGGCGGGCCGATGAAGGCAACACCTTCCTTTTCCAGAGCCGCTGCGAAAGCCGGATTCTCAGAGAGGAAGCCATAGCCCGGATGCACCGCGTCAGCGCCCGTTTTGCGAATGGCCTCGAGGATCTTGTTGATCACGATATAGGACTGGTTGGAGGGTGCCGGGCCGATATGCACCGCTTCGTCGGCCTCGCGCACATGCAGCGCATTGGCATCCGCATCGGAATACACCGCGACCGTTGCGATGCCCATCTTCTTTGCAGTGCGAATGACGCGGCAGGCGATTTCGCCACGATTGGCGATGAGGATTTTCTTGAACATAGGCTTCATCCTCACAATGGAATCGTATCGTGTTTTTTCCAATGCGTCGTCACCTGCTTGTTGCGCAGGGACGCAAAGGCGCGGGCAATCCGGCGTCGCGAGGAATGCGGCATGATCACTTCATCGATGAAGCCGCGTTCGGCAGCAACGAACGGAGTGGCGAAACGCTCTTCATATTCGCGCGTCCGTTCCGAGATCTTGTCGGGGTCCGACAGTTCGGAGCGGTAGAGAATTTCAGCCGCACCTTTGGCGCCCATCACGGCAATCTCCGCCGTTGGCCAGGCATAGTTAATATCGGCGCCGATATGTTTCGACGCCATGACATCGTAGGCACCCCCATAGGCCTTGCGGGTAATCAGCGTCACCATCGGCACCGTTGCTTCGGAATAAGCGAAGAGCAGCTTGGCGCCGTGCTTGATGACGCCGCCATATTCCTGCGCGACACCCGGCAGGAAGCCCGGCACATCCACCAGCGTCAGGATCGGAATGTTGAAGGCGTCGCAGAAGCGCACGAACTTTGCCGCCTTGCGGGAGCTGTCGATATCCAGACAACCGGCCAGCACCATGGGCTGGTTGGCGACGACGCCAACGGTCTCCCCTTCAAGGCGGATGAAGCCGGTGATGATGTTTCTGGCAAAGGCCTCCTGCAACTCGAAGAAATCGCCTTCGTCCGCAATCGCGTGGATCAGCTCCTTCATGTCATAGGGCTTGTTGGAACTGTCCGGGATCAGGGTATCGAGCTTCGCCTCAAGGCGGGCCGGATCGTCATGGAACGGTCGGGTCGGCGGCTTCTCCCGGTTATTGGTGGGGAGAAAATCGAACAGCGCACGCACCGCTTCCAGTGCCTCGATGTCGTTCTCATAGGCGCCATCGGCAACGGAGGACTTTTTCGTATGGGTGGTGGCACCACCCAGCTCCTCGGCGGTGACGATCTCATTGGTCACGGTCTTCACCACGTCCGGACCGGTGACGAACATGTAGGAGGTATCGCGCACCATGAAGATGAAGTCGGTCATGGCGGGCGAATAGACCGCACCGCCCGCGCAAGGTCCCATGATGACGGAGATCTGCGGCACCACGCCGGAGACTTCCGCGTTGCGACGGAAAACTTCCGCATAGCCCGCAAGCGACGAGACGCCTTCCTGGATGCGTGCACCGCCGGAATCGTTGAGGCCGATCACCGGGGCACCGACGCGCACTGCCATATCCATGATCTTGCAGATTTTTTGTGCGTGGGTTTCCGACAAGGAGCCGCCAAGCACGGTGAAATCCTGGCTGAACACATAGACCTGCCGCCCGTTGATCGTGCCCCAGCCGGTCACGACGCCATCGCCGGCCACCTTCTGATCCGCCATGCCGAAATCCACCGCCCGGTGGGTCACATACATGTCGTATTCTTCGAAGGAGCCTTCATCCAGCAGCACGTCGAGGCGCTCGCGGGCAGTCAACTTGCCTTTGGCGTGCTGCGTATCGACGCGTTTTTGCCCGCCGCCAAGACGAGCTTCGGCGCGGCGGCTTTCCAGTTCTTTAAGGACTGAACGCATGAGACCTCCCTGTCGCATTTGCCGACAAGTCTTAAAGCCTTATTCGATAAATGGAAATGCCGCCTTGGTCGCAGATGAAACGTCCAGTCGGCTAGCCCCGATAGGCGACAAGAACCGCTCCGCAGGCGATCAGGATCACACCGAGCCAGTTCGGAAGAGAAAGCCGTTCGCCGAGAAAGAGGACCGCAAACACTGCGACAAAGACGACGCTGAGCTTGTCGATCGGCGCAACACGCGCCGCATCGCCAATCTTCAGCGCACGGAAATAGCAGATCCAGGATGCGCCGGTTGCAAGCCCCGAGAGAATAAGGAAAAGCCACGTGCGTGGCGTGACCGTCGCCGGGCTCTGCCAGTTCCCGGTGACGTAGACCATCAAGCCTGCAGCCAGAAGAATGACGATGGTTCGGATGAAGGTGGCGAAATCGGAGTTGACGTTTTCGATGCCGATCTTGGCGAAGATGGCGGTCAGCGCGGCGAAAGCGGCCGAAAGAAGAGCCCAGACTTGCCAGGAGAGAAACAGGTTTTTCATCATCAAGCACCGTTGAGGAGAGGAGTGGTATTCATCCTTACCAAGCCGGGGCCCGAAAAGAAGAGGCCCGCCTCGAATGATCGAAGCGGGCCTCTGTGTGGATTGCCTTTAACGGCGTTTCTTACTCTGCCGGAACCCCAAGCGCGGTTGGATCGTCAACGACTTTGGGCTCGTCGCCTCTCAACGCCGCGGCCAGTTGCTCCTGATCCAGCTCGCCTTCCCAGCGTGCCACAACGATGGTTGCGACGGCATTGCCGACGAAGTTGGTCAGCGCGCGGCACTCCGACATGAAACGGTCGATGCCGAGGATCAGCGCCATGCCGGCGACCGGCACGGACGGTACGACCGAGAGCGTGGCAGCCAGCGTAATGAAGCCCGCACCGGTGATGCCTGCAGCGCCCTTGGAGCTCAACATAGCAACGAGCAATAGCAGAACCTGCTCACCGAAGGACAGGTGGATACCGGTTGCCTGTGCGATGAAGAGGGCAGCGAGCGTCATGTAGATGTTCGTGCCATCAAGGTTGAAGGAGTAGCCGGTCGGAATGACGAGACCGACGACAGAACGCTTGCAACCTGCCTTTTCCATCTTGCTCATCAGGCCAGGAAGTGCGGCTTCCGAAGAGGATGTGCCGAGAACGAGCAGCAGCTCTTCCTTGATGTAGCGGATCAGCGCCAGGATGGAGAAGCCGTTATAGCGGCAGACAGCACCCAGAATGACGAGCACGAAGATGAGCGACGTCAGGTAGAAGGTGCCGATCAGCATGGCGAGGTTGGTGACCGATGCAATGCCATATTTACCGATGGTAAACGCCATGGCGCCAAACGCGCCGATCGGGGCGGCCTTCATCAGGATCGCGACCAGCTTGAAGATCGGATACATCAGGGCGTGCATGAAATCGACGACTGGCTTACCACGCTCTCCGACGACGCCAAGCGAAATGCCGAACAGGACGGAGAAGAACAGAACCTGAAGAATATCGCCCTCTGCGAAAGCGCCGACGATCGTCGTCGGGATGATGTTCATCAGGAAGCCGGTAATGGACTGCTCATGCGCCTTGGCGGCATAGGTGGCAACGGCCTTGCCGTCCAGCGTGGACGGATCGATATTCATGCCAGCACCCGGCTGAACGACGTTGGCAACGATCATGCCGACGATGAGCGCCAGCGTGGAAAAGGTCAGGAAGTAGATCATCGCCTTGCCAGCAACGCGACCGACCTTCTTCATGTCGTTCATGCCGGCGATGCCGGTTGCGACTGTGAGGAAGATCACGGGTGCGATGATCATCTTGACCAGACGGATGAAGCCATCACCGAGCGGCTTCAGCTGTTCGCCAATAGCCGGGTAAAAGTGACCGAGTGCGATACCTGCGGCGATAGCGACGATGACCTGGAAATAAAGGTGCCGGTAAAACGGCAGTTTGGCGTGGCTTTCAGCCACAGCTGTGCTGTCAATCATTGTAGTTCCTCCTCAGCTTAACCCTGCCCTGACGGCCTCCCGGGTTTGCCTTTAAGTTTCGCCCGGCCCTCTGCCGTTCGAAACTACATGAGCAAATAGCGTGCCAGTTTGCTTGAGTGCGGATAAGGTATTGTTATAAATCATCTTTATTTTCCGAGGATGCCGGAACTCTTTTTGAGTGTGCATTTTCCCGCTCGCCATCTCTTGTCTTTTGTGTGGAATTCCGCACAGTGAAGTCATGGTATTTCGAGCGATCAATGTCAGTATTCGTCAATAGCACCCGCTTCCGCTGGATGGCCTTCGCACTGATGTGGCTCATCATCGCCTTTGGCGCGTTTGTCGCGGCCGATAAGCTCGGTCGTGTCCAGGCCACCAAGCGGTTGATTGCCGATGCCACCACCGACGCTGAATTGAAAACGGCGTTGCTGAACGTGGCCCTGGAGCGCCCGCGCGTTTTGCCGCTCGTGCTTTCCCGCGACCGAGATATCACCGAGGCGCTCGAAAATGGCGGCGCTGCCATCCAGCGGCTGGATGAAAAGCTGGAAGGACTGATCGAGGGCACGCAGGCCTCGGTCATCTATGTGACGGATGCGAGCGGCGTCACAATAGCATCCAGCAACTGGCGCACCTCGGAGAGCTTCGTCGGCTCCAATTATGCCTTCCGTGACTATTTCCGACGGGCGATGGATGCCGGCATGGCGGAGCATTACGCGCTCGGCAATGTCAGCCGCCGGCCGGGGCTCTATATATCAAGGCGGGTCGATGGCGCAGATGGAAAGCCGCTCGGCGTCGTCATCGCCAAGGTTGAATTCAACCGACTTGAGAGCGACTGGAACATTGGCGGGCGTCCCGTCTATATCGTCGATTCCAACGGCGTGGTGCTGATGACCAGCATTCCCGAATGGCGGTTCAAGACTGTGGCCTCGATCGATGAAGACAAACGGCGGATGATTTCCGCCAGTCTTCAGTTCGGCGAGGAGGCGCTTTCTCCGATGCCGGTGCGACTTCGCTCGCAACTCGGTCCGGATGTGGCGCTGGTGGAGGTGAACTCTCCGCCCACGCTGAAGGGCGAGTATCTTCGTCTCGAACTTCCCGTTCCGACGACCAGATGGTCATTGCACTATCTTCAGCCCGTCACGCCGACAACGAATGCCGCAATCCGCGAAAGCCGGACCGTGGCTCTTGCCGCACTCATGCCCCTTTTTGCCCTCTCGGCAATCTGGCTTCGGCGCCGGTTAAAGGCGGAGCAGGCGCAGGCCGCTGCAGAACGGGACCGTGCAGAACTGGAACGCCGTGTTCAAGAGCGGACCGTCGATCTGACCATGGCGCGCGACAAACTTCAGGCAGAAATTCTGCGCCATGAACAGACGGGCAAGGAACTGCAAAGCGTTCAGCATGATCTGGTCAAGGCTAACCGGCTCTCGATCCTTGGACAGGTGGCCGCGGGCGTCGCGCATGAGATCAATCAGCCTGTGGCGACCATTCGCGCCTATGCCGACAATGCGCGGGTGCTTTTGAAACGGAAGCGTAGTGAGGAGGCAGATGAGAACCTGGAAAACATCGCGAGCCTGACAGAGCGTATCGGCGTCATCACCAGCGATCTCAAAATCCTCGCGCGCAAGGGAAGGACCGCGGCGGAACCTGTCAGCATTCGTCTGGTTGTCGAAGGCGCTGTGATCTTGCTGCGAAGCCGCTTCTCCGGCCGCATGGATATTCTCGATCTTGATCTGCCCGATGAAGGCGTCAAGGTTATGGGAAGCCGCATTCGGCTGGAGCAGATCGTCATCAATCTCTTGCAGAACGCGCTCGAAGCCGTCGAGGAGAAAAATGATGGACGCGTTGATGTGAGGGTCGAGGAGGAAAAGGATGATGTGGTGCTGAAGGTTCGCGACAACGGGCCAGGCATCGCGGCGCCTATTCTTGAACAGCTCTTCTCGCCCTTCAACACCTCGAAGGAAGGCGGCCTCGGCCTTGGTCTCGTTATCTCCAGCGACATCGCGTCGGATTATGGCGGACGGATCGAGGTCGATACCGGCAAAAGTGGCACGTGTTTTTCAGTTTATTTGAAGCGGACATGACATGACGGTGATGGGAACAGTCTATCTGGTGGATGATGACTCGCAGCTTCGCAAGGCGATGCGGCAGACGCTGGAACTCGAAGGCATGACGGTCATGCCCTTCCCCAAAGCAGAACTCGCACTTGACGCTCTGGACGAAAACTTCGACGGCGTGATCGTGACAGACGTGCGCATGCCCGGCATGGATGGCTTGCAGTTTTTCGAACATGTCCGGAAGATCGATGCGGATTTGCCCGTTATCCTGATTACCGGCCACGGCGATGTGCCGATGGCGGTCAGCGCGCTTCAGAATGGCGCTTATGATTTTATCTCCAAGCCCTTTCCCGCCGAGCGCATGGTGGAAAGCGTGCGCCGCGCACTGGAAAAGCGCAAGCTGGTGATGGAGAACCGAGCGCTGAAGCGGGCGGCTGAGCACTCGATCGATGACATGCCGCTCATTGGCCAGACCCCGGCCATGGAGCGGCTTCGCAACACGTTGCGCCACATCGCCGATACGGATGTGGATGTTTTGGTGGCGGGCGAAACCGGAAGCGGCAAGGAAGTGGTTGCTACGGCGCTTCACCGCTGGAGCAAGAAGCGGTCACAGGGAAACTTCGTCGCGCTGAACTGCGGCGCCTTGCCGGAGACTGTGATCGAAAGCGAGTTGTTCGGCCATGAGGTAGGTGCATTCACCGGCGCGCAGAAGAAACGTATCGGTCGCATCGAATATTCCAGCGGCGGCACGCTGTTCCTCGACGAGATCGAAAGCATGCCGCCTGCTCTCCAAGTGAAGATGCTGCGCGTGCTGGAAATGCGCGAGGTTTCCCCGGTCGGCTCGAACGAGGAACGTTCCGTCGACATCCGAGTCGTGGCCGCAGCCAAGGTGGATCTGGGTGATGCCGAGCAGCGCAAGGATTTTCGCGAGGATCTCTATTACCGTTTGAATGTGGTGACGCTGTCTATCCCGCCACTGCGCGAACGCCGAGCGGACATACCGCTCCTCTTCTCCCATTTCGTCAGCAAGGCCTCCAGCCGCTTCGGCATTCCTGTGCCGCAGATCAGCGCCTCCGTTTCTCGCCATCTGAACGAACATCAATGGCCCGGCAATGTGCGTGAACTCGGCCATTTTGCCGAGCGTGTGGTCCTTGGTCTCGAGGGCGGTCAGGCAGCTGCCTCTACGCCTTTGCCGCGAGATGATGTAACGGCGACGCTCGGCGAACGGATGGATCGCCAGGAAGCGGATATTATTCGGGAGACTCTGGAGAAGCATCAAGGCGATGTGGCCGAGACCATTGCGGCGCTCGGAATTGCGCGCAAGACCTTTTACGACAAGCTACAGCGCCATAACATAAACCGCTCGGATTACGTCCCCAGGTGAGGGCACTCCGAGCGGCTTAACTGTTCGAAATCAAGACTGTAGCGGTTATCCCGCTACGCAGAAGTGGCTGTTGCCATCGTTGCCGATATAGGTCCCGCTGTTCGGGTTGAAGCTGCGGTAACGCTGTGAGCAATAGTTATACCAGGACTGCGACCACGGCTCGATTGTGCGATAAACCTGACGCTGTCTGTAAACAGGCTGAGGCTCGTAAACCGGTTGGGCACGGTAGACCGGGCGCGGTGCGGGACGATACTCGCGATAATCCGGATCGTCGTAGCTGTAGCTCGGCTGATAGGTCTGGTAACGACGAACCGGAGGCGGCTCGACATAGACCGGCTCTTCCTCATAACGCGGCTGCGACATGGCAGAGCCGACGGCTACACCTGCGGCAAGACCAAGAACGCCACCGATGATGGCGGCATCGCGATTTCTGTGACGCCAGTCGCCGGCAGATGCCGTATTCAAGGGTGCCAGAACGGTTGCAGAGACCGCAAGCGCCAGAAGAGATTTAGCTGCAATCGAAGCCATGTTCATTTTCCACCAAAACGGCGGTTACCCGCCAGTTGTTATCTGATGGTTAAGAAAATAGCGTCAGCAGGCTGAACGGGTGCTGAATGAATTGTGGCAGGACCGAGACGTTTGAATCATAGCTCCAGACCGCAAAATCTGCTTCTGCAGGCACTATCCGCAAATTCCAATAGGCAGAGCGCGACTGTGCCCAAAAGGATCGACAGCGCTTCAGCCTGCCGCCATCTGGGCAGGCGAAAACGCCTCCATCAATCCAAGATAGCGCTTTTCGACAGGGGCCGCATAGGCTCCGCGCTTTGCCGTGGTTAGCTTGAGAGAGATCAGCGTCTCGGCGTGTTTAATCGCCGCCGACACGCCATCGATGACAGGAACGCCAAACTCGTGCGAAAGCTCCGCCGCCAGTTCCGCCATGCCGGCGCAACCTAAAACGATGGCTTCCGCCTTGTCCTCATTGAGGGCAGATGAGATCTGGGCACGTAGCCGCGGCAGGGCATCCGAAGTCGGGTCTTCCAATGAAAGAACCGGAATGTCAGCCGCACGCACCTTTGCCCGCGCCGCCATGCCATAGCGATGCACGAGATGTTCGAGCGGCAGGCGGGAGCGCTCCATGGTGGTGACGACCGTGAAACGTTGGGCGATAAAGGCCGCGGTTGCGACGGCTGCCTCACAGATGCCGATGATGGGAATGGTCGCAAGCGCGCGTGCCGCATCGAGCCCCGTATCGTCGAAGCAGGCAATCACCGCTGCCTGCGCGCCATTCTTCTCGGCCTTGGCAATCTCCAGCAGAAGGCCGGGAATGGCAAAGACCTCGTCGTAATAGCCCTCGATCGAGACCGGCCCCATCGAAGAGGTCACGGCTATGACCTCTGTCGAGGCAGAGGCTACGGCTTTTGCCGCCGCCTCGATCGTTCGGGTCATCGACTGGGTAGTGTTGGGATTGACGACGAGAATGCGCATGATCTGAGGTTCAGCCTTTCAGACGACGACGGTTCATGGCGACGATGATGCCGAGCGTGGCGCCAATGACGATAAGAGAGAAGAAGGTGGTGACGGCGCCGAGCGCATAGAGGACCGGCGTGGTCACGTTGGTAGTCATGCCATAAATCTCGAGCGGCAGGGTGTTGTAGGTGCCAGAGGTCATCAGGGTTCTGGCAAACTCATCATAGGACAGTGTGAAGCCGAACAGGCCAACGCCGATCAGACTTGGCGCGATCATCGGCAGGACGACATTGCTGAAGGTCTGCCACGAGCTTGCGCCCAAGTCGCGTGCTGCCTCCTCATAGGATGGCGAGAAGCGGTTGAAGACTGCGAACATGATGAGGACGCCGAAAGGAAGGGTCCAGGTCAGATGCGCCCCGAAGGCGGAGGTGTTCCATGCGGGCTCTAAGCCGAGCTGTTGGAAGAGCACGCCGATGCCGAGCGAGATGATGATGGAGGGCACTACGAGGCTTGCGACGGCAAGATAGAAAAGCGGCGTAGCGCCGATGAATTTGCGGCGGAAGGCAAGACCGGCCAGAAGCGAGACCAGAACCGTCACGATCATCACCATCACGCCCAGCATGAAGGAACGGCGGAAAGAGCCGCCGAAGTCGCCCACCGCCTGCTGCTCGAAGAGATTGGCGAACCAGTGCAGCGACACACCATTCAGCGGGAAGGTCAGGCCGCCATTCGGTCCCTGGAAGGCGAGGATCAGGATCGCCGAAAGCGGGCCATAAAGAAACAGCACGAAGAGGGAAAAGAAGATGGCTAGGATGTAGAATTCGCGACCGCGTGTTTCCGAATGCATGGATCAGAGCTCCTTACGGATATCGACGACCCGCAGGATGCCTGCGACCATCAGGAGAACGAGGGTGAGAAGCACGACCGCGTTTGCGGCGGCCGCCGGATATTGCAACAGAGACATCTGGTTCTTCATCATAAGGGCGACCGAGGCGCTCTGCCCGCCGGACATGACCTGCACGGTGGAGAAATCCGCCATAACCAGCGTCACGACAAAAATGGTGCCAATCGCCATGCCAGGCTTTGCCAGGGGAATGATGACGTTCCACAGCACTTGCCAGCTGGACGCGCCCGCATCACGCGCGGCTTCCACCAGCGACTTGTCGATGCGCATCAATGTGTTGAAGATCGGCGTCACCATGAAGAGCGTGTAGAGATGCACCATGGCCAGCACCACGGCAAAATCGGAATAGAGCAGCCATTCGATGGGTGCGGGAACAATGCCCATATTGACCAGCGCGCTGTTCACCAACCCGTTGCGCCCCAGTACCGGAATCCACGAAATCATGCGGATGATGTTGGAGGTCAGGAAGGGGACGGTGCAGATGAGGAAAAGCACCATCTGCATGGTGGTGGTGCGGATATGGAAGGCGAGAAAATAGGCGACCCAGAAGCCGAGAAACAGCGTGATGGCCCAGACGATGAACGCGTATTTCAGTGTGTTGAGGTATGTCTGCCAGGTCACCCATGAACCGAGCGTTTCGGTATAGTTGAAGGTGACAAAATCCGGATACATCTGGGCGAAGTCGTAATCCCAGAAGCTGACGACCGCGATCATCAGGATCGGCAGAAGCAGGAAGAAGCCCAGGATCAGCGCCAAAGGTGCGGCCTGGATACAGGAGATCAGCCCTGGCGGCAGGGCAAAGGGCTTGCCCGCTTTCTCTTTCTTTTCGCCAACGCCTATAAATCTGACCGTCGCCATTCCTGGAGCCCTTTGTTGTTGTCGTGACCGGCGGCAGCTAGCCGCCGGTCTCCTTACGTCATCAAGCAGCGATGAACTCGTTCCAGCGGCGGACCATGTAACGGTCCTCGTCCATGACGGAGTTCCAGCATGCGACCTTGCCCATGCGTTCCTCGAAGGAGCCGCCATCGCGCACAGCGCCGGCCTTTTCCATGACCTTGCCGTCTGGAGCGATGATGTCGCCCTGGGCAGGCTTGCCTTCCACCCAGTAACCCCACTCGTCGGCGGTCATGAATTCCTTCGCCGTTTCCATGGCGGCGGAGTAGTAGCCCTGACGGTTGAGGTATGCGCCGACCCAGCCGGATGTGTACCAGTTGATATATTCATAGGCCGCATCGAGCTTGGCGCCGGTGAGGTGCTTGGCAAGGCCAAGACCGCCACCCCAGGAACGATAGCCTTCCTTCAGCGGCTGGTATTTGCAGGCGATGCCCTTGGAGCGAACCGCGGCAACGGCCGGCGACCACATCGACTGGATGACGACTTCGCCGGATGCCATGAGGTTGACGCTCTCGTCGAAGCTCTTCCAGAAGGCGCGGAACTGGCCGTCCTTCTTGGCCTTAATGAGGAAGTCGATCGTCTTGTCGATTTCCGCCTTCGTCATATTGCCCTTGTCGGCATATTTGATGTTGCCCATGGCTTCCATGATCATTGCCGCATCCATGATGCCGATCGACGGAATGTTCAGGATGGACGTCTTGCCCTTGAACTTCGGGTCCATGATATCGGCCCAGGTGGTGATCTCACGGCCCACGAGATCCGGGCGAATGCCGAGCGTGTCGGCATTGTAGATCGTCGGAACCATTGTGAAGTATTCGGTTTCGCTCTTGGCAAACTTCTTGTCGCCGGGCTTTTCGACATAACCCACCGTGTGGGGCGCCGTACCTTGGGCAATGACGCTGTCGGGTGTCAGCTTGCCGGTTTTGAACAGCGGTACGATCTTGTCGTAATATTTCAGCTTCTTGATTTCCATCGGCTGGATCACGCCCGCCGGATAGACCTTTTTCAGGATCCAGTACTCGATATCGGCGATATCGTATGAGTTCGGCTGGGTGACGGCGCGCTGTGCGGCTGCGTCCGAATCCGTTGCCGTCATTTCAAGCGTGATGCCGAGGTCCGCCTTGCACTTTTCGGCAATCGCATTGATGTTGGAAACGCCTGTGCCGAACTGGCGAAGCGTGATCGGGTTTTGCGCCCAGATCGTGGGGAAGCCGGTGATCAGTCCGGAACCGACGGCAGCACCTGTGGCGGCAGCGCCCGCCTTCAGAAGACCGCGTCGGGTCAGACCTTTTTTCGTCTTGTTTGCATCGGTCATGCTAGTTCTCCTCTGGCTGTTTTTGTGGTCGTTATTCTACCCGTCCGAGCACGATGGCATCGGCCGCATTCCAGGAAAGAGGTATGGCATCGCCAACCTTGATCGGATTTTCGAAGAAGACCGCATCGGTCAAAATCACGTTGAATTCGTCGATGCCCGCACCCGTGACGACAAGCTTCACGCTGGCGCCGCGATATTCCACGTTGGACACGATGCCGGTAAAACCGAGGCCTTCTTCGCCTTGGCCGATGCGCACGCGGTCGGTGCGCACGGCAATATCGACGCTGTCATCCGGCGGGACCTTGCCACTGGCCTTGAAGGTGCCGCCGCCGGCCACCTCCAGCGTTACGACTTCTCCATCGACGGACTTCAGACGGCCGGAAATGACATTATGGTCGCCCATGAAGCGGGCGACGAAGGCCGTCGCAGGGCGCTCGAACACCTCGCGCGGCGCTGCGGCCTGCTCGATGCGTCCGTCATTCATGACGACGATGATATCGGCCAGCGCCATGGCCTCTTCCTGGCTATGGGTCACGTGGACGAAGGTGATGCCGAGCGAAGTCTGGAGCTTCTTCAACTCGGCGCGCATGCGGATTTTGAGGAAAGGATCGAGCGCCGAGAGTGGTTCGTCGAGAAGCAGGGCTTCCGGATCGGTGATTAATGCGCGGGCAAGCGCCACGCGCTGCTGCTGGCCACCGGACAGCTGGGCGGGGCGGCGGGTCGCATAGGGCTCCAGCTGCATGAGCTTCAGCATCTCCAGCGCTTTGGCCCGACGAGTCTCCTTGTCGACACCCTTCATCTTCAAGCTGAAGGCGACGTTGTCGATGAGATCGAGATGCGGGAAAAGCGCGTAGGACTGGAACATCATCGCTGTGCCACGTTGTGCCGGCGGCAGATCCGTAACGACCGTATTTCCGAGGCGAACATCGCCGCTGGAGATGGTCTCATGCCCTGCGATCATTCGCAGTGTCGAGGTCTTGCCGCAGCCCGACGGTCCCAGCAGGCAGCAATAGCTGCCGGCGGGAATCTTCAGGCTGATGGCGTGAACGGCGGTGGTGCTTCCATAGACCTTGGTGACGGAGGCGATGTCTATCTCGGCAGCTTTGCTCATGCATGTTCCCCTGCTTGTTGATAAGGAACTTGCATATGCCGTGCCAGTTTTGGTTCGCCGTTGTTAAGCGTTTGAAACTGGACGGGTTTTATTTTAAGTGCCGCTGCTTTGTTCAGGGCATTTTATGTGCATGCACAAAAAAGAAGCTATTGTTGTCAATGAAGCCCAATATTGTATGCAATCTGCTTGGCCGCGATATGGAGTTAGAGTTTTCCAGTCTGCACAGTTTCGCTATAGTCAGAGAGGAAAATCGGGAAACGCCAATGACGCTCTCGGAACTGCAGACTGACATGGAAAACGCGCCGGAGGATCGCGCGCAGGCTATTCGCGATACGTTGAGAGACGCGATTGCGGATAGACGTCTCACCCCGGGCACAAAATTGTCTGAAGCGGAAGTGGGGACACTCTTCAATGTCAGCCGCACTGTCGTGCGTGCGTCCTTGCAGATGCTGGCCTTCGAAGGTCTGGTCAAGACGGAGCGAAACCGAGGTGCTTTCGTTTCCAATCCATCGCCGGATGAAGCCCGCCAAGTCTTCGCCTCGCGCCGTCTGATCGAACAGGGCGTCGTGGCGGCTGTCGTGGAGCGGATCACGCCCGACGCCATCGCAAGTCTGCGTGCTCATCTCGGGCAGGAAACGCGCCATCAACATGAGCGTGGGCCTTCTGCCCGCCGTGCGGAAATCAAGGCGTCCGGCGATTTTCATCTGCTGCTGGCGTCGCTTGCGGGCAATGCCATATTGGAAAAATTCATGGGCGAACTTGTTGCCCGCTCGTCCCTCGTCATCGCGCTTTATGGCCGATCAGGCATTTCGAGTTGCGGTCACGGCGATCATTCAGCCATTCTCGATGCGCTGGAGGCCCGCGATGTCGAGAAGGCCAATCATCTGATGATGCTTCATCTCGATCACATCGAAGCCGATCTCGACCTGCGCATCAAGGATGGTCTGGCGCTGAAAGAAGCGCTTGCGCTGTAACAGACAAAGGCCATGCGCTAAAGTCGCGCACGGCACTGATATGCTGTTCAACTATGCCGCGTAGCGGCTGATACCAAGGTCGGCGGTTTCGATCTCCGGTCTGTTGCCGGACACCAGATCGGCCAGAACTCGGGCCGAGCCACAGGCCATAGTCCATCCAAGCGTGCCGTGGCCGGTATTCAGATAGAGGTTGGCATAGCGCGTCGCGCCGATCACCGGAGTTCCATCCGGTGTCATCGGACGCAATCCGGACCAGAACTTGGCTTGGGACTGATTGCCAGCACCACCGAACAAATCTTCCACCGAATGCGTCAATGTCGCCTGTCGCTTGGCGGGTAGATCCTTGCTGAAGCCAGCGATTTCCGCCATGCCGCCTACGCGGATGCGATCTCCCAGACGCGTGATCGCCACCTTATGCGCCTCATCCATCACGGTGGAGATCGGCGCTTTGGCCTCATCGACGATCGGCACCGTTATCGAATAGCCCTTTACCGGATAGACGGGCAGGTCGATGCCGAGATGCTTTAGGAAATGCGGCGTGTAGCTGCCAAGCGCTCCGACAAACACATCTGCTTCGATCAGGCCCTTACTGGTCTCCACAGCCTTGATGCGGTTGCCCTCGATCACTGGCCGCATGATGCCGGTATCGTAGATGAACTTGACGCCTGCCTGCTCGGCAAGCCTTGCGAGTTCCGAGGTGAACATGAAGCAGTCGCCGGTCTCGTCACCCGGCAGTCGCAGGCCGCCTACAATCTTGTCGCGGGAGGCAGAAAGGCCGGGCTCTGCCGCAACGCAGGCTGCACGGTCGAGGATTTCGTATGGCACACCACCGGCTTTCAAGACCTCGACATCCTTGCCGATGCCATCGAACTGCTTCTGGGTGCGGAAAACTTCCAGTGTACCCTGCATGCGCTGGTCATACTGGATGCCGGTTTCATCGCGAAGCGCTATCAGGCAGTCGCGGCTATACTCGGCAATGCGCACCATACGGCTCTTGTTGACGTTGTAGCGTGCGGCCGTGCAGTTGCTCAGCATCTGGATCATCCAGCGCCATGCGGCAGGATCGGCAGTCGGACGAATGATCAAAGGCGCGTGCTGCATGAAGAGCCATTTCAGCGCCTTCATCGGAATGCCGGGTGCCGCCCAGGGGGAGGAATAGCCAGGCGATACTTCCCCCGCATTGGCAAAGCTGGTTTCCAGCGCGGCCGCCGGCTGCCGGTCGATGACGGTGACGGTGTGTCCGGCCTTGGAAAGATACCAGGCCGATGTGACGCCAATGACGCCTGCTCCGAGAATGGTGATGTTCATGCTGGCCTCACTTGTCTCTGATGATGGTGGAAGAAGCGGCAGCCTGCTTTTCCGGATGAATATAGTGGCGGCGATAGCGCTGGCCGAGCCGCGTCAGGATTTCGTAAGCGATGGTGCCCGCATCCTCGGCAATCGCCTCCAGCGACTGGTTTGGGCCGATGATTTCCACGACGCTTCCATGCGTCAGCGTGCCTTCGGGAAGGGCGGAAATATCGAGCGTAATACTGTCCATCGAGACGCGCCCGGCAATAGGAAGCCGAACGCCACTGAAGTAAGCGGCTCCGCGGCTGCTCAGCGAGCGCGGCAGACCATCCGCATAGCCTGCCGCAATCGTCGCCAGCCGGGTTTCTTGCGTGGTGCGCAGCGACGCGCCGTAACCGACAAAGCTTTCAGTAGGCACAGTGCGCGTCTGCACCACGGCAACGCCGAGGCTGACGACCGGCTTCATAGGGTTGGGATGAGCGGACGACGGCGCTCCGCCATAGAGCGCGATGCCGGGGCGCATCAGCGCATTGTGATAATCCGTGCCGAGGAAGATGCCGCCGGAATTGGCAAAGCAGATCGGCACGCCGGGGAAACGCTCGGTCGCCTTGCGCATGGCCGCAAGCTGCACCGCATTCGCCTCATGGTCCGGCTCGTCGGCGCAGGCCAGATGGCTCATGATGCAGGTGAGATCGATGCCCTTCAAAAGGTCAGGGGTCGCCAGCAGGGTATCCACCTCGTAAGGCGCAAGCCCGAGCCGCGACATGCCGGTATCGATCTGCAGTGCTGCGGGCAAGGTCTTTCCGAGTGCCGCGGCCTGTGCGCTCCATTGTGCGATCTGTTCCAGGCAGTTCAGAACCGGACTGATATTGAGCGCTGCGCAGGATACATCATTGCCGAGCTGAAGGCCGTTGAGAACCAGGATTTTTGCGTCGCTGCCAATGTGCAGGCGAAGGGATAGAGCCTCATCGATATGGGCGACGAAGAAATGACGGCATCCGGCATCGTAAAGCGCCGGTGCGACGATATCGGCACCAAGACCGTAGGCATCAGCCTTCACCACCGCGCTCGTTATCGAATGCGGGGCCTTGCCGGCAAGCGCGAGATAATTGTCGCGAAGCGCTGAAAGATCGATGGTCAGATAGCCGCTTGCGCCACCCTTAGCTTTCTGCGGCTGGAGGGTCATGTCCATTGTCGTTCCCTTTGTCTTATCGCAACAGCGTATTGCAATAATTATTGAATTTAAGCAGTCTGAGTCGAAGAAAATTCGATAAAAATCTCGCTCTCACAATTTTATGCGGTTAATCGGAATGAAATCATGTCTGCACTCGACGCCACCGACCGTCACATCATCCGGCTATTGCGGTTGAACGCCCGCATCAGCAATGCCAAGCTCGCAGCAGAGGTGGGGCTCTCACCCTCCGCCTGCCTGCGCCGCGTCGATATTCTGGAGCGGGAAGGCGTCATTCGTGGCTATACGGCAATCACCGGAAGCGCTGCCGGGGGGGAGGCGATCTCGGTCATCGTCCAGATCACGCTCGACCGGCAGACGGAAGATTTTCTCAATCGCTTCGAAAATGCCGTGCGCCGTTACCCGGAAGTGCGAGAGTGCTACCTGATGACGGGCGGCTCGGATTATTTTCTCCGGGTCGAAGTGGAGACGGCAGGCGATTTCGAGCGCGTCCACAAGGATATACTTTCGAAACTGCCGGGTGTATCGCGTATCCACTCAAGCTTTGCGATCCGCAATGCGCTGGCTGCTCCCAAACCGAGAGCGTCCGATCGCAAGTCCTAGGAATCGGTGCCGGTCAGGCTGGCCACCAGCGGTAAAAATGGTGAACGGGGCCGTGGCCGCTGCCGACATGAAGATCACGGCCTGCGGCGAGTGCGCCTTGAAGGTAGTCTTTCGCAAGGCCAACGGCATCGACAAGTGGCAGGCCAAGTGCGAGATGAGCGGTGATTGCCGCTGCCAGTGTGCAGCCGGTGCCATGGTCGTTCTTCGTTTCGATCCGCGGCATAGCGAACTCCTGAACGGCCTGACCATCGAAGAGAAGATCCACACTCTCTTCCCCGCCACTGTGACCGCCTTTGATCAACACCGCGCGCGCGCCAAGCTTCACGATCATTTCTGCCTGCTTCAACATGGCGTCTCGATCTTTGGCAATAGCGGTGCCGGTGAGCAGCGCTGCCTCGGGAAGGTTCGGCGTGGCAAGCGTCGCCTGCGGCAACAATTCCGTTCGAAGGGTTTCGATTGCGCCTTCCTGAAGCAGCCGGTCTCCCGAAGTCGCCACCATGACCGGGTCGAGAACCACGGGCTGTGGTTGCGCACGAAGCTTTGCCGATATGGTTAGAATCGTATCGATGCGCGATACCATGCCGATCTTGATAGCGTTGATGTCGAGATCGGAGAAGACCGCATCCATCTGTGCGGCAATCATCGTCGCGGAGATGTCTTCAACCGCACTGACACCCCTGGTGTTCTGGGCGGTGATGGCGGTAATGACGCTTGCACCATAGGCGCCAAGCGCCGAAAACGCCTTGAGATCCGCCTGAATGCCGGCGCCTCCGCCGCTGTCGGAGCCAGCGATGGTCAGAGCGATGGCCGTCATGATCGTGCTCCCACTGCGTTATCCACGGCTTTGCGAAAATCGTCCGTGGCGGCGGCGATGTCGACGGCGCGAAACAGACCGGAGATCAATGCGACGCCGTCGGCCCCCGCCGCGATCACGTCTGGTACACGCGCAATCGTAATGCCGGCAATGGCGCCGACGGGCAGATCCGGTCGCTCCCTGCGCAGGAAATCTCTCAGGCGCCCCAGTCCCTCAAGGCCCACGGGGGAATCTGGATTGAGTTTTGACGTGGTTTCGAAGACGCCGCCGATGCAGGCATAGTCTGCGGGGGCTTCGGCGACCTGACGGGCATCTGTCATCGATTTCACAGTGAGGCCAATGATGGCATTCGGACCGAGAAGCCGTCTTGCCGTTGTTGCATCCATATCGTCCGCCCCGAGGTGAACGCCATCCGCACCGCTTGCCAGCGCCACATCCACACGGTCGTTGATCACCAGCGGCACGCCCGTTCCGCGCAGCGTCTCAACGATGGTTACGGCTTGTTCGATCATCTGGCGTGTGGACGACGCCTTGTCACGATACTGAATGATCGTTGCGCCATGTCGTGCCGCCACTGCGGCCAGTTCCGAAAGAGGCGCGACGTCGATGAGAGAGGCATCGACGATGGCATTCAGCCGGTAATCAATCTTCGTCATGTTCGATCCTGGCATGGGAGAGAATATCTTCGCTCGTCAGATTGAACAGCGCGTCCAGAAAGGCGACCTCGAACGAGCCTGGCCCGTTTGCGTGTCTCGCGGCAATCTGCGCGGAAACGCCGGTTATGGTGAGCGCCGATGCCGCCGCCAGCATGACGTCCTCCTCTACGGCCATGAAGGCCGCGATGACGCCACCGGAAAGGCAGCCCGTCCCTGTCACCTTCGCCATCAAGGCGTGACCGTTGACGATCCGAATCTTGCGGTCTGCGTCACTCAAGCGATCGACCGCCCCGGTCTGGATGCGTAACGCGCCGTCAATATCTCCAATGACTGCCATTTCCGCCGCATTACCCCGCACGATGGAGGGAAACAGGCCGCTCAGCTCACGTGCAAAATCCAAACGTGATGGAGAGTAGTCGCAGTGGACCGGATCTATGATCCAGGGCTTGCCGTGGCGATTGGCGATCTCCACGGCCATACGAATGACCTTGCGGCGGGCTGCGTCCAGTGTCCCCAGATTGATCGTCAACGCGTGGGTCTTTACGACGAAGCTTTCGATTTCCTCTTCGGAGGAGGTCATGGAGGGGATACCGCCAATCGCTGTGATGCCGTCCGCAGTGAACTTCTGGACCACCGTATTCATAAGGCAGTGAACACGCGGTCTGTGCTCCCGCACGCGGCTCAGGAGTTGCGCCGCTTGCTCCGCAGTGGGGATATTTGCCTTCAACAGTTCATCTCCAGATACGCATTTTGCGGATCCGGATAAACTGCGCGCATGGAAAGAAAGCTGTGCCTGGCGGCGACCGTTCCGTTCCTACGCCGGTATTAACCGGATCAGGTTCAAGGGTCCGGCTCAGCGCCGTCTCAGCATCGTTCGATGCTCCCCTCGGAATGGATCAAGCTAAATGAGAAAAGCGATGGCGTGTCAAGATTTTTGAGAGAGGCGCGTATGGCTCCTATTCCGATGCTGCCGCTTTGAACTTCGTGATTATTATCGCGTTGAACGATCTGGTAGAATAAGCTGCCACCTGAGTGAACGGTTGGCGTCGGCGTGATATTGAAGAGCTTGGACAGCATGTGCATGGAATATCCGCAAGATGTCTGACTGGTCCTGGGCTTCATTGCGTCAGAAATATCTGACCTTTCCCACACTGCTGCGATCAATCCCGGTGGGTGTCGTCGTTGCGGCCGGTATCCTTGCCACGAGTTGGACCCATGACCTTTTGAGCGACCACTACGATATGGTGGTGCATACCTACGAAGCCATCGATACCACGAAAGATGTGTTGATTGCGCTCGACGACGCCGAAACGGGGCAAAGGGGATATCTTGTCAGTGGCGACAAGCGCTACCTTGCCCCGTACGAAAAGGCGATGGAGCGCCTCCACTTGCTCCAAAATCAATTGATGACACGCATATCTGACAATTCCGGGCAGGTCGCCCGCGTCAAAGCGATGGATAATCTGATCGAGAAGAAGCTTGAGGAGCTCAAGCATTCCATATCGCTCTACGACGACGTGGGCGCCGATGCCGCCCGTACCAATGAGATCGGCTATATGGCAGTCGGTACGATGGATCGTATTCGAGACATCATCGGCGAAATCACCGTTACGGAGCATACGCTGCTGGACACGCGTCATGCCGAAGTCGAGGCAGACGAGTTCCGCATTCGGGTGGTGGCGATCATCGTGGGCCTGGCGTCTTTTCTGACGCGCGCGGTGGTCGAAATGTATCTTGCGCGGCGATATTCGAAAGCGCCGTAACGCGCACACGCTCGCGAGACGGGGCAGGTGTGCTTATCCCCCCGCCATACCAGGGATCTGATTGACGGTTATCATCTGGCGGATCGTGCGGTCCGCAACGCGCTCGGCTCGTGCTTTTGATCCCTGTTCATCTTCCGGAAACGCGTAAGTCATGTAAGAGAGCGAGGTTTCCAGATCATTGTTGTTGTGGCCGAGGATGGCAGCAAAATAGCTGTTCTTCGTCACATTGGCAGGGGCGAAGTTGCGATAGGCGATTTCGGCATAGAGGTGGCGCAGGCCATACGGCTTTGGTGGCTCTTCTTTCGGCCAGATGTCTTCGAATTTCGCGATCATCGCATCGCGCAGCGGTAGCCGGGCATCACTCGAGAAGTCGTCGATCGTCATGCCGAACCATAGCTTTCCCTCGCTGCTGTTTCTCAGACGGTGATACGCATCGAGAACGATCTTCGATTGCTCCAGCACCGGGATCTCATAGGTAACGCCGAATTTGGTTCCTTCGCCCTGCTTGGTCTTCGCCTGGCCGTTGAACAAAACGCTCCATTTGGAAACGCCATTTCCATAGGGTGCAGGCATCAACTGGGCCTGGGTAAAGACTTCGAACGGACGTCGCCCGGTGGTGCCGATCAGGCCGATGCCGATCGTCAACGCATCCTCGGAATGTAGATAGCGTCTGCAGCGTCTCATCACTTCGGAATAGTGTTCGAAGGTTATGAGCGAGCCGTGCTTCGTGGCGATCTTGGCCATCTTGGCTTTGCGGGCTTCATCGTAAAGCTGAGGCGATCCGGCTGCGATGCGCAGCATGGGATGCTGCTCACCGAATGCCTCACGGATGGCGTTACGATATTTCGTGATGTAGGAAATTACCGTTGCCTGCGTTCGGTCGGCCATGGCATCCATTTCCCGGTCCCATAGCGCCTGCATCTCTTCCTTGCTGCTGACGCCGTTGATGGCGGAGATGAAGTCAGAAACCCGCAGCAGGAAACGAGGTTTGCGCCCAGCGGTATTGTGCTCGGCCCGCTCGATTTTCTCAACGATGGACATCGCCACGCCGCTTTGCGGATAATCGCCACGCTGGATAAACGTATCGAGACGCTCGCGCAGTTTCTTCATGTTGCAAATAGCAAGCGGCGTCGTCTTCGGTCCGAAAGCGTCTTTCAACGCATAGCGATATTTGACGATGTAAAGCTCGAGCGTCTTGGCCGTTCTACCATTCTCGAAATGAAATCGAACCTCGTCGTCCCAAAGCCGGCCGATCTTCTTGGTATCGAAGCTGCCATCGTCATTTCGCGTCGTTTTAATCTTCTCGACGAACTCCGCGATGCGGTCGACAAGGATTGGCGTTTTCGTTTTTCTTTTTTCGGTGGCGGGCATACGATTCTCTCCCCTAATCTGTCTGGGATAGAAAATATATAAATTTGAAGCAAGCTATGAAATATGATGATCGATAACAATCCGTGCTCACGAAAACGGCTCGGCTGGTGATTTTGCGGGCTGCGTAAACCAGCGCGGGCCGCTCGCGGCCATGTAAATATGGTCCTCCAGGCGGATGCCGAACCTCTGCGGGTAGACGAGCATGGGCTCGTTTGAAAAGCACATGCCCTCTTCCAAGACCTGCATATTTCCACGCACGATATAGGGTGCCTCGTGGATTTCCAGGCCCAAGCCGTGTCCTGCGCGGTGTGGTAGTCCGGGAAGGGCGTAGTCGGGTCCAAGGCCGTGTCTCGAAAGGACTGCCCGTGCCGCATGATCGAGGGTTTCGCAAGCGCTACCGAGCTGAGCGGCGTCGAAAACCGCCTGCTGTGCCTCTCGCTCGATTGCCCAGGCATGGGCGAAATCGGCATCCGCATCGTCCAGAACATAAGTGCGGGTCAGATCGGAATGGTATCCATCGATCCGCGTTCCGGTATCGACCAGAATGGCGTCACCCGCCTGAAGAATCTGCTCGCCGTCAGCGCCATGGGGTAGCGATGTGGCCTGTCCGAATGACACGATGCAGAAAGAAGAGCCGCCTTCGCCGCCAAGCGCGCGGTGCTGCTCATCGATGAAGCGCACTATATCGGATGCCCGCACGCCGGGCCTCATCATGGCATGAGCGCGCTTTTGCACCTCCAGCGTCAGGTTCATCGCGTGATCAATTATGGCGATCTCGGCCGCAGATTTCTTCAATCGAAGGCTGCGGATAACGGGCGCGCCATCGACAAGGCGCTGTTGTCCGACTTGGGCGGCGAGGCTGTGATAGATGAAAAGCGGTAGAGCGTCGTCCAGCGCGATAACGCCGGACGAACCAGCAAGTCTTGCGACCAGTGCTGCCGGGCTGTCTTCCTCCTGCCAGATATGAATATCTCCCTCAATATGAGGCAGGGTATCGACACGGCTCTTTTCGAAACCGGGAACGATGTAGTGCAATGCATCCGAAGTGATTACTGCGCCCAGCAGTCGCTCGCTTTGATGCCAAACCAGACCGGTGAAATAGCGCAGGCTTTCCGTCGAGCCGAGAAGGACTGCGCTGAGATGCTGCTCCTGCATTTTTTCTCGCAGGCGCTGGAGCCGTTCCTGGCGTTCGGCATTCGAAATGGCGGCGGGCTTATTGGCAATCTGCATTGTTACACACTTCGGTTGCTTTGCCTGAATGCGCGTCACCATCAATGAGACAGCGCATACGCCTCAGGTCATTGTCACGTCCATGCGTTTTGCAAACAACTCATCTGCTTGGTGCGGCATGGCTTCGAGCGTCTTTTGGATCTACGCACCCTGAGTTCCCGAAAATCGATTTCGAATCTCGGGCTGGAGCTATCTCAAGCAATACAAAGGCTGCACACTGTATTCAACATGTCGACAGCAATTGCGCGCGCGTTATTTTTGCAGCCGCTGTTTCAGTGAAGCAACGATCTTGCGGGTCAGAGCTTCGTAATCCTCGTCGAAGTGGTGGCCGCCTTCTATGCCGATCAGTTCGATCCCCTTGTCCTTCAGAGCAGGGCAGGCGCTTTCGTCATCTTCCGTGCCGTAGACGCACTGAACAATCTTGGGGTTGATCTTTGCAATATCGTTGACGGGATCTTCGGCGCCATCGGACGACACGCCAAGCCATCCGCCAACGGAAATCTCATAGGAGACTTCGTGGGAGAGCGACAGGAGGCTCATCTGCACCACGCGAGACTTCTCCTTCTCGGGCAATTGATTGTAGGTGGCGGGCAGGATGTCCGCGCCGAAGGAGTAGCCGATCAAAATGACGTTGTTGACTTTCCACTCTTTCCGATAGGTATCAATAATTCGCGCAAGGTCGTCGGCGACGTCTTGAGGCTTCTTCTGTGACCAGAAGTAGCGAAGCGAGTCGACGCCGACCACGGGTATGCCGTCTTGCTGAAGAAAGTCACCGACGTCCTTGTCGATATCGCGCCAGCCGCCATCGCCGGAATAAACTATCGCCATCGTATCCAGAGAGGGCTTGGCTTCGAGAATGGTGAGTGGCAGTCCAAGTGGGCTGTCTGAGTTTCCGGCTGCGTCTACGCGGTCCTGCAGCGTCCGCACGAGAGCGGTCGTGGCATCGTCCTTCACGTCCTTGACGTCGATGTCCTCGTGATCCTTCACGAGGCTGTCGACATGCGCACGGCCCTTTTGATCGGCACTGGGCGTGAAAAGCACGCTGACGGGCGCCGGAAGCGGACCATCCGTCAGCCCATAGATCGTGCGCTCGCCGTCCTTATCCTTGGTGGCAGGGGTGCAAAGGATCTTTTTCAGCGGAATGCTGGCCACTGGGTCGACGGCCACGCCCTCGCCAATGGTTGCGGCCGGGCTCTGTGCGATCATCGCCAGCACCAGCGCGCCGCCATCACCTGCGCCTGCCAGAATGGGAAGGCTGTAGTTCGATACGCCCGCCTTGCGCTGGATTTCCTGCGCCAGTTGCTCGATGTCGGAGATCATATAGACGCAATCGTCTTCATCTGCCTCGAGCGATTTGATATATTCCGGGAAATCGATGCCGACGACGGCCGCACCTTTTTCGAGAAGGGCGTCTGCCTCCTTCTGCGTGTTCTCATCCCAGCCATTCGCGCCCGACACCAGAAAGATGGTGGAGGTGATGTCGCCATCGGGCAGCAGAATATGATCGGACGGGATCATGCCCGTCTCATATTTTTGAGCGTCCTGCGCCGGCGCCTGAGTGGGCAGTAGAACTGCCGCTGTGAGCAATGCGCCTGTGAGGCGTTTCAAAAATCTCATTTACCGATCACTCCTCTCACGCCACCGCTGATGAGAACCGTTGCGTCCATCAATGCCAGAGCGGCGCTGGTGCCGTTCGAGACGGCAACATATCGTGGCTCCCATTTGGGATGAAATTTAGACTTGAAGGCGCGCAATCCCTTGAAGTTGTAAAAGCGTTCGCCGTGCTCGAACAGAGTGCCGCCGATGCGATCCCAGACGGGAGCCGCGTCGCGCTTGGACATGCCGGATAGCGGCGCCATGCCCAGATTGAAATGGGAGTAACCCTGCTCGCGCATATGTTCGATGATGCTGACAAAAAGGAAATCCATGGAGCCGCGCGGGGCATCGGGCGCAAAGCGCATCAGATCGACCGTCACCTCGCTTTTGGTGTCGGTCATCAGAATATTGGCGAAAGCGGTGATCTTGCCGTCCTTGTGCAGCACCGCGACAGGTTGTGAAAGTACATAGTCGCGTTCGAACGATCCGAGCGAGAAGGTCTTTTCGCGGGTATTGTGATGCTCCAGCCAGGAGTCGGAAACATGCTTCAGTTCGTCGTAGATCGCCGGGACGTCGGGCGTATCGACAACGGAGAAGCTGAGCCCATCACGGGCACCACGGCTAAGAGACTGGCGAAGATTGGCAAGCTTGCCGCCTTTCAGTTCAAAGCGCTTGAGGTCGATCATGGCGAGCTCACCGAGCTTGAAGGCACGCAGGCCCGCATCGGTGCAATAGGGTAGCGAAACGGACGAGATCTGATAAAAGACCGCCCGGCCGCCGCTGGCTCGCACGGTTTCGACGAATTGCCAGATCAGATCGGAAAACTCGCTTTCATCACCGACAGGATCGGCGAGCGCGATCCAGGATCGGCCCCGAATGCCATACATGATGAAGGCATTGCCCTTTTCCGAGAACATGATGTGCTTGTCGCCCATGCGCACGAGATTGGCGTCCGCCACATCCTGTTTGGCAACGATTGCCGTGGCTTTCTCGATATCCTCTGGCTTGATCTCCTCGGGCCGATAGGTCACGGGGCGCAACAGGCTGAAGATGGCGATGGTGGAGGATGCAAGGACCAGGCCTAGAACGGCGCGCAGTCCGCGGGGTGCCTCTTCGGAAAACTCGAATTGCCACCACAATGTCTGGCTGTAATCCGTGTCTCGATAGACGAACAGCAGAATGGTTGCGGCACCGGCGACGATCACCGCCATCGCCGCAATCCATGTGGGTCCGAGCGCCTGGCGCAGAAGCGAGGCGTGGCGGGTAAAGGCGCGCATGTTGAAGACCAGCGCGACGATGAAAATGCCAAGGAAGATCGCTTCGAAAATGGCAATCGCCTTGATCAGCGAAAGGAACAGGCCGCCCGCCGCGGCCACAAGTGCCACCCACCACGCGCCGTCCAGCCGCTGGCTCAAGCCGCGTGATGCAACGACGAGACCAAGACCCAGAATGCTGGAGAGAAAGTGCGCGGCTTCGATAATGGGAAGCGGCACGAAGTTGGACAGGAAATCCAGGTTGCTGTTCGGTGTCGGCGTCACAGAGGAGAAGATCAGCATCGCACCGAGGATCAGGGCGAAGGCCGAAAGAAGCGATGGCGCCAGGCGTCCGGCCAGATTGCCGATATCGGCCATCACCGGCTTTGCGGCGAACTGCTTCATCTCGGTGACCAGCATCAGGATGATGGCGAAGAGCAGCGGCAGCACATGATAGATCATGCGATATAGGACGAGGCCACCCAGCAACTGATCAAGGCTGATGGCGTTGCCAAGACCCGCGACCATCACCGCCTCGAAAACGCCGAGACCTGCCGGCACGTGGCTGAGGACGCCGAGACCTACGGCGGTGGCGTAGATGGCAAAGAAGCTTGGCCAGCCGACATTGGTTTCGGGAAGCAGCACATAGAGCACGGACGCCGACGCTGCGATATCGAGAGCCGAGACAAGAAACTGGCGCGATGATGTGCGGCTGTCGGGAAGGCGAAGCTTGAGTTGTCTGATCTGAACGACGCGACCGTTGCGACTGACATAGATCAGCGTCGCCAGAACGAGGATGACGATGACTGCTGCACCGCGAAGCCAGATTGCGTCCACGCCCATGATGCTGGCGACGCGCGGCGCAACGATCAAGGTTGCAAGCGCGCTCACGGACAGAAGTCCGAGGCCGAAGGACAGGGTGACGAAGGCAATCACGCGTGCGATATCGCTTGGCGTCAATCCCATGCGCGCGTAGGCGCGAAAGCGGATCGCGCCACCACTCAAGGGACCGAAACCAGCGGTATTGCCGACGGCGTACGCGATGAAGGCTGTGGCGATCACCGAAGGTTTTTTCAAACGCTTGCCGATAAATTCTATCGCGTTCAGATCATAGCAGATCAGCGCGGCAAAGCTCAGCGCGGTGAACAGAACGGCCAGAAACGCCGACTTCCAGCTCGTGTCGAGTAGGGCGATGACGATGTCATCATAGCGCACCTCGGATGTCAGGCGGTATATCGTTACCGTCATCATGACGAAGACAGCGATGACGGCGAGCGACGTCAGATGGGGTTTGTAGCGTTCGAAAAAACCGGAAAGGCCGGCTTCAGCCTCTTCAATCGCCGTAACGTCGTTCTTCTCAGTCATTTACTATTCCACGTGAGCGGGGCTTTGTGTGCCAAACACAGGATTATGACAGTAATTCGTTGTGGTTTCACAATTACGAAGATTCGTAATACTCTTGAGATTATCTACAGTATGATCATTGGCTAAAATTGGCGCTAGAACACTCGTTCAAGCACCCCAGCTTTGCTCCAATACCCTTAGCCAGTTTCCGTGGCCGATTTTTTCGAGCGATGGCTGGTCGTAGCCTGCCTTACGCAACTCATCGATGAGCAGCTGTAGATCCGACGCGTCGCGCATGGCGGCTGGAATGGTGGTTCCGTCGAAATCGGAGCCCAGCGCCACATGATCGATGCCGATCCGCTCGACGATATAGTCTACATGACGGACCAGTTCGCGAATGTCGGTATCCGGATTCTTGATGCCATCCTGACGTAGGAAGAGCACGCCGAAATTGATCCCTACCAGACCCCCGGTATCACGAATGGCGTCGAGCTGGCGGTCGGTCAGGTTGCGGCTGTGGTTACACAGCGCGTGGGCATTCGAGTGGGAGGCGACCAGCGGCGCATCGGACAATTTGGCAATGTCCCAAAATCCCTGCTCATTCATGTGGGACAGATCGATCATCACCTTGAGTTCGTTACAGGTCTTGACGAGACGTCGTCCCGCTTCCGTCAGCCCTGGGCCGATATCCGGGGAGGATGGGAAGCGGAAGGGAACGCCATAGGCGAAGATGTTTGGTCTGCTCCAGACGGGACCGAGCGTGCGCAGGCCAGCCTGGTGAAGAACATAAAGCGCCTCCAGGTCGGCATCGAACGCTTCGACACCTTCGATATGGAAGACGGAGGCGAAGGTATCGTGTCCAATCGCGCCCCGAATATCGGCAGCGCTACGGCACACTTTCAAGCCGCCTTTCGACTGCGCCTCGACGCGAAACAGCAGGCCAGCCATCGCGAGTGTCGTGGCAAGTGCCGTCTGCTGAGTCGGCGCCAGTAAATCGCCATTGGCATCCGTCCCGCGGGGCGAGGGAATGTAGATGGCGCAAAGTCCGCCGGCCAATCCGCCTTTTTTGGCCTTGGGAAGATCGATATGTCCCATACTGTCGCCTTCGATGAAGCGCGCTTCCGGATTTTGATAACCGGAGAGTTTCAATCGAAGCAGAACGTCATTATGCCCATCGAAGACAGGCAGGACGGTTTGGTCGGTCATGGGATCGCTTTCAACTGATGTCATCGTGTCCTGCTCTATCTCTGAGGACGGGGCAAAAGCAATGCAAGAATGGTGTTCGTTACACGGCACCAGGAAGAGGGTAAAAGCGATGCCAACGACAACAGGCAGAATTGCAGGCGCGACAAACTTAACGGGCAGCGACGAGATGGACTGGAGTGCCGCTTCAAAAATCGCTGCGGATTTCGTTTCTCGCTGGGGCAGGGACGAGCCGGGAGGATGCATTGTCGGTTTCGATCTTTCAGGCATTCGTTTCGCCCATTCGGGTGGGCTTGAAAGTCTCGCGACGTTCGCCCCTTTTTCACCTGAGACGGTCGTGCGCTACGCTTCGCTGACCAAACATGTCTTCTGTGCCATGGTGCTTTCCCATGCAGACGTGATCGGCCTTGACGATCCTCTCGGGAAACATATGGAGGAGCTTCAACCTCCGCTGCGCGACGTGACGGTTGGGCAGGCGCTCGATATGAGCGCAGGCTTGCCGGACGTGCGCGAATGTCTCTCCTTGCTTGGCCTGTCTGTTTACAACGCAACCGACGCGAGATCGCTTCTGGCTTATGTGGCGCGCCAGAGGCGATTGAATTTTTTAGCGGGCAGCGAGGTCTCCTATTCGAACACGGGATACAGGCTGGTCGAAGAAGCATTGGCGCGCAAGGGTTTGCATTTTGACGATTTCGTCCGAGATCGTATCGCGGCACCCTTGGACGTTTCGCTCGTCGCACCCGAAGTATGGAACGATCCCGTGCGCGGCCTTGCGCCGGGATACTGGAAATCAAAAGCAGGTTGGCAGCTTTCCGCCGCCGGCCTTCATCTCTCCGCCTCCGGCAGTCTCGCCGGAAATGCCAGGTCTCTGGTCACATGGCTGCGTTGCCTGTTGAAGGGCGAGCATGGGTTCGCCGACGTACTCGGTCAACTCTCTGCTTTCCGCCTGCTTGGCGATGGCAGGTTCAGCGAATACGGCCTTGGCCTGCGCTGGACGCATCTCGGCAACCGCCGCTTCGTCGGCCATGGCGGATCGCATCCCGGATACAAGAGTTATTTTCTGCTCGATCCTCAGAATGGTACCGGCTGTGTCGTGCTCTCCAATCGTGAAGACACCAACGGTTTCAAGATTGCACTCGAAAGCATGGCGGCGCTGACGGGATTGCCGCTGCCAAAGCCCGCGACGTATTTGCCGGACGGCCTCTACGTCACTCAGTCCGGGCCTTGGTGGCTGGAGATCAAAGGCAGCACCTGCATTTTTCTCGATGCGGAAGAAACGCTCTATGACGATGGTGATGGATGGGTCTCGTCCCGCTCAGCGTCATCGCCAATTCGTCTTCGATCTGATGACGCGTCACTCGTGGGAGAGGTCGGCCATGCGACCCGACGGTTCCTGCCCATCGCGCCCGATGAAAAGGATCAGGCAAAGCTCGATGGACGCTGGCGCTCAGACGAAGGCGCGGAATTTGAGATTGTCGCAGGTACGCTCCTTATGGGCATCGGCCCGCTTCGCCAAAGGATGAAACTGACCACCCTTGGAAACGGGCGCTATCTGTTCACTCTTAACGATGGTCCCTGGACGAAGCGCGTCTGCCTCCACATGCTCAGTGACGACCATGTGGAGCTTGTGACCAGCCGCGCGCGAATGATAGAGTATCGGCGGGCGACTGGACCGGTCCGCTAGCTTTCAACGGACGTGCGGCTATCTCCGAAGATTGTGAAGCCAAGGCCAGGATCATCGCAGACATCGCACCGTAAAGAGTGACCCTGCCGATGCCATGCGCTAGCGCCTCTTGCGCCAGCGCGACGGACACGCCGTGGTTTTCGGTGATGGCTAGGTTTCCTGCCGATATCAAATCCGAAATGATCCCCAGCATGGCGTCCGAGGGTGCCTTGGGAAGTGCCTCCAGGACGTAGCCGGAGACGCTGCTCGACAAGATCAGGCCCATCAGCGCAACGTTGATGGATAGCGAGATCATTCGGGCGCTCATATCCATGCCCGAGGCCATCCCGCTGCGTTTCGGTGGCACTGCTGTTGTTGCCGTGTTGGTGACGGGCGTATTGGTGAGACCCAGCCCGATGCCGGCCAAGGCGCAATCAAGCAGCAAAATCACCCAACTTGCATACTCGCTGCTGATCACCAACACCAAGAGCATGAACCCCACACTGATGATGAGGAGGCCGAGCGGTATCACAAACTTCGGCCCCCGGTGAAGCAGTAGCCTTTCGGCAAGCGGCGGAGGCACGTCCGCCGTCACCGCGGCGCTCTCCGCTGGCCTTGCGGTGGTGGCATTCCCCCTGCCGGTTGGCAACGCCCGAAATGATCGAGATAGGCCAAGCGCTCGGTCTGCCGCCCAATCCCTCGCTATCGATCATGCTGCACTCCTCGCTCACCGACGCCAAAGCGCGCGAGACATTGCGTGCAATCACGGCGGCCTTCAGTGAGCATCGCAAATCGAGCAACGCACGCATCAGCTGTGTGAGCGCTTGATCTTTTGAAGAATAGGCTAGTTCGCGACGGGAATGCCCGCAGCAAGCTGCTCATGGATATAGATTTCGAGCAGTTTGCCGCTAACCGGGCCCGTTTCGCCCGTGCCGATTTTCTCGCCATCAAGCCGAACCACCGGAGTTACAAAGCTGGTCGCGGAGGTCACAAACGCTTCCGAAGCGGATTTGGCCTCTTGCGGCGTAAAGGCACGCTCTTCTACGACGAGTTCGGCCTCTCTGGCCAGATGGAGGATTGAGCCGCGTGTGATCCCATGCAGCAGCGCGTTCGACAAGTCACGCGTGACCAAAACGCCTTCCTGCGTGACGATGTGAAAATTTGCGGAGCTCGCCTCGGTTATGTGGCCGTTTTCGACGAAGAGCACGTCGTCATAGCCTTCCCGGTTGGCTTCTGTCTTGCGAAGCGACGAATAGAGAAGCTGCACGGTCTTGATCTGCCTGTCGGACCATCGGCCCTCAGCCACGGTCTTGACGGAAAGTCCCGTCTTCCATTTCGGATTGTCCAGCACCTTCTTTTTCTGGGTGAACATGACAAAGGTCGGCTCCATCGTTTCGGGGAAGACGAAGTCGCGATCCTGGACGCCTCGGGAAATTTGCAGGTAGATGAGCCCATCTTCGACGCCGTTGCGTCGTGCGATCTGTTTGTGCAGTTCCAGCAAGACCTCTTCTGCAACCGGCATGGCGATACCAAGCGCACCAAGCGAACGCTTCAGTCGCGCTACGTGGCCCGGATAATCGACAAGCTTGCCTTGAATGACCGCCGTCACTTCGTAAATGGCATCCGCGAAGAGGAAGCCGCGATCAAAGATCGACACTTTCGCCTCACCTTCCGCAACCCATGCGCCATTCAAGTAAACCGTTCTATCCATGATTCCGCCTCTGTATGCCTACCAGCTTTCCAATTCTGTCTGGCACTGCGGAGGGCAGGATGCAAGCCTGGCAAAGACGTCGGACTGGTTGCTGGAGACTGGCGCACGACATAACGTCGCTGACACAATTATGTATTTTCGTTCTAGAGTTGATCTTCGTCTATTGGCAGCGGTGCACCGCACTAGTCGCCGAGACGACCGTTTATCCCGGAATCGCGCGCAACACATCATTTGACCGCCGCTCCAAGCCGAATTGGACTGATGTGAATACTTGATTTGAACCTAAGATGCCCAGTGCTGCAAGCATACTACTCGTTGATCGTGAGAAGGCCGCAACTTTACTTTTGCAAGTCGATCACGCTAAAATTCGTCTATGTAATCATCGCAACTTCGGATTGGCGTTACATTTGGTTTCTCTAAAAAACAGCAAGCATAATACCATGCCAATAACTCACAGCGAGATGTATATTGTGCGTTGCAATAAACAAGAAATAAGATATTGAATTTCAATTAACTGGATTTACTCGCCGATATGAGGGGATAATATGCGCATAGTAATGGTTGGATCGGGTTATGTGGGCCTTGTTTCTGGCGCTTGCTTTGCAGATTTCGGACATGACGTCATCTGTGTCGATAAGGCGGCGGAAAAGATCGAAGCTCTGAACAACGGCGCCATTCCAATCTTTGAGCCGGGTCTCGATGCGCTGGTTGCCACGAATGTGGAGGCAGGCCGCCTCTCCTTTACTACTGAGCTCGACTCTGCCGTTGCCGATGCGGATGTCGTCTTCATCGCCGTCGGTACGCCGTCACGTCGCGGTGATGGTCACGCCGACCTCGGTTATGTCTATGCAGCAGCCCGCGAGATCGCTCTGTCGATTAAAGGCTTCACGGTAATCGTGACCAAGTCGACCGTTCCTGTGGGTACGGGTGACGAGGTCGAGCGCATCGTTCGCGAGGCAAACCCAAGCGCAGATTTCGCTGTGGTGTCCAATCCTGAATTCCTTCGCGAAGGTGCCGCAATCGACGACTTCAAGCGTCCCGATCGTATCGTCGTTGGCCATTCCGATGAGCGCGCCAAGGCGGTCATGACCGAAGTTTACCGTCCGCTTTACCTCAACCAGTCTCCGTTGCTGTTCACTTCGCGTCGTACGTCCGAATTGATCAAGTATGCAGCGAACGGTTTCCTTGCGATGAAAATCACCTTCATCAACGAAATCGCCGATCTATGTGAAAAGGTGGGCGCCGATGTTCAGGATGTGTCGCGCGGTATTGGACTGGATGGTCGTATCGGCTCGAAGTTCCTCCACGCCGGTCCCGGTTACGGCGGCTCCTGCTTCCCCAAGGACACTCTGGCACTGGCGAAGACCGCTCAGGACTATGAAGCGCCCGTGCGACTGATCGAAACAACGATTGCGATCAACGACAACCGAAAGCGCGCCATGGGCCGCAAGGTTATTGCAGCCGTCGGTGGCGATGTGCGGGGCAAGAAGGTTGCGGTACTCGGTCTTACCTTCAAGCCAAACACCGACGACATGCGTGACAGCCCGGCAATTGCTGTTGTCCAGACCTTGAAGGATGCTGGCGCTATCGTTTCTGGCTACGATCCCGAGGGCATGGAAAATGCCAAGCCTATGCTAGATATCGAATTTGCCCAGGGCCCGTACCAGGCGGCTGAAGGCGCAGATGTCGTCGTTCTGGTAACGGAATGGAACCAGTTCCGCGCATTGGATCTCGACCGCTTGAAGTCGCTGATGAAGAGCCCGGTTTTGGTCGATCTGCGCAATGTCTACCGTGCAGCCGAAGTTGAGGCGCACGGCTTTACCTATTCCGGCGTCGGCAAGGGCGCGTAATCACGACAAAGCAGGGGGTGGAGAGCCCATCCCCTGTATTTCGACATATCGATGCCCGATGGAATTTTGCTCCAACGCCCATGATGGGCTGAAAGAACAATCTCCAAAATGAAGCGTCTGTACCAGTCATTCTTGGTTTTGTTTGGAAGTGTTACGATAGCGGCGACGGCGCAGAATTTCGACAGCCAAAAACACCCCTTAAAGATTGTCGCATTTGGCACCTCCCTAACAGCGCGAGGCGGCTGGCAAGGTCCTCTGGCTGAAAAGCTTTCCGCCTGTCTCGGCTGGTCTGCTACGGTCGAAATGGTTGCCAAAAGTGGTGCGCCATCGTCCTGGGGACTTGAGCATACCTCAGAGGTGATCCGTCTGAAGCCGGACGTGGTTCTTGTCGAATTTTACGCCAACGATGCTGCTCTCAATCGCTTCACCTCCGTTTCAACGAGCGGCGATACGATCGGCGCCATTTTCTCTTCACTTCGGCGCGGTCTGCCAGATGCGAGGATCATCATGCAGATCATGAACCCTGTATCGGGAATGGCCGGAATGGCCCGTCCCTATTTCAGCCTCTACATCGACGCCCATATCCGGCAGGCGAAGGCAAATGGTGTCGAGATCATAGATCATCGAAGCCGATGGATGTCGCTGTCTCAGAATGAGCTGGCGAAAGCGATACCGGACGGCCTTCATCCCACACCCAAAGCCGCGACGTCCATCATGGTCGGGCCGCTCGCTGAGAAAATTGGCGGAGTAAACTGCTCGTCATAAGATGTCGTGCTGGCAAGACTTGAGCTGACTTGCTTGGGACAGTCTGCAAAAACAAGAAGGAAGCGTGTCACCACATTATCTCCGTTGTCCCTAAATTCTTTGTTGTTACATAAAATGATGATAGAGATTGACGTAATTGGTGCGTAACAGGTGGAAGATGACGACCAGACGCAAGTTGCTTCTTGGCATTTCAGGTTTCGTCTCTGCCGGCATAGTCCTGCGCAGCACGAGCCCGGCCATTGCAGCAGCGGATCGTTTAAAGCTTTCCGAAGAGGCGTGGCGGCAACGTCTCGATCCGGATGTTTTTGATGTAATGCGCAACAAGGCCACGGAAAGTCCCGGGTCGAGTGCTCTCCTTTCGGAGGTCGGCAACGGCGTATTCGCCTGCGCTGCATGCGACGCGCCATTATTTCCATCTCACCGTAAATTCGACGCAGGGTCTGGTTGGCCAACGTTCCTCGCTGCTGTTCCGGGTGCGGTGACAGAAGCAAGCATTGGTTCCCAACGGGAAGTAAGCTGCTCTCGCTGCGACGGTCATCTGGGTTATGTCTTCAGTGATGGACCCAAGCCAGCCGGTCTTCGTTACTGCATCAACGGTATTGCAATGAGGTTTTCTGCAGGAGTCAGAATGTCGTCCGAGGTATGACGGCCTTCATGACTTTACGCTGGAATTGTTATATCGCTTTTTCAATTACGTTATTCCCCTCGTGCTCATCTGGCCTTTAAGGATAGTTCGCAATGAAGATTCAACTTCGCAAGCTGCTGGTCGCTTTCGCTTTCACCAGTCTGGCAGGCACAGTCGTGGCGTCGGCCGCCGATCTGGTGACCTCGCACCCCCATTACCGCGAATTGCCGCGTAAATCTTCTGCTTATCACCCGGCACCCCGTACGGCCTATTATGTTCGGGAGTGTTCGGTTCTCGTCGTCAGCGGACGCGATGGCAGCCGGTATACCGATATCTGCCATCCCGTGGTCAATATGTCGCCATTGTCTCCGGTCGTACCCGGTTCCGGACACTATGAAGGCGGAACTATCGTTTCGTTTCGTGCGCAGTAGAGCACGGCTTCAAATCTCTCGCTAGCTTTTCTGCTGCAAGACCACGCAGCGCGCTCCACCACGAGCCGTTCTGATCAAGCTCCTGTTTTCGAAGGCTTCTGCCATGACCGATATACTGAAGAAGCGCGTACGTGGGGATGTGGTCGCGCATCAGTCCATTAAGGGACCGTTCATTCAAGGGTTGCGCTATCAAGACTTTTCAGATGTCGAAATAATCGATGTGTCTCTGTCGGACGCGCCGGACGCCGAACAGGGGTTTCGATTCCACGGTGCTCGCCATCCGCCGTCTTTGAAGGTTGAAAACCAGCTTTTCAACCTGATCATGCGTGGATGCACAGTGGAACGCGTCGGCGGAGATGGGATTTATGCAACCGGGGTCAACGGTGCATTGATCGAGAATTGCAAGGTTGTGGTGAGCAGTGGAAAAGTTGCCGATGGTTGTCAATTCGCCTATCAGAATGATGATCGTTTCATCAGTCGCGATGTCTGGCTGAGAGGAAATATTTTCACTTACGCGACGGACACTGAATCAGCCAAGGGCGCTCTGGTGTGCGCCGAGACCGAAAATTACAAAGCTGAATACTGCCTGTTGGAAGGGCATAACTTCGCCTACTCATCGATCGGCAATAATGCCATGACCCGTAGCTGCCTCATGCGGACCGGCGAGATGAACAACTATTCTTTCGGCTATGGCGTCGGCAGTTTTTCTAATCTTCATGACCATCATCTATATGATTGCTTCATTGAAAATGCCCGCCGAGCTGTTGCGATCACCGGCTTCAAGGATAAGGATATGGTGCTTGACGGCATCACGGGCGCGCAGCGCGGAGGTATGGTCATCCATGACAATATTCTTTCTGGCTGCGATATCGGCTTTTTCGCTGATCGGCCCTGGTCGGGGTCCGTTTATCGAAACATTTTCATGAAGTGCAAAGAGCCTGTCGTCATCCGTGCGTTCGGCACCCAGGTGGTGACTTCCAATGCAAGGCGTGGTCAGGTGATGGGGCCGATCTACACCAATGACGGTTCGTTTCTCTGCACGGAGGTTCCTGAGATCAAGCGGTCCGAGAACGGCGTTCTGAGCGTCACCGGGGGGCGCTGGAGCTCGCAGCCGGAGCAAGTGAGCTACATCTGGCGTGAAAGCGGTATCGATCTCATGGTTCCGCAAACGCCGACCTTCAAGCCGGACAAGGCAGGAGAATATTCCTGCGTCGTTCTCGCCCGCGCGGGGTCGAACTGGATGCTTGCGGTTGCTGAGGCACCCTGGCCGAAAGATGGCTTCATTCCGAGATCCTGGAAAGACGGTAATCTGACATGGGGCAATCGCTATCAAATCATTCATTGATCTTTAGCGGTTCCGGCCAGACGCGGATCGCGATTTTTCAGCGTCGCTCACGCGCCTCGGTTGCCTGTCTCACCACATAAATCGCTGTGAGGTGTTGCTCGACATGCGTTAAGCAGCCCGATCAGGATGCATCTTGCTTGGTCCGGCTCTTGTCATGGACGTATCCGAGAGAAACCAGCATATCGTCTATTTCCACCTCGCTTATGGTGGTGTGATTGTTTCCGCCCGCTCTGCGCCAGAGCCGCTCCCTGATCAACGCCTTTTCCGTGGCAGAGAGTTCTTCGTTCAGGTCTGCGGTCAGATGCTGCAGCTTTTTCTGCCGCCAAAGAAGAACAACGATGAGCATCAGCTGCACTGTGACGATCGCGCTCGCTGCGAGAAGCAGCTCATCTTTGCTCAACTGAAGCATTTGCGCGATGCCGTCACCCCAAGTGTCTGCGACGCTTTGGGTAAATTTTGTCCACGCAACATGCAGGAATTCTAAAGTATCCACAGGGCACCTTGCTGGCTTAACCGGGCGATATTCACTTCACTCGGTGTACTCTTTAATAGAGATAAATGTCATTAATAGTTAACGTCAAATCAACAATTGACATATTAAATTATTTTGCAAAAAGAAGTTCATTACCTTTATAAAGCAAGGAATTATCGTCTTCGTAGCATTGCGCGGGCAGGTAGCCTGGGGTGAATTCTCCGGTTCAACTTGGAGATGGCGAAAATTGACGCATGCTATCATGGTTAATGCCCGAAAGTTAATCTATACGCGCCACACTGTTGCCAGACTACAACAAGCTTTCATCTGCCGAGAGATATAAGCATTGGATAGAAAATAGTTGGGTGGATTTTTTTACCGATTTGAGCGATTGGTGCAGAAGTAGACGGGGACGGATGTAGTGAGAGCCGAAAAAAGACAGATAATAGCTTTGGCGTTATCGATGATCGCCTTGAGCGGTTGCACGAGTACTCCTCAGTCGGGCCCCGGGTACAGAGCGGTTGAATCCAGTGCTGCAGTCACCGTTTCTGCTGCCAATAAAACCGTCGGTATCGATTACGCGCTGGTCGATATCAACAAGGCAGTCCTTGCCTACGCCAGCGAAACGCGGGCGCTCGCGAGTTTTGGCAGCTTTGGCGCGGCAAGCAATGTCATTCCCAATATTTCGCTGGGTGTGGGCGATGTTGTGCAAGTGTCCATTTTTGAATCGCAGCCGGGTGGATTGTTTATTCCTGCAGATGCGGGAAGCCGACCGGGCAACTTCGTAACACTACCGTCGCAGACCATTGGTCGGAACGGGTACATCAGTGTTCCCTACGCCGGCCTTGTGCGGGCCGCAGGACGTCAAACGATCGATCTGCAGCGGGATATCGAAAAAACGTTGGCCAATCGTGCGATCGAGCCACAGGTTCTCATCAACAAGGTCTCTTCCAGATCGGCCCGTGTGGCTGTGTTGGGAGACGTGAAGGCGCCGGCAAAGGTCGAGTTGAGCGAAGGCGGGGATCGCATCCTCGACGTCATTTCCCAAGCTGGCGGTCTGAATGCGCCAGGTTCGGAAACCTACGTCACGCTGCAGCGCAAGGGACGCTCTGCCACGGTGCTTTATGAGCGCCTCGTCAATACCCCAAGCGAGAACGTATTCGTCGCGCCCGACGATACGATCATCGTCGATCGGGAGCGTCGGACCTATTTGGCCTTCGGCGCATCCGGCCTGAACGGTCGCTTCGATTTCGAAGAAACCGACCTGACGCTCGGCGAGGCGCTTGGCAAGGCGGGCGGACTACTCGACTCCCGTGCAAACCCGGCACAGGTGCTGCTGTATCGCGTCGTGCCGAAACAGTTCCTGCAACGCTTGAGCGTCAACGTCGACAAATTCCCGTCCGACATGGTGCCGGTTGTGTTCCGTGCGAACCTGCGTGACCCTTCCGCATTCTTCGCGGTTCAGAAATTCCCGATGCAGGACAAGGATGTGATCTACGTCTCGAACTCGGATTCTGTCGAGATCATCAAGTTCCTCAACTTGCTTAACTCCGTAACGTCAACCGTGTCAGGTGTGGCGGGTGATGCTGCATCCACGAAGACAAGTGTTCAGCGTCTGAACTAATTTCAGTTCAGACTGCCTTGAGACAAAACGACTTTTGCAGGCTGCCGCGTTGCGGCCTCCTGCTCCACGCACCACAAGAGGTCAGCAGTTGCTCCACAATCGTAATTTATCGAACGATTTTCGTGAGGAAAGTGGCGAGAAAAGCGCGTTGAGCGACGTTCTCGACATTGACGCGCTGATCAGTGCTGCACGTCGCCAATGGCACGTGGTCGTGCTTTGCGGCGCGATCGCAAGCGTCCTCGGGCTGATCTTCGTCTTCACCGCGACCCCGTATTACACATCGACAGTCAATGTCCTGATCGATCGAAACAACAGTCAGGTCGTGGAGCAGATGTCGACCATCGGCACTGTTCCGGATGACGAGACCTCCATTCTGAGCCAGGTCGAGCTGCTGCAATCCGACACGATCGCCCTTGCCGTGGTCGACAAGTTGAACCTGACGAACGACCCAGACTTTAATCGCTCCGGTTTTTCACTGGTTGCGACCATTCGCCAGACGCTGCGTGCGATCGGCTCGTTGTTTTCCAGTGATGGCGCTTCTGACGCTCAAAGCACGGATGCCGCACGGCTTGCAGCTGCCGCCCAGCTTAAGGCCAACCTGAATGTCTCGCGCGTGGGCAAAACCTATGTGTTGGAGATCGATTATCAATCGCCCTCTGCTGAACTTGCGGCCAAGATTGCAAACGCTATCGGTGACGCCTACCTCGTCGACAAGTTGAGCTCGAAATATGACGCGACCCGCCGGGCGAGCGATTGGCTTCAGGACCGCATTGCGGAACTGCGGCAAGACTCTCTGAACGCGGATCTTGCAGTTCAAAAGTTTAGAGCTGCCCATGGTCTCGTTTCGGTCGGCGATCAGCTTGTTACCGATCAGCAATTGGGAGAATTAAATACCGCTCTTCTGACGGCGGAATCCGATACCGCTAAGGCCCGCGCCCGGCTTGATCGCATACAAGAGATCATTGCTAGCGGCCAAACAGATGCGATCGTGACCGACGTTCTGGGCAATTCCATTTCCACCGATCTGCGCAAGAAATATCTCGATGCCTCCAAGGTTGAGGCTGACATTTCAAGTCGTCTTGGGCCCGATCACGTCCAGGCTGTCCGGCTACGGCGCGAGATGAACGAATATAAGCGCCTTATGTTCGAAGAGTTGAACCGGATCGCGCAGAGCTATCGAAGCGATCTCGATGTTGCCACGGCACGCGAGAAGTCGCTGCGTGACAGCCTCGCACAGGCGACCGCGGTTAGCGCATCCGCTAGTGAAAACCAGGTCCAATTGCGAGAGCTTCAGCGCACTTCGGAAAGCTACAAAAATCAGTATCAGCTATTCCTTCAGCGCTATCAGGAAGCCATTCAGCAGCAGACATTTCCTGTGACCGAAGCTCGCGTTATCACGCAAGCAACAGTCAGCATCGCTCCAAGCTATCCGAGAAAGCCGCTGTTTCTGGCGCTCTTTGGCTTAGCGGGCGTGATGGTAGGTTGCGGACTCGGCGCGTTCAGAGAATTCCGGGACAGGTTCTTCCGCACCGGTGACCAGGTTCGCGACGTTCTCGGCGTTGAATTCATCGGAATTGCACCCGCGATCGATCCAACCAAATCGACTATGCGCGGAGGGCCTGCTGCTGTGGGTGGTGCGGTCGTTAATTACGTCGTCAACAATCCATTGTCGGCTTTCGCGGAAACAATGCGAAGTGGCAAGATTGCCGCCGACATGGCCTTTGTCGGCAAGCAATGCAAAATAATCGGGGTAACGTCTGCCATCCCCGGCGAAGGCAAATCGACAATCTCCATCAACTTCGCCAAATTGTTGGCGAGCCAGGGCGCGCGCGCCATTCTGATCGATGCGGACCTTCGCAATCCCGGCGCTACCCGGGCGATGAATGTCACTGCTCAGGGTGGCCTGCTCGAGGTTCTGCTCAACGGCGAAGACCCGCGCAGTGTCATGCAGCATGACCCGGCCACCCAGCTTTCCTTCCTGCCGGCGATCATTCGCCACCGCGTACCGCATTCCTCCGAACTCTTGTCTTCCAATGCTATGGCCAATCTTCTGAATGTGCTCGGTGCCGAGGCAGACTACATAGTCATCGACTTGCCACCAGTAGGGCCGGTTGTCGATGCGCGCGCAATCGCCAGCCGCATAGACGGCTTCCTGTTTGTGGTCGAATGGGGGAAAACTGCGCGGCAAGTGGTTCGCCAAGTCATGACCAAAGAGGCACGCCTTTACGACAAGTGCTTGGGCGTTGTGTTGAACAAGGTCGACCAGGAAAAGATGAAACTGTACCGCATGTATGGCTCCAGCGAATATTACTCTGCCACTTACGCGCGCTACTATAAAGAAGGAAACGAGGCGTAGCCTTTGGTTGGCTTTAGCGTCCGTCGGAGGCTCAAGCGGAAGATTCAGGCGAGTTCTTCGGCATGACTTGGCGTGTCGGATCTAGTTCCTAAAAGCATTTCGGCCGAAGCGCCATTGCTTCGGCGCCTGCAACACGACGATATAGAGCCTCGGAAGTGATCCTGCGATCGCAGGAAATACGCTGCCTAGTGGAACTGATCGTGGCGAGGACGGCGAGCTTACGTCGATCTTCATGACGGATTTGCTTTGTGTTTTACATCGGTCTTTTCTCGACGGAGGAAGATCGAGATGGCATACGGGCTCCATCATACGCTGTCAATTTGGGTGAAGTAAGGAAGGTACGTTCCTTCTGTTGCACCTTTCCTACATCATCGATGCAAATTCCTTGATGCCTCTATGGCGCGATCTGCGCGCTTTATCGCCTCGTCGACTGGCGTCTTTCGCTCAAGACTGCGCAGCGATCTTGCAAGAATGACACCCGCTGAGAAACAACTAGAACGTGAGCAACGAGTCAGTAAGATCGCTGCAGATTTGAGATGTGTTTGCAATTCTTTGGAATTTTTCCCGAATTCCATCCCGCGCCAAGCGTTTGAGGCAACTACCGCTCAGTTCCAGCCGGTATCTTTATTGAGTTAAACTGTAGGCGATTTCGGATCGGGCTCAAGGTGGCCCGGATGAGGATTGGTGGGAAACCACGTTTCAAGTCTGCGAAGGGAACTCGAATTAAAGTATTCCTATACTGGTAGCCCAAAATTAGTCACGGTCAATTAAGTAGAAAAAATGTACATTATATTTAAGTAAATAATAATATGACAAAAAGAGTACCGTAAAGATCAAAAATTTCGCTTAAAACCATACATAAGTGTGCGTTTCTGCCTAATTTAGTCGCCTGGACTGGTGATATCCGGAACCTATGCGTGAGTTAACTATTTGTTAATTACGATAGTGACGTAAATGCGTTTTACCGCTATTGTACATTAACATTATTTAATCTGGGCTTGTGGGTTATGAATTCAATCACCGGACATGCAAACGAGAAATTCGTTGTAGGTACATTGAATAGCGCTGCAGCGCAGTCGATGGACTTAACTGACGCCTCCGCTTTACCCTCCGCTGCGCAGTCTATATCCAAGCGGACATTTGATTTTGCTTTCTCGCTCTTTGTTCTAATTCTGCTCTTTCCTGTTTTCCTCATGATTGCGATTGCAATCAAATTGGATAGTCGCGGGCCGATATTCTTTAAGCAAACCCGATGGGGCTTTGGGCAGAAGCCGATCCAGGTCTTGAAGTTCAGGTCGATGGCAACGGATAAATGCGACGTCACGGGTGTTGCCCAGACCGTGGTAGGGGATGCTCGCATAACGCGTATCGGCGCATTCTTGCGCAAGAGCAGCTTGGATGAGCTGCCTCAGTTCATCAATGTGCTGCGCGGCGACATGTCGGTGGTTGGGCCACGGTGCCACGCTATAGGCATGCTGGCCGCTGGTCGCCCCTATGAAGACCTCGTGCCGAACTATCATGATCGTCACAATGTCCGCCCCGGCATTACTGGTCTTGCGCAGATCCGCGGTTGGCGCGGCCCGACGACAGACCCGGTTCATGCGCGCGCTCGTGTTCTATGCGACCTTTATTATATCCAGAACTACAACTTGTGGCTCGATCTCAGAATTATCCTTGCAACAATCAAGAACGAAATGACGGGCGGCACTGGCTTGTAACCCTTGGCCATCTGGCACGACGTTACGTGGTAGGGGCAAACTTGGTAAGCGCTACCGCACCTTTTTTTGTCCCAGGCGCTCGCACAGAGTGGCACTTCTCTGCTTTGGATAACCCGCAAGGTTGCCTGGTGAGTGTCACAGCACACTGTATGTCCACGTGCGAGTAAGTCGGGATCGGAATGGAACGCGGCGTCTCAATGATCTTGATTGGGTTGCGCCGATGCCGCGTTTGCTTCAGGAGGCACTTTCCCCAGCACCCTCAATGTCTAGCCATATTTCAGGCGAATTGATCTGGTTTACGGGCACTCCTTGACTTCGCGTCCTCCTCGCAAGGAAATCGCCAAGCTTTGGCCCGTATGATTGAGATAACCATCATTCAGAAACGGTCCTTCAATCTGATAGAGGCTAGTGTGTCCAAATGGCCTTTAGTCTCTTGAGAAAAGTTTTTGTCAAAAATCCGATCCATGCCGTACGGCAACGACGGCGTCGGATAAATCTTGCCGATCATCCTTCGCTCTATCCAATTTATGCGATCGGAGACGTCCACGGTTGCCTCGACCAGCTGATTAAGGCTGAAGCACGCATACTGCAGGATCTAGGAAGCAGCGGAAATAAGGGACTGGTTATTCTGCTCGGCGACTATGTCGATCGCGGCTCCAATTCTGCGGGGGTGCTGGCGCATCTTCGGCAACCTTGTGACCCCAGAGTGAAGCGCATCGCTCTTTGTGGAAACCACGATGACACGCTCTCATCGCTTCTGGACCATCCGGACAAACTGGACGCTTGGATCGCCGCAGGCGGGCGCGCAACGCTGATGTCCTATGGTCTGGATATTGACTACCTAACATCGAGATCCAGATCCAGCCTACCGAATGCACGGCTTGCGCATCTGATCTCGGAAGCGATCCCTGTAGACGACTTTTTCTTCCTGAAAGGTCTCCCCGTAAGCGTCCAGATCGGTCGTCACCTCTTTGTCCATGCCGGTATCCGACCAGGCGTGGAGATGGATTCGCAGAGCGACGAGGACATGATGTGGATCCGCGAGCCCTTCATCAGCAGCGGGCCGGGATTGGACCTTGTGGTGGTGCATGGCCACACGGCAAGCCGCCAGCCATCGATGGGCCCAAATCGGATCGGGATCGACACGAAGGCCTATGCAACGGGGGTATTGACTGTCCTCAAGATCGATGGAAGCTCCACGACGATATTGTAGGATGAGGATCTCATACCTTACGATAGCGAGCGTATATCCGCTCGATGATGACATGCGATGATGTGTATCGCCGCTGCGTCCGCCGGCAGTTCAGGCAATTAGCAATATCGACCATAGAGCTGCTAACATATGTTCACCTTGAACTGAGTTAAGTTAGACCGCAACCCGCCGGCGCGCTTGGTCAACCGCTCACAGAGAAACGTATGTTTTCCACGCCTTGGTGGAGATCGATTCCGCGATCAAACTCGATGCCAGCCACGAATCTGCCCGCCCTAACTCGAAATATAAGTGGGAACGCAGAAACTCATAGATCGAATTTAGGAATGTCAGCGCCGGCCATTTTAGTGCGATTAAGAGGCCTCATTGAGGAGCAGGCGATGCCTCGTATCTATGTGATGATGTTAGGGGTGCTCATAGGTTGGACACTTCTGGTCGGTTTAGGCTGGGTCTTATGGCAACTGGTTGGTCGCATCTGGTAGAGGTGCTACCAGATGCTTAAGGTCATCAGTTCCAGAGAGCGTGCAGTTACCGAACTCGGGAGTTGAAATTCTGTTCGGCGCGTTCCGTTTCCAGCAGCGACAAACCTTCAGCGGACTTCAAAGCCGCCCAGCTATTATCCCCGCCACAAGCTTTGATCCCACATCCGTGAAGTGCCCATAATCCGACTGAACCGGCACCCCATTGACGGCGTCTATGCAGTTGTTGTTTGGGCATACTGTTTTGTAGAGTGAAATGTACTCAACCTTGTTCTTGTCCGCGAATGCTCGCATTGTTTCGTCAAGCTCGTTTCGCTGCTCAATTCTGTAGTCGGAGAGCTTTCCGGCCCTCCCCCATGCAATACGGGCAAGGATCAATGGTGCGCTTTGCGAATATTCCACAGTCGGGCCGAGAACGACGATTTTGCTGATTCCGCGTCCTCGCAGTTCCTCAATAGTCTTCTGCAGGCCTGGGAGATCGTCCTGTTGCCACCGCGCGCTAAAGACGACCGTATCAACCGTTTGCGGAGTAATGAAATCGCCCAGAACGCTCGTCATGAGGTTGACGCAGCGGCGCTCACCTTCAGTTTCGATTGTCGGCTTGCATCCTGATGCGGTGGCCTGCATGAGATCGATGTCGTCACGTGCGCTCTGGAGCGCGCCCCAAAGATGAGCCGCCTGGCTATCGCCTATCAGCAGATATCTTGGCTTTCCGTCCGGCTTAGCGGCGAGGCAAATGTCTCGCTTGAAAGCATTGGAGCCACCCGAAGTTCCGGATGTGATAAAGCACTGATCCTTACGATACTGCCGCTCGGCTTCAGGGGTCTTGTCGTATTCATTAAAAGCTGCAAGTCGCATGACTTCGGGAGGATAGTCATTGATCTTGTTTGAGAACTTTTGAAGTAGGACTCCCACCCCGATAAGGACCGCCAACGACACCGCTGCGCTGCCAAGAACCCGAAAATTTCCGATCCGTGCGGGCGTCCTGCGCAACGGCGTTTCGACAATGTGGTAGCTTGCAAAGGCCAGCAGAAGTGCAACAAGAGCGATGAGCAGGCCCGGCAGAAACGTAATTTCCGGCGCGTAGAGCAGTCGATAAAATACGATCAGCGGCCAATGCCAGAGATAGAGGGAATAGGAAATCTTGCCGATAAATACGGGTGTCGGGCGAGATAGCCACCGACCAGCAATCCCGTTTCGCCCAGCTATGATAATGCAGCAGGCTCCAACAGTTGGCAGGATCGCGGCTGGTCCCGGGAATGGCACGCTCTCTGTCAACATGAACAGCGACGCTAACAAAAACATAACGCCGACAACTGAGACAGCGTCTGCCGCTTTGCCGGTGAACTTCTGATGCAACCCGTAGAGGGCGATGATCGATCCAAGGCCCATTTCCCAGTAACGTGTGGGAAGCAGATAGAATGTGGCTTTCTGAGAGATAAATATCAAAGCGACGCTGAGTATGAACGATATCAATACTGACGCCACAAATATGATTTTGACGTGTGGGCGAAAAAATCGATAGCAGATGTAGAACAGTATCGGGACTACAATATAGAACTGCTCCTCAACAGCCAGAGACCATGTATGGAGGAGCGGGTTGAATTTTGCTTCCGGGTTGAAGTAGTTTATCTCCTTGAAAAAAAATATGTTTGAGGAAAAAAGAGCTGTCCATAGGACAGATTTTCCGTAATCCTTAATTTCTTCCGGTAGAAAGACGAGTGATGCCGCTGTAGTGACCGCCAATAACACGACCATAAGCGGCGGGAGGATGCGTAGAGCGCGTCTTCTATAGAAATTCACGATACTGAAGTTATTGTCCTGCATTCCCCTGTTGATAATGTCGGTGATCAAATACCCCGAGATCACGAAGAAAATATCGACCCCTGTGAATCCCCCGGTAATATAAGGGGAGCCAAGATGGAATACCAATACAGATAAAACGGCTACCGATCTCAGGCCATCAATTTCCGGCTTATAAATCATATCAATACCTCTATTATGGAGAGCCTAAATTATACAGGATAGATTACCGGTATATTTTACTATGCGAATACGAATTTGAACCACAGCTCCCTGCATTGTAATGGTAAGTCAGAGCTGTACGGGTAAGACGAGCGTTTCATCGCTAGTAGTACGTAGAGTTCTCCGTCGCAACTTGAAGTCACATTTTCCCTAATTCAGTTAGCCAAAAATCGCTTGTAAGACACACTACTAATTGGTCAAGTATCTTGATAAATATTTTGCGCCTGATTTGGAGAGATGCTGTGAGTCGCCGTAGTAGACAAGGTTGTCCTTTTTGAAGACGCAGCCGAGTTGATTGCACATCCCTGCGAACGGATCGAGTATCTGAACTTCGGGATGCTTTTCGAAAACGTTGTTAACGATATTGCGCGCCGTATCTTGTTTTACTCGTGACATGGAAATCCGGTTTGGGTCTTCAAGACTTGTTATCGGTGCGGTTGCAATAGACGTCAGCCAGCCACGAAGTGGAATAAGTTGCGCCAGCATTCCTGTGTATGGGTCGACGTCAAAACGAGGCACATCCTGGACTAAGATTATCTTTCTTCCAGGCTTCTGCAGAGATGTTATCGTCTGATTGAGGCCTTGTTCCAGATTTCTCCGGCTATCTTCTGCGGATACGAAGCTCCCGTCGGAACCTGACGGCACGTAACGGAAGCCTAGATACTCCTCATCAAATGAGGCCGCCCAATATCCAGCGAGGATGACCACGTTAACTTCAGGATGCGCGTCCAAGATTTCGAAAACGGCGCTCATATACATTGAGCATTCCTTATCGTGCCCCTTCCGGTTTGACATATAGCGCGTGTAACCGTTTAGAGGCGGGCAGGACGACTTCGTGAACTGGTAGAAATCGGATGATCGAGATGCTGCGAAGTCTTTTATACCGTCTGCCAAAGCATTCGCGTGGCTATCGCCGATCAAAGCCACGGCGGCGTTGCTGGCTGCGGTCATGCATGGTGGTGTAACTCTCGGCGTTGAAACGCCGTAGGATGCAAGACATGGGTTGCCGAAAGATCCCCTTATTTCTGCTTCTATATCACGCACAGGGGGGTAGGTATAAGCGGACAGCCCAGAGGTTGCGACGAGTATACACAACGGCGATATTGTCAGGCAGACTGCAGCTGCATATTTAAGTATGGTTGTTGTATCGTTTGACGAAGGCTTGCGGAAGGGCTTTTCGACGAAGTGATAGCTTGCGATTCCGAGCATCAAGGTTGCAAATATCAACGCAATACGAGGTACATATCCGATTTTTATTTCGAGCAGATGGATCATGCTGGCGGGAAGCCAATGCCATAGATACCAGGAGTAGGAAATGATGCCGATTCCTACCAATAAGCGAGAAGCAAGCACGTGTCGGTTTGTGAACGATCTTCCCGACATGATGAGAAGGACCGTGCCAGCCACAGCACACAGGTTGCGTACGACGATAGGCACATTAGCGTCTAGAAAGAGGGCCGAGCCGATCAGTGCGACCGAGAGGAGCCCTATCACCTCAGTCTGAACTGCCGATAAGCGTTCACTCCATCTGCCTGCAGCTGAGACAGCAAGAAGGGCACCGGCTCCCAATTCCCAAGCACGAAATGGAATAAGGTAAAAGGCAGCGTCAGGCCGATATGCGTTCATTCCGGCTGCCATAACGAAGGAAAGTACGACGATTAACGCGAGAACAGGAAGGACAAATGACTTTCGTCTTGAGATAATAAATACAAGCAGTGGCGGAAACAAAAGGTAGAATTGTTCTTCTACGCCGAGCGACCAAGTCATCAGCAAAAGCTGCTTATCTGCTGTCGGTGAAAAATAGTCTACAAATTGGTAGAATGCGAAATTCGATAGTCCTGCGAGAGCTGCGATGGCTGTGACTGCATATCGTTTAAGTTCGAACGGAGGTAATATGAAGCAAGCCAGCAGCGTTGTCACCGCTACAACAACGATCAGTGCTGGTAAAATGCGTCGAAATCTGCGGGCGTAAAACTTTTTATAGGTGAAATTGCCGGCTGAGATCTCGTTATATATTATCGATGTAATCAGGAATCCACTGATAACAAAGAATACATCAACTCCTAAATAACCGTTCTGGAAATAAGGTATATTATAATGAAAAAGCACGACAGCAGATACGGCTACTGCCCGTAAACCATCGATATCGGGGCGATAATTTATCTTCATCTTTTCCTGTGCATATTTTGGTTCTGTCTTTTTGTACTTAAATTCACGAAAGTCACGCTTTTAAGCGCCAGCTTTGCCTATGTCTGCCTGTGCTGGGCGGCATAAGTGCTGAATGGAAGCATTGCGATCATGATGGCCCAACCATCCACAGGCGCCATGAAACGTCCTGCTTCGGTGAACGAACCCATCATGACCAGCGTAATGACGATGATTTCAACTGCTTGCGCACGCTGCAGTTCGAGGTCTTGAACAACTTTGATGAATTTCGTGGCCAGGCGGATGAGCAGGAAGCCCACAAAGCAGGACGTTCCGATGACGCCAATATTGAGAGCCTGCTCCAGATAGCTGTTATGGACCGATCGAACCGTGAATGTCGCTTTGACGTAGGTGTCGATAACGACTGGATCTCGAAACATCGCAAAGCCGTAACCGAGGATAGGTCTCTGTCCGATCAATGGTAGGAGTTGCTCCCATATTCCGGATCGACCCGAGAGCGTGACATCTTTGTCGAAAGCGGCGGCGATGGCCTCAGCGACAAACATATAGGTGGTTGACAATGCTGCGAGAACAAACATCACCATCACGAAGATCCCAAGCCTCGCGAGTGGAACCCTAATATTCTGAATGTGGCGCAGGAAGAAAACGCCACCACAGCCAATAACGACAAGAACGACGGCGGTCGAAGACCTAGCAAGCAATATAAGGACGATACTACACAGGACTGCCAAGATGCCGATGATGCTTCTATAGCGAAGATCAAGTCCCATCTTCCAGAAGTTCAGTATAAAAATCAGCCCGATCGCTGTCGTTTGGCCCAAACCGTTCTTATGATAGTGCAGACCTTTGACCATGCCGGCATAGGAGCCTCGCATGACCGCATATTGCGGGAAGAGGATGGTGTAGGCGACGTTTGCAAAGGCCAGGACCACGAAGAATGCCGCCAAGGTCTCCATCGTTTTCAAGACGCCGAACTTGAGCCGGTAAAACAGAACGCCCGATGTGATCAGTCCGGCCGCAAATAGGCCGCGAATAGAGCCCGCAGCGTCGATCGAAACCAGTACCGAAAGGAAACAAAATGCAATCGTGATGGAAATCAAAGCGGGCATCCGAAGAAGCGCTATACCCACATTTCGTAGATCCAAAATGATGTAAATACTGATCAAAGGAACCAGGCTGTAGAGTAAAAGCTTCATCGGCAGCGAACCTTCGCCGCTCGCCTCATCAAAGCTTGCTGGATAGCCGTACCAGACGCCTGTCGATCTCCATAAACACAGGACAAAAATCACCGTCAACAACAAGCTCACTCGTCTCTCATGCAGACGAGCATTCGAGCGGCGGAAGAGCGCCTCGCGATTATTATGAAGTGGCGTAGGACCAGCGGGATTCCCGGCGGTCCGGAACGAATATTCCATGACGTGACTTTCCGTTCCCTATTTTACCGCGCCTTCGGCATCCGGCCGATACTCTTCGTAAGCGTGTCCCATTAGCCCTGATACCGTTCCGGCGCCTCTCAACAAATGTGTAAGCGCCCGCATGCCGAGACGCGGTGAGACTGCCAAGGCGGGCAGCATGGCGGTGCCGAGTCCAACACGGGCGGCGCCGTAGGCAAAGCGGTAGGCAGCGCTCTTGCGGTTTCCGTAGAGCTTCTCAGCTACTGCAAACGTATTGCCTAGCCGATACTGGCGTTGAAGGACCCACTTCCATTTCATGCGGCTTGCCGGCACGATGTCATAAACAAGCGCGGCGTCGGCCCAGAATATCCTCACGCCTATACGCACGGCCTGGTTGAAGAACACGAAATCTGTTCCACCTGTGTAGCGCATTCTTTCTTCGAAGCGCAGTCCAAGACGGCGAAACAGGCGGTAATCAAACATGACGTTGTTCGATGCGGCATAGTTGATCTGCTCGCGGTCTTTTCTGCGTTTGCGCTCGAAGACACCGGCACGGATGAAATAATCCGCCGCCTGCTTAGGATAAACAGGTTCGACCGGACCATAGACGCAGTCCGCTGACGTCGCTTCCCGCACGTCCAACATGGCATCGAGCCAGTGATCGACCGGCCACTCATCGTCATCCAGGAAGCAGAAGAGGTCGGTGTCTTCGGGTGCTTCGTCCAGCGCGCGGTTCCTGGCGAATGGAATACCCTGCCGTTTCTCGACGCAGTATTTCAGGCATGGCTGACCGTTCGTATCGTCAGGAGCGTAAGCACCGCTGCTGATGAAGGGCTCAATAGTGCTCCAGCCACTGCCCGCGGCGTCGTTGTCAACAACCAAAACCGTCAGTGCGTATGGACGCGCGGGATTTTGGTGCTGCCGTGTCAACACGTCCAGAAGTTTTGAAATGCCTTCGGGCCGCCGGTACGTGAGAACCGCCACCACGATCTTGACGGGTTGACTAGCTTTGGCCGTATCTGCCGTGGAAAGTTCATTGTCCCGGCTCATCGGATCTTACCTCCAAGACGTTTCATCGCCACCTGAGCAGCGAAATGGAGAAGGGAGAAATGTCCATCTTCAGCGCAACGGCGTGTCTGGGAAATTAGCGCAGCACCGCGGTAATCGCTTTTGGCAAGCCCGCCCGCAGCCAGCTTTTGTCCCATCGCTTTCATGCCTTCATAACGTCGGGCGAGGGAAACGCCGGTCGCAACCATAATTTTTGCGCGCAGCTGCTGCGCCTTGTCGCTGTTGGTGTAACGGTTCGCCCCGTGGATCCGTTGGAAGGTGAGGGGTGTCTCGACCATCAATCCCTTGCCAAGATAGGCAGCAGCGAATTTTAGATAGTTGTCGCTCAAGACCACATCTTTTGCCGTAGGCATGGGCAGGATGTCGGACAATATTCTGCGGCGGAATGTCAGGCCGGATGTGGGAACCGGCAGGCTTGGAAAGCCACCCTGACGAAGGCTCGCGCGTTTATCGATTTCCACGGTAGAAATCTGCGTCGCGAGGATCGCGTTCTCATCCGTGGTGACCTGATCGAACACCCAGTCTGAATCATGGCTTGTATAAAGGCCGGCGATGATCGACAACTTGCGAGGCAGGAAAGCGTCGTCGGCATCGAGCAGGCAAAGGATTTCGCCGCTTGAGGCGGCGAAGCCGGCGTTGAAAGAGGAGGCCTGCCCCCCATTTTCTTTCATTACTGGTACGATCCGTGTGCCGTAGGATGCGATGATCTCTCGAGAATTGTCGCTAGAGCCATCATCGACGACGACGATCTCAAAATCTGGATAGTCCTGAGCCAGCACGCTATCAATGCAGGCTGAAAGGAAGCGTGCATAATTATAGTTGTTGATCAGAACAGAGATTTTCATCTTCACGACCTTTTCTGCGAGACGTTTCCGTAGTCGCGCTTAAGCTCTTCGAGCTTTTCACGCATCTCCTCGGTCACTTTCTGAATATTTTCGTCGCGGCTGAGTTGACCGGGACTATTCGCCAGGTCTCTAAGTTGTCTGACTGTCGAAGGTAAAACAGTTTTCCCCCCCAGCAGAAAAAGACGCTGGCGCTGCTTGCGAAGCCAATAGATGACGCGCCGCGTTTTCCAGAATTTTGTCATTGTCCATTCGAGGATATTTGATGGACCAACGTTGGAAAAGACCACATCGAGATCGAGAACGCTTGCCCAATCCGCCCATTTGGCATGATGATTGGGGTCCAAAGGCCTTACCGCTCTCCATGGGATACGCAAAGCATCGGCTATAATAATTCCATGCATTGCCTCCGAAATCATGAGGCGGGAGGAGAGCATGTTTTCGAGTACTCGATCAACATCCCACCTCGGATCGATGAAATTGATGCCGAGTTTCTGGCAAATAACTTCCCAGCTACCATTCTCGGCGCTTTCGAAATGCGGCATGAAGGAAACATCATGTCGTTTTTCGTAATTGGGAAGATCCGTCAGTCTGATCAAAATCCCCGCATCACCGATTGCAAGCGCCTCGGGAACACCAACTGCTTTTGCAGTTTGCTTACCCCTGACAAATCTAAATTCCCAAGTTTCATCGATCTTTGGAAGACGTGTATATCCAGCGTATCCCGCACCAAAAACGATCTTCTTTGCGAGAGGAGGATGGTTGTCGTAAATAATCGACCCAATTCCCAGAAAGATTGTGTTGTCGTCCTCGTCAAAAAAATTCGGAAGCAATCTGCTCCATAACCAGTGGTTCAGATCATCGCCGAAGTTGGATGACTTGCCCTGGAACACAAACATTTTCATAAACTAATGACTCCGGCAGATAACTTGAATGGAAATCACGAACTGGTCGGGGTACGATCAGACTGGATTGGGATGCTTCATGGTATTTCGCCGACCTTTGCGTAGGATAGACTGAAATATTTCAATAAGCCAACGAACTGATCGTCGATCGACAACGAGCAGCATTATAATATATAGAACTGCACTTTGCACTATGGCCAAAATTAAGCTAATTATGTCATTGAATTCTATTCTGTATACATAGTTCAATGAATAGTAGCATATCAGAGAAGTCATGACTGACGCGCCCAGAGGCTTGCCGATGTAGACGATAATCCTATTCACACTGCAATTTGTATGCTTCTCAATAAGTCTCAGTTGATACGGGATCATCAGATAGGCTCTCAGAAGAAATCCTATCACAACAGGATAGACGCCGAAGGGTGCCGCAATGAGTGCGAATGCTAGCGATAGAAACAGTTGGATCACCGTCATGCGCGCGGCTTTGCTGGCTTCGCCGAAGACCGTAAGAACGGGCAGAATATATAGACTGATGACGAGAGGAATGCAGATCGGTGCCAGCAGTTGTAGGATGGGTATCGCCTCATTCCACTTTGGTCCATAGACCAGAGGAACAACGACATCCGCAACTGCTGCCAGTCCAAAAAAAGCAGGAAAGGCAATGCATGAGGACACCGTGACAAGTTTCACGAACGATTGCTGAAAGCGTGTTGCATCATCTCTGACAGCCACAAAAAAATTCGTTGCTACAGTCGAGAGAGGCGTTAGCGTCGCTGTCATGAGTATGTCGATTGTCTTTTTTGCTATACGGTACATCCCCACAGCGGCGGGTCCCACAAAGGCGCCGATGACGACGTCCTGGACCCGGGATGCGATGAGCGCAATGAATTTTGTGAACGACATCTTCATGCTGAAAGGTAGAATTTCTTTCAGGTCGGTCGACGTGAAATGAAAAGTCGGAACCCAGCGGTAGGCCAACCAGGCCGTGATCAGCGTTATCAACTCCGTGACGAAGCGTTGAAGCACTAATGCCCATACGCCATAGCCTTGAAACGCGGCAGCAACCGCAACGGCTCCGCCGGCCAGACCACTCACGATTGCTCTGATTGCCAAGGCTTTATGACCGAAGCGCTTCAGGCACCGAGCCATGTGGATCGCTGATCCTGCAGATAACGGTATTGTCCATGCTAACGCTATGATGACTTCAGCGAGCCGGTCCGTTGAGACATATTTGCCTGCGGTTGCCGCGACGAGAGTTACGATGAGGGAGCACGCTATCGCGACCACCATATTGCTCCAGAAGGCCGCGCACGCCACAACTTCTTCTTGCTCAGGACTAGCCTTCGTCACGGCGTCGGCAAAACCCGATGTGGCGAATATGCGGGTCAATTCCGCAAATATCATTCCGAGTGCGAATATTCCCACATCTACAGGTCCGAGCAGACGTGCGACTACGATAAAGACCAAAAAGGAAAAAAGCTGATCGACCCCGATACGAACAATAGACCACAGGGTAGCACTGATGGCTTTTTCTTTGACCGCCTTGGTCACATCATCTCTCCGTTCTGGTAGGGAGCGTGGTATTCGTTTGAAGCGTATTGCGTGTCCTGCTCAATTAAGAAGGCGGGACGCCTGACCCCGCCCGCATTCTGCCAAAGCGCGATATGATCTCTATTTCGCTACGGATGATCTTCGCCGGATTACCTGCTACCAAGGACCGGGGCGGAACGCTTTTGGTCACGACCGAACCCGAACCGATGATGCATTCATCGCCGATTTCGATCCCGGGCAGAATGATGCTGCGTGCGCCAATAAAGCAACGCTTGCCGATGCGCGTGTCAAGATAAAGACCGCGGCTTAGATCATGCGTCAGGATCGCTGCATCAAAAGCAATATAGGTTTCAGCACCGATATGAACGCCTTTGGGATTGGTACGATCAAGCTTCGCGCTCAAAGAAAAGTTCGCAGTGGGGTGGATATCCATGCCCCAGATCTTGGTGAAGTACAGCCATTTGACCTTGACGATCGCGATCCGCAGCGGTTTGAAAGCGTTCAGTCCCCATTTCGGCTTTCGGACAGGTGGCGTCATAGTGTGTTCCCCAAATTTTTATAGTCCCCGAGAACCGCGTCGTAATAGTCTTCCAGCAGTGCCGTCTGCCGGTTCAGGTCGAAGTTTTGACTGACGAAGATCGGCGCGCGCCTGCTGAATTCATTCCATAGGGCCTGGTCGCTTAGAAGATTACCTATAGCGTTCGCCATACCGGTGGCATCGCGCTCCGCAAGAAGAAAGCCGGTTTCTCCGTCTTTCACTGCCTCGCCAACTCCGCCCGATCGAAATGCAACAACTGGCGTTCCGACAGCCTGCGCCTCAAGATTGGCGAGCCCGAACGCTTCTGCGTGTCCGTTATCGAGTGTTATGCTGCCATGCAGATAAAGTTCGGCTTCGCTAAGAAGTTCGCGGATACGGTCTTGAGACAGGTTCTCATGAACGGTAACGTTTGGAAGTTTGCGTTTTGCCAGTTCTACTATTCTGTCGCGTTCCGGCCCTTGGCCCACCATCGCAAACTCAAGGTCGATACCTTGCTTTGCCACTCGCTCCAGGGCTTCGATCATCAGCCTGTGCCCTTTATATTCTACAAAGCGGGCAATCGACACAACGAGGCCTTTGCGACGTGGTGCGGCTGTCGGGCTGAAGCGCGATGTGTCGATGCCAATGTAATGCCTGTGAATACGGGCCTCGGGAAACCCCTTCTCTAGAAGCTTGTCTTTGATAAAATCCGAGACGGCAATCGACCAGTTGAATGGCCACGAGGCCATCTGTCGTCTGCCGTGCGAAAAGAAGCGGATCTGATTGAAGCCGCCGGGTTTTTTGGGGTCGCCATCGTATGTGGCGTCAAACCCATGAAAGGTCGTGATCAACGGCTTGTTTGCCTTCCGCGCCAGGGGACCCACGACATAGCCGTTCTTGCCAAAATGAGCATGGATCAAGTCAGCCTTACGTAGGGGCGGAAAAAGCGACGGGATAGGCAGGCGCGGGATCTTGAGAAGCAGTTCACCCGCACGCATCGTATTGGACGACCTAATATCATGCACACGCAGCTCGCTACTCTTCGTGTGAGCGGAGTTTATACGCTTGCCAGCCATTATTTCCGTGTCGAAACGATGAAAACCTTCCGCCTGATTGATAATAAATGCCTGAGATGACGGCAGGAAATTCTCAAGATAAATCAAAAGCTTCTTCATGCAATGACCCACATGATCGGTATTTCGACAGCCAGGCGACGTTTAGACGATTTTTTTTATTATGCCTATATAAAGATCGTTGATTTAACCCCTGATAATTGTTCGATGCGTGAAAATGTAATTGGGTGGTAAATTTACCGCACATAAAAGATGTTTTATATTAAGTGTAGAGGACGAAAAGAATGAACAGGAAAGCCAGTTGGGTCAGAACGGAATAAATTCTGTATTTAAGAAATCGATAATAAAAGAATCCAATATTTGGTACGTCGCTCGTTTTTTAGGGAGATTTCACTCCTGAAGAATTTTTGGCAACATTGATTCAGTGTGTTGCGCTAATAATATTGTTATCTTTTGGATTATGCTGTAAGTCAAAGTCGTGTGATCTTCTCGCGCAGGTCTGCTTGAACATTGTTGACTTCGTTATCTGGCCAGTAAGGCCAAGCATATCGCCATGTCCGCAAGTCGTCGGGAGAGTGCGCGCGCTGAGCTCACGCCGGCGTCGTGTTATGTATCTGTTGCAATGGAAACGAGGCGTATAAATCGTGTCGAAGTTTAATAAGCAAGCTTTGAACATCACCACCGGTGATGCATTGCGACGGTCTTGGTGGGCGTTCGTAGGTGTGGGGTTGGCGAGCGCGCTGATCAATATACTTTATCTGACCGGCTCGTTTTATATGCTGCAGGTCTATGACAGGGTTCTTCCAAGCAAAAGCCTCCCGACGTTGGTGTCGTTGTCTATCCTCGCTCTGCTGCTGTACCTGTTTCAGGGTTGGTTCGAGATCATCCGTAGCCGCATTCTTGTGCGCATCGCCGCATCTGTGGACGAGTTGCTGAACGGGCGGGTTTTCCAGGCCATGCTGCAGATGCCATTCAAGGCTCGGATTCCTGGCGACGGGATGCAGCCAATCCGCGATTTTGACCACATCCGTAGTTTTCTGTCGGGTATGGGGCCTCCCGCATTCTTCGATCTGCCTTGGCTGCCTTTCTATGTGGCGATTTGCTTTATGTTCCACCCGGTCATTGGCTGGATGGCGATTTTCGGCGCCGTCGTTCTTGCTGGCTTGACCTACCTGACCAATGTAAGTTCGCGCACCCAGTCCAAGCTCGCAAATGAATCGTCCAACGTACGGAATGGATATGCCTCTTTGTCCCTGCGCAACGCAGAGGTCATCCGCGCTATGGGTATGGCCGGCAGGGTGGGGCAGATCTGGGCAGAAAAGAATGGTGCGCACCGCGTCCTGATGTGCTCTGCGTCGGATGTCGGCAATCAATATGCCGCGATTTCCAAAATCTTCCGAATGGCGCTGCAATCGGCTGTTCTTGCAGCTGGTGCCATTCTCGTCATGGACGGCAGTGCATCCGCCGGGATTATGATCGCTGCGTCTATCTTGACATCGCGTGCGCTTGCCCCCGTGGAGCTTGCGATAGCCAATTGGAAAGGTTTTGTGACCGCACGCGACGCTTGGCGGCGTACCAGCGATGTTTTGACTGCCACGGCTGAAAAGGCGCCGCCGCTCAAGCTCCCGCGACCAAGCCGCGTTTTGACTGTCGAAAAGCTTGCAGGGACCGCGCCTGGCAACAAGGGTTTGATCTTCATCGACGTCGATTTTACGGTTCAAGCAGGCAGTGCCGTCGGCATTATCGGCATGAGCGCTTCCGGAAAATCGGCAATGGCGCGTGTTCTTCTGCAGCTCTGGCCCACCGTTCGTGGTTCCGTACGCCTCGACGGCGCTGAGCTCAGCCAATGGAGCACGGAAGACCTTGGGAAGTATATTGGCTATCTGCCTCAGGACGTCGAATTGTTTAACGGCACCATTGCCGAGAACATAGCGCGTTTTCAGGAAGACGCTTCACCTGCCTCGATCATTGCCGCGGCGAAGGCGGCGCGTATCCATGATATGGTGATCCGCCTGCCCAACGGCTACGATACGGAAATCGGTGAGGGCGGAACACTGTTGTCCGCCGGTCAGCGTCAGCGCGTGGCACTTGCGCGCGCCCTGTATGGCGAGCCCTTCCTGATCGTTCTAGATGAGCCAAACTCCAACCTCGACGCCGATGGTGAAGAAGCCTTGAGCGAGGCTATTCTGAGCGTGAGAGCCCGCGGTGGAATCGTGCTCGTCATCGCCCACCGCCCCAGCGTATTATCGAGCGTTGACCTCGTCATGGTGATGAATGGCGGCAGAATGAATGCCTTTGGCCCGAAAGATGAGGTTCTGGGGCGCGTTGTCAATAAGCCTGAGCGTCAGCTTCAGGTGGTTGTCGATACCACTAAGACGAAAAGCTAAGCGATCATGACCACATCCAAGATGCAGGAAAGAATGACTTCTGGCTGGGCCGAGAAATCCTTGCGCCGCCATTTGGTGGCAGTGCTGGCGGGGTCATTTGTTCTCGTCGGAGGGATCGGTGGCTGGGCCTACTCGCAGCAGATCGCGAGTGCTGTCATTGCCGCCGGTGTTGTTGTGGTCGATGGAAATGTAAAGAAGATTCAACACTTTAAAGGTGGAAATGTCAGCGAAATCTATGTGAGGGAAGGTCAGGAGGTCAAGGCAGGAGACGTTCTGTTCGAGCTTGATGGAACCAAGGAATACTCCTTGCGCGACCTGTACCAAGGGCAGCTGGTGCAGCTATATGTTCAACGTGCGCGGCTTATGGCGGAGATCAAGGGCGAAGACAAGATCATAGCCCCTCAGGACGTTCAGGGATTACCCGGGGTGGATGAGGTTCTGGCTCGGGAGCAGGATCTTCTGACGAGCCGTCGTCTTTCTCTCGAAGCCATGATCGAGCAGTTGAACTCTCGCCAGAGCCAGCTCGATGACGAGATCAGCGGTTATGATCTGCAGCTCAAGTCAAGCGATGATGCGGTTGCCTCTGCAAACCAGGAACTGGACATCCAGGAAAAACTTCTTGCTCAAAAAGTCGTCGGATCCCAGCGCATGCTTCAATTGCGGCGTGAGAAAGCAAGCTACGAAAGCGACCGTAGCAAGCTTATATCCGCACGCGCATCAGCTCTGACACGTAAGGGCGAAATCAAGGCTCAGCTGATCAACATCAGCCAGACACGACTAACGGAAACATCCACCAGTCTTGCGGATAATCAACGTCAAATCCTTGAGAACACCGAAAAGCTCAACTCGGTCAAAGACGAAATCGCTCGCCTTAAAATCACGACGCCCGTCAGCGGCCATGCTCTGCAACTGTCTGTCCACACGAAGAACGGCGTGATCGCACCAGGTCAAGATCTCGTTCTGATTGTTCCTGAAGATCAACAGTTGAACGTAGAAGCTCGCATTCAGACACGGGATGTCGATCAAATCCATCCTGGCCAAGAGGTGCGGCTCCGGTTTGCGGCGTTCAATCAAAGAACGACGCCAGAGGTCGAAGGTAAAGTCATGAATATTGGCGCGGATGCCATCACCGATCCGACGACGCGGCAGCTCTATTACCCTGTCAAAATTCAACCTGTACCGGAAAGCCTGGCAAAGCTCAAAGGCCTTGACCTCTATCCAGGAATGCCTGTCGAAGCGTTCGCTCACATCGAAGAGCGCACTGTTATGTCCTATCTTCTGAAGCCATTGCGTGATCAGATGGAACACGCCTTCAGAGAGGAATGACGATCAATCGCTAGCACGGCGAATTGTCAGTTTGAAAGCTTGTGACACATAGTCGCCTATTGGAGAGTTAGACAGCGTCTTAGCGTGCAACGCCTGCGGGAGCTTAGGCTTTGCGCGATGATGACAGAACGTTAGCCTTGCGGCAGTGCTCCATTCGATCCCAGCTAAGCCTCGCCGTCAGCCGCTCTCTTCATCTTTGACCTCAGACCCTAAGATGCTGGGCTGGGCATGAAATAGTGACTTCGGATGATCGCAAGCAACAGCTCAGCGTCTTATACAACGTTCGTCAGGCCGACGTTACGATAAGGTCTTCGCGTCGATAATGCTGGTTCAACATGCGCCAAAATTGAATATTTGGCTTTAGATTGCAATAACCAGTTCTTTTCACGGTAATTTTCGAGTTTTTGCTTAGGCTCTCATAAAAATAAAAATGATAATGGAGAGAAAAATGCAAAATCTATCGGTCAACTCTCGAATCGTAAAAGAAGTGTATTTTAGTCAGGAAGACGGGCAGCTGCGTATTCGCTTCCACAGTGGTGATGAGCGTCGATTCACCGGAGTGCCTGAAGCGGAGGTCATCGCCATGTGCGAGTCAGAGTCCCCCGGCAATTATTACATTGCCCGCATTCGGCGGCGTTTTCAGCCTCTCGCTGCATGAGGCATAGTCGCCAACTTCATTCATATAAATCCCGTCCGCGGTGTTGGGTTGGATCAATCCATCCTGATCAATTAAGCGGCATTGCCGCTCGGGTGATAAACGAACTGACCGCCAGCTATAGTAGACTGCAGGCGAAAATCCACTGACGAGTACTTTGGATTTATTGTGGTCGATTACTGCTGCCAATCAATCTGCCTATTGGCCAGTGTCAACGGCAGAGGCGATAAGACTTATATCATAGTATCTTACGTAAAAGCCGCTTAGCGACGGCCATGGAAATCTCGATCCCAGTAATTCGAGCCGAAATAATCTCAGGTTGCATAATTAGGGTTGTCAAATATTGTTCACGCAGTAGTCGCAATCAGAAAACTGCGACGATATATTATGTCAGTAAAAGACAGTATAGATATTTATTAGAAATCGCTATATTTCTAGAAAAGACGATGATCTTGGTAATTGCCAAGAACAGCTCATGGCCTCTAACCGGTGTGGAATTAGTCGAAAACTAATTTTCCCAAAATGGCACATCTTTTCCCCTCTTAAGCGGATCTGTGGTAGGGTTGAAGAATATTATTCGGATAATTGTTAGATTATTCTAATGTATGTCCGCTATTTAGCTAATGTCGGTTAATGAATAACCCAGAAATAGTCAGGAAATCGAGTAGAGTTTAGCTTTGTTTCTTCAGTTTGGTATTGACATTTAGTAACCTCCGATAGATGGTGAATAAGAAGTTAACTGGCATTAAAAATTGCCGGACTTTTATAAAAAATGGCCTCATGGAGAGATTATTATGGCGAAGCCTGTAGCAACAACCGACTACGATACCATCTATATCAATGACCCTGATGCAACGATTTCTGGTAACATTACGGCGAACGACTCCACCGACAATGGTCAAATTTTCCTTCGCTCTTTGAACGGCGTTAGCGTTGGCGCGAAGCAGGGCCTTGATCAGGTCACCATCATCGAAGGCACCTATGGCACCTTCAAAGTTAGCCCGAACGGCAATTATACATATACCCTCAAGGCAGACATCGGCCCGGTACCTGCCGAAGGCTTTGTCGAGAGAGTAGGATACAAGATTTCCGATAGCAGCAAGCAGACCGACTACGATTACCTCGTCATCACCATCAAGCCGGAACACACGAAGCCTGTGGCCGTCGATCAGTCCGTGTCGGTCAACGGCAACTCTGTGAGCGGTGACCTGACCGCTGAGGGTTACGTTTCCGTGAGCCGTGCTGGCGCTGAAAATCTTTTGACAGCAAACCCGAACGACTACAATTTCAAGTTCGTCCAGCCGGATGGCTCGACCGTCGTTTCTGGTCACTATGGTGATCTGCACATCCAGCGCGATGGTACATACACCTATGATCTGAATGATCTCGGCAAGGGTCTGACTCAAGCCGCAAGTGAAACTTTCCAGTTCCGTGTTTACGACGACGCATTTGGCGAGTTCCCGAACTCCCAGACAACCGATGTCGGCGTCTTGAAGATTTCCATTCCCCCTCACGGCGAGCCGGTTGGTGTTTGACGCCACCTTTGCCTAGTGAACAGGGATTATACCTTGTGAACGACGTATGATATTTACAATTCAGAGATCGTGGGGCCAACTTTAGGTCGTTCGAATTTCTGAAGTGTATTGAAGGGAAATTGGGCAGGAGCCCGCCATTTTATGGCGGGCTCTTTTTTTCAAGTGTGCGCACTAAAGTGTTGTTTCTGCCAGTACGTACAGACTGAGGAGGCGCATCAACAATGGCCGGTGATATTAGCCTTTAGCTATATAAATTGGTCTGCTGCGATCGACTTCGTTATGTGATCGGCATTGATCTCGATTGAAATATATCCGGTATCCAGAACACTGCCATTCGAAACCTTATACTGGAAAGATTCTTTAAGAGTGCCGGAGAGATGGTCGATGCGATCGGTCTTGACCGTAAAGCTGTAGTCACCATCACTTTCAATATGTAGAACTCCGTATTTCCCCTCAATGTTCATTGTAGACCCGTTCTTGAACGATGTGCCATTGAGATTGCGGAGGGATAGCACATCATTATCCGAATGATCGTTGGCGAGAACATTGCCGGAAAGAGACAGATGATGGGCGTCACTAAATTTTAGCACGTCGTTTACTGCGACGATGGCTTTAGACGGTGCCGTTGTCGGAGCCTGGCTTGGGACCGCTACGGTTATCGCATCCGCTTTTGCGATGACGAGTGCGTGGGGAAGCTCGACCTTGACCGGGGCAAGCACCTGACTCGCCGTCGTTAGAAATGTGCCGGAACTCTTGATCGGGGTTGAAATATAGATATCTCGACTGACGGTCTCGGTGATCTCATTTCCGTGAAAACTGCCGCTTGCAGGACGATCTACTTTCAGCGCTGCTTCGCTCAAGTCGTCGAAGTGGTTGCCCGAAATTTCAATGCCGCTGCGGACAAGTTTGTCTGTGCCTGCCGCGGTCACTGCGACACCCCAGACACCGTCATGAATGTGATTGCCGCTAATCACGTAGTTCTTAGCGTCAACCGTTTGCCCAAGGCCGATCCCGTAAGACCAGCTGTAGCCCTTATAGTCAGAAATGTCGTTATTCTTAATCGTTATATTCTGTCCCATGGCGCTGATGCCGAAGCCGCCACCTACGACGGTGTTTCCTTCGACCAAAGCGTTTTTAGCGTCGACGATAACGAGAACGCCTTTCGCACTGCCGTTCTCCCCGGTCATATCCATCACGTTATTTTTGACGACGATATTACTGCTGCCGTTGATCTGGACGGCGTCGGCATTGTGACCCTTTGCCTGGCTGACTGTGTTGCCAGTCAGAACCGCGCCTTTGACGTTGAGCATCCAGATTCCGTCACCGGATGTGCCCGATATGTGGCTATCCTTGATACTGATGTCGCTGCTGCTCTGGAAGCTAATCGAGCCAGCCCTTCCAGCCGTGCCGGTGTCAGTCACCGTGACGTTGTTCAGCGTCCAGTTACTTGCATTGCCAGCATAAATCGCATTGGTGGCCGTCTTTTCGATAGCAAGATTTTCGATAACGATGTTGGATGTTTTCGAGCCGTAGATGCCTACGTAGCCGCCCGAAAGGACTGGCGGTTCGCCAGAGCCGTAACTGCCGAAGGTTATGGGCTTTTCTACTGTTCCTGAGTACTTGATATCGAGTTGACCGTGATATTCGGTGCCGGCGCTGAACAGAACGACGTCGCCCGCTTTCAGTTTGAGGTTGTTTACAGCTGCCAGAGAGGCGAGGGCGCTACCTGCCGATGTGCCTGCATTTGCGTCGGAACCGGTTTCGGAATTGACATAATAGGTTTTCATTGATGCCGCCCTTGCTCGCGTTTCTGGGAACATCATCGCAAGGGCCGATTTCGGCACAGTAAAAAAAATAAATTGTATTTTACACAAGCCTAAATTTGTTAAAATCATAAAGCCAGGCCAGTAAAATTGAGAGATATAGTCGATAATTAGAAATATTTCTAAATATAATTTTCTTATTTATAGATTTATCCATGATAGGTCGCGCGGAAATATTTTGATATCGAATTAATTATTTTACCCATCGGAATAAAAGTGCATTTCGGCGTTAAGGGCTATCGAGTTTGAGAATGTATAGATATTTTTATCTGTTTATTTATACTGCTGTGAGGGTTTATATTTTGCACGCCGCTGAAATTTATCTTTTGACCCGAGCACAGCGAAGCAGCGTGCGCGCCAACATTCGCTGCGCCATCAGGCGGGGACCGTTTGTATTATTCGAATTCACTTAATTAGTATAGATTAATATAAATGAAAACATCTTATGATGTTTTCTATAACGATGTTCTGATCTTGAATATCTTTCAGGAATCTGTTTTTTATAAAGACCAAGATATACGAGAACTTGAATCTCCGCGTGAAAATTAGACTTAGCGAAGACTCAGTGGCTTGCACGCGATGTTGAGAAATATCTTGAGCTATAGGTGAGTTCAAGTCTCGCCTTGAATTTGAGATGGGGCGAGTGGGCAGCAATTGGATAAATTCCTTTTGAGATGGGTGATTTTCGTTGAAACGTAACGCTGAAAAACTCCATGTATTGGCAATTTCTTCGGGTGGCGGACACTGGGAGCAGCTTATGTTGGTTCTCGAGTCTTTCGAAAACGCAACATTTGCGTATGCCAACACGATCGAGGGGCTTGCCGAGAAGTCAGGTGTCTCACCTGCCTACATCGTCACGGATTGCAACCGCGACAGCATGATGCAGAATGTGCGATGTGCTCTCGATGTGCTTCGGGTCATTCGAAAAGAGCGCCCCGATATCATCATATCGACTGGCGCTGCACCGGGCATCATTGCACTGGCTCTAGGAAAGGTGTTTGGCGCGAAGACCATCTGGCTGGATAGCGTCGCGAACTCCGAAAAACTGTCGCTGAGCGGCAAGCTTGCGGGCAAGATTGCCGACCTTTGGTTGACGCAATGGAGCCATCTTGCCAGCGACAGAGGCCCGAAATATTTCGGGAGTGTTTTATGATCCTCCTGACGATCGGCACTCAGTTACCTTTTGATCGGTTGGTGAGGGCGGTTGACGAACTGGCGCTTAGGCTCGATGAGCCGATTTTCGGTCAGATCGGCAGTAAGGCGGAGTATGAGCCAAAGAACTTCGAGTATTGTCGGACTATGCGTCCGACCGAGTTTGATGGAAAGTTTCGCTCTGCACGGATTATTCTCTCCCACGCCGGGATAGGCACCGTGCTCTCGTCCCGTAAACACGGAAAGCCGATCGTCATCGTTCCGAGATTGGCGAAGTTCGGAGAGCACCGCAACGACCATCAACTTGCAACATGCGCGCAGCTTAAAAACAAGCAGGGGATTTACGTCGCTTCGGAGCTTGAAATGCTTTTTGACATTTTGTCCGCTCCCGCTCTTGACGTGCCTCTACATGGTGTCGTTTCGGCGGATAGAGCGCAACTGGTAAACGGAATCAGAGGATTCACACATAGCATCCTCTCTCGCTGAGGGGGCTTTCCGCCCGCGCAACTTGCGTCGTGCTCGGCCTTTGGTCTATCCGGGGCTTGATCTTGAAGAGCATACGATACTAGGGCGACCGTAAACGCCGATCATCACTGTCTTTCCGTGCTGCATTACGTTCGGCTGGTTCTAGCGGTCCTAGAGTGGGTAGGCTTGTGTAAGGCGAAGCGGCCGACGCCGACCCGAATGTGACATTTGAACGTATCGCCCGTTGCCAGGCTGCACTCAAATTCATGCCTTTTTGACGGGAATACTCGCCCCTTGCGTTTTCGGAGAAGCATCAAAATCCGCGAAAAAGATGCTGCGGATCCGTTCAGCCGACATTGAGCGTATTTGCGTCAGCTCGAGATTTATATTTTATCGCGTGCTGGCAGTCTTCAGCATATCAGGGAGCGGCTCACCGGTATTTTGAGTCAATCGTGCCACGCCGTGGATTCCTGCTGACCATACAGACAGCGAGACGACAACACTGAGTATCCAAATTTTGCTTCGATAAGTCATGTAACCCTCCTGGACCAGGAGAATTTGGCCAATAGAGGTTGCCATAGACTTAAAAACAGGAGAGTGGCGGCGGTAACGGGCGCCTGAATGCTATGATTTGCTCAGACGTGATGAAAGAAACATTAACAAAGAGAGTAAAAACTGAAAAAACTGAAAACTCTTTTTCGACTCTCAAAGCAGTCTAATCTTACTCGTTGCCGGTAGTCATCGGAGGATATCATCTCGAGACAGGTGATAATCTCGGCTGGTACACAACGAAACTGTGTTGATGGGCGCATCTTAGTCTTCCACGTGATCGAACTCCTGGACAAGGGAGAGTGGCGTGGCAGTCAGCGAGAAACAATCAAAGCCGCTTGGCACAAGCTGCTTTGATTGCTGCGTTGCAGACAAAACTGATCTGTTTCCTATGCTTCGACCGGTTCTCTCACATCATCCAGCAGAAAATGCACCGTGACATAACGCGTCGTGATCGTTTTGCCGCTGTCAGAAACGCTGTCTACGCTACCACCATCGGAAGGGTGCCACTTTTGGTAGTGCGGGTTGTTGGTAATCAACGTAATTGCCTCGCCGGTCCGCTCCCCATTCAGCCGGTAACGCGCCTCTGCCAGATGCCAGATTTTCTCGAAGTCGTCCTGCGTTATACGGGCCCGCAGGGCCTTTCTAGAAACCGGCTCTCTGGAGGTGCTGCCCTCCGCAGAGGGAATGTGCAGGTTAACCTCTTCGGCATTGTCCAGCAGAAACGAAAACTCCTCAGGCCACATCCGTCTCATCTATCTCTCCTCCCAAAGCCAATGATGTTACAGAGGCTTGATGATAGCGCTTGCGCTGCCAGAGGCAACGACCGATTTGTTGATCGGCAAAAATCACGAGCGGCTTCATTTGGATCGCTGGCCGGACTTCGAGCGCCGCGCGTCCAGTTGGACGCATAGAGGACGCACTGTCTGTCTGAACCAACTATCGTGCTTTCCTCGATTAGTGATTCCGATTCGGGTCCCGCTGCTTTGGGTAGCGACCAAGACATGAAGCTGATAAATCCGGCGCAAGACTGACATGACATCAGGAGTTCGCCATGATCAAGCCCGCCGCATCCTTCAAGGAAAACCTGCAACAGTTGCCGTCGATCGAAAGCCTTGATCGGATCAATCTTGTTGACGCCGACGGTAAGATTGTCGCGTCCATCGAAAATCAGCCAGGCAAACAGGGCTCGCTGGCAGTTTACCAATATCTCCAGCAATGCTTCGGCACGCTCAACCGGGACGCGGCGAGCCATGGCCTTGCGATTTTCGCCGAGCATACCGCCGACGCTAAAGAGCGTCCGGGCGCTCATCCCAATATCGACCGCTTGCTGGATATTATTGGCGGTGCGGCTCCCTTGACTATCGAGCTCGTAGCGCGCTGACAGAGATGGGCAGCCCGTACACGAGAGCTGGGCGTCAAACGGGGCATGTCGTTTTCCGGCTTTCATTCAATCATCCCTCGCAGGGGTAGTGGCAAGTTGAGGCCACGTGCGGCTTCGGTTGCGTTCCTTGGCGCAAGCTCGTTGGAACTTGCCGATAACGCCTCAGAGTGGACCCGACCCTTCCTTGAATGATGTCCGCCGGGAGAAATTCTAAACTTCTAGCCTGATCTCCTGTGCGATGCCGACGCGGGTGACCGCGCGTCTTACCGCGGCATTGGCAATCTTACTCGGGCCCATCATTTCCAGCTTAAAAAGCGATTGACAATGATCACAGGCCGTGTGCTGCGGCACTATTTACTGGTGGAAGTTTAATTGATAAGTGAATAGAACTAAATCGCGTTGTGCGGTTTCGTCTTCACGTCACGCTTCAAGCCAGGGGCTTCAGTCTTTCGACAGAAGCAGTGCCAATGCCCGACTAAGGGGAGGAGGCATTCACGCGAGGTCGAGACAAGCCAGCAAATCATGCCAGGGAGGTTCAATGTCATGATAAACCCAAAGAGTGCGCCCGCGGGGGCCACGAAGGTTCGTTACTTTATTCTTTTCATGTGCTTCGTTGGTATTTCGATCAATTATCTCGATCGAGCCAATATGAGCGTCGCTCTTCCCTTTATCGATCAGGAACTTGGTCTAAATCTCACCAACACGGAAAAAGGCCTGATCCTGGGCGCATTTTTCTGGGCCTATGACGGTATGATGCTGTTTGCCGGTTGGATCACCGATAAGCTTGGCGCGCGCAAAACCTTTTCGCTTGCCGCCATATGGTGGTCGGTCTTCACGGCGCTAACACCTCTGGCAAATAGCTTTTGGACCTTCTTTGCAGTTCGTTTCGCACTTGGCGCTGGTGAGGCCCCGGCTTATCCCTCTGCCACGAAAGCGGCGTCGCGCTGGTTCCCAAAAAGCGAAAGAGCTTTTGCGACTGCGGTGATCGATTCCGGCTCTCGCGTGGGAACGGTGCTTGCTCTTCCCATCGTCACTGCCATCATTGCGGTTGCGACCTGGCACTACTCCTTCATCATCCTCGGAGCGGTCGGTATCATCTGGGCCTTCTTCTGGTATGTCAGCTATCGCGATCCCACTGAGCACTCTCGCGCTAACGATCTCGAGCGGCGCTACATCATCGAAAATGGTGGGCGAACGGTCGAGAATGACGATCCGGAAGCTGCCAAGATCAAGTGGGTGGATCTGTTCAGATACCGCACCATATGGGGCATGATGATTGGCTTTTTCTGCCTGAACTTCGTCATCTATTTCTTCCTGACCTGGTTCCCGAGCTATCTGAAAACCGCCCGTGGTCTCAACCTGGCTGAACTGGGTCTTTACGGAATGCTGCCGGGTCTATCGGCCGTCGTCACAGCTTGGATCGCTGGTGCGCTTGCCGACCGAGCAATCCGCAACGGCGCCAATGTCACCACGGTGCGCAAGATCATCATGGTTGGTGGTATGCTTGGCGGCGCGGCCATTCTGCCGGCCTCGTTGACGCAATCGCTCTATATGGCACTGTTTTTCCTCGCGATTTCCTACAGCAGCCTTGCCATTGCAGCGACGGGCATATGGTCCTTGCCAGCTGACGTGGCGCCAAGCTCACGCCACGTCGCCTCTATAGGCGGCATCCAGAACTTTGCCTCGAATATCGCCGGCATCATCAGCCCGCTGCTCTTCGGTTATCTGCTGGACATGTTCGGCGGAAGCTACACGCCGTCCTTCATGATGGCAGCAGGCATGGCGCTTGTCGGCGCTTTCTCCTACGCCTTCATCGTCGGCCGCGCAGAGCCCCTCCCAATTCTGCCGCCGCGCTCCTGACGCTTACAAATTGAAAACCAGTCATGGTGGCTGTTTGGGCCGCCATGATTTTGGGAGCGCTGAATAGGCGGTAAGCGGGTACACACTGACGCCACCTCCATAATGTGCATATCGCCACCAGCAAAGCGTACTGCGGTCATTCACCCTCCCGTCGTACTATCTGCGGTGCTCTCATCGTATAGGACAGGCATTAGCCGGGACCGCCCTTTTGCGCGCTTTCTTCGGAGGCAGAAATTCGTCTCAGCGGGTGGGGCCATCCCTTACTTCCAATGCGCAAGACACGATCTCTTTCACACTCTTGAACGAGACAATAAGCTTCAATGCGCATCTGCATCCACTTGGTAGTGGGTTGGATTTTTCTTTTGGCGCAACGAGTTCCTATTATTTAGAATTCCTTTGGTTTAGCCCGATCAAAAAAATGCAACTTCAGACCGTATTGTTCTTGAAGTCACCAAAGTAGTGCTTTATGGTTTCTGTCATGGCTCATCCGTCCCACTCATCCATCATGCATTACAGGCTCATGCCTGACGAGGCAGCCGCGCAGGCGCTTTGCGATACTTTGTCGGCCTATGCCGTGATGATGACGATGCTGGATGAGCTGACGCGCGGGAAGTCTGGTGCGAATCTCGTGGCCTTGCACGATCTTGCCTATGAGAAAATTCGGATAGCGACAGGACTGCCCGCGCGGCTCGTCTCACTCGGTCTTCGTGATTTCGCCTCGGCGCGCATGCGTCCGGCTAGCATCGATGCACTGCCACTTGATGAAAAGCTATTCGCGATCAAAGGCCCTTCGACGCTGACGATCGCCACCGTCAGCGGACGTCACGCCGTTCATTACGACGTCTTGGGCTATTCTCGTGGCAGTCTCGACCTCTTCAACGCTCAACTCGTTGTGCGCAATGATTGTTATCAGATCGAAATCGGCGTCGATACGCGCGCCGGTCAAACGGAGGACACCATGACAGCGAATGAAAGCATTCTCTCCCGTATGGGGCGTCTGATCGCCGGTCTTGCGAACAATGCCGTCGATATGGCTGAAGGCGCGAACAAGATCGTGGTGGTGGAGCAGGCCTTGAGAGAAATCGATCAGGCTGCCGATGAGGCGCGCCTCGATATCGGCAAGGTGAAGGCGGAAGAGTACCGCATTCTCCGACGGCGTGGTGAGATCGATCAGGACTTGAAGTCGCTGGATGACAAGATTCGCACGGCCATAGCCTCGGATCGCGATGACCTTGCCAAGGCTGGGGTGGCGCGTCAGATCGATCTTGAATCCCAACTTGCGGCACTGGACAAGGCGTTGAGCGATGCCCATGATCAACTGGCCGAAGGTCAGCAGGCGCTTCAGGCCATTCTCGCCGCGCGCCGTGAGGCGGAGGCGAGACTCGCAGACTTGAAGCGGAGTAGCGCTCAATTTCCCACCGGTGCCGGGCCGTCTGGCGCCAAGGCCGGCTCCATGGAAAATGTCAGCCGGGCCGTTTCTGCAGTATCTCGCGTCACGGGCGTGCCAGGCGGGAGCGATGCAGGCAATAGCGCCGAACTCGACGAGCTTGACCGGCTGCACCGCGAGCAGGCGATCGCAGCAAGACTTGCAAAATTCAAGACCGGGCAGAGCTGACATCATGGAGCTCTTTCTTGCTCCTCATTCGCTGCCTTTTGCCATCGCGGCGGTGATGTTGATTGCATTGACCGTGATCGAAATGGCCTGTCTGCTGATAGGCTTTTCATTGGGTGAGGTGGTCGACAAGGCTTGGCCGGACGATATGGCCGGGCTGATGTCCTGGCTGAATGTCGGCGGGGTGCCGGTGCTCATTCTGTTGATGATCATCCTCGGCATTTTCGCCATGACCGGCTTCGTTTTGCAGGCGGTTGCGAGTGCCATCTGGACTCCGCTTCCCGCCCTCATCGCGATCCCGACCGCCCTTGCAGGATCCGTGCCGACCATCCGCGTTGCAAGCAGATGGGTCGCTCGCCTCGTTCCCCGCGACGAGAGCTATGCAGTCGATCTGGCAGACCTCGTCGGCCGGACTGCGGAGGTGACGGTCGGCCCTCTTGATCAGGCTTTGCCAGGGCGCGTGCGGTTGAAGGATCGATACGGCAACTGGCATGTCCTACGTGCGAAAGCTGCCGCCGAGGAAGCCCCGATCGCCATAGGAGCCAAAGTCCTTCTCGTCGATCGCAACTCCGACATTTTCATTGCCATCCCGGTGCCGTCCGATCTCGACGTACCGCAGACTTCATAGCATTTAAGGAGCTCGCATGTTTTACGATCTTTTGGTGCCAGCGGCGATAGGTGTCGTCCTCGTCCTTGGCGTCGGTTTTGTTCTGGCATCGCTCTACAGGCGATCCAGCCGCGACGAAGCCTATGTTCGCACCGGCTTGGGTGGCCAGAAAGTGGTTCTGGATGGGGGCTCGCTTGTCCTGCCGATCTTCCACTCCACTGCGCGGGTCAATTTGAAGACGCTCCGGCTTGAGGTTCGGCGTGGCGAAGGCGACGCCCTTATTACCAAAGACCGCATGCGTGTGGACATCGGCGCGGAATTCTATGTTCGCGTCAAACCGGACGCGTCGTCGATCGCGCTTGCCGCTCAGACGCTTGGCGACAGAACCAACGACGCAGAGCAGCTGCGTGTGCTGATTGAAGCGAAGTTCGTCGACGGCCTGCGTTCCGTGGCTGCCACGATGACGCTGGATGCTCTGCAGGAGCAGCGTATGGATTTCGTCAAAGCGGTACAGGAGGCGGTCGGAGCCGACCTGCAATCCAACGGTCTCGAACTTGAATCCGTCTCTCTTACGCGTCTTGACCAGACCGATATCAAACATTTCAACGCCAATAATTTCTTCGATGCGCACGGCTTGGCAGCGCTCACGCGCATCACTGAGGGCCGCAAGAAGGAGCGAAACGAGATTGTCCGCGATACGGAAGTTGCGATCGCACAGAAGGATCTCGAGGCGCGCCAGCAATCCCTGTTGATCGAGCGCACGAAACGTGAAGCCGAGCTCAACCAGGAGCGCGATATCGCCAACAAGTCCGCTGCCACGCGCGCGGAGACGGCCCAGCAGGAGCAGGCCGCCAAGCGTGCAGAGGAGGAAGCAAGAATTGCTGCGGAGCAGGCAATCGCAGAGCGTGAAGCTCTGGCCAAGCAGGCCCGCGAGAGCGCCAACATCGACGCCACCCGTGCCGTACAGCAGCGCGAGACTGAGGCGCGCCGCGACCTTCAGATCGTGACCCAGGAGAGCGCGATCGCAGTTGCCAATAAGAGCCGGCAGGAATCGGAGGCCAAGGCATCCGCTGAAACGGCGCGCGCCTTGGCAATTGCCGCGGAAGAAAAAGTCGGCACTGCGAAAGCGGTGGAAATCGCCGAGCGCGAAAGACAGATTGCCATTATTGACGCGCGCAAGACGGCCGAAACGGACGCCACGGCCATAAAGGTCGGCGCCGAAGCAGAAAAACAGGCCGCGATCGACCAGGCTGATGCCATCAAGACGCTGGCGACAGCCGAAGCAGAAGCCGCGATTATCAAGGCCAAAGGCGTGCTGGAGACCGGCAAGGCCACGGCAGAGAGCGAGGCTTTGCTCAATGAAGCGCGAAACAAACTGAGCTCCGCCATTATCGAATACGAAATCCTGCGCGAACGGATCCGGATCATTCCCCAGGCGCTCGCCGAGGCGGTCAAGCCGATCGAGAAAATTTCCGATATCCGCATCTTCGATACCGGCGGCATGCTTGGCCGTGGCGGGGAGGCCGGTTCCACGGGCAATATCGGTTTCGGCGAGGGGCTGGCCGGCCAGCTTCTGGCCTATCAGGCAAACAAGCCGATCGTCGACCAGCTGCTGAAAGAGGCGGGCTTCGAAGGTGAGAACGCTGTTTCCTCACTGCTTGGAAATCTGCAGAAGGAACGCCCGAAGGACGTCAAAGAGTGAATTGATTGATCGTTGGCTGGCAACATTCGCCTGAAACCGGTTGCCAGCCGGCATGTACCAGGAGCCGAGGCTGGGCTGATCGGGCGCATCGCAGAACCCGTTCGGCTTGCCTGCCATCTTGGCGGCGGCATGCTTTGCGCTCTCCTCGGTGTGCGATTGTCAAGCCGGATAGGGTTACAGCCTCACACAAGGCTTCCTCAATAATCCTGTATCGACATACCAGCATGATTGTCGCGGATATCGAGATGCGAGTCCCAAACGGCTGGAAAATCCGCCAATCTTTCCGAGGACGATTCTGTCGATGAACATGTTTCCAAACAGCATGGAAAAAATTCGAGACGACTCTCGCAGCGACGGCGTTGATGTTGTCATACGAACCAAAGACAGGCCCTTGTTGCTAAGGAGAGCGCTCAGAAGCGTTCTCGACCAGGAATACGAAAACTGGCACATTCATCTCATCAATGATGGCGGCTGTGTCGAAACCCTTGACGCGCTGCTGGCGGAATTCCTGGAGCAGATCCGCTCGGAGAGATTGACGGTCGTTCATAATCCAACAAATCTCGGCACCAGTGCCGCAGCCAACAAGGGCGCTCGTCTGGGACATCTCCCTTTTCTCGTGATCCATGACGATGATGACAGCTGGCATCCCGCTTTTCTGGCGTCCGCAACCTCTTTTCTCCTCGATCCGGAGAACCGGCGGTTTGGAGGATTTTTGAGCAAGTGGAACCAGATCGATGAAGTGATAAACGGGACCGACGTCATCGGGGTTGGATCGACGGTCAAAGGCTACGACGGAGCCGCTCTCGATTTCCTCGATATTCTGCGAAGGCCCGAAATCCCGCCGATCGCGCTGGTCTTGAGACGAAATGTTTGCGAGCGCATCGGCTACTTCAACGAAAACCTTCCGGTGATCGAAGACTGGGACCTCAATCTGCGCGCGTTACAGATTGCCGATATAGCTTTGACACCTGAAGCACTGGCGAACCACCACATTCGCCGGCACGATGTCGGCCATTACAACAACACGGTCACAAAATCTCTTCCGGCTCATTTTCTCTATAATACGATTTACAGAAATGCGCTTCTCCGACAGAATCTCAACCACAATCCCGATAACATCGGCATTATGATGGGGTTGGTTCGCGATACGGAAGAGGCAAGGCGAAATCTCAGCGAGCTTACCATCGCCTCCCATCAGGTTTTGCTGGCAAACCAGCAGGAGATGATGAGCAAGCTCGACAAGCTCGATAACGATATTAGAGCGATCAAGGATGTCCTCGAGGCGTATATTCAGCGAGGCTAGACGTTGGCCGACAGAATGGGGCGTACGCCGATAACTCTCCATCCTTTGCTCTAAGGCGTAAATCCCGACCGGCAGCGCCTGAGCGATGGCTTGTGAGCCAACTCTAGCTGGAGGGAAGCTTTTCCTCATTCGATCGGTCTGGAACGGTCAGAAGCCAGGATAGAACAAGACCGCCGATCAGCCACGCCGTCACGACGTAGACATAGTAGAAGCTTGGCGTGAAGACCGTGTTGAACATGAAGAGAAACGCGATGTAGCCGCAGGCCACGCGGCGTACACCGAGCGCATTGCGCGGCAGGCCGGTGTGAACCCACAAATGAAGCTTGCCGAAATAGAAGCCGAACAAAGTCGCGGCAAAGATCACACCGGGAATACCGAAATTCAGATAGGCCTCGCCAAAGAGCGTCGGTCGCAGACCCGCATGAAACTCCGGGTCGAGGCCTGCAAGCGTGGTGGTGATGACGCCGGTTCGGTAATCGTTTCTAAACTCGCTGATCGAGGCTGGTATGAGCGCGGTATAGCCGGCAAGATAGGTCATGCCGTGATAGAACTGCCCTTTGAAACCGCTCAAAATCCAAGCGTAGTCTCGAAAGTCGGAGAAGTTGTTACCGTAGAAGATTTGAGCCGTGAGGCTGTCGAGCAGGCCCGGTCCTACCTGCCCGTCCGCGCTTGAGCGCAATATGCCAATGCCAATTGCCACGAGGATGAAGGCAGTTGCCGAGAGACCGAACACCAGAAGGTTTCTATAGCGGTAGGCGATGATGACGCAAATGACAAAGGCGAAAAGAGCCTCGATGCTGGCTCCACGCGTGCCGATCATCAGACCAAGCGCACTGCAGAAAACACCCATGGCGATAAACAGGCGACCGCGACCGAAACCGTAGACAAGCAGGCTGATCGCCGTAGTGGGCAGGATGACGGAGTAGAGATTGATGACTGGACGGATCGACGGGTTCTCGAAAGCAAATTCCCGCCCCTCGAATGGGCGTACTCCGAGACCGAAGAGGCCCGCCGTCGCCAAGAGAATGATTAGAAATGACAGCCACGCTCCGGTCCGTGTCTGCCAGAAAGAGTAGCCGCTTTCGATAAAGTCAAAGAGATAGCTTCGACCGGAACTGAAGGCCGCAAGAGCCATGCCGACGATCATGAATACGACGCCGAGAACCGAAAGAAAGAAGGCTTGGTCTATATGCTGACGGATGACAAAAAGCGCATTGCCAACCGCTTCGATATTCTTGTCCGATCCGGCGAAGATCGGCATGATGAGTACCGGTAGAACGGTGTAACGGAGCCAGAAGTAGGACGATAAGGTCAGGACGCCCCATTTGAAGAACGAGCTGACGTAATAGATGAGAAAGATCAGCCAGCCGAGAATGAGGATGAGCCAGGCGAGATTGGACATTTCCAAACCTTGTTCACGTGTCTGGCACTGAGTGACGGCCAGTTGAACCTGTGTTCTCGGTTCAGGCTACGTCGTTGACCTCAACATGCCCGCAATCTCTTAAGATATTGTTGACCATGTTCGGGAGAGCTGCGACAGAACGCATCTCGTCAAGACCGCATGGCGTTTTTACGCGTCACCGTGCCCATAGCAAGCTGGGTGAGGATTTGTTCCAGCCTGTCGTAGTATCGGGATTGTTCCGCCGTGCCATCGAAGCCGGCAATGCCCGGAAAGAGTTCGTCGCGCCTTTGCCACCACTGCTCTGGCCCGATCGACACCGCCTTTTCAAGCATGTTCAAAAGAGCACCACGCTTGTGAGGGTCATAGCACCAGCCAGTTCGCCCCTCCTCAAGGATTTCAGGCGTTCCGCCACGGTTGGTGCCGATCACCGGAACGCCGTAGACGGCTGCTTCGACCAGAATCCGGCTTTGCGGTTCGTGCCATAGCGAAGGAACGACGATTGCATCGGCGATGCGGTAAATTTCCTGCGGCGTGACGAAGCCGCGAAACTCAATATTTGGCGAGGATGCGAGACGTTTGAGACGGTCTTCCTCTCCAGAACGTCCGCGACCGGCGATAACCAGACGCGCCTTTGCTCCCGAGGGCAGGCCGTTGAAAGCTCCGACGAGATCGGCAATTCCCTTTTCTTTTGCCAAGGCTCCCAGATAGCCGAACGTAAAGGTTTGGTCTGCGGGTCTGCTTCGCCCGATGACGCTCTTATCGAAGGAATGGAGTGGTGTGTTCTTGTTATGCATCACATGCCAGTCGGCTTGTGAAAGAACTCCGTTTTCGAGAAAGCGCTGCTTAACGAAGTGACTGACCGCAATCACCGTCATTCCCTCGCCCCGCATTTTCAGGCGACGGTTGATGAGGCTGCAATCGAGGCAAGGCTTTTCGCAATTGTCCTCTCTGCGAAACATGCTGGTCTTGGGACAGAGCATCGCATAATCGCGCAGGTGAAGGCAGACGGGAATACTCGCATCTTCGGCCGCATGAAACAGAGCGGGCTGCATGGAAGACGAGTTTTGCGCATAAATGAGATTGAAGTTCTCGTCCTTGAAGAACTGCGTCAACCCCTTTACGCAGAGCGCACCGAGCGCTGTTCGCAGGTGCCAGCGGGCACGATGCGCAACACTGACCGAAGGCTTGCGAGGACCTGGAAGGTAACTGTTCTTCCAGGGGAGCCGGACGACGCGGATGTTGCTCGCCAGTCTTGTTTCTCCGGGCGGTACCAGCGGGTCGCCCTCTTTTCCGAGTGCGAGGACCGTTACGTCGTGTTTCTTGGCGAGTTCGATCGCTCCGGCGCGTGCCGACATCTCGGCGCCGCCCTCTTCCTGGGGGGCAAAAGTCTGCGATACGATGCAGATTTTCACACGCGTTGTCCCTCTCCGTTGGGAAGTGTTCGTTACGATTGAAACTAAATCGCAAATAACTCTTTAAATATGTTGAATAAACGTTCGTTGAGAAAGCCGCGTTACAGTCGCGTCATCTATCACCGGCTCCTTTCTTTCACGATGTGAGGGAGGCGTGTCCGGCAAAGCGGTGGCGAATTGATGAATTCTGTTTTACTTAACAGTTGGACGACCAACGTCAAGAAACTGCGCATCCGCGCCAAAGGCGGTCGTCCAGGGGAAGAGGAAATGAGGGTTCTGCACGTCTTTGAAACGCTACCGGGCGGGCCAGCAACCTATCTGAATGAAGTCGTGCCTCACCAGATCGCCAAATACGGCGCGAAGAATGTCCGTGTCCTCGTGCCCGATGCCCATCTTTCGCATGTGCAGAACATACCATCATCCTGCATCATAACCTTCAAGAGACAGGGACGCTACAAATCGCTTCCCGCGCTGGCGCGTGCGGTAATGGCCGAGGTGAAATCGTTCCGTCCGGATGTGGTGCATGCCCATTCAACCTTCGCAGGTGCGGTCACGCGCGCCATCGGCGCGCTCAGCAGGCGTTTCCCGCCCATCATCTATTGCGCGCATGGCTGGTCGTTCGACATGGAGACACTCGGGCCTTTGCGTCTGGTTGCACGATGGGGTGAGCGATTGCTTGCGCCATTTTGCCAGAAGATCGTTGCCATCTCCCAGCACGAATATGACAGGGGCGTTGAAATCGGCATCTCGCCGAGCCGTATGGTGGTGATCGAAAACGGATTGTCGCGGAAAAATCCTGTCGCGGTTCCTGCCGAATGGAAGGATCCGATCACCAAGGTTCTGTTCGTCGGACGTCTCGATCGTCAAAAGGGCGTCGATATTCTGTTGAAATCCGCAGCCACGCTTGAAGGTAGGGCGAGCTTCAAAGTGATCGGCGCGACGGTCACGACAAAGAGCGAGCAGAATGCGGTCTCGTTTGTTCCCGACAATGTCGAGCTTCTCGGCTGGAAATCTCCGATGGAAATTGCCGGATATCTTGCCGCATGCGATGTGGTCGTCATGCCATCGCGCTGGGAGGGTTTCGGTCTCGTCGCGCTGGAAGCCATGCGTGCGAAAAAGCCTGTCATCGCATCCGCCGTCGGCGGCCTTCGTCAGATCGTCCGGCACGGACAAACCGGTTTTTTGTTTCCGTCCGGCGACAGCGCGGCATTGGCCGAAGCAATTCTCGGGCAGGATGCTGCAGGCTGGCGGGATATGGGGTTAGCCGGGTATCGACGTTTCCACGCACGATATCAGAGCGACAGAATGAATGATGAGCTGATTGCTCTTTATGACGAGGTTTTGAGAAAAGAAACCGCCGGAGAGCGTGTTCTCGTATGACCGTCTTCATCAATGGCCGCTTTCTGACGCAAAAGACGAGCGGGGTTCAACGGTTTGCCAGAGCGATCGTCACGGCGCTCGACAAGCGGCTTGCTGAGCAAGCAGCAACGGACGACTGGATTATCCTGACGCCGGAAGGCGTTGTGGAGGAATTGCCGCTACAGACCATCGAGCAACGGACCGTGGGTGGCCTTTCCGGTCATGCATGGGAGCAGACGAACCTTTATGCAGCGGCGCGACGGGGCAGGCTCCTGAACCTTTGCAACAGCGGTCCCGTCCTGCATTCACGCGCGGTCACTGTCATTCACGATGCAATGATCTTTCGCACGCCCGAAAACTTTTCCCGTAAGTACCGTATGGCGCATGGCACGCTAGGACGCGTCCTGGCGCGTCGTGGCAGGATTGCTACTGTGTCCGATTTCTCCAAGCGGGAGTTGGAGGCCACCATTGGCGCGAGGGACGTCGCCGTTGTCCACAATAGCAGCGAGCACATGGCGGCGATCGGAAAGGACGAGTCAGTGATTGCCCGGCTGGGTCTGGACGGGCAACCTTTTCTTCTGTTTGTCGGCTCGCCGACACCAAACAAGAATATTGGTCGCGCGATCGAGGCGATCCGCATGATGGGGCCTCGAGCGCCAAAGTTCGTCGTTGTTGGAGCCGTTGCCTCAAGCGTTTTTCAAGCCGGGACCGATGTCGAAAGGCCGGAGGATGAGAAGGTGATTTTCACCGGACGCCTGTCCGACGAGGAAATCGCTGCGCTTTATTCCCGTGCGACGGCTCTCTTCTTTCCCAGCCTTTACGAGGGTTTCGGCATCCCGCCGCTTGAGGCGATGTTCCTCGGTTGTCCGGTGCTGTCTTCCAATATTGCCCCCGCTCGGGAAGTGTGCGGCGATGCCGCCCTGTTCTTCGATCCGCTGCGCCCTGCGGACATGGTGAGGGCTGTGGACGAGTTACTGCAAAACCCTGAAGGTCGCGTATCGATGATTGAAAAAGGCTATCGACGTGCAGCCGGGTTTTCCTGGGATATGAGCGCAAAGCGGCTTGTCGATATTATTGGGCAGATTTAAATAAATTAAAGATACAGGCGTGCAATGGTGGATCGCCCTTAAGAGGCGGTTTAAAGAAAGTGAACTAGTCGATGCGGATCTGTATCGTATCCCAGACATTCGCGCCCCAGGAAGAGGGCGGCGCAGAGATCGTCGCGCGTATGAGCGCCCAGGAGTTGTCGCGCCATCACGATGTTTTCGTGCTCTCGCTTGGTAAGCGCGGTGACAGACTGATGCCCACGGGTGAACGCGTCGGTGATGACGGTATTCGGGTGGTTCGGGTAAACTGGCGTAACAGCTATCTGCCCGAACACAAAAAGCCTTCCGTTGGTCGATTGGAAAAAGCCCGCTGGCACATCAAGGCATCCGTAGGCGCCGTCTCCGCCAGGGACGTCAAAGAGATATTAAAGCGTGAGCAGGTCGATCTGATCTATGCGCATAATTGCGCTCGCATGCAGCCGGCACTCTTCGAGGCTAGCCGCGAGCTCAATATTCCCATGTGCTTGCATCTTCATGATTACGCGCTGATTTGTCCTAAATCGAGCATGTTCAACGCCACGGGGAATTGTGAAAGTCCCTGCTTCAAGTGCCGAGTCCTGACATCGAGGTTGAAGTCCGACGGTGACGGCATGACCGTGATTGCCGTCAGCGACGCCTTGAAGCAAAGCTACCTGCGTGCGGGCGTTCTCGACAAGGCAACGTGGCATGTCCTTAGAAATGAGAACATAAGCAAAGCCAGGCTCCACCAACCGCTCATAGGTCGCGACGAGGCCAGGAGCGATGTCTTCACCTTCGGCTATCTCGGTGCGCTGGCGGAAGAGAAGGGTATCGAAGACCTGATACGCGCCTTCGTCACCATGCCGAACAGGAATTCCGCTCGGTTGATCGTTGCCGGCCGGGGGCGCGACGACTACGTTGCTCACCTGCGCTCCATCGCAGGCGATGCGCCCATCACCTTTTTGGGGTTCAGACCTCCCGAGGATGTCTATGGAGTGGCGGACGCGATCGTGCTTCCTTCTCACTGGCGGGAGCCACAAAGTCTTATCTTGATCGAGGCTGCTGTGTATGGTGTGCCCGTAATTGCGACCCGGCTCGGTGGAACGCCGGAGATCGTCGAAGAGATGAGCACCGGCTGGTGTTATGATCCGGGCATTCCAGACGCGCTATCGGATAAGATGGAAAAGGCATTATCCATCGGCCACCAAACATGGTGGGCTGAGCGCGATCATCTGTTTCCAGGTATTCGCAACTTCAAGGGTACGGCAGAAGACTCACGCTATTACGAAAGATTGAATGCGCTTCTTCTGAAGACGCAAAGACCTATCGCTCATCCCATGCAAGCATTTGTAAATGTTGCTCAAGAAAAACCATAGGTGCTTCAGGATTTCTTTAGCCGATTGTTCGATTTTAGCGCTGATGAGGTGGTGAAATAAGGGAAGTCGACCATGAATGCCGGTTTTTCGTTGGCCGATAGATCTTCGTCGGCAGAGCAGGCATCTGCTGACCATCCTGTCACATTCGCCAATACCGTCGGCCTTTACAGGCCACCAGATGCTGCATCGAACATGAACTCTGCGGATGTGGCTGTTCTGTTCCTGAGTTCGTGGGGGTTCGAAGAGCTCTGTGCGCGCAAGTTCTGGCGTTTGCTGGCCGCCGATCTGGCAAGCCAGGGCTTGGCAAGCATGCGGTTCGATTATCCCGGCACAGGCGATGCGCTCGACCCGCTTGATGAAAAACAGGGCCTCGATACCTGGCTCGACAGCATTCATGTAGCGGGGGCGACTCTTCGAGACCTATCCGGTGCTCGTCATCTTATCATCGTCGGCCACGGGCTTGGCGGCCTGCTGGCATGGAAGGCTGCTGAAACTTTGGAAAACGTGGCGGGGCTTGCGATGGCTGCCCCGGCTCTTTCCGGGCGCAACTGGCTTCGCGAGTTCGCGGCCTTGAGCCGTGTGGCCAATCCGGACGCCTTGCAGCATAAGGTGCCGTCCTCGGGCCCTGCGATGGGCGAGCAGGTTTTTCCACACGCCGTCGCGGAGAGGCTTCGAGCGCTCAACATATCGTCTCCCGCCGAGGCGCCTTCTTCCGAGATCTTCCTTTTGAAACAGGACAATCGCCCGGCGGATGCGCAGTTTGAGTTACACCTTTCGAAGCTCGGAGTAACTCTTCATGCAGAGGTCTTTCCGAACTACAATGAGTTCGTGCGCGACGTGCTGTTTTCCGTTCCGTCGAAGAAAGCCATTGGATCGATCACGCGTTGGTCGGTTCAGGTTGCATCGAAGTATGCTGCAGAAACCGTGCTACCGCAGAGGGATCAAAGCTCACGCATACCTCCTGCCCAACCATTGGATGCCGATGGGTTTCGAGAAAGACCAGTGCGGTTTGGCGAAAAGGACCGTCTTTACGGCATTCTCTGCGAGCCTCTTTGCCGGCGACGCGGTGCGACGGTGATCGTCGCGCCGACCGGCTATGAGCGCATGTCCGGCTGGGGCCGGATTTCCGCGCAACTTTGCCGAAATCTCGCTCGGGAAGGGATCGCATCATTCCGGTTTGATATGGCAAATGTGGCCGACAGTCCTTGCGTGCCGGGTGCGCCCGAGCAAGTGCTGTATCGTAAAGATCAACTGAGAGACGTAAGCGCTGCCATCGACTTTCTCGAGCGGGAAAAGCTTCTTCCTGTCGTCGTCAGCGGTCGTTGCAGTGGCGCCTGGACTGCATTCAAGAGCGGCGTGATGGATAAGCGCGTCAGCGGTATCGTGCCAGTCAATGCCTTCGATTTCTACATCCCGGAAGACATCAACGTGGATGACTTCCTACGTTCCACGCGGCAATCGCTGTCCGGCTATGGCTCGAAGCTTCTCAGCGGATCGCTGTGGAAGCGCGTTCTCAAGGGGGAGGTGCGTGTTTTCCGTGGTCTATTCAATCTCAGCGTCACGCTCCTCAAGAAGGCCTTGGCATTCCTCACGCCGCTTGCAGTGAAATATCCGTATTTTTCCAAGCGCCACCGTTCTCTCAATGACGATTTTGCCTCCCTTCGCGCCAACCAAACAAAGGTGACGCTGATCTACACTCAAGGTGACGTCGGCATGAGCATGCTGGAGAGTAATTTCGGTGCTGGAGCACGTTTGTTGAGTGGTCAATATGGCGATCCGAAAATCGTTCTCATTTCGGATGCGGACCACAACCTCACGACGGCTGAGGCGCGCAGGGAATGGACCCGCGAACTCATGATCCTTGCGCTTCAGTTCCAGCCACAAGCTTGAGGGCTTGGTGGGATTTTTCCTGACATCGCGCGCCGCAGCGACCCCATCGATTTATCCTCGAGACGAATAAAAAAGCGCGGCACCCGATGACCATCGGGTACCGCGCTTTGTATCTTATACTTGAAAAATTTACGCCTGTTCGAACACGCCGTGGCAGTGCTTGTATTTCTTGCCGGAACCACAAGGGCACGCCTCGTTGCGACCGACCTTGCCCCATGTGGCAGGATCGTTCGGATTGCGCTGCTCCGGCGGTACATAGATATCGGCACCGGCGGCTGAAGCGATGGCAAACTCGTCTTCGCCAGTGACGGGATCGAGATGATGCGCCGTCATTTCCGGCAGTTCGGCTGGCGCAGGTGTGTCAACCATAAGTTCCACGCGCATCAGCTGGGCAGTGACCGCTTCACGCAGGTTGGCGAGCAAGGCCTGGAAAAGCTCGAAGGCTTCAGCCTTGTATTCTTGAAGCGGGTCGCGCTGTGCATATCCACGGAAGCCGACGACGGAACGCAGGTGGTCGAGGTTGACGATGTGTTCGCGCCACAGATGATCGATCGTCTGCAGAATGACCGAGCGTTCGACATAGGTCATCACTTCAGGGCCGAAACGTTCGGCCTTGTCGGCCATGACCTTGTCCGCAGCCTCGGTGATGCGCTGAAGAATATCGTCTTCGGCAATTCCCTCTTCCTTGGCCCAGTCATCGAGCGGCAGGTCCAGATTGAGGGACTGCTGAACGCCAGCCTTCAGGCCCTCGATATCCCACTGTTCCGCGTAGGCATTTTCAGGAATGTGCTTGCCGACGAGCGCTTCGATCACTTCGTTGCGCATGTCCGCTGCGGTTTCGCCGATATTGTCGGCTTCCATCAGTTCGAGGCGCTGTTCGAAAATGACCTTACGCTGATCGTTCAAGACGTCGTCGTATTTCAACAGGTTCTTACGCGTTTCGAAGTTACGGGCTTCGACCTTCTTCTGCGCGCGCTCGAGAGCCTTGTTGATCCAAGGATGGACGATTGCTTCGCCCTCCTTCAGGCCGAGCTTCTGCAGCATCGAATCCATACGGTCGGAGCCGAAGATGCGCATCAGGTCGTCCTGGAGCGACAAGTAGAACTTGGAGCGTCCTGGGTCACCCTGGCGACCGGAACGGCCACGCAGCTGGTTGTCGATACGGCGGCTTTCGTGGCGCTCGGTAGCGATGACGTATAGACCGCCACCCGCAAGCGCCTTTTCCTTCAGAACCTTGATTTCTTCGCGGATCGCCTGCTCCTTGGCATCGCGCTCCGGTCCAAGCTCCATGCCCTCCAGCTCGCGCTCAAGGCGCATGTCGACATTGCCGCCGAGCTGAATATCCGTACCACGGCCGGCCATGTTGGTCGCGATGGTCACAGCACCCGGCACGCCCGCCTGCGAGACGATGTAGGCTTCCTGCTCATGGTAGCGAGCGTTCAGAACCTGGAAGTTCTCAAACCCGGTCTGGCGCAGCATGGTCGCAAGCAGTTCGGACTTTTCGATCGAGGTGGTGCCGACGAGAACCGGCTGATTGCGCTCATGCGCTGCACGGATCTCTTCGATGATCGCCTTGAACTTTTCTTCGCCGGTCCGGTAGACCTCGTCGTCTTCGTCGATACGCTGAATAGGCAGGTTGGTCGGAACTTCGACCACGTCGAGGCCGTAAATATTGTTGAATTCTTCCGCTTCCGTTGAGGCCGTACCGGTCATGCCAGCAAGCTTTGAATACATGCGGAAATAGTTCTGGAAGGTGACGGAAGACAGCGTCTGGTTTTCCGGCTGGATCTGCACCTTTTCCTTGGCTTCAAGCGCCTGGTGCTGACCTTCGGAGTAACGGCGGCCCGGCATCATTCGACCGGTGAACTCGTCGATGATGACGATCTCGCCATTGCGGACGATATAGTCCTTGTCACGCTGGAAGAGCTTGTGGGCCTTCAGAGCATTGTTGATGTGGTGAACGATCGCGACGTTTTCGACGTCATAGAGCGATTCACCCTTAAGAAGTCCTGCCTGGCGCAGAAGATTTTCGAGCTTCTCTGTGCCTTCCTCGGAGAAGTTTGCCGAACGCTGCTTCTCATCGATTTCATAATCGTCTGGTGTCAGCATCGGGATGAAGGCGTCGATCGTGTTGTAGAGATCGGAGCGGTCATCCAGCGGGCCGGAAATGATCAGCGGCGTGCGCGCTTCGTCAACAAGGATGGAGTCGACTTCGTCGACGATGGCGTAGTTGTGGCCGCGCTGGACCATCTGCGCCTTGTCGTACTTCATATTGTCGCGAAGATAATCGAAGCCGAGTTCGTTGTTCGTCGCGTAAGTAATGTCGCAGGCGTAAGCTGCGCGGCGCTCGTCGTCGTCCAGACCATGAACGATCACGCCGGTGGTCAGGCCGAGGAAGCCATAAAGGCGTCCCATGATGCTGGCGTCACGCTTGGCGAGGTAGTCGTTGACGGTCACCACATGCACGCCCTTGCCGGCAAGCGCATTGAGATAAACGGCTAGCGTTGCCACCAGCGTCTTACCTTCACCGGTCTTCATCTCGGCAATGGCGCCCTCGTTCAGGATCATACCGCCGGTCAACTGAACGTCGAAGGGGCGCATGCCGAGCACGCGACGCGACGCCTCACGCGCAACGGCGAAAGCCGGGATGAGAAGACTATCCAGCGTTTTGCCTTGGGCGAGCTGCTGGCGGAATTCCACGGTCTTTGCCGCGAGCGCCTCATCAGAGAGCGCCTTGGTCTGCTCTTCGAGAGCGGCAATGGCAGCGATATTGGAGCGATAGGAACGAACGCGACGATCGTTTGACGAGCCAAACAATTTGCGGGCGATTCCGCCGAGACTGACCATCCAACTGGCCCTTTCTGAAATTTCGTTTCGTCGGGCGATTTTTGTCCGTCATCGGCAATAACGCACAAATGACGAACGACACCCCGAAACGCATCTGGACGCGAGATTGCGTGACAGATAAGAGGGGGGGCAAATGATGTCAACGGTTCTGCCCGTTACAGAATGGCCACATTCCGGTGTTTGGAAGATTTTTCAGCCGGGAAACCACGTCTGGAGCCGGCTTTGTCTCCGAAAGGTTCAATATGTTGCGCTACAATAGAATCGCTGCTGCTGTGATCGTGGCTGGTCTTGGTCTGCACCTCCCTGCTTTTGCGGCTGAAGACGCCGTGGTCGCCAAGGTGGGCGATCTCGAGATTCGTCAGTCGGAACTCGAGCTGGCTATGAACAGCCTCGATTCACAGCTGGCCCAGCTTCCCGATGAGCAGAAGAAGGTCGCTGCTCTTTCCAGCGCCATCGAGGTGAAGCTCCTGGTCAAGCAGGCGACTGCCGAAGGACTGGACAAGACCGACGACTTCAAGAAGCGCATGGCCTTCCTCTCCGACCGTGAATTGCACGGCGCTTATTTCCGCAAGCACGTTGCCGACTCCATCACGGACGCCGAAGTGAAGGCACGTTACGACAAGGAAGTCGCAGCCCTGCCGAAGGAAGAGGAAGTCAAGGCCGCTCACATTCTGGTTGCGACCGAAGAGGAAGCCAAGGACGTGATCAAGCAGCTCGACGCAGGCAAGGATTTTGCCGCGTTGGCGAAGGAGAAGTCGACCGATTCCAATAAGGACGATGGCGGCGATCTCGGTTGGTTCGGCAAGGGCCGCATGGTTCCGGAATTCGAAGAGGCGGCATTCAAGCTCGAAAAGGGCGCCTATACCAAGGAGCCGGTCAAATCGGAATTCGGCTTCCACGTCATCAAGGTCGAAGACAAGCGGGTCACGCCTCCGCCTGCATTCGAACAGGTCGAGCCGCAGGTCCGTCAACTGGTGATGCGTGACAAGTATTTCGCGCTGATCAAAAAGGAGAAGGCCGAGCAGAAGGTCGAAATCTCCGACGAGACGCTTCGCAAGGAGTATGATGAGGCGTCCAAGAAGCAGGACGAGCAGCTTCAGCAGTAAGCGTATTACATCAGGGCGGCGCAAAGCCGCCCTTTTTCCGTGTTAATTTCTTTCTTTGATGCAGGTCGATTTCATGTCCGCTGCCGTTTCCCCACTTGCCCCGAAATCCTATCCTGAGATGCCAGCCATCCGCGGTGTGCGCATGGCGACGGCCGCTGCTGGCATCAAGTACAAGAACCGTACAGACGTGCTTTTGATGGTGTTCGATCAACCTGCGTCGGTTGCTGGCGTCTTTACCAAGTCTCGTTGCCCATCCGCTCCTGTCGATTATTGCCGCGCCAACCTTTCTGGCGGCGTCGCGCGCGCCGTCGTGGTCAATTCCGGTAACGCCAACGCCTTCACCGGCAAAAAGGGCAAGGCGGCAACTGAACTCACCGGCCAGTCTGCTGCAGCCGCTGTAGGCTGCAACGAAAGCGAAGTCTTTCTGGCCTCCACCGGTGTCATCGGCGAGCCATTGGATGCGTCCAAGTTTGCCGGTGTACTGAGTCAGATGAATGCCGATGCTAATGGCGACTTCTGGCTTGAGGCTGCCAAGGCCATCATGACGACGGACACCTATCCGAAGGTTGCGACCCGCACTGCAGAGATCGGCGGTGTTACGGTCACGATCAACGGCATCGCCAAGGGCGCGGGCATGATCGCACCGGACATGGCGACCATGCTCTCCTACGTCGTCACAGATGCCGATATCGCTTCTGCGGCGCTACAATCGCTTCTCTCTGCCGGTGTCGAACCCACCTTCAATTCGGTGACCGTCGACAGCGACACCTCCACATCCGATACGCTGATGCTGTTTGCCACAGGCGCAGCTGCCTCGGACGGGCAGGCACGCATCGAAAGCGCAAATGATCCGAAACTCGACGCTTTCCGCACTGCCCTCCACGATCTACTGAAAGATCTGGCCCTACAGGTCGTGCGCGATGGCGAAGGCGCGCGCAAGATGGTCGAGGTTAGCGTCGTGGGAGCTGAAAGCGACACTGCGGCCAAGAAGATCGCACTTTCGATTGCCAACTCCCCGCTGGTCAAAACCGCAGTTGCGGGAGAAGACGCCAATTGGGGCCGGGTCGTCATGGCCGTCGGGAAATCTGGCGAGCTGGCCGACCGTGACCGGTTGGCGATCTGGTTCGGGCATGTGCGCGTTGCCGTCGATGGCGAGCGTGATCCGTCCTATTCCGAAGCCGAGGCGTCTGCCGTCATGAAGCAGCAAGACATTTCCGTGAAGGTGGATATCGGACTTGGCAACGGCAAGGCGACCGTTTGGACTTGCGACCTCACCAAGGAATATGTCGAAATCAACGGCGACTACCGGAGCTAAACGGTGGAGGCCACACCGATGCATAACAGTGCCGTCAATCTGCCGCTGGTACGCCGTCTCGAGGCCGTGAGTTTTCGCGCCTGGCCTGCGTCGTCGGTCACGTATGACGGCAGCTGGCAGGTCCGGCTCACGGGCTCGCACCCTTCCAAGCGCATCAATTGCGTTGTCCCATTGGATCCTTCCGACTACGGCAATTGCGATCTGCGGCTGGAAAAAGCGCGTCGCCGCTTCGAGGATTTCGGCAGACCTCTCATCATCCGCGAAACCACCCTGATGCCCGCGCAGTTGAGAGCCCATCTCTACGATAACGGCTGGACCGTTTTCGAAGAGGTCAAGGTGATGACGGCGGATCTCGTCAACGCGGAGCTACCGGAGGCGCTGGCCCACTTACCAAGCCATGATATCGGCAGGTTCGTGGAAGCTAGCCTCAGGGTGAGTGGCGACGATCCCTCACTGCGATCGGCGATTGCCGAGATCGTCAGTTCCATCAAACCCAATCTGGGTCTCTTCATCAAGGAAGAGGTCGAAGGCGACCCTCATGCGACCGTTATCTGTGTTCAAGACAACGATCTGGCAGGTGTGCTTTCGCTTGAGGTTGCAAGTGCGGCCCGTCGCATGGGTGTCGGCCGTGAAATCTTGACATCGGCGCTTCGCTGGGCGCGTATCAGCGGGGCGAAGACCGCGTGGTTGCAGGTGGGCGCGACCAATGTGGCAGCCCTCGGACTCTATCAGACATTCGGCTTTGAAGAGGCTTATACCTATCGCTACTGGGGCAAGGACGCGTCGTGATGGATCAGGCGGTCAAAAAAATCCTGCTTGTAGCGGCCTGCGCTTTGCTCGATCAGGACGGACGCATTCTTCTTGCGCAGAGGCCACAGGGCAAATCGCTCGCGGGGCTTTGGGAATTTCCGGGCGGCAAGGTCGAGCAGGGCGAAACGCCTGAAGAAACGCTCGTGCGTGAACTCGACGAAGAACTGGGCATCACCACCAAGATCGCCTGTCTTGCGCCGTTGACGTTTGCAAGCCACACCTACGAAACATTCCATCTGCTGATGCCGCTTTATGTCTGCCGCCGATATGAAGGGATCCCGCATGGCCGCGAAGGGCAAAACGTGAAATGGGTGAAGCCTCAAGCGTTACGCGATTATCCTATGCCGCCCGCCGACGAACCTCTGATCCCTTACCTTCAGGATCTCCTTTAAAATTCCTGTGAATAAGCGAGAATCCGACCGCTTTCAGCGTCTCTTACGTACCGAAACGGCACGGCATTAACCTATCGTTTAGCAAGCTCTGGCAAATTTCAAGGCTGACGATTTGGTAAATGGCGCGTAGCGAGGCCGAGTTATGAATGAGGATTTCTGGAAAACCGTTGAGGACCGCCAGTCCTATTCCGCCAAGTCACGCCGGATCGGCGTTTTGAATGTTGCACTTCTGTTTGGAATGGTGGCCATCGCGCTTTCACTGATCGTGACGCCCATGCTGGCCGGGAAAACTCCGTCTGCCCGCTTTGCGCAGGTGCCTGACAATGTCGATATGATCAGCACCGGCTCTATCAAGCGGGGCGATCAGCCAACGAGCTACAGTATTCGTCGCAGCATCACTCAGCCTACACCAGGCTCTGTCTGCATTGTGGATGGTTATTCCAGCGGCCGCGACTGCTGATCGCCTGAAACAGGTTCGCCAGCAATAAAATCGCCACGTTCTCATCAATATCCGATTAACCTTGCATCGTAATGCTTGCGTTTGGGCGTCGCTGGCGGTGTACAACCGTAGCGTAGTAACGAAATAAACATTTTATCTGCGCATAGTCATGGCCATGTCTACTCGAGATGCTGCACGGCATCTGCTTGGCAAGGATTTTCGATTTGCACGGGCAAAATATTATTTGGCGTTATTTACAGAAATTCATTGCTGGTAATAGCGGAGCGACAGCGATAGAATACGGCATGATTGTCGGCCTGATTGCCGGCGTTATTATTTTGGCTGTGGGAAACATCGGAAATAGGCTGGAAACGATCCTTAATGTCATTCGAGATGCCTTGGTGGGTGCTGCCGGCTGAGACGGATGAGATTTGCCGAGTGTAGGGTCAGACCAAAACTGTAGCGCGCAGCGCGTCCCGTTGGCGGCAAAAAGGACGCTCTATTCTTTTGAATTCACGCTCGTATTTCAGGATTGGTCCAAGTTCTTACCCTTGAGCACATCGGCAAGGCGAACATTGGCGGAACCAGGTTTCAGTGGCTTCTGCTGGCTTTCATGCGGCGCCCAGCCTGACATGTAGATGATCGAGAACGTAGCTCTGATGCGGCCATCGGCATCGCTGTATCGTTGCGCATAGATTTCGGCGGCGCGCATGAAGAAGAGGCGGGTCAGCGGTGTTCGGCTGCGCCCGAGCAGCGGATTTGCCATTCCCATGGCGCGCAAGTCTCTCATAAGCGGGAAGATGGAATCGTAGCGCACCGTATAGGTTTCCGTATCCGTCACAGGCAAGGCGAAACCTGCACGTTGCAACAGGGCACCGATGTCTCGCACATCCGCAAAAGGGATGACGCGCGGGCTTGCGCCTCCAAGCAACTCCGCTTCCGTAGCGAGAAGGACGTCCCGAAGCTCCTGTAAGGTTCCGCTGCCGGGAAGGGCGGCCAGAAACAAGCCGTCCGGTTTCAGCGCCTTACGGATCTGGATCAGCGTGCCGGGCGTGTCATTCGTCAGGTGCAGGGAGAGCGGTGAAATGACGAGGTTGCTGGAGGCGGGCTCGAGCGCCAAATCTTCGAGGGATGCGACTTTTGCACTCCCATCGTCTGGCAGAAAATCGCGGCTGGTCTCAATGCGGGTTATCGAGCCGACCTTGCCGGTTTCCAGGACGCGCCGTGCGGTGATGCCTGTTGCGCCATGTAGTTCGATCGCGCTGTCGAAATGGCGCTCGACGATGGCAATACGTTCGGCAATTTCGGTTGCGGCAATATCGAGCAGGAAATGTGCTTGACGATCTCCAAGCCGCCATGCGCGGTGGCGATGTCGTTCGATAAGCGCCGGGTCAAAGAGAATATCCATGGGGAACCTGTCAAAACTTTGCTGTCGCAGAGGCACCCCTTTCCCATTAATGTCAAGCATAGAGGGGAAGGAACACGATGATGCCAAGGCAGATTGTCATGCAGCCACTGCGCAGGCTGCTTCGTCTCATCGGCGACTTCATTTATCCACCGGCCTGCGCCGGTTGCAGTCGTGCCACAGGTGGCGCCGGGGCTTTCTGTTTTCAATGCTGGTCCGAGATCAAGTTCATTGAGCGACCCTATTGTGAGGTCTTGGGGACGCCCTTCATCTACGATCACGGTGAAGGTATGGTCAGCGCGGAAGCCATATCCGATCCACCGAGTTTTGATCGTCTGCGCTCCGCCACCATCCACGAAGGTCCGGCGCGCAGGCTCGTTCATCAGTTGAAGTATCAGGATCGTACCGATCTTGCGGAGTTGATGGCTATGTGGATGGCTAGGGCAGGTGGCGAGGCACTCTGTGAATGCGATTGCATTCTTCCGGTTCCGCTTCATCGTTGGCGCTTTTTCTCCCGCCGGTTCAACCAGTCCGCCGAACTCGCGCGCCATCTCGCCGCAATATCCGGCAAGCCTTATCTCCCCGCGACGCTGATCCGTGTGAAGTCGACGACCCGCCAGGTTGGACTTTCTGCCGTTGCGCGCAGGAATAATGTCAAGGGAGCCTTCGCGGTTTCGCCGGGCAGTGAGGTCGATATTCTCGGCAAGCGCGTTATTCTCGTCGATGATGTCTATACGACGGGCGCCACCGTCTCGGCGGCGGCAAAACGGTTGAAAAAATCCGGCGCGACAGATGTGACGGTTTTGACCTTTGCAAGGGCTATATCCGGGCCTATATGACATGCCAATTGACGTCTCAGGCACCATTGTGGAGGTTCAGATACATGGCATCCGTAACGATTTATACGCGCGATTTCTGCGGTTATTGCGCTCGCGCCAAGGCTTTGTTGCAAAGCAAGAACGTGAACTTCACCGAATATAATGCGACCGAGAACGCTCAGTATCGTCAGGAGATGATGGATAAATCCGGCCGGAACACCTTTCCGCAGATTTTTATTGGTGACCAGCATGTGGGCGGTTGCGACGACCTCCACGCGCTTGATCGGGATGGGAAGCTCGATCCGCTTCTTGCAGCATAACATTCGATTAAATGCGAAATGACATTGGGAAGAGAGACATGAGCTTCAAGGCCGCTGCAATTCAGATGTGCTCGGGAACAGACCCGAAAAAGAACGCTGAAGCTATGGAGAGGCTAGTGCGGGAGGCGGTGGCCCAAGGCGCCGTCTATGTGCAGACGCCGGAGATGACCGGTGCGCTACAGCGCGATCGGACCGCGCTGCAGGCCGTCCTCAAAGATGAGGCGTGCGACATCATCGTTGCCACGGCCGCCCGCCTTTCTCGCGAACTCGGTATCTACGTCCATGTTGGCTCCACCGCGATTGCCCGTCCCGATGGCAAGATCGCCAATCGCGGATTTCTCTTCGCGCCCGATGGCGGTCGCATCTGCACCTATGACAAGATCCATATGTTCGATGTCGATCTCGATAATGGCGAAAGCTGGCGCGAAAGCGCGACCTATCATCCCGGTGAAGCGGCGAGGATTGCTGAACTGCCTTTGGCGACGTTCGGCTTCGCGATCTGCTACGACGTGCGTTTTCCAACGCTCTTCCGTGCGGAGGCAGTGGCCGGCGCTCAGGTCCTGACCGTTCCCGCAGCCTTCACCAAACAAACCGGTGAAGCGCACTGGGAAATTCTCTTGCGCGCCCGCGCTATCGAGAACGGGGCATTTGTGATTGCCGCTGCTCAAGGGGGAACGCATGAAGACGGGCGTGAAACGTTTGGTCACTCGATGATCATCGATCCGTGGGGCAAGGTTCTGGCAGCCGCAGGCGGCTCTGGCGAGGAGGTCATTCTGGCCGATATCGATCCTGAGGAGGTCGCAGCCGTCCGAGGCAAGATCCCAAATCTGAAGAATGCCCGCGATTTCCAGCTCGACACGGTGGCTTCAGGCGCGCGCTCCCGGAGTAATTTTGCTTGATACGCTACTCGCTGACCTGTGACCATGCGCATGCCTTTGAGGGATGGTTCTCCGGCAGCGCTGATTTCGACAGCCAGGTCGAACGCGGGCTGATCGAGTGCCCAGTATGCAACTCGCGCACTGTGACCAAGACGCTAATGGCCCCTTCCGTCGCAACCGCGCGCAAGAGGGATGCTATGCGGACGCTTGCCATGGACACCGCGCAACGGGAAGTCCTGGCAAAGATTAGGGAAGCCGTCGCCGCTGTTCGGGCCAATGCCGAAGATGTTGGCGACAAATTCCCCGAAGAAGCCCGCAAGATCCATTACGGAGAAGCGCAAGAGCGCGGCATTATCGGTCAGGCATCACTCGAAGATGCCAAGGCGCTTTTGGAGGAGGGGATAGAGGTCGCGCCTCTCCCCCTGCTGCCTGACGATGTGAACTAAGACGCTTCTCGTCGACTTTAACTTGCCGATCGAGCTTATACCTTTGTCGCCCGTCTGCAACAGCGTAATGGTGTCTCGTTGAAGCAATGGTCTAGGACCAAGCTATGCCCGAATTCCACCGGAGGCTGAGGAACCATACCTGCGGTTCAGCCATAACGAAAGCCACTCGAGCAAGAAACCGTCACGGTTCCAGCGCCAGCAGCAGCTTGTCCGGCTCCGCCTTAGTGACTCCGAGTTCCACGCCTTGATTACCCCCTAGTCGCGCATCCGGTCCAGCGCCTGGATTTCGCCATGGCGTGCCTCTTCGAACCTGCCGAGCCAAAGCCTTTCGTTCACGGAAATAATGAAGACCGAGTGAAAGCCGGCTACCGGAACGGAAATGCATTAAAGCGCTCGGAATCCAGCGACGCTAGTAGGGATGTTTCCGCGCGAGGCTCAGATTTCCTACCTCGTGATGCACGCCCATGGCAAAATCCCCGCCTTCGCTTAAAGGGGCGGCTGCGGCACGCTAGTGCCTGGGCATCGCGGCGCCCATCACACCAAAAAGGGTATCCGGCCCGAATGCAAAACCAAGGAATTAAGGAGATTTAGTGAGAATTGGCTGGGGAGCGTGGGTTCTTACATGATTTCAAAAGCTTAGAAGAAGAGCATAAAAATCGCCTTTGTTTTCCCATTCCGAGCGACCGTGGATGCCACCTTTGTGCCCGGACGGCCCCTCCGCGCCAATAGGAGACATGAACTACTCTGAGGTTGGCGGCTGGAATGGGGCCGCATGCGAACTGTCAGGTTACAATTGCTGAATAGGACTAGCTGCCAGAATTCAACTCGCGTCGATCACCGTGAGCAAAAGTCAAAGCGAAGCGCAGCCAGAGACCACGCTCTCTACTTCCTGCTCAAACGGGTCTCGCAAAATCGGCTCGGGACCACCAGATACTATCCGTTTTCAGGCACCCATTGGGGGAACGCAGCCGCCACAGCGTCTGGTAGTCACGCATCAGATAGACTGGTCTCGCTATCGCTGTAACGGGGTGTCGCGTCTGACGAGTTATGATCACAATTGCGCTTTGCTGGACGAAGTCACCTGGCTTCCATCAAACTGCGGCCTCGAGCGGGCTGGACCGTGCAAGGGATGCCTGACGTGTGCGCCCGAGTGATACGGTAAAATTCCCAAGGGTACAGATCATGTACGGCGTTGCGTGAATATTCGCCAATTTCCCATCTCAGTCTTGAAACGTTTGATATGCCAAATTCGAGAGCAATCTGATTTATCGTGCGATATCCGCTTTCAAGCTCCTCAGTGATGTGTCTCAGCGTGACGTATTTACAGTAACTCCTGATTCCAATCGACATTTTGTCCTTGAATACGGCTTCAAGAGTTCGCAAACTTACATTGGTCACCGACGCAACTTCAACAACGCTTTTCACTAGCCCACGCCTCGAATAGATGTAGTCGAGCGCTAGACGTAGTGCGATCGGTGGCTGCTGGTCGGGCGAGAGGCTCAACTCTTGACTGTTGGTGCTGGGCCAAACATGCGCTACTAGCCGGGCGAGATTGTGGAGCATGGCGTCTGGAAGAAGGTCGCCGACCTTAGTACCCTCAAACTTTACAAGCAGCCTCCGAAGGATCGCTGCGACACGCACGACTGAGGCTGAGAGACAGGCAACATGCGGTTCGAAGACAACCGGCGAAAAGACCTTTCTATTGAGGATTTCCACGAAGATCCCTCTCATTCTATCGTGAGAGATTGTGAGATGGATTTGTGGGCCAATTGACCTAAATTCGATCCCGTCGCGCGCAAAGACGATCCGCGATGATGTTGACGCGCATTCCCAGTCCAGACCTTCGCGTAAAATGAAGACAAATTCCGTGCCTTCGTGAGAATGGTGAGCGCTGAAAGCCACATTCGAAGGCTTCGAATTCTGATGTATCCTTGTTGTAAAGTTCAACGAACCGCTCCCGAAACCATGATCCAGCCAGGCTTTATCGATCGCTGATGTTTCGTCCGTATCTAATCCTGTATTCCAGATTGAGCCTCCTGAAGGCACCTGCACCGACCCTGTTTCGTATGGCTTCGATGAACATCTGATCACCCGCTCTTTCCTCGACTGCTCTCAGTCGGGAGCGGGTCACGAACTCAGAGATCGATAGTGACGTGAATTGCCGAAACCCGTTCTGAAGCGTGCGGACGCTGACATTTCCGCTATTGGCAAGGGCAGACATACTGAATTGGGCGAAAGGGTCAGCATGGATCGTCCCGATCGCCGAACGAACATGGCGAGGCGCAACACTCGGTGGCCCATCGGTGTGATTGTGCCACAGACTGTTTGGCCAGACCGCCAAAAGGCATATTTCCAGCGCCTCAATCCTGTTGGCAAGAAGCGCTGACCCAAGGAGACCGGCTTCAACGTCCTGGAAGACTACCTCGATCAAACCAACGATGCAGTCCAGCATTTGCTCATCAAGTTTTGGGGTTTCCTCAAAATCTATTGGCGTTTTGAAAGCCTGACCGTGAATTGACTTGATGTGCCGGTAGAATCGGCGACTTGGAATACCGAGGTGTATCTGCCTCTTTCCAGCCGCAAGCTTCATCCCGCGGCAATGCGACCGAGGAAAGGCAACCGCGCCGTTGGTGCGCAGCGTCCGCCTTGACTTCAGTGAGACCTCAACTTGCCCATCTGATGGCAGGAGAAAGGCGATGACATCGTCCGACTGACGGATCGATACCCGCGTTTCATTAAGATGCGTGGCGCTCAACAGCTCACAGTCCTGCCATCGCAGATGCCTTACTTCGCTCAGCAGCGCCTGATCCTGGCCCTGGTGCTGGCTGAACCAGAATTGGCTCTGTCCACACATGTCGGCGATCTCTCTCGATGTCGCCTCGGCCATAGAGCAATACTGTAAATGGTCCAGACTTGTGTTGGTCATAGCTCGACGTCTCTGATGGCCGTTATCTGCTTACCGATGGCCGATCGGATCACCGCGAGAGGTCTTCAAAGTGATCAGTTGTTGCGCGCATCCCGGCTCAGGCGTCTCGGTCGCAGATCTCTAACGACACCATTGATCTCGATAGGCTGCGCCTATGCCAGCCAAATCTTTCAAATTGCGCTGTAAATTGGCGAACTGAAGAAGCCGGACATTTCGTCATGGACGAGTTGCTTACCAACCTCGATGACTTGGTGTCTCATGCAATTCGCGACCGATTGGATGCGCGCATCGCAACCTATCCAGGGCGGACGGTTGGGCCGGCGATACGGTCAGACATTCAAGCTGTGTATCCGAATTCGCCTCTTTGGAGACACACTTCGGTAGCGGACGACGAAAGGTAGCCTGTTGCCGTTTCAGTCACAGGGGCATCACCCTGCGGGTGCGGCTCTACAGGTGCAAGCACCCAGGGCACTAGCATTGCCTAGCGCGAAGGCTGGAAACTTCGGGTATTGGTCTATCTAGATGTATTGACGGAAGTCTTGCGATCGGAATACGTGCACGACCGAATGTCAAATCTTGCAAGCGCCCAATACAAGATAGGTTTAGTGCAGACGCGAAGCACCGATGCAATTCAGTGGTGTTTCGTCGATGCCCGTCAATCATCATGGCGCGAGAAACCGAAAACCAAACCACGCTGAAGCGACCAGGCGATGAACAAGAACAACCCGATCGACAGGTTTGATGTCACGCTGATCACGGGGAAATCAATCAGCATTTCTCGCCAGGAAGTGACGGGCGTCTTCCTACATCCATGGATCCTGCTGACATATTCTGGGCTGTCTCTGATGACGGTTGCGATGAACCAGCAGCCGTGGACACTGGGAATGCCCATGTGGCTGCGTACGGCAATTTACTTTTTGTCCAGCGTGGTTGGTCTGTTCGGGGCGTGGGCGACATTGATTGCCCTGGCATGGGCTGTCACACGGGGACTCGTTCACAAGGTTCACTCAATCATCTTTGACTTGACCGGCGCATTTATGAGCCTCTTCACCACATACTGGCTGGTGGCCGTAAATCGCCAGCGTCCTGATTTGTTTAGCGCCCCAAGTGCTTTTCTTTATGCCTTTTACATCGTCATTATTGTGCACGTCAGTATCTACCTGTGGAGCGTTGTCATTCCACGTATCCTTTTACAACTGCGTGCGCAGGACGACATACCTTCGTCAACGCAAATCAATGTTAAAAAAGAACCAGATGGTGCCGCTCAGGCAACGATGACCCCAGCGTCTCCTGTTTTGGCAGAACGTGTCATCGACCAACATCACACAGTGGTGATTGGCGGCACACGTATTCCAGCGTCCTTGATCCTGCATATACGCGCTGAAGGAAACTATGTCAGGATCTATACGGCCCAATCAACCTACTTTGAGGCCTTCACCATGAAGGGCGTACTGTCGCAGATGCCCGCTCAGCTGGGTTTACAAACTCACAGAAGCCATTGGGTATCCTATTCGGCAATTCAAAGTGTTGTAAACGACGGGCGCGGGCTCCGAGTATCGCTGACCTCCGGTGTCGAAGTGCCGGTGTCCAGAAGCAACCTAGATAAGGTCAGAACCCTTGCCATTCGCGGCGTAAGTAATGCTCAACTCTCACAAGTGCAACCGCCAAGTGTCTGAGGCCTGAGGCACGATCTGTCCGAGGTCCATACCCAGATGGGTCGCGCTGTTGCCCGGCGCCAGACCATAGATGGGGTTCGACGTCGTTCTCCACCGGCCTTGTGTATCTTGCTAGGCTAGGCCGGCGGGCTAAACAGAAGATTGCTGCAGATTTGGTTGCGTCCCTGTTTCTTCGCGAGATAGAGCATCTGGTCGGCCGCATTCAATTGGTTGTCGAGGCTTTCGCCGACCTCAATTTCCACGATCCCGGCGGAAGCTGTCACGGTGAACTCGCCCTTCGTGGACGTAAATCGAATTTCGCGAATTTCCGCCAGCATTTTTTCCAGGATCGCTATGCCCTGCGTCAGACTATGAGTGCGCATGAGTAACGCAAATTCTTCGCCTCCCAACCGCGACGTGACCACCTCCGCAGATTGGGAGATTTCCTGGAAGGTCGCAGCCAGGGTCTTCAAAACGATGTCGCCGATTTCGTGACCATAGTTATCATTGATTGATTTGAAGTGGTCGATGTCGATGATTGCGACCGTCCCAGTCGAGCCACCTTCTTGTGGACGAGACAGGCTTCGCAGATGAGCATCGGCCTGCTCAAAGAAGGCGCGACGATTATAGAGAGAGGTGAGCGGATCGCGCTCGGCCAGATATCTTAAACGCTTTAGCTGAAGCAGTGTCTCGACATTGTTGTCGATCCTGCACTGCAGCTCTTCGGGGAGAAATGGGCGGTATATGAAGTCGGACGCGCCGGCCTTGAGAAAGGAAGCTGACAGGTGCCGATCACCCGACGCAGAGACGCCGATGATCCGCATACGGTCTGATGTGAAGCGGCGCCGGATCTGCTTGGTGAGTTCGAAACCATCCATGTCAGGCATGAAATAGTCGGTCACGACGATCTCCACACCGGGGTTCTCAGCTAAAATCCGAAGCGCGTCGCGCCCGGTGCGTGCCGCAAATACCCGAAAGTTTTGCCGACGCAGAAAGGAAACCAGTTCCGACCGCGCGGCGGTCATGTCGTCTACAACGAGCGCCGAGGTGGAGCCGTTGGCGACGACCCGGCAGACAGTGGCCGCAACGCGGTCTACAGCTCCCGGGCTCTCTTTGACGATATAGTCGATAAGTCGACGAGAGGCATAGTTCAGCACTAGATCCTCGACGACCGAGGCGGAGAACAGAATTGTCGGGATCTTGTTTTCCGAGAGCAGATGAAGAATCTGTCCACTGGGTGCGTCCGGCAGGTTAAGCCCCGTCACTGCGACCGTAACCTGTGCCGCAGAAATCGTCGCCACAGCTTCAGCATAGGACTTGCACTCGATGACAGAGCAATCAAGCTTCTGAGATATCGAAAGGCGGAGCAAACGCGAGAGGGCTGCTGAGTCCTCAACCAAGAGCACGACTGGCTCCACCTTCGGCTCCCCATCATAGATCGGCAGATCATGCATTCGAGTTTCCTTTTGTCAGAGCTGATGAGGCACGAGCCTGAACCACGGGATCTTGTGGTGTCTTCCGGTTCGAAAGCGCTCGATAGAGATTTTGCGGCAGGATACCCGTCTTCGTTGCCCAGTCGCGTTTTGATAGCTCCTGACGGAGCCTCGAAACGTTGGAGAAGCGGTACACCGGCGCAAGGGAGGCGAAATCCGAATGCGTGATCGCCTGCTGCTCGTCTAGCAAACTCAATCGCATGATCTTGGCGTAGCGCGCGACACCAACGCCAACCCAGTGACTGAACAGCTTCTCGAGCGTTCGCAACCCCGTGCCGGAGTTGTTGGCCACCGACTTTGCGCTCTCGACGACGCCTCGCTTGGAAACAATATAAGCAAGCGCTTGCCTCAGTGCCTGTGGCGGCCGTCGAGCAGGCCCCAGCTCGATCTCAGCTGTTTCGCTGTTTGGCCAATAAAGGACGATGAGCCGAAGGACGCTCTCGAAGAAGAGCGATACCTCAATCTGGTGTCCGTCCACTCGACTTGAGGCTCGACGCGCGGCAAGATGAAGGATGTTGGCGACAGACTCCAAGACGAGATGCAAATCGTCAGGCTGATCCGAAAACTGCGGCGCGCTGAAGACCCTCCGCTGGAGCAAATCGGAAGCAGCAGACATCAGAGCCTCACATCTGACGTCGAAACAGATTTCGGCATCCTGGGGGAAGGTCGGATGGGGAGGCAGGATACAGGTCACGCAAGACAGCGAACTGTCACCGGTATCCGGCCTGCGAGCAGACCGAAAAAAGCGGAACCGAAGCCAGCCAGGTTCAGGGTGGCTGGCCGTTTCCGGCTCATCTGACTGAACCACATTGACCAAGTAAGGAAGCGAAATGGGGCGCGACACCGCCAATGACGGTCTGGACTTCATTCAACGTTTCCAACCGTGAGGCACGACCACTCAACGAGAGGTCGACCATTCATGTTCTCATATCGCTGATTGAGGTATCGAAGCCGGTCCAATCCAACTCTCGTTTTGAGTTTGGCGAGGTCGTCTTGATCGCTCGCGCACTGCTTTAGTTGCTGCATGCGTCGCTGCAGCACGAATTCTCGTGGCGTGCAGGACGCGAAAGCCTTGAACCCGTATTGGAGGGTCCGGATACTTACACCGCATTCGCGCGCAAGATCAAGAATTGCGAGGGGTCGGAACGGATCCGCAGCGATGATATCCATCGCCAGTTTCACCGACATCGGAAGAATTGTGTGGTTTTGGGATTTGACCAACTCGGCGTAATTGTGCGGCCAAAGGTACAGCACCGCTGCCTCAATCATGCCGCCTAGCGCAGAAAGTCGCTCTTCAAACGCGCCATTGTTGCCAGACACCGCAGCGAAGCTGGCGAACACCATGCTACCTAGGACATGCGACAGGTGGTTGACAGTAGGGCTTTGTTCAAAGGCCAAGGGTGTGTGGATCGCGCCGCCCCCTTTGAGTTTTAGATGCGCCATGAGCTTTTTGCGTGCAATGGAAATTCGAATATGGCGGCGGAGCGGGGTGAAGCGGATCCTGCGGCAGTCCTGGGCCGTAACGGCTGTCGGTCCGGTTCCAGCAACAACGCGACCGTATTTTTGATCAATTTCCATGCCGCCTCGAAGAGGCAAGTAAAAGACGAAGGCATCCTCAGGTCTGTCAAAGCCGAGATCCACGTGCTGTAGATAGTCTGCCTGCAGATATTCGAGGCCGTCGAAATCAAGCCAGATAAAATCTTTCACTTCAGAGGATGCTGTATCTCCTGCGAAAACCGAACAATTGCATCGTTTGAAATCATCGAGCTGACAAAGGTCACTGACCATAGCTGATTGCAAACTGATGAAACTGTATTTCATTGTCTTGGTCATTGTGCTCACGACGCTCATAGGAACGCGCCACGCCGGCATGTGGCATTACAGGGATTTCGTAAGGGACTTTGTGCACGCTGCGGCGAAGACAGCACATGCGTGCATCGTGATGGGAGGAACGCGCCCCACGCGCCCGAACACATGCCGATTGGCTGTGCTCGGTCCGACGCGGATCAAGATTGACGGAACTGAATCAGGCTGGTGGCTCTGACACGATTGCGCGATGATCAAAAATCTTCCCAAGCCTCGGCGGCGAGTGCATTACCTCCGGAGAATGTACGAACAAGCTTCGGACCACGTCGCCTCGTTTCTCCGATCTTGGGTTGATTTGTACGCTGCACAGCAGGGACGGCGCGATCGCGAGAGCGAACGCCGTCATCAAGCCGGAACTTGCTCAGCTGCTGGAACAACTCCTCGGCCTCTTTGGCGAGCGAATGCGATGCCGCAGAAGTCTCTTCGACCATGGCAGCATTCTGCTGTGTACCCTGATCGATTGTGTTTACTGCCGTGTTGATCTCCTGCAAACCCGTCGCCTGCTCGCGTGAGGCTTCAACGATCGCTGCTACGTTTGAGTCGACCTGCACGACCTGCGTAACGATTTCCGACAGAGCCTTGCCTGTATTGTTCACGTAGGCCACACCATGATTGACATGTTCGTTGGATGCCATAATCAGGCCTTTGATTTCCTTGGCAGCCTTGGCGGAACGCTGCGCAAGTTCGCGCACTTCCTGTGCGACCACCGCAAAGCCCTTGCCGGCCTCACCGGCCCGGGCAGCCTCGACGCCTGCGTTCAGTGCCAAGAGGTTGGTCTGAAATGCGATCTCGTCAATCACGCCGATGATGCTTGCAATCTCGCTGGCGGAACTTTCAATTCGCCCCATAGCGTCAATGGCCTGACCGACAACGACGCCGGAACGCTCAGCATTCTCCTTCGTCAACCGGGCGAGAGTGCCAGCTTCGTGGGCACGCTGGCTGGAATCGGTGACAGTGGTCGTAATCTCCTCAAGCGCGGCGGCCGTCTCTTCGACAGAGGCTGCCTGCTGTTCTGTACGCCGGTAAAGGTCATCGGAAGCATTCCTGATCTGCTGAGAGGCTGCCGCGATCGCCGAGGCGTTCTCAGCAATTGCAGACATGGAGTCATGCAGTTTGCGGGTCACGAGATTGAAGTCTGTCCGCAATGGTTCAAGGGCCCGGATGAAGGGCGTGCCCAGGCGTTGCGTCAAATCTCCGACGGAGAGCTGCCTAAGGGCCTGCGCCAGGGCTTCAACGTCTTGTACACGCTGGGAGACGTCAGTCGCAAACTTTACGACCTTGTAGACACTGCCTGAAGCGTCAAAGATCGGGTTATAGGTCGCCTGAATATAGACCTTTCTACCGTTCTTTCCGATCCGCAGAAATTCGTCTGAAATATAGCTGCCTTGCGCCAGTCGGCTCCAAAAGTTGCGATAGTCCTCGCTTTCGACGTAGCTTGCTTGGCAGAACATCGAGTGGTGGCGTCCCCTGATCTCCTCAATTGTGTACCCCATGGCGTCGAGAAAATTCCGGTTGGCATCCAAAATCTCGCCGAGCGGGGTAAACTCAATCACCGCCTGGGCGCGGTCGATCGCATTGATTTTGCCGGCATGGTCGGCCGAGCGAAGCTGACGCTCGGTTACGTCGGTCGCAACCTTGACCACTTTGACGGGCCGACCAGAGCGCATGATCGGATTGTAGGATGCTTCAATCCATACCTCGCGGCCGTTCTTTGCAACACGCTTGTAGAGACGATGGTCAAACTCGCCTCTGTTGAGTTTGGCCCAGAAATCCCGATATTCCGGAGAAAGGGCCTCAGCCTGATCAATGAACATGCTATGATGTGAGCCGACAATTTCGTGCGGCTTGTAGCCCATAAGCCCGCAGAAATTTTCATTTGCCTGCAGAACAACACCGTCCATTCCGAACTCAATGATGGCCAGCGACTTATTGACCGCTGTCCAGACAAGCTGCGAAGTAGAATTGAAGATTTGCATGGTCAGACCCTTTCCGAGACGAGACAATCAAAACCCTGCCGATATTTGCAGGCTGTACTCCACGGATTGGCCGGGTGACTTTAATTTTAGTAAATATGAAGAAATCTGTTGCGCTTGTGCTGAGTTCTGAGAATTTTCTTCGCAAATTGTATGAAGCTTAAGGCTCGCTGGCCACCATCGTCCGAACCATCTTCGAGCCAGGCAATGATTGGCTAAGAAGCGCTTACGAGGACGGTAGGCGGATCGAGGTGGTGTAGCGCGTCGGTTCAATTTACGCTGCCGCTAAGGGTAAACCACTACCGTGCTCATAACTGGCCTCTTCAAACGCATCTGGGTTACGGTTTGTCCACCGAAGCATTGGATTGCAGCTTTGGGCATTTTGCGACGAGGCCTTAGAGAGGCTGCCGCGCATTCGTGATCCATGTCCGCCTTCCGGTATCTCACGCGGCGACCTCTAGGTCTGAGAAGAACGCGCGAAGCGGATAGAGTCTTTCGAGAGGCTCACGCGAGAGTCGGGCGTGGCCAACAACGTGCAGAGCCGTCCCCCTTTAAATTTCCGTCCGTTCGGCCAGTGCTAGTGCATCCTCAATGTCGACGCCGAGATACCTAACTCTGTTCTCGATCTTGGTGTAACCAAGCAGAATCTGGATGGCATCGTAATCCTAACCGCAACAAGGGCAGGCCATTGCACCGGCCTATTTCTCCGATCATGCTCGGCGATCTTCGCCCACAGGTTCATCGCCACTGAACGCAATTCGCGATGATGACCGGAGGAGATCTCGTGGCGGGGGATGTGGAACAGCTTGGCGATGGGATCGTGGATACAGACGAAACGCTGGAGGTGTCGCCTTGACTTGAAGCGTTTCATAATCCGAGCCCGCCGCCGGATTGGCTGATGGGAATGCTCTGCCCGATTGTTCAAGCCCTCGCGAGAGCGATGTTCAACACCTGGCATGATCTTGCGCTTTGCGGCGTCTTAGGACCGGAGCCTATCGGTAATCATCACCCGCGGCGCGCCCCCTGGCTCTTCGACAGCTTGCGCATCTGGCGCCTGGACGCCTTCGCATTTAGGCGGCTGTTCACCAGAACCTCGAGCACGAAGCCGTCCTGATCGCCAGCACGCCAGAGCCAGCGCTTCTTGCCACGGATCGAAACGACTGCCTCATCGAGATGCCACTTGTCGCTGAGCCGACCAACTGAACGGCGACGGATTTCGCTGGCGAAGTCCCGCCCGAATTTCTCTTCCCACAGCCAGACTGTTTGATGCGAGACAATGATCCCTCGTGCCGCAAGCATGTCCTCGACCATTCGTAGGCTGAGAGGAAAACCGAAGTAAGAGCCAGACAGCGTGCGCTATGATCTCGACGGGAAGCGATGGCGGCGGTACAGCGAGTCACGGTCTATCAAGCCCTGTCATCTCACAGCCATGGCCAGGCTCGTTTAGTTGACGATGCCATCAGGTCGCCAATGATGCCAAAACGATATCCGGCACGACTGGAAAATCAAGGAATTAAGGGCTTTTCGGGAGAATTGGCTGGGGAACCTGGATTCTCACATGATTTCAATAGCTTAGTGGGTTAGTCTTGAAATTCCCTGTGTTTTCCCCGTCGCGAGCGACCATGGATATCTCATTTGTGCCCTGGCTTTGGGCCTCAGTCAACAGGGCGCTAAAGCGGCAATTATTTCCGGATCGATGCGCTGAACTTTACGCGCAAAAGGGTGGGATATCACGCAGCGCACCGAAGTTGTGCGTGTGGCGGCACGGAGCCCATCGCATGAGACCAATCCGGGTTCTGGTCTCATCAGTCCAATTTTTGGACCGACGAAGGATCGCCTCGCAACAAAATCGTCAGATGAGCCAAACTCAGCGGAGAAGTTTCTGCTGCCTCAAGACTTCTCGAGGCGCCGGAGACCGCCAGATCGTCTGGAACGATTCCACCACATTTGTGGCAGTTACCGCAACGCCGGGCAGGGCTACCCAGGCTGGCGTAAGGCGACTGAGGAGAGCGGTTACCGTTGTCGAGGCGGCCGTCTGCCCCTGCCGGAATGGCTGCTGGGCGGCAATTGTTACAATTGGCCCGCCGCCCGAGAGGCTGATGGCCGCCTCCTTGCCGAGGTCGACTGTGGCGATCGGAACAGACAGGCCAGCGGAGACGAGAGCGGCCGCCGCCGCGATGGCCGGCGTATCCCAGACCACGAACAGCCCTTTTAGGTCCGGAAGCTTTTTTGCTAACGCCGAAGCCGTCGCGCCCGCCTCCGTGAGGGAAGGGAATCGGGCGACATGCAGGCGGTGGCGCGGTCGGTTGATACGCATCCATTTCACAAAGGCGATCTCGCGCTCGTTGGTCGCGAAGAAATCCGATTCGTATCCGAGCACACCGACCTCGGCTTCCTCGCCGAGATGGGGCGCGAGACCTTCTGCTGCCATCTTGCCGAGACCGAAGTTGTCTGCTGAAATCAGCGATACGTAATCCTTGCCCGGCAGTAGACCAGTCGGGACATTATCAAGCAGCACGAGCTTGATTCCGGCGGCGGAAACGCGCGCATGGGCCGTGGCGACCTTGGCATTGGCGACCGGGAGCGAAATGATGGCGTCCGGTGCTTCGCGGATCAGACGGTCCAGCGCCTCGATCTGCACCTCGGGCGTGAAACCGCAGTCGACGACATCGATAACTGCCACACCGCAGTCGCCGAGCGTTCCGACGATACCGGCCAGTTGCTGCTTGGCCCAGTCGCTCGCCAGCGTATGCAGGACGATGGCAATGCGTAAGCCCGCAGCCCGTGCCCGTGCCTTGTCCTCAGGAAGAAGCAAGACCCGCTCTGGTGCGGATGCGCGTTCGCCATGGGGACCAAGTCCTTCAATCACCATCGACACGCCTCAAGTTTTGGGCGGCGGCATGACCGCTGCAACGGCTGCGGTCTGCGCCTCTAATCGGCCGCGAACGGCCTCGAATTGTGGATGCGCCTGCGGGCGCCCTGCCATAATCCAGTCACGGAGAACGGCTGGCGAGAACAGGCTTTCCGTCGCCACGATAGCAGCCCCGACGAGGCCGGAGGAACTGCCCATCTGTGAGCGGATGATCTGTAGGTCGCGACTGACCAACGGGTGGGATGCGCCATAGATGGCCTCGCGAGCGGCTGCCAGCAGGATATCGTTGCTCTGAGCGATCGACCCGGAGAGCACGATCAGTTCCGGGTTCAGCATGTTTGCAAGCGTCGCCACGACCTGGCCGATCATACGCCCGCTTTGCGAGAGGATATCGATGGCCGCCGCGTCGCCCATATGCGCCGCCTGCGCCACTTCGACCGCCGTGATCTCGGCGCCGCGCCGGGCATGCTCGGCGAGGATCGGGCTCAAGCCCTTCTCCGCCTGTAACCGGCCGTCACGAATTATTGCCTCCGAGCCGGCCATGGTCTCCAGCGTACCGTGCCTCTCACCCGAACTCACCGGCACGGAGCCGATCAAGCCGACCGCGCCTTGTGCGCCCCGGAACAGCGCACCGTCGCTGACCAGCCCAGCGCCGATACGTTTACCGATCTTGACGAACAGCATCGCCCGGTGGCCGACGCCAGCGCCGGAGTGAAATTCACCCATGGTCATGGTCTCGACGCTGGACCGCAGCCAGACGGGAACGTCGAATCCCTCGACCAGTTTCTCGACCAGCGGAAAGCTCTCCCATCCCGGCAGCACCGGGGGTGTGCCAGTCTGAAAAAAGCTTTCGCCAGCGTCGGTCACGACGCCAGGCACCGAGATGGAAATGCCCCATAGCTCGCCGGCGTCCGGCTGCATATCGAGGATCCAGCGAAACAGCATGGTGAGCCGGTCGAGCAGCGTAGAGACAGGTTGCGTCAGGTCCGCTGCCTCGTGATGTTCCATCCTCAGATGGCCACCGAGATCGGCAAGGCCGACGCCAAGTGCAGTCTGGTCGAGGGTGGCGACGAGGATGCTGCCGCGATTTGCGGAGAACCGCACGAGCCGCGGCGCCCGACCGCCTGTAGCCGTCCCAAGCTCGCTCTCATCAACGAGCCGAAGTTCGGCGAGCGTCCCCAGGCGATCTGCCACCACGGCGCGGCCGAGTTCGCTTTCACGCTCCAGTTCCTGACGGGTCGTAGCCTTTTCCGTGCGCACTAGGTTAAGAATTTCCACAAGGCTGGGCGCAGCCGTTTCCGCCGTGCGCGGACGCCCCTTTCGTCGCGTGTGCATATCGGCGTCCATCTTCGCCGTAGCAGGCATATCTATTCCTTTCACCCCCCGAACCAAGCGGATAACCCTTGATAAATCCTCACCTTGAGACGTGCAACAACAAACTTTTGTATTAAAACAGCATAAGTTTGCCGATAAATGCATTTTAAATGTTGACATAAGTGGTTTAAAGGCGCACTCAAACCGATATAAGGTGGAAATGTCTTGAGGAGGAGATGACCATGGAGCGTTGCAAGCTGGCTTATCATGCCAATTGCTGGGGGGAGCTCGGCGGAAGTGCCGTTGGCGTCACCTCGATTACACAGCTCTCTTACCGGACCTTCGGTGACATGAGGCGTGCCTTCGCCGATATTGCAGCGGCAGGATATGAAGGCGTGGAGCTTTTCGATGGCAACCTGCTCGATTTCTCCACGGCGGATATGCGTGCCCTGCTGTCCGACAATGGTTTGAGCATTGTCGCCGCATATGCTGGCGGAAACTTCATCTTCGACGATATCCTTCCGGAGGAGTTGGCCCGCGTGACGCGCGCTGCGGAACGGGCCGCCGAACTCGGTGCTCCGCATCTCGTTGTCGGCGGCGGCGCAAAGCGTTTCGACGGAACGCGGGAGGCGGATTTTCACAAGCTCGCGGCAGCGCTTGATCGGGTAGGGGAAATTGCGAGCGCACACGGTTTGCGCGGCCATTATCATCCCCACCTCTCCACAATCGTGGAGGGACCGGAGGAGGTCGCAAAGATCTTCGGCCTGACGTGTATCGATTTCTGCCCGGACACGGCGCATCTCGCAGCAGCAGGCGGCGATCCTGCGCAGCTTATACGCGATCATGCGTCCCGTATTTCCTATGTCCACCTCAAGGGCCTGCAGCGCGAGCCGTTTGCCTTCACGCCTCTTGATCGTGGTGACGTACCGACCGACGGCATTATTGCCGCCTTGCGCGAGATCGGCTTTGCCGGCTGGATCTGCGCGGAACTCGATGCCTGGACCGATCCGCTGGAGGGCGCTCGTGCCAGTATGACTTATCTGAAATCGGCCGATCTCAAGACGGATTGAAGGCCACCGGGGCTGTGCCCCATCCACGGGAGGAAACCATGATTACCAGACGCATTCTTTTGTGCTCCGCGGCCATCGCGGCAGTGCTGTCCATCGCGGCCCCGACATTTGCCGCCGATCCCGATACCGCGCTCGCCAAGCTGCAGGAATCGGTGCTGTCGAAGGGACCGTCGGGTGAAGACCCGTCGCCCGCCTCCGGCGTCTCGCTGACCGCCGAGGAACTTGCCAAGGTCAAGGCAATGGGTGCCACGGCTGCCATCGTCATGCATTACGGCGGCAATGACTGGTCTCGCGCGCAGATCAACGGCTTGCAGACGCAGTTCGCGGCCATGGGCATCAAGGTCATTGCGGTCACGGATGCCGGCTTCAAGCCCGAAAAGCAGGTGGCCGACCTCGAAACCATCATGGCGCAGAAGCCGAATATCATCGTTTCCATCCCAACCGATCCGACTTCGACGGCCTCGGCCTACAAGGCCGCAGCGGACGCTGGCACCAAGCTGGTGTTCATGGATAATGTGCCTGCCGGCTTCAAGGCTGGCAAGGATTATGTCTCCGTCGTCTCCGCCGACAATTACGGTAATGGCGTTGCTTCCGCCCATCTGATGGCAAAGGCACTCGGTGGAAAGGGCGATATCGGCCTGGTGTTCCACGCTGCGGATTTCTTCGTTACCAAGCAGCGCTATGACGCCTTCAAGAAAACCATCGCGTCGGACTATCCCGATATCAAGATCGTAGCCGAGCAGGGCATCGGCGGCCCGGATTTCTCCGGTGACGCAGAAAAGGCCGCCGGCGCAATTCTGACGTCCAACCCGAACGTCAAGGGCATCTGGGCGGTCTGGGACGTGCCCGCCGAAGGCGTCATCGCCGCAGCGCGAAATGCCGGCCGAGACGACCTGATCATCACCACGATCGACCTCGGCGAAAACGTGGCGATCTCGATGGCGCAGAACAGTTTCGTCAAGGGCCTCGGCGCCCAGCGGCCCTATGATGCGGGCGTCGTGGAAGCCAAGCTTGCCGGCTATGCCCTTCTGGGCAAGACAGCCCCAGCCTTCGTCGCCCTGCCGGCTCTGCCTGTCACCCGCGACAGCCTGCTAGATGCGTGGAAGACGGTCTATTCGACCGAAGCGACCGCCAACGTCAAGTCCAGCCTCGGCAACTAAATCGCTTATAGCGCGCGGTGCGGAAAAACCGCGCCGCGCCAGGAGAGCCCCGGTAAGGCGATCGCTGATCCTGCCGGCATGTTGAGCAGCGTGTGGCTGCACCAAATTAGGAGATACCTCGATGACGAAAGTGATGAACGTCGCCATGATTGGCGGCGGCTTCATGGGCAAGGCGCATGCCATGGCCTATGCCGCTATGCCGATGTTCTTTTGGCCGGCTCCGGCGATCCCGCACCGCAAGGTGGTAGTGGATGTGACGGACGGCATGGCCGAGGAAGCCCGCCAACGCTTCGGTTTCGAGGAAGCTTCCTCGGATTGGCGCGCCACGGTCAACCGGCCGGATGTTGACGTTGTCGATATCTGCACGCCGAACAATGTCCATGCTGAGATCGCCATAGAGGCGGCAAAGGCCGGCAAGCATATCATCTGCGAGAAGCCGTTGGCTCGCACCGTGGAAGAAGCCCGCGCCATGGCCGAAGCGGTCAAACAAGCCGGCGTGATCAACATGGTGGCCTTCAACTACCGTCGCACCCCAGCCGTTGCTCTGGCGAAGAAGTACATCGATGAGGGTCGGATCGGTCGCATCCTCAATTTCCGTGGCACCTATCTGCAGGACTGGTCGGCGGATCCGGATTCACCGCTTTCCTGGCGCTTCCAGAAGAAGATCGCAGGCTCGGGCGCGGTCGGCGATATCGGCACCCATGTGGTCGATCTCGCGCACTATCTGGCAGGGCCGATTGCGGAGGTCATCGCGCTGACCACGACCTACAACAAGACCCGTCCGCTTCAACAGGGCGGTATCGACAAACTTGGTGCGGCGGAAAAAGCGGCCGACGCTGAACGTGGCGACGTGGATGTGGACGACGAAGTCGTATCCATGCTGAAATTTGCCAATGGTGCGATCGGTAGCCTTGAGGCGACCCGCAATGCCTATGGGCGCAACAATTTCATCACGCTCGAAATCCACGGTACAAAGGGCTCGATTCACTTCAACTACGAACGCCGTGACGAGTTGCAGGTCATGTTTGCGGACGACCCGGCTGATGCGCGCGGCTTCCGCACCGTGTATACCGGCCCGGCGCACCCCTATGGTGGCGGTCTCTGGCCGATCCCGGGACTTGGCATCGGATATTCGGAAACGAAGATCGTCGAGTGCTACGACTTCTTCCAGGCGATCGCGAAGGGCAAGCAGCCGAGCCCCAATTTTGAAGACGGCCTGCTGACCGAACTTGTCGCGGATGCTTTTATCCGCTCCGGTGAGTCGGGTGTATGGGAGAAGGTGGGATGAACGACAGCGCCGCAGCCGTTCGGATGACAGGCATTTCGAAATCCTTCGGGGGCGTCCGCGCCCTTGAAGGCGTCGATCTCGAGGTGTTGCCCGGCGAGGTTCATGCCCTGTTGGGCGGCAACGGCGCTGGCAAATCCACGATCCTGAAGATACTGAACGGGGTTCATCGGCCTGATCAGGGCACGGTCGTCGTCGCCGGACGCGCATTGACGGCTCACACGCCGGAAGAATCACGTGACGCCGGCATTGCCATGAACTACCAGGAAATGAGCCTTATCCCGACGCTGACGGTGGCGCAGAACGTGTTCCTGACGCGTGAAAGCCGCACCGGCACCGGATTGATCAACGATGCGGACGCGGAGCGCCGCGCCGCTGAACTTTTTGCGCGGCTTGAGGTCTCGGTCGATCCCCGCGCCCTGGTCGGCGATCTCGGTGCCGGCCAGAAGCAGTTGACCGAGATCGCCAAGGCGATTTCGCAGGATGCGAAGGTTCTCGTTTTGGACGAGCCCTCGACGGCGCTCGCGGTCTCCGACGTCGAACGCCTCTTCGTCTTCCTTCAAAAGCTGAAGGCCGAGGGTGTCGCAATCATCTATGTCAGCCACCGCATGGACGAGATCGCCCGCATCGCCGACCGCGCCACCATTCTGCGTGACGGCCGGCACGTCGTCACCGCGCCGCTTTCCGAACTGCCGATCGACACCATGATCGAGCATATCGTCGGCAAGCGCTCGAAAGGACTTTCGGACGTCGTGCGCGGCTCTTCCGTCAGGGGAAAGGTCTTGCTGGAGGTCAGCAATCTGAGCGGTGCGCACAAGCCTGAGCATGTGTCCTTCGCGCTCCACGCCGGCGAAGTCCTCGGCCTGGCCGGGCTTCTGGGTTCTGGACGGTCTTCGCTTGCGCGGCTGCTCGCCGGTATCGATCCTGCTGCAAGCGGCACGATCAGCATCAAGGGCAGGGAGGTCTCGATCCGTAAGCCCGGCGATGCGATCGACAACGGCGTGGCGCTGGTTCCAGAGGCGCGGGCCACCCAGGGCATTATTCCTGCGCATTCGGTGGCATCGAACATGGTGCTCGCGGTCATCGAACGGCTGTCGCGTGCCGGTGTGGTCGACCGCAAGGCCGTGGTCGACCTCACGGACAGGCAGATTGCGCGGCTTTCGATCAAAACGGCGAGCCGCGACCACGCGGTGGCCACGCTATCCGGCGGCAACCAGCAGAAGGTGGTGATCGGCAAGTGGCTGGCCACAGATCCCGACATACTCATTCTCGACGAACCGACAGCCGGAATCGACATAGGCTCGAAGTCGGAGATCATTCGTCTGGTGCGGGATCTTGCCGCCTCCGGCAAGGCCATCATCATGATCTCCTCGGAGCTTTCGGAACTGTTGACCGCTTGCGACCGCATTCTCGTCATGGCGGATGGACGCGTTCACTCGGACCTTCCCCGCGAGGCTTTCGACGATCCGGCAGTGGCGGTGGACGACCCGGCGCATCGCCTGCAGGCAGCGGAGCAAAAGCTCCAGACCGAAATACAGCGGGCGCTCGCAGCCCAGGAGACGATCAATGCTTAAGGCTTTCGCCGCCAACTGGCGCCAGAACATCATTTATATCGGCTTCATCGCCATCTTTGTCGTGTTCGCGGTGACGCTGAACGACAAGGGCTTCCTGACAGCCAACAATCTGCTCAACATCGTGCGCCAGACGGCGATGATCGCTGTCATGGCAATAGCCATCACCTTCGTGCTGTCGGCGGGCGAGATCGATCTCTCGGTCGGCGCGGTGGCAGGCCTGACGACGGTGACCGTCGCCATGGCGATAGCCGTCGGCGGACCTTTTGCAGGCGTGCTGGCAGGGATTGCCACAGGTCTAGCGGTCGGGTCCTTCAACGGCTGGCTGACCACGCGCGTCGGCATTCCATCCTTTCTCACGACGCTGGCGATGATGGGCATCGCCAAGGGCGTCGCCATGTGGATTTCCGCGACCGCTGCGGTTCCGATCCTTTCGCCCGGCTATTCGTGGCTGTTCGGCGGTGGCAATCTTGGTCGGATTCCCGTGCTGCTGGTGTGGATGCTCATGCTTGGCGTCATCGGCCATATGGTGCTGCGGCGCACAGGATTTGGTCGCCGTGTGCTCGCGACCGGCGGCGGCGAAACCGCTGCACGCTATTCCGGTATCGATACCCGCAACATCAAATTCAAGGTTCTGGTAATGTCGTCCTGTGCGGCGGCTCTGGCAGGCATGCTGTATGCAGGGCGTCTGCAATCAGGCCGCTTCCAGCTTGGCGAGGGTGACGAACTCTCGGTCATCGCAGCGGCGGTGCTTGGCGGCACCAGCCTGTTCGGCGGGAAGGGTACCGTGGTCGGTACCATCGTCGGGGCCTTGATGATCGGGCTTATCAACAACGGCCTCATTCTGATGGGTCTGGAATTCAGCCAGCAGTTGATCGCCCGCGGCGGCATCATCATCCTGGCCGTCGCCCTCAGCCAGAAGAAGACAGCATCATGACCGTCACCATTATCGGAACAGTAAAGGCCCGTCCCGAATACCGCGATGAACTACAGGCCATCCTCAGTAATCAGGTAGCTCCGACGCGGGCGGAAGTTGGCTGCATCAACTATGATTTCCATGTGGACGCGGCCGATGACTGTGTCTTCGTTTTCTACGAGAACTGGAGGAGCCAGGAAGACCTCGACCAGCACATGAAAATGCCGCATCTTGTGCCGCTTCTATCGCAGATAGACAGACTGCTGGCAAAGCCGGTCGAAATCCGACACCTGCGGATGATCGGCAACCCGGCCACATGAGCGAGCATTCAGGGCACCGGCCTCCTTGATTAGGCTAAAAGCAGCCTGGTTCTCTTGGCCCGAACTTCGCGACGAGCTGACAGGCCCAACCGGCCTCGAGATCAAGTTCCATCTCCTCGACATCCCCGCCACGGCCGTTGCGCCTGGCAAGCATATTGATCTCGTCGAGTCGCTCGAGTTCCTTGTCGCGCTCATGCTCGAACAGTTTCTGAAGCTGTTGCTTGGACATCATTTCCTTCGAGTTCAACTTCAATTCGGCCAGTCGCGTGTTGAGCTTCCGGCCAATCATCTGAGCCTTTCTATGGTCGGAACAATGAAGGCTGAGTGAAAGGCGGCTACCGGGACCGCAGTTGATGAGAGCGGCCGGGACGCGTGGCCGCCAATAAAAGATGTTTCCGCGGCGGATCAGATTCTCGACTTCGTGGCGGACGGCCATGACGAATGCCCTGTCTTTTCCCGGAAGCTCGTCCATCGCGTCTGTTTCGCGTGGGCATCACCTCTGGGCACCAGTTCTGGGCATCAGGTCGCCATTGATGCCAAAACGATATCCGGCACGACTGGAAAATCAAGGAATTAAGACATTTTAGGGAGAATTGGCTGGGGAACCTGGATTCGAACCAAGATCGACGGAGTCAGAGTCCGCTGTTCTACCATTGAACTATTCCCCAACTTCGAAGAGCGCCGGGCGCTTTCGTTTGGTGGGTCGTCATATAGATGATTTGGTTCGCTATGCAAGCCGAAAAATGCATTTTTCCCAAAGCTTATTCTTCGGCCGTATCAAAGTCTCGCTTTCGTGGACCTTTGTGTCGAAAGGATCAGGCTGGTCTCGCTGCCGGTGATGCCGGGAACAAGGCGTATGCGGCGCAGCACAGCGTCGAATTCGCTTAGCGTTGCCGCGCTCAGTTCGACGATCAGATCCCATCGCCCGTTGGTGGAATGGATTTCGGAAACCTCTGAGATGCCGCCAAGGGCGCGGATGACGCGGTCGGTGACGTGTCCTTCGATCTCGATCATCATGATGCCGCGCACGGCATTCTCTACTGCATCCGCCCGAAGGATCACGGTGTAGCCGATGATCGCGCCGTTTTGCTCCAGCTTTTCCATTCTAGCGCGGATGGTGGCGCGCGAAGCGCCGGTTTCAACCGCAAGGTCCGATATACTCCGTCTGCCGTTGTGGCGCAGAAGGGTGATGAGCTTTTCGTCGAGATGATCCATACGGATAGCCTTATATGGCAGGTTCATTGAACATAATGGTAAGCCAATTGGAGAAATTTGCCAATCAGTGCTGTTCATTCTGCCACCTTGATGTGGTGTCATGTCTCAAGGTTTGGAAAGCTGGAGATAGCGATGAACTGCAAGTTGATCGGAGTGCCTCTGCAGATTGGTGCAGGGCAGTTGGGATGCGAGATGGGACCGAGTGCTCTGCGCATTGCCGGCTTGAAAGCCGCGCTTGAAGAGCTAGGGCATCATGTTGCCGATCTTGGCAATGTGGCGCCCGCACCCTTGCGCGATCTTCAGCATCCGAACGCGGCCGTACATCATTTGTCTGAGACAGTCGCCTGGAGCGAAACGCTGATTGAAGCCGCCTATCGGGAAAGCGCGGACGCCATGCCGATTTTCCTTGGCGGCGACCACGCGCTTTCTGCCGGCACGGTTGCCGGGCTATCGCGCCGGTCTACCGAGCAAGGACGTCCGCTCTTCGTTCTTTGGCTGGATGCGCATACCGATTTTCATACGCTTGAAACGACACGTAGCGGTAATCTGCATGGCACACCTGTCGCCTATTACACCGGCAGAACTGGTTTTGAAGGGTATTTCCCGCCGCTCACACACCCCGTCGATCCGGGCAATGTCTGCATGATCGGAATTCGAAGCGTCGATCCGGCCGAGCGCGCGGCGCTCAAGGATTCCGGTGTTACAGTGCATGACATGCGCATGATCGACGAGCATGGCGTGGCGGTCCTGCTCAGAGATTTCCTTGCCAGGGTCGAGGCTGCCAACGGGATGCTGCATGTCAGCTTCGATGTCGATTTTCTCGATCCGTCGATTGCGCCAGCAGTTGGCACCACGGTGCCCGGCGGGGCGACCTTCCGCGAGGCGCATCTGGTGATGGAGATGCTGCACGATAGCGGTCTCGTCAGCAGCCTCGATCTCGTCGAGCTCAACCCGTTTCTGGATGAGCGTGGGCGCACCGCAACCCTTATGGTGGATTTGACCGCAAGCCTGATGGGCAAGCGTGTTCTCGATCGGCCCACGCGTGCGGGGTGAGGAGGAAAGGATCATGACCGCTATGGCAAAACTCAACGTCGTTCCTTTCGTCAGCGTCGACCATATGATGAGGCTGGTGCTGAAAGTGGGTATCGATACCTTCCTGCGTGAACTCGCGGACGTCATCGAAGAGGATTTTCTGCGATGGGAGAGCTTCGACAAGACACCACGTGTTGCCTCTCACTCACGCGAGGGCGTGATCGAGCTTATGCCGACGAGTGACGGCACGCTTTACGGCTTCAAATACGTGAACGGCCATCCGAAGAACGCCCGTGAGGGTCGCCAGACGGTTACGGCTTTCGGCGTTCTTTCCGATGTCGGCAACGGCTACCCGATGCTCCTGTCCGAGATGACGATCCTGACAGCGCTTAGAACGGCTGCCACCTCGGCGGTTGCCGCAAGGCATCTGGCAAGAGCGGATGCGCGGTCCATGGCCATCATCGGCAATGGTGCACAGAGCGAGTTTCAGGCGCGCGCGTTCAAGGCAATTCTCGGTATAGATCATTTGCGACTTTATGACATCGACCTCTATGCCAGCCGCAAATGCGAGGCCAATCTACGCGGGTTGGGCTTCTCGATCACGATCTGTGACAGTGCCGAGCAGGCTGTCGAGGGCGCCGATATTATCACCACGGTTACCGCAGATAAGCAGTATGCCACGATCTTGACGGATAACATGGTCGGCCCGGGGGTTCACATCAACGCAATTGGGGGCGATTGTCCCGGCAAGACGGAATTACACCGCGATATTCTGCTGCGCTCGGATATCTTCGTCGAGTATCCGCCGCAGACTCGCATCGAGGGCGAAATCCAGCAACTGGACGTGGATCATCCGGTCGTTGAACTGTGGCAGGTTATGGGGGGCAGGACTGCCGGTCGCACAGATGAGCGACAGATCACGCTTTTCGATAGTGTCGGCTTTGCCATCGAGGACTTTTCAGCGCTGCGCTATGTGCGCTCCAAACTGATGGAAACCGGCCTGTTCGATGAACTGGACCTTCTCGCCGATCCGGACGAGCCGCGCGATCTTTATGGCATGCTGCTTCGATGCGAAGCGGCGATGTCCGTCACTGATACGAACAAGCAGGCCGCACTGTCATAGTCCTTGAAGTCGGCGTTTTCTGGCGGTGAGTTGCTCGCGCCAGATGGTGAAGAGACCGGCTGCGATAACGATGAAGGCCCCGATGACCATATGAGCGGTCAACACCTCGCCATAGATCGTAACGCCGACGATGGAGACCAGAACAAGCTGATAGTAGGAGAAGGGCTGCACCGTTGCCGCATTGGCCACTTCGAAGGCTCGGATCAGCAAGTAGTGGCCGCTCATGCCAGTGATACAGAGTGCAAGCATCCAAAGCCAGTCATGCGGCGCCATATTGACCCAATAGAACGGGCCAACGAAGGTCAGCGCTACCGCGCCGGCGACGCCTGTGTAAAAGAAGCTGGTCATCGACGTATCGTCGCGGCTGGCAAGCCGGGTCAGGACACTGTAGAGCGCCAGCATGAACGCGGCGACAAAGGTCAAGAGCAGCGTCAGGTCGATGCCGGTTTCGCCGGGATTGATGATGATCAAAACACCGGCAAAGCCGACGAGGATGGCACACCATCGTCGCCACCCCACTTTTTCGCCCAACATCGGCACCGATAGTGCCGCGACGATCAGAGGAATGCAGGCAAAGATCGAATGGGTGTGGGCAAGGCCCACCAGCTTGAACGAAAATATCGAAAGAACGATCTGGGCGGCCAGCAGCACACCCCGGCTGATCTGCAACCAAAGCCGTTTGGACTGAATGGTCGCCTTCAGCCCGTCGCGAGAGCGTGCGGCGAGGATGACGGCAAAGACCGCAAACGCCCAGTATCGCACCATCACGACGAAGACGGGCGGATAGTACTGGCCGAGATGTTTGGAAATGCCATCCTGCACGGCAAATATTGTGAATGCCCCAAGGGCGTAAAGAAGTCCGGTGGATTGGCTGGGCATCGCTCTCTCTCGGCATATCGGCGGGAGGGAGGACATGCCGATAGTCTGATCACCGAACAATCTAACGAAAAATGACGGGGCGGAAAGGTCCGATTGAATCTCTTCCGTTCCCTCGCTCCTGTATGTGCGGCGCGCTCTGCAACGAATGCTGCGCATAAATCTCATTTTTGCTCTTGTAGCTCTAGTGGCTAGAGGTCGTAAGACGTGTGCAGCATCAAAAAGGGACCCATCGGATGAGCACGGACTTACAGACCAGATTTCGGATCGGCGGCATGGATTGCGCATCTTGCGCGAGCAAGATCGATACAGCCGTTCGGCGCATGCAGGGCGTGGAAGATGTCTCGGTTTCGGTCACCGCGGGAACGATGAGCATTCGCCACGATCAGACAAGCGATCTTGACGCCATCGGGAAGAAGGTTCGTGGTCTTGGCTATTCTGTAGAGCGCTTGGTGGCAGGCCACGCTGGTAATATGACAACGCCGGATCGTCATGTGGCCTGCTGTGGCGGTCATGCGCATGATCATGCGGATGGTGAGGATCATACGCATTGCGGTCAGGTCCACGACCACGATAGCCATGAACATGGCAAGCACCATCATATCGATCGTGCCGCCGCTGTAGAGGGATTGCATGGCCACGATCATGGGCCGAGCGATGGCCCATGGTGGAAGGGCAAGAAAGGCCGCGCAACGCTGTTGGCGGGTGCTTCTCTGGTCGCGGCTTATGTGATCGGTCATCTTGTGCCGTCCATCCAGCTTTATGCTTTCGCCGCAGCCATGCTGGTGGGCTTGGTGCCGATTGCGCGCCGAGCCGTCATAGCAGCGCTTGCCGGCACGCCTTTCTCCATTGAAATGCTGATGACCATTGCTGCCGTCGGCGCGTTGGCGATCAACGCCACGGAAGAGGCGGCGGCTGTCGTCTTCCTTTTTTTGGTGGGCGAATTACTGGAAGGTGTGGCAGCCGGAAAGGCTCGTGACAGCATCAAGTCTCTCTCCGCTCTGGTTCCGAAAACTGCATTGCAGGAAGAGGCGGGCAAAACCAATGAGGTGCCAGCCGAAAGCCTGCAGACCGGCGCTATCATCCTCGTTCGTCCAGGTGATCGCATATCGGCAGACGGTGTCATCGTATCTGGCGATAGCGCCATTAACGAGGCTCCAGTCACGGGTGAAAGCGTACCGGTTCAAAAGAATGCCGGTGACAGCGTGTTTGCTGGAACGGTCAATGGCGATGCTGCATTGCGGGTCCGTGTCACGGCAACCGCTGCCGATAACACCATCGTACGCGTGGTGAAGCTGGTGGAGGAGGCGCAGGAAAGCAAAGCGCCAACTGAACGCTTCATCGATCGCTTCTCTAAATATTACACGCCAGGCGTCGTCGCCGTCGCAGCACTTGTGGCCCTGATGCCGCCGCTTCTCTGGGGGGCGAGTTGGGATGAGTGGATCTACAAGGGTCTTGCCATTCTGCTGATCGGCTGCCCTTGCGCACTGGTTATCTCTACCCCTGCCGCCATTGCCGCGTCGCTCTCGGCGGGCGCACGCAGAGGGTTGTTGTTGAAGGGTGGCGCTGTCTTGGAAGGGCTTGGTCGTCTGACGGCGGTGGCGCTCGACAAGACGGGTACGCTGACGGAAGGCAAGCCAAAGGTCACGGATATTGCATCATTCGGGCTGTCGGAACCGGAAGTCCTTCGTCTGGCAGCAGCGCTTGAAACAGGCTCCAGCCATCCGCTTGGGATTGCCATTCTGGAAAGGGCTTCGGAAGATAAAATTCTTGTGCCCTCCGCAAGGGATGCCAAGGCGCTTGGCGGCAAAGGCGTGTCTGCCACCGTTGAAGGGCAATCGGTTTTTCTCGGTTCGGCGAAAGCCGCTCTTGCCATGGCCGATATTCCGGTTGGCGATCAGGCCACCGTCACCGCACTCAATGATCAAGGGAAGACGGTGTCGGTTCTCATCGTTGACGGTCGGCTTGCGGGTGCAATCGCCATGCGCGATGAGCCACGTGCGGATGCCGCAGAGGGTTTGCAGGCGCTGAAGGACGTGGGCGTCAAGGTCGTCATGCTGACAGGCGACAATGCCCGCACTGCAAGCGCCATCGGCAGGACGCTCGGTATCGAAGTGCGCGCAGACCTTTTGCCGGAGGACAAACAGCGGATCGTCGGCGAACTGAAACAACAAGGTCTTGTTGTCGGTAAGGTTGGAGATGGCATCAATGATGCGCCCGCTCTTGCTGCTGCGGATGTCGGCATCGCCATGGGTGGCGGAACGGATGTGGCGCTGGAAACAGCGGATGCAGCGATCCTGCATGGCCGCGTCGGCGATGTGGCGAGGATGATCGATCTTTCCAGACGCACGATGCGCAACATCTATCAGAATATTGCGATCTCGCTCGGTCTTAAGGCTGTCTTCCTCGTGACCACCATCATCGGCGTCACAGGTCTGTGGCCGGCAATCCTTGCAGATACGGGCGCGACGGTGCTTGTGACGATGAATGCGCTACGCTTGCTCAGGGTGGCGAAGTAGGGAGCAGCTCAAACCGCCAGCAGTCACGTCTCAGGCTTGTCATCTGCGAAGTCTGAGACAGTTCCAAGTGATGACCCGGGGGGTGTGATGAGACTTGGGGGGGCGAGATCTTTAACGCCACTTTTCCTTGGCGCTCTCATCGGCGTCTTTTGCCGACACCCAAGTGCCCGCAGTCCCATCCGTCGCGTGCTCCTTCTTCCAGAAGGGGGCGGCGGTCTTCAGATAGTCCATGACGAAATTGGCGCCGTCAAAGGCGGCTTGGCGGTGGGACGAGGCAGCGATGACAAGAACGATATTGTCGCCGGTGGCGATCTTGCCATAGCGATGGATGACGGTGAGTCCTCGAAGGTCAAAGCGCTCTATGGCGAGCGTGGCGATGCGCATCATTTCCGCTTCCGCCATACCGGGGTAATGTTCCAGCTCCAGCGCAGATAGAGCGCCACCTTCATCGCGGCAGAGACCCGTGAAGGTAACGAGGGCGCCGATCCCAGCGTCGTTGCTGGTGAGCAGTCCGGCTTCCGCCGCAGTGTCGAAGTCTTGGGCCTGCACGCGGATGGTCGGGGTAACACCCATTGATCAGCCACCTGTCATGGGCGGGAAGATACCGATTTCGCGCGCGCCGATGATGCTTTCGTGATGCTCGATATGTTCCTGATTGACCGCGACACGAATGACATTCGGATATTCGAACGCAGCTTCGTATTCTTCGCCAAGACTTTTCAGGTAATGGATCAGCTCGCGCGCGGTGTTCACCTCAGCGGGAATATCGAGGTCCTCTTCCGACTTCCCGATCTTCTCACGCACCCAGGCAAAGTAAACGACACGGGTCATCACTCTTCATCCACGATGTGGCGCAGCCCCGCCTTGAAGTAATCATAGCCGGTATAGATCGTAAGCGCCGCGGCTATCCACAGCAAGCCAATACCGATTTCGGTGGTGTGGGGCAGGATCGTATCACCTGCCGGGCCCGCTAGAAGGAAGGCGATAGCCACCATCTGAATCGTCGTTTTCCATTTGGCGATGCGCGTCACAGGCACCGAAACCTTCAACGCAGCGAGATATTCGCGCAGGCCGGAGACCAGGATTTCACGGCAGAGGATGGTGATCGCCGCCCAAAGCGACCAGCCGGCAATGGTTCCGTCTGCCGCCAGAAGCAACAGGATCGAGGCAATCAACAACTTGTCGGCAATTGGGTCCAGCATGCGGCCGATATTGGACGTCTGGTTCCAGATGCGCGCCAGATAACCATCAAGAAAATCGGTGATGGAGGCGATGATGAAAAGCCACAGCGCGGTCCATCGTGCAAAATCCGAACTCTCAAGTTTTCCTTCCACGAAGAAACACAAAACGATGACCGGCACGGCCAGAATCCGGCCATAGGTCAGGAGGTTCGGGATGTTATAGGTACGCGAAGCCATGGAAAACCTGTCTATCGATATCAAAGCGTTGATGACGCTCCGAGGTGGAAGCGTCAACACCTCTTTGTGTTTTTTTGGCGGGCGGCGGCAAAAGCCGCCCGGTCACTCGCGGCCGCTCTCGTGGAAGTGATTGTAAATCTGTTTTGCAACAGTTTCTGAAATGCCGCCCACGGCCATCAGGTCACTGAGCGCTGCGCGGGAAACGGCCTTGGCGGTGCCGAAATGCTGGAGAAGCGCACGCTTTCTACCCGGTCCGATGCCGCTGACCTCGTCGAGAGGGTTCTTGATCATCTCCTTCTTGCGCCGCGCCCGGTGCGAACCGATGGCGAAACGGTGCGCCTCGTCGCGCAGGCGCTGGACGAAGTAAAGAACGGGATCGCGCGGCGGCAGCGAAAAGTCGCTCCGCGTATCGGTAAAGAAGCGCTCGCGTCCTGCATCGCGGTCGACGCCCTTGGCAACGCCGATCGCTGTCACACAGTCACGGATGCCGAGTTCGTCGAGAATGGAACGCACTGCCGTCATCTGTCCTTGACCGCCGTCAATCAGAATGACATCCGGCCAGGTCGGGAAAGGCATATCTGCCGCATCCTCCGGCGAAACCGCCTGACTGCGGTCGGGTTTGCCTTCTTCCTTGAGCAACCTCGAAAAGCGACGCGTCATCACTTCCCGCATCATACCGAAGTCGTCGCCCGGCGTGATGTCAGTCGATTTGATGTTGAACTTGCGATACTGGTTTTTGACGAAGCCATCTGGCCCGGCCACCACCATGCCGCCTACCGCGTTGGTGCCCATGATATGGGAGTTATCGTAAATCTCGATACGGCGCGGGATCTGGGTCAGGCCGAACGTCTCGGCAAAGCCCTTCAGAAGACGTGCCTGGGACGAGGTCTCGGCAAGCTTGCGCCCATGGGCTTCGCGCGCATTGCCGAGTACATGGTCAACGACATCCTTCTTTTCTCCGCGCTGCGGTACTGAAAGCACGACTTTGTGCCCGGCCTTTTCGCTAAAGGCTGCCGCCAGCAATTCCTGCTCGTCTACGCTTTCAGACAAGAGGATCTGTCTTGGCACCGGTTTGTCATCGTAGAACTGGGCGAGGAATGCATTCAAAATTTCCGAGCCCGGCAAAGACGGGTCGGCCTTGGGGAAATAGGCGCGGTTGCCCCAGTTCTGTCCCGTGCGGAAGAAGAAGACCTGAATGCAGGAAACACCACCTTCGTGATGGATGGCGAAGACGTCTGCCTCGTCGATGCCTGCAGGGTTGATGCCCTGGTGGCTTTGCACATGCGACAGCGCGGCGAGCCGGTCGCGATAAACGGCGGCGCGTTCGAAATCGAGATCTTCTGAGGCCTCGTTCATCTGTCGGGCGATGGTGGATTTCACGCTCTGGCTTTTTCCAGAGAGGAAGTCCTTGGCTTCCTGTACGAGTTCTGCATAAGCCTCATCGCTGACCTCGTGGGTGCAAGGGCCAGAGCAGCGCTTGATTTGGTAGAGCAGGCAAGGCCGCGTACGGCTCTCGAACACGCTGTCGGTGCAGGTGCGAATCAGAAAGGCACGCTGTAGTGAGTTGATGGTCCGACCGACAGCACCGGCAGAGGCGAAGGGACCGAAATAGGCGCCCTTGCGCGCTCTCGCACCGCGATGTTTGAAGATGGCGGGCGCGCGGTTGTCGGCAGTGATCAGAATGTAGGGAAATGACTTGTCGTCGCGCAGAAGCACGTTGAAGCGCGGACGAAAGCGCTTGATGAGATTGGCTTCCAGCAGCAGGGCTTCAGTTTCGGTACGAGTGGTGACGAATTCCATGTGAGTCGTCAGCCGCACCATCTGGCCGATGCGGTTGGAATGCACCCGGCCCTGCGCATAGTTGCTGACACGCTTCTTCAGCGAGCGCGCCTTGCCCACATAAAGAACATCGCCAGCCTCGTTGAACATGCGATAGACGCCGGGATTGTTCGGCAGGTGTTTGACGAACTCGCCGATCAGATCCATGCCCTTCAAGCCGGACTCGTTCTTCCACCCGGCGTTCCAGTCGATACCTGCATTGTCCCGCTCCCCGGCGCTCTCGCCGGTGGACGGTGCAATATCGTCTTCATCGTCGTCGGTTTCATCGAAGAGAACACCGCCATCCGGCAGCTTCTTTCCGTTCATTCATTAATCTCCGCCACGTCCGGGGTTTCCCAGCCAAGGTGCTGGCCCCCGTCGAGTGCGATCATCTGGCCGGTCATCGAGGGGGTGTCGTAAAGAAAGCGAATCGTCCGCCCGAACTCGTCGGGCTTCGGACCTGTCTTCAATATAAGGGCGTCGACCTGCGCCTGAAAGTCCTCGGGGCTTTGTCTCTCATTTTTAAACGTCGGGCCGGGGCCGATGGCATTGACCCGGATACGTGGCGCAAAGCTCTGCGCCAGTGTTTGCGTTGCGGCCCAAAGCGCTGCCTTGGACAATGTGTAGGAATAGAACCGCGGATTGAGCGCCAACACGCGTTGGTCGATGATGTTGACGATCAGACCGGAATGCTTTTGCGGCAGTTGCTTTGCAAATGCGGCTGAGAGGATAGACGGCGCGCGCACATGTACGGCAAAATGCGCGTCGAAGGTCTCGGCGTCGAAGGTTTCGGCCTCGTCTTTATGAAAAACAGAGGCGTTGTTGACGAGAACACCCACGGTTCCAAGGGCTTTTGTTGCCTTTTCCATCAATTCGGCGGTGGAGGCGCAATCCATGAGGTCGGCCTGTAAGACGACCGCTTTGCCACCTTTTCGCCGTAAATCGTTAGCGAACTCTTCGGCTTCGGCCAAAGAAGAGCGTGCGTGGATCGCCACCGCAAACCCTTCGCAAGCAAGGTAATCGGCGATGGCTTTGCCGATGCGGCGCGCTGCGCCCGTGATCAAGACGGTCTTCGGTATAGTCTCTGTCAAAGCGGACCCGTGCTCTGCTTATTCCACATTTACCTGTAGATATAAATCGAAACCGTGAGGTTTGCCCACATCCGAATGGCGTTATACAGATTTATCAGGCACGAGTTTTGCCAGCTTAATTTGATGTAAACACAAGTAAAAACGCGCTTTGCTTAAATTAACGATCCGTTATCCTTAATAGATTTCTGTGTCCTTTTGGCAACGTCCAATTTCCGTCACGGCTGTGCCTCAATCAATTCACATTTTGGCTCTGTGATTTCCTCATTCCCCCATCATTTTGCATTTCCAGACGGGCAGGGAACTAACTGTTTTGTACCGCGTTGGGACCGAGTGTTTGAGTGCCCCCGCGGGTTTGAAAAGGAGAATGGCATGCGTACTATCGTTGCAACACTTTTGGCTTCTACCATGGCCGCGGCAGCTTTCTCGGCAGCACAGGCAGCCGATGCGGTAAATGAAGTTCCGCAGGCGCCGGTCGCAGTTGAGCAGCCCGCACCGATCAAGGATTGGTCTGGCGCATATCTCGGTGGTACCGTGAACTACGACTGGGGTCGTTTCAGCGGCAGCAACAACGGTCGCGATGCTGACGGTTTCGGCGGCGGCGTTTACGGCGGTTACAACTGGCAGAACGGCCAGATCGTATACGGTGGTGAAGCCGATCTCGCTTATGGCGATGAAAAGGGCTCTGCCGGCGGCAACCTTCAGGGCAAGCAGAAGCTCAATGGCTCGTTGCGCGCTCGCGTCGGTTACGACATGAACCCCTTCCTGATCTATGGTACGGGTGGTCTTGCAGTATCGAACAACGAACTGCGTGACACTGTCACCGGCAGCAAGGACGACAAGACGGCTCTCGGCTACACGGTTGGTGCCGGTGTTGAAGCTCTCGTCACCGACAACATCACGGCACGTCTTGAGTATCGTTACACTGATTACCAGGACAAGGACTTCGCCATCAACGGTGGCAACGTCTCGCGCGGCTTCGATGACCACAGCGTCAAGGCCGGTATCGGCGTCAAGTTCTGATCAGTCAGGCATAATGCGGAAAAGCCGGGGTTCGCGCCCCGGCTTTTCTGTTTTTATACCAAGGAAAACTCCACGATCAGCCAGCGGACTTTAGCTCCGTGTATTGCTTGAACTTCTTGCCGAACTTTTCCGGCCAATCCGCTAGCCGCTTGCGGCCATCCGCCCATTGCCCAGAGAAGCGCAGATCGAGATAGCCGATCATCGCAGCCAGTGCGAAGTGGCCACCATGCAATTTCTTGCCGGTCTTCGGCAGATTATCGTTCAGGTAATCAAGCGCTTTCACCACCTTGCGCCATTGCTTATCGATCCACTCCTGGTGGACCTTCTCCTCCGGTCGGAAGCGTTTTTCGTAGACGATCGCCAGCAGGCAGTCCATCACACCGTCGCAAAGGGCTTCGAGGATCTCGGCTTCGGTGCGCTTGGTGTGTTTCTTAGGATAGAGCTTTCCACGGGAAACGCGATCGAGATAATGCATGATCGCCACGCTGTCGTAGACGGAGCCACCCTCGTGCAAGAGCACGGGAATTTTGCCGAGCGGATTGTTGTCGATCAACGTCGCTGGCTCTGCATTGGTGTCAACGCGAACATCGGTGATGCCGATATCCAGATAGCGCGCCGCCATGCGCACCTTGGCGGAATAAGGGGAGGCCGGAGCATATAGCAGTTCCATTGCATTTTTCCTGTTTCACTAACGGATGGGGATAATCTCTGCGACGTTTGACCGGCAGCCCTGGCGATCGACCTCAGGGCAGTCGCGGAAGGACAGACCCTTTGACAGGCAGATCCGCACTTCCTCCAGTCGCGGTCCGTCGCAACTGATGGCGATACCACCCTTCGTCATGCCCGGATTGGCATTCACAAAAGCGGTCTCTATGGCGTCGGCGGAAAGCCGGTTGCTCTGATCGCCGGTCGAGATGTCCGCAGGGAGCTTGATGCGATCATAAGCATGACGGGTCTTGTCGAAATATTGTTTCTGGGTCAGGCCGCTGCAACTGCCGTGCTTGCGCCATTGATGGCCGATGAGCCACATGGACGGCATGATATCGAACATGCTTCGCCCGAGGTTGTCAGGAACGCGCTCCAGTTTGTCGGCCCCGCAGAATTCCGGATAGCCTTGAGCGTTTTGAGGCCAAAGCCCGTGAACCACAAAACCGAACTTCCGATCCGCGCCGCATTGCTGATGGCTATTGCGTCCAGCGTCACTGGCGCAGAAGGCCGGAGACCAGGAGAGCGAGAGTACATAGAAATCAAAACCGGATTCTGAGGTTTCTGTTTTTGTGCTTGAGTTCGGCGATGGGCGGGTTTCAGTTCTTTGCGCCACAGGACCGGGTGCAGGCTGAGGTTGGCCGAGGATAAGCCACCCAACTGCTGCCAGTGACAGGGCGCCAAGTGCGATAAAACCGAAATACTGTTTCATCGAGGACGGTGTCTTTCTGGCAAGGATGACGATGTGTTGAACGGGCTTCGGGTTTTATATCATCTTCCCCCTATGGCAAATAGACTGCCAAAAAATCATCTCTGCGGCATCCTTCGTGTTGAACCGGAGTTGGTATAGTGAATAAGCTTATCGAATCCGGCGTAATGCATCTGCCGGAGGGAGGATTGAGCCTGGGCATGTCCGCATGAAAATGAAAAAGTATCTCTGGCCTGTCGTCGGGATTGCGACGATCTGCTTTTCCGTGTGGCTGCTTTATAAGGAACTGCGCCATCTCTCGCTCGATGATGTCTGGGATAGCCTGATTGCCATCAATACGCATCACTGGTTCATGTCGGGGCTCTGTACGCTGGTTGCCTACGCCGCTCTTGCCGGTTACGACCGCATCGCCTTGCAACACCTGAAACGCAAGGTCGGCTGGCTCTTCATCACGTTGACATCGTTCACCACCTATGCCCTCTCCCACAATGTGGGTGCGTCGGTCTTTTCCGGTGCTGTGGTACGCTACCGCGCGTATACCTCCAAAGGGCTGAGCGCTGCGGAAGTGGGAATTCTCGTTGCGCTCTGCTCCTTCACCTTCCTTATCGGCACGATCATGCTGGTCGGATTCATCCTGGTTTATGAGCCGGAGATCACCGAGCGTTTCGTCGATGTCCTGCCTGTGGAAGCCTCGCGCACCACCGGAATCCTGCTGCTCGCAATCGTCGCGCTTTACATTCTCGGCAGCCTGATGAAGCTGAAGCCGCTAAAAATAGGCTCTTTCACACTGTTCTACCCGGTGCCGAAGCTGGTTGTGCAGCAGCTGGTCATCGGGCCGATCGAATTGATCGGCGCGGCCGGCATCATCTATTTCGCGCTGCCTGAGGTGGGCAACCCCGGCTTTATGGTGATCCTGGGGATTTTCCTGATTTCCTTTTCCGCCGCACTGATCTCGCATGCGCCGGGAGGGCTGGGTGTGCTAGAGCTCGTCTTCGTCATGGGCCTGCCGGATATGAACCCGGCAGACGTCATCGCCGCACTTCTCGTCTTCCGCCTTCTGTACCTGATCATCCCGTTCGTCATCGGGCTATTCGTCATCTTGTTCTTCGAACGCTCACAGCTTGCTGCCGCCGAGCGGGAGGAAAGACGGTTGCAGCAGAAGTAGCGTTTCTAGAGCGTGCCGCGATCTTTCAGATTCGCTCCTTCCGCTTTAGCTCCGTCTTCTGCCGCATGCCGTTATCGCAAAACCGCTGAACACTTTTGCGCGATATGCTCTATTCTTCGCCGCGCAGCCAGAAGGCGCGATGCGAGGCGTATCGGTCCTGCGCCATTATCGACTTCAGCACTGGCAGCATCACGTGCAGCTCATCCTTTAACGTGTAGGGTGGGTTGACGATAATCAGGCCGGAGCCGCTTAAGCCCTCTAGCCGATCGCTTTTGACGGATAGCTCGGTGCAGAGCATTTTTGGGATTTCGTAGGATTGCAGGCGCTCGTGGAAGTCCTTGATAGGCGCGTTCTTTTTTAGCGGATACCAGAGGCAATAAGTGCCTGTGGCAAAGCGGCGGTACGCCTTGTGCAAACCATCCGCGAGGCGATCATACTCGTTTTCCTTTTCGAAGGGCGGATCGACCAGAACGAGTCCACGCTTTTCCTTCGGCGGCAAGTGCGCGCCCAGCGACAGCCAGCCATCAAGTTCGGTGATGCGCGCCTGATAATCACCTTCGAACAGGCGTGACAGTGCACGGAAATCGTCCGGGTGCAGTTCCATGGCTGAAAGCCGATCCTGCGGACGAAACAGCATCCGGGCGAGCTTTGGGGAGCCTGGATAGTATTTGAGCCCGCCCTCCGGGTTCAATTCCCGAACGGCTGAGAGATAAGGCTCCATCAGTTCAGCGACGTCTGTCGGAAGATCGGCGTCCAGTATCTTGCCGATGCCGGTCTGCCATTCGCCCGTCTTCTGCGCCTCTTCGGACGAGAGGTCATACAGGCCGATGCCGGCATGGGTATCCAGAACGCGGAACGCCTTGTCCTTGTTCTGCAGATAGCGGACGAGCCGCGCCATAACGGCGTGTTTGAGAACATCGGCAAAGTTGCCTGCATGGTAGATGTGCCGGTAGTTCATCTGGGGCGATGCCTTTTATGAATTATCTTGATGCGCGTCACTTCGCCCTTTTGGCGACCTTTGACATGCCATATAGAAAATCCATGAATGTTGCGACCCCGATTTCCGCCAAAGCCGTGACCGAAGCGACCCGCACCGGCCACACCGTCTGTCCGCATGACTGTCCGAGCGCCTGCGCGCTTGAGGTCGATATCAACGCTGATGGCCGCATAGGCCGTGTGCGTGGCGCCAATGCCAACACTTACACGGCGGGGGTGATCTGCGCCAAGGTGGCGCGCTATTCCGAGCGCATCTATCATCTGGGCCGGTTGCTGACGCCAAAGCGTCGCAAGGGCGCGAAAGGCGCTGGCGACTGGCAGGAGATCGGTTGGAACGATGCGCTGGACGAGATCGCCAATGCCTTCATCAAGGCGGAAGCTGCGCATGGTGCCGAGGCCGTTTGGCCGTATTTTTATGCCGGTACCATGGGGCAGGTCCAGCGCGACAGCATCGAACGGCTTCGCCACGCCAAGAAATATTCCGGCTTCTTCGGCTCGATCTGCACAAATATGGCCTGGACCGGCTATGTAATGGGCACCGGCGCGCTTCGCGGCCCGGACCCACGCGAGATGGCGAAAGCCGATGTCGTCGTGATCTGGGGTACCAATGCGGTCGCTACACAGGTCAATGTCATGACCCATGCGGTCAAGGCGCGCAAGGAACGCGGTGCTAAGATCGTCGTCGTCGATATCTACGACAACCCGACGATGAAGCAGGCAGATATGAAGCTTGTCGTGCGCCCTGGCACGGATGCCGCGCTCGCCTGTGCGGTTATGCATATCGCCTTCCGCGATGGCTATGCCGACCGCGCCTACATGGAAAAATTCGCCGACGATCCGGCAGGGTTGGAAGCGCATCTTGCGTCGAAGACGCCGCAATGGGCCGCAGAGATCACCGGGCTTTCGGTGGAGGAGATCGAGGCTTTCGCTAAGCTCGTGGGCACCACGAAGAAAAGCTTTTTCCGTCTTGGCTATGGTTTTGCGAGGCAGCGTAACGGTGCGGTTGCCATGCATGCTGCACTGTCGATCGCTACGGTTCTCGGCTCATGGCAATATGAGGGCGGCGGCGCTTTCCACAACAATGGCGATATCTTCCGGCTGAACAAGGCGGAATTGATGGGAACGGCCTATGCCGATCCGAACGTGCGCCAACTCGATCAGTCGCAGGTTGGTCGTATCCTGACCGGCGACTCCGATGCACTACGCGGCGGCGGACCGGTGACGGCGATGTTGATCCAGAATACCAACCCGGCCAATGTCTGCCCCGAACAAAGGCTGGTCAGCCAAGGCTTCCAGCGCGAGGATCTTTTCGTTGCCGTGCATGAGCAGTTCATGACGGAAACGGCTGAGATTGCCGATATCGTTCTGCCAGCGACCATGTTCCTTGAGCACGACGATCTCTATCGCGCTGGTGGCCAGAACCACATACTGCTTGGGCCCAAGCTGGTCGAACCGCCGGAGACGGTATGCACCAATCTCTTCGTGATCGAGGAACTCGCCAAGCGTCTTGGTGTCGACCATATGCCGGGCTTTGGCCTCAGTGAGCGCGAGCATGTCGAGGCCATTCTTCAAGCGAGTGGGTGGGGCAGCTTTGACAATCTGGCTGAGGAGAAGTGGATCGATGCGCAGCCTGAATTCGACATCGCGCATTATCTCCAAGGGTTTGGCTATGGCGACGGCAAGTTCCGTTTCAGCCCGGATTGGCAGAACGGACCTTCCCCCAACAAGCCGCCGAAAAATATCGGCGTCATGGGGCCTGCCGACGCCTTTCCAAAATTCCCCGATCAGGTCGATGTGATCGAAACGGTGGACTCGGAACATCCTTTCCGGCTTGCCACGTCTCCGGCCCGCAACTTCCTGAATTCGACCTTCGCGGAAACCAAGACCTCGGTGCAAAAGGAAGGCCGTCCGGAATTGATGATTTCGCCCGTCGACGCTCTGCGGCTCGACATCGCGGAAGGTGATGTGGTGCAGATCGGCAATGGGCGCGGCGAAGTGCGCATCCACGCCAAAATCGTCGATGGCGCTCGCCCCGGCGTGCTGATCGCTGAAGGGCTATGGCCCAACAAGGCACATCTCGACGGCGAGGGCATTAATGTCTTGACGGGTGCCGATGCTGTTGCTCCTTACGGCGGCGCGGCGTTCCACGATAACAAGGTGTGGCTCAAGAAAGCCTGACAGGAGTTTTCCATGACGCAGTCCACCGCTATTCCAGTCTCGCACGTCGATGACGAAGCACGCGTCAGGCTCATCGAACAGCAGACGGTCTGGAGAAACTTCATCCACCTGCAAACGATGATCTTCGAACAGACGGCTCGCGATGGGCGGATGTTCCGCATCCATCGCGAAGTCCATGATCATGGCGTGGCGGCGGCCATCCTGCTTTTTGATCCAAAGCGGGAGGAAGTGGTGCTGGTGCGCCAGTTCCGCCCCGGCGCTTACGTGAATGGCGATCCAAGCTTCATGCTGGAAATCCCCGCCGGTCTGACGGACGGCGATCAGCCGGACGAGGCCATTCGCCGCGAATCCATGGAAGAGACGGGTTATGCCGTCAGTGCGCCACGTTACCTCTTCGATACCTATGCAAGCCCCGGCACTTTGACCGAAAAGGTCAGCCTTTTCTACGCCCGCGTCGATCTGGACGAGAAGGCGGGAGAGGGTGGCGGTCTCGAAAACGAGGGGGAGGACATCGAAGTTCTGACCGTGTCCCTCGACGCTGCCTATGGCATGATCGCAACAGGTGAGATCACCGACTCCAAGACGATCATCATGCTGCAATGGGCGATGCTTAATCGAACGAGCTTATAAACTGACTTTGCCTAACGCTGAAACGATGCGCGGTACGCGCGCGGCGACATGCCGCGCAGACGGCGGAACTGCCGGTTGAAGTTGGCGAGCGACGCGTAGCCTACTTCTGCCGCGATGAATTGAATAGGCTGGTTCGTCGCCGAAAGACGCGAGCAGGCTTCGCCGATCCGCAGACCGATCAGATACTCCGAAACACTGAGCTGCGTGTGCTTGCGAAAGAGCCGATGCAGGCCTGAAACGCTGAGTGCGGCAATCTCGGCGAGATCTTCCATGCGCAACGGCTGCTGATAGGACTGATGAAGGTGCTGCAGAACGCGATCGATCCGCTCGCGACTGGCCTCTGCCTGCGGTGGCGCCGTTGCTGATAGTGGTTGCGCCTCGAGTGCGGAGATGCGCAGCAGAATGTCCAGCAGGCCGAAAAGGCTCTGGGCTGGCGGCCTGGAATAGATGGCTTCGAAGTCCTTCGCCAGCGACAGGCCGATGGATGGATCGAAAGCAAGACCGCCGCCAGCGCGGTCGATCAGGCGGCGGATGGGGCGCAACTCCACCGTTTCGGTCGTCAACTGCTCAATCCATGCACGGCTGAACCAGAAGACGAGTGCGGTATGCGGTTCGCCTTCCCGGATTCTATCTCGGGATGCCCATGTGTGCGGCAGATTCGGTCCGATGAGAACGAGATCGCCGTCGTCGTAGCGATCCACATGGTCACCGATAAAGCGCTGACCGCGGGAGTTCAGCGTCAGTGTCAGTTCGAATTCGGGATGGTGATGCCACTCGAATGGAATACCGTCGTCGAGACGCCTGTTGAGCCTGCTCCAGGATGAGCCGGGCGGCAGGAGTAGGTGTTCGAGATATGACCGCATTGCGCACTCATCGGGCTGGAGACGCCAGAATAGTATCGAAATTGGCCAGTGTTCGACAACACCAATATCTTGCAGCGCTTAGTCTCCATCCATCGCCTGTTGTTCAGGGAGATTTCGATGGGAGAGGAAAATGCAGACTAGCGCAGCTTTGAAACGCGACAGCCATCCGACGACGACTGCCACAACGCAGCTTAAGGATATCCAAAAAACCTTGCCGCTACGGGTTTTATCGCAGGCCGATTGGGAGCATTGGATCACCAAGGGCTATATCATTGTCCGTCAGGCGGTGCCTGCGGCCAATGTGGAGCGACTTGTCGATTTGCTTTGGCGCTTCGACGAAAAGGATCCGAAAGATTCTTCCACCTGGTACGCGCCGCAACGGCGCGAACACAAGATGAAGGAGCTCAACAATACCGGCATGCTGGAGATCTATAACCATCAGCATCTCTGGGATAACCGTATGGAACAGCGCGTCTATGATATTTTCGTCGATATCTGGGATAGGGAGGACCTGTGGGTCACCATCGACCGGGCCAATCTCAACCCACCCAAAAAAGTGAAGGGCAATCCGAACGGCTTCATCCACTGGGATGTCGATACATCCATCCGCCCCTTGCCGATCGGCGTTCAAGGTGTTCTCAGTCTCCAGAAGCAGGACGGCGATGTCGGAGGCTTCCAATGCGTCCCGTATCTTTTCGAGCATTTTGACGAGTGGGTGGAGACGCAGCCTGAGGATCGTGACCCGATGCACCCGGATATGACCGGTCTTTCGATTGTCAACATCGACATGGAGCCGGGCGATCTAATGATCTTCAACTCGCTTCTGGCGCACGGCGTCAGACCGAACCACTCCGATGATCGGGTGCGCATGGCGCAATATATCTCTATGCATCCTGCCGAGTTCGATAACGAAGAAGAACGACTGGAGCGAATTCGACTGTGGAAGGAACGCGATCACCCGCGCCGAGATGCTTTTCCTGGTGACCCCCGCGAGTGGGAAAAGCACAATGCACAGACGGCAAAACTTAACCCGCTGGGTGAAAAGCTGCTTGGGTTGCAGCGCTGGTGAGGATGCTGCGGGGTCGCCTTCCATATGGGATGGCGACCCGATCGCGACTTCCGGCTAACAACCTCAGTTAGACGGAGATGAGCGTCTGAAGTTCGGAACTGCTGTCTATGCTCCGGGCGACCTTCCCGCCTTCCATCCGCACTTTGCCTTCAGCCAGCAAACGGAGTGACAGCGGATAAAGCTTGTGCTCAACCGTCAGAACGCGGGCGGCGAGGCTGTCCGCCGTGTCGCCAGCGGTAACAGGCACGGCGGCCTGGCCGATGACCGGTCCCTCATCCATGCCCTCAGTCACGAAATGCACTGTACAGCCGGTGATCTTCATGCCGCTGTCGATGGCGCGTTGATGGGTATGGAGGCCGGTGAAAAGCGGCAGAAGCGAGGGATGGATATTGATGATCCGACCCTCATAAGGCGCAATGAACTCGCCTGAGATCAGGCGCATATAGCCGGCGAGGCAGATGATATCGGGCGCAAGCTCGCCGAGTGCTGCCAGAATTGCGGCCTCATGCTCGCTCTTGCTCGCATAATTCTTGCGCTCAAAAACCAGCGTCGGGATGCCAAAGCCTTGCGCCTTGGCAAGCCCGCCTGCCGTTGGCTTGTCGGAGATGACGCAGGTGATCTCTGCGGGAAAATCAGGGGCTTGGCAGGCTTGTGCCAGCGCCACCATGTTCGAGCCGCTGCCGGAAATGAAGACGACCACACGCTTGCGTGGAGCACTGAGGCTCATAGTCCGAGCGTACCCTTGTAGATCGTGCCATGCGCGCCCTCTTCACGGGTCACCATTCGTCCCAGCGGGAACACAGTCTCGCCTTGCGCCGTCAAGGCATCTGTCACCGTCTTGGCATTCTCGGCGGAAACGACAACGATCATGCCGACGCCGCAGTTGAAGGTGCGCAGCATTTCATTTGCCGCAACGCCGCCGGTCTTGGCGAGCCAGGAGAATACCGCAGGCACTTCGATGGAGTTGAGATCGATTTCCGCCGCTAGATGCTTTGGCAGTACGCGCGGAATGTTTTCCGGGAAACCGCCGCCAGTGATGTGGGCCAGTGCCTTCAGCGCACCCGTCTCGCGGATCGCCTTCAGGAGCGGCTTTACATAGATGCGTGTTGGCGTGAGCAGAGCCTCGCCGAGCTTCTTGCCTTCGGCAAAAGGAGCGGGCGCATCCCAGCCGAGGCCGGACAGCGAGACGATCTTGCGCACCAGCGAGAAGCCGTTGGAGTGAACGCCCGATGAAGAGAGGCCAAGGATCAAGTCGCCTTCGGCGATATCGCCAGCTGGTAGAAGCTTTCCGCGTTCGGCAGCGCCAACCGCAAAGCCTGCGAGATCATAATCGCCATCGGAGTACATTCCGGGCATTTCAGCCGTCTCGCCGCCGATCAGCGCACAACCGGATTCCAGACAACCCGCGGCAATGCCGTTGACGATGGCAGCGCCCTGGTCTGGGTCGAGCTTTCCGGTGGCAAAGTAGTCGAGGAAGAAGAGCGGCTCTGCACCCTGAACCACGAGGTCGTTGACGCACATCGCGACGAGATCGATGCCAACGGTGTCGTGGAAATCCGCGTCGATCGCAATTTTGAGCTTGGTGCCGACACCATCATTGGCAGCAACCAGAACAGGGTCGGTGAAGCCCGCAGCTTTCAGATCGAACAGACCGCCGAAACCGCCGATTTCGCCATCCGCACCCGGGCGGCGGGTGGAGCGAACCGCTGGCTTGATCTTCTCGACCATCAGGTTTCCGGCATCGATATCAACGCCTGCATCACTGTAGGTAAGACCGTTCTTGCCCGACTGGCTCATGGCTCTCGTCTCCGCTGGTTTTCTTGGGCTCGCCATTCGCATGAGACGGGTGTCGATGCAAGCATAAGAGCGCTGCAGCCGACGTTTTTCGTGCCTTTTTGCCCGCGTCGAGGCCTTAAGCAATGCGCTGTTGAGGTGTCTGACCACCTGTCGTCACCCTTGACCTCTCCCACCGGGGCATCCTATCTCGTTGCAGTGCGTTATGAGGCGTCACTTGCCGCGAAGGAAAACGAGATGCAGCCACAGATCAGAGGCATCAATCTAAGACGCCAGATATTTTTCTGGCTGGGTGCGCTCGTCGTCTTTGTCGTCTTCCTGATGGTGTTCAGTTCCATTCTGTTGCCTTTCGTTGCAGGCATGGCGCTCGCCTATTTCCTTGACCCGGTTGCCGACTGGCTGGAGCGCCGTGGCTTAAGCCGCATGATGGCGAGCATCTTCATCCTGATTTCCTTCGTGCTCCTGTTTGCGCTTTCGCTGATCATCATCATTCCATTGATCGCGGCGCAGGCGTCGGACTTCATCAGCCGCATTCCGTCTTACATCTCGGCGCTGCAGAATTTGATCGCCGGAGCGGATACGAACCTGTTGCCGTCGTGGGTCAGCGCGCAGATCGACACGGTCAAGGAGAACTTCTCCAAGCTTCTCGCCGAAGGGGCAGGATTCATCGGCACCTTGCTGACGCAGATCTGGAATTCCGGCAAATCGCTGATCGACGTCATTTCGCTTCTGGTCGTAACTCCGGTCGTCGCCTTTTATTTGCTCCTGGACTGGGACCGGATGATTGACAAGGTCGACAGCTGGGTCCCGCGCGATCATGTTGCAACCGTTCGTCAGATCGCGCGTGATATGGATTCGACCATCGCCGGCTTCATCCGCGGGCAGGGCTCGCTCTGCATCATCCTTGGCGTCTACTACGCGGTTGGCCTGTCGCTCGTCGGTCTGAACTTCGGCCTGCTGATCGGCATGTTTGCTGGCGCCATCAGCTTCATTCCCTATATAGGTTCGATGGTGGGTCTGGTTTTGGCTCTCGGCGTCGCGCTCGTCCAGTTCTGGCCGGACTATCTCTATGTGATCCTGACGCTGGCGGTTTTCTTCTCCGGACAGTTCATCGAGGGCAATATCCTGCAGCCAAAGCTCGTCGGTAGCAGCGTCGGTCTGCATCCGGTGTGGTTGATGTTTGCGCTCTTCGCTTTCGGCGCGCTCTTCGGCTTCGTCGGCCTGCTCGTTGCGGTACCAGCAGCGGCAGCCGTCGGCGTTCTTGTCCGCTTCGCTCTGTCACGCTATCTGGAGAGCGATCTCTATCATGGACGCGCAGCCAATCTGCCTTGGCAACCCGATGTGGTGCCTTCGCAGAAGATCGACGCGCAGATCGATTCCAGAGCTGATTGATGAACGAAAGTGATAAGCCCGGCCCGTTCCGGCCCAAGGCCGAACAGTTGCCGCTGGCCTTCTCTCATAGCAGCGCCACGGGGCGGGAAGATTTGCTGGTCGCCGCTCCATTGGATGCGGCTGTCAGTCTCGTCGATGAATGGCCGAAATGGCCGTCACCGGTCGTCATTCTTGCTGGCCCTCCCGGGTCTGGTAAGTCGCATCTTGCCGCGATCTGGAGAAACACCAGTGGTGCCGTGGCGATCAATCCTCAAAAGGGATCGGATGCCGCACGCGCTGCCGAGAAGGCGCCCGTCCTGTTTGAAGATGCCGACCGCGTCGGCTTCAACGACACCGAGCTTTTCCACGTCATCAACAGCGTGCGGGAAAACGGGACGTCGCTTTTGATCACGACAAGACAGTGGCCCGCCAGCTGGCCCGTGTTACTGCCGGACTTACGCTCCCGTCTGAAGGCGGCAACGGTTGTGGAGATCGGCGAGCCCGATGAGGACCTTTTGGCGCAGGTGCTGATGAAGCTCTTCGCCGATCGCCAGCTTTATATGGATGACAAACTCGTCAGTTATATCGTGGCGCGAATGGAACGGTCCCTCGACACCGCGCAGATCCTCGTCGAGCGGCTCGACCGGCTGGCGCTCTCGCGTGGTACACGGATCAGCCGGTCCCTGGCGTCGGAGGTTCTCACTGAACTGGGAGCGGCTTCGCAAGACGATTGACTGTCATAGTTCCGTCGTCAAACTGTTATACGGGCTTTGAAACTTATCAGGGGTGGGCGATTTGATGGATTCGGTTGTGCAGAAAGAGTTGGAAGGTAACAACTCGGCGTCGGCAACGGAGGTTGAAAATCTCTGGGAGAGCCCCAGTCGCTTTGTGAACCGCGAATTTTCCTGGCTGCAGTTCAACCGCCGTGTTCTGGAAGAGACGCTGAATCCCGCCCATCCGCTTCTGGAACGACTGCGCTTTCTCTCCATCTCCGCCGCCAATCTGGACGAGTTCTTCATGGTGCGCGTTGCCGGTCTGGAAGGGCAGGTGCGCCAGTCCATCAGCATGAAGACACCTGATGGCAAGACGCCAGCCGAGCAGCTTGAGGAAATTCTCAAGGAAATCGACAATCTTCAGATGGAGCAGCAAGCCTCGCTTGCCGTTCTGCAGCAGTATCTTGCTAAAGAAGATATGTATATCGTTCGTCCGCCAGCGCTTTCGGACGAAGACCGCGCATGGCTGGAAAACGAGTTCGAGGAACGTATCTTCGCGGTGTTGACGCCGCTCTCCATCGATCCGGCGCACCCCTTCCCCTTCATTCCCAATCTCGGCTTCTCCATGGGGCTCCAGTTGGAAAGCGTCAATGGGCGCGAGCCGATGACGGCGCTTTTGCGCCTGCCAACCGCACTTGATCGTTTTATCCGCCTGCCGGATGACAAGACGGCGATCCGTTACATCACGCTCGAAGATGTGGTGGGGCTCTTCATCCACCGGCTCTATCCGGGCTACACCGTCAAGGGCTTCGGCACATTCCGCATCATCCGCGACAGTGATATCGAGCTGGAAGAAGAGGCCGAAGATTTGGTTCGCTACTTCGAAAGCGCGCTGAAGCGTCGCCGCCGTGGTTCGGTGATCCGTATTGAAACCGATAGCGAAATGCCGCAGTCGCTTCGCCAATTCGTTGTCCAGGAGCTGGACGTTCCGGAAAACCGCGTGGCCGTCCTGCCGGGCTTGCTTGCGCTCAACACGATTTCGGAACTGGCGAAAGCACCACGCGAAGATCTCAAATTTGAAGCCTACAACGCTCGCTTCCCGGAGCGTGTTCGCGAACATATGGGCGACTGCCTGGCCGCCATTCGCGAAAAGGACATGGTGGTTCACCATCCTTACGAAAGCTTCGACGTCGTCGTGCAGTTCCTGCTTCAGGCGGCGCGCGATCCGGACGTTCTGGCGATCAAGCAGACGCTTTACCGCACCTCCAATGACAGCCCGATCGTTCGCGCTCTGATCGATGCCGCCGAACTCGGAAAGTCGGTGACGGCGCTCGTCGAATTGAAGGCGCGTTTCGACGAAGAGGCCAATATCCGCTGGGCGCGCGATCTGGAGCGCGCCGGCGTGCAGGTCGTCTTCGGCTTCATCGAGCTTAAAACCCATGCGAAGATGTCTATGGTTGTGCGCCGTGAAGATGGCAAACTACGCACCTATTGCCATCTTGGTACTGGCAACTACCATCCGGTGACGGCGAAGATCTACACGGATTTGTCCTTCTTCACCTGCAATCCGAAGATCGCCCATGACATGGCCAATATCTTCAACTTCATCACCGGCTATGGCGAGCCGGAAGAGGGCATGAAGCTGGCGGTTTCGCCCTATACGTTGCGCCCGCGCATCTTGAAGCATATCAACGACGAAATCGAGCATGCCAAGAACGGCGCGCCGGCTGCGATCTGGATGAAGATGAATTCTCTGGTCGACCCGGAAATCATCGATGCGCTTTATCGGGCAAGCGCTGCGGGTGTGGAGATCGATCTGGTCGTGCGCGGCATTTGCTGCCTTCGCCCGCAGGTCCCTGGTCTTTCTGACAATATCCGCGTCAAATCGATCGTTGGTCGCTTCCTCGAGCACAGCCGCATTTTCTGCTTCGGCAATGGCCAAGGCCTCCCGTCGGACAAGGCGCTGGTCTATATCGGTTCTGCCGATATGATGCCTCGCAACCTCGATCGACGCGTCGAGACCCTCGTGCCACTCGTCAATCCGACTGTGCATGAACAGGTTCTTTCACAGATCATGCTCGGCAATCTCATTGACAACCAGCAGAGCTACGAGATACTTCCCGACGGAACGTCCAGGCGTATCGAGGTGCGCAAGGGCGAGGAACCGTTCAACGCGCAGCACTATTTCATGACCAATCCCAGCCTGTCCGGACGTGGTGAAGCTTTGAAATCCAGTGCGCCAAAACTGATTGCCGGGTTGATCTCTTCCCGCAAGAAACAGGCTGAATGACACGATCAGAAGCACAGGGGCGGCTCGTCGGCCTTGCCCCCGTTTCCGTCATCGACATCGGTTCGAACTCGGTTCGCCTTGTCGTTTATGAAGGTCTATCGCGCGCGCCTGTGGTGCTGTTCAACGAAAAGGTACTGTGCGGTCTGGGCAAAGGGCTGGCGCTGACCGGGCGCATGGACGATGAAGGCGTAAGGCGAGCGCTGATGACGTTGCGCCGTTTTCGCGCGTTGTCCGATCAGGCGCAGGCCACCCAGGTGCATGTCTTGGCCACTGCAGCAGCACGAGAAGCCGAAAACGGACCTGACTTCATTCGCGATGCGGAAGAGATTCTCGGTTGCGAGATCGAGGTTCTCTCCGGCGAGCGTGAGGCTCTTTATTCGGCCTATGGCGTCATTAGCGGGTTTCACGATCCCGATGGCATTGCCGGCGACTTGGGTGGCGGATCGCTCGAACTGATCGACATCAGGGGAAACACCTGCGGCAAGGGTATCACGCTGCCGCTCGGCGGTTTGAGGCTTTCCGAACAGGCAGGAGGCTCGCTTGAGAAGGCGACGGCTTTTGCCAAGAAACAGGTCAAGAAGAGTGCCGATTTGCTGGCGGCCGGCGAAGGCCGCACCTTCTATGCCGTCGGCGGTACATGGCGCAACATCGCCAAGCTCCATATGGAGATCACCCATTACCCCCTGCACATGATGCAGGGCTATGAGCTTCCGCTTCAGGAGATGTTGAACTTCTTGAATGAGGTCATCGCCTCTAAGGACAGCAAGGATCCGGCCTGGCAGGCCGTTTCCAAGAACCGCCGATCGCTGCTGCCATTTGGCGCGGTTGCCATGCGTGAAGTGCTTGACGTCATGAAGCCGGCGAAGATTGCGTTCTCGGCGCAAGGCGTGCGTGAAGGCTATCTTTACTCGCTGTTGTCCGAAACGGACAAGATGGCGGACCCGCTGCTGGTCGCAGCCGACGAACTCGCGGTTCTGCGTGCCCGGTCTCCCGAGCATGCCCGTGAACTCGCGGATTGGACCGGCAGAACGGTCCCTGTATTCGGCATCGATGAAACGGAAGAAGAAGGACGATACCGGCAGGCGGCATGCTTGCTGGCGGATATCAGTTGGCGCGCCCATCCGGATTACCGCGGGCTACAAGCTCTGAACGTCATTGCTCATTCATCCTTCGTGTCGATCACCCATCCAGGCCGCGCCTTTATTGCGCTCGCCAATTATTATCGCTTCGAAGGCCTGAACGATAATGGCACGACGCAGTCGCTTGCCGACATGGCCGGGCCGCGGCTGCTGGAGCTTGCCAAACTGCTGGGCGGGCTGCTCCGCGTCGTCTACCTCTTCTCGGCCTCCATGCCGGGCGTGGTGGATCACCTGCGGTTCCGCAAGTCGGATAACCCGGATCTCGATCTGGAATTTGTCGTGCCGCATGAGTATTGCGATTTCGCCGGCGAGCGGCTGGACGGACGCCTGCAGCAGTTGGCGAAGCTGACGGGAAAGCGGCTGGCCTTCGTTTTCGAGTAATCTGTGAACACTTAGCGCGGATAATAAGGTTCGCTGAAGGGAGAGAGCGCCGCCGAGAGGGCGACGCTCGTAATCGTCACTTCGCGTCGAGCAGGTCTTTCACGTCCAGGATGACGAACTCATTGTCGTCTGCCTTGTCCAGCGCACGACCGGCCGAGAAGGGCAGGTTGTTGTCGTTGCCGACGATGATATGTTCGGCATCGACACGGTCGACGTTTTCAATGGTGACGAAAGGCATGGTATAGATGCCGTTCTCGGAGCCCTGCCGGGCTTTCGTGTCGGGATCGGCGATCTTCATCAGATCGATGTAGCCGATCTTCCGGGCGGCCTTGCCGACATTGGCGTCGTTGAACTCGATCTTGTAGATGCGTTTCACCTTGGCAGGTGCTGCAAAGCAGTTCGGCTCCGGCTTCTTCGGGTCGGCACAGGCCTTGTCGGACGTACCGGCACCGTTGTCGCGCTCGATCACCAGCGCAGTGCTGTCGTCCAGCATGTTAAAGTCGCCGATTGCCTCGCCACCTTCTGCTAGAGGATAGAGCCATGTGCGGCCCGTCCATGCCTTAGACGCGACGTCGAGTTCGATGATACGCAGGCCAGTCGCACCGTCTTCCGTCTTTTCGACCTGACCGTCAGCGGTGTAGAGCGGGCCTTCCAGCAGGCCATAAATTTTCGTGCCATCCTTTGACATCGCCATGCCTTCAAAGCCACCAGAGCGCTTCAGGTTGAAGGCGGGAAGTTTCTGGGTAGGGTTGCCAGGGAGCGCCAGCATCGGGTTGTCGGGAGACTTGACTTCGATATCACCGGCCTTGGTAGCGATCACATCCGTCAGCTTGCCGTCACGGCTGAACTTCAGAATATAGGGTCCGAACTCTTCGCCGACCCAGAAACCATCCGCGACGGGCTGGATGGATTCCACATCGAAATCCGCGCCTGTCAGATAGCGCTTATCCGAACCTTCCATGACGATCGGGAAGGGTGCCTTTTTGTCGGGATCGGACAGGAAGACCGTTTCGAGCGCGTTCACCTTGCCGGCATCCCAGTCGAATTTCAGGTGGTGAAGCATCAGCATCGCATCGCTGGAGTTCAGCTTCGAGCCGAAGCCGTTGTCGGAGAGGCTCCAGAAGGTACCGTCTTCCACGGCCTTGATGCCGGAAAAGCCCTGCATCGCCTGACCGTCGAACGGCATGGACAGGCCCGTCTGACGAACGCCGTCCTTGCCCGGCACAGTGCCGAGGCCGTCCGCACGTTTGCGGTCTGGCGTGGTGAACTTGCCTGCACTTTTCAAAAAGTCCGGAGCATCGACCGGTGCCGGGATGATCGTATTGGCTGGCAGAATGGCCTGCGATACGAGCTTTGCCGAAAACTCTTTCTCAGCGGCAAGCGCATTGAGGGTTCCGAGCGTGAGGAAGACAACTGAAGAAAGCAGGATTTTTTTCATGGAGCATACCTGTCTGTTGCATAGAGCGGCGTGCTTCCTTTAGGACGCACAAAGGACGCTCTAACTTTTTGGATTTACGCATCGTGCTTTCCGAAAATCGATTCCGATTTTCGGGCCGATGCTGTGGAGGAGCAATGGACCGATAGGCGGGCTTTGTGACAGGCGCACAAAATCACTTTGAAGCTTTGATGACGGCCTTTGTTTCTTACAACGTCGGCTGGCGGCTGAGGGCGCAGACGCCAAGTGTCTGACCGCGACCTTTGACGGCATGTTCGCCGAGATACTCGCTCTTTATGCCCTTGGGCAGGAGAAGTTGATGGGCAAGATCGGATGAGATCAGAATGGGGTGGCCAAGCATTTTGCTCAGCGATTCCAGTCGTGCCGTCGTGTTCACCGTATCGCCGAAATAGGTGATCTTGTGATGGTCCACGCCGATTTCGGCCGTGATCACCGGCCCGCCGTGAATGGCGAAACGAAGCTTCGGTACAGTACCGAACTGGGCAATCCAGGTCGCACGGCTGCTTTCGATTTGCGACAGGATATCGAAGACGCAGTTGATGCAGGCCGCACGACGGATCGCGAGATGATAGGGCCAGGTGATGATCGCCGCGTCGCCGATATAGTCGTCGATGACGCCGCCATGTTTCCTGACCGGAGCGGCATAGGCGGAGAAAAGCTCCCCTAGAAACTCCTGTGCCTTGAGGTCTCCATGGGTCTCGGCAAAGGAGGTGGAACCGACGAGATCGATGAAGAGAAAGACGCGTTCTTCGCTGACCGGCCTGCGATAGCGTCCCAGGATCAGGTCTATGAAGATGTCGCGTCCCAGGAGCTCTCGCACTCGCATGATGAAGACGATGATGGCGCAGACACCCAGCGTAAACACCATCGTCTGCATTTCCGCATGCACGGCGCGCGCCCAGCTTGTGGGAAGAACGCCGGTCGCCCACAGAATGGTGCCGCCGAGACCGAATCCACAAAAGACGAGGATGACATAGACGACCATGCCGACCGCAATATAAGCGGGAGTCGGCAGCATGCTGATCTTTTTAGAAAGGCCCGGGAGAATTTGGCCACGTTCAAAGGCGAGAATCGGCGCGCAGGCGAATAGGGCGTACGTTGCCCCAATAAATGCGCCGCCGCCATATTCGAGGAATGCATAGACCACGCCGCTTCCGGCAACCGCCAGAAACAGCACGACATAGTCCAGCATCGCCAGAATTTTTCTCATCATCTGCCCTTAACTGAGGGGATTGGGTGTCACTTCCTCCCAAGTGAGCAGGTCGATTCCTCCCGGTGCGGGATCATAATGCGGATCAGATGCCGCCAAAAGAGATGTTCAAGCGATCGATCATGAAGAGGCGCGGTTGTGGCAGTTTTGCACGATCCCCGCTTTTCACCTTATTCGGTGGCCTGACTCTGGCCTGGCATCTCGACTGCCTCGACCTTCTTGCCTGCAAAGCGTAGGGCGACTTCTCCGCGGATGAGCTTCAAAGCGGGCTCACCGAAGAGTTCACGACGCCAGCCCGAGAGCGCCTGAACCTCTGCCTTTTCGCCTTCGGATGCGATCTTGTCGAGATCCTCGCTGTTGGCGATCACCTTGGCGGCGACACCGTGCTTGTCCGCCGAAAGCTTCAAGAGCACCTTCAACAGTTCTACGGCGGCACCCGAGCCTTCCGGCGAATGGCTGTGGCGCGGGGCCTGCGGCATGTCGGCCTTGGGAAGGGCTAGTGCCGCATTGACCGTCTCGATGATGGCCGTGCCGGAGGTGGAGCGCTCCCAACCCTTTGGAACGGTGCGCAGGCGTGACAGCGCTTCCGCATCCTTCGGCTGCTGCTGAGCGATCTCGAAAATCGCATCATCTTTGAGCACGCGCGAACGCGGAACGTTGCGCGAGCGTGCTTCGCGCTCTCTCCAGGCTGCAACGAATTTCAGGATGGCAAGCTCGGTCGGCTTGCGAAGCCGCGACTTCAGACGCAGCCATGCATCGTCGGGATGCATGTCATAGGTCTCGCGCGCTTCCAGAATATCCATCTCTTCCTTCAGCCAGGATGAGCGGCCTTCACGCTCCAACTGCGCCTTCAGCGCCAGATAGACATCGCGCAGATGGGTGACGTCCGCCAGCGCATAATCCAGTTGCTTTTCCGAGAGCGGACGGCGGCTCCAATCGGTAAAGCGGGAGGACTTGTCGATCTGGACGTTCTTGGTCTTCTGCACCAGTTGATCGTAAGAAATCGAATCGCCGAAGCCGCAAACCATGGCTGCGACCTGTGTGTCGAAGATCGGATGGGGGATGAGGCCGCCGAGATGATAGATGATCTCGATATCCTGGCGGGCGGCGTGAAAAACCTTCACCACATTCGGATCGGCCATCAGTTCGAACAGCGGCGTCAGATCGATACCCTTCGCCATCGGGTCCACCAGCACTTCGAGCGTGGGGCTTGCCATCTGCACGAGACAGAGCTGCGGCCAGAAGGTGGTTTCGCGGAGAAACTCGGTGTCGATGGTGACGAATTCCGATTTCGCCAGATCCTTGCAAGCGTCGGCGAGTGCTGCTGTCGTTTCAATCATTACGTTTGGCCAGTCCTGGAAAACACCCCGTCTTACTTTCCCTTTGGGCGCCGCATGTCAATATCAGAGGCGGCTTTACTCCACGCTTTTGCCCCGCCAATCGTCGATCTCGTGCCGTATTTTCTTCTTACCCGCCTCTCTTTGGCGTTCAGCAGTAAGTTCCGGCCGGGCGGCAAAGCCTCGTGCGTGGCGCTTTTCCTTGACAAATCGGTTCAGCCATGCGCTTTTCCGCCAAATTTCGAAAGTCGGCCCCAGAGGCCATGACACGCTTCTTCAGGATACAATCATGCATCGCTACCGCAGCCACACCTGTGCCGCTCTTCGCAAGTCTCACGTCGGCGAGACCGTCCGTCTTTCCGGTTGGGTGCATCGCGTTCGAGACCATGGCGGCGTTCTCTTCATCGACCTTCGCGACCATTACGGCATTACCCAGGTGGTTGCCGATCCCGACAGCCCGGCTTTCAAGGCGGCTGAGACTGTGCGCGGCGAGTGGGTGATCCGCATCGATGGCACCGTGAAGGCGCGTTCGGACGATACCGTCAACAAGGGCATGGCAACCGGCGAAATCGAGCTCTATGCACAAGAGATCGAAGTGCTGGGTGTTGCCAAGGAATTGCCGCTGCCGGTCTTCGGTGAGCCTGACTATCCGGAAGACGTTCGCCTGAAGTATCGCTTCCTCGATCTTCGCCGCGATACTCTTCACAAGAACATCGTCAAGCGCACCCAGATTATCTCCGCCATGCGCAATGGCATGGCCGAGGCTGGCTTTGCCGAATACACAACTCCGATCCTGACGGCTTCCTCGCCGGAAGGCGCGCGCGACTTTCTCGTGCCGAGCCGTATTCACGAAGGCAAGTTCTTCGCTCTGCCGCAGGCGCCGCAGCAGTACAAGCAGCTTCTGATGGTGGCAGGCTTCGACCGCTACTTCCAGATCGCGCCTTGCTTCCGTGATGAAGATCCGCGTGCGGACCGTCTGCCGGGCGAGTTCTACCAGCTCGACGTGGAAATGAGCTTCGTAACGCAGGAAGATGTCTGGGCAACCATGGAGCCGATGATGACATCGGTTCTGGAGCAGTTCGCCGAAGGCAAACCCGTCACAAAAGAATGGCCGCGCATTCCTTACGACGAAGCGATCCGCAAATACGGCTCCGACAAGCCGGACCTGCGCAACCCGATCGTCATGCAGGCCGTGACCGAGCATTTCGCTGGTTCCGGCTTCAAGGTCTTCGCCAACATGATCGCGTCGAACCCGAAGGTCGAAGTCTGGGCAATCCCTGCCAAGACCGGCGGTAGCCGCGCGTTCTGCGACCGCATGAATGCCTGGGCACAGGGCCAGGGCCAGCCAGGCCTCGGCTACATCTTCTGGAAGGAAGAGGACGGCAAGATCGCAGGCTCTGGTCCGCTCGCCAAGAATATCGGCGAGGAGCGCACCGAGGCACTGCGCACGCAGCTTGGCCTGGAAGCCGGTGATGCCTGCTTCTTCGTGGCGGGCGATCCTGCCAAGTTCTACAAGTTTGCCGGTGAAGCCCGCACCCGCGCCGGTGAGGAACTGAACCTCGTTGATCGTGACCGTTTCGAGCTGTGCTGGATCGTCGACTTCCCCTTCTTCGAATATAACGAAGAAGACAAGAAGATCGACTTCGCCCACAACCCCTTCTCCATGCCGCAGGGCGGTATGGAGGCGCTGGACGGTCAGGATCCGCTGTCGATCAAGGCCTACCAGTACGACGCCGTCTGCAACGGCTTCGAGATTGCGTCTGGCTCCATCCGTAACCAGTCTCCGGAACTGATGGTGAAGGCGTTCGAAAAAGTCGGTCTGTCGCAGAGCGACGTGGAAGAGCGCTTCGGCGGTCTTTACCGTGCCTTCCAGTATGGCGCACCTCCGCATGGCGGCTGTGCTTTCGGTATCGACCGTGTGGTCATGCTGCTGGTCGGGGCAAAGAACCTGCGCGAAATCACGCTGTTCCCGATGAACCAGCAGGCGCAGGACTTGCTGATGAATGCGCCGTCGCCTGCGACGCCGACACAGCTTCGCGAACTGGCTTTGCGCGTCGTTCCGTCCAAGAAGGACTAAGCGATATGCTCAGGCAGATCGCCGAGCGTCTCCAATCAGCATTCACTCGTGCACTTGCGGCAGCCCTGGCTGCCGCTTTTGCGTTCTGGGCCTCACGATATTTGCTCGGCCATCAGCAGCCCGTCTTCGCTGCGATCAGCGCGTTGATCTGTCTGGCGCCGGGCATTCCAAGCCAGATCCGTCAGGGTTTAGGCCTGATCGTTGGCGTCACCGTCGGCATTCTGGTGGGCGAGCTTGCGCTGATGATCCCGGCAGATCTTGCGGCGGTCCGGATGGCGTCAGCCACCTTCGTCGCCATGATGATCGCTGCTGCCTTCGGCATGGCGCCTGTGGTGCCGATACAGGCCGGCGCATCAGCCATGCTTGTGCTGTTGATGGGGCCACAGGTCGCGGGCCTTGCCCGTTTTCTCGACGTGCTGATCGGCGCCTCGACAGGCCTCATCGTCGCGCTCGTGTTCTTCCGTGAGCGGTTGAAGTTTTAGAGCATTTCTGGCGCCGCTGGCTGTAAATCAAATAAAGCAGCGGAGGCGATCAGCCTTCACTGCTTTATTTCGAAATCCAAGACTTTATGGAGCGACGGTTGGCTTAGATCGAGCGTGCTGGCGGCATGGGTTTGAGCGTGTTCATCAGAGCGCCGTAGGGTAGCAAGAGGACGAGTCCGACGAGAACCTTCACCGACAGATCGCCGAGCGCCCAGGAGATCCAGCGCGGGGCTTCAGTTGAGAAGATGCCAAGGATCGGCGCATTCTCGATGGCGAAGGCATCGTTCGGACCAATGAAGGCAAAGCTCGCTGCAAAGGCGATCGAGAAGAACAGCACGGTATCGAGTACGGAGCCGAACATGGAGCCTGCCAGCGGCGCACGCCACCAGCTTTGGCGACGCAGACGATTGAACACCGAAATGTCGAGCAACTGGCCGATCAGATAAGCGGTGCCGGAAGCAATCGCGATCCGCGGCAGCGAGGTCCAGAAGGATAGCGTGACGCCAACGATGAAGCCGGCCAGCACGACGCGACGCGCAATGGAGGGGCCGAACTGCCGATTGGTCAGATCCGTGACCAGAAAGGCGACAGGGTAGGTGAAAGCACCCCAGGTGAGAAGATCACCAAGATTGATGCCGAAGAGCGTGCCGGACAGCGGATACTGAACGAGAATATTCGATGCGACGACGACGAGGGTCATCAGCAGCACATAGATAAATGTTTGGCGCAGATAAGGCATTTTTTTATCCTGGGTGATGCCACCAGTTGGAGCGAACATATGCAAGCGGCGAGCCGTCTCAAACAGCGATGCAGCCTTGCGCGAAAAACGGGGAAGCTGGACGCAAAGGCATCCGCTACCCCTAAAACAGACAAAAGGCTTGAGCGGCAGAGCCATTCAAGCCTTTTGAAAAGGATAGACGTTTGAGCGGCTATTAAGCGGCTTCAGCGGTCTTCTTTGCGATCTGGCGACGCAGCAGGCGGGCGCGCATCGAGAGCTCGTTTTCGTCAGACTTCAAAAGGAAGGCATCGAGGCCGCCACGATGTTCAACGGAGCGAAGAGCGGCTGCGGAAACGCGCAGACGGAAACGCTGGCCGAGAGAATCGGAAATCAGAGTAACCTGGCAAAGGTTCGGGAGGAACCGGCGCTTGGTTCTGTTATTGGCGTGGCTGACGTTGTTGCCCGTCTGGACGCCCTTGCCGGTCAATTCGCATACACGGGACATGGGTACACCTATTCGTTGTCACTGTAAGACTATCAGTCTGCTCTCCGGCAAAATCCGGTTCGCAATCCAACAGCCGATGATTGGAAAGTTGCGGTTCTATAGTCAGAGCCGTCCGTGCAGTCAAGCCGCTCGCGCCTTTTTGTGCGCGATTTCACCGGTTTTGCTGTGGCTCCCGCTTTTTTATTGCCACAAGTCAGCGTATATGATCGCCGGAAATGCACGGCTTTCGCCGTTGCCGAGGTGATATCTCTATGATCGTCCATGCACAAAGACTTTTTGCCGTGACAGCGCTCGTGCTTTGCGGCCTTACGCCCGCATTGGCCGCCGAATCGCGCCATGACAGCGAATACTCAATCGCGCTCGGACCGTTGCCGATCGCGCGCGCCAACTTTTCGACGAAGATGAACGGCTCGACATACTCGATTTCCGGCTCTTTCAGTTCGGCGGGCATTGCCAGCGTGCTCAAGGATATTTCCGGCAAGACGACTGTCTCTGGCGCCAAGCGCGGCAACCGCATGCAGGCCAACGAATATTCGCTGGTGTATAAGGACGGCAAGCGCACCCGCACCTATGATGTGCAGTATCGGAATGGCAACGTCACCTCCACGACCGTCAATCCGGCACCGAAGGCGCGGCCGGACAATTGGGTGGACGTGAAGGATCGCGATCTTCGTTCCGTGCTCGATCCGATTTCCGGCCTGATCTTCCCGGTTGGCGGCCGTATCTGCCCCAGCCGGTTGCCGATCTATGATGGTGAGTCGCGTCTCGATCTGGTGCTGAGTTCCAGTGGAACGAAACCGTTCAAGACCAATGGCTTCTCAGGCGATGCTGTCGTCTGCAACATGCGCTATGTTCCGAAATCCGGCTTCCGCAAGGGCCGCAAGGATATCGAATATCTGAAGTCGATCTCCATGGAGGTTTGGTTCGCCAAGGCCAGCAGCATGGATCTCTATGCGCCGGTCTATGCCCGGATCCCGACAAAGGTCGGTCAGGTCTATATCACTGCGACAAAGTATGGCGGCTGACGGGCAGGCGATTAACCCGGTGCCCAGCCGGGCTCTGCCATGACAAAGCTGTCGAAAACGAAGCCGGGTGCGACGGTGCAGCCAACGAGGGTGAACTCGCCAAGGCTTTCCGCTGCCTGCCACCAGTTTGCCGGCACGATCGCCTGCGGTTGTTCACCGTCCAGCACCGCTGGCCCAAGCCGCACGGTCGAGACATTCTTTCCATCTTCGCACATATGAAGCGATAGGGCTGAGCCGGCGTAATAGTGCCAGATTTCAACCGCGTCGATCACCTTATGCCAGTGCGATCGCTGGCCCTTTTCGAGCAGATAATAGATCGCCGTCGAATGACCGCGCTCCGGGCCATCGGGATCGCGAAACGTCTGGCGATAAAAGCCACCTTCGGGATGCGGCTCCAGATTGAGTGCGGCGATGATGGCAGCAGCGGATTGTTCTACCGCCATCAGAACTTGTCCTTGCGGGCTCTGATCTCAGCAAAGACATCCTCGTCAGTTGCACCTTCCAAGCCAAGATGAGCACGAATGCTGGCGTCAGCCACGCGCAAATAGGGGTTGGTCTGCTTCTCGAGCGCTATCGTCGTCGGAATGGTGAAGCGGCCCTCGCTGCGCAATGCTTCGACTTCACTCAGGCGGCGCGTCAGTGCTTCGTTCTCGGGATCGACCGTCACAGCAAAGCGGGCGTTGGAGAGCGTATATTCGTGACCGAAGTAGACTTGGGTGTCATCCGGGAGCGCCATAAGCTTTCGGAAAGAGTGCCACATATCGGCGGCTGGGCGCTCGAACAGGCGCCCACAGCCCATGGCAAACAGCGTGTCTGCGGCAAAGAGCAGGCCGTCATCTGGAAGATAGTAGCAGATATGTCCGGCGGTATGTCCCGGCGTGGAGATGATCTGCACGCGACGCCCGGCAATCTCGAATTCATCGCCGTCGGCAGCGGTCTTGTCGAGACCGGGAATGGCAACCGCCTCGTCATGCGGCCCCCGGATTTCGCAGTGGAAGCGCTCTTTCAAAGCCAGATTGGCATCCACGTGATCCTGATGGTGGTGGGTTGTGAAGATGTGGGTCAACTGCCAGCCGCGGCGATTGAGAGTGTCCAGAATCGGCGCTTCCTCTGGCGCGTCGATGGAAATCGTCGTTCCGCTTTCGCTGTCATGCAGCAGCACACCAAAATTGTCACTTCGGCATGGAAAGACTTCGATATCCAGCGGCTTCATGGTCGGCTCCCTATCTCGCAATAAACCTGTCTCTTCTATTTAGGTGACACGCGCTTGAAGTCCAAGCTTGAAGTCCTTTCGCGACCCGCTACATTCCAGCGATGAACACCGATATCGTCGATCTGCGCGAATTTTATCATTCCCCGCTTGGCCGTTCTGCCGAACAGGCGATCACCATGGCGCTGTCGACGCTGTGGCCAACGCTTCCGGATGAGCGCCTCGTCGGGCTCGGCTATGCGGTGCCGTTTCTCGATCGGTTCCGCCACGACACCGAACGCACCTTTGCCTTCATGCCCGCAGGGCAGGGCGCGGTGAACTGGCCGGCGGGCGAACTCTCCTCCACAGCTCTTGTCTTCGACGAGGAACTGCCGCTGCCCGATTCCTCGATCGACCGCGTGTTGATGATCCACTCGCTGGAATTCGTCGAAAATCCGCGCGAGGCTCTCAAGGAACTCTGGCGCGTTTTGGCGCCCGGCGGCCGTCTGGTTATCGTGGTGCCCAATCGGCGAGGTGTGTGGGCGCGCATGGAGCATACGCCCTTCGGTTCCGGACGCCCCTATTCCCGCAGCCAGTTGACGGCCCTTCTGCGCGAAACGAACTTTACCCCTGGCGCCTCTGCCGAAGCGCTGTTCTTCCCGCCGTCCAAGGTGCGGTCCGTGTTGAAGTTTCGCCGCTACATGGAGACGATCGGGCGCAGGCTATGGCCGGTCTTTTCCGGCGTCATCATCGTTGAAGCGCAAAAGCGGCTCTATCAGGGTCTTCCGGTGACACAGCGTGCGTCCCGTCGCGTCTTCGTCCCGGTACTGGCGCCGCAAGGCGTGCCTAGTACCCGAACCACATTGACGCAGGGCCGGAAACAGCAAAAGCCGCGCTGATACTCGACAACGGGTTGCTTCCAGTCTAATGCCTTCGGCATTGTCAGGCCGGATTTCCCGGCGCTTTTTCGAAGGTCGATGAAATGAGTGCAGAGCTTAACCAACCTGTTCCGCGTCCAGGCATACTGGACATCGCCGCCTATGTTCCGGGTAAGGAGCATGTGGATGGTGTTGCGAAGGTCTATAAGCTCTCCTCCAACGAAACGCCGCTTGGCGCCAGTCCCAACGCCATCGAGGCGTTCAAGGCGGCGGCCTCCAATCTGGAAATCTACCCGGACGGTCAGGCGGTGGCGCTGCGCCAGGCGATCGCCGATGTGCACGGTCTGAACCCGGCCAACATTATCTGCGGCAATGGCTCTGATGAACTGCTCGGCCTGCTCTGCCATGTCTATCTCGGCGCGGGCGACGAGGCTATCATCACCGAGCATGGCTTTCTCGTCTACAAGATCCAGATCATGGGTGCGGGTGCCAAGCCAATCACCGTGAAAGAGACCGACTGCACGGTCAATGTCGACGCAATCCTCGATGCGGTTACACCGAACACGAAGATGGTGTTCATCGCCAATCCTGGCAATCCGACCGGCACTTATGTTCCCGTCTCGGAAATCCGCCGTCTCCAGGCCACCCTGCCAAAGAACGTCATTCTGGTTCTTGACGCGGCTTACGCCGAATATGTGCGCAAGAATGATTACGAAGCCGGCCTTGAGCTGGTTTCCGGCAGTGCCAACGTCGTCATGACCCGCACTTTCTCCAAGGTCTATGGTCTGGCAGCGCTGCGCGTCGGCTGGATGTATGCCCCGGGTGCCATCATCGATGCGCTGAATCGTGTGCGTGGTCCGTTCAACATGAACGCGCCGGCCATTGCCGCTGGCGCTGCAGCCATTCGCGATCAGGCCTTCATGCAGCAGGCCGTGGCGCACAACCTGCTGTGGCTAGACAGATTGACCTCGGTCTTCACCGAACTCGGCCTGAAGGTCACGCCGTCGGTTACCAACTTCGTTCTCATTCATTTCCCGGATGAGGACGGCAAGCGCGCAGCCGATGCCGACGAATTCCTGAGCCGCCGTGGCTATATCTTACGTGCCGTGCGTGGTTATGGCTTTGCCAATGCTCTTCGCATGACAGTCGGCTCGGAAGAGGCGAATCTCGGCGTCATCGCAGCGCTCAAAGAGTTCATGGGTCAGGCGTGATGGAGGGCATTCTGTTTGAACGCATCGCGCTGATCGGCATTGGCCTCATCGGCTCGTCGATTGCCCGCGACATCAAGGAACTTGGACTTGCGCGCGAGGTCGTCGTCTCCACACGCCGGGAAGAAACGCTGAAGCGTGCCGAGGAACTGAAACTCGGCACCTCCTACACCGTCTCGGTCGCCGATGCGGTGAGCGACGCCGATCTCATTATCGTCTCGGTTCCCGTCGGTGCCTCCGAAGAGGTGGCAAAGCAGATCGCACCGCATTTGAAGGCAGGCGCGATCGTGACCGATGTCGGCTCCACGAAGGCATCCGTGATTGCCCAGATGGCGCCGCATATGCCTGAGCATGTTCACTTCATTCCCGGCCACCCGCTGGCGGGTACGGAAAAATCCGGCCCGGATGCCGGTTTTGCTGGTCTCTTCCGTGATCGCTGGTGCATCTTCACGCCGCTGCCGGGTACGGATGCTGCAGCTCTCGATCGTCTGAAAGGCTTCTGGCTGGCGCTCGGCTCACGGGTCGATGAGATGGACCCAGAGCACCATGACAAGGTGCTGGCGATCGTCTCGCATCTTCCCCACATCATCGCCTACAATATCGTTGGCACGGCGGACGATCTTTCGACGGTAACGGAATCGGAAGTCATCAAATATTCGGCGTCCGGCTTTCGCGACTTTACCCGATTGGCTGCGTCGGACCCCACCATGTGGCGCGATATCTGCCTGCACAACAAGGATGCGATCCTTGAAATGCTGGCGCGGTTTTCGGAAGATCTTGCCTATCTGCAGCGCGCGATCCGCTGGGGCGAGGGCGACAAGCTGTTCGAGCTTTTTTCCCGCACCCGCGACATTCGCCGCTCCATCGTTCAGGCAGGTCAGGATGTCGATGCGCCGGACTTCGGCCGTCATACGCTAGACCAGAAGAAATAGGATCTGCATTTCCGGCGTCATTCTTGGGCCGGAATTGCGTTGAAGACTTTGGGTTCGCGTCTTCAGCGGATGTTGGAGTAGACTTCACAAGGGCGGCTATCGCTGATCGGCAATGGTGGGGAACACTGAAACACAGGCTCGAAGAGGGCGTCTGCGGAAACTGATTGCAGGGGCGGGCGGTCTTGTTGCCGCCGGCCTGTCGCTTGGTTATTCCATGTATGAGCGGCGCGAGAGCGAGCTTGTCCCGGTGGTGGAAGCTAAAAAGACTATCGATGCCGGGCGTTGGCAAGTGGCGCTGGAATCTGCTCGTATCATCGCGCTCACGCCGAACGGGCTGAAGGTCACTCCCAGGAAACAGGCAGTTGCTGTCGAAATGCGCCTTGAGAACCTGTCCGCAGAAAGCTCAAACATCTATGGCGACCTTATCAAGCTCGACAACATTAAGGATGCACCGCGACCGGCGTTCTATCTCGATCGGGATCGTGATCTGCTGGGCGACTTGCAGCCGGTGATGCCAGAGATGGTTACAGCCGTGTGGGAACTTCCCGCAGATGCTCCGGTGCCATCCTCACTGGACCTCTCGGTTCAGGGTGAGGCTTTTCGTCCGCGCGATAACCTCTATGCGGCACCGGGTTGGTTTGCGAAAGGCCCCGTCGCGAAAGTCGTTCTACCCCTGTCCGGTGGCGCATCCGTCGAGGAAGCACCATGATCCGCGCGGTCTTTTACTCCGCTCTCGTCGCACTTTCGGTGGGCGCCCTGATAGCGCTGAAGGAAACGACGCCGTCATACGCCATGCTGACAGGTCCGATCGTCACAGATGGACATGCGAGGGAGGAGGTATCCGGGCGCGCATTCAGCGGTAAAGTTTCGCAGGTTCGCAAGGCCAAGGTGCTCTCCTATGAGAGCTTCGGACGGAAGGTGGAGCGCAGCACCTCGGGTGTCTGGCTTGTCGTCGCAGTGGACGCTGCTGCATCGGCCGAGACCTTGCCCCTCCAGGCCGCGACAATCGTCGGCGCATCCGGCCGCTCATACAGGCAGTCTACGCGGGTGGACGGTGTGCCGGGCGCCCTGTCGACCAAGACCATCCAACCTGGCTTGCCAACGTCTGGCATATTCGTTTTCGAGTTGCCGGAGGCGGAGACCTCACGAATGTCGCTACTCTTGGCCAGGCAATATTTCCCGCAACTCAGCGACCAGCTCGATATCGCTATTGATGCGGACAAGATTGTCTCCCAAGCGGCATTGGAGATCGGCAATGATGGGCGCTGATCGCGAACGCACATTGTGGTGGATTTCGTTTATCAGCCTGCCTGCCCTGGTGGTGCTGGCTTTCTCGCTGAGCGCCTGGCGCAGCTTTCAGGAATATCAACGCCGTAGTGAAATTGAGATCGTCGGCAACGCAGGCGATCGCATCTACGCCGGAGCGCTGTGGCAGGTCGAGGCGGCGCGTCTGCTGGGCGATGGCAAGGATACGCCGCTTCGGCTTCCCGGGGAACGACGGCTGGTCATCCTTCGGCTGAGCGCAACGGCGGTGAAAGACATCGGGGAAGATTGGTCCCAGTGTCAGATCAGTCTGGTCGATGGCGAAGGACGCCGGTGGTTGCCGCTGGATGTGACACTGTCCAACAATGTCAGTCGCGAACTCGATCCGAAGGCAACGCCGATCAATGGCTGCGGCATCGCCTCGCTGACACCGCTTTCGAAAGGCGAGAACACCTTGATTGAGGAGAAATTCCTTGTACCGGCGCCGGTTGCAGGACGGCTTTCGGCGCGCATCAGTTTCGCCGCGTCCCGCCCCGCCGCACTTTCCATTCCGCTTCGTCTTGGTGCGCGATAGGAAAACTCAGACGAAAGCAGGCCTAAACGTCCAGCGTGCGTGCCCGCCATTCACGGCCTCGCGCAAAGCCGATTTCGAGCGTGGCGGCAAGCAGGCAGATCTTCAGAGGCGAGACCAGCAGTCCCTCTCCGGGATCGCTGGGCGTGCCGAAAAGCAAGGAGATCCCTTGTGCGATGACTGGCCAGAGCGCCGTTTCCTGCGGACCGATCCATCGTGAGATCCCGAACCATGCCCATGCCGAGCCGAAATCGAGCAGGCGGTAGGAGAGAATAGCACAAAGGGTCAAAGCGAAACCGGAGCTGAGCGCCAGCCCAACGCCTTCCGTCAGGGTTCGGTAGCGCTTCAACGTGCCCGCGATGAAGTGAGCGACGAAGTCCTGCAAAAACTTCGGTAGCGCTTGCCATCTGGAGATTGCGGCAGAAAGACCGCGGGCCGGCAGCGGATGTTCGCCATTGATATCGTAGCCATAGATCAGTGCTGCGATCGTCAGCCAGACAGCCGGATAGAGCGCATAGAGGAAGACAGATTGTAGACGTTGGCTGAATGAGGTGTCGGCAAACTCAGCGGGCGCAGGGAGATCCTGCGCGATAGCGCCGGGTACTGGGTCAAGCATCGTAAAGAGGTTGCAGATGACGTCCGGCAGATGCGTGAACCAGTTGCGAATGTCGTCCTGCCAAGTGGAAATGACAAAGATACCGATGAATGCCCAGTTCGCTTCGCAGATAACGATGACTATCGGCCATAAGGGCGACTTCGATCGCTTGCTCATGAATTTCGCAAAGCGTCTGATGGCCCAGGCAATCGCGACGGAAACGACGAGCCAGGCGCCACCCGTGACCTCCAGCAGCTTTGCGGTTTCGCCTGACAGCAAGAGGTCGAAGGAGAGCCTTGCATAATCTCGTAGCGTGTCGGCGAGGAAACCCCAGGCGGCATAGAAGGCGAAGAAGGGAACGAGCGTTAGTGCCAGCGCGGTGACGAAGTTCGTCTTCCTCGCCACGCCCGGCTCTGTCGCTCCCAGATCATTCTGAGCGGATGCGGCTTGGAGCGTTGGAAGGCCGCGCCGGACTGTCTCGAACAGCGCGACGATGATGACCAACTTTAAGAGGACGACCAGCGATAACAGAGACAGGCCCGCCAGTGCATTCCATCGACCAACGAGAGCGGCGAGATCAGTCAGCGCGAGGCCTCCCGAGAAGCCGATCAACCACAGCGCGATGAGTTGCGGCCAGAAGCGTGCAAAGAGCATGAGCGTCAGATGCAGAGCCGCCGCGCAGTCACGTAGCGGGTTGGTTTCAGACGGCTTTATCGACTCCAGAGATTGCTGCATCTGCCTATCAGCGTGTGTTTCAAACCGGACACTTTGACCGGCGCCCATCAATCGGTATGACGGGAGCCGGTCGTGCTCTGTTGGTTTGTCAGATCGGCGGAATTTTGCCGAGTGGAATGAAGCCGCTGACGGTAGCGCGGCCGCGATCAACCACGAGATCGACGGATGTGCGGTCGCCGCCGCCAGCCAGTGCGCCGAGAAGCTTGCGGGCGGTGTCGATGGTCGATTGAAGCTGCGGGAAGGCTTGCTTGGCATTGTCGGCCCAGTCGCCCAGCTTTTCGATTTCCAGCTTGAATTTGCCCGACAGATAACCCTGATCGTCAAAGGCAAACGGGCCGCTGATACGCATGATGCGACCTTCGCCAATATCGAGCATGACACGGCGTAGCTCGCCGCTTGCGCCGTAAAGCCCGGTCGTGTCGCTGCCGTCGATCATGCCGGCCTTGCCCGCAAGCGTCACGTCAGCGATGGCGTTAAGGCGTGGCAGAATCTGCGGCCAGCCTTGAAAGACTGTCGCAGCGTTGTTCAATGTTATGGCACCGTCGAGATCAGCACCGTTCTGGCGAAGATGGACTTCGGTCTTTGCTGCATCGAAGTCGATGGTCTGATTGGTGACGGAAGAGACAGCCTGCGCCTTCAACCCATCAATAACCAGCGAGGTGCGATCGATGCCCTTCAGCTTGGTCACTAGGCTTGATCGTAAATCCGCCCATTGCGCCGAAACGGTCAGCCCATGCGGTGTGCGAATTTCAGCTGGCGAATCCAGCTCCCAGACGATATGGCCCGGCGCGTAGACCTGTGCCGCCGAGCGCAGAGCGCCGAACGATGTCGTAACACCTGTTTTTTTATCTTCGACATTTACTTTTGAGCAAAAGAGGCCGATGCGGAAGGGATAACCGCGAAAGGCCATATCGGTGCATTCGCCCTGAATGCTGGAGGTGCCGCCCGGCGCGATGGCCTTGATCACAGTCTCTTCCAGCCGCTTGGCCGCATAAAACCAGCCAGCCGTGTAGATGGCGATGACAAGCACGATGCCGAGCCCGAGAAAAAGGAATTTTCTGCCTGTACGGGATTGGCTTGACGTTGCCATGATGATCTCCAATGCTGAGCGGCTTCGAATAGTGATTTGGCGTGCGATATGGACGATTTTTGGGTCTTTGGCTACGGTTCGCTGATGTGGAACCCCGGCTTCCCGTTTGAGGAGCGTCAGAGGGCGCGGTTGTTCGGCTACAGGCGAGCGCTCTGCATTCGCTCCAACCATTACCGCGGGACGGAGGAAAGACCGGGTCTGGTGCTGGGTCTTGAGCGCGGCGGCTCCTGCCTTGGCGTGGCTTTCCGGGTCAAGGCGTCGGGCCGCAAGCCCGTGCTCGATTACCTGCGAGAGCGAGAACTGGTGACGAATGTCTACAAGGAGCGCTTGATCATGGTGAGCCTTGAGGATGGTCGGCGGCTCAACGCACTGACTTATGTGGCTGACCCTTGCCACCCGCAATATGTCGGTGGACTGGAGGTGGATGATGCCGCCTCGATCATCCGCACGGCTGAAGGCAGTTCCGGACCCAATGCCGATTATGTCTTCAACACGGTGGAGCATCTGAAGGCCATCGGCATTCGCGATGCACTTCTGGAAAAAATCGCTGCTCATGTTGGGGATGGAGCCGAAGCGACGTAGTTCCAACCGAGATTTGCACGATCGGACAATAAAACGCCGCGGATATTTCGATCCGCGGCGTTTGTGTTTCAATCTTCGTCAGGACGAATGCGCTTCGGACGCCGGTGGCGGTGCCTCGCGGTGTTCGTCATGCTCCGCTACAGGCCGCTTGGTTCGCATCAGCGTCAGGACGAAGACGAAGAAGGCGGGCACGAAGAAGACGGCAAGAATTGTAGCCGAGATCATGCCGCCCAAAACGCCGGTGCCGATAGCGTTCTGGCTTGCCGCACTTGGGCCGGTCGCGATCGCCAGCGGTACGACGCCGAGCGTGAATGCAAGCGAGGTCATGATGATCGGGCGGAAGCGGACGCGTGCAGCCTGTACCGCCGAATCCAGCAGTGACTTGCCTTCCGCATAATAATCCTTGGCAAATTCGACGATCAGGATCGCGTTCTTTGCCGACAGGCCGATGATGGCAATCAGACCCACCTTGAAGTAGATGTCGTTCGGCATATCCCGAACCATGACGGCCAGCACCGAGCCGATGATGCCGAGCGGCACGACCAGCATCACCGAAAGTGGAATGGACCAGCTTTCGTATAGACCCGCAAGAAGCAGGAAGACGAAGAGAATGCTGAGGCCAAACAGGAATGGTGCCTGCGAGCCCGACTTGATCTCCTCAAGCGCCTGGCCCGTCCATTCGTAGCCGATACCGGCCGGAAGTTCCGAGGCGATGCGTTCCATTTCGGTGATGGCGGCGCCAGTGGAATTGCCGGGCGCCGGAGCGCCGGCGATACGGATCGTCGGATAGCCGTTATAGCCAACCACCTGCGGAGAACCCTTTTGCCACTGGGCGATTGCAAAGGAACTCAGGGGCACCATGCCGCCGCTTGCGTTGCGGACATTGAGCTTCAGCAAATCTTCCACCTGAAGACGGTCGCGATCCTGTGCCTGCACGATGACACGCTGCATACGACCGGCATTGGGGAAGTCGTTGATGTAGGACGAACCGAGATTGGCAGTGATGGTGTTGTTGATATCCGCAAATGTGACACCGAAGGTGTTGGCCTTTTCGCGGTCTATCACCAGCAGCACCTGGGCCGCATCCGGCAGACCTTCAATACGCATGCCGGTGAGGATCGGGCTTTTGCCGGCCTTCTGCATCAGTTCTGCAGCTGCGGCAGAAAGGGCCGCCTGGCCGATGCCGTTTCGGTCCTGCAGGCGGAAGGAGAAGCCGCCGGACGTGCCGAAGCCTTCAATGGGCGGAGGCGAAAGCGCAAAGGTCGTCGCATCCTTGAGGCCGAAGAGCTTCATGTTGGCACGGTTGGCGATATCCTGCGCCGAATTGCCTGCACCACGCTCGCTCCAGTCCTTCAATGTCACGAAGGCAAGGGCAGCGTTTGCGCCGTTACCGGAGAAGCTGAAGCCCTGGATCGCGACGATGTCCTTCACGGCAGGATCCGCCTTGAAGATGGTCTCGATCTGCTTGATGGAGGCGAGCGTACGGTTTGCGCTGGCCTCTGGCGGACCCTGGATATCGACGATCAGGAAGCCCTGATCCTCATCCGGGACGAAGGCGCTTGGCAGGCTAATGAAGAGGTAGCCGAGACCGGCGACCAGCGCCAGGTAGATCACCATCATCCGGCCTGCTCGCTTGGCAGTGGCCGTTGCTGTCTTCGTATAGCCATTCGTCAGGCTGTCGAACTTGCGGTTGAACCAGCCGCCAATTCCGCGCTTTTCATGATGCCCCTTGGGGATAGGCTTCAGGAAAGTGGCGCAAAGCGCTGGGGTCAGCGACAGGGCGAGGAAGGCGGAGAACAGGATCGACACCACCATGGTCAAGCTGAACTGGCGGTAGATGATACCCGTCGATCCGGGGAAGAATGCCATCGGAATGAAGACGCAGGCGAGAACCAGCGTAATACCGAGAATGGCGCCGGTGATCTGGCGCATGGCTTTCTGTGTGGCGGCTTTTGGAGACAGGCCCTCTTCGGCCATGATGCGCTCGACGTTCTCGACCACGACGATGGCGTCGTCGACGAGAATGCCGATGGCAAGTACCATGGCAAACATCGTTAGCACGTTAATGGAGAAGCCTGTCGCATACATGATGGCACAGGTGCCGAGCAGCGCTACCGGAACAACCAATGTCGGGATGACGGTGTAGCGGAAGTTCTGGAGGAAGACGAACATCACCACGAAGACGAGAATGATGGCTTCGACCAGCGTATGCAGTACCTTCTCGATCGACGCCGAAACGAACGGGCTGGTATCATAGGGAACGCTATAGGCAACGCCTGACGGGAAAAAGCGGGAAAGCTCCTCAAGCTTGGCCGTCACCGCTTTCGAGGTGGCGACTGCGTTGCCTGTCGATGATAGCTGGATACCGACGGCAGCGCTTGGCTGGCCGTTCAGACGGCTCGAAAAGTTGTAGGTCTCCGCACCGAGTTCGATGCGGGCGACGTCCTTCAAGCGGACCGAACTGCCATCCGGATTGGCGCGAAGAACGATGTTGCCGAATTCCTTCGTGTCTGTCAGCTGACCCTTGACGAGAACCGTCGCCGTCAGATCCTGGGACACGGGGTTAGGGGCGGCGCCGATCTGGCCGGCGGCGACCTGAGCGTTTTGTGCAGTAATCGCGTTATTGATATCGGCGGCCGTCAGGTTGAGACCAACGAGTTTGTCGGCGTCGATCCAGACGCGCATGGCGCGCTGGGCAGAGAAAAGCTGCGCACGGCCGACGCCATCGATACGGCGCAGTTCACCCAGAACGTTGCGGTTGAGATAATCGCCAAGCGCCACCTCGTCCATCGTCCCATCGGTGGAGGTAAGCGTAATGAACATGAGGAAGCCGGATGAGGCTTCTTCAACGGTCACGCCCTGGGAAGCGACGGCTCTTGGAAGGCGGGCTTCTACGCGGCGGATGGCGTTCTGCACATCGACCGATGCCTGGTTGATGTTGGTTCCGGCTTCGAACGTAGCGTTGATCGAGACCTGACCCGACGTATCCGACGTCGATTCGAAGTACATCAGGCCTTCGACACCGTTCAACTCGTCTTCAATGAGACGGGTCACGCCTTGATAGATTTCCTGCGGCGAGGCGCCCGGATAGCTGGTGGAGATCGTCAGCTGCGGCGGCGCCACCTTCGGATACTGCGCGATCGGCAGGAAGGGGATGGCGATAATGCCGGCAATCGAGATGAACAGCGCAAAGACCCAGGCAAGGATCGGCCGTCTGATGAATAGCTGTGCCATGAGGTGACCTTACTGCTTCGGCGCTTGCGCTGCGGCTTCGGCAGGCTGTTGCTGCTGCCAGGGTTCTGCAGCGATCTTGCCGCCCGGCTGAACTTTCTGCACGCCATCGACGATGATCTTCTCACCCGCTGACAGGCCCTTCTCGACAACCCACTCGGTGTCGAGAGCCTGCCCAAGCTCTATCGGGCGGGCTTCGGCAGTGCCGTCATCCTTGGCGATATAGACCATGGGCTTGCCCTCGGCGTTGCGAAGAACGGCGCGCTGGGGAATTGTGATGGCGTCCTGGCGCACGGCCTGTTCGATGCGCACGCGCACATACATGCCGGGCAGAAGGTTGCGCTTGGCGTTGGGGAATTCCGCACGCAGCGTCACCTGACCGGTGGTGGCATCGACGCTGGCGCTGGCAAAGAGCAGGCGGCCGGCATCTGCATAGACGGTGCCGTCATCGAAGACGAGACGCACGCTGGCCTGATCCGGTGCGGGGCTTGCGAGCTTGCCATCTTCGACAGCGCGCTTCAGCGCCAGCATGTCCTGCGCCGACTGCGTGAAGTCGGCGTAGATGGGATCGATCTGCTGGATGAGCGCAAGGTTCTGGGTTCCATCCGCCGTTACCAGCGCGCCTTCGGTCACAAGTGCCGCACCGATGATGCCGGTGATGGGTGCGCGAACTTCGGTATAGTCTAGATTGATCTTGGCTTCATCGAGTGCTGCCTGCTGAAGTGCGACATCGGCATCCGCCTGCGCCAGGTTTACAGCGGCGGTGTCGTACTCGATGCCGGTCGCGACATTGCGCTCGCGCAGCGTCTTCTGGCGTTCAAGCTGCTGGCGGGCATTGGCCTGCGTTGCCTGGGCGCGCTGGAGCGCCGCCTGGGCACTTTCCACTCGAACCTTGAAGAGCTTTGGATCGATGCGATAGAGAACGTCGTCCTTCTGCACCAGCGTGCCCTGCTGGAAGACGCGCTCCAGAAGAATACCGGAAACGCGGGCGCGCACTTCCGCCACACGCGTTGCGGCGACCCGACCCGGCAGCTCGTTGACCACGGGCACGGCGCGCGTCTTCAACTCAAGAACGCCGACCGCAGGCGGCGGCATCTGCATACCGCCTTCCTGCGCGTGCAGCGACGGTCCCGACAGCATGATCATGCTGCCAAGGAACAGGCTTGCAAGGCGTGGCAAAGCTTTTCTGCTCAGCATTTTATAAAGTCCTCGTCTTCATCGCTATCGAGCGATCGTCATTTTTTATCGGGTAGGGAAGCGTAGATGTCTTTGATGCCGTCGAGGATGTTGTGTCTCTCGCTGGTCTCCCAACGGTGGAAATCAAACAGTTCCATGCAACAGAGACCCGTCAGGGCAAGGTAGGCGAGAAGAGCCGCTTTCGGACGCGGCCCGGCTTTCATGGCTTCAAGGTCGGCCTTCGTCCATCCCCGCATGCGCTCATGAACATTTTCCTCGCTCGACATCGCGGCGGAAATGGCAAGACACACGGCTCGATCGATATCGTCCGGGGCCTCTTCTGCAAGGCTGATCCGGCCAAAAAGCTCGGGGTGGGGGGCCTCGCTGTGCGAGCCGACGGCTTCGCGGATGCGCGTTTCCTCGGCAGACATGTGCCGATCAATCAGAGCTTCCAGAAGCGCACTTTTGGACTTGTGGTCATAGACCACGCGCGACTTGCTGACGCCGGCCTCCTGCGCCACCGCGTCGATAGAAAGGCCCGCCGCGCCGTCCCGCATGACAACACGCTCGGCGGCGTCAAGAATATCGTCGGTGCTGATTTTACGGGTTCTAGCCATGAAACGTCCTTTGAAAATTTAAGTACGAACGTTCGTTTTTAAAATCAAGCAGTTTTTGATACCCGCTCAAGCGGAAGATGTGGAAGAAGATACAATTCTAATGTGGCTGAGAATATAATGGCTTATGGAGAGGAAGCGCTCAATATGCGCGGCTTCCGTAAATTCGCCTTTGCCTTGTTATCACGCAGAGTTGAGCATCAAGAGAGTGTTTGAGCCGCATTGATGGAGGAAACGAAGCGACGAGTCCTTTCTTGTTGCGGGCTGCGGAAAATGGCGTCGGAGGTGCCGGTCTCAACCACCTTTCCGGCTTCCAGGAACACGACGAGGCCAGCGATCGTCGAGGCAAGTCGAAGATCATGGGTTGCCATGACCATGGTGGTGCCTTCATGAGCCAATTGTCCCAGTACCTCGACCACTTCGGCTGACAATTCCGGATCGAGCGCTGAAGTAGGTTCGTCGCAGAGTAGGACCTTCGGCGAGGGAGCGAGAGCGCGGGCAATGGCGACGCGCTGCTGTTGGCCACCCGAAAGGTTCGCAGGCCAGGCATCCGCCTTGTGCGCCATGCCAACCTTTGTCAAAAGCTCCATCGCTCTCGCACGGGCCTTTTCCATCGACCACTTCTGCACGACGAGCAGGCCTTCCATGACATTCTCGATCGCGGTTCTGTGCGGGAAGAGCTGGAAGTTCTGAAATACCATGCCTGTCTGGCGGCGGATCTTCTGGATGTCCTGCCAGGCAACCTTGCGACCCTGCTGGAAGGAGACACTGTCCGCGCCGATGCGTACCGTGCCTTCGGTTGGCAGTTCAAGCAGGTTGATGCAGCGCAAAAGCGTGCTCTTGCCGCCACCCGAAGGACCGACAAGGGCCGTCACGCTGCCCTCTGGAAAGCTGAGTGAGATGTCCTTGAGGATCACCGCATCGCCGAAGCGCTTTTCGATGTTGTTAAGTTCGATCATCGGTTGCTCTCCATCATGCCGCCATATCGTGCAAAGCGGGTCTCAAGTCGCGCCTGAAGAGCTGACAGAACGGAGCTCAGCGCAAGATAGATGAGGGCTGCTTCGATATAGAGGATCAACGGCTCGTAGGTCGTAGCGACGATGCGCTGGGCGGATTGAAACAGTTCCGGCACGGTGATGGCTGCCGCAAGCGAGGTATCCTTGACCAGCGAGATAAAGGTGTTCGACAGAGGTGGAACCGCAACGCGTCCAGCCTGCGGCAGGATCGTGCGCTGCATGGCCTGGCGCCAGCTCATGCCGGTGGAGAAGGCGGCTTCCCACTGTCCTTTCGGCACGGACGAAATAGCGGCACGAATAATCTCGGACGTATAGGCGCCGACATTCAGCGTGAAGCCGATAAGCGCTGCGGGAAATGCATCGAGAAGAATGCCGATGCTCGGCAGACCGTAGAAGATAACGAAAAGCTGCACGAGAAGCGGCGTGCCTCGGATCACCCAGACATAAAAGCGGGCGAGCAGAGCAATCGGTGTCGGCCCGAACAGCCGCGCAACCGCGGTTGCAAGCCCAAGTGCCAGGCCGAGGACAAAGGATAGCAGGGTCAGCGGTATCGTGAACTTCACCCCGGCCCACAGAAGCGTGGGAAGTGAATCCATCATCAATTGCAGCCAGTGCGGCACGAAGAAACCCTCAAAACAAAAAGGAAGCCCGGCGCTGGCCGGACTTCGTCTGTGAATGATCAATGTCAGCAGAATATAGCAGATGCGGCGCGTCCGCTATTTAGAAAGCGCTTACTTGGAGACGTCCTGACCGAAATAGGTGTCGGAAATCTTCTTGTAGGTGCCATCAGCCTTGATGTCTGCGAGCGCCTTGTTGATTGCGGCAACCAGTTCATCATCGCCCTTGCGGACGATGATGCCCGAGTAGTCGGCATCCGGCTTTTCAGCCACGATCTTCACCGGGGCCTGCGGCTGCTTCTTCTTGAAATCCAGGAAGGACAGGCTGTCATTGACGGTCGCATCGGCGCGGCCGGTCAGAACCAGCTGGATGGACTGGTCGAAGCCATCCGTGCCGACGAGGTCAGCCCCCGCTTCGGTGGCAAGCTTGCCGAAGTTACTCGTCAGGGACTGTGCCGACTTCTTGCCCTTTAGGTCAGCGAAGCCCTTGATGTCGGTGTTCTTGTCGCTGACGATCAGCACGGCTTTCGAAGCAATGTAAGGCTCGGAGAAGGCGTATTTCTGCTTGCGCGCTTCTGTAATGCCAACCTGGTTGATGACGGCGTCATAGCGCTTGGAATCAAGGCCAGCGATCAGGCCATCCCACTTGCCCTCGATGAATTCCGGCTTCACCCCAAGCTTCTCGGCAACGGCCTGGCCAACCTCGACATCGAAACCGACAAGCTTGCCGCTGGCGTCGTGGAATGTGAAGGGAGCATAGGTACCTTCGGTGCCGATCTTGATGACGCCGGAGGACTTGATCTGATCGAGGTTCTCTCCTGCTGCAGAAGGAGAGATCATTATGGCGTGCAGCGCAACCGTGGTTACGGCCGTCGTCACGATTGTTTTGAACAAGCCCATTGGTATTCCTTTCCCTGTGTTCCGGATAACATCGCTCCGGTTGATGTCTCATCCCATAAAGCGTGACGCATTAAACGGCAGAAACATTCAAAAAGATGCGGCGTCGGAGAATATTTTTGCTGCATTTTTTAATCTCGTTGCGACCTGTGCAGACAATACCGCCCAGTCGCAGTTACAGACGGTTTCGATAACAATTTCCTATCGACGTAATCGGTAAATCCAACTTAAAACTATCACATCTATTGGCTAAGACATGAACCGCGAGGAGCGCCGCGCTGGCTCAATCCAGGAAGGTGGGATGATAGCGCGACGAAAGACGGGTCATATTATTTCCGCAACCGCTCCTCATTGAATTTGATGATTTGATTTAGCAAAGCAGGAGAACATCATGGACAATCCCAACGCCAGCGCGGGCAAATGTCCCGTCGCACACTCTTCCCCGCGTGGAAGAGGCAATCGTGACTGGTGGCCCGATCAGCTGGATATCCAGAAGCTTCACCAGCATTCCAGCCTGTCTGACCCGATGGGCAAGGACTTCGACTACGCGGAAGCGTTCAAGTCCCTCGACCTTGATGCCGTAAAGAGCGATCTTCATGCGCTGATGACGGATTCGCAGGATTGGTGGCCAGCCGACTTCGGTCATTACGGCGGTCTCTTCGTGCGCATGGCCTGGCACAGCGCAGGTACTTACCGCATCACCGATGGTCGCGGCGGTGCCGGCATGGGCCAGCAGCGTTTTGCGCCGCTCAACAGCTGGCCGGACAATGCCAACCTCGACAAGGCGCGCCGCCTTCTGTGGCCGATCAAGCAGAAATACGGCAACAAGATTTCCTGGGCCGACCTGATGATCCTGACGGGCAATGTCGCGCTCGAATCCATGGGCTTCAAGACCTTCGGTTTCGCCGGCGGTCGCGCAGACGTCTGGGAGCCGGAAGAGCTCTATTGGGGTCCGGAAGGCACATGGCTCGGCGATGAGCGCTATAGCGGCGAGCGCCAGCTCTCCGAACCGCTCGGCGCGGTGCAGATGGGTCTCATCTACGTCAACCCGGAAGGCCCGAACGGCAATCCGGATCCGGTTGCCGCAGCCCGCGATATCCGCGAGACCTTTGCCCGCATGGCGATGAACGACGAAGAAACGGTGGCGCTCATTGCAGGCGGCCACACCTTCGGCAAGACGCATGGTGCCGGCGACCCGTCGCTGATCGGCGCAGAGCCGGAAGGTGGCGCGCTTGAAGACCAGGGTCTCGGCTGGAAGAGCAAGTTCGGCACCGGCGTCGGCAAGGATGCCATTACCGGCGGACCGGAAGTGACCTGGACGCAGACGCCGACCCAATGGAGCAACTTCTTCTTCGAAAACCTCTTTGGTTTCGAGTGGGAACTGACCACGAGCCCGGCTGGTGCAAAGCAGTGGGTGGCGAAGAATGCAGAGCCGTCTATTCCCGATGCGTTCGATCCGTCGAAGAAGAAGCTGCCAACCATGCTGACGACGGATCTGTCGCTGCGTTTCGACCCGGAATATGAAAAGATTTCGCGTCGCTTCCTGGAGCATCCGGAACAGTTTGCCGATGCTTTCGCTCGCGCATGGTTCAAGCTGACCCATCGCGACATGGGTCCGAAGGTTCGCTACCTCGGTCCGGAGGTTCCCGCCGAAGACCTGATCTGGCAGGACGTCGTTCCAGCCGTCGACCATCCGCTGATCGACGATCAGGACATTGCCGAGTTGAAAGCAAAAGTTCTGGCGACCGGTCTTTCGGTTCAGGAATTGGTTTCCACTGCCTGGGCGTCTGCTTCGTCCTTCCGTGGTTCGGACAAGCGTGGCGGTGCCAATGGCGCACGCATTCGCCTGGAGCCGCAGAAGAACTGGGAGGCCAACCAGCCTGAGCAGCTGGCAAAGGTTCTGTCTGTTCTGGAAGGCGTCCAGCGTGACTTCAACGCGGCTCAGACGGGCGGCAAGCAGATATCGCTTGCCGATCTCATCGTGCTGGCAGGTGCTGCCGGAATCGAGAAGGCCGCGAAGGCTGGCGGACAGGATGTAACCGTACCTTTCACGCCTGGCCGCGCCGATGCCTCGCAGGAGCAGACCGATGTTGCCTCCTTCGCCGCACTCGAGCCACGCATCGATGGCTTCCGCAACTACGTCAACGAGAAGCGCCACCAGTTCATGAAGGCGGAGGAAGCACTGATCGACCGTGCGCACCTGTTGACCCTGACCGGTCCTGAAATGACGGCGCTCTTGGGTGGCCTTCGTGTTCTCAACGCCGGCAAGCCGGAACATGGCGTCTTCACCGATCGTCCCGAAGTTCTCACGAACGACTTCTTCGTCAACCTTCTCGACATGAGCACCCAGTGGGCGCCGGTCGCTGGAGAAAAGGGCATTTACGAGGGCCGCGATCGGAACACCAACGAGGTCAAGTGGACGGGTACCCGCGTCGATCTGATCTTCGGTTCGCATTCGCAACTGCGCGCCTTCGCCGAGGTCTATGCCTCTGCCGATGCCGGTCAGAAGTTCACCAAGGACTTCGTTGCCGCCTGGAACAAGGTGATGAACGCCGACCGCTTCGATCTCGTCTGAATTCAGAAGACAGGACATATGAAGGGGCGCGATGAAAGTCGCGCCCCTTTTCGTTTGTTCTGAAAAAGGAAAAAGCCATCCGCACGCGTCGGATGGCTTTCGCAGTTCTGCCCAGATAACGCTTAGAGCGTACCGTTGCGCTGCTGGATCATCATGTAGGTGTCATAGGTATATTCAGCGATCTGTGCCCAGAGATAGGCATCCTTCTTGAAGGCCTGCTGGCTTTCGTAGATCGCCTTGAAGTCTGCATTGACCGCTGAGATACCGGCATATGTCTCAACCGCTGCCTTGTGGCAGACATCAAGGATTTCCTGGCTGAAGGGACGGAGGATTGCGCCTTGAGCCACAAGCTCTTTGAGAGCCTTCGGGTTTTGCGTGTCGTAGCGCTCCAGCATATAGGCGTTGCCGGCGGCGCAGGCGTCTCTCAGAATGCGTTTGTAGTTTTCCGGAAGGCCATTGAACTTCTCCAGATTGATAAAGGCGTGAACCGCAGGGCCGCCCTCCCACCAGGCCGGATAATAATAATACTTTGCGACCTTGTAGAATCCGAGCTTTTGATCGTCATAGGGGCCGACGAACTCGGTTGCGTCGATCGTGCCTTTTTCAAGAGCTGCGTAGACATCACCGCCGGCGATCTGCTGTGGTGTAACGCCCACCTTCTGCATCACCTGACCGGCGAGACCGGCGATGCGCATCTTCAGACCTTTCAGGTCATCGATGGTGTTGATTTCCTTGCGGAACCAGCCACCCATCTGTGCGCCGGTATTGCCGAGCAGGATGGAGTAGATGTTGTGCTTGGCAAGAAACGCGTTCAGCAGGTCATTGCCGCCGCCCTGATTGAACCAGGCATTGGTCTGGCGGGCATTGAGGCCGAATGGAATTGCGGTGCCGAGCGCGAATGTCGGATCCTTGCCAACATAATAGTAGGAGCAGGTATGGGCCATCTCGACCGTACCAGCGCTGACTGCATCTGCTGCCTGGAGGGCCGGGACGATCTCGCCGCCAGCGAAATGCTGGATGACGAACTTGCCGCCTGAAGCTTCCTTTACATGGTCAGCAACCAGCTGCCCCGCGCCGAAGAGAATATCCAGCCCCTTGGTAAAGGAAGAGGTCATGCGCCATGTGATCTGCGGGTTTTCCTGCGCGATTGCGGGTGCGGCGAGTGCTGCTGCGGTGACGCCTGCGCCTGCGGCGCCTGCGTTTCTGATAAACGATCTGCGATCCATTACTGATTGCCTTGACTGAAGCTTCGGCGAACCGCTTGGTACGCCTCCCGCCGATGTAATAACCACGTCCGATTGCAGCCTTCAAGACAATAGTGGTGATATTTCGGCCAGCCTCGGGTAACCGCAGGTTGAGATCAGCGATCCGTCAGGATTTGCGTGCGGGGTCGTCGAGGGCGGGGTTGTAGAAAAGGGAAAGGGTCAGGCTTCTGGCGATGCGCTCAGCGGTCTGCATGAACCAACAATGCGCTTCTGACGTAGGTGCGATCTCATCCAGCGTCTGTGAAAACAGTGTCAGCCATTGAGGAAAGAGATCGGCGCTCATGCCGCTGACACCCACATGCGCCTGGACCGGTTTTCCACCATAGGCGCCCGACTTGAAGGCTACGGAAGACCAGAAGCTCTTCATCTTTTCCATGTGCTCCGGCCAGCGACCGGCAAGCTTATTGTCGAAGACCGATCCCAGCGCTTCATGCTCGCGGACACGCATATAGAAAGTCTCGACCAGCTGGGAGATTAACGCGACGTCGATACCCATGCGAGCCATGTCCTCTCGCGCACGTTGTTGCATTGCCATGCTGTGTGCGGCTCTTGCTTGCAGGTCTTCACTCATCAGTTAACGGTTCTGCCTCGGATTGGGTGGAACGCAAATATGGCATGGGTTGTTAACCATGCCACCGGTGGCCTCGCCGTCATTTACTTATTGCAAAGGGAAATGACCGAGTTTGGGCTCGCTGGAATGAATACCAGGAGCAATGGAAGATGGCCAGAATTCTGATTACCGAAGACGAAGACGCTCTGCGTACATTCGTGGCCCGGGCGCTTCGCCTGGATGGACATGAAACCCATGAAGCCGCCGATGGCGAACAAGGGTTTGAAAAATTGAGCGAGCAGGATTTCGATCTTCTGCTGTCCGATATCCGTATGCCTGTCATGGACGGTATCGAACTGGCCCATCGCGCCTCTACACAATATCCCAACCTCAAGATCCTGCTGATGACTGGCTACGCCGAACAGCGTGAACGCGCTGACGATCTCGTCACCAAGATCATTGATGTGGTTCCCAAACCCTTCGCATTGCCGGACATCCGTCTTGCCGTAGCCCGCGCTCTCGCAGCCTGACACATAAACCACTTTGCGCGCGACGGGTTCTTGAACCTGTCGCTTCTGCGGTTCTCGCTCTTTGCCTTTTTACAGGCCGCAGATTTTTGCATGCGCAGTTGCCGCACGCTCTTTAAAGGCATGAAAACACCCACCATATCCTTGTCAATCAAGCAGAGGCGATACTGTTCGCCGAGGCTTGACGGCATCTGCAAATGCAAAATGTACGATGTCGAAAAAGCGGTCTGCCGCTTACGGGGGCTCCAATCCCAACGTTCCGATCTGTGCCGAAAGCGGGCAGGCCGGCAAAGGAGGTTACGATATGAACATTGAAAAATACTCAGAGCGCGTGCGCGGATTTCTTCAATCCGCCCAGACCTATGCGCTGGCGCAGAATCATCAGCAGTTTGCTGCCGAACATGTCCTGAAAGCGCTGCTCGACGACGACCAGGGCATGGCGTCCTCGCTGATCGAACGTGCGGGCGGTAACGCCAAGGAAGCACGGCTTGCCAATGATGCCGCACTTGCAAAACTCCCCAAGGTTTCTGGCGGTGATGGCGGTCTTTCGCTGACGGCGCCGCTCGCAAAGGTGTTTGCAACCGCAGAAGATCTGTCCAAGAAGGCAGGCGACAGCTTCGTGACTGTCGAGCGCTTGCTTCAGGCTCTCGCCATTGAAACCTCTGCGTCGACATCCGCTTCGTTGAAGAAGGCTGGTGTCACGGCGCAGGCGCTAAATCAGGTCATCAACGATATCCGCAAGGGTAGAACGGCAGATAGTGCCAATGCCGAACAGGGCTTCGACGCGCTGAAGAAATTCGCTCGCGACCTGACGGAGGAAGCACGCGAAGGCAGGCTCGACCCGGTCATTGGTCGCGATGACGAAATTCGACGCACGATCCAGGTCTTGTCGCGCCGTACGAAGAACAATCCCGTTCTGATTGGTGAGCCGGGCGTCGGTAAAACGGCGATTGCCGAGGGCTTGGCGCTACGCATCATCAATGGTGACGTGCCGGAAAGCCTGAAAGACAAAAAGCTGATGGCGCTCGACATGGGCGCGCTGATTGCCGGTGCAAAATATCGCGGCGAATTCGAAGAGCGTCTGAAGGCTGTCCTGAACGAGGTTCAGGCCGAAGCCGGCGGCATTATTCTCTTCATCGACGAAATGCACACGCTGGTCGGAGCAGGAAAGGCGGATGGCGCGATGGATGCGTCGAACCTTCTAAAGCCAGCCCTTGCCCGCGGCGAACTGCACTGCGTCGGCGCAACCACGCTGGATGAGTATCGCAAGCATGTGGAGAAGGATCCGGCCCTTGCCCGGCGCTTTCAGCCTGTCATCGTCGATGAACCGACGGTCGAGGACACGATCTCGATTCTGCGCGGTCTGAAGGAAAAATATGAGCAGCACCATAAGGTCCGCATCTCGGATTCGGCTCTGGTGGCGGCGGCTCAGCTTTCCAACCGCTATATCACCGATCGCTTCCTGCCAGACAAGGCAATCGACTTGATGGACGAAGCCGCATCGCGTCTTCGCATGCAGGTTGATTCCAAGCCGGAGGAACTGGACGAACTGGATCGTCGTATCATCCAGCTCAAGATCGAGCGCGAAGCCTTGAAGCAGGAGACGGATGCGTCCTCGGCTGATCGGCTGAAGAAGCTCGAAGATGAGTTGACCGACACTGAAGAGAAGGCCGATGCCCTGACGGCCCGTTGGCAGGCTGAGAAACAGAAACTCGGCCACGCAGCGGATCTGAAGAAGCAACTTGACGAAGCTCGCAACGAATTGGCGATTGCCCAGCGCAACGGTCAGTTCCAGCGTGCAGGTGAGTTGACCTATGGCATCATTCCGGGATTGGAAAAGGAACTGGCTGCGGCGGAAGAGCGCGATGGCAGCGGTGCAGCTTCCATGGTGCAGGAAGTGGTGACCGCGGACAATATCGCTCACGTCGTCTCTCGATGGACCGGCATTCCAGTCGATAAGATGCTGGAAGGTCAGCGTGAAAAGCTTCTGCGCATGGAAGACGAGCTCGGCAAGTCCGTGGTCGGCCAGGGTGAAGCGGTTCAGGCTGTATCGAAGGCAGTGCGCCGTGCGCGTGCCGGCCTACAGGACCCGAACCGTCCCATCGGCTCCTTCATCTTCCTCGGCCCAACGGGTGTGGGTAAGACGGAGCTGACGAAGGCTTTGGCACGTTTCCTTTTCGATGACGAAACCGCGATGGTTCGCCTCGACATGTCGGAATATATGGAGAAGCACTCCGTTGCCCGGCTGATCGGTGCGCCTCCCGGCTACGTCGGCTATGAAGAGGGTGGCGCATTGACGGAAGCGGTTCGCCGCCGTCCGTACCAGGTCGTTCTGTTCGACGAAATTGAGAAGGCGCATCCGGACGTCTTCAACGTGCTCTTGCAGGTGCTGGATGACGGTCGCTTGACCGATGGTCAGGGCCGCACGGTCGATTTCAAGAACACCATCATCATCATGACCTCGAACCTCGGTTCTGAGTTCCTGACACAGATGGGTGACAGCGACACGGTCGACTCTGTCCGCGAAATGGTGATGGAACGCGTGCGCGGTCATTTCCGCCCCGAGTTCCTGAACCGTATCGACGATATCATTCTCTTCCATCGCCTGCATCGCGATGAAATGGGTGCGATTGTCGATATCCAGCTTCGCCGCCTCGTATCGTTGCTGAGCGATCGCAAGATCACGCTCGATCTGGACGAGGATGCACGGATCTGGCTCGCCAACAAGGGTTATGATCCCGCCTATGGTGCGCGCCCGTTGAAGCGCGTCATTCAGAAGTCCGTTCAGGACAGGCTGGCCGAAATGATCCTCGGTGGCGAGGTTCCCGATGGTTCGACCGTCAAGGTGACCTCCGGTACCGACAGGCTGCTGTTCAAGGTCAGGCCAAATTCGGCGCATGATGGCGTGGCAGACGCCGCCTGATATGATTAAGGGCTCCTTCGGGAGCCCTTTTTCGTTTCACTGTCCCCTGAACAGAGAAAGCGTTATTCCGCGTCGCCAGTGACGACGCCGACGAAAGGCAGTTCGCGGAACGCGTAAGCCACATCCATTCCGTAGCCGACGACGAAGTAATCGGGGCATTCGAAGCCGACGAAATCTGCCTCCAGATCTTCCTTCCGCTTGACCTTCTTGTCCAGCAGCACTGCGATGGACACGTTGTGAGCGCCACGCTCGTAAAGCAGTTCTTTGGCAAAGCGGAGTGTGCGGCCGGATTCGAGAATATCGTCGATCAGAAGAACGTCGCGATCCTTCACGTCGCTGTCGATATCCTTGACGATCTTTACGCCCTGCGAAACCGTGCCGGTGCCGTAGCTGGACAGTGTGATGAACTCGACTTCCGGGGCAAGGCCGCTGTCGTGCAGTGCGCGGATCAAGTCGGCGGCGAAAATGAAGGAGCCCTTCAGCACCGCGATCACCAGCAGGTCCTTCGTTGGTCCCTGAGCAATATGCTTTGCCATATCCCGGTTACGCTCGGCGATCTGGTCGGCGGTGTAAAGCGGCTCGATGTTTTTTCCACGAACGACGGGCATATCTTCTCCTGCATTGCTTCGCAGCCAGCGACAGTTTGCCGGCGGGTGGAATGAAGCGCGTGCGGTAGCACAGTCAGCGCGCGGACGCATCCGTTTCGACGAAGGAAAGCTTGATTTCGGGCGTTTTTCCACCGGGATAGCGCAGTTTTGCCGAAAAGCCGTGGCTGAGGCGGGGGCCAACTTCTTTCACGGGAGGCTCGATCAACATGCTGGCAACCTTCTCACCTTTTGCCGCGAAGAGATCGGCGCGGATGGCAGGAATTTCCTGAATGTCGGCCGTGCTGTTTTCGACGATGCCGTTGATGACAAGCACTTCCATGCCGCCAGCGTCTTGTGGCGTGATGCTGACGTGGCTGATGGCCAGCGGTTCCGGCAAGGCGGCGATGGCTTGATGCTGCGTAGGAACAACCGAAAAGCCGCCGGACAGTATGAACATGCCGACCGCTGCGGCGGCGACCACCGCCGAGTATCCATCGACGGAAAGTGAGGAAAGCTTGCGGTCGACCCATGCGATCATCGCTTGAAACGTGTCGACCGCGCCGACCGGCTTTACCTTGCCTTGTTGATAAACGGCGCGGCGATTATCGTTTCCATAGTCACGGTAAAGCGTTTCCTTTACCGTCACAAACTCGGCATCGATCGTCTCATGCTGCACTCTCCTGCCGGTCTTCGGGCGAGGGGCGGGCATGTCCGGCATCAAAAGGTCGTAATCATGTGCCGTGTGGTTGCGGAATGGACGGAACATAGCCATGGAGTTCCCTTGGTCAGGTTTTCAGCCCGGGTGTTACCAGGCATTGAAAGGAATCTTGTCCAGTCGTAAATTTAATTGGTTAACGCTTCGCAAAGATTGCTTGCATCGTGCCGGGCTTCCGGCTGTTTGCAGTTGGCGCTAAGAAGCGGCGGAGCCGGTGCCGGGTCGGAAGAGAAAGAGACTGGAAAAACGTTGATCCATTTCGAAAATGTCGGGCTGCGTTATGGCATGGGACCTGAAATTCTAAGGGACATGACCTTCGATATTCCCAAAGGTTCTTTCCAGTTTCTGACCGGCCCATCGGGTGCGGGCAAGACGACGCTGCTGCGTTTGTTGCTGATGTCGCTGCAGCCGACGCGGGGTCACATCCGCATGTTCAACCGGGATATTTCGCGCATACCGCGTAGCGAACTTCCCATGCTGCGCCGGCGTGTCGGTATCGTTTTTCAGGATTTCCGTCTTCTCGACCACCTCACGACCTATGAGAATGTTGCGTTGCCCTTACGGGTTCGCGGCAAGGATGAGAGCGCCTATCGCAATGATGTGATCGAGTTGTTGAAGTGGGTTGGGCTTGGAGAGCGCGTCAACGTTCTTCCCGCCATTCTCTCCGGTGGTGAGAAGCAGCGTGCGGCCATTGCCCGCGCGTTGATGGACCAGCCGGAAATTCTCCTTGCCGATGAGCCGACAGGTAACGTCGATCCGCCGATGGCCAAGCGGCTCCTCAACCTCTTTCTCGAACTCAATAGGCTGGGGACTGCAGTCGTCATCGCAACGCATGATTTCGCTTTGATGGATCAGGTCGATGCTCGCCGGATGATTTTGACCGAAGGGCGGCTCGACATCTATGAATGAGATGACCCGTAAGACGCCGAATCCGAAAGCGCCGCCGCAAAGCGCGCCGCAGATGCGCATCCGCCCTATGGCGCCAATTCTTCCGCAGTCCAACATTCAAGGCAATGCGCTGATCGTCGTCATCGCCATCATGGCATTCCTCGCCTGTCTGACGCTTGGTGCCGTGAGCATGGTACGCGCCACCGCGGGTAGCTGGCAGAGCCAGATCTCGCGTGAGATCACCATTCAAATCAAGCCTGAAGAGGGGCTCGATATGAACGCGGCGCTTAACAAGGCTCGTAATCTTGCGCTGGGTTTCGTCGGCACGCGCGAAGGCACGATCATGGACGATGCCGCGACAAGCCGGCTTTTGGAGCCATGGCTTGGTTCGGGGCTCGATCTTTCCGAATTACCGGTGCCGCGTCTTGTCATCATCACCATCGATGAAAACAATCCGCCGGATTTCGAAGCCATGCGGGCAATGCTGAAAACCGAGATCCCGCAAGCCTTTCTGGACGACCACCGCACCTGGGTGGATCGTCTGGTCTCCATGGCCCATACCACCGTAATGATCGGGGTAGGTGTGCTGGTGCTCGTCTTTACCGCCATGGTGCTGACGGTGATCTTCGCCACACGTGGCGCACTGTCCGGCAATCGGCATATCGTTGAAGTACTACATTTCGTCGGCGCGGAGAGCGGCTTCGTAGCGCGCGAATTTCAGAAACATTTTCTCAAGATCAGTCTTAAAGGATCGGGTGCTGGCAGCGCGGTGGCCGCGCTGGTGTTTCTTGCTGCAGGCTTCTGGCAATCGCGTTCGCTTGCCACGCCGCAAAGCGATCAGGCAACGGCCTTGTTCGGCACCTTTTCCGTCGGCTTCGAAGGTTATCTCGGTATCCTTGCCACCATGATCATCATTTCTCTGCTGACGACTGTAACGGCGCGGATGACAGTCATCCGCACGATTGACGAAATAGACCGCATCCGCTCAGACCCGTCGAAGAGCGAGGGCTTATAGGCGCTGATGGTGAGGCGGGCTACAACCGCCTGTTCCTTGCCATAGTCCGTGCATATGGTAACCCATGGAAATGAGTCGCATAGACCGGCACGATCATATGGATGATTCGCCGCGAAACCGTCTGTTTTCGCGGCGCGGTCGCCTGCGCCGCTTCGTGCGTATCGCCATACTTGTTTTTGTCGTGACTGCGGGGGCCGTGTTCGGCGGCTTTCTCTGGTTTGCCGATTCCGTTGCGACCATGCGTCCGCCGGAAGGCGCAAGGGCCGATGCGATCATCGTGCTCACCGGTGGATATCAGCGTATCGATCAGGCGGTCGGTCTGCTGCGCGACAAGGTAGGCAAGCGGCTCCTCATTTCCGGTGTCAACCCTTCGACGACGCGCGCGCAGATCAGGAAGATGACGCAAAGTTCTCCCGATCTCTTCGCCTGCTGTGTCGATATGGGCTACAAGGCGATCGACACCATCGGCAATGCCAATGAGGCCGCCGGGTGGATACGCGATAAGGGCTATACTTCCATCGTCGTCGTCACCAATAATTATCACATGCATCGCAGCCTGCATGAATTGAGAAGCGCCAGTCCCGATACCGAATTCATCGCCTATCCGGTCATCAACTCGGATTTGAGCCGCACAAACTGGTTCGCCAATCCGGATGTTTTACGGACCATGATGTATGAATATGCGAAATTCGTCGTCGCCGCCCTTCGCGACCTGACCGGCATCGGCAAGGGCAACGGGCTTCGCGATTGAGGGCCTGATGGACTATGTTTCAGGCGTTGCGGCGGATAGCTCTTGCTGCGCAGCACGAATTTCGTGTAGGCGTTGCCCATCTGCGCTGGCGTGAAGAGCACCCGTCTTCGGCCCGAGCGCCCGGAGACGCCAGGTTCATGCTCAGACTACGTTCGGTTCTGTTCAATACGCTTTTTTATCTCAATTTGATCGTGCGGATGATCGTACTGACGCCGATCTATTTTATCGTACCGCGCAAGCTCGCCTATGAGATTCCGAAGAACTGGGCACGGTCCAACCACTGGCTGATGAAGACGATCGTCGGAACGACATTCGAAGTGGATGGCCTTGAAAACATTCCCCAAACCGGCTGCATCTTCGCACCGAAGCACCAGTCTTTCTGGGACACCTATGCACTGCTGCCGCATCTGAAAGACCCGGTCTATATTCTCAAACGCGAACTGATGTGGATTCCTCTGTTCGGCTGGTATGTCGCCAAGCAGCGCATGATACCCGTCAACCGTGCAGCGCGCGGCAAGGCGATGCTGAAGGTCATGGACCGTGCCAAGGAGGAGATGGCCAAGGGCCGTGAGCTTATCATCTATCCCGAGGGCACGAGGCGTCCTCCCGGTGCAGAACCGGAATATCGTTATGGTATTGCACGTCTCTACCGCGATCTTAAAGTGCCTGTCGTGCCCGTTGCAATGCATCCAGGCCTCTTCTGGCCGCGCCGCTCCACCATGCGCTATCCCGGCCATTTCAAGGTGCGCATCTTGCCCCCGATCCAGCCTGGTCTCGATCCCGATACCTTTTTCCAGACGTTGATCGAGGTCACGGAGAGGGCAAGCGACGAGTTGTTGATCGAGACGGCGCGCAGCAATCCAGACCTACCCATGCCGCCGACGGCGCAAAAGCGGCTGGCCGAGCTCGGTTTTTCCCGGGGCTGAAAATCAGTCCAGCTTGAATTCCAGCATCAGGTTGCGCTGGAGGAAAGAGCGATTGTCATCGGACACGACGATGATGTGCGTCGATCCATCTTGCTGGACCAATACATCCATGCCCTCCATGTTGTCGATCTGATAGGATGGTCCGGCTTCGATCAACGTTTCGCCATCGACGACGGCGCCTGGACGAATATCCTGGCCAGCGATGCGGCGGATGCGCATACCGATCCCTTCGCTCAGATTGAAGCGTCGCTCCAATAGAAGCAAATCGCCATTGGGTAAGAAGGCTCCGTCGGTCACGGCAAAAGACCCATGCCGCTTTACGGAAAAAAGGCCCTTCAACGGTCCTTCCAGAATAGCAGCGAAGAGATCACCATCTTGATTCAGGCTGTCTTCCGCCACGGCAACCAGGGCCCCTTTCAGGGGTGAGTTTTCCGGCGAGGCGACAAGCGTCTCCAGTCCGCCATTGCGACGAAGCTCGCTGTTCGGAATGAGGTGGGGGAGCCGACCCCGCGGCTTCGCCTCGGCCAGATCGTGATCCGGATAAATGCCAATCCGGTGGAATTGTTCGTAGCTGACATAGAGCCGGTCGCCGCGAAGCGCCAATCCCTCGGCATCCATGTCCACTTTTTTACGAGCCGTGTTGCCGCTCTCGTTCAGCATCGGGTCGATGCGAAGATGCGTGACGCCGGAAAGGGCGCCTGTTGCGACATCGCGCTGGATTTCTCCGGTCATCCAGTGGCCGGTGTCCAAAACCGCGACGAAACTGCGCTGATCGGGCCGGAAGCGGATGCTCGAAATCGCACCGAACTGGGAATCGGATGATCGAAGTGTCATGCCGCCGAGAATTTCCAGTTTACCGAAGCGCTTTTCAGTCGATCCAAGAAGGAAATCCCGGATCGGTGTGGCTGTGACAGGTAGATCGGGTGCGGAAGCACCAATTGTAGCCGGGGTCAGACCGACGAGTGTGAAGCCGATTGCTGCAAGGATCGACCTCGAAGATCGACGGGGGCGAACGCCCCCGCCAAGACGTGTCTTATCCCGCACGGCGCATCCTGCCGGAGGACTTGGCCGAGCTTGCGCTTTTATCTTCGAAAAGAGCCGCCAGTTGCTCGGTCATGGCGCCAGCCAATTCATCCGCGTCCACAATGGTGACGGCGCGACGATAGTAGCGCGTGACGTCGTGGCCGATGCCGATGGCGAGAAGCTCGACCGGGGAACGCGTTTCGATCTGTTCGATCACGGCGCGCAGGTGCCGCTCGAGATAGTTGCCCGGATTGACAGAAAGGGTCGAGTCGTCCACCGGCGCACCATCGGAGATCATCATCATGATCTTGCGTTGCTCCGGCCTGTTGATCAACCGGTTATGCGCCCACATCAACGCTTCGCCATCGATGTTTTCCTTGAGCAAGCCTTCCCGCATCATCAGGCCGAGATTGTTTCGCGCACGGCGCCAGGGCGCATCGGCGCTCTTATAGATGATGTGTCGCAGGTCGTTGAGGCGGCCGGGCGACGGTGGCTTACCATTAGCCAGCCACTGCTCGCGCGACTGTCCGCCCTTCCAAGCCTTGGTGGTGAAGCCGAGGATTTCGACTTTCACGCCCGAACGCTCCAGAGTGCGCGCCAGAATATCGGCACACGTTGCGGCGACTGTGATCGGGCGTCCTCGCATCGAGCCGGAATTGTCGATGACGAGCGAAACGACCGTGTCGCGGAATTTCGTATCGCGTTCCTTCTTGAAGGAAAGCGGCTGCATCGGGTCGATGATGAGACGTACGAGCCGAGCCGGATCGAGGTATCCCTCTTCCAGATCGAAATCCCAGGAGCGATTCTGCTGCGCCATCAGGCGGCGTTGCAGACGGTTCGCCAAGCGCCCGACCGCTCCTTGAAGATGCGCCAGCTGCTTGTCGAGGAAGGCGCGCAAGCGATCGAGCTCCGCTTCGTCGCAAAGCTCTTCGGCGTGGATTTCCTCGTCGAATTCCTGGGTGAAGATGCGGTAGTCCACCTTCTCGTTGAAATCGTCAAACGGGCTATTGGGACGGCGGGTCTCTCCGGGCGTTTCTGACTCATCGTCGAGATCGTCGGACATTTCGTCCTCCGACATCTCTGCGCCATCCATCTCGCCGTCTTCCATCTGCTCCTGAGAGGCTTCGCTCTCTTCGGCAGGGGCTGCATCGGAGCCGGCCTCTTCCTCGACCTGCTCTTCCTGCTGCTCGTTGCTGCGCGGCTGGTCCTCGTCGGATTCGGCCTCTTGCGATTCCGGCTCGTCATTCTCGTCGCCGAAATCCTCTGCCATCTGCATGGATGTCAGCATTTTGCGCACAAGCTTGGAAAAGGCTTTCTGATCCTCAATGACGGAGGAAAGATCTTTCAGATCGCCGGACGCCTTGTCTTCGATAAAGGAACGCCAGACATCGAGAATTTTGCCAGCACTTTCCGGTGGCTTCTCGCCCGTCAGCTTCTCGCGCACCAGAAGGGCCACAGCCTCGGCGATCGGCGCGTCTTCCTGGCTGTTGATGGTGCCGAAGTTGGCCTTGGCATATTTCTCCGTGTTCATCGCACGGATATTGTTCGCCATGCCGGGCATGCGCAGCGCGCCAATGGACTCGACACGTGCCTGTTCCACGGCATCGAATATCTGCCGTGCATCGGCGCCCTGCGGCGACATCGTCGCATGCACATCGCTATCGTGGCACGCAAGGCGAAGCGCCATGGAATCACCAAGCCCGCGGGTGATCGCCACTTCCTGCGCCGTCGGCTTCTTGGAGATTTCAGGCAGACGCATCCGCTCGCCAGCAAGACCCGGGCGCTCATTGGCGAAGACCACTTCGACTTCAGAGCTGCCCGCCACTGAGCGCACGCAGCCAGTAATGGCCTGACGCAACGGTTCAGTGTCGATCACCGTGCCGGATTTGGGTCTCGAATTGTCGCCGCGCGCTGCCATGGTCTTTCCTGTCGATTCTGAACGCTCCGCGCAGGCATTATGCCTTGCGCGCGGAAGCGTCTTCGTCTTCATGCATTGAGAGCAACTTCAAACGCAAAGCCGAGCGTGGTTTCGCGTAAGGCCGCTCCAGCGATCTTCCCGGCTCTCGCTGGAAGGATCAGGCGCTGAGAACGATGTTCGCAGCACTTTCCTTGAGCTCGACACCGAAGGCGCGCTGGTACTGTTCTGCCACCAGCGTCCGCTCCAACTCATCGCACTTGTTGAGGAAGGTGACGCGGAAAGCGAAAGCGAGATCGCCGAAAATTTCTGCGTTTTCTGCCCAGGTGATGACGGTACGCGGGCTCATGACGGTGGAGAGATCGCCATTGATGAAGGCCGAGCGCGTGAGATCGGCAACGCGCACCATCTTCGATGCGGTTTCGCGGCCCTTCTCGTTGTCTAGGCTCTTTACCTTTGCGACGATGATGTTCACTTCCTGCTCATGCGGCAGGTAGTTCAGCGTGGTGACGATAGACCAGCGGTCCATCTGCGCCTGGTTGATCTGCTGCGTGCCATGGTAAAGGCCAGTCGTATCGCCGAGGCCAACCGTATTGGCGGTTGCGAAAATGCGGAATGCCGGGTGAGGGCGGATGACACGGCTCTGGTCGAGCAGCGTCAGGCGGCCGGATGATTCCAGAACGCGCTGGATCACGAACATGACGTCCGGGCGCCCGGCATCGTATTCGTCGAAGACGAGCGCGACATTGTGCTGGTAGGCCCAGGGCAGAATGCCGTCCTTGAATTCGGTGACCTGCTTGCCATCCTTCAAGACGATGGCGTCCTTACCGACGAGATCGATACGGCTGACATGGCTGTCGAGGTTGACGCGCACGCAGGGCCAATTGAGGCGCGCAGCGACCTGTTCGATATGGGTGGATTTACCCGTGCCGTGGAAGCCAGACACCATGACACGTCGGTTATGAGCAAAGCCTGCAAGGATCGCCAGCGTCGTATCGCGGTCGAAAAGATAGTCGGGATCTAGATCGGGCACATAGGCGTCACCCTGGCTGTAAGCCGGGACCCGCAGATCCGTATCGATACCGAAGACCTCACGGACAGAAACAGTCGTATCCGGAAGGTTGGTAATATCAAGGTCAATTTTGCTCATCACGTCTCCAAGGCGGGTAGCAACCACCCGGCCACATCTTCATAAGGCAATTACCAAAAGGGCTTAGCAGAAACCCGATTGCTTTAACAATTGGTAGGCTTGAATGACAGCCCGAAAACGCTCTTCCGAACCGCGATCGCCACCATTAGCATCAGGATGGTGCTTTTTGACAAGCTCCTTATAACGCCGTTTTATGTCATCCTGCTTTGCGCCAGCCTCAAGTCCCAGCGTATCGAATGCCTTCGCCTCGAGCGTTTTCAGCTTTCTGTCTGGCTGGACGCGTTGCCCACCTGCCTTGCCCTCGCCAAAACCGTTGGCGAAGCCGAAAGGATCCCGGATGCGCGCGTTTGCCGCACCTGAGCGCAGGGTGGAGTGAAGCGGGCTGTCTCGTGCGGTCTTGTTCACCCCGACCGTCCATGTCGGGCGGTGGCCGGTGATCGCTTCCTTCTGATAGCGGGCAATCTCGCTGTCGGACAGGCCGGAGAAGTAGTTGTAGCCCTTGTTGTAATCTTTCACATGTTCAAAGCAGAACATGAAGAATTGACCTTCGGCATTGCGACCGACGGGTGCGCGGTGATTGCCAGGCTTGTCGCATCCGTCCCACTGACACACGGGGGCCTGAGCCTCCGGCGGTTGCTCTCTTTTGCGACGCGTACGGATGCGGTCGAAATATTTCGAATCCAGTTTCATGATATCCTGATTATGGTGCGCAAAAGCGCACACAACAAGAATTGACAAAGCGGAATGTTACAGGCTTTTAGGGAGCCCCTTCAACAACGCGACAATCAGGAGATGGATGCTATGTCCTTGCGCCAAAGCATGGAAAACAAGCTGCGAGACGCATTTTCGCCGGACCGCCTGAATGTCATTGATGAAAGTCACATGCATGCCGGGCACCAGCCGGATATGACCGGAACAGGCGAGACGCACATGCGTATTCAGATAGTGTCCGAGCAGTTTTCCGGCAAGTCTCGCGTGGACCGCCACCGTGCAATTAATGGCCTTCTGAAGCCCGAACTGGATGCCGGCCTGCACGCACTTGCCATCGAAGCCGCAGCGCCGGGCGAGCCGACGCGGTTCTGATCGGATAACGCGTCTATCGCCGCTGCGGCGTCAGCCGGGATGCTTTTCCGACAGGAAGCTCTGAACCTCGGACGCAGCCACATCATCCGCCACAAAAGAACGGCCGATGCCGCGGGTAAGGATGAAGGTGAGCTTGCCGCCCTTGACCTTCTTGTCCTGAGCGATCGCCGCCATCAGCGTTTCGACCGGCGGAAGCTGGCCGGGAATATCCTTCATCGATGTGGGCAGACCGACTGCCTTCAGATGGGCTTCGACGCGGTTTGCATCATCCGGGCTTGCGAGATTCATGCGAGACGAGAACTGGTGTGCCAGCACCATGCCGATGGCAACGCCTTCGCCGTGGACCAGGCGCTCGCTGTTATATTCCGTTGCCGCTTCCAAAGCGTGGCCGAAGGTGTGGCCGAGGTTCAAAAGGGCGCGAACGCCGTTTTCCTTCTCATCCGCCACCACCACGTCGGATTTCGCCTGGCAGCTCGTGGCGATCGCTTGGATGCGGGCGGGTCCGCCTGTCTCGATCTCTGCCCAGTTCTTCTCCAGCCAAGCGAAAAATTCAGGCTTGTCGATCAGGCCATATTTGACCACTTCTGCATAGCCTGCCCGGAATTCGCGTGGGCTCAGCGTATCAAGTACTGCAGTATCGGCCAGAACCAGATCCGGCTGGTGGAAGACTCCCACGAGGTTCTTGCCATGGCGGCTGTTGATGCCGGTCTTGCCGCCAACGGAGGAATCGACCTGCGCCAGAAGCGAGGTCGGAATCTGCACGAAGCGTACACCGCGGCGCACAATGCCGGCGGCGAAGCCAGCCAGGTCGCCGATGACGCCGCCGCCGAGCGCTATGACTGCGTCGTTTCGCTCGATCCGCGCGGCGAGGATCGCATCGCACACGGTTACCAGGTGCTCGAAGCTCTTGGTCTTCTCGCCTGCGGGTAGCGTCAGCGATACGGCCTCGATACCATCCGTCTGCAGGCCGTCCATCAGGGTTTCGAGATAGAGTGGGGCCACATGCTCATCAGTAATGATGGCGGCCCGCTTACCCTTCAGCCGTGAGGAAATTTCCCCTCCGGCACGGCCAATCAGGCCTGGCCCGATAAGAATATCATAGGCGCGTTCACCCAGCGGAACATGAACAAGGCGCTCGTCGGTCTGGATGGCAGAGGGCATGGAATCAGGCTTTCCTGGTAAGGCTGGCGATGGCTTCAAGAACTTCCGTCGTGATGATGTCCTTGCGAACATCCCGCGATTCGATGGTGATATCGGCTTCGCGATAAATCGGATACCGCTTCTCCATCAGCGCTGCGAGCGTCGCCTTCGGGTTCTCGGTTTTCAGCAGTGGACGATGATCGCGCTTGTTGACGCGCTCCCACAGAATTTCGAGATCGGCCTTCAGCCAGAGAGAGACGCCGCCACGCTTGATATGTCTGCGGGTATTATCGTTGATGAAGGCTCCGCCGCCGGTGGAAACGACCTTCGGACCGCCGCGCAAAAGCCGCTTGATGACCCGCGTTTCCAACGCGCGAAATTCGTCCTCACCGTAAGTGGCGAAAAGCTCCGAAATCGTCATGCGCGACACACGCTCGATCTCATCGTCGGTATCGACGAAAGGGACCCTCATCTGCTGTGCCGCCGACCTGCCGATGGCGGATTTGCCCGCACCCATCAGCCCGACAAAGACGAGATTGCGCCTGCCGAGTGCGGCACGTGCTTTCTCGCCTAAGCTCTGGGGAACGGATAAGTTGATTTCGCTCATGTATGATGGCCCATTTGGCTTCGGTATCTTCAAATGTTTACCAAGCGTCAAGCCAAATCGCGCCTTATAAGCATGTCGCGCAAAAGTGTGCAGCGGTTTTGCGATAACGACATGCGATGAAACAAGAACCTAAAGCCTAAAGCGCGAACCTGAAAGATGACGGCGCGTTTTAGGCCAGAGAAATCGCCTGACCGGATGACGTCGGTCGTCATGCGCAAGGCCAGCGACGCCATGTCCTTGCCAAGATGTTTTAAGAGGCAAGGCTGACCAAGCGCAGCGGAGTGACAATGCCCACCCTTTTCCGTTTCATCTTCATCCTGGCGGCCATCGCAGGCATCGTTTACGGAAGCATGGTGTCGCTCGTCACGCTGGTGAAGCCGCGTGAGCGGGAAGTAACCGTGCGCATTCCATCCGAACGCTTGAATCCTCCAACCCCTTGAGGAGCTGGTAGCCCGATGGCTGGAATGTCTCGCCAGGATCATGCAAGGCTTGAAGGCTTTCTGGAGATGATGAGCGCCGAGCGGGGTGCTGCAACCAACACGCTTGCTGCCTATGAGCGCGATCTTGTCGATGTGATGGAGTTTCTCTCTTCCCGCCAGGCATCTTTGACTGAGGCTACGACGGGGGACCTTTCCGCCTACCTTGCCCATCTCGCCACCCAGGGTTTTGCCGCGTCGTCGCAAGCAAGACGCCTGTCCTCGCTTCGCCAATTCTACAGATTTCTCTATTCGGAAGGTGTTCGGAGCGACGATCCGACGGGAATACTCGATGCGCCGCGCAAAGGCCGCGCTCTCCCCAAGACCATGAGCGTCGCCAACGTGACTGCGCTACTGGCGCAGGCAGCTGAGGAGGCAGAACAGGAAGGGCCGGGGCAACTGTCACGCATCCGCATGCATCTTTTGCTGGAACTGCTCTATGCCACAGGCATGCGGGTGAGCGAGCTTGTCTCTCTTCCCGCCAAAGTATTGCGCCACGAAGGCCGGTTTCTGATGATCCGCGGCAAGGGCAACAAGGATCGCGTCGTCCTGCTGTCGCGTGCAGCCATCGACGCGATGGAAAAATATGACGCGGGCCGCAAGGTGCTTGCACCAAAGAACCAGTCGCAGGGAGAAAGTCCCTGGTTGTTTCCCTCCGTCAGCAAGGAGGGGCATCTGCCGCGTCAGGTGTTCGCCCGCGATTTGAAAGATATCGCCATCCGCGCCGGGTTGACGCCATCGGCGGTCTCGCCGCACGTGTTACGGCACGCCTTTGCCAGCCATCTTTTGCAGAATGGGGCGGATCTGCGCGCCGTGCAGGAACTGCTTGGTCATTCGGACATTTCCACGACACAAATATACACGCATGTGCTGGAAGAACGCCTTCAAGAGCTGGTACAAACGCACCACCCTCTTGCCAAACAGGGCAAAAACCTTGATTAGAGCGACCGGAACCGCCGGGAGACCCCGGTCAAACCTTGCGCAAAACGATCGGAAACGGATCTCATGCTCAGCTATCTCGACTTCGAAAAACCCATTTCGGACCTGGAAGGCAAGATTCTCGAACTGAAGAAACTGGCCACCGAAGATGAGAGCATAGATACGTCCGAGGAAATTTCGCGCCTGGAATCCCGTGTCAATGACGCGATGCAGGATATCTATTCCAAGCTCAACGCATGGCAGAAGACGCAAGTTGCCCGCCACCCGCAGCGACCTCACTTTATCGACTATGCGAGCGCGCTCTTCACCGACTTCACGCCGTTGGCCGGCGACCGCAAATTTGCCGAAGATGCCGCCATCCAGGCAGGCCTTGGCCGTTTCAAAGGTCAGCCAGTCGCCATCATCGGCCAGGAAAAGGGCAACGATACGAAGTCGCGGCTCAAGCACAATTTCGGTAGCCCGCGTCCGGAAGGATACCGCAAGGCAATCCGCGTTCTGGAACTGGCCGACCGCTTCTCTCTACCCGTCGTGACACTCATCGATACCGCCGGTGCCTACCCGGGGGTCGGTGCCGAAGAACGCGGCCAGGCGGAAGCCATCGCCCGGTCGACAGAAATGTGCCTGAACGTCAAGGTGCCGATCGTGTCCGTCGTCATCGGCGAAGGCGGCTCCGGCGGCGCCATCGCGATCGCGACGGGCAACCGCGTCTACATGCTTGAACACGCAATCTACTCCGTGATTTCGCCCGAGGGGGCAGCTTCCATTCTTTGGCGCGACTCGACTCGCGCCAAGGAAGCCGCAACCAACATGAAAATCACCTCCGATGATCTGAAGGCGCTCGGGGTTATTGACGGCATCATCAAAGAGCCGATCGGTGGCGCGCATCGCGATCCGGCGGGTGTCATTGCTGCAACCGGCAAGACGATCGATTCCGCATTGAAAGAACTCACGGCGCAATCCGGAAGTCAGTTACGCGCCGAACGCCGCCAGAAGTTCCTGGATATCGGCCGCAGCCTGTAATTCGCTCGACCCTGTTTTCTGTTTACAAAGGCGCGCCGCTCGCGGTGCGCCTTTTGCTTATCTGTGGTTCACACTGCCGAGCGATAGGCCCGCCTTCTCGCAAACGACGCTTTTGTCTCGCAATAATATGCAATATGAGGAGTATCTCATATTTGTGACAGCAGGAGACAGTGATGTCGGTATCGGCGTCGGTAAGGGATGATTCCCGATTCCCGTTAAGACTTCTGGAAAAGCCGCTGGCGTCCGGCATGTCGCGTGAGGTCTACGCTCTTCCCGGTACCAACATGCTCGTGAAGGTGCAGACAAAGATACCGCCACGCCGCTACTTCCAGAACATCCGGCTGCTGTATCTAGTGCGGCGTTTTTATAAGGCCATCGTGCCACTGCGGCGCGAATTGAGAGAGTATGAGCGGGTCGCACAAGAAGGCCCTAGAACCGCTCGCCATCTCCAGCATTTTGCAGGCGTCGTTTCCACCGACAGGGGCACGGGAATTCTCGTGAAGGCTGTGCGCCGGAGGAACGGTGCTCTCGCGATGACCCTTCAGGATGCGATCGAGAGCGGGCAATACAGCCAGCAGACGGATGCTGCACTTTCGGAATTCCTGGACTGGCTGGTCAAGAGCGAGATTGTTGCCGTGGACGTGCACCTGAAGAATATCGTCGTTGACGAGAAGAACGGTGCACTCGTCCTGATCGACGGCATCGGAGACAAGACCTTCCTTCCCGTCCGGTCATGGTTTTCCTGGCTGAACAGGAGCTATAAGAAGCGGCTGGCCCAGTCGATCCGTGCGGAAGTGGCGCACCGCTTTATGAAGTCAGCGTTAAGCAACCGGACTGTTCTTCTGCTCTTCGTATTCGCAGGTACGGTGTTGGGCATCGATATCTCGGATGGCCAGTTGATTGATGGATGAGAACCAAAGCGATCGTCGCGCCCCCGCGTTCTTAATCTAGAAGTGCGGTCCAAATGGTCCAGCTTGATGTGCCCGTTGCACCAACTTCGATCTTGAGATGGTCGATGGCGACGCTCCGTAATGCGCACAGTCTACTGATCGGATTTTTCTAGACAAATCTGCCTTCCCGTTGAATATGCGAGACTAAACAGAGCGGAATTAGCTTTGGCGCTGGTTACTGTGGACGCACCTCCGCATGACCCACACCATTACGAAGTCGGAAAACTGGATGACGCTGAGATACATAATATACGATCCCCAGCAACGTGATATGGACGACATGTTTATGCCGCCCGCAGATTTGCTCCAAGACGACAGTATTTGGCACATTGTGCAGACGCGTTTTAGAGAAATTGGATTTGAACTCGCGACTCCCGCCTCTTACAAAGGTGATTTGAAAGACGTTAGCTTCGTCATCTTTCAAAACATGCCTATCGAATTCAAACCTTTGAGCTTCGACCGTCGCATCAAAAGACGCTTCAAAGCCTTTTTCAGACAGCCGTCATTTTACCAACAATGCCGTAGGGCGGGGTTGTCAGCAAAAATGGCGGTAATTCTTTACGAACCAGAGGTGGTATTACCATACAACTATAATGAGAAACTGCAAAATCTATTTGCGGCGGTCTTCACATGGAATAAAAATCTTATTGGAATTGGAGCACCTTATAAGGAGTTTGTATTTCCACAACCGGTCTGGTCAAATTCGCCATCGCCAACCATGGCCTTCAATGAACGAAAGCTACTTTGCAATTTTTCAGCCAACAAGAAATCCAGCCATCCTTATGAACTCTACTCAGCCAGGATAGAAGCTATTAAGTTTTTTGAGAACGCCTGCTTGGAAAACTTTGACCACTATGGGCGCGGCTGGTCAGACCAATATAAAAGTTGGAAGGGACCCGTTGCGAATAAAGAATTAATTATGTCGAAGTATAAGTTCAATCTTTGTTATGAAAACGCACGGGGTTTTCCAGGATATATAACTGAGAAAATATTTGATGCCTTCAGAGCCGGCTGTGTACCAATTTACTGGGGTGCGCCTAACGTGAATGAGATAGTTCCTCCCGAGTGCTTCATTGATCGCACAAAATTTTCATCTTATTCGGCCATGCTTGCATTTATAGAGAATATGGATGAAGCGGAATGGAGGACATACGTCTTACATGGAGAGGCTTTTTTAAGAAGCTCTGGATATTCGAAATTTTTACCAAATTCGGTTTTCAATCTTCTCAAGCGCGGACTTCGCCTTTGATGTTGGTCAATACCCGCAAAAAGAACATTTCCAATTCGATCTGGCCATTCCGGCAAATACGTCCCACGCTAAGAAGCTTCTTCCGCCAAATTAACGCAGCTGCTGCTTTTGTTGTCTAAAAACGGCTCCGCTAGTTTGGATAGCGAAGCCTCAACAAGTTGTTGAGTTCGTCCAATCTGAGAGAGCAAGAATGCCTTCCCAAAGGCGAGATCTTGGGCGTTCCTCTTAGCGCGGGCACGTAGGCGTCGTCCACTACATATAGAGAGATTCGTGACCGCATCGTGGAACTTCTTGCTGGTCGTTCACTGAGCGCGGAGCTGCGGTTGAAGGAAGTTTCGGTACGATTACGGCATTCGGAGATTGCCTAGTCGAAGAGCGATTGTTATCGCGATTTGCAACTTAATTTGGATTGTTGAAGACCATGCTGATGTCGAGAGGCTATCGTCCGGAAATAGATGGGCTGCGCGCTCTTGCGGTTCTGCCGGTGCTGTTTTTCCATGCAAAATTGCCAGGCTTTTCTGGAGGTTTCGTAGGAGTTGATGTCTTTTTCGTAATCAGCGGATATCTGATCACGGCAAAAATTTACGCCGACCTAATCGATGGTCGCTTCAGTTTTTCGGACTTCTACGAACGCCGCGCGCGCCGGATACTTCCGCTTCTGCTATGCGTGATTGCCACGTGCGTCCCAATAGCTTTTTTTATCTTGACGCCAGGAGATTATTCCCGGTTTGCCATTAGTATTACTAAAGTACTCGAATTAAAGGCAGAGGTTTATTTCCGCAAAACCGGTGGCTATTTCGACGCGATAGATTATCCGCGACCACTGCTCCACACTTGGAGCTTATCGATCGAGGAGAAGTACTATATTGTATTTCCGATAATTTTTTGTTTTGTGTACTCTAAATGGAGACCGCAGCTCGGCCACGCTTTAGCGGGTGCCACGTTGCTGTTTTTAATACTTTCTGGCGCTCTTACCGTTGCAGCACCCAGCGGTTCATATTATATGTTTTGGGCCCGGATATGGGAAATCCTTTTAGGAGCAAGCGTTGCTATTCTAGGCGAATCTTTCTTAGGAAAGCTAAGCAATCAACAGCGGGATCTGACTTCATGGATCGGTTTCGCAACGCTTATTCTTTGCGTCATTTTGTACCATGAAGGGCTAGCTTACCCCGGCTTAAACTCAGTCCTTCCATCGCTGGCGGCGGCGACACTCATACTCACTCTAAATCGTCAGTCGTTTATAGGAAAAATAATGTCTTGCCGGGCAGCCGTTTTTACGGGCCTGCTAAGCTACAGTATATACATGTGGCATCTTCCAGCATTCGTCATCGCGGAAGAGGCAGGATTATTCTCTACGCCAATCCAACAAGCGCTTGTATTAGTAGGGGTGTTAGGCGCCTCATTAATATCCTGGCGCTATATCGAGACACCCTTTAGAAGTAAAACCATAATCGGGAGAAGGAAATTCTTCCTCTTTGCGCTCAGTGTAGTTGTTTTACTTTTGTTTGCTTCTTCGTCACTTCAACAAATAAACGACAAACGTCTAGCGTCCATTACGCCGCGAAATACAAACGACAGTCAGTTGGTAGACGAGTGCTTTCTGGTGCAAGCATCCGAATTTGCTGAAAAATGCCACCTAGCGACAAATACGAAATTGCGTCAGGTTCTTTTGATTGGTGACTCTCATGCTTCGGCGATATATCCAGCTTTGAAAGACTGGGCGGCCTCCAAGGGTGTAGAACTCAAGGGGATGACAGCAGCATATTGTTTGCCTGTGGTGACGGAGTTCCCCGAAAATAGATCTCAGACAGCAACACAGCGATGTGCGCAGATAAATCGAGCCGTTCGCGCTGAGATAGACAACAGGAAGCCAGATCTCGTTGTGTTGGCGGCATATATGTACGAGTGGTCCGGCCGCGGCGGGAAATCATCAACAGACGAGCGTTGGTCTTACTCGTCTTATTTTGGCGACTTTTCTAAATCGTTGGCTGAACTCACAAAGCGACAAAATGTCGTCGTCGTGGGACAAGTCCCAGTTTGGAAGAAGTTTTTACCTGATATTGTAACTCAAGAACTAGGAGTTTTTCCAAGAGACTTAGCAAGCCTCGCCCAATACTCTAATCGTGGCCTAATGGAAGGACTACGCGAGTTTGATGAGGATTACCGCCGTTCAGTTTCCGCTTCCGGAGCTAAGTATGTTTCTGCAATCGATGCTTCCTGCAATCCGTTTGGATGCCGAAGATACGTAGAGAATGAAGACGGGCAACTTGAACTGACTACTTTCGATTACGGTCATTTGTCAAAAGTCGGGGCGCGCAGCCTTGTTGCTAACGCGTTGGGTCCCCAACTCGATATAATTTTTGAAGAATGACAGTGGGCGTAAGTCTCAAGGCCGGGTGGTCAGCGGGCCGGGAAGACGATAAAGTCGGCGGTTTGAAATTTACACTTGGTGCATGTTGACCGGTCGCGCGGAGTAGGAAAGTCGAGGAAAGCATCGGAGCTCAGCTCCTCGGCCGTAGTTTCCATACTTTGCCATATATTTCGAGCTCTCTGCTTATCGGGTGGGTAAATCTGCCGGACTGTAGGGAGGGCAACAAACGTTAAACCAACGCGCGCAACTGGGCAGCGTGGACCGAAAACCTAAGACGTCAGCTCACAGCTTGCTTCAGTCGTGCAACGTAAAAAAGTTTGGTGCCCCTTGCCGGAATCGAACCAGCACTCCTTTCGGAACCTGATTTTGAGTCAGGCGCGTCTACCAATTCCGCCAAAGGGGCAAATCCGAAGCGTGTCGATTGGTATGCGGCGGACTATACGAACCGCGGGTCTTTGGTCAACCTGTTTTTGCTGAAAAGTGTGTTTCACGAAACTTTGTTTTGGCGCTTCAAACTGGGCGGCTCCGAGGATTGCAGTCTGGCGCGGGCTGGATTAGAGCGATGGTGGTCCCGCCTTATTTTCCACCTGTTCAAGTGGTTTCAAAAATCTCCGAAGTTGTGAAGGACGATCATGACCTATGTAGCCTCAGTAGAAAAAAGCCGTGCTGTTTCGGCGGTGCTCGTCACTACGGGTATGATCTTCACCGTGGGGTCGGCGCTCGGTTTCCAGCATATTGGCGGCTACACGCCCTGCGCCCTTTGTCTGTTGCAGCGTGATCCGTATTATTACGCCATTCCAATGGGTATTCTCGCCATTATTGCCAGCGTCTTCAAGCTGCCGGTGGCGCTGACGCGGGTTCTGCTCGTTTTGATCGGTGTGGCCATGCTGATTGGGCTTGGACTTGGTGTGTATCATTCCGGCGTTGAATGGGGTTTCTGGCCTGGCCCGACGACATGCGCCACAGGCGCCCCGTCGATCACCACAGATGCGGGCAATCTTCTGAGTGATCTTAATGCCATCAAAGCGCCGTCCTGTAACGAGGCAGCGCTTAGAGTTCTGGGGCTTTCCTTCGCAGGATGGAACGTGATTGCAAGTGCGGTGCTTGCGGGCATCGCTTTCTGGGGTGCAAGCCGTAAGAGCGCGCGATAAGGAGAAATTGCAGTCCTTCGAAGATCAGGGCTGCAGCTCGGTATCCCAGTAGAGATAGTCCACCCAGCTCTCATGCAGATAATTCGGCGGGAAGAGCCGCCCGTTATTGTGCAGATCCTGAACCGTTGGCTGATAGGGATGCTGATGCGGGAACATGCCTGCCTGCTTAGGCAGCTTGCTGCCCTTTTTCAGATTGCAGGGCGAGCATGCCGCCACGACATTATGCCATGTCGTCTCTCCGCCATGGGCGCGAGGGATGACATGGTCGAAGGTCAGGTCATCGCGCGATCCGCAATATTGGCATTCAAACTTGTCGCGAAGAAACACGTTGAAGCGGGTGAAGGCGGGATTTCGCGTTGGCTGCACATAGGTCTTGAGGCTGACGACGCTCGGCAGCCGCATCGAGAAGCTCGGTGAGCATACCGCCTGATCGTATTCCGCGATGATGTTCACACGGTCAAGAAAGACTGCCTTGATCGCGTCCTGCCAGGACCAGAGCGACAAGGGATAGTAACTCAGCGGCCTATAGTCTGCGTTCAGTACGAGCGCCGGCAGGGCCTGTGGTGAAACTGCAATCGTCAAGGGATTCTCCTGATCGATTCGGCATCTGCATCTGTATATTAGGTCCGTTGTTACAGGATTGTGAAGCCTCTAAATGAAGCGTGAAAAGAAAGGCGGATTTCAGGCAATCGGCAAGGCATTGCGCCGCGTGACGGATGCGTAATATGCCCAGAAAAGACGCGCTGCGACCGACCGCCACGGAGACCAGATGCGCGCTCTTTCCGTCAGTTCTGCCTTTCCAGGACGGGCATCGAGCGCGAATGCGTGCCTCACGGCGGCCTGAAGCGCGACGTCGCCTGTTGGAAAAATGTCTGCATGCCCACCGCAGAACATCAGATAGACTTCCGCAGTCCATGGACCGATGCCTTTCAACGCGGTCAATTTCTGCATGGCGATCGACGCTTCCAAGCGGGTGATCCCGGCAAGGTCGAGTTCACCCGTGGCGACGGTGGCGGCCAGCGACAGAAGCGTCGCTTTCTTGGCATTCGATAGGCCGAAGCTTGAAAGTCTTGATTCATCCAGGCTCAAAAAATGCTTGGCCGTGACGTCAGCCATGCCAGCCTTCATCCGGCGCCAGATGGCATCGGCGCTGGCGCGAGACACCATCTGGGAAACCACGATGTGCGCAAGCCCGGAAAAGCCCGCCTCGGTGCGGCGTAGAGGAATGTCGCCTGCGCATGCAATCACAGGCTCCAGCCGCGGGTCAGCATGACGAAGTGCTGCGATGCCTTCCTCGATATCCGCCATTGAGCTTACGATCCTCATCGCGTCATCGAAGCTCACGATGACAACAGGCTGGCAAACATGGCAGAAAGCATCATGACTTCATCCCTTCGTCAAAATTCCGTCTATCGCTTCGCGCCCAGTCCCAACGGTCCTCTGCATCTGGGGCACGCGCTGTCTGCTTTCCTGAACTATGATATGGCGCTTGCACAAGGGGGGCAGTTCCTGCTGCGGATCGAAGATATCGATCTGACGCGCTGCACGCCTGAATTCGAACAGGGGATCTACGAGGATCTGTCCTGGCTTGGGTTGAAGTGGCCGCAACCCGTCCGGCGGCAGTCAGATCATCTCTCACACTATCGCGAAACGCTCGACCGGCTCATTCACATGGGTCTGGTCTACCCTGCTTTTATGAGCCGGGGCGAGATCAAGGCTTTCGTGGTGAACTACGAAAGAGCGGGCTCAGCCTGGCCACGTGATCCGGATGGTGCTCCGCTCTATCCGCCACTGGACAAGCGCCGGGCTCCACACGAGGTAGAGGCGTTGCTTGCTTCTCGGGTGAAACATGCATGGCGGCTCGATATGGAGAAGGCGCTAGCCAAAGTCGGTGAGCCGTTGACTTGGAACGAACTGGGGCAGGGAAGCGAAAGGACGATCGAGGCAGACCCGGGGGCATGGGGAGATGTGGTGCTGTCGCGTTCAGATGCGCCGTCGAGCTATCACCTGTCTGTCGTCATCGACGATGCGCTGCAAGGCGTGACTCAGGTGGTTCGCGGGCTGGATCTGTTTCACGCCACCTCAGTACATCGACTTATCCAGAGGCTTCTCGATCTGCCGGCGCCAGACTACAGTCACCATCGCCTTATCTTGGGGCCGGATGGACGCAAGCTTTCCAAAAGCGAAGGCAGCACGGGGCTATCGACCCTGCGTCAGCAGGGGCATACGCCCCTAGATATCCGCCGCCTCGTCGGCCTCTAGCGCTTGCCTAAGGCTCCCGGTGCGGATGCCGACCTTCACCACCCGGCGCACACGGTATTTCATCAGCGCCGCATTCACTTCAGCGCCCAACATGAAAATGACCCCGACCATATAAAGAAATACCAGCACGATCATTACAGAGGCCAGACCTGCATATGTCGCGGCATAATTGGCGAAGGTTGCGAGATAGTAGGCAAAGATCGCAGCACCGATGATCCAGAAAATCATCGTCAGCAGAATACCCGGCAGTACGTCCCAGAGTTTACGACGGCCCGCTGGCAGCCAAAGATGAGCGGCAACGAGGCCCATAGTCAGAACGACGATCGTTCCATAGAGGCCGAGATTGGACACCAACTGCAGAACTTCGGTCAAAAGCGGGGAGCGGGTTTCGACGAATTTCAATGCCACAGGAACGGCAACCAGCACGATGCTGATGCCGGTAAAGACGACTACGGCAAGCACGACATAGAAGAGGCTGAGCAGGCGGGTCACGTACCACCAGCGTGTTTCCGTCACGCGGTAGGCGCGGTTCAACGAGATGCGGATCGCCTCCACGCCATTGGAGGCAAAATACGCCGCCGCCAGAACCGAGATGGTCAGAAGTCCGCCGCGCGGTATCGTCAAAACCTGCTGTACCTGCGCCGCCAACGGTCCGGCGATCGCTTCCGGCCAGGTATCGAAAATGAGATGGACGGCTGTTTCTGAAAACTGGTCCGCTCCGAGAAAGCTGGCCAATGCAGTGCCGAAAATCAGAAAAGGAAAAAGCGCCAGCAGGCCAGACAGCGCCACGTGGCTTGCCATCGCCCAGCCGTCATCCTCTGCAAAATGAATATAGGCGTCGAAGGCAACTTTGCGGGCGAGGCTTAAAGCAGCAGCCATGTCACCTCCTTGATCAGCATTTCATTCGTAGGGTGCAATGAAATATGGGAAATGGGTTTTGATTTGTATAGCGCCTGAGACCGGCCATCGGTTCCATTTCACCGCAAAGAATTGTGCGCTATTCAACGGGACGCAAACTTCCTTATCTTCATCGTGAATTGTCGAGGAACTCATGTCTGAAAAGCCGGTCATCATCGTCACCGGATGTTCAACCGGAATCGGCGCTCATTGCGCGAGCGCGCTTCACCATGATGGCTGGCGGGTCTTTGCCACCCTGCGCCGAACGCAGGATATGGCGCAACTGGAGGCGCTCGGAATAGAAGCGCTGCTTATGGATTATACCAGACCGGAGACTATCGCAGCACTGGTCGATGAGGTCGCATCCCGCACGGACGGACGCATCGATGCGCTGTTCAACAACGGGGCATATGGGCAGGCCGGCGCGGTGGAGGATATTTCGGTAGAGGTTCTACGCCAGCAATTCGAAACCAACGTTTTTGGCTGGCATGACCTGACCTGCCGTGTGATTCCATTCATGCGCAGACGAGGGAAGGGACGAATCGTCCATTGCTCTTCCATCCTCGGTCTGGTGCCTTATCGATATCGCGGCGCGTACACCGCGTCGAAATTCGCTCTTGAAGGACTTGGGATAACGCTGCGCATGGAGCTTGAGGGTAGTGGCATTCATGTCAGCCTCATCGAGCCCGGACCGATCGCCTCGAACTTTACGTCTACCGCCCTGAAACATATCAGGGCCAATATCGATCTCGAGAGCTCTTTTCATGCCGAGGAATACCGAAGACAGCTCGCCCGGTTGGACGGTAGCGGACCGGTTAACAAGCATAAGCTTGGACCGGAAGCCGTCTACAAGGAGCTACGACATGCGCTGACGGCTCGCCGTCCGAAACCGCATTACATCATAACGGTTCCGGCAAAGCAGGGTGTGTTACTGAAGCGACTTTTACCGGCCTCTCTATTTTACAGACTTCTTCGCAAGTTCGACTAGCTAAGTCGACGTTTCATCCGTTAGAACCGGAGCAATGGTGTGGAGTCCGAAGCGTGTCGCGATCAGCAGATTCGCTCTCTTCATGCTTTCGGTTTTGTTTTGTCGCATGCCGCTATCGCAAGGCCACTGATTAGTTTTGCGCGGATCATGCTCTAGGGAGGCAACGAGATGTCGAGCTTTACCACCGTTCTTGCGGTCATCGTCATGGGGCTGGTTGTGCTGGTTCTCATCCGCGGCCTGTTCAACATGCTCAAGGGCACCGACGCCAACCGTTCCAACCAATTGATGCAGCTGAGGCTGATCTTGCAGGCGGTTGCCATCGTTTTGATCATGCTGACCTTGTGGCTCACAGGAGGTGGACGCTGATATGGTAAAGCTCAACAAGATTTATACCCGCACCGGAGACGATGGTACGACCGCGCTGGTTTCGGGCCCGCGCCGGGCGAAATATGATCTGCGCGTGGAAAGCTATGGTGACGTGGACGAAACAAATTCGGTCATCGGCATGGCGCGGCTACATACCGCCGATTTGCCGGAGCTCGATGCGATGCTGTTTCGCATTCAGAACGATCTTTTCGATCTTGGGGCAGATTTGGCCACGCCCGATGATGGTAAGCCGTTGTCTTACGAGCCATTGAGGATCGTCGAATCGCAGGTCACCCGTATCGAGAGGGAGATCGATGCTTTGAACGACACGCTGTCGGCTCTCACCTCCTTCGTACTGCCCGGCGGCTCGGCCGCGGCGGCGCATCTGCATCTGGCGCGCACGGTGTCGAGACGCGCGGAGCGTCGTATGGTGGAGCTTGCGAAGATGGAAGACGAGATCGTTAGCCCAGCGGCATTGAAATACATCAACCGCCTGTCCGATTTCCTTTTCGTTGCTGCGCGTTTCGCCAATCATAATGCGGACGCGATAAAGGCGGATGTTCTGTGGGTGCCGGGCAAGAACCGCTGAGTTGAGCGTAAAAGCAGAGGTCGCATTCCATGTTCATCCCGCTGCATGATGCGAACTCGCTGAAGCACATCAAGCTGCAATATGTGACGGTGTCGCTGATCGGCATCAACATTTTCGTCTGGCTGGTCGTTGGCGCATTTTCGAGCGAGCAGCAGGCAAGCGCTGCGGTGCTGGGGCTAGGTTTCATTCCCGCCGTTCTGTTCGACTATGCTTCGCTCGACCCTGCGCTGGTATTGGTGCCGAAGGATGCGACGATCTTTACCTATGCGTTCCTGCATCTGAGCTTTTGGCACCTCGCCTCGAACATGGTGTTTCTCTGGGTGTTCGGCGACAATGTCGAAGATGCGTTCGGCCATCTCGGCTTCCTGATCTTCTATCTTGCCTGCGCCGCCGCCGGTGCGCTGCTTCACGGGTTCATCGCGCCACAGTCCCAAGGTCCACTGATCGGGGCATCGGGTGCGGTTTCCGGCGTGGTGGCCGCTTATCTTCTGCTGCATCCGCGCGTGCGGGTCTGGGTGCTGGTCTTCATGCGCATTCCGGTGCCGCTTCCAGCCTTCATTCCTCTGGCACTATGGGTTGGCCAGCAATTCGTCATGCTGCTCTTGAGCCCGGAGGAAAGCGTCTCCTGGGGGGCGCATGTGGGAGGCATTCTGACGGGGGCGATCCTTGTCGTTTTCTTTCGTCGAAGCGGCGTTCCACTGTTGGACCGGACACTGGTTACGCCGCGGGCGGTTCAGCATAAAAATCGGGGGCTGCAAGACGCGGGCGTGTCGCAAACGGAACGGCCATCCGACGGGTTTCCGTGAAAATTAGTCTGAGAGCGAGTATTTACGTTGACGTCAACGTAAGGTATCTCGTCAGTGCATGGCGTCATGAGCATTGTTCCGTTGAACTCGATGGAAAAATGCGTATCCATGGCTCAACTTGATTGTCAGGAGGACCGTTTGCGTACGCGCTTAACGGTCAGGAGTTGAAAGAAGGCTGCCGATGAAGATTCTTGTCCCAGTGAAGCGTGTGGTGGACTACAACGTGAAGATCCGCGTCAAGGCGGATGGCTCCGGTGTAGAGCTTGCCAACGTCAAGATGTCGATGAACCCTTTCGACGAAATCTCCGTCGAGGAAGCCCTGCGCCTGAAAGAGGCTGGCAAGGCCGAGGAAGTGATCGTCGTGTCCATCGGCCCTGCAAAGGCTGAAGAGACGCTGCGTACCGCACTCGCCATGGGCGCCGACCGGGCGATTCTGATCGAAACCGACGAAACGGTAGAGCCGCTATCGGTTGCCAAGCTGTTGAAGGGCGTGGTCGAGGCGGAAAATCCAGGTCTCGTCATTGTCGGCAAGCAGGCGATCGATGACGATTCCAACCAGACCGGCCAGATGCTGGCGGCGCTCCTGGGCTGGGGCCAGGGCACCTTCGCCTCCAAGGTGGAGCCGTCCGACGGCAAGGTTGCTGTCACCCGCGAAGTGGATGGCGGTCTCCAGACTGTCGATCTCAAGCTTCCGGCAGTCGTTACCACCGACCTTCGCCTCAACGAACCGCGTTATGCGTCGCTGCCGAACATCATGAAGGCCAAGAAGAAACCGCTCGACAAGAAGTCGCCAGCCGATTTTGGCGTGGATATTGCTCCGCGCCTCAAGGTTTTGAAGACCGAGGAACCCGCTGGCCGCAAGGCAGGCGTCAAGGTCGGTTCTGTTGGCGAACTGGTGTCGAAGCTCAAAGCTGACGGCGTCCTCTAAGGAAAGCGAAAGGGAGATAAACCATGGCCATTCTTCTTCTGGCAGAACACGACAATGCAACCCTTTCCGACCAGACGGCTAAGACGCTGACGGCGGCAACGCAAATTGGCGGCGATGTGCATGTGCTGGTTGCCGGCTCAGGCGCCAAGGCTGCAGCCGATGAAGCTGCGAAGCTTTCCGGCGTTTCCAAGGTACTGCTTGCCGACGACGCATCCTATGCCAACCAGTTGGCCGAGCCGCTGGCTGCTCTGATCGTTTCGCTGGCCGCGTCCTATGATGTGATCATCGCCCCGGCGACGGCTTCGGCCAAAAACGTGCTGCCCCGCGTGGCCGCTCTTCTTGATGTGGCGCAGATTTCCGAAATCACGGACGTCGTGTCCGCCGATACTTTCAAGCGTCCGATCTATGCCGGTAACGCCATTCAGACGGTTCAGGCGACCGACGCCAAGAAGGTCATCACCGTCCGGACCGCGTCCTTTGCTCCGGCTCAGGCTGGCGGTTCTGCCTCTGTCGAATCCGTCTCGGCGGCCGAGAACCCCGGCGTTTCCTCCTTCGTTTCGGACGCGCTTGCTTCGTCCGACCGTCCGGAACTCACCTCTGCCAAGATCATCATCTCGGGCGGTCGCGCGCTTGGTTCTTCGGAGAAGTTCAAGGAAGTCATCCTGCCCGTTGCCGACAAGCTCGGTGCTGCCGTCGGCGCATCGCGCGCTGCTGTCGATGCCGGTTACGCGCCGAACGACTGGCAGGTTGGCCAGACCGGCAAGGTGGTGGCTCCGCAGCTCTACATTGCCTGCGGCATTTCCGGTGCCATCCAGCATCTGGCAGGCATGAAGGACTCTAAGGTCATCGTCGCCATCAATAAGGACGAAGAGGCACCAATCTTCCAGGTGGCGGATTACGGTCTGGTCGCAGACCTCTTCGAAGCTCTGCCAGAGCTTGAAAAAGCAATCTGATCACCGCAATGATAGCAAGCGGCGCGTTTTTACCGACGCGCCGCTTTCGTTTTGTGGCAATATGCGCAACAACGAAGATCTGAAGCGCCACCGGGTTCGGTTCAAGAGCCAAGACGCGCTTCGAAGTGACCAGCGCTGAGACGAATTCAACAGGAGAGATACGCATGACAGGCCCAATCAAGAATATCGGTGTTATCGGAGCCGGTCAGATGGGCTGTGGCATTGCGCATGTCTCTGCTCTCGCGGGTTACAAGGTCCATATCTACGACGTCTCCAAGGACAGGATCGAAGCAGGGCTGGCCACCATCAATGGCAATCTGGCGCGTCAGGTTTCCAACGGCAAACTGGAGGACGATACGCGCAAGTCGGCGCTCGGCCTGATCGGCGGCTCCTCCGATCTCAACGATCTGGCTGCGATGGATCTCGTCATCGAGGCCGCCACGGAAAATGAAGAGGTAAAGCGCAAGATTTACGCGCAGGTTTGCCCGGTGTTGAAGCCAGAAGCCCTGCTTGCCACCAACACCTCGTCCCTATCGATCACCCGCCTCGCATCTGCGACCGATCGCCCCGAACAGTTCATGGGCATTCACTTCATGAACCCGGTGCCGGTGATGAAGCTGGTCGAACTGGTGCGTGGTATTGCGACCGGCGAGAAGACTTTTGAGACTGCCAAGGACTATGTCCGTTCGCTGGATAAGGCGATTACGGTTGCGGAAGATTTTCCAGCCTTCATCGTCAACCGTATTCTTCTGCCGATGATCAACGAGGCGATCTACACGCTCTATGAGGGCGTTGGCACGGTCGAGGCCATCGATACGGCCATGAAGCTCGGCGCCAACCACCCGATGGGTCCGTTGCAATTGGCGGACTTCATCGGTCTTGATACCTGCCTTTCGATCATGCAGGTGCTGCATGATGGTCTGGCCGACAGCAAGTATCGTCCCTGTCCTTTGCTGGTCAAATATGTCGAGGCAGGCTGGCTTGGCCGTAAATCCGGCAGAGGTTTCTACGACTACCGTGGCGAGACACCGGTTCCGACACGTTGATCAAGGCTGCGTAACTGCCGTCACGAGCGCCTTAGCGTCGGGGCTGTCCCAGGCAGCTGGGCCGTTCATGGACGCCAGCAGGCAGCCCTTATCATCCAGAAGCAGCGTTGCCGGCAGGCCGAAGGCGAGACCTTCTTTCTTCAGGACGTTGAACACGCCCATGGAACTATCGCGATAAAGTTTGAGCGAATCGATTTTGTATTCGCTCATGAAGGCCTTCGGCTTTTCATCCTCGCCCGTGTCGATATTGATCGTCGCTACTTCGAACCTGTCGCTACCCTTTTCCTTTTCCAGCGCGTTCAGTGCCGGCATTTCCTCCCGGCACGGGACGCACCATGTGGCCCAGAGGTTCAGCAGAATTGCTTTGCCTTTGAGATCCGCTTGCGTCATCGCCGTGCCTTCCGGAGACTTGAACGAGAGCGGGATCACGCGCGGCTTGTCGGTCGGCGCCATGGCCGCAAGTTGGCCTTTCAGCAGCGGTTCTATGGATGCGATGCGCTTGCCGGCACCCTCACATAAAGCCGCGTCCGCTACCGCTGCCCCTTGAACCTCAGCTTCAGACCCAATATGCCTGAACAACACCACTCCCCCGCCGCTGACAATGCCGGCGATGGCGGCAATTGCAACAAGTCTGGCGGAAGGAAGTCTGAAAGGTCTTTTTTCTGTCATCGAATACTCCAGGGCATGCACAATGGCTGACGGCGCAGAACAGAAATCCTCCAATCAGATGTGGGGCGGACGCTTTGCTTCCGGTCCCTCAGCCATCATGGAAGAGATAAATGCCTCCATTGGCTTCGACAAGAAGCTTTACGCCCAGGATATCCGTGGCTCCATCGCCCACGCCACCATGCTTGCTGCAAAAGGCATTATTTCGGCTGAAGATAAAGACAAGATCATCGAGGGCCTGAACACGATCCTGTCAGAAATCGAGGCGGGCGCATTCGAGTTTTCGCGCAAGCTCGAAGACATTCACATGAATATCGAGGCGCGGCTGGCCACTCTGATCGGTCCGGCTGCCGGTCGCCTGCATACGGCGCGCTCGCGCAACGATCAGGTGGCGCTCGATTTCCGCCTCTGGGTCAAGGAAGAGCTTCAGAAAACCGAAGCCATGTTGAGCGCGCTGATCGCAGCCTTCCTCGACCGCGCCGAACAACATTCCGATACGGTCATGCCGGGCTTTACCCATTTGCAGACGGCCCAGCCCGTGACGTTTGGTCATCACTGCATGGCCTATGTCGAAATGTTTGGGCGCGACCGCGCCCGCGTTCGCCACGCCATCGAGCACTTGGATGAAAGCCCGATCGGGGCTGCGGCGCTGGCTGGAACTGGTTACCCTATCGACCGCCACATGACGGCCAACGCCCTCGGCTTCCGCGAGCCGACGCGCAACTCCATCGATACGGTGTCGGATCGCGATTTTGCGCTGGAGTTTCTCTCCATCGCATCCATCTGCGCCACACATCTGTCGCGTCTGGCGGAAGAAATCGTCATCTGGTCCACACCACAATTCGGCTTCATACGTCTGTCTGATGCCTTTTCCACCGGCTCTTCTATCATGCCACAGAAGAAGAACCCGGATGCTGCCGAACTGGTGCGCGCCAAGACCGGTCGCATCAATGGTTCGCTGGTCGCGCTGCTGACGGTGATGAAGGGCCTGCCGCTCGCCTATTCCAAGGATATGCAGGAAGACAAGGAACAGGTTTTCGATGCGGCGGAGAGCCTGGAACTGGCGATTGCCGCCATGACTGGCATGATCCGCGATCTGGAGGTGAGGGCTGATCGTATGCGTGCCGCTGCCGGATCCGGTTATTCGACCGCGACGGATCTGGCCGACTGGCTGGTGCGCGAAGCGGGGTTGCCGTTCCGTGATGCGCACCACGTGACCGGACATGCCGTGGCGCTTGCGGAAAAGAAGGGTTGCGATTTGGCCGACCTTTCGCTTGAGGAATTGCAGGCGATCAATTCTGCGATCACCGCCAGCGTCTTCGACGTGCTGTCGGTCGAAGCGTCGGTCGCAAGCCGCACGAGTTTTGGCGGCACGGCGCCGTCCGAGGTCCGCAAGCAGATTGCCTGGTGGCGTGGTCGCAACTGATCGGTCGACCGATCAATCCAGCGTTACACCACCATCACAAGAAACAGGGTGCACAAGCGCCCTGTTTTTCGTTATCAGAGATGCAAAGAATTCCTTTGGACGGGTCCATGCTCTTTAAAACCTCTCGCAGTTTCATCATTCCGGTCAGCGTGGCGCTTGCCGCAGGCCTTGCTCTCTCCAGCTGCGGCCGCAAAGGCGATCTTGATGCGCCGAGCACGCCAGTCGAGCAGCGCAACCAGCGCTCGGACAAAAAGGTGGAAACGACGCCGGAACGTCCCTTCGTTCTCGATAAGCTTCTATAACGGAATACGGACGTGAACCATTTTCATTACATCGACGGCGTGCTGCACGCCGAAAACGTTGCTGTGCCTGAAATTGCCAAGGCTGTCGGGACGCCCTTCTACATCTATTCGACAGCGACGCTTGAGCGCCACTACAAGGTTTTCTCTGAGGCCTTCAGCGATGTAGATGCAATGGTCTGCTACGCGATGAAGGCCAACTCCAACCAGGCGGTGCTGAAAACGCTGGCCAAGCTTGGTGCGGGTATCGATGTGGTGTCCGGTGGTGAACTGCGCCGCGCGCTGGCCGCTGGCGTCCCTGCAAGCCGCATCATGTTTTCCGGCGTCGGCAAGACGCCGGCGGAAATGGATCTGGCGCTTGAGGTAGGGATCTACTGCTTCAACGTAGAATCGGAGCCGGAACTCGAAATCCTCAATCTGCGAGCGGTGAAGGCAGGCAAGAAGGCACATGTCTCCTTCCGCATCAATCCGGATGTGGATGCCAAGACGCATGCCAAGATTTCGACCGGCAAGAAGGAAAACAAGTTCGGCATTTCATATCAGCGGGCGCGGGAGGTTTATGCCCATGCCGCAACGCTGCCCGGTATCGATGTCAGCGGCATCGACATGCATATCGGCAGCCAGATCACCGATTTGCAGCCTTTCGAAGATGCGTTCCGACTTTTGCGCGAGCTGGTGGAATCCTTGCGCGGCGACGGTCATACGATCAGCCATGTGGATATTGGTGGCGGTTTGGGCATTCCCTACAAGGATGACAACAATCCACCGCCTTTGCCGGATGCCTATGCGCATATCGTCAAGAACGAATTGAAGAGCCTCAATTGCAAGATCGTCACCGAACCTGGTCGGCTGATCGTCGGCAATGCCGGTATTCTCGTGACCGAAGTTCTTTATGTGAAGGATGGCGGCGAGAAGGATTTCGTCATCGTCGATGCGGCCATGAACGATCTCATTCGACCCACACTTTATGAAGCCTATCACGGCCTTCGTCCGGTGGTTCAGCCGGCGGCCGATGCGCCGCGCATCAAGGCGGATGTGGTGGGACCGGTCTGTGAGACCGGTGATTATCTGGCACTTGATCGCGAGATGGCGTTACCTCAGCCGGGTGATCTCATCGCGGTCAGTTCGGCGGGTGCATATGGCGCTGTTCAGGCCGGAACGTATAACTCCCGTCTTCTGGTGCCGGAAGTCTTGGTCAAGGACCATCAGTTCCATGTCGTTCGTCCTCGCAGCACCTATGAAGAACTGATCGCGCTCGACTCCTTACCCGCCTGGCTGGACTGATTGGCGTCATCACGATTAGGCGAACTGAACTAAAAAAAGAGGGCAAGCCGTGGCTTGCCCTCGTCTTCGCCACAAACGATGTTATCCTGCGCTCTGTTGCACTGAGGGATTTCGTGGCTGCGGCGTTGGCGAGATCGGCGGCGAAATCGTGTGGCCAGACCGGGAGAACGGATTGATGACCACCAGGCAGGGCGCAAGAGGCGCTTTCGATAAAAGACCCGAGCTCGCACGACGCGTGGCAGCGAAGCGGTTCTTTGCGAAAGTCGTTCTGTTTGTCGAGCGCCTCGCTCCGCAGACGGTTCTGCCGCTCTCCATCGCCGCACTCTTCCTGTCTTTTGGCTGGTTCGGACTTTTCCGACAGATGCCCGACATTTTGCGCTGGGCCGTCGTTTTTCTTCTCGTCTTTTCGTTCCTCATATCATTGCTGCCGATAGCGCGATTGCGCTGGCCATCGAAGGATGAGGCGTCGCGCCTGCTCGAAGAGCGTAACGGCCTCGCGCACCAGCCAGTCGGCGTGCAGGAAGACGAACCCGCTTTCGACACCCCGATCGCGCGCGCCTTATGGCGAGAACACCAGACGCGTATGGCCGAGCGGATTGCCGCGCTCGATGCCGGCTTGCCTCGACCGGATATTGCTGGACACGACCGAATGGCGTTGCGCGCCGTTCCGGCGCTTCTTTTGGTGGCGGCTTTTGGCTTCTCCTATTCGAACGGTGCGGGCAGCGTTGCCGATGCGTTTCGCAACCGCCCTGCCTCCGGTCCGCTGAACCCAGATATCCGTCTCGATGCTTGGGTCACGCCGCCATCCTACACCGGCCGTGCGCCGATCTTTCTAACCAGTCAGAATGCCGATCGCGATGAGGCAGTCTCGGTTCCGCAATCTTCCAAGCTGACAATCCGCATGACGGGCGGCGCTGGCCAGGAAGAGGTGACGTTCGAGCCGGACGAGGCTGGCGAGTTGCAAAGGCTCGCGCCCGAAGGGACGGAAGAAAAGAAGACCGCCGCTGAAGCTACAGCATCGCCGCCAAGCCCAGACAATCCCGCTGCCGTTGCGCCGCGGACCTTCACTATGGAGTTCAAGGAAAGCGGGACGATCGAGGCCAATGGCCAGTCCTGGTTCTTCAACATCATCCCGGACAAGCCGCCAGTCATCGCTTTCGATAATCTTCCTCGCCGTGCGGCCAATGGCGCGCTTGAGATCGGCTTTACCGCCAAGGATGATTATGGCGTGCGCGAGGCCCATGCCGTCATCGAGCCTCTTGAGGTTCAGGCAGATGCAAAACCGCTTTATCCGGCCCCGGAGTACAAGCTCGATCTTCCGCGCCAGAACCCGCGCGACATGAAGGGTGTCACCAGCCGCAATCTCACCGAACACCCGATGGCTGGCAAGCGCGTTCGCATTACGCTGGTTGCAACGGACGGCGCCGGGCAGACCGGCAAGAGTCCGCCGCAGGAAATGATCCTTCCCGGTCGCAATTTCTCTGAACCTCTGGCAGCCTCTGTCGCCGAACAGCGGCAAATATTTTCGCTCGATACCCGGCAGATGCCGAAGGCGATCGCCTATAACGAGGCAGTCAGCCTACGCCCCGAAGAGACGATTCCCAACAAGACGCACTATCTCCTGCTGCAATCCGCGCAGGCGCGCATGAAGCTCGCCTATAATGAGGAGATGCTGAAGAATACGGCGGATTATCTCTGGGAAATCGCCTTGGGGATCGAAGACGGTGATCTGTCGCAGGCGGAAAAGCGCTTGCGGGACGCGCAGGATGCATTGTCGCAGGCGCTGGAGCGCAAGGCGCCAGATGAAGAGATCGCCAAGCTGATGCAAGAGCTTCGCGACGCGATGAACGAGTTCATGAAGGAGCTCGCACAGCGCATGCAGAACGCGCCTCAGGGCAATATGAACCAGCAGGCGCAGAACGTGCTGCGCCAACGCGATTTGGAGAATATGATGAACCAGATCGAGAACCTGGCCCGCTCCGGCAACCGTGACGCAGCGAAGGAAATGCTGTCGCAAATGCAACGCATGATGAACAACCTGCAGGCAGGCAGACCGCAGCGCGGCCAGCAGGGTCAGCAGCAAGAAAACAGCCAGTTGCGCCAGCAGATCGACAAGCTTGGCGAGATCATGCAGCAGCAGCAAAAGCTGATGGACGAAACCTTCAAGCTCGATCAGGCACTGCGCGACCGCATGCAACGCGGCGATCCTCAAGAGGGCGAAGAGGGTGGCGAACAGCAGATGGGCGAGAATGGCCAGCCGCCGCAAGACCAGCAAGGCCAGAATGGGCAGCAGCAGAATGGGCAGCAGCAGAATGGGCAAGGGCAAAACCCCGACCAGATGACTGCCCAGCAGCTTCGCGAGGCGTTGAAGAACCTGCGCCAGCAGCAGGACGGGCTTGGTAAGCGGCTTGGCGAGCTTCAAAAGGGCTTGCGCGATCTCGGCATGGAGCCTGGCCAGAACTTCGGTAAGGCAGAGCAGGAAATGAAGGGTGCTGGTGAGGCGCTGGGACAGAGCCGCGGCGAACAGGCAGTCGAAGGTCAGGGCAATGCGCTGAATGCGCTGCGTCAGGGCGCGCAGGACATGATGGGTCAGATCATGCAGGCCATGCGCCAGCAGGGCCAGCGGCCTGGTCAGGGTCAGCAGGGCATGATGGGGCAGGGCGACCAGAATGGTCGCGATCCACTAGGCCGTCCGCGTGCAAATTCTGGTCCGGATTTCGGCGACTCGCAGGTTCGCGTGCCGGATGAAATCGATGTGCAGCGCGCGCGTGAAATCCTCGAAGCGATCCGCGAGAAGCTCGGCAACAATCCACCTGCCGATGTGGAGCGACGCTATCTGGAGCGCCTGCTCGACATCCAGTAATCGTCCATGGGTTTTTAGCAGGACGGTTGCGGGTTCGCCATGAGGAGATTGTCTCATCTGGCGACGTAATGGCTGCGCGATTTCCATCGTCAGGAACATTCTCAGACAGCTCAGGTTCGAAGGGTAACCCCAAGCGAACCTGAGGAGAATGTTATGAAGGCGCTGACTTGGCATGGAAAACACGATATTCGTTGCGAAACCGTGCCCGATCCCGTGATCGAGGATGATCGCGATGCCATCATCAAGGTGACTGCCTGCGCCATCTGCGGCTCCGACGTTCACCTCTATCATGGCTCCGTTCCAGACATGCATTCTGGCGACGTGATGGGCCATGAGGCCATGGGCGAGGTGGTCGAAGTCGGCAAGGGCAACAGCAAGCTGCAAGTCGGCGACCGCGTGGTCGTACCCTTCACCATCTCTTGCGGCCACTGCTTCTTCTGCCAAAGAGGTTTCTTTTCCGGTTGCGAGAACAGTAATCCCGACAAGGAAAAGGCGAAGAAAATGTGGGGAAATTCGCCTGCGGGTCTCTTTGGCTACACGCATATGCTCGGTGGCTATAGTGGAGGGCAGGCGGAATATCTGCGTGTGCCCTATGCCGATGTTGGGCCGGTCAAGGTGCCGGAGGGATTGACCGACGAGCAGGTTCTGTTCCTTTCGGATATCTTCCCGACCGGCTACATGGCCGCTGAGTTCTGCAATATTCAACCTGGCGAAACCGTCGCAATATGGGGCTGCGGACCGGTCGGCCAGATGGCGATCCGTTCCGCCTATATGCTGGGCGCTGAGCGTGTTATCGCCATCGACAGCGTGGTGGAACGGCTGGCGCTTGCAGCCGCCTCGGGCGCATTGACTCTGAACTATCTCGAAACCGATATCTACGACGAGATCATGCAATTGACCGGCGGGCGTGGTGCGGATGCGTGCATCGACGCCGTCGGTACGGAGGCGGATCCGGCGGCCAGTTGGGATTCGCGCATCGACCGCATCAAGGTCGCAACGTTCATGGGCACCGACCGGCCGCATGTACTGCGCCAAGCTATCCATTGCTGCCGCAATTTCGGCACCGTCTCCATTGTCGGTGTCTATGGCGGCTTCCTCGACAAGATCCCCATGGGGTCCGCCATCAATCGCGGGTTGACGCTTCGCATGGCGCAGACACCTGTCCAGCGATACCTCCCGATGTTGATGGATCGGGTATTGAAGGGTGAGATCGATCCATCCTTTGTCATTACTCATCGCGCCACGCTGGAAGAAGGCCCCGGCCTCTTCGAAACATTCAAGAACAAGGAAGACGGCTGCATCAAAGTTGTCATCAAGCCGTAAGGAGAAGCACTATGTCTGAGACGCAAAGGGAGAGGGGGCTTGCGCTCGTGACCGGTGCCTCCAGCGGCATCGGCTTCGAACTGGCAAAATGCGCAGCCGAAAGAGGTTACGACCTGGTCGTGGTCGCTGACGACGAACGTATTTTGAGCGCCGTGAGTGCTTTTACCGTTCGGGGCGTTAAGGCCACACCCGTTATCGCCGACCTCGCAACGCCGGCTGGGATTGAAAGCGTCGTGAAGGCCATCGCAACTCAGGGACGACCCGTAGATTTGCTGATGGCGAATGCAGGTCAGGGGCTCGGCGATGCATTTCTCGACCAGGATCTTTTACGCGGCCAACGTGTCATCAACACCAATATCAGCGGCACGGTGGCGCTGGTGCATCACGTTGGCAATCTGATGCGCAGTAGTGGCTCCGGCAGGATATTGTTGACCGGCTCGATCGCCGGCTTCATGCCCGGCAGTTTCCAGGCGGTTTATAACGCCACCAAGGCCTTCATCAACAGCTTTGCTCTGGCACTACGGGATGAACTGAAAGACACGGGCGTCACTGTTACATGCTTGATGCCAGGGCCAACGGACACCGAATTCTTCGAGCGCGCCGGTATGCTGGACACGCCGGTTGGCCACGGGAAAAAGGACGATCCCACTTTCGTTGCCGAAGTCGGTTTCGACGCCATGATGAAGGGCGACGGCGATGTCGTCAGCGGCTGGAAAAACAAGATCGTGACGGCGGTCGCAAATGCGACGCCGGCTGGCATTCTGGCAAAACAACATCGTCAGATGGCGGAGCCCCAAAAAACGTAATCAAGAATATCGGATGGGTCATGCAAGAGAGCCGGTGGATTGGCGCAGAATCAACTCCACCGGCCATAGCTCTTGGCATTCCTGAACCGGCCTGCCCGATATGATTTGAAGCAGAAGTTCGGTCACGCGCATGCCGGCCATTCGCATGGATGAGCGCGTGGTGGAAAGCGGCGGCATCAGACTTTCCGGCGTCAGGTAGGGGAAGACGTCGTCATGGGCAATCACGGAGACATCCTTGCCGATGGAAAGGCCCATTTGTGTGGCGGCGCGATAGACCCCTTGTGCCGTCATCATCGCGCCTGCGACGAAAGCGGTCGGGCGGGATGGCTGCTCTAGAAGCGCACGCGCGAATCGGAAGGCTGTTTCCTCGCTGAAATGCTCGTTCATCATCAGTTTGGGGTCGGGGGTCAGGGCGTACTCCGTGAGAGCGTCCCGGAAACCCTGTTCTCGGTCGTTGACGAATGTCCTTCCCTTCGGTCCGTTGATCAAGGCAATGCGCCGGTGGCCGCGCTCCAGAAAATGCATGGTGGGGCGGTATGTCACATCGCGATTGTCGATATCGAGCCAGGCATGCGGAAGAGAGATATTTGACCGGCCATGCACGATGAAGGGGACGCCCAACCGGTTGAGCAAGGCGATGCGTTCATCCGCAGGGCGAGGAGAATGGACGACGATGCCATCTACCTTGCCACTTGCCGCCAAGCGGTTGAAGATCGCCAGTTCCTCGTCCAGATTGTTGTCGATAGCCACGCTGACGAGAATGTCGGTTTCCTGTCCTTCCAGACGGGCTGCCATGCCGCCCATGAATTCCGAGAAAAAGTGTCCGCCGCCGCTGCGGCCCATGACAACACCAATAGCGCCTGCGCGACCTGTAACGAGCCTCACTGCGTTGGCATTGGGTCTATACCCAAGCCTGCGCGCAGCCTCCATCACCCGCTCGCGAGTTTCCTGACGAACCTCCGGATAGCCCCCAAGGGCACGGCTGACCGTCGTTGGAGAGAGGCCAACCTGTTCTGCAAAATCCTTGAGCTTCATGATGTCCGCCGTTTTCATCTGCATGCTAGCTCAATTGGAATTTTTCAAGCAACAAAAATCGAAACCGATTTAAAATTATACGATCGTCATGAACCATTTAGATTCATGGGCTTCACGTTGGGCCACGGGTTGTCAACGGAACAGCTCGATTAAATAGCAATTGGCGCCCTATTGACAGAAGAAATGGGAATTGTAAGCTTCCCAAAATTGAAAGCGTTTTCAATTAGTGGTCGTCAAAGTTTCAGAGGGAGGAGAATGATGACGAACTTTTCTAAGAGGGCTTTGTTCCTGTGTGGCAGTCTTTTGGCGTTTGCCGCGTCTGCGCAGGCTGCCGAAATCGCCATGGCCGCGAACTCAACCGGCAAGAACCTCAACTTCATTCGCGAGCGTCTGACCGAATTCGAAAAGCAGAGCGGCCACAAGGTGAAGCTTGTGACGATGCCGCCGTCGTCAAGCGAACAGTTTAGTCAGTACCGGCTGTGGCTCGCAGCTGGAAACACGGATGTGGATGTTTATCAGACCGATATCGTCTGGGCTCCGCAGCTTGCCGATCAGTTCGTCGACCTGACGGCTGCGGCGAAGGACGTCATCGCTCAGCACTTCCCGTCTGTGGTTGCTTCGCAGACAGTGGACGGCAAACTGGTTGCCATGCCGATGTACACCGACGCCCCGGCAATGTTCTATCGCAAGGATTTGCTCGACAAATACGGCAAGCAGCCGCCGAAGACCTGGAAGGAAATGGCGGAAACGGCCAAGGAAATTCAGGACAAGGAACGAGCCGCCGGACAGAAGGACATGTGGGGTTTCGTGTTTCAGGGCAGCGCCTATGAGGGCCTGACATGCAACGCCCTCGAATGGGTGGCATCCGCTGGCGGCGGGCATATCGTCGAGACCAACGGCGATCTCAGCATCAACAATGAAAAGGCTGCCGCCGCACTCGAAATGGCCAAGAGCTGGATCGGCACTATCGCTCCGCAAGGTGCGCTCGCCTACAAGGAGGAGGAGGCCCGCGGCGTCTGGCAAACCGGCAATTCGGTGTTCATGCGTAACTGGCCTTATGCCTATGCTCTGGGCAATGGTGCAGATAGCGCTATCAAGGGCAAGTTCGGCGTCGTGCCGCTACCTGCTGGCGCAGAGGGTCAGGCACCTGCTTCGACCTTGGGTGGCTGGAACGTCGCTGTCTCCAAATATTCAAAGAGCCAGGACGCAGCCATCGAACTGGTGAAGTTCCTGACCTCTGCCGAGACGCAGAAGAAGCGTGCGGTGGAGCTTTCCAACATGCCCACCATCGCGGCACTCTACGACGATAAGGATGTGGCCGCCGCGCAGCCCTTCATGCCGCAATGGAAGCCCATCTTTGAAACGGCGGTACCGCGTCCGTCCGCAGCTACGAAGGTGAAATATAATGAGGTGTCGTCCAAGTTCTGGGGCGCTGTTCACAACACGCTTTCCGGCTCCGGTACGGCCGCAGAAAATCTCGAGCTGCTCGAAGTCGAGCTGACCGATCTCAAGGGAAGTGGCTGGTAACACTTAAAACGCGAAGCGGTATCGCTTGCCGCTTCGCTTCCCGTCCAATCGGTGGAAACTCTCATGAAAACTCCTGTCCCTGATCGACCGGCGGCGACGGTCGGCTCCGACCTGCAATCGGAAAGGCTGCGCTCCGCGTGGCTGTTCCTCGCCCCGACCTTCCTCGTGCTCGCCCTGGTCGCGGGCTGGCCTCTCGTCAGAACCGTCTGGTTCAGTCTGACGGACGCCTCTCTGACCAACCTCTCCGACGCGCAATTCGTTGGCCTGAAGAATTACATTTCCTGGATTACACTCAGCAGCGGTCGCACCGTTTATCGTGGCCTTTTGGCAGACCCTGTCTTCTGGGGTGCCGCTTGGAACACGGTGAAATTTACGATTCTCTCAGTGTCGCTGGAAACGGTTCTCGGTCTTATCGTCGCGTTGGTGCTGAATGCCGAATTCAAGGGCCGAGGCCTTGTCCGCGCCGCGATCCTCATTCCCTGGGCCATTCCCACCATCGTTTCGGCGCGCATGTGGTCGTGGATGCTGAACGACCAGTTCGGCATTCTGAACGATATGATGCTGAGCCTTGGCCTCATCAGCCAGAAGATCGCATGGACGGCCAATCCCGAGACGGCGATGACCGCCGTACTGATCGTCGATGTCTGGAAAACGACGCCCTTCATGGCGCTCCTCATCCTTGCCGGTCTGCAGATGGTGCCGAAGGATATGTATGAGGCGGCCAAGGTCGATGGCATCCACCCGATCAAGGTGTTTTGGCGCGTCACGCTTCCGATGATCCGCCCGGCCCTTATGGTCGCGGTCATCTTCCGTATGCTGGATGCGATGCGTGTCTTCGACCTGATCTACATCCTGACACCGAACAATGCGCAGACCCGGACGATGTCGGTTTTGGCACGTGAGAATCTCTTCGACTTCGACAAGTTTGCTTATGGCGCTGCGGTTTCGACCATGCTGTTTCTCATCATCGCCTCGATCACCATCGTCTATATGTGGCTTGGCCGCGTCAACACTGATGGAGGCGCAAAATGACGGCAACGACGGTTCTCAAAAACACCGCCTTCTACGCGCTCGTCGCCATTATCATCGTAGTGGCCGTGTTCCCCTTCTACTACGCCATCCTGACGAGCTTCAAATCCGGCACGGCGCTGTTTGAAATCAATTATCTGCCAAGGACGTTTTCAATCGGCAACTATGCCGACGTTCTGGCCAATGACAACTTCCTTCGCAATCTCGGCAACTCGTTGCTGGTCGCGACCTGCGTCGTCGCGTTGTCTCTGCTTCTGGCCGTGACTGCCGCCTACGCGCTGGCCCGCGTTCGCTTCCGGGGTCGTGCTCTGCTGCTGCTGACGATCCTGTCAGTCTCTATGTTTCCGCAGATCGCGGTGCTGGCGGGTCTCTTCGAACTGATCCGTTGGGCAGGCCTTTTCAACACCCCCTTGGCGCTGATCTTCTCCTACATGATCTTCACGCTGCCCTTTACCGTCTGGGTGCTCACGACCTTCATGCGGGACCTGCCGGTTGAAATCGAGGAGGCTGCGATTGTCGACGGCGCTTCGCCTTGGGTCATCATCACGCAGGTTTTCTTGCCGCTGATGTGGCCGGCATTGGTCACGACGGGGCTTCTCGCCTTCATTGCGGCCTGGAACGAGTTCCTGTTTGCGCTGACCTTCACCTCATCCAACGAGCAACGAACGGTTCCGGTAGCGATTGCGTTGCTCTCGGGAAGCTCTCAGTTTGAAATTCCCTGGGGAACGATCATGGCGGCTTCCGTCATCGTCACCGTCCCACTCGTCATCCTCGTTCTGATCTTCCAGCGACGCATCATTTCCGGCCTGACAGCCGGTGGCGTCAAAGGCTAGGAGAAATCTCATGACCAGCATTCAACTGCGAAACTTACGCAAATCCTTCGGCGCTTTCGATGTCATCAAGGGCATCGACATGGATATCCGCTCCGGCGAATTCATGGTCTTCGTCGGCCCATCAGGCTGCGGAAAATCCACGCTTCTGCGCCTGATCTGCGGCCTGGAGGAAATCACCGGCGGCGAGCTTTCCTTCGAGGGTGAGATCGTCAATCGCCTGACGCCGGCCAAGCGCGGTGTCGCCATGGTCTTCCAGTCCTATGCGCTTTATCCGCATATGACAGTTTTCGAAAACATGGCCTTCGGCATGAAACTCGCCGGTTCCAGCAAGGAAGAGAGGCGCAAGCGCGTGGAGGCAGCAGCTGAGATGCTGCAGCTAACCCCTTACCTGGAACGTCTGCCCAAGCAGCTTTCGGGCGGACAGCGCCAACGCGTGGCGATCGGACGCGCCATCGTTCGCGATCCGAAGGTCTTTCTCTTCGATGAGCCGCTTTCCAACCTCGATGCCGCCCTTCGCGTCGCCACCCGTCTTGAAATCGCCAAGCTCCACCGTAGCATGCATGACACGACGATGATTTACGTTACCCACGACCAGGTGGAGGCGATGACGCTTGCGGACAGAATTTGTGTGTTGCGGGACGGCCGTGTCGAGCAGATTGGCACGCCACTTGAGCTATATGAAGCCCCGGTCAACACCTTCGTCGCGGGCTTCATCGGCTCACCGAAGATGAATTTTATCGGCGGCCGTCTTGCAGAAAGCCATGGTGCGCATTCGATCGGCATTCGGCCAGAACATATCGTCGTTTCAGACGGTGCGGGTGGCTGGACGGGCGAGATCGTCCACTCCGAAATGCTTGGCTCCGATAGCTACATATACGTTGATATCGGCGCGGACGAGCCGCTCGTCGTTCGCGAGGAGGGGGTTTCCCACCGGGCGACGGGAGAGACGCTCAAGTTATCGCCCTTGCCGGAGCACATTCACCGTTTCGATCAGGCGGGCGTTTCGCTGAGACGCGCAGAAACACGCGGAGCCGCCTGATCAATTTCCGTTCACTGGCGTTAACAACCAGCGCTGGTTCATCAAGGAGTATCTCTATGACCATCAACACCGTCGTGTGGGGTGAAAATATCCACGAACACATCAACGAGACCGTTCGTGCTGTTTACCCAAACGGCATGCATAACACGATCGCCGATGCCCTGAACAAGGACCCGGAGATCAACGCAACGACCGCCACTCTGCAAGAGCCAGAACATGGTCTTTCGCAGGCGAGATTGGACCAGACCGACGTGCTGGTCTGGTGGGGCCACAAGGACCATGGCGCAGTTCAAGACGAAATCGTCGAGCGCGTGGCGAAGCGCGTCTGGGAAGGCATGGGCCTTATCGTTCTCCACTCAGGCCACTTCTCCAAACCGTTCAAGCGGCTAATGGGCACCCCATGCGCGTTGAAATGGCGCGAGGCCGGCGAACGTGAACGCATCTGGACCATCAATCCCCGCCATCCGATCGCGGCTGGTCTGCCGGAGCATTTCGAACTGGAAAACGAGGAAATGTACGGAGAGCAGTTCTCCGTTCCCGAACCATTGGAAACCGTGTTCATTTCCTGGTTCCAGGGTGGCGAGGTGTTTCGCTCAGGCCTGACCTGGCGCCGCGGTGCGGGCAATATCTTCTATTTCCGCCCAGGGCATGAAACATATCCCACCTACCATGACGACAACATTCAGAAGGTGATCAGCAATTCGGTCAAGTGGGCCTACAATCCAGTGGGAGCGCTCAAGAGCATTCACGATGCGCCGAACGTGCCCGTCGAAAAGGCGCTCGAGCCGATCGAGGAACGCGGCCCCAAACTGCACCAGGCTGGTGAAGCAGGTTACAGGTAATTCATTATGAAGCTACTTATTCTTGGAACCGGTGGTATGGCGAACACGCACGCCACCCACTTCTCTCAGATTTCGGGCGTGGAAACCGTTGCCGCTGTTGATGTCGACGAGGTGATCGTGCGCGCCTTTGCTGCACGCCACCACATACCGTTGACCTTCACCTCGCTGGATGATGCTCTGGCATGGGGTGAATTCGACGCTGTGGCCAATGTCACGCCGGATGCGATCCATCATCCGACCAGCCTCAAGTTGTTGGCTGCGGGAAAGCACGTCTTCTGCGAAAAGCCTTTGGCGGAAACCTATGGTAAAGCCGCGGAAATGGCAGATGCCGCCGAAAAGGTAGGCTTGGTTGCCATGGTGAACCTCACTTACCGCAACGTGGCACCGCTTCAGGAAGCGCGCAAGATGGTGCTGGAAGGCCGTATTGGCAAGCTGCGGCATCTGGAGGCTTCCTATCTCCAGAGCTGGCTGGTGTCGAAAGCCTGGGGCGACTGGATGACGGAGAGCAAATGGCTCTGGCGCCTTTCAACCAAACACGGCTCGAACGGCGTTCTTGGCGATGTTGGCATTCATATTCTCGATTTTGCATCTTACGGTGCGGGCAGCGACGTGGAGCGTATCTTCACGCGCCTAAAGACCTTCGACAAGTACGAAGGCAACCGGATCGACGTCTACGACCTGGACGCCAATGACAGTTTCACCATGACGGCGGAACTACAGAATGGCGCCATGGGGGTCATTCACGCCACCCGTTGGGCGACCGGCCATCTGAACGAGCTTCGCCTGCGCCTGCATGGCGACAAAGGTGCGCTTGAGGTTGTTCATACGCCCGAATATTCGACACTGCGCGGATGCCTTGGCGACGATATCGAAAAGGCGATCTGGCGCGATATCGAGCCGGAGCCGGTGCCGACGAATTATGAGAAATTCGCCAAAGCCGTGATGGAAGGCGGAGTTGCCGATCCGGATTTCCGCCACGCCGCCAACCTTCAGAAGGTTCTCGATCTCTCGATCGTCACCGATCGTGAACGACGCGAGATTGCCGTCTGAGGGCAAGAACTACGATGTCGATATTAAAGGTCGGGGAGCATCTAGCCCCTCGGCCTTTTTTGCTGCGTCGTGTCAAAAGACCCGCAAAACGGTATGTTAACAGGTCCCGTTCTAAGGTGACCCAGAAAGTGTCCAGGTCTGGCCGTCTGTTATATTGAGGCGATCCTGTCCAAAACTTAGACCTTTCTTTACGTGGGTCATGGTGTGCCGATGTCTTCACCGGTTCCTCGTCTGCTTTATGTATTGAGTTATAGGCCGGTGAACTGACATGGCGATGAACCAGAATGTGATGGACGAAGCGAGTTATCGCGAACCCACGCATGGGCCGGAGAACCTGTTGCGACTCTTCGCGCTTTTGTGGCGAAACATTCTTCTTATCATCCTCAGCGGGCTGCTGCTGGGCATGGTCGCATTCGGCATTTCACTGCTGATGCGCAATTACTACCAGGCGACCACACAAATCCTGCTCGACCCCGAAGGCTCGCGAATTCTGGAAAGCGAATTGTCCACCCAGCCGCGGGCGGTGGACTCGCATGTGCTGAACCAACAGTATCTGCTGACGTCGAACGAGCTTCTGGCCCGTGTGGTCGAGAAGGAAAACCTCGAGGATGATCCGGAGTTCGGCGCGTTCGGATCCGAGTACACCGACAGCAGAAGCCGCACTCAGCTTGCCATCGATAGGCTGCGTAAGGCTCTGTCCGTGGCGATCGTCGGTAAAAGCTTCATCGTCAATGTAACGGTACGGTCGAACAGCCCGGAGCAGGCGGCGAAGATCGCCAATACCATTGCCAACACGTACCTCCAGCTCCGTTCCGAAATGAATACCGATACGCTGAAACGGACGGGGGGCAGCCTTTCCGCACAGCTCGAACAGCTTCGAAAAGCTGTGGAGGATGGAGACCGCGCCGTTCAGGCCTACCGAGCCACGCATAATCTTGCAAATGTTGCCGGTCGCCCTGACATCGAACAGCAGATCACCGATAGCAATGCCGAAATCGCCCGCCTCTCCGGCACAATCGCCGAGAACGAGGCGCTGGTGTCCGAGCTGACGCAGGCGCGCAACGACAGGCAATATCTGCGATCCATTCCAGACACGTCTCTCACGCCCTCGATCATTTCTCTGAGGGCGCGCTATCAGCAAAGCCAGGAGGAGCAAGCCGTTCTTGCCACCTCGCTTGGCGCGCAGCATCCCGCGCTTCAGGCGGCGAGAGCCAGAACCCAGTCCCTGGCAACGATCCTTGACGATCAGCTTCGCAACTTCGCGACCACCACGTCGCGCAATCTGGATCGACTGAAAAATCAGTTGGCGCTTCTTCAGGCCAATCTCGACACGCTCAAGCGCAATCTCAATGGTGAAGAAGACACCATGGTTCAATTGCGCGAACTTCAACGGAAGCTCGACAGCGATCGCGCTGTCTATGAGTCCTTCCTGTTGCGCACCCGCCAGCTATCGGAGCAGCAAAGCGCACCCGCAGAAAATCCAAAGATCATTTCCGTTGCAGAGGCGCCGTTGCGCAAGGCCGGACCGCCGCGAGCCCTGATTGCAGCAGGTGCCGGGCTGTTCGGTATGATACTTGCAGCAGGTTTTCTGGTGCTGCGCGACCAATTCGGCGGGCGAAACGCAGTCGTGAGCGCGCCAGGTCCGGCAAACGTCATCAACCGCTTTAAACGGTCGAAGGCTGCAAAGGCCCAAAAGGCCGTTGAAACGCTTGCCGAGCCGACCGGAGCGCCCAAGGCTGTCACTGTCGAGGAGGCGAGCCCGCCTACCCAAGCGGTTGCGCCCGCCACGCTATCGGAGCCGGTGGCTAATTCTGCGCTTCGGAGGTCCGGCATCATCTCCGGCGCTCATAGCCGTGCTCTTCTCGCGCGAGACACGGATGATTATGCCGGGCTTGTGAAAGAAGTTTGCGCCTCCGTTCCCCTTGCAAAGGGTTATGCGGTTCTGGTCGTTTCTACCGGTCCGAAAAACCGGGCCTCCAACGCTGCGTTCAATCTGGCCCATGCCGCCGCTCGGTTGGGACGGCGCGTCTTGCTGGCGGACGGCGCAAGCCGCGATCCTGCCTTGACGGCCATGTTGCTTGGCTATTCTCCATCCGTAAAAGACTATGCCGCCGAACCCCATGGTGGAGTGATTGCCGATTTCGAGGAGACGTCGCTTCTCAAATTTTTGCCGGCGGGCGCCGATCTTGAGGCACATCTGTCCGGACATATGGTGAATGATGAGAATGAGGCTTTCGATCTGATCGTCGTGGATGGCGGGATTGCTAGCGCACATGCAGCATCGAGTTCGATTGCAAGAATGATTGATGAAGTCGTTCTCCTTGAAAACGAAGAGGACGCAGGAAGCACTGTCCTCTCGCTCGTGGCTCTCGAAGAAGGTGGGCTAAAGCAGGCGCGTGTGGTTCGTCAGGACCACGCCGGCCTTCACTTTTGAGGTTGGTTTGGCACAGACTGGACACCTTGCGATGAAGCGCTTTCCATTCCTCGGCAATGGCCTTAGGTCGATGGGTCTTAGCGTGCTTTTCAATACCGGGCTTCGTGGGTCGACGCTTGTCCTGCGTTTTGCCCTCTCATTTTATATCGTCAAATTCATGGGTTTGGAGGCGGCCGGCATTTACGGTCTGGCGCTTGGTGTTGTCACTACTGCGCCCGCCATCCTTGGGTGGGGTCTCAATTATTTTATTACCCGCGATGTCAGCGGCAAGTCGAATGGCGTGACCGGCGCCTATATGAAAACGCGGCTTGCGGTTACGGTCGCTTCGCTGTCGATCATGACGCTGCTTTTGGTGGCCTTCGCCTTCCTCTTCGACTATTCAATCAAGCCGCTTTACCTACTCGTTCTCATCGTTGTGTGGTTGGAAACCATTTCCTGCGATATCCATATGCCCTTGATTTCCAAGGAAATGTCGAGCGCTGCCAATATTCTGTTTTTCTTGCGCACCACATCCTGGGTTCTGCCGGTCATTGCACTGGGGCTGCTGTTCTCTTCGTTTCGCAACATTGAGACGGTGTTCGCCGGATGGGCTCTCGGATATCTCGGCATGTTTGCCGGGCTTTTTTATTTTCTGCGGCACTGGCCGCTTGTGCGGATCGCCAGAACACCTATCCGCTACGAGTGGATCAGGAGCCGCATGCGCCGTTCCTGGCTCATCCACATTAGCGATATGAGCAATGTCGGCCTGGTCTATGCGGACCGCTACATCGTGTCGCTGTTGCTGACCTTGTCCCTCACGGGCGTCTATACGTTCTATTGGTCGCTGGCGAATGCGTTGCAGACGTTGATTTCGACGGCGGTGTTACAAATCGCCATTCCCAAATTGTTCAAAGCCTATAGCGATGGTTCGATCAATGAGTGGCGTCGCATGATGATACGGCAGTTCGTCAAGACCGCAGTGGTCGGGCTCGTTCTCGGGGCAGCAATCTTTATTGCGGGAAGCATCGTCGTACAGTTCATGAACATGCCAACGCTTAGCGAGTACAAGGGCATTTTCGCGCTGCTGCTGCTGACGGCGGCGGTGCGTGCCTGTACGGATCTGATGGGCTTCGGATTAAGCAGCCTTAGAAAAGACGGCTCCTACGCCTTCGTCAACCTGTCGAGTGTGATCCTATCTGTCGGAATGAGTTTCCTTCTCATCGGCACATTCGGCTTCATGGGGGCGGGGCTGGCCGCGTTTGTGACCGCGCTGATAACGGCATCCATTTCGGGGATCATGCTCTGGCGGGCGTCCAGAATTGTTTAAAGCTATTGGAGTCAGCCGGTGGGCGGGCGAAAGAGGATGGGCATGGCAGTCGGTCAACCGCAGAAAAGTGTCATCGGAAAACTCTTGAAGGCGCTCTATCACGCCACGATCCGTTGCCTGCCTATCAAGCAGGCGACGCAGTTGCAGTATTTCCGCTATCATAAGCTCTGGCCCAACATTGATCATCCAAAGACGCTGAACGAACATCTGGTCGCCCGCAAAATCGCCTGGCGAGAACCGGCGGACGATCCGCGCCTGATCCTCTTAAGCGACAAGATTGCGGTCAAAGCGCATGTGGCGAAACTGCTTGGCGAGGAATGGGTGACGCCGACGCTTTGGCGGGGCAAAAATCTCGATGATTGCCCGGCGCTGCCGTTTCCTTACGTGATCAAGGTCAATCACGGGTCGGATCGAAACATCTTCGTCTATGGGCCGCAGGATCTGGTTGGCGCGAAAGAGAAATGTGACGCCTGGCTTCAGGGCCGCACCGCTTGGCGACTTGCGGAAGAATGGTACAACCACATCGATCCAGAAATCTTTATCGAGCCCTTTATCGGCGAAAATGGCGAAGCACCGGTCGATTACAAGCTCTTTTGTTTCGAGGACGACATTCCCTGCATCCAAATCGATACGGCACGCTTCAGCGATCACCGGCGTTGCTTTTATGACGAGAATTGGAAGAAGCTGCCTTTCGGTCACTATTACCCGATGGAAGACAAGGAGCTGCCGCGTCCGCCGCACCTCGATGCCATTCTTGCCGCAGCCCGGACGCTTGCGCAAGGCTTCGAGTTCGTCCGTATCGACTTCTACGACAAGCCGACCGGGCCCGTCTTCGGTGAGATGACGTTCTGCCCAACCTCCGGCTTCGGCGCGTTTCGCCCGCCATCGACCGATGCCTGGCTTGGCACCTTCTGGCGCGACACTCCAAAGGGCCACCGTCGCCCATCAGCGGACAGTTGATCGAAGCAGGATGTGGACGAACGGTCATGCGCCATCGCGCTGCCGTCTGAAGGCTTACATGGGGCGCTTTGCGAGCATCATATAATTCACATCCATGTCGGGAGAGAGATTCCACCTGTCTTGCAAGACATTGTAGAACACGCCCGTGCGGTGAGTAATTTCCAGCCCGTTCGCCTTCAAAGGCGCTTCCAGTTCCTCGGGTCGCACCAGCTTTTCATATTGATGTGTTCCGCGTGGCAGCCACTTCAACACATTCTCTGCTGCAAATATGGCAAGCGCGCGGGCCTTCAGCGTCCTGTTGATTGTTGCTGCGAACATCAACCCGCCGGGCCGGACCATCTGCGCGCAGGTCGTCAGGAAAAGATTGACGTCGGCCACGTGTTCGACCACTTCCATGTTGAGGATTACGTCGAATGTCTCGCCCGCGGCCTGCAACTGCTCGGCCGTAACGGCGCGGTAATCGACGCTTACGCCGCTCTTGCGCGCATGGGTAGACGCGATGCCGATGTTTTTCTCAGATGGATCGGCGCCAACGACATCAGCGCCCATCCGCGCCATTGGCTCCGACAGGAGACCGCCGCCGCAGCCGATATCCAGGAAACGCAGACCTTCGAGAGGGCGATGCGCTTTTGGGTCGCGACCGAAATTCTCGCAGACACGGTTTCGAATATATTCGAGCCTTACCGGGTTGAATTTATGGAGCGGGCGAAATTTGCCGGTAGGGCTCCACCATTCCGCGGCCATGGCGGAGAAACGATCCACTTCGCTCTGGTCGATCGTCGTTTTCGCGGTATCGCTCATGGTCATCTCCTAAAATTCTATGATCCTGAAGTCGGATGCTTGAAAGGTGAAGTCAAGGGGCTGCCCGCTATGGAGCAATGGTTTTGCGCGGCCCATAGGCGCAAGGAACCGTTTTGCCGCCCTTTCGTTTCATGCTGCGTTCAGCAAGGCAGCGTATTTTTACAGCGCTGAGTGCCGAACACCGGTGGCCAGTCCTTTGCTTGAGGAGAAAAAAGTGAAGAAGAAATTATTAGGTGCAATTGCACTGCTGGCGCTCGCTGCTGCGCCCGCGCTTGCGCAAGCGGCGACGCGCGGCTTTGCCACCGCCAACGTCAATATGCGCTCCGGTCCAAGCACGGCCTATCCGGCGGTGGTGGTTATTCCAAACGGCGCGCCTTTGACGATTCATGGCTGCCTGTCCGACACGCCCTGGTGCGATGTATCGTTCAGCTATGGACGCGGCTGGGTCGCCGGGCGCTATATCCAGACCACCTATCGCCAGAACCGCGTTTACGTCGAACCGCGCTACTACCGTGATCTCGGCGTTCCGGTCATTACGTTCGAGGTTGGCCGTTACTGGGATCGCTACTACCGCGACCGCGACTTCTATCGCGAGCGTGACCGCTGGCGCCGCCCGCCGCCCTCCGGCGGTTATTGGAATGCACCTCCACCATGGGCCGACCGCGATCGCCCGCGCCCGCCACGCGAGGAGTGGCGTGATCGCCGTGGCCCTGGCCCTAACGACGGACGCTGGGAAGAGCGCTATGGTAACTGGGACCAGAACGACCGGGACCGCCGCGAGCGTGAGCAGCAACGCATAGAGCGAGACAGAGAGCGCGAGCGTGACCGCGACAGGGACCGTCCACGCTGGGAGCGCGACCGTGACCGCGACGGTCAACGCGATCGCAACTGGAATGATGGCGAGCGTCAACGGCGTTGGCAGGAGCAGGAACGCGCTGTCGAGAGCAATGGCGAAATGTCCTGCCGCCCCGGCGACCGCACCTGCGAGGGACGCTAAAACTAAAAAGCCCGGCGCTAAGCCGGGCTTTTTCCGTTAGGCGTGATCTTTTTTCTTAGGTCCGCGCTTTTCGAAAGGCTTGTCTTTCTTGCCCTCGAACTTGCCGGGCCTGTCGCCGGCGGCATTGGCCTTTTTCTTCCAGGGCTTGTCTTCGCCACGACGCTCTCCGCCGAAATCCCCCTTGCCAGCAAACTTCTTCTGCGCCTTTGGCGGACGGGTGTCTTCGCGGCTCTTGCCCGTCATTTCGGGCTTGCCTTCCATGGCCTTGACCCGAATACCCTTTTCGAGCGTCATGTCCTTGCCGAGAGCGGACTCGAAGCGGTCGACGGCATCAGCCGCCAGTTCCACGTAGGTTTCCGTCTGCTGCATGCGGATCGCGCCGATATCCTGGCGTGTCAGCTTGCCGAAGCGGCACAGCATGGGGATCAGCCAGCGTGGCTCGGCGTTCTGCTTGCGGCCGACAGAAAGGGTGAACCAGGCGCTATCGGCGAAGTCCGAACGATCGCGACGCGGCGCATTGTTCTCGACAGTTTCGAAGCTGTCGCGACGTGGCTTGCGGCCATCAAGGGCAACTTCGGAAATGTCTTCAGGCGCCGAGCGACCAGAGTGATACATCCGCACAAAGGCCGCAGCGACTTTTTCCGCGCCATGCTGCTCCAGAAGCTTGGTGACGAAATCGCGCTCGTCATCGGTGACAGGCTCGTTCAGCGACGGATCTGCCAACAGGCGTGCACCATCGCGTTCGACGATCTCGTCGGCGGAAGGTGGATGAACCCATGCGGGGCTGATTTTTGCGCCTTCGAGAAGACGTTCGGCCTTGCGACGCTGGTTGACGGGAACGACGATTGCGCTGACGCCCTTCTGACCGGCGCGGCCGGTACGGCCCGAGCGGTGAAGAAGCGTTTCGGAATTGGTCGGCAGATCGGCATGGATCACGAGTTCCAGCCCGGGCAGGTCGATACCGCGGGCGGCAACGTCAGTCGCCACGCAAACGCGGGCGCGACCGTCGCGCATGGCCTGAAGCGCATGGGTACGTTCGTTCTGGGACAATTCGCCGGACAGCGCGACGACAGAGAAGCCACGATTGTTCAGGCGGGCTGTCAGATGATTGACGGCAGCGCGTGTCGAGCAGAAAACAATGGCGTTGCGCGCCTCGTAGAAACGCAGCGCGTTGATGATCGCGTGCTCGCGGTCCGACGGCGCGACCATCATGGCGCGATATTCGATATCGACGTGCTGCTTCTGCTCTGAAGCAGTCGCGATGCGCACGGCATTCTTCTGGTAGCTTTCGGCAAGCTTGGCGATGCTGCGAGGGACAGTGGCCGAGAACATCAGCGTCCGGCGGTCTTCGGGCGATTCCTCCAGAATGAATTCCAGATCTTCGCGAAAGCCGAGATCGAGCATCTCGTCAGCTTCGTCCAGAACAACGGCGCGCAGCGAGGAGAGGTCGAGTGCCCCACGCTTGATGTGGTCGCAGATACGACCCGGCGTGCCGACCACAATATGGGAGCCACGTTCCAGCGCGCGGCGCTCGTTGCGAATATCCATGCCGCCGACGCAGGAGGCAATCGAGACGCCGGCAAATTCATAGAGCCACTCCAGCTCGCGCTTCACCTGCATGGCAAGTTCGCGCGTGGGCGCAATGGCAAGCGCGAGCGGAGCGCCAGCCTGGCCGAAACGTTCGCTATTGCTCAGAAGGGTACGCGCCAGCGCAATGCCGAAAGCGACCGTCTTTCCCGAGCCGGTCTGCGCCGAGACGAGCGCGTCCTTGTCGGCAAGTTCCGGATCCAGCATGGACTGCTGAACCGGGGTCAAGTCTTTATAGCCGCGCTTCTCCAACGCCTGCGCAATCGCAGGGGCGATACCCTGAGTGTCTGTCATCTACCGTCTTTCGGAATATGGATGCCTGTATTTGTCCCAAACGGACGACGCCACACAGGCCGTTGAGGCCACTATGGCCATTTCATGTGGCGCGCTTTTACTGCCATTGGCCGCATTTGTACAGTGCGGGGCGGTACGCTTGCCGATTTTGCGCTTAGGCCCGCTTCAAGGTCGACACGGGTAAGCCCCCAGAACCGTACCGCATGGTTCACAAACGGCATTGCATGGCCTTATCCTTTTCGCTAAGAGACCCGCAACCTGCAAGCCCGGTCTTTCTGGGGGCGGGATGTCTTCTTATCTGCCGCTCGCGCGGCGCAGTGGGATGGTACTGGTCTAGGCTATGGCTCGCATTGTCATGAAATTCGGCGGTACGTCCGTCGCAAACCTTGAACGTATTCACAATGTCGCACGGCATGTGAAACGTGAAGTGGATGCAGGCCATGAAGTGGCCGTGGTGGTTTCGGCAATGTCCGGAAAAACCAACGAACTGGTCGACTGGGTACAGAACACGCCCAAAGTCGCCGGCGCCAGCGGCTCCGCATCCTTTTACGATGCCCGCGAATATGATGCCGTGGTTGCCTCCGGTGAGCAGGTCACATCCGGTCTTCTGGCCATTGCACTTCAGTCCATGGGTGTGAACGCCCGTTCCTGGCAGGGCTGGCAGATCCCGATCCGCACCGACAATGCCCATGGCGCAGCCCGTATTCTCGACATCGATGGTTCCGATATCATTCGTCGCATGGGCGAGGGACAGGTGGCTGTTATTGCCGGTTTCCAGGGTCTCGGTCCGGATAACCGCATTGCCACCCTCGGACGTGGCGGTTCCGATACATCGGCCGTGGCTATTGCCGCTGGCGTGAAGGCCGATCGCTGCGACATCTACACCGACGTCGACGGCGTCTACACGACCGACCCGCGCATCGAGCCAAAGGCTCGCCGCCTGAAGAAAGTGGCATTCGAGGAAATGCTTGAAATGGCGTCTCTCGGTGCCAAGGTTCTGCAGGTCCGTTCGGTCGAGCTTGCCATGGTCCACAAGGTTCGGACCTTCGTGCGCTCCAGTTTCGAGGACCCCGATGCGCCGGGCATGGGTGACCTTATCAACCCGCCCGGTACTTTGATTTGCGACGAGGATGAAATCGTGGAACAGGAAGTCGTAACAGGCATCGCCTATGCCAAGGATGAAGCACAAATCTCGCTGCGCCGCCTTGCGGATCGCCCCGGCGTTTCCGCTGCGATCTTCGGCCCGCTGGCGGAAGCCCATATCAATGTCGACATGATCGTGCAGAACATCTCCGAAGACGGCTCGCGCACGGATATGACGTTTACGGTTCCCTCCGGTGACGCTCCCAAAGCCCTGAAGGTTCTGGAAGACAACAAGGCGCAGATCGGCTTTGACGTGGTGCAGAACGAAACCGGGCTTGCCAAGGTGTCCGTCATCGGCATCGGTATGCGCAGCCACGCGGGCGTTGCTGCTAGCGCGTTCAAGGCGCTGGCCGAAAAGAATATCAACATCAAGGCGATCACCACTTCGGAAATCAAGATTTCCATACTGATCGATGGCGCCTATGCCGAACTTGCAGTTCGTACTTTGCATTCCGCCTATGGTCTGGATAAAAGTTGATTCTCTGACTTTGACACACGGCACTCGATTCTTCTGAAACGTGCGTTGTCCCGGTCAAATGCCGTCGCGCAAAACCGCCTTGCGATTTTGCGATATCGACATGCGTGAAGCGACGACCTAAAGCTTTAAAGGTGAATCTTAAAATTCGCACACGCTTTAGGGGTACCAATTTCAGCTTGTCGCTGTAAAAGGTGCGCTATAAGTTTGATTGAACCTTTCGTGCGAACCCCTCGCTTCGCACGTTCGGCATTCGGGAGCATACGCGATGAGAGACCTTTCTGCAGGTCCGCGCGTCCTTCTCAGGCGGCTTCGCGAAATGATGGCGGAGCACCTTGAGCCGCAGGAGCGCCTCGACCAGATTGTCCGGCAGATTGCCAGCAACATGGTTGCCGAAGTGTGTTCCGTTTATGTGCTTCGCTCCGACAGCATTCTCGAGCTCTACGCTACTGAGGGCTTGAACAAGGATGCGGTGCATCTTGCCCAGTTGAAAATGGGGCAGGGCCTTGTCGGTACGATCGCCGCTTCCGCCCAACCGCTCAATCTTTCGGACGCGCAGGCGCATCCTGCTTTCCGCTATCTCCCTGAAACGGGTGAAGAAATTTATCATTCCTTCCTCGGTGTGCCGATTTTGAGATCCGGTCGCACTCTTGGCGTTCTTGTCGTTCAGAACAAGACCAGCCGAACATACCGGGAGGATGAAGTTGAAGCGCTTGAGACAACCGCGATGCTTATTGCGGAGATTGTGGCGAGCGGCGAATTGAAGAAAATCACCCGCCCTGGCGTGGAGTTGGATCTGACCAGAGCCGTCTCCATCGACGGTGACGCCTATGCCGAAGGTATAGGCCTCGGTCATGTGGTTCTCCACGATCCGCGCATCGTCGTGACCAATCTTCTCAACGAGGACGCCGATACGGAAATTCGCCGGCTGGCCGAAGCGATCGGCTCATTGCGTCTTTCTATCGACGACATGTTGCAACGTCGTGATGTCGCCACCGAGGGCGAGCATCGCGAGGTGCTTGAAACCTACCGCATGTTCGCCCACGATCAGGGCTGGGTCCGCCGTATGGAAGAGGCGATCCGCAACGGTCTGACAGCCGAAGCTGCGGTCGAAAAGGTGCAGAGCGACACCAAGGCGCGTATGATGCGCTTGACAGATCCCTATCTGCGCGAGCGGATGCATGATTTCGACGATCTGGCCAACCGACTATTGCGCCAGTTGATGGGTTTTGGTGGCAGAAGCCCCGAACACGAGTTTCCGCTCGATGCCATCGTTCTGGCGCGCGCCATGGGTGCGGCCGAGCTTCTCGATTATCCACGTGAAAAGCTGCGCGGACTGGTGCTGGAAGACGGCGCGGTCACAAGCCATGTCGTGATCGTTGCCCGCGCCATGGGTATTCCGGTCATCGGCCAGGCGACTGGAATCGTGGCGCTTGCCGAGAACAATGATCCGATCATCATCGACGGTGATGATGGCAAGGTTCATCTGCGTCCCGTCACGGATTTGCAGCGGGCTTACGAGGAAAAGGTTCGCCTGCGTGCGCGGCGCCAGGAACAGTTCCGTGCACTGCGCGACGTGGAGCCGATCACCAAGGATGGCCAGAAGGTCAGCCTGAAAATGAATGCTGGCCTGCTGGTGGATCTGCCGCAACTGGAAGAGTCCGGCGCGGATGGCATCGGGCTTTTTCGCACCGAACTGCAGTTCATGATTGCTTCCAACATGCCCAAAGGCGAGGAGCAGGAGGCCTTCTATCGCAGTGTTCTGCGCCAGGCCAAAGGCAAGCCGGTAACATTCCGCACGCTTGACATCGGCGGCGACAAGGTCGTCTCCTACATGCGTGGGCAGGAAGAAGAAAACCCGGCACTCGGCTGGCGCGCCATTCGTCTTTCGCTCGACCGTCCGGGTTTGTTGCGTACTCAGATGCGCGCGCTTCTGCGCGCGGCATCGGGGGCGGAATTGAAGATGATGTTGCCGATGGTGACCGAAGTCTCGGAAATCCATGCGGTCCGAGATTTGATGCAGAAGGAAGTTCAGCATCTTTCCAAGTTCAGTCATGCGTTGCCGCGCAAGCTGCAATTCGGCGTCATGCTGGAAGTGCCGTCATTGATGTGGCAGCTCGACGAATTGATGTCGGAAGTGGATTTCGTCTCGGTTGGTTCGAACGATCTGTTTCAGTTCGCGATGGCTGTGGATCGCGGCAATTCCCGTGTTTCGGATCGGTTCGACAATCTGGGCAAGCCTTTCCTGCGTATTCTGCGCGATATTATTCGTGCCGGAGAACGAAACAAGACGCCGGTGACGCTGTGCGGAGAAATGGCCAGCAAGCCCTTGTCCGCCATGGCCCTGATCGGGCTCGGTTACCGTTCGATCTCAATGTCGCCCACGGCGATCGGTCCGGTAAAGGCCATGTTGCTCGGGCTGGATGCGGGTCTGCTCGCAGAAGAATTGAATGCGGCTTTGGACGACAACAAGTCGTTCGAAAATACGCGCGATCTGCTGGTTCGGTTTGCTGCGACGCATTCCATCCCTATTTAACACGATGATCTTAGAGTGGAGTATGTGACAGGTGGCGAAGCTTCCCGTCGACAAAATGCGTGAGCTTGAACGACGCTTCGGTGAAATCGAGGCGCGTATGTCTGAAGGCCCCGCCGCAGACGTGTATGTCAAGCTGGCCTCCGAATATTCGGAATTGCAGCCTGTGGTGAAGACCATTCGCGAATATGAGAAAGCTCAGGCCGAGGCTGCGGACCTCGAAGCGATCCTGTCCGACAAGACCATGGATCGGGATATGCGTGAGTTGGCCGAGGCTGAGCTTCCAGAGCTGTCCGAGCGTATCGAAGCGCTGGAGAAGGATATGCAGATCCTTCTTCTGCCCAAGGACGCGGCAGATGAGAAGAGCGCCATTCTGGAAATTCGTGCCGGCACCGGCGGATCAGAAGCAGCGCTCTTTGCTGGCGATCTTTTCCGCATGTATGAGCGTTTTGCTAGCGGCAAGGGCTGGAAAGTGGAAGTCCTTTCGGCAAGCGAAGGGGAAGCGGGCGGCTTCAAGGAAATCATCGCCACGATCAGCGGTCGCGGCGTGTTCTCAAAACTCAAATTCGAGTCCGGCGTGCATCGCGTGCAGCGTGTGCCGGAAACGGAGGCGGGCGGACGCATCCATACATCTGCCGCAACCGTCGCCGTTCTGCCGGAAGCCGAGGATATCGATATCGAAATTCGCCCGGAAGACATCCGCATCGACACGATGCGTGCGTCCGGCGCCGGAGGTCAGCACGTCAACACGACGGATTCGGCCGTTCGCATTACCCACCTGCCGACCGGACTGATCGTTACCTCCTCAGAAAAATCGCAGCACCAGAACCGCGCCAAGGCGATGCAGGTTCTGCGCTCGAGGCTTTACGACATCGAGCGACAGAAGGCAGACAGCGAACGCTCCGCCGACCGCAAGAGCCAGGTGGGGTCGGGTGATCGATCCGAGCGCATCCGCACCTATAACTTCCCGCAAGGTCGCGTCACCGACCACCGCATCAATTTGACGCTCTACAAGCTCGACCGTATGATCGAAGGCGACATAGACGAGTTGGTGGACGCGCTGATTGCCGATTATCAGGCGGGCCAGCTCGCGCAGCTTGGCGAGCAGCGGTGAAGTCCAGTTTAACAGTTCAGGCTTGCGTGGCCGAGGCAAAGCAGCGTCTCAACGCTGCCGGCATCGCCGATCCGACAACCGATGCTCGTCTATTGATCGGCGGGGTCATTGGCTTTTCCTTGACAGACTTCGTTCTGAACGGTGCCCGTCCGCTTCAAGCGGATGAGGTGGATCGGATCGAGGCCTTGATTGCGCGGCGCGAGAGGGGAGAGCCAGTTCACCGCATCCTCGGACGCCGTGAGTTCTACGGGCTCGATTTTCTGCTGTCGCAGGGGACGCTGGAACCCCGTCCTGATACGGAGGTGCTGGTCAACGCTGCGCTGCCATATGTCCGCGCTGCAGTGCAGCGTAAGGATGCGGCGCGTATCCTCGATATGGGAATCGGAACCGGCGCAATATGCCTTTCGCTTCTCCACGCAGTTCCCGAGGCAACAGGCGTGGGAAGCGATATCTCGCAAGACGCAATTGCGACTGCGCGTGGCAACGCAGAGCGGCTTGGACTTGCAGAGCGCTTCGAGACAATCGAGAGCGACTGGTTCGAGCATATTTCGGGACGTTTCGACATAATCTTGTCAAACCCGCCCTATATTAGAACCGATGTCATCGATGCATTGGATCGCGAAGTTCGCGAATTCGATCCGTTCATCGCCCTAGACGGCGGTGTGGATGGGCTTTTCCCGTATAGAGTTATAGCTGAAAAAGCAGTGGATTTTCTCGAAAGCGGTGGAGTGGTCGGGGTCGAAATAGGCTACGATCAGATGGCAGACGTAACCACCATATTTGCATCCAAGGGATATGAATGCGCGAACCGCGTCAAAGACTATGGCGGTCATGATCGCGTATTGATATTCCGCAGATAGGTCGAAAAGCAGCTGCGGATGTTTTGTTCAAGGATATTTTGCAAAGCAAAAGAAAAGGCTTGGATTTCCGCAGGAAGCGGGCTAGTTTGCGGCCACATGCCGGGTGGCTGAGGGCGAAATAAGATTCGCCAGGGTTTGGATCAGTCCCGAAGCGGGTTCTCTTGGAGAGCTCTGAAAGGCTGGGCATTTCCGGCATGTGATTCAGGAAACTTTGTTCGCAAGCGGCTTGATGCAGCATATGCGCATCCGGTCGGAAAACGCGAAGTCTTGTCTCTCAAGAGAGCAGGGCGCGTAATGGTCGCGGTTCAGGAGAAGCGTTTTGTTGCTCGCCTGGATCGCATCGAAATACGAGAATTATCAGCAAAACAGAATTCAGGTGAGCAATTGATGAGGCCAGGACAGCAAAACAAGCGCGGCCGGGGGCGTAATAACAACAACAATAATAACGGCGGCGGTAACAACAACAATTTCAACCGTAAGGGTGGAAATCCGCTGACCAGGACTTATGACAGTTCCGGCCCTGATGTTAAAATTCGCGGCACTGCTCAGCATATTGCGGAGAAATACGCTGCTCTCGCACGGGATGCGCAAAGCTCTGGCGACCGCGTTATGGCTGAAAACTATCTCCAGCACGCCGAACACTACAATCGCATTATCTTGTCTGCCCAGGCGCAGATGCAGGAACGTTTCCAGCGCGACGATCGCGGCGATTACGGCAACGATCGTGATGGCGACGATATGGATGGCAATGAAAATGACGATGTCGTCGTTGTGCTGCCCGTTGCGCATGAGCAAAATGAACAGCGCGCCCAGCGCCACGATCAGCCCGAGCGCCAGGAGCGTCCCGAACGGCAGGATCGTCAGGACAGAGGTGAACGTCGCGATCGCCGTGACCGTCAGAACCGTCCTGAGCGTCAGCCGCGTGAAGCGCAGGCTGAGGAAGGTGCCGAGACTGTTGTAGCTGCAGCGCCTGTACCGGTCGCGCCTGTTTACGATGCAAGCTCCGCGCCGCAGCCCGTCATCGAGGGTACGCCCAAGGAAGTGGCTGTGGAAGAAGAAGCTCAGGCTGAAGCCGGTGCAAGCGAGCGCGCACCGCGCCGTGCACGCAGCACCAGCCCGCGTCCCCGCCGCCCGCGCCGTACCGCCGGTGCCGAAGAGGCAGAAGGCGCTGAGCCTTCCGAACTGGAGAAGGCAGCCGAATAAGGCCTGCCCTCAACACTCACAAAAACAAAAAGCGATGGGTGCAAATCCATCGCTTTTTCGTTGGGACCATTTTATCGGCGTTGGTTGTAATCAAGCGTTACGCAGTCGACCCTGCATCAGGTCTATCACGGCGCGGGCAGCTTCCAGTACATTGGTGCCAGGTCCAAAGACCGCGGCAACGCCGTTGTCCAGAAGGAAGTCATAGTCCTGACGTGGAATGACGCCGCCGACGATGACGATGATCTTTTCTGCTCCTTTGGCCTTCAGCGCTGCGACCAGTTGCGGCGCCAGCGTCTTGTGGCCAGCAGCAAGTGACGACATTCCCACCACATGCACTTTGTTCTCCACCGCGAGATCTGCCGCTTCCTCCGGCGTCTGGAACAGGGGGCCTGCAATCACATCGAAGCCGATATCGCCAAAAGCGGATGCAATGATCTTCGCCCCGCGGTCGTGGCCGTCCTGACCGAGCTTGGCGATCATCATGCGTGGTTTGCCGTCCACGGTGTGCGAGAGTTCGACGATCCGGTTACGCAAGGTTGCAAACTCCGGATCGTCCTCATAGGCCGCGCCGTAAACGTCGTGAACCACCTCCGGAACGGCGGCATGGTCTCCGAAGACAGCGCGCATGGCGTCTGAAATCTCTCCGACGGTTGCCCTAGCGCGCGCCGCTTCCACAGCCGATTCGAGCAGGTTGCCTTGTCCTGTGCGCGCGACATCGGAAAGGTTTGCCAGTGTTCGTTCAACGTCTACCGGATTGCGCTGACGGCGAACGGTTTCCAGACGCTTGATCTGCGACGCACGGACGGCGGAGTTGTCGATATCGAGAATATCGATCGGCTCTTCGTTCTCCAGGCGGAACTTGTTGACGCCAACGATAATCTCTTCGCCCCGGTCTACAGCCGCCTGGCGTTTGGTCGCTGCCTCCTCGATCAGCCTCTTCGGCAGACCTTCATCGACGGCTTTGGTCATGCCGCCCATTTGCTCCACCTCCTCCATCAGCGCCCAGGCTTTCTCTGCAAGCTCGTTCGTCAGGCTCTCCACATAGTAAGAACCTGCCAGCGGATCGACGACTTTGGTGATGCCGGTTTCATGCTGCAGAATAAGCTGAGTGTTGCGAGCGATACGGGCGGAAAAATCAGTCGGCAGCGCCATGGCTTCATCGAGCGCGTTGGTGTGGAGCGACTGTGTTCCGCCTAGGACGGCGGAAAGGGCTTCATAAGCGGTGCGAATGACATTGTTGAATGGATCCTGCTCCTGCAGAGACACGCCCGATGTCTGGCAGTGGGTGCGCAACATCATAGAAGACGGCTTTTGCGGATTGAATTCTTCCATGACACGCGACCATAGGAGGCGTGCAGCGCGCAGCTTGGCAGCCTCCATGAAGAAGTTCATGCCAATGGCAAAGAAGAAGGACAGGCGACCGGCAAAATCATCAACATTCAATCCCTTCTTCAACGCCGCCCGCACGTATTCCCGTCCATCCGCCAGCGTGAAGGCCAATTCCTGAACCAGCGTCGCACCCGCTTCCTGCATGTGATAGCCGGAAATGGAGATCGAGTTGAAGCGTGGCATCTCGCGCGCCGTATACTCGATGATATCGGCGATGATGCGCATCGAAGGTGCCGGGGGGTAGATATAGGTGTTGCGCACCATGAATTCTTTGAGAATGTCGTTCTGGATGGTGCCTGAAAGCTCCGCATGGGAGCATCCCTGTTCTTCCCCAGCGACGATGAACGACGCAAGGATGGGGATGACCGCACCATTCATGGTCATCGAAACAGACATTTCTTTCAGAGGAATGCCGTCGAACAGGATTTTCATGTCTTCAACGGAGTCGATCGCTACACCCGCCTTGCCGACATCGCCAACGACGCGCTCGTGATCGCTATCGTAGCCCCGGTGTGTCGCAAGATCGAAAGCGACAGACAATCCCTTTTGGCCAGCTGCCAGATTGCGCTTATAAAAGGCGTTCGATTCTTCCGCTGTGGAAAAACCGGCATATTGACGGATCGTCCAGGGGCGGCCGGCATACATGGTGGCGCGGGGTCCGCGAACGAATGGCTTGAAGCCGGGTAAGCTGTCGAGATGGGATAGGCCGTCGAGATCGTCTGATGTGTAAAGGGCCTTGACGGCAATTCCTTCAGGCGTCTGCCAGGTGAGGGTATCGGGAGCGCGCCTCAGTTCCTTTTCGGCTAATTGCTCCCAATCCTTTACCGACTTTTCGTCCGCCATGCCTGTCTCCCTGTTGCATTTCGTCTGATGTGAAAACGAAACGTTTTACTCTCCATCCGGTCGCATATGTGCGCAGCCGGAAGGGCAAGATAAAATCATTGGAGAATTTAACAACCGCGACTATCGATGAAGATGTCGTCACGGGTCGTCACGATCAGGTAGCAGTGCCGCCCTTTCGTCCAAGAGACATGATCCGCTCGCGCAGCGCTTTCGCCAGATTGCGGGTGTTGCGGTACATATGGACCTGGGTTGCCACCTGGCGCACATCTCGGTCGCTGTTTTGCGATAAGCCGACAACGAGCGTTCCCATTTCGGCCGCATCGTCCCACAAGCCTGTGAGCGACAGCTCCTCTTCGACAACGCAATTGTCAGTGCAGATGATGTTGGCGTCATCAAGCTGCCATTCGGTCAGGCGTTGAGTCAGAAGCCGCTCGGGCATGTAGTTCGCATACCGCTCGTTGAACGCTGCCTTCCAGATATAGGCTTCACCCATGGCCATGAGAATGACGACGGAGGCGATCGCCTCTCCATTCAAATCGACGGTGTGGATACGCGCCGCGTCGATCTCAGCCAGATTGTTAATCGCTTCACGGGCAAAGGCAGTGCGGTAGCGATCGGTCACGAGTGCATTGCGCTTGCGCCCTTTCGTGCCATTCGCCTCCAGCGCCAGAAACTCCTCCATCCGCATACGCACATCGCCTGCCTGACGAGCGACATTGTAGGACACAGTCCCCAATGCCTGAAGATCCGACCACTTTGCTTTCAGCAAGTTGCGATCGTCGAAGGAAAGCTTGTTCTGAAGATAGATGTCGGCATCGGGTCCGTTTTGAAGCAGATGCCTTCTGTGGCGCTCAGCCATGGAAACTGGAAGATTTCGGCTTAACGCCACAGCCCTGATCATGCGTACGAAAGGTCCGTTCAGCCGCACCAGCGGAAGCACGAGCACGCTTGGCAACCGAAGTTCAGGCTGCATCAATGCATCGAGAAGATTGTCGATGGTTTCGGCTGCGCCCTCGCTATCCACCAATGGCGTTCCAAGCGGCCCGAACGGGTTGGCCCAGGCGCGCAAGATGGAGGGGCCGACGGAGAAACCGGGTTTCTCGATGGTGAAGGGCATGAGAAAGCGCATGCGACTGCGTCGGCCGTTCTCGTCACGCATCAGAGCGAAGCGAACGGACCGATCTTCGATGCGCGGCATGGCAGGTGCAAGCAGCCGACCGGTGAAAAATACGTTAGGCTCCATCACCCGGTTGGACAAGAAATCAAGTTCTTCCTGAAGGTCGTATCCGAGTTGGGCGGGATATATGCAGAATTCACGACCCTCGCGGCCCACACGGATGCTGCTGTCCGCCTCAGGCCTCTCAACCTCTGCGGCAGGTCTGGGCATGACGAACTGGTTTTCGCTGAAGTCCGGATCGTTCGGGTCACTTGCCATGCTTATCTATACCATCCCCGGGTGTAGTATCACCGTAAGTCCAAGCGACCTCCATCCTTGAACGGTGGCAGGCAAATGAGACAGGTACGCGAATCTCTGCTCTAGCAGATATCATAACATACTGATCATAGAACGAAGTTGGAGAAATGTTGAGGGCCGTCCCGCACGAAATTTTCGCACTTGATTATAAATCCGGCACGACAGGTGCGCGCCTTCGTGCTGGAAGAACGCCCAGCACCAGCGCGCAGCCTATGATGATGATGGCCGCACCGATGAATTGCGCCGCCGAGAGGGGCTCATCCAGCACGAAGGCTCCGATGAAGACGGCGATCACGGTCACCACAAACTCAACGCTGATCGTTTTGGTCGCGCCGATGGTTGCTACCAGACGGAAATAGGTGATGTAGGTGAGCGCACTCATGATGATTGCGAGTGCAATGAGATAGCCTACATCGACGAGTGACGGCAATGCGGGAACCGGTACAACGGCAAGAAGCGGTAGTGTGAGGACGCCGCCGGCGAAAAACGATCCGATGGTGATCTCCCAAGAACCGGTGCCCTTCAGGAAGCGGCTGGCATAATTGCTGCCAAATGCCGCGCAGAGGCAACCGATCATGCAGGCGAAAGAGCCCAGGACAAAAGCCTGCGTTACCGGCACTGCTGGAAAGCCGACAAGAACGACTATGCCGACTATGCCGCAGCAGATGCCGATCATCGACTGCGCTGATATTTTTTCAAGGCCCCAGAGTTGCCCGATCAACATTGAGAACAGTGGAATACTGGCCACGAATATCGCAGCCATGGCAGTGCCGATCTGCGGTGTGGCGTAGGATAATCCGATCAGCTGGCCTGTCACCGTCGTTGCGCCGACAATCGAGAAGGCGCGCCATCCGGCTGAGAAGTCAAGCGGTCTCCCGCTTGCCTTTGCCACCAGATAAAGTGTGCCGCTGGCAATAAGGCACCTCAGCGACACCGCGCCGACCCAACCGAAGGACTCCACAACACGCAGCACGAGCGTGAAGGACAATCCCCAAGCCACGGCAAGGAAAATATAAGCGGCGAGTTGGCCCGGCTTCATGGGATTTGTCGTTCCGGCAAGAGAGATGCTGACGGAACAGTTATGGGAGGGTCAGCAATCCGTCAATCGACTTTCGACCCTAAAGCGTGGCAAGCAACCGGTTGCTGACCATACCTGCGGAGGCTGCCTGCATGGTAACCTTCTTCTCGACAGCCTCAATGACGGTGTCGGTGAAATCCACATTGGTGAGTTCACGAATATGTCCAAGACCGCCCGGTGAAAAGACATTTACTTCCAGGATCTTATCGCCGACGATATCGAGGCCGACGAGGAACATGCCATCCTCCACGAGCTTGGGTCGCATCATCTCCGCCAGCGCCAGCACGTCGTCGTTGACCTCCACCGCTTCGGCGGTGCCGGAAGCATGGATATTGGAGCGTAGATCGCCCTTAGCTGGAACGCGCCGCAGCGCAGCGTAAGCGCCATCGCGCATCAAAGGCTCTCCATTCATCATGAAGAAGCGGATATCGCCGTTTTTCGCCGCTGGCAGATAGGCCTGCGCTATCAGGTAACCTTCGATGCTGATAGCCTCGAAAATCTGATTGAGATTTGTCTCCTTGGAAGACCCGATCTTGAAGACATTCTTGCCGCCGGAACCCTGTAACGGCTTGACGATAACGCCCTTGGGATGCGCGTCCGCAAAGGCCCGTATCTCCTCAACATTGCGGGAAATCAGCGTGGTCGGACGAACGATTTCAGGAAAGCTCTGGAAGTAGAGTTTGTTTTGCGCCAGCGCCAGGCCTTCCGGGTCGTTTAGAACAAGTACGCCCCGTTGCTCGGCAAGTCGTCCAAAAAGAATGCCAGAATGAACTGCCCAGGGTCGCGCGGTCTGGTCGAGAGAGGGATCGTTGCGCAGCATGAGCGCATCGATCTCTTCGATGTCGATGGTTTCTCGCTGCAACTGCCGCTCCTGCAGAGTGGCGTGAAAAGTTTCCACCTTTTTGTATTTTTGTTTCGGCATGACGAGCGCGTGCACAGCGAGCGTATCATCTGGACGCAGAGTGAAATCACCGGGTGTCAGGTAAATGACGTCGTGACCACGGTTGAGCGCCGCCATGGCGAGGAGCCCGGTGGCGTAGCTTGGATGTTCGCCTTCGATCGAATTGACAAAGAATGCTAGGCGCATAGTTCCCTCCCTTAAAGTGTGGCCATTTCGGCGATGGAAAGCCCCGATCGTATTTTTTCGAGTCTCTCATTGGCTCGCGGTAACAGTAGAAAAGCCGGTCGAATGCCGGGTGGACGTAAGAGGCCACGCAAAGACAGTTCCTGCATCACCGGGAAATGAGCAGCCGAGATTTTGCCCATCCAGAAGGGGTCGAGCGCGCCGCCTTTTCGTAAGTGCTGCAAGACTTCGTTCAGCCCGCGCAGATAAATCGCATCTTTCGGCAATCCGCCACCGCGGTAGATGCGCAGCACCATATTGAATGCGTTGGCCGCATCGAACCCATGTTGTTGCGTCATCAGCCGGTAGGTATCGACAAAGGTTGCACCATCGAGCATCGCGGCGCAGGCAACGACGCGTCCGGCAATCAGCCGCAAGCGTTGACGCGTCATGCCGCCTGCCAGATGTTCGGCCAGCACGGCCAGACCTTCCTGCACACCCTCATAACCGGACAGGCCGGTACGAAACAGGCGCAGTCCTTGAGCCGAACCATTAAAGTAGGTCAGCAAATGGACGCCTATTTCGTGATGCAGGAGAGCGTCGACGCGCCGTTGTTCCATCACCGTATGGCGGGAGATAAGCAGCTTTTCGCCCGTCACCATCAGCCCCGGAGGAAGGTCGTCACGAATTTCGACGCGTGCTCTGAAACTCGGTTCCTCGTGATGATAGGCGTCGACCATCTCGCGGGATTTCTGCACCACCTCGTAACAGCCGACCAAAGGTATTTCGCCCTCATCGACCGGCATTCTACACTGCGCGAGCACGTCCGATGCGAGTGTCAGGAGTTCAGTCTCGACGGAGCCGTAAAGAGCCCGCCCGAAGTCTGTGTATTGACGCCTGTGCATATGCGCCAGCATCGTCAGTTGCAGGTCTATTTCCTGCTGCTTTTCGCGGTAGAGGTGATAGAGGACGGGGTCTTCGAGATGATCGAAAGCGACCGAATAGAGTTTACGCTTCTGCTCTTCGACATCGACGCCCAGCGGGCGATAGAGAAAATGCGGAGCATACTGAAAGTCGCTTTGCTGGAACTCATCGAAGGCTTGCCGGGCATTGATGGGCGTGACGGAAAGTAGGAAATCGAACGATTGAGCGATCTCGTCAATGGACCTGTCCGCGCGTCTCACAGCGTCTACGAAGGCTTTTCGGCCAAGCGCCCGGTGCGTGGTGATGCGCAGCGTTTCGGTGTCCGCCGCAAAAGCTGCAAAGGCCCGCAGCCCCGCATCGAAAAGATCGGCAATCATCGTCTCGCGCAGACCCGGGTAATCCGACCCGGATTCCGGTTGCCGATAGATCGGCGCAAAGCGAACGCCGACGCAGGGAAATCGAACATCGGCTTCCTGCAGCCGGAGGACTGGATCCTGCTTGGGTTCCGGGCGTGTGATCCTCGGTGTGCGGAAACGCACTTCGGCATCGCAGATTGCCTTGATGAAGGCTTTTCGCGCGTTCTGCGTCTGGGGTTCGCTTGTGGCCGAAACCGCAACCTCGTAATGCGGCAGGAAGGGTGAATCGTCGGCAAGCCGGATATCATGCTCCAGTTCACCAATGTCCAGTACGATAAAAGCGCCGAAACGCTTCATCATCTCCGCGCCGACGGCTTGGACGATGGGTGCCGCCTCGCTGAGGCTCGATGCGATGAGATAGGACGCGTTCGACGACGTGATGTCGCGTGCGGCCAGATTTTTTGTGCCATAGGTCAGGTGTAGGCAGAGGAATGGCAGGGGACGGTCGATGTGGAGGCGGCCATCCTTGCCGACATCGGTGCGGATCGCCTGACCCTCTGCCAGAGCCGTGGCAATCTTCGTCGATAATGGAATGTCATCGGTTGCTTTGAGCGAAGACACGTTGTTCATCGGCTCTCTCGCAGCAGTCGCTCGAGGACGGGTTCCAATTCAGTTATGGCGTGACGAATGTCGGAGACGATGCGGGTATCTGGCCTTCCCGTCCACTCGTCCATGAAGATCTTCTTGAACTCGATTGCGATGGCGCAGCCGTTCTGTGGATATCTATCATGAACGAAGCGTGTCTGTTCGCCGCGCCCTTGAAAGGCAACGTTCTCACGAACATCCAACTTGCGGCCACCGATATCTGCCGAGGCAAAGTGCGCCATCACGGCGTCCACGACAAAAGACCATCGGCTTCGATCCATGGAGATCGTACCGATATTGATATCGGGTGCTGTCTCCTGAGGAGTTGGCTCTCCATTCGGGCCACCGCGACGGTGATTGTAGCTGTGAATATCCAGTAGAACAAACCGCCCATGAGACATCTCGATCCGGTCGAGAAAGGACGCAAGCATGGCGTAGTAGTCGTCGTGAACGGAAAGCGACGTAGCGAGTGCCGCCTCTGACGGTGGTTCTTTCCAGACCTCAAGGCCCCAGGACTGGTCTTGCGTCAGATAGATGGCGGCATCGCTAGCCCTGTTGAGATCGATTTCAAAGCGCGATCTGTGTCCGATGATCCGGTTCGTCAGCCCGCCGATCATCTCGCCAGTGAACGGGTCCTCCTCATAGAGCCGTTCCTCGTTCGAAAGTGCGATACTGGCAAGGAGGTCTTCTCGCAGAAGATGCCCGTCATGGATCGCAGTGCCAACAATCGGAGAGCCGCCAAAAGCTGCCGACCAGATTTGTTTCTGCATGATTTCGGATGGGGTCCCGTTTCTCGTCATTTGCGCCTCATGGAGTCCGCAGGACAACACGAAGACGAGAACGTTGGTTCCAGGATACCTCTATCTCGATACGAAGGGCCCAGCTGCAGGCCCGTGAGACCTTAGGCAGGCGATCTCTTCAAGCGCGGCGAATGTGGAAGCGATGGCCGTCTGTCGTAACGACGGTTTCGAGAAGAGCATGACCGTCTTCCCGGCACATATGAGGGATGTCGATAACCGCCAGAGGGTCGGTCGTTTCTACAAACACTTCGTCTCCGGAGGCCATTGCGGCCAGCCTTTTGCGGCAGCGCAGGACAGGCAGAGGGCACTTGAGCCCTCTAAGATCAAAGACGGTCCTTGCGGCCAAAATCACTCCTTGGCCCAGAACTTCCAAAAAGGCTTCTTTGTCGGTTCTTCCGGCTCCTGTGCGCTGAAGGCCAGCGGGTTGACGGCCGGAACGGGCACAGTCTGCGTTGCCGCTGCCGGTGCTGCGCGTTGCGGCACCTGCGCTGCTGCAGCCAGCATGATAGAAGACGGCCGTGCGGTCGTTGCCGGCTGAGATGTCATCGGCTGAGAGGCCGGTACGGCTGGCCCTGCTGGAAATGTCGAAGCAGCGGCGATCGCCGTGGCTCCCGTTGCCGAGATGCCCTTCGCCGCCTTCTTTTCCATCAGTGCGGCAAATTCCGTTTCCTTCATCAGCTTGCCGGCTTTCAGCGCAGAGCCCGTCGGCGCGTATGCCGGTTCACGCCCCTTGCGCTTGTCCGCCACCAGCACCTTGCGTTCGGCTTCGGTTGGATCGTACCACACCATGCCATCGAATTTTTTCATGGCCTTGTCATAGGCAAGGTCGTAGCTCTTGTTGTAGCTGACGAGCGCGCTTGCGAGCGCCGGCGGCGTGCTTGTTGCGGGGCAGGCGGCTGCCGCGTTGAATTGACCACCCTGCGCCTGCTGGTTGAAGACGTACTTCTTCTCGCAGAAATTGACGTCCGGTGGACGCTTGGTCACTTCGAAATGATCGTAGCCGATCTTCAGCATCTTCCAGAATTCGTAATTTTCGCTTTTACGATGACGAGCCATGTTTTCCGCCGTCATGCGGAACGGCAAAGCCTGGAGCTGAATCGTCTTCTGGCCGCCCTTGAAGGCGTCCCGTGCGAATGCGTAGATCTCCAGCATCTGTGCGTCGGTCATCGAGTAGCAGCCCGACGACGAGCAAGCGCCATGGATCATCAGGTTTGTGCCATTGCGACCATTCGCCTGATCGTAGCGGTTCGGAAAACCGGTATTGATCGACAGATAATAATTTGAATAGGGGTTCATGTGCCCGGGCGAAAGATTGTAGAATCCTTCCGGTGCCTGACGGTCGCCCTCTTTGACCTTTGGTCCGAGTTTGCCGGACCAAGCGCAGATATCGTAGGAAGCGATCACCTCGAAGCGATTGTCGCGTCTCGCCTTCCAGACTTCCAGCTTGCCTTCTTCCTTCAAGATGCGAATCATGATCGGCGCATTGCGATCCATGTTCTTCTTGTCCATCTCAGCAAGGATGGTGGGGGAGAGAGGATAATCGACCTTGTTTTTGACGTGAGACACGTCACGCTCGACGGTTTCGAGCGTTTCGTTGCAGCCCGCGAGCATTACACCGGCGCAGGCAAGAAGAGCGATGTGTCTCAAACGCATGGGCGTCATACCGATTTGCATGATGTCGAACGGTCCTAAGGTAAATTGGATTTGATTACAAGTCAGTTGTTTTCTCTCGCAATTCAGGTCGTTGCGGCTTGGTCCTTCATCGCTATATTGATGGCATGATCGCATTGTTTGAAGCTTACTGGCCCCACGTTCTCGCACTGCTCTCGCTTGTCATGGGGACTGTGGCTGCGGTGCATGCGACCATGACCAAGCAGGAAGTCCGTTCAGCCCTCGGCTGGGTGGGCGTTATTGTGCTTTCTCCCATCATCGGCGCTTTGCTCTATGCCATCGCCGGCATCAACCGCATCCGCCGTAACACGCTGGGGCAACAACGATCGTTGATGCATGGCACGATCATGGACCGGGTGGCGCGTTTCGATGCCGATAACAGTCTTGTCGTCGAGCGTTTCGGTCGCCGTTTCGTCGCCATGAAGACTGTTGGCGACCGCGTGACGCGCGCGGCGCTGACGACCGGCAACACCATCGAAACGCTGTCCGATGGAGATCAGGCCTATGCGGCCATGCTCGAAGCCATCGGTCTTGCCCGTCGTTCAATCATCCTGGAAACCTATATTCTCGATCACGACCGGATAGGACTGAGGTTCGTCGCAGCTCTGGCCCGGGCCAGGGAGAGGGGCGTCGAAGTCCGTGTTCTGGTCGACGCCGTGGGTGCGCGATACTCTGTGCCAAGCATACTATCGAAGCTGCGGCTGGAAGAAATTCCCTCCGCTGTCTTCAACGGCAATGTCATCATGGGGCTTCGGCTGCCCTATGCAAATCTGCGCACGCACCGCAAGATACTGATCGTCGATGGCAAGGTTGCGTTTACCGGGGGCATGAATATTCGCGAAGGCTTCACACGCGAGTTCCATGGCGACAAGCAATCACATGATACCCATTTCAAGGTCCAGGGGCCGGTGGTATCCGACCTTTTCACCGTGGCCGCCGAGGATTGGGGCTTTGCCAGTGGCGAGCGTCTTGACGGACCTGTCTGGGACGTCACCATACCGAACGGCGTTCCCGGTCAACCGCTCCTCATGCGCGCCGTGGCTTCCGGTCCCGATAACAGCATCGAGACCAGCCATAAGATGCTTATGGGCGCTTTTTCCATTGCCCGTTCCTCTATCCGCATCATGTCGCCCTATTTCCTGCCGGATCGCGAACTGATTTCCGCCCTCACGACGGCGGCAAGACGAGGTGTTATTGTCGATATCATTGTTCCGGCGACCAATAATCTCATGCTGGTCGACAGGGCGATGACGGCGCAGTTCGACCAGTTGCTGAGGAGTTACTGCCGGATCTGGCGTGCCACGGGCCCCTTCAACCACTCCAAACTGCTGGTGATCGACGACCGCTGGTCCTATGTCGGTTCCTCTAATCTGGATCCGCGTTCGCTCAGATTGAACTTTGAGGTGGATATTGAAGTTCTCGACGAGGGCTTTGCAACGACGGTCTCGGAGCGCATGGCGACTGCCATGGAGGGCGCGACACCGGTAAAGCTGGATGAACTGAGGGCCAGACCGTTTTTTGTTCGTCTCACAGAGCGGATATTGTGGCTGGCTTCGCCTTACCTTTGACACCGGGATCGAGTTGAAACCCTTCACGCGATCCAAGACAGGAAACCGATGCGACCGAAGAACGATAGCCTCCCCGCAGTCTTTATGTCGTCGCTGCGCAACCGCAAGAACAGGCGATGTCCGGACCAGATTGCGGCAGAGCAAACCTCCCCCGTCGTTGCATCCTACAATGTTCACAAGTGCGTCGGTCGTGATGGCAAATTCGATCCCGACCGGATCAGCAAGGTGATCCACGAGTTGCGGGCCGATGTGGTCGCATTGCAGGAGGCGGACAGCCGTTTCGGGGAACGAACGGGCCTTCTGGATCTCGGACGGCTTGAACGTGATTGCGGTCTTACCCCGGTGCCGGTTTCCGGGGGCAGCAAGGCGCATGGCTGGCATGGCAACGTCGTGCTGTTTCGCGAAGGTGCCGTCCGCGACGTTCACACGGTCAAGCTCCCAGGGCTGGAGCCTCGCGGCGCGCTAGTCGTGGAGCTCGATCTAAAGGCGGCTGGAACCTTGCGTGTGATAGCAGCGCATTTCGGCTTGCTGCGGCACTCTCGCGCGCAACAGGCTCGAGCCCTGGTGGAACTGCTCAACGCGCGTGAGACACAGCCGACCGTGCTGATGGGCGACCTGAATGAATGGCGGCTTGGTAACGGGTCATCTCTCAATACCTTTCGTGATGCCTTCGGCACTTTGCCGCCCGCAGTGCCGAGTTTTCCTTCGGGGCTGCCAGTGCTTGCGCTGGATCGGATCATTGCCAATCGTGACGGCATGATCGAGAAGGTCGAAGCGCACGATAGCGCTCTAGCGCGTGTGGCCTCCGATCATTTGCCTTTGAAGGCGACGATCAATACCGCACTCCTGGATGGTCCTGTGGCGAAGTAGACCTGCATCATGCTGTTTTAAAATGCCCTGATCCCGCCCAAATAGATGCCTACTCAGATACCGCAATAGGGACGATTGCAAAGAATCCCCGTTTGCCTCGAACGGTTCGAACCATTTCGTTGGAACCAATCTTGGTGGTGCGCAATTGAATGTCCAACAAAGACATCCGGGCTGCCGCGGGTCATAATTAAACAGGAGAAAACAGATGAAAAAGACTTTTGCCGTAACGTTTGCCGCTGTCACGCTTGGACTGAGCGGTCCTTTGAGCGCGGTCGCCGCAGATCTGGCGCCTTATCGCGAGACCTATCAGGACAGCGATGATCGCAACGGCGTCAAGATTGGTTACCTGACCTGCGACGTTGGCGGCGGTGTCGGCTATGTCATCGGTTCTGCCAAGGAACTGGAATGCACGTTCAAGTCCACGGTTGGCGCGCGTCGCACGGACGTCTACACTGGCGTCATCCGTAAGATGGGTGTTGACCTGGGCTTCACCACGCAAGGCAAGCTCGTATGGGCCGTGTTCGCTCCGACCGCCGGCTACCATCGCGGTTCGCTCTCCGGCCTCTATCAGGGCGCTACGGCTGAAGCGACGCTTGGTGTTGGCGTCGGTGCAAACGTTCTGGTCGGTGGCACGGCTGGCTCCATCCAGCTTCAGACCGTCAGCGTCACCGGCCAGGTTGGTCTGAACCTCGCCGCAACGGGCACTTCGGTCACCCTGACACCGGCCAACGGTTGATCGTCATTTCTGCGGCCACGTCAAAATGCCGCATGAAAGAGACTGCCCTTCTCGCTATAATGGCGGGGAGGGCATTTCTGTGAGAGCGAACGAGGAGTGAAATGAAGGCGACCCTATCTGCCGCAGCGTTTCTGCTGACGTTATCTGTCGCGAGCGTCAGCGCCGAAGGTGATCCGGTGGAAGGTGAACGTGCTTTTGGTAAATGCGCCAGTTGCCACAACATCGACAACCCCCGAACACGCCTTGGTCCGCATCTGATGGGTGTCGTCGGTCGTCGTGCCGGCTCCGTGGCGGATTATCCCAATTACTCGCAAGCGATGAAGGACGCTGGAGCCAGCGGTCTTGTCTGGGATGAAGCGGCATTAAGAGAGTTTCTCTCCAGCCCAAAGAAGAAGGTACCTGGCACTTTTATGCGCTTCTTCGGTCTGTGGAGCGCCACCGAAATCGACAATATCATTGCCTATCTGAAGACAAAGCCTGCCCCGTGACGCCTTTTGATCATCGCGAATCGAGGATCTCCTCTGCGTCCTCGATGGACATGGCATACACCCGATTAGCGATGTCGAAACTGTAGCCGTTGCGGGCAAAGGCCGAGATTTCCTTGCTCATGCGTTTTTCATCAACCTCATCGTCCCGGCGAAACGGACCGAAGCGTCGCTTGCGCGCCAGAACGACAGCTGCGTAGAGATCGTCGCTGTCTGCAAGTGCGTGCTCGGCAATATCTCTACTCACGCCTTTCTGGGTCAGTTTCTGCGCAATGGCGCGCCTGGATCTGCCGCTCCTGACGCCAGAGCGCGTGGTGATTTCGGCAAAGGCGTTGTCGTCGAGCGCCTTGATCTCATAGGCAAAGCGGACGGCTGACTCGGCAAGCGCCTGCACCTGTGATGTGGAGATATCCTGGAACTTCTCTTTTGCCTTACGTGAAATGGCGTCGAACAGCTGGCGCTCCGTCATCATCCGCTTTTCGAGACGATAGATTGTGGAATTTCTGGCCCAGGACAGCATCCGGCTCGTCGGGGCGCTTTCAGTCTCGTCGTCGCTCATGTCATGCCGTGGGTGGGTCGATCGTGGAGTTTCGCAGGGCGTAGACACCGATCGGATGTTCAAGGCCTCGCAGCAGGCGCGGGCCGAGGCTCTCGAACGTGCTCTTGTCCTCCAGCATGCTGACGAAGTCCTCGGACAGGAGAACGCGCCTGCCGACGGTCTTCGTCAGGGTTTCCAGCCGTGAAGCGATATTGACTGCCGGGCCAATCACCGTGAAATCGAGACGGGTCCGGGAGCCGATATTGCCGTACATGACATCGCCGACGTGAACGCCAATCCCGTAGCCGAAGGGCTCATGGCCTCTTTTGATATTGTTTTCATTCAGCTTTTTAAGCCCTTCCTGCGCCTCGCCAATAGCTGCAATCAGATTGGTTGCGGCATCGGCATTGTTCAACGGGAATATTGCCAGCAGGCCATCGCCCATGAATTTGAGGATTTCACCGCCGTTTTTCTCGATCGGCTCCGCCATCGCATCGAAATAGCCGTTCAGCAATTCGATCACGTCATCACGCGGCCACAAGTCGGAGATCCGGGTAAAGTCCCGCAAATCGCAGATCATGATGACAGCGCTCACCGTGTTGCCGCTTCCTCTGCGGGTTGCGCCGTCCAGAATTTCCTGACTGGCATGGGGCCCGACATAGGTTTCAAGCAATGTGCGAGCCATACGATTTTTCAGACGAATTTCCGAAACCAGCGCGATCGCCGGCACCAGACTTTTCAGCGTTTCGATTTCGGACGCCAGAAATCCGTTCGGCCGGTCGCTGGCAAATGTCACCACATGGCGCTTGCCGAATGTGTGTTGGAGCGGCCAGGCCACATAGTCTGTCAGGCCTTCTTGGCGTAGATCGCGATAAATCTGGTAGTCCCGCTCGATGACGCCTGGTCCATGGAGCGCCTGACGGACTTCCTCCGCCCCGTTATGGATATCGTACAAGGGGCTGTTCAGATATTCCGCCGCCGTTTCGCTGCCATAGGCGTAGGTGTCGAATGCCGCTTCCGGCTGGCCGTTGCGCCAAAGGATACGAGCGCCGCGCCATTGTGGATGCTGGACAAGGAAGTTCATCGATGCGCGTGCAATAGAGACGCCCTGATCTCTCAGGCGCACGCACATTTCGACGAATATATTGTCGATATAGCGATTGCCGCTGGTCTGTGTGACGAGCCAGTCGAGCACATTGCTTCTCTGGTGTGGCCAGAGCGCTTTGTTTTCGACTGGGTGTGAAATCTCTACGCTGTCAACAAGAGCCATATGCTCGCCTCCTTCGCCTTAACATGCTTGAAGAGGCGGCAGCGCTCCCACTCCATGCAGGGCATTTGGTGCATCATAGCGGAAAATGGAAGAGCGAAGAGGATAAGAAATATTGTATGTGAAAAAGGCGCTTGCATTTGGCATCAGCCGCAAGCGCCCTTCGTCGATCGGCGTGTGTTCAGGTCTTTAAAGAACGGCAGCCAGAGGAATCTGGAGCGCGTTGGCAACGCGCTTGAGGCGCGATGGGTCGCTGTCTGCGCCCGTTTCAAGCGCAAGAATTTCCTGAGTTGTCAGTCCACAGGTCAAGGCCAGTTGATCGACCGTATAGCCTGCCGCATTACGGGCTGAAGCGATTTTACCTGCAAAAGGCGCATTGGCTTCGTGTGCTGTAAAAGATGTTGAGACGGAAATCGTCATTGAAAATCTCCCTGAAAGAATGGACACGGACGTGTCGGCGGCGAGTGCCGTCGCGTTGATTGCATGCGACTGCGCTGCAAAGGAGAGATGATGTTGCAGCGCAGCAGGGAAAATAGCCATCTTTGACGCACATGCAATAGTTAAATTGCGATTAACGGTTTTGCCATCTCACGGTCCGTCGCAGGCTTCAGACAGCAATAACCCTGCGGCTACTGAAAATAGCCATTGCTGCCGCGCCGGAAGCCTGATGGCGGAATACCGGCAATCTGGCGAAACGCCTTGTTGAATGCGCTGACCGATCCAAAGCCGCTTTCCATCGCGATGCTCAGTATGCTCTCCTTGCCATTCACCAGCATGGCCTGCGCCCGTGACAGGCGCAGAAGCGTCAGATACTTCATCAGCGTCATGCCCGTCGATTTGCGGAACAGGTTCATGGCATATTTCGGGTGCAGGTTGGCCACTCGGGCAATATCCGTCGCATCGATATCGTCGAGGAAGTTGGCGGCGATAAAATCGCACATGCGTGCAACGGCAACAGATGCAGCGTTTTCCTGGCTCGTGGTATTGGCGGCTGAGGCCGCCGAAGAGATCACGTCGTAGGGCTCCATGAACATGCGCTCGACTCGCAGGATCAACTCCTCGACCGCATGTTGCGCCTTTGCCGTATCGCCGGATTTAGCATATTCCCGCCATCGGGCGAAGTTCTCGTCATCCGCCTTTCCTGTGACGTCGGTCAGCATAGTCGCGCCACCCATCAGCATGGCCGATACAGCCGGTGGCAAGCGCATTCGGAAGAAGTGAAAAAGTGGCAGATGTGCGCCAGCGTAAAAGGAATCATCTGAGGATTCGTCCATCTGATGCGGTTGCCCGCCCCAGAACAGGCACATTTGCCCGGCGCCCATCCGGAACGTATGGTCGCCCATGCGATAGTGAACGCTTCCCGACATGACATAATTGACCTCGACCTGCGCGTGCCAGTGGGGCATCAGCATGACGGGCGGATGGTCGTAGAAAAACTGCAGCGTCGTTGGCCACCCTTCGATGCTGCTCGCACCCGGCTGATAGACGGCTTTTTCATCGATCTTACTTTTCGACAAATTCACGTTCCCTTTTTACGAGACAGATTTCGCCACCCCGCTAATCTGCGCATGTTCGCTTAAGAACGGCAATTGAAAAAGGGAGGTTTTCAATGTGCTTAAAATTGACGGGCGTGGCGGTATCGCTTGCCCTGCTTGCGGCAGCACCCGCATCCGCACAAACCACCATCACGATCTGGAGCTGGAATGTTGCCGCATCGGCGCTGAAATCTACCTTGGAAGGCTTCAACAAGGCCAATCCAGACATCAAGGTGGATGTCCAGGATCTTGGTAACAATCAGGTTTATGATAAGGCGCTCGCCGCCTGTGCCGCTGGCGGGGAGGGCCTGCCGGATATCGTAACCGTTGAAAACTTTGAGGCCGAAGTTTTCTGGAGCCGCTTTCCGGATTGCTTTACCGATGTCACCGCGCTCGGTTACACGCCTGAAAAGCAGGCGCTTTTCCCTGAATTTAAACGCACGGAACTGGAAGTCGATGGCGTCGCCTATGCCGTTCCGTGGGACTCCGGTCCTGTTGCCGTTTTCTACCGCCGTGACTTCTATGAAAAGGCCGGTGTCGATCCGGCGACCATCAAGACCTGGGACGATTTCATTGCCGCCGGCAAGAAGGTCATGGAGGCCAATCCCGGCGTGGTCATGACGCAGGCCGACTTCAATGGTGATAGCGAATGGTTCCGCATGATCTCCAACGAGCAGGGCTGCGGTTACTTTTCGACAGATGGGCAATCCATCACCATCAATCAGCCAGCCTGCGTTGCGACGCTGGAAAAGCTGAAGCAGATGAAGGATGCGGGCATCATCACAGCCGCGATCTGGGATGAAAAGATCCAGGCCAACACGGCAGGCAAGGTCGCGAGCCAGATGTATGGAGGCTGGTACGAAGGCTCGATCCGCTCCGGCTCTCCAGACCTTTCCGGCAAGTGGGGCGTCTATCCTATGCCGAGCCTAACGGCAGATGGTCCTCGGGCGGCCAACCTCGGTGGCTCGTCGCTTGCCATCAGCTCCGTCTCCAAGAACAAGGAAGCGGCGTGGAAATTCGTCGACTATGCGCTGACAACGAATGAAGGCCAGGTGACGATGCTGAAATCCTTCGGCCTCGTTCCGTCGCTCCTGTCTGCCGTCAACGATCCGTTCGTCAAGGAGCCGCAACCCTATTGGGGCGGGCAGGCCGTATGGACGGATATTCTGGCGACCCTGCCGAAGATCAAGCCGAGCAGAGGCACGGCCTATCAGTCGGATGCGGAAGGCATCTACCGTGCGGTCCAGACCAAATATCTGGCGGGCGGTTACCCGGACGCCAAGACGGCACTCGACGATGCCGCCAAGCAGATCGAATCCGCAACGGGTCTTCCGGCTGCACAGTGATCTCCCAAGCTGAACCAGAGCCGGGCGCCCCTTGCATGGGGCGCCCGGATAGGCTCAGCCTTCATGCACAATCATCATTCGGGAGGTGAAGATGCCCATCAGAACCAGGGTCGCCTACGCGTTTCTCGCGCCCTATCTTTTGATCTTCACGACGTTCTGGCTCTGGCCAATCATCAATTCGTTTCTGCTCTCGTTTCAGAACACACGCGTCAATCCGTGGCGCTTTGCGCCGACGATGAACTGGGGCCGTCTGATCGGCGACCCGGCATTCTACAACGCACTTTACAACACGCTGATCATCCTCGTCATTCAGGTGCCGATCATGATCGCGCTGGCCACCATCATGGCCGTGCTGCTCAATTCTCCCATGCTGAAGGCAAGACCGCTTTACCGCTTTGCCTTCTTCGCCCCGGTTGTCGTGGGTGAGGTTGCCTATGCTGCCGTCTTCCGTCTGATGTTCAGTGCCGATTTCGGCATCATCAACAAGATGCTGGTGAATGTCGGCCTCCCACCCATATCGTGGTTCGACAATGCCACAGCCGCCATGGCGCTGATCATTATCGCCGTGACGTGGCGGTGGGCGGGCTATAACGCGATCATCATTCTTGCTGGGCTGCAATCCATTCCAGGCGACGTCTATGAGGCGGCGCGGCTAGACAGGGTCAGCAAGCGCCAACAATTCTTTCACATCACGCTGCCGCTTCTCAAACCCATTATCATCTTCTGCATGGTGTTGTCGGTCATCGGGACGATGCAGCTCTTCACCGAGCCTTTCCTTATCACCAATCGCGGTGGGCCGGGTGGCGGAACAGAGACGCTTGGCATCTTCCTCTACCGCCAGGGCTTCACCTCGCTCAATTTCGGCTATGCCTCGGCGATTGCCTATACGATCGCAGCGCTTGCCATCGTCATATCGCTCTTCAATCTCTGGGTCGGGAGGGAGCAGAAATGAGGTCGAAATCGAGATCGCTTCTCTGGCAGAAAATAGCACTGCACGCGACGCTGACGCCGCTTGCGCTGATCTGGCTCTTCCCGCTGTGGATGATGTTCGTCTTCTCCACCATGCCGGATTACGGCATCTTCAGCCCAAATATCGAGTTGATCCCGTCGACGCATTTCATCGAGAATTTCCAGAACCTTCAGGCCGATACCGATTTTCTACGGGCCATGTTCATCTCGATCACGGTAGCGGTGGTCTACACGGTTCTTTCCGTCATGCTGACCTCGATGGCCGGATGGGCCTTGGCGCGCTATCGCTTCGCCGGACGTTCGGTGGTTGTCGCCATCATTATCGGCACGATCACCTTGCCCTATGCGGTCGTGGTCATTCCGCAGTTCATTATGGTGGCGCGCGAGTTCAAGCTTGCGAATACATGGGTAGCGTTGATCGTGCCGCCGCTGTTCAACTCGCTCGGCGTGCTCTTCATGCGCCAGTCTTTCACCATGATGCCGGGTGAGCTTTTCGATGCAGCGCGTGTGGAAGGGGTAAAGGAGTGGCAAATCTTCCTGCGCATCGCGCTGCCGCTTGCGCGCCCGACGATGGCCGCCCTTTCGATCATCCTGTTCCTGGCATCCTGGAACAACTACCTCTGGCCACTGCTGATCAATTCGCGGCCTGGCATGATGACCGCACCTGTCGCCCTCGGCACGTTGATCGGGCTCACCAAGGTTTCTTGGGGTGGTATCATGGCAGGTGCTGTTCTGCTCACCGCACCCATTCTCGTCATCTTCGTGGTGTTGCAGCGCCACTTCATCGCCGGCATCTCTGCCGGTGCCGTCAAGTAATCCGGGAGGAGCCGCATGGCGGGACTTTCACTTAAAAACGTCGTCAAACGTTATGGTTCGCTGGAGGTCATCCATGGTGCGAACCTCGAGATCAAGGACGGCGAGTTCGTCGTTTTCGTCGGCCCCTCCGGCTGCGGTAAATCAACTCTTCTGCGCATGATCGCCGGTCTTGAGGATATTTCCGACGGGGAGATCAGCATTGGTGGTGATGTCGTCAACGATGCCGAACCTGCCGACCGTGGCATAGCGATGGTCTTCCAATCCTACGCGCTCTATCCGCATATGACGGTCGAAGAAAACCTCTCCTTCGGCCTTCGCATGAACGGCAATCCGAAGACGGATACAGAAGCCCGTGTGCGGCGTGCCGCCGAAATTCTTCAGATCAACGAGTTGATGCAGCGCAGGCCAAAGCAGCTTTCCGGCGGCCAGCGGCAGCGTGTTGCCATCGGTCGGGCCATCGTGCGCGAACCGCAGGTGTTTCTGTTCGACGAACCGCTCTCAAATCTCGATGCGGAGCTGCGTGTGCAGATGCGCGTGGAAATCTCCAAGCTGCATAAGCAACTCGGGACCACGATGATCTACGTGACCCACGATCAGACAGAAGCTATGACGCTTGCCGACAAGATTGTGGTGCTGCGCGGTGGCAAGATCGAGCAGGCCGGTGCGCCGCTCGATCTCTATGATGATCCTGAAAACCGATTTGTTGCAGGCTTCGTCGGATCGCCAAAGATGAATTTTCTGCCGGGCATCGTCACTGGTGAGGCCGCCGAGGGCGTAACCATCACCCTCGACCACGCGCCGTCATTCTCACTGACCTTGCCGATTGCAGCACGGCCCGGAACCGGATCGCCTATAATTCTCGGCATTCGTCCGGAGCATTTCGAGGATGCCGGCAAGGCTGCTGATTTGACGGTCGCGGTAGATGTCGCGGAACATCTGGGTAACACCAGCTATGTCTACGCCCATCTGGCGGAGCAGCTACCGCTGGTCGTCGAGCGACCCGAGTCCCGGCATGTCGGTAAACTCGATCGGCTTACCGTCTCCGTTCCTGCCAACAAGGCTTTCCTTTTCGACAGCGGTGGCAAGCGCCTACGCTGACCCCATTTTTCCATCAAAAGCAGATGAGGACTACAATGCCCGACCTTCAACCCATACGCTGGGGTATCATCGGACCTGGCACCATCGCAAAGACCTTTGCCGAAGGCGTTGCACACTCCACCACCGGCAAGCTAGTCGCGATCGCCACGCGAAACCCCGATCGCCCGGGCCTGAGCGATGGCTTCCCCGGCGCTCGCATCGTCAGTGGCTACGACGCGCTGTTATCGGATGCCGAGATCGACGCGGTCTACATTTCAACCCCGCACACCGGCCATGCGGAATGGGCCATCAAGGCGATCCGCGCGGGCAAGCATGTGCTGGTGGAAAAGCCGATTGCGCTTTCGGCCTATGATGCCGATGCCATTTTTCATGAGGCCAAGAAGGCAGGGGTCTTCGTTGGCGAAGCCTATATGTACCGGCTGCATCCGCAGACCGCCAAGATTGTCGATTTGGTCAAGAGCGGCGCGATTGGCGAGGTGCGGATTATCCGTTCCAGTTTCGGCTTCAGCATGGGCAGCTTCCGCGCTGATCATCGGCTTTTTGCCAATGAGAGTGCCGGTGGCGGCATTCTCGATGTCGGAGGCTATCCGGTTTCCATGGCACGGCTAATTGCCGGTGCCGCTTCCGGTCAGCCTTTTATCGAGCCTACCAAGGTGTCCGGCGTCGCCCATCTCGGTCAGTCGGGCGTCGATGAATGGGCGTCCGCCGTCCTGAAATTTCCGAATGATATCATAGCCGAAGTCTCCTGCTCGATCATGGCAAACCAGGATAACGTGCTGCGCATCATCGGCTCTGAAGGGCGCATCGAAGTGCCAGACTTCTGGTTCGCCTCCGGCCATAAGGGCGGGGTCGGCAAGATCGATGTGATTAAGGGCAAGGAACGCCAGACCATCAATGTGGCGGAAGATCGCTATCTTTACTCGTTCGAAGTCGATGCGGCGGGTGAGGCCATCCGCAACACATCACCGGAATTTGCTTATCCTGGGATGAGCTGGGCCGATACGCTCGGGAACCTCAGGGTCATGGACCAGTGGCGCGCATCGGTCGGCCTGGAATATGGTGTGGAGACCGCAGCCAAGCGAGTTCTGAACATCGCTGGCGGCAAGGTCGCTCCCGGCAATTCCGTGCCCAAGCGGCAGATTCCGGGCGTTGCAAAGCCTGCCTCCGTCGTGGCGCTCGGTTTCGAGTTCTTTCCCAACTTCGCCTCCGCCTCGCTGACGCTCGACAGCTTCTACGAGGCAGGCGGCAATCTGTTCGATACAGCCTTCGTCTATGGCGGCGGCAAGACCGAAGCGATCTTCGGCGACTGGCACACCAGCCGCAACGTTCCGCGTGAAGAGATCGTGCTGATCGGCAAGGGAGCGCATTCGCCGCTTTGCTATCCTGACGTTATCGCCAAGCAGCTCGACCAATCGTTGAACCGGCTGAAGACGGATTATGTCGACATCTATTTCATGCATCGCGACAATACCGATGTCCCTGTGGGTGAATTCGTCGATGCCATGGATGCCGAGGTGAAGCGCGGGCGCATCAGAGGCATTTTCGGTGGTTCGAACTGGACGCGCCAGCGCATGGATGAGGCGATTGCCTATGCTGAGAAGACCGGCAAGACAGCACCCGGCGCGCTGTCCAACAACTTCTCGCTGGCCGAGATGCTGGACCCGATCTGGGCCGGATGCGTGGCGGCGTCTGACGAGCCCTGGAAAGAGTGGGCGAAAGAACGCCAGATCCCGAACTTTGCCTGGTCAAGCCAAGGCCGAGGCTTCTTCACGGACAGAGCAGGCCGGGACAAGCGCGACGACGAAGAGATCGTGCGCGTCTGGTACTCCGAGCGCAATTTCGAGCGCCGTGACCGTGCCATCGAGCTCGCAAAGGAGCTTGGCCGTCATCCGATCCACATCGCACTTGCCTATGTGATCGCCCAGCCATTCCCGGTCATCCCGCTGATCGGTCCACGGACCATCGCCGAGTTGGAAGACAGCCTGTCGGCGCTCGACATCAAGCTGACGCCTGAGCAGGTCCGTTGGCTTGAGGCTTGAGTGAATGAGGATATCCGGCCTCCTAATGGTGGCCGGATATCATTTGGATTGCGAGGCGGAGATATCGCTATCGCCCGGAATGAGCTGCATCGGCCAGATGATGTTTTTTGGCTGATCGGGGTAAAAGCTGCTATAAGCCGGCATGGTCGACAGCAGGGTCTTGCCGACAGAGACGCCGAGATCACGCAGCGACATGCGAAAACTTGTGAGCCTCGGCTCGAGAAACTGGCCGCTCGGTCCTTCGCGAAACCCGATCACAGCGAGATCTTGTCCGGCGCGCAGGTTAACCTCGGCCAAGCGCCGGTAGAGACCGATTGCCATCAATTCGTAGATCAGAATAAGCGCCGTTGGGCGTGGGCGCATTTGCAGCCATTCGCTTGCCGCGTGATAGCCACCCTGTTCGCTGGACTTGGCGCGGATGATGAGTTGGTCGTCATAGGGGAGCGAAGCTTCCTGCAGACCCTTGCGATACCCCTCCAGAAAAACGTAGCCGAGGTTGATATCGGTATCTGGTGCAGCAACGGCTATTGAACGATGACCTGCAGCGGCAAGACGAAGCACGGCGGTTCTCGCCACGCCTTCGAAATCGAGATCGATCCAGGCGTGATCGGTGCTGGAACCCGTTCGCCCAAGAGTGACAAAGGGAAGCCGTGTCTGCTTGAGGAAATCGACACGCTTGTCGATCCTGCTGGTGGAGGAGATGACCATCGCATCGACCATGCGCCGCGCTACCATCCGCTTTAAATATTCATCCGGATCTTCTTCGGCCGGACAAGGCAGCACAATGAGATCGAGATTGTGGGCGGAAAACACGCTTTGCAGCCCATCCGTCAGGCCGAGGAAGAAGTTGTCTGCATTCTCGACAGTCTGCGCATCGCTGCCTGTCATCAGGCCAATGACGTTGGTCGTTCCCTGTCTCAGACTCCGTCCAGACTGGTTCGCGACATAACCGAGCTTTTCGGCTGCCTCCAGAACCTTGCGGCGGGTGTCGTCATTCACGTCCGGCTTGCCGTTCAAGGCGCGGGATACGGTGCCGATGGAGATATCCAGATAGTCTGCGAGCTGGCGTATGCCCTTCATGCATGTCCTCCCGGCTCCGGAATTGAGAAGCCTTTCACTATCGTCTTGACACATCTAGCATCTTAAGCATAGTCTCGTAAACGTTTACGAAAGCTGGTTGCGCAAAGAGGAGTTTGCGCGCAGCGGGGAGGATCATGTGACATTGAACGCCGTTTTGTGCGGGTGCGGAGCTATGGCCAAAGGCTGGCTGCGCGCGATCGAATCACATCCAGATTTGCAGGCCTCAATCCGCATATGCGGTCTTGTCGATTTGAACGAAACCGCGGCACGAACTCTAGCCGACGAGTTCTCGCTCCGCGACGTCGTCATCGGCAACGACCTCGAGGACGTCCTTACCAAAACCAGTGCAGACGTGGTTTTCGACGTTGTCATTCCTGATGCGCGTTTCAGCGTGGTCGCCACCGCATTGGCGGCGGGGTGCCACGTGTTGAGCGAAAAGCCGATGGCGCCTTCTCTCAAAGAGGCGAAGACGCTGATCGACTTGGCAGCGCATGCCGGAAAAATCCACGCGATCGTTCAAAACAGACGCTTTATCAGAGGCATACGTCGCTTGCGTCGCGCCGTTCAGGATGGGGTCATCGGCACGCTGACCGCCATTCACTGCGACTTCTTTCTTGCGCCGCACTTCGGCGGCTTCCGCGAAGACATGCAGAATGTGCTGTTGCTGGACATGGCAATCCACACCTTCGATGCAGCGCGTTTCGTGGTCGATCAGGATCCTCTTGCGGTCTACTGCGTCGAGAAAAATCCTGCCGGCTCCTGGTATGCCCACGGCGCATCGGCCAACGCGATCTTCGAACTGTCCAATGATGTGGTGTTTACCTATCGCGGCTCTTGGTGTGCCGAAGGCGAGCGTACGAGTTGGGAAAGCACATGGCGGTTGGTCGGATCTGAGGGTATGATCCTGTGGGATGGGGAAGGCAATTTCTCCGCGTCCTTGGCGGGGACAGACAACGGTCTTCTGCGTGGAGCGTCTTCCGTAAACGTTTCTGAAACTGTGGACGAGGAGCAGACGCAAGGGCATGCTAGCGTGCTCCTGTCGTTCCTTAGGGCGATCGAAAACGGCACAGTTCCCGAAACAGTTTCGTCCGACAATATTAAAAGCTTGGCCATGGTCATGGGCGCGATTGAAAGCGCCCGCACTGGCCGGCGTGTTCCTATCGAAATCTGAGGTCTAATATGAGCGATCCAGCAAAATCCGTCCGTATCGGCACCATGGTCAGTGCGACAAAGGGAGACGCCGCCGAGCGCATCTCTGAAATCGGCGACCTTGGTTTCGAGAGTTTCGAACCGTTCTTCTGGCAGACGACCAATGGCCAGGATCTTGCGGAGCTTGGCAAGCGTTGCGTCGAGGCCATCGGCGATCGCGATATCACCATTTCGACGCTCGGCATGTTCGGCAATCCGCTGGAAGAGACGGAGATGGACCTCCAGACCCTTCAAGGCTGGAAGGACTGCATCGACAACGCCCATCATTTTGGCGCCACCTGCGTGGCAGGCTTTACTGGCCGCGTCCGGGGCAAGCCTTTGCCGGAGAGCTTGCCACGCTACAAGCAAATCTGGAGCGAGCTGGCGAAACGCGCTGCCGACAAGGGTGTGAAGATTGCGTTTGAGAACTGCGCCATGGACGGCAACTGGCAGACGGGCGACTGGAACATAGCGCACAACCCGGACGCCTGGGAGATGATGTTCAACGAGACGCCAGACGACAATATCGGTCTTGAGTGGGAGCCCTGTCACCAGATGGTCTATCTGATCGACCCGCTGCCGCAAATCCGCAAATGGGCGCACAAGATTTTCCACGTCCATGGCAAGGACGCGACCATCCGTTGGGATGTGATCAAGGAACACGGCATCTTCGGCAAGCACCCATTCGTTTTCATGCGCACGCCAGGCTTCGGCGACAGCAACTGGACCAATATCATTTCCGAGCTTCGGCTGGCCGGCTGGTCAGGCTCGATCGACATCGAAGGCTGGCATGATCCAGTCTATCGCGATCAGTTGGAAATGACCGGTCAGGTCCATGCGCTCAACTATCTGAAGCATAGCCGGGGAGGGACCTTCGTCGATCTCGCCGCAGAATATGGAGGCGGCGACCCGTCGCTTCTGTAAGGATAAGGCCGGTGGAGGCCGGCATCGCAATCATGATCAAAGGAGGAGTATCATGACTATTGCAAAGCTTATGGGTGCAGTTGCACTTGCCGCATTGTCGACGCCCGCATGGGCGGAGCCGGTTCAGATCAATCTCTGGACCGTCGATCGGCCGGGAGAGTACCACTACAAGATGGCGGAGGAATTCTCGGCCAAGAACCCGGACATCAAGGTCAACGTCCGCTCGGTTCAGTTCCCGGATATGGTCAACGAACTTGCGAAAGCCATGGCGACGGGTGAAGCGCCAGACGTTACCTATATCGACAATCCGGATGTAGCGCTCTTTGCATCGCGCAAGCTGCTGCTCGACATGAAGCCGATGATCGAAAAAAGCTCGGTCATCAAGCTCGACCAGATCCTGCCTGGCCCACTCGCTTCCGTTACCTATAAGGACGGCGTCTACGGTATCCCACGCGGCGCAAACACCATCGCGCTTTACTATAATGCCGACATGTACAAGGCCGCAGGCCTCGATCCGGACAAACCACCGCAGACATGGAACGAGCTTTACGATGCCGCCAAGAAGCTGACGCAACCGGATAAGGGCGTTTATGGCCTGGCCTTCTCCGCCGCAGCGACCGAAGAAGGCACGTTCCAGTTCCTGCCATGGCTGCAGATGGCGGGCGGTGATTACAACAAGGTCAATGTCCCGGGCGGTGTCGAAGCGCTGACACTGTGGAAGAAGTTCATCGACGAGGGGCTCGCGTCCAAGGACACGCTGATCCGTGGTCAATGGGATTCCACTGGCACCTTCAATGCCGGCAACGCTGCGATGAGCATTTCCGGCCCATGGGAGCTGCCGCGCATTAGTCAGGACGCGAAATTCGACTATCGCGTCGCGATCTTGCCTGTTCCAAAGGAAGGCGCGCCGCATGCCTCCGCGCTTGGAGAGGGCGACAACGTCATCGTTGCCAACTCCAAGCATCCGGAGGAAGCCTTCAAGTTCATCGAATATATGTATGAGCAGATGCCGCGTGTCTGGAACGAGTTCGGTTACGTTCCGGCCTATCCGGTCAAGACCGAAGACCCGAAATACCCGCAGGCCTACAAGGTGTTCGAAGAGTCGATGAAGTTTGCGCGCAACCGCGGGCCAAGCCCCGACTGGTCGAAGATTTCAAAGGCGATTCAGGTTGCCATTCAGACGACGCTGACTGGTCAGGCCAAGGCGGAAGATGCCCTGGCGACGGCACAGAAATCGATCGACAAGATCCTGGGCAAATAATCCGCAGCATCTGTCTGTCTCAAAGTGCTGCGGGCGAAGAAGTCTCGTCCGCAGCCGGTTTGCAAACTGCTTGAGCGCTTCAATCCCTAGGGTAGGTCATAGCACCCGGGGATGCTCATGTGAGATATCGGGAGGTGAAATGCTTCGTTTCAATCGAGTTTTTCGGGATGGTGGCGGATTTGACAGTGTGCTCGTGCTGTTCGCGCTCGCCTATCTTGTCGCATTTTCAGCCTTTCCGTTGATCTATAATTTTGTCATCTCGTTCCAGAGCGTCGATCTCTTCACCATCGCCACCTTCGATCGTCCGTTTGTCGGTCTCGATAATTACCGCGAGATCATAGACGATCCGCTATTCATGCCGATTGTTCGAAACACCTTTCTGTTCGTCTTTCTTTCGGTCATTTTCCAGCTGGGCATTGGGCTGGCGCTCGCCTTGTTCTTCCGGCTTGATTTTCCCGGTGCCTCGTGGCTGCGTGGTCTTTTCCTCGCGGGCTGGATCATGCCGGGACTGGTGGTCGGTGCGATCTGGGGCTGGATTCTGGCCGGTGACTTCGGCGTGGTGAACTGGCTTTTGCAATCGCTCGGTATCACCCAGCAGAAGATCTTCTGGCTCTCTGATCCGTCGATCTCGATCTATTCCGTCATCATCGCCAATATCTGGCTCGGCGTCCCCTTCAACATGATCCTGCTGTCGGTCGGCCTCGCTTCGATCCCCGACGATGTCTACGAGGCGGCGGAACTCGATGGCGCGACGCGACTGCAGCGCTTCTTCACCATCACGCTGCCGATGATGCGGGCGCAGCTTGGTGCCGTCATTTCGCTCGGTATCATCTTCACCCTGCAGCAGTTCGACCTCTTCGCAGCGCTTACCCAAGGCGGGCCATCCAATGCCTCCAACGTGTTGCAATATTGGTCGTGGGAGCTTGCCTTCCGCGAGTATCGCATTGGCCATGGGTCGGTCGTTTCCGTCGTGATGACCCTTCTGGTCATCGTCGTTGCCACCGCTTATGTCCGCTCGACGAGGCACGAACATGTTGTCTAGTAACCTCTGGAAACGCTGGCTTCTGCTGGCCATCGCCCTCGTCGTCGTCGCTATCTACCTCTTCCCGCTCTACTGGATGTATGTGACGGCGCTGAAGACCAATACCGAAACCTTCGCCAATCCGCCGACACTCTGGCCGCATCATCCAGAGTTGAAGATAACCCGTGTCTGGAACGACATGGGCATGGATACCTTCATCCAGAACTCGCTGATCATCGCCTTTGGCACGGTGTCGCTTGTCGTGCTCTTCGGTACGGGTTGCGCCTATGCCCTTGCGCGTGTCCGCTCTATCTGGATGGATATGGCGCTCTTCCTTGTTTTGATGCTGCAAGTTCTGCCGCCGTCCCTGATGGTGACGCCCATCTTCGTCGCCTTCAGCCAGCTTGGCCTGCTGTCATGGCCGCGCACGGGCGTGATCCTGGCGACCGCTGCCAACAAGCTGCCGCTCTATATCGTCCTGGTGCGTGCCGCCTTCACCCAGGTGCCGCGTGAACTCGAAGAGGCGGGCATGGTGGATGGGAACAGTCGCATCGGCGCGTTCTTGCGCATCTCGGTGCCGCTTGCGCGAAACGGCATTCTCGTTTCCGCAATTCTTATCTTCCTTCAGTCGCTCGGCGAATATGTCTATTCGCGCTCGCTTATTACCGATCGCGCCTTCCAGCCAGCGACGGTCGGCTTGCAGTTCTTCGTCGGGCCGAACGCCTCCGACTGGACCGGCATCATGACCTTCGCGGCGATCTATGTAACGCCCATTCTCATCATCTTCGTCCTGCTTCAGCGCCGCATCGTCAGCGGGCTGACATCCGGAGCGCTCAAATGACATTGCAGATCGAACTGTCCGGCATCCAGAAACACTACGGCGCCTATCACGCGCTGCGTGGCATCGATATCGCCATCCCCAAGGGTCAATTCGTGGCGCTTGTGGGGCCATCCGGCTGCGGCAAGTCGACCTTGCTACGGACACTCGCTGGTCTGGAAACGATCTCAAGCGGCACGATCCGGATCAAAGGCGAGGATATCACCCGCCAGCCGCCACGCATGCGCGATATCGCCATGGTATTCCAGTCCTATGCGCTCTATCCCCATATGACAGTGGAGAAGAACCTTACCTATTCGCTTCGCCTCAAGGGTGTGGCCAAGGCCGACGCGCGGCGCAAGGCGGAGGAGATCGCCGAGATCACCGGCCTGACTAATCTCCTCCAACGTTATCCACGCGAGCTTTCCGGTGGTCAGCGCCAGCGCGTGGCAATGGGCCGCGCCATCATCCGCAATCCCAAGGCCTTTCTTTTCGACGAGCCGCTTTCCAACCTCGATGCAGCGCTCCGCGTCCACATGCGCGCTGAAATCCGCAAACTGCACAACAGTCTGGATGCAACGTCCGTTTACGTGACGCATGACCAGATTGAAGCCATGACCATGGCCGACCATGTCGTCGTCATGCGAGCCGGCGCTATCGAACAGCAGGGAGCGCCGCTTGAGCTCTATGACCGGCCGGTGAACCGCTTTGTCGCTGGCTTCATTGGCTCCCCCGCTATGAATTTCGTGTCGGCTGTCGCGGCGGAAGACGGACGAACGCTCGTTTTGAATTTCGGTGGAAAGTCGAAGTCTCAAACGATCATGTCGCCCTTAGCTATTGTACCGGGTATGCGGGTCACGGTCGGCGTCCGGCCCGAGCACATCACGCTCGCACCGCCCGGATCCTCGATGATCACGCTGCCGGTCGGGATCGTGGAAACAACAGGGTCAGCGACCTCCGTCACCACGGCGACGCAGCCGGAAATGACGGTGGCGCTTCAGGGAAGGAGCAATGTGAAAGCCGGCGACCTAGTGAGCTTCAACATCGATCCGGCATCTCTGCATCTCTTCGACCATGAGACCGAACAGCGCCTTTGATCGTCAAGGATCGGTGAAGCCCGCAACACGCAAATCCAGCGTGCCCGATCGCGGATCGTTCTTGAGGAACAGCGTGCCGTTATCATGGGATTCGGCAGCGACATAGTCGAAGGTCACATCCGCCGTATCCGTCGCTCCGTCTGCGCTGCGCAGCGCACCGACCACATGAACTGTGGCGGCCGTGGACTGGCTGACATTGTGGATGTCGAAGTTTACCCTGAAGCCGCTGCTGACAGGCTCTATCGAGACGACGGCAAGTTCGAAATCCGCTTTAGAATCGTCATAGCGATAGATGTCCCATGAAATCCAGCCCAGCATCGCTATCACGAGCAACGACGACACGATGCCGGTTACCCACTCGATCCAGTGAGGTGAAGACGTTTCGATATGGCCGTCTGCGGAGGATTTGGTCATGGCGTTCTCATAGCACGAGGCGGGCGGAAGCCGCGCCGATTGCAGCCGGGAAACTTAAAATCACGACGGCTGCAACGATCTGCGACAAGGATGTTCCCGAAAGCCGTTCAAAGCTCCACAGACAAAAGAGGCTGATGCCAAGGGCTATAACATAGCCTGGCATCGTAAAGCGGATGAAGGTGTTCCACCAGGCGCTGTCTTCCGGCTGGCCGTGTCCGCCCTTGAAATGCAGGGCGTAGACAAAACCATGCATCAATACGAGGGACAGCAGAACGGTGATCAGCGTCTGATAGGGTGTGATCTTGTAGGCGATCAGGATCATTTCCTCAGTCGGGGCGACATTCAGCGCAAGGAAAAGAGCGCCTACCAGCATCATGAAAAGCTCGACAAAATAGCTCGTCTCTGTTTCTGCGTCGTCGCTCTCATCATCGTCTTCGGAATGCATGCCGAGTTGGCTGCGGCCGAGAAGCGCACCGATGCTGGCAGGCACGGCTTGGAGTCCGATCTTTGCGACCGTCGTGCTGGTCGTCACCTGGTCGTTGATGATCCCGAAAAGCGCCAGAATGGCAGCGCTGACGATGATCGCAAGCCCGTAGGCTGTGACAGCATCGCGGATTGCCTCAAACCAGGAAGAGGTTTTCTCAAAGCCGACACGCTTTGCCAATACCACGAGAAGCGGGATGTTCAGGAGGCATAGGAGCAGCAGCTTTTCCCGCGGCATGTAGAAGCCGAGAAACCACATCTCCATCGTCATGAACATGGGAAGTGCAAAGAGAAGCGCACCACCGACGCCGCGCGCAAGTCCGATCAGAAACTCCCTTTCCCTAGATGAGTGTTTGGTTGCGTTCTCAGTCATCGTGTTCCCCCCGGATGAGCTTATAACCTTCTGGATTATGGCCGGTTCCCGCAGGTCGTGAAGCGGCCAGTTTGGCAGGGATCGAGCGACTCAGTCCGTCAGACGGTCAAGGGGGTATCGAAGTTAATTTTCGCAGGTGCGGATGGGCCGCGTTAACCATTTGTTAACCAAATCACCGCTACCTCTCTATCAACGAATTCTTTACCAAGATGACCAAAGTGCTAACAGACTCGCGTTCGATCCGTATCAAGGGCCGCTCATTTCTGGCGGTTGTTCTTTCTCCCGAGTCGCCGCTGGATGTCTGGCTGGAGCGACTTGACGATCTGGCAGCACGCTCTGCCGGGTTCTTTCTGTCACGTCCGGTGGTGCTGGATGTGGCCGAGCTGAAGCTCGACAAGGCAGGCCTCAAGTCCCTGTTGGCAGAGCTTTACAATCGCAACGTTGCCATCATGGGCATCGAGGGCGCGCGCCCTTCAATGATTGAAACTGGCATGCCGCCCGCGCTCAAGGGCGGAAAGCCGGCCTCCGATGTTGACGTGGAGCCAGTGGCGCTTGCCGAGGTGGAAACCCCGGCTCAGTCGCAGAAGGCACCGGTGACGGAAATCCGCAGCGTCGTTCAGTCGCTCATGATCAGCGAGCCTGTACGGTCCGGCCAGTCGATTATCTTTCCGGAAGGCGACGTGACGATCGTAGGCTCTGTTGCTTCCGGCGCAGAGGTGATCGCAGGCGGTTCGATCCATATCTACGGTGCGCTTCGCGGACGCGCCATGGCCGGTTCGCTGGGGAACGCCACAGCGCGCATCTTCTGCAAGAAGCTTGAAGCCGAGCTTCTCGCCATCGACGGTGTTTACAAGGTCGCGGAGGATATCGACCCGAAGCTTCGGGGGCAGGCCGTCCAGCTCTGGCTGGAAAACGATACGATCAAGGCGGACAAACTCAATTAAGCCGTAAGCGGCAAGGAAACAGGAGATCAGGATGGGGAAGGTAGTTGTCGTTACCTCCGGCAAGGGAGGCGTCGGAAAGACGACGTCCACCGCAGCACTTGGCGCAGCGCTGGCGCAGAACAAGGAAAAGGTTGTCGTCGTGGATTTCGACGTCGGTCTCCGCAACCTCGATCTGGTCATGGGTGCGGAACGTCGCGTGGTCTACGATCTGGTCAATGTCATTCAGGGCGATGCCAAGCTGACGCAGGCCCTCATTCGTGACAAGCGTCTTGAGACGCTGTTTCTGCTGCCGGCCTCCCAGACGCGCGACAAGGACAATCTGACGCCGGAAGGTGTCGAATGGGTCATCAACGAACTGAAGAAGCATTTCGATTGGGTTATCTGCGACAGCCCGGCCGGTATCGAGCGCGGCGCAACGCTTGCCATGCGCCATGCGGATGTTGCCGTTGTCGTCACCAATCCGGAAGTATCTTCCGTCCGCGATTCCGACCGCATCATCGGCCTTCTCGATTCCAAGACGATCAAGGCTGAGCGCGGCGAGCGGATGGAGAAACACCTTCTTCTGACCCGTTACGATGCCGCCCGCGCAGAGCGTGGCGATATGCTCAAGGTCGATGACGTTCTGGAAATTCTGTCTATTCCGCTGATTGGCATTATTCCTGAGAGCATGGACGTGCTACGCGCCTCAAACGTTGGTGCCCCTGTTACGCTCGCAGACGCCAAGTCGGCACCGGCCATGGCGTATTTCGATGCGGCACGACGTTTGTCGGGTGAAGACATTCCCCTGTCGGTTCCCGGCGAAAAGCGCGGCATCTTCGCCAAGATTTTCGGGAGGGCTGCATGAGCATCTTCAGCCTTTTTCGCAAAGAGAAGTCCGCACCCGTCGCACGCGAACGATTGCAGGTGCTTCTGGCGCATGAGCGCACCAATCAAGGTTCGGATCTGGTGGCTATACTGCGTGAGGAAATTCTCGCCGCAATCGCCAAGCATGTGCAGATCGATAGCGACAAGGTCCATGTGAAGATGGACAGCGACGAACATATGTCGCTTCTTGAAATCGATGTAGAGATCCCCTTGAGCGCGGCGCTTCGCGCAGCCTGAGAAGATCGAGATGACGCCGGGCATTGTCCCGGCGTTTTCATTGGACGGTTTGACCTTCCCATCTGCGGCGATTCTGGACTAAGCCTGTCTAATTGACAGCGAAGGATGAACTGATGGCAGAGCTGGACAAAGCCGACGAGCGGGAAAAACAGACACACCGAAGAGGCTTTGGCGTCTCCACCGTCTATGAGACGCTGCGCAACGAAATCATCGAATTGCGGCTTGCGCCCGGCAGTCCGATCGACGAACTGCAGCTGTCCGAACGCTTCTCGCTATCGCGCACACCCATTCGCGAGGCGCTGGTTCGTCTTTCCGCCGAGGGGTTGATCACGACGCTGACCAACCGCGCCACCATCGTGTCGCAGATCGACTTTCTAGGATTGCCGGAGTTCTTCGATGCATTGACGTTGATGTATCGTGTGACCACCCGGCTTGCAGCCGCCAATCATACAGAAGCGGATATCACGCAGATTCGTGCCCTGCAGAGCGCATTCGCGCTTGCTGTCGAGCAACGTGACGCGCTGGCGATGATTTCCACCAACCGCGATTTTCATGTCGCGATCGCGCAAGCCGGCGGCAACCGCCACTATGTCGAACTCTTCACGCGGCTTCTGGACGAAGGCAGGCGTATTCTTCGTCTCTATTACTCGTCCTTCAACGATGTGCTTCCCAACCAATATGTCAGCGAACACGAGGACATGATCCAGGCAATCATCGACCGCAATGTCGAAAAGGCCGATGCGCTTGCAAGGGCACATGCCGATCAGATCGTCACCCAGATCCGCTCCTACATTACCGCCGATACCCGCCAGAGCGCCAATCTCAGCCTGTGAGTCCGCCAGAGGATACTCACGGGTCAATACAGTTTCGCCGCCAAATTTCTTGTATTTTATTTGTCGACAGAGACGAGCTTTGATGCTAAAAGGGTGCATATCAGGCGGCTGTGGTGCCGCGAAAGGATTGGAACGATGGCCAGCACGATCTTTACCGGATGCATTCCCGCCCTCATGACGCCTTGCAAGGCGGACAGAACCCCTGACTTCGATCTCCTCGTGAAGAAGGGCAAGGAACTGATCGCCGCCGGTATGTCGGCAGTCGTCTATTGCGGTTCCATGGGCGATTGGCCGTTGCTGACAGACGAGCAGCGCCAGGAAGGCGTTAAGCGTCTTGCCGAAGCGGGTGTTCCAGTCATCGTCGGAACCGGCGCAATCAACACCAAGTCCGCCGTCAGCCATGCTGCGCACGCTGCAAAGGTCGGGGCCAAGGGCCTCATGGTCATTCCGCGTGTTCTGTCTCGCGGGTCGTCGGTTTCCGCGCAGAAGGCACATTTCTCCGCCATTCTGGAAGCAGCAAATGGTCTGCCGGCGGTCATCTACAACAGCCCTTATTACGGTTTCGCCACCCGCGCCGATCTCTTCTTCGATCTGCGCTCGCGCTATTCGAACCTCATCGGCTTCAAGGAGTTCGGCGGCAAGCAGGATATGACTTACGCTGCTGAAAACATCACCGCCGGTGACGACGACCTGACTCTCATGGTCGGCGTAGATACGGGCGTCTATCATGGCTTCGTCAACTGTGGTGCCGGCGGCGCCATCACCGGTATCGGTAATGCCCTGCCGAAGGAAGTGCTGCATCTGGTCGCATTGTGCGAAAAGGCAGCCAAGGGCGATGCGACCGCACGCGCTGAGGCCCGCGAGTTGGAAGAGGCACTGACTGTGCTGTCGACCTATGATGAGGGTCCGGATCTCGTTCTGCACTACAAGTATCTGATGGTCCTGAACGGCGATACCGAATACACGCTGCACTTCAACGAAACGGACGAACTCAGCGCGTCTCAGCGCCGTCATCTGGAAAGCCAATATGCTCTGTTCCAGAAATGGTACGCATCGCGCTACCCAGCTTGAATGGTCTGTGACCTCCGTGCGGGAAAGCCGATGGTGTAGCGTCAAGAACGACGCGCGTGCATCAGTCACTCGTTTCTGAGAGGTAGGATTAGAACAAGCAAGGAAGAGGTGGCTGGACGTCAGTCACCTCTTTTTATTTCCGGGCCGTGAGGGAAGACTGATCTGCCAGCTCTCGTGATCTGTCGATCAAGCAGAGCCGTGGGTTTTTCTGACAGATAAAGCAATCAATCCATTTCAAGGACTATCAATTAGACAATGCTCTTCTTTCAGCGATTTGTTTGCAGATTGTTTAAAAGTTTACACTAACGTCGCCCTGAAGTTAGAGGGCTCGTCGCATGAAGAAGATTCTCAATTCGGTTTCCGGAAAGCTTATCCTAGCCACCGGAACAGCTATCGCCGGCATCATGATTGCTTACACCGCCGTCAATGTTCTGAACGTGAAGTCAGCGACAGAGCGTGACGTCATGGCACTTGCAACGGAGAAGGCAGGTGCGGTCAGCCAGCGTATCGCTGCAGATGTATCCGTCGCAACATCGGCAGGCGCAACGCTTGCTGCCACCATCGGTGGCTTCATTGAGAAAGGTTCGCGCAGCCGCGCCGACATCGTTTCGATGATCGAGACCGTAGCGCCGCAATATCCAAACGTTTTTGGCGCATGGATGTGTGAACTGGTTGATGGCAAAAGCCCGAAGCCGACCGTGGGCACCGAGGGGCTGAACAAGGAGGGCATCTTCACGCCCTACTGGACCAAGAGTGATAGCGGCAAGGTTGAGTTCTCGACATGGTCGATCAAGCCGGAGGATGAGTATTATGGCGGCGTGCTGAAGACCGGCAAGCCACTCATCACCTCTCCCTATCTCACCAACATGCAGAAGCTCGTCACATCGGTCTCGGTGCCGGTGAAGGTGGGTGGCACGCTCGTGGGTATGGCGGGTGTCGATATAAAGCTCGACGATCTGACCGCCAGCCTGTCGCAGATCAAGCCTTTCGAGGGTGGCAGCGTCATGTTGCTGGCGAGCAACGGCAAGTGGCTGTCGCACACCAACGCCGACAATCTGATGAAGGACTACGCCGATGTCGGCGCCGATCAGGTCAAGCAGGCCTTGGGAGACGGAAAGGTACGTGTGATCCACGGCCTTCCCGATGGTTCTGTCCGCCTGATCTATCCGTTCACTGCGCCTGGCATGAACACCACCTGGGCGACGGTACTGGACGTGCCGCCAGCGGTTTTCTCCGCGCCTGTCTGGCAGCAGATCTACAACATGCTGATCGGTAGCCTGATCATTCTCGTAGTGACGCTCGGCGTTATTCTCGTCGCGACCCAGATCCTGATCAAGAAGCCTCTGACCTCCGTTTTGGGGTCGGTCGGCAAGATGGCGAATGGCAACTACAAGGACCAGGTAGCCCAGACCGGAAAGAAGGATGAACTCGGCAATCTGGCAGCCGCTCTTGAGAAATTCCGCTTCGCGCTGGCTCGCGGCGAGGACGTCCAGGCCGAGCAGGAGCAGCTGCAACGTCAAGTCGAATCGGACCGCAAGCGTCAGAGTGACGTGGACAACGCCAAAGCAGAAGACCTCCGTCACTTCGTGGAAGTTGTTCAGAGCCGCTTCAACGCTCTGGCGGCTGGCGATCTGACCGTGCGGATGAACGAAAAAGTCGCGCCGGAATTCGAGTCTATCCGGCAGAACTTCAATGTGTCCGTTACCGCACTGGAAGAAACTATCAGCAATGTCGTGCAGGCGGTTTATACCATCCGCTCCGGCCTTACCGAAATTTCCACGGCCTCGAACGATCTTGCGCGCCGCACCGAGCAGCAGGCTGCGTCTCTGGAAGAAACCGTTGCAGCTCTGAGCGAAGTCACCCGCGGCGTCAACGACACAGCTGAAGGTGCATCCGATGCGCAAAGAAAGGTCGCAAGCGCCAGGGGCGATGCTGAAAAGGGTGGTGATGTCGTTGCCCGTGCCGTCGCCGCAATGACTGAAATTCAAGGATCGTCCAGCAAGATTGGCAATATCATCAGTGTGATCGATGAAATCGCCTTCCAGACGAACCTCTTGGCATTGAATGCCGGTGTGGAAGCTGCCCGCGCTGGCGAGGCAGGTAAGGGCTTTGCTGTCGTTGCCCAGGAAGTGCGGGAACTGGCTCAGCGTTCTGCGCAGGCCGCAAAGGAGATCAAGAGTTTGATCTCCATGTCGTCCAGCCAGGTAGAGGTCGGGGTTCAACTGGTTGAGGAAACCGGTGCGTCCCTCGGCAAGATCGTCGAGCAGGTTGTCGGCATGAGCCAGACCGTCAACCAGATCGCCTCCGGCGCTCGCGAACAGGCTGTCAGCCTTCGCGAGGTTTCGTCTGCGGCCGATCAGATGGACAAGGTGACACAGCAAAACGCGGCGATGGTTGAAGAAACCACAGCGGCGGCTCAGAGCTTGTCGCAGGAAACAGAAAACCTGGCCAGCATGGTTGGACGCTTCCGTGTCGGTGGTGAAAGCAGGATCGGCGCGGCGCATTCGCACCCACGCTACGCGATGGCAAGCTGATCAAACCTGCCTAAAGGAGGGGCGTGGGGCTACAAAATCCCCCACGCCCTGAACCGTCCGCGCCCCGTCATCTCTCGCAATTCCAGTTGATTGGCAAGAACGACTGCACCCTGCGGCGTGGTACCGAGCGCCTTGACGATCATCGCGGTGGACACGACAGGATTTGCGAGAACGAGTTCGATCAGGTCGGGAAGCCTCGAATTCGAACGCCTTCCCGCAAGTCGCCTCTCCATGCGGCTCTTGCCGTTTAGCAGGCGGTCATGTTCCCTCATTCCCAGTTGCGAAGCCTCATGCATCCCGTCGAGGATTGCGATCAGACGCTCCTCCTGATGCGGTGAATGGCGTCGCTCTCGTTGAATGGTGCGGAGTCCGGTGTTAAGCGCCGGAAGCGTTGCCAATCCCCCCGCGCGAAGGGAGGCCGCTGCCAACTGACGGCCAAGCCAGGGGCTGCGATCCAGAACCTCAAGGCTGCGCCAGGCATCAAGCAGGATCGCCGCACGGAGCGGTCCGGGATAATCAACGCATTGATCCACAAGCTTTCGCCATTGCTGAAGCCGGTCGTCTTCGCTTTCCTCTACGGCCCCCCTGTCCTCGGGTATTTCTGAGGATCGCAACGCGGGTGAACGGTAGCTGAGGGCATCGCTGACCATAGCGCTGCTGCGTAAAAGCAGGGCATCCATTTCGGCGAGCTCCTCGGCAAGAGCGTCATCCGTATTGTTCTTGTCTTCGCGGTCGGGCTGTTCAGTCTCGTCGTTATCAGTATCGACATTTGGCGATAGCGGCTGCGGTTGTGAACTTTTGCCACGCAATAGATTGATGCCCTCGTCGCCGAACGGCCACTGCGGCGCATGGCTTTCCATCAATCGTCTTGCGCGAAGGATACGGTGTGCGTTGACGATTTCGTTTGTAGGAGCGCGGATATCCATCCGCGCATCGTGAAGGACAAGATCCTCGACATGCACCAATTCGCCATCGATCCAGAGGGAAGAGACCGCGTCCTGAAAATTCTGCCGCTGCAGGAACCCGTCGCGGATTGGCGAACGGCTCACCCGTTCATCGAAGCGCGCCAGCGCTTCGGCTGCCCGCGTGAGCGGCAACAGAAGCTTGGATGGCTTGAGAAGCGAAAACGCATAGGTCATTGGGATTTAATAGGGCAGACGCCGCAGTGAAAGCAATCCTGCAGGTTATGTTTCAAACGATGTTCACAAGTATGGATCGAACTGCCTAGCTTGGCACCTGCGTCGAGGTCATACCGGTCGGATGAAAGTCTCACGGCGAGACGCCACAAAGCACCTATACGTGCAAACAATAAGTAGTCCGAATTATCTTGTCCGCTCTTGTTGCGGGGGTGTATAGCCCTCAGACGCCAGTTGCTGACACCAGCACCCCACGGCCCAAATATTGTTTTTCCGGCTTGAAATAAACGGAGACCACCATGAGCAACCTTCCAGATCAAACAACCGCTGGAACTCCTCCTGATCAAAAAACGAGATTGAAGTCGATCATCGGCGGATCGGCGGGCAACCTCGTCGAATGGTATGATTGGTATGTCTATTCCGCATTTACCCTTTATTTCGCGCCGATCTTCTTTCCATCTGGCAACCAGACAGCAGAGCTGTTGAGTGCAGCCGCGGTATTTGCCGTGGGCTTTCTGATGCGTCCGATCGGTGCATGGCTGATGGGAACCTACGCAGACCGCAAGGGCCGCAAGGCGGGGCTGACGCTGTCTGTAACGCTCATGTGTCTGGGATCTCTAATGATTGCCGTGACGCCCGGGCACGAGACGATCGGCATTGCAGCGCCCGCCATTCTCGTTCTCGCGCGCCTGATCCAAGGGATCAGCGTTGGTGGCGAATATGGCGCAAGCGCAACCTATCTCAGCGAAATGGCGGGAAAGAACCGCCGTGGCTTCTTTTCCAGTTTTCAGTATGTAACGCTTATTTCCGGTCAGCTTGTCGCGCTTGCCGTGCTTCTGGTGTTACAGCGCCTTTTGACGCCAGAGCAACTCAGCCAATGGGGCTGGCGCATTCCCTTTTTCATCGGTGGTATTCTTGCCATCGCGGTGTTCTACATCCGGCGCGGGCTTGTCGAAACCCACTCTTTCCAGAACGCTAAGGCAGCCACCGCTCAGACACCAAAATCCAGCGGATGGGCGCTCTTCAAGCACTATCCAAAAGAGGCGCTGATGGTGATGGCGTTGACATCTGGCGGCACGCTCGCTTTCTATGCCTACACCACCTATCTGCAGAAATTCCTCGTCAATACGTCCGGTTTCAGCAAGGAATCCGCGACCGAGATCACCACGGTCGCGCTTTTTGTTTTCATGCTTTGCCAGCCGCTGGCAGGCGCCCTGTCGGATAAAATCGGCCGTAAGCCGCTGATGGTCGGTTTCGGTATTCTTGGCACGCTGTTCACCTATGTCATCTTCAGCGTTCTTTCGACGACCACAGACCCTTATATCGCGTTTGCCCTGGTGCTTGGCGGCCTATTGATCGTGACGGGCTACACGTCGATCAACGCGGTGGTTAAAGCAGAGCTGTTTCCCGCCCATATTCGCGCGCTCGGTGTGGCGCTCCCCTATGCGCTGGCCAACACCATCTTTGGCGGCACCGCGGAATTCGTAGCCTTGAAATTCAAGCAGATTGGGCATGAAAGCTGGTTCTTCTGGTATGTTACGCTGATGATCGCGCTATCATTGATCGTGTATGTAAAGATGCGCGATACCCGCGACCACAGCCACATCCACGAGGATTGAGCGAACCCGGCCTTCGGATATTGTTTCCGAAGGCCTCAATCTTGCTTTGGCAGATCGATCCGCGCCTCGAAGCCTTCTTCACGGCCGGTTGCGGGAGAGGCAAGCGTCAGGGTCGCGTTCATCCGCTCTGCCAGATTGCTTACGATGGCAAGGCCAAGCCCTGAGCCGGCAGCCTGGGTCTGGCCCCGCATGAAACGCGTCGTCAGGCGTGGCAGCAACGCAGGATCAACGGTCGGACCATCATTGACCACCCGTACGGTGCTATCCTCCACAAACACCTCCACCTTGGAATCCTCCGCGCCATGTGTCAGCGCATTTTCCAGGAGGTTTCGGATAGCGATGCCAAAGGCGTCGGGATCGACTTTGGCTTTCAGCGTCGCATCCGCCGCATGGTGAAGGCGGATGCGGCCGTTACCAAGTTCAGAACGATCCATGTCCGTCACCATCAGTCCAACGACTGGCAGAAGATCGACAAGCGTATCCGAAATGCCGATACCTGCTTCGGCGCGAGACATTTGCAGCAGTTTCTCGGAGAGTTGCGCCAGATTCGAGAGCGACAATTCAATTTGGTCGACGCGGCCTGCCAGGTTGGCCGGAATATCGGCTTTGAGGCGCTGTGCCTGTGCCAATGCGCCTGCGATCGGTGTACGCAATTCATGCGCGCTGTTGGAGGCGAAAGAGCGCTCCGCCTCCAATGCGGAGCGCAATCTTTCCAGAAGCAGATTGACAGAGCGCGCTATTGGATCCAGTTCGGCGGGAAGTGTGCCTGAATCGACGGGCGCGAGGTTGCCGCCATCCTTACGGCCAATATCGTCCCTCAATATCTGGATTGGCGCAAGGGTACGGCGAATGACCAGGATAACCGCGATGATGCTTGCAGGGATGAGGACCAGAACAGGCAGTATAAGTGCCGTTGAAGCCTCCTCTATGGCTTCACGCCGATTGGCGAAGGCATCTGCCACTTGAAGGTAAAGATCGCCTTCCGGTGTGACGACAGTGTAGATCCGCTGGGTATCGGTGTCAGCGAAACCCGGTGTGAGCGGCACGTCGAATCCCTCTCTGGCACTGTCATGAGAGTGCAGCAGGACCGCGCCGTCGCGGTCGCGTACCTGATAAGTCAGATATTCCGTGCCGGTGCTGGGTTGGCCTAGGCGGCGCTGCGCCTCCGGACTGCGCTCGCGAAGATCCTCAGCGACAAGCGGCAGCAGCCTGTCGGCTGTTTCCTGGACGCCGCTGTCGAATATCTCTGCAAATTCGTCCTGCATCACCATCACGCCCATGGCGCAAGCGACCATCCAGGAAAGCGCCAGCACGCTCACGAGAGCAAGAACCATCCGACGCGTCATGCTGTTCTTCGGGGGGATGAGATCAGCGTATCGTATAACCAAGCCCTCTTACGGTTTCGACGCGGTCAGAGCCGATTTTCTTGCGCAGGCGGCTGACATAGACCTCGACGGTATTGCTCTCTATCTCGGCGCCGAATTCGTAGAGCGTTTCCTGTAATTGCGCTTTCGAGACCAGTGCGCCTGGCCTTTCGACAAGTTTCTCAAGCACCGCCCACTCGCGCGCACTCAGCGACAGCAACCGGTCATTGACCGTGATACTCTTCGCTGCCTGATCGATCTCAATTCCCGGTAGCCTGACGATCGGCGTCGAACGGCCTTCATAACGTCGCGACACGGCGAGCATCCGTGCTGTCAACTCGCCCAGATTGAAGGGCTTGACGAGATAATCGTCGGCACCTGCGTTCAGGCCTTCGATCCGATCCGAGACCTGATCATGGGCAGTCAGGATGATAACGGGAACAGGGTTGTTTGCTTTGCGAAGCGTTCGAAGCAGTGTCAGTCCTTCTCCGTCGGGTAGACGCAGATCGAGCAGTATCAAGCCGTAGCTCACAGTCTGAGTTGCGGCTGTCGCTTCGCTCAATGTCTGAAACCAATCCACCGCGTGATTTGCCGCGGCAACATGGTCCCTCAGCGCCTCTCCCAAAACGTGATCGTCTTCAACCAATAGAACCCGCAACTCGACCCTCACTCCTGAACTGCCCATGCGTATCGCTCCGGGCAGTTCGTCGTCAAGGCGATTGTCGGTCAGGTCGAGGGCTTCGACTGACATGGGCGGAACACATCGAGCGATGAGTCATAGACTGAAGTCGATACGTTCATCATGCCGAGGATACTATGGAAGAAATTGTCGTGGGACTTGCCACCAGCCTTCGCCTCGTCGGCAAGGCAGGCGCGGTCGACACCCATGGAGCGTGCAAAATCATCATCCATCCAGACAAGGAAGGGCACGTGCGTCTGTTCTGCCGGTGCAAGCATGTAAGGCGCGCCGTGGAGATAGAGGCCGTTTTCACCAAGAGACTCACCATGGTCGGAAGCGTAGAGCATACCCGTCGCCAGCTTGTCGGAGCGTGCCTTCAGCTTGTCAATGATGGCCGAGAGGAAATGGTCCGTGTAAAGGATCGTGTTGTCATATGAGTTGACGATCTCTTCGTCCTTGCAATTGCCGAGTTCTGAGGTGCGGCAATCCGGCGTGAATGTCCTAAAATTGTCGCCATAGCGAAGATAGTAGGACGGACCGTGGCTGCCGAGTTGATGAATGACGATGACGCTGTCTTTCGTAACGCGGTCGAGCCAACTGTCCAGCCTGTCGAGAAAGATGTCGTCGCTGCATTCACCTGTCTTGCAGAAGGTGGGATCGCGCGTCGCGCTCAGGTCGAAATAGGGAATTCTGTCGGCAACGCCCTTGCTTCCGGTGTCATTGTCGAGCCACTGCGCGTCGATGCCGGCATGGACCAGAACGTCCATGACATTCTCGTTCGAAAGCGCCTTGCTATGTGTGTACTCCGAACGGGTGAACTTCGAGAACATGCAGGGAATGGAGATTGCAGTGGAGGTTCCGCAGCTGACCGTGCTCGGGAAATAGATGATATTTCTTTTCTTCAGTTCCGGATTGGTTTCCCGTCCGTAGCCGTTCAGGGAAAAATTTGCAGCGCGAGCGGTCTCGCCCGCAACGACCACCGTGATGCGCGGCTTGTTGATAGCCACGACCGGGGCCTTCACTTTCGCATCCAGACCAGTCTGCGTGACCGTCAGTTGCGCTTCCTTATTCGCGGCCTGGAGATAATGCGCGGTCGAGAAGATCGGCGTGATTGGGTTCAGGCTCTTGACGATGTCCCGGTGCTGACGAATGGCAGTGGTGAAGGTTTTGGAGTTTAACGCACCCATCCCGGCGATGATGACCAGGCAAGCGATCACGCTGACCGTATTCCAGAAAAGCTTCCCGAGAATTGGGCGATGGCGGATGCGGACGAACGCGAGAAGCACGATTGGAACGAGCGCATAAATGATCATATGCACGACGAAAGCAGATGTGATCAGATTGTTCGCTTCGCCGGTGGTCGTTTCGAATGCATTACGCACCATGTCGCGGTCGATAACCGCTCCGAAGCGATCCATGAACCAGGAGCACAATGCCGAAATGACGATCAACACCATGAAGATCGGCTTCATGATGTACTTCGCCGAGAATGTGACCAGAATTGCGATGAAAAACGCCGTCATCGCAATGTAGAGCGCGTATATGGCAACTGGATAGGCCGACAGATGCGTGTTCACCTTCGACCAGAAGGTCTGGTTCATGAAGAAAAGCAGATAGAGCGCAGTGATAACACTGAGCGTGATGCTGCCGATCTCGGGACGCCGGATAGTGCTGCGATGAAGGTCATCTGTCAAAGGTGCCAAAACGTATGCTCTCCAGTGGCAATGGGTGTAGCCGGAGGCGCACAGTTGTTTTGCTTTGCCGGCTCATCAGCGCCTTCTGGAGGGCGTTGCTGACACCAAGCTGAACGGGACAGATCGGTTAGCGCCCCCCGTTATCAGGGGAGATAAGCAATGAGGCGCCTTTCGTCGGCCCTCAGCCCGGATATCGCTTTCGCAGGGGCTTCGAGAACGGTCTCCAGCCGCTTGATGGCTTTGGGCTCCGTTGCCAGGGAGAGGACGGAGGGATGCACATAACTTTTGCGGCAGATGGTCGGCGTGTTGGACAGTTCTTCAGCGGCTGCCTCGCAGATGCTTTTGATCGTCGGTGTACTTCCGCTCGCCAGCCGCTCGGCGGCATGGCAAAACCCTGCCAGCGTACCGCCCCATGTGCGAAAGGTCTTGGCCGATATGCCTTCGCCTGATGTTTCCGAAAGGTAAGCGTTCAACGCGCTGGAATCGATTGGATGGACGACGTGGTTTTCATCCTGCCAGACGAAGAGCTGCTTGCCGGGCAAGTCGGCGATTTCTTCAAGGATTTTCTGCAGGCGGGGATGCCGGAGGCTTCGGCGGACCTTCTGGCCACCCTTTGCAACGAACCGCAATTCGATGGTTTCTCCGAGTGATACGTGGCGCTTCAGAAGAGTGGTCGCCCCGTAGGTTCCGTTGCTCTCCAGATAGGTCTTGTTGCCCACGCGAAGATAGGCTGCATCCAGAAGGAGCACCAATGCGGCAAGTGTCCGGCTCTGGCCGTTCACGTCCTTTTCTATGTCGGAAATCGCCTTGCGGCGTAGCGCCGGGAGGGCTTCACCAAACGCTTTCAGCTGGAAAAATTTCGTTTCACCGCGGAACGCATGCCAGTCGGCATGATAGCGATACTGCTTACGCGCTCTCGCATCAAAGCCGGTTGCCTGAAGATGCCCGGAGGGCTCCATGCAAATCCAGACGCGCTGATAGGCCGGCGGGATAGCCAGTGACCGGATCCGGGTAATTTCGATCTTGTCAGAGAGCAGCGTGCCATCCGGAAGCCGGTAGGAAAAGCCCTTGCCGCGCCGCTCCCGGGTAATGCCCGGTTCCTGATCGCTGACATAGGTGAGGCCGATTTTCTTCAGGAGTCGGACGGGATGTTGGTTCATGATGCTCACGCTGCCTTCGAGTTTCCTCAAATAACTGTCGTGAACAGCGTCCGTTCCCGCAAAAAAGGAGCGGGACGCGCCCGCTCCTGCGAATTTGATCAGGCTTCCGGAGCCAGGCGAATGATCTGCGATTTTCCGCCGCCCCGCTCTTCGGTCACGGCGTAGACAGAGCCATCTTTTCCAAGCTCCACGTCACGGATGCGTGCGTCCAGCGGCAAACGCCCTTCCGACACAACCTTGTCGCCGTCCATTTTCAGCACCACCAGACCCTTGGTAACCAAGCCGCCGATGAGGAAGGAGCCCTTCCACTCCGCAATTGCATCGCCATCATAGTAAACCATGCCCGAAGGACCGACGACGGGATCCCAATAATAGACTGGCTGCTCCATGCCCTCTTTGGCGGTCGAGCCTTCACCAACCCTGTCGCCGCTATATTCGATGCCGTAAGTTATGACCGGCCAGCCGTAATTCAGACCCGCTTGGGGACGGTTGAGCTCATCGCCGCCCTTCGGCCCGTGTTCTACTGTCCAGAGGCGTCCCTCACCGTCGAGGGCGGCAGACTGGATGTTGCGGTGACCATAACTCCAGATTTCAGGCAACGCGTTTTCACGTCCGGCAAAAGGGTTGTCCTTGAGCGCCTTGCCGCTGGTGTCGATCCGGAAAACTTTTCCCAAGCCGCTGGACAGATCCTGCGCCTGCACACGTGGTTCCTTGTCGGAGCGTTCGCCCACCGTCACATAGAGTTCCCCATTCTTGCCAAAGACCAGCCGCGAGCCGAAATGCTTGTCTCCGTCATAGGTCGGCATTTGACGAAAGATGACGGTGGTGTTCTCCAATGTTGTCGAGCCGTCTTTCTCAACGAGCTTTGCAGAGGCTACCGAGGTGCCGTTCCCGCCATCGCGCGGCTCGGAGAACGAAAAATAGATCATTCCCGATGTAGCGAAGTCAGGTGCGAGTGCAATGTCAAGAAGACCGCCCTGGCCAGACGAAGCGACTTCCGGCACGCCTTCGATAGCAGGACCGACTTTGCCCCCGGCAAGGATGTGCATGGCGCCTTCCTTGGCCGCTACAAGGATACGCCCGTCGGGAAGTAGGGCCATCGACCACAGATGCGGCAGGTCGTCGGCTATGACGGTCTTTTGCAGAGACGGCATTTTCTCCGGCTGTGGCGCCCGGGTCTGCCCTTCGAAAGCAGGACGCTGATCTTTGCCGTGCGGCGGGTTGGTTTCAGCCGGGCCGGATGATTGTGCGATGGCGTAGCCCGGCACAGTTAGCATGGCGGATAGAATCGTGGTGGACAGCATCTTTCGTAGGCGCAACATGGCACTCCCTTCCAGTTTTATCGAGCGGACCGGGAACAATTCGAGCGTTTTTTAGTTGCACCAGTCAGCGTCAAGAAAACTTGATCGACGCGTGTTCGCGCATGCAAAATATCCTCCACGCATTTTAATGAGGAACATTTCCTCTGGCGCGGCGTTTATCCACGTCAGTCAGGAGGGCATCATGCAAATATTGGATAAGGACACGCTTGACACTACAGAGGTCAAGCCGATTTTGAGCGTCATGGAATTTTGCCGGCGCTACAGGCTTGACGAAGCTGAGGAGAAACGTCTTCGCAAGCTTTTCGGGGATTTTGCTTCGCGTCATGAGCTATTGATGAACGCCCATCGCAAACCGGTTTTTCGCTAGTCTTCTGCAGGCAAATTTCGGAACATCATGAAGACGTCGTAGCGGGTGTTTTTTCCGCAAATCTGGTGAGAGGGCTTTGGCAGTCCCTCCATCGGCGCCGCCCTCAGCGGCCACTTAAGTACAACCCTTTTCGATGCGCATTCCAGGGCTGTCATCATCAGCTCAAACTGGTCCGGGTCTGCACCCACCACAGCGCGTAATACCCTCATCTCCTTCTTTACCAGCGCACTGTTATGGCGCGGTGGATGCATCGGATCGACGACAACCACCTCGGGGGATAGAACCTTTATCAAGTCTCTGGAATCGCCAAGAAGAAGGGTCATGCGAGATGCGATCTCTTCGTAGATTCCGCCTTCCGCCTTCGCCCTAGCAATCCCGTCTGCCAGATGCGCATGCATCTCCGGCGATCTTTCAATCAACGTTACGTCAGCACCGAGTGAGGCGAGCAGAAACGCATCCCGGCCCAGTCCCGCCGTCGCGTCCACGACACGCGGTGTACGGCCTTTGGTGAAGCCAGCTGCCTTCGGCAAGGCCTGCCCGCGTCCTTCACCGGAGCGCAGCCGATGACCGACTGCTCCACCGACAAAATCAACGACAAATTCTTCTTTGGTTTGTTTCGGTGCCATCATGCATCTCAAAAGGGGGCTAGAACACGAAAGGTGACATCGCCCCCATCGGGATGGGTGAAGCCGAGCTCTTCCGCATGCAACAGAAGACGGCCCGATGCCGCAAGTGCCTCACTTTCCGCGTAGAATTCATCTCCGAGAATTGGATGACCGATTGCTTTCATGTGGACGCGCAACTGGTGAGTTCTTCCCGTCAGAGGCCGCAGCTCGAGCCGCGTTGAAGGCAGAGGAAGACGCTCCAAAACATGCCATTGCGTTTGCGCCGGGCGACCGTCCGCGTAATCCACCCGATGGCGTGGCTTGTTGTCCTGGTCCAAGGCAAGCGGGAGATCGATCTCACCATCCTCGCCCTTAACGTCTCCCCAGACGATAGCCTTGTAGATCTTTCGTGTCGTGCGGCTTTCGAACTGGCTGGCAATCGCCGCATGCACCTTTTTATTGAGAGACACCAAGACGATACCTGAAGTGTCCTTATCCAGGCGGTTGATCATCTGCGCTGATGGAAACTGTTTTTGCACCCGGGTGGCGAGACTGTCTGCAAGAGCCGGGTCACGTCCCGGTACCGACAGGAGGCCGCTTGGCTTGTCCAGCACGAGAAAGCCTTCATCCTGATGGACAATCGAGATGAAGGGCACGCGCGGCGGATTATAGATCGGGTTGTGCAAATCGACGGACATGCACGCCTCATAGCATGTTTTGGGGAGCATGCCAGCGCAGCACAGACCTGCTACTCCGGCAGGGGAAGATTGGCACGTCCGCTGGTCACGTCCTGGATCGTTTGCGCAATGCGCTCCGCCTCGCTGACCGGCACGGACAACTTCAGATCCGCGCCCGAGTCGGTGAATGTTTCACTCTCGATCACAAGGTGATCGATGGAAAGAAGGCGTGCCTTGACCAGTGCGAGATCGGAAAAAACGCAGCTCATTCGCGCCTGATAGGCTGGAATGATGGCAGTCTTTTCCGCGCTTTTGAGGCAGGATGCCGCCGTTCCGCCATAGGCGCGCATGAGACCACCGCTGCCAAGGAGAATGCCCCCGAACCAGCGCGTCACGACCACCGCGACATGATCGAGGGCATGTCCATCAATGGCCTGAAGAATGGGTTTGCCCGCTGTGCCGGAAGGTTCGCCGTCATCGTTGAAGCGGTAGTTTTGTCCGATCTTCCAGGCCCAGCAGTTATGATTGGCTGCGGGGTTAGAGTGCTGAGCGATGAAGCGTTTAGCCGCGTCCTCATCGGCCACCGGACCAGCTATCGCGAGGAACCGGCTTTTCCTGATGTCCTGCTCGAAGTTTTCCGTTCGGGTCAGTGTGAACATGCCGTCTCAATAGCGGATATACGCACGGTGGCAAACGGATTAATAAGAGCAAACACACGAAGGATGACGGTTGGCGATGCGCAGAAAACAGGTTGCTATCATTGGCGCAGGCCCGGCGGGCCTCATGGCTGCCGAAGAGCTGTCCTCGTCGGGTGTAGACGTAACTGTTTATGAAGCTATGCCGACCGTTGCGCGAAAGTTTTTAATGGCCGGGAAGTCCGGGCTCAATATCACCCATGGCGAGGACTACGCACTCTTCACCACGCGCTACGGTGCTTCGCAGCCTCGGCTGAAACAAGCTCTCGATCGCTTTACCCCGTCTATGCTGCGCGACTGGGCGCATGCATTGGGACAAGAAACCTTCGTCGGCACATCCGGCCGGGTCTTTCCGCGGGCAATGAAAGCGTCACCCTTGCTACGCGCATGGCTTGGCCGTCTCGCTAGTGACGGTGTCGAAATCAGGACCAGACATCGGTGGATTGGACTGGGTGATGGCACCTTTCTCTTCGAGACCCCGACTGGGCCGCTTGAGATCAGACCGGATGCTGTCTTGCTTGCGCTTGGTGGAGCGAGCTGGCCGCGGCTTGGCTCAACCGGGGAGTGGGTGGAAGAACTCCGAAATGCCGGAGTCGATGTCGCGGATTTCCAGCCGGCCAATTGCGGCTTCGACGTTGCCTGGAGCGACCATTTTCGCGATCGTTTCGCTGGCGAGCCGGTAAAATCCGTGACCACGACCTCGTCTGCCGGGCGGTTCGAAGGCGAGTTTGTCGTCACCCGGCATGGCGTGGAGGGTAGTCTGATCTACGCCCATTCCGCCGCGCTAAGGGATAGCCTCTCGGCGACAGGCCAAGCCGTCTTGACAATTGATCTGGCGCCGGGTCGTTCCGAGGAGCGCATCGAGCGGGATCTGGCGCGCGGCTCCAGCAAGGACAGTCTCTCGAACAGATTGCGCAAGAGTGTTGGTCTTCCGCCGGTAAAGGTGGCGCTTTTGCGCGAATGCGGATCCCTCGCGGGCATGTCTGCCAGTCAGATCGCACGGCTGATCAAGGCGCTTCCACTCAGTCTAGATGCGCCTCGTCCGATCGCAGAAGCAATCTCCAGCGCGGGAGGGATTCGCTGGGAGGGCATTGATGACGATTACATGCTCAGAGCACGCCCGGGCGTCTTCGTCGCGGGGGAGATGCTCGACTGGGAGGCGCCGACGGGCGGATACCTTCTAACGGCTTGTTTTGCAACTGGAAAAGCGGCCTCAAACGCTCTTTCGAAGTGGTTGGCACATGGCTGTACCTAATAGCGCTTCCATGCCTCTTGCATAGTGTTGAAAAAAAAGCTTCATAAGTGCATTCGAAAGGGCGAGCGAAAGCGCTTTCCACTTCCTGTGTTCAAGGCTTGGCTGTTGCAAGCCTACGTTCTTGTTGGTGAATTTGCATGAGTGATATGGACGCTTCGGCCAATTGGCCCGTTGGCGGTGGAGAAGCCGGTGCGCTGGTACGGGCGTTCGACTGGTCCAGAACCTCGTTGGGGCCGATTTCCAACTGGTCGTCCATATTGCGGTTGAAGGTGAATTCAGTCGTTAACTCCCCCATCCCGCAGGTTTTGATGTGGGGGCCCGATCATGTGATGATCTACAATGACGGCTACTTCGAAATTGCCGGAAACAAACATCCGCAAGCGCTTGGTGGTACCGCTGCACAGGTGTGGCCGGAAATCTGGGACTGGAATCGGAAAGTTCTGGAAGCGGGTTTTCGTGGAGAAATCCAGTCCTTCCGCGATCAGAGAATGGTGCTTCACCGAAACGGCGCTGCGGAAGAAGTGGTATTCGATCTCTTCTACACGCCGATCTATAATGATGCGGGTGTTGTCGAAGGTCTGTTATGTACGGTTCTTGAGAACACCGAAAAGGTTAAGACAGTTCAGGCGCTGGCGGCAAGCCGCGAGGAACTCAGCCGTTTAACCGCCGCTTTGCCCATTCTCGTCGGCTTCATCGACCTCAACTACACCTATCGCTTTGCCAATCAGGGCTATTTCGAGTGGTTCGGGCGCAAGCCTGAAGATGTTCTTGGCAAGCAAGTTATCGATGTCGTCGGCGAGGAATTCTTTCGCGAGCGCAAGCCCTTCATAGAAAAGGCGATGGCTGGTGAGGAGGTTGTGTCCGATACCACCATCAAACGTGCTGATGGAGTACGGCATGCGGCTGAAATTCGTTATGTTCCAAGACGCGATCACAGAGGTGAAGTCGACGGCTGCTACATCCTCATCATAGATATCGAAAACCGCAAGCAGGCAGAGCGCGAAATTATCGTCAGCAACAGCCGTTTCAAGGCCGCGGTTAATGCAGTTCATGGCGTATTGTGGACCAACAGTCCCGAAGGACGGATGAAGGGTGAACAGCCAGCATGGTCGCAACTGACCGGCCAGTCTTTCGAGGAATATCAGGGTTTCGGTTGGGCCGAGGCGGTGCACCCGGCTGATCGCGAAGGTTCCATAAACAGCTGGAATCGCGCGGTTGCAGCCAAGGCCACCTATGTATGGGAACATCGTGTCCGTAGGTGTGACGGCATGTATCGCACGTTCGCCATTCGTGGCGTGCCGATCATCGGAGAAACAGGCGATATCATTGAGTGGGTCGGCGTCCATACCGACATCACCGAACAGCGCAGCGCGGAGATGGCTCTAAAGGAACATGCCGCTAATCTCGAGCGTGAAATCCGTCACAGGATCAGGGCCGAAGAGCAGCTTCGTCAGTTGAACGAAGGCCTCGAGACGCGCGTCGAAAAGGAAATAGCCGAGCGCCGCCAGACGGAGCTTGCGCTTCAGCAAGCGCAGAAAATGGAGGCCATCGGCCAGTTGACCGGCGGCGTTGCGCATGACTTCAACAACCTGCTCCAGGTCATTGCCGGAAATCTTCAGCTCCTCTCCAAGGATGTCGCGGGTAACGAACGGGCGGAGCGCCGGGTCGGCAATGCGCTGGCCGGGGTCAGCCGTGGCGCGAAACTGGCAAGCCAACTCCTGGCTTTCGGACGTCGTCAGGCGCTGGAACCGAGGGTGATCAATGTCGGCCGTTTCGTCGCCGGCATGGACGATCTTCTCAGACGCTCGCTCGGCGAAGCGGTCGAAGTCGAGGTCATCACGGCGGGTGGCCTGTGGAATACGTTTGCCGACCCGACTCAGGTTGAGAACGCCCTTCTGAACCTTGCGATCAACGCGCGCGATGCAATGGAAGGCGCTGGCAAGCTGACGATCGAAGTGGGCAATGCCTCGTTGGACATGGACTATGCCCGCAGTCATGCGGAGGTCGAACCTGGACAATATGTCATGCTTGCGGTGACCGACACCGGGAGCGGCATGCGACCGGAAATCCTCGACCGCGTCTTCGAACCATTCTTTTCCACCAAGCCGGAAGGCAAGGGGACGGGTCTTGGCTTGTCGATGGTCTATGGTTTCGTCAAGCAGTCCGGCGGCCATGTGAAGATCTATTCGGAGATCGGGCAGGGAACGACGGTTCGCATCTATCTGCCGCGCTCCATTGCCGATGAGGATCGCGAGATCGTCGTTCACAACGGTCCCGTCGTCGGTGGATCTGAAACCGTTCTCGTTGTCGAGGACGACGATGAGGTGCGTGGCACCGTGGTAGAAATGCTGTCTGATCTCGGCTATCGCGTGCTCACCGCACGGGATGCTCAGGCTGGATTGACGGTGGCCGAAAGCGGCGTGCCGATCGATGTCATCTTCACCGATGTGGTCATGCCCGGGCCGCTCAAAAGCAGCGAGATGGCACGGCGCGTGAAGGAGCGCATGCCTCATCTGGCGATCCTGTTTACGTCCGGTTACACGGAAAACTCCATTGTTCACGGTGGCAAGCTGGATCCGGGCGTCGAGCTTCTGTCGAAACCTTACACCCGTGAAGCGCTTGCCAGACGTTTGCGCCATGTCATCGCCAACCAGAAGCAGAGGGCAGAGGCGGGACGCGACCGCACGCCCGACAGCGCCGCCGCGCCCGAGATATCGGCGAAGGTTGCCAGTACAGACGCCTTGCGTATTCTGCTTGTCGAAGATGACGATCTGATCCGCATGAACACGACCGATATTCTGATGGAAAGCGGTCACGCAGTGGTCGAAGCCGCTTACGCATCTCAGGCGCTGGACCTTCTCGACCGCGAAGAGGTGGACGTTCTGGTGACCGATCTCGGCCTGCCGGATATGGGAGGCGCGGAACTTGCCGTGCTGGTCAAACAGCGCAAGCCCGACGTTGCCGTGGTCTTCGCCACCGGCGACAATCTGTTGCCGAAGAACGCTCCTGCTGGTGCCGTGCTGCTATGCAAGCCCTATACTGAAACCGACGTCCGTTTTGCAATCGAGCAGGCAATGGGCAAGCCTTGACGCTCAAGGCTTAGTAGCCTCGCTGCACGTCGATCGTTGCCGGCAGGTTTCCGCTAAGCCGCCAGTTGCGGATATTTTGTGCGACGATCGCCGCAGATGAGCGAGGATCGGTCGGGGCCGAGATGTGCGGGAGAACCGTGATTTTGGGATGCGTCCAAAAGGCAGAGTTCGCATCCAGTGGCTCTTTCTCGAAGACATCGAGAACGGCGTGGGCGATATGGCCACTGTCGAGCGATTCCAGAAGATCGTCGCCAACAATGACCGCGCCTCTTGCGAAATTGATGATGGAAGCGCCCTTTTTCATACGCTGCAAGCGGCGAGCGTTGATCAGCCCGCGGGTTTGCGCGGTCAGGGGAACGAGGCACACGGCGATATCGCTTTTTGCCAGAAGTCGATCAAGACCGGCTTCGCCGGACAGGGTTTCCACGCCCTCTTGGACCTTGAGCGAACGGCTCCAGCCCATGACATTGAAGCCGGCATCCTGCAAACGCCTTGCGGATGCCGTGCCAAGCAGACCCAAACCGATGAGACCAACGGTCACCTCCCGTGGATGCCGGTAGTCGAGGTCTTTCCAGATCCGCCTTTCCTGCTGCTGACGATAGGCCGGCATGTCGCGATGCAGATAATAGGTCCAGGCAAGAACGGCCTCCGCCATTACACGCGATAATTCCGGGTCCGTCAGCCTCACAATGGGCGGCGTTGAGGGCCCAAGTTCGGCGACCAGCCGCTCGACCCCTGCCCACAGGCTGTGAATCCACTTCAGACCAGAAAGTTTGCCGATATCGTCGGGATCGGGATTGGCAACGACGGCGATTTCCGCAGCTTTGTGCTGGTCGTCCGTCATCTGACGCACGGAAACGATCGTCTCTTCCGGCATCGCCTGAGACAGCATCGCGATCCACTTTGCCTCCTCCTCATCGGTTGCGCGAGAGACATAAGCGATAGGGGAGGTCATGTAGCATTATCCTGCGTGGCATCGATCGTGCCGACATAAAGGCGAATAATCTGTCGGCTCGCAAGGGCACGCTAAGAAATTGCCCGCTCATGGGCGGGCATTTCTACAGAGCTTTACCACGGCCTGGACGCGTGAATGAGGCTATCACTGCCTCAATCAACGCCCACGCTTTCCAATATCCGTGCCTATAGTCTGCCTGGTCACACCGTTTCGGGCGTAGGCTTCTTGGCGTCACCGTAATAGGCGTCGAACTGCTCGTGATAGTGCTCCGAGCCACCGGGGTCGGCGTAGCGCTGAAGCTCTGTCATGTCCGTCTTGTTCAGGACGATACCGAGAGTCTTGCTGGCGATCTCCGGTTCGTGGTTCATCAGGTTCTGAACCATCTGGATCGGCGTCTTGCCCCATTCGGTGACGAAAACGAAACCATCCACCTGTGAGGCGAACGCCTTCGCGTCGATAACGGGTACGACCGGCGCAAGGTCTACGATGATGTAATCGCAGGCTTCGCGGGCAGATTCCATGAACCGACGCATGCCGGCTGATGCCAGAAGCTCGCTCGAATGGGCGAACTGATTGCTGACGGAAACCGGCAGGATGCCCATCTTGGTGCGGCTGTCGACCTTGACCGCTTTCGTCCATGGAACGTCGTCGAGAACGACTTCGACTAGCCCGGCGGACTGACGCGTCGTCAGCATGCGGCTGAGGCCGGGGTTGCGGATATCGGCGTCCACAACAAGGGTCCGCTTTCCGGTGGTGGCGATCAGGCCTGCGAGATTGAGCGCCACGACGGATTTGCCTTCATTCGGCAGGCAAGAAATGACGCCGATGACGCGGCACTGACGTTCCTGGATCACGACATCTGCCGTCAGTTTCACGTTGCGCAGCGTTTCGGTGAAGCTGGAGCGCGGACTGTCGACGGCAAGTCGCAGCATCTTCTGGAACGAGACTTGCCCATTGTCCTCGATATTGGCATCCGGCACGTCCGGGGTGGCGGCGCCCGTTTCCGATTTACCACTCTCGACGCCCTTTTCGCCAATGAAGGGCAGGTAGCCGAGGAAGCGCATACGCAGATTGTCACGAACGTCGTTGCCCGTATGGAAATACCGGTCGCGGAATTCCAGGACCGCTGCCAGGCCTCCACCGAGCATCAGCCCGAGTACGATCGACAGCGCCATCGTCATGGTCTTCTTGGGGCTGGAAGGCGATGTCGGAAGTCCTGCCTCAGAGATGATGCGTGCTTTTGCAATCGGGAACGACTGTTTCTGCGATGCCTCCTCGAAGCGGCCGAGATAGGACTCGTAGAGGGTCTTCAATGCTGCGGCCTGCTGTTCCAGTTCCCGCAGCTTGACCATCGTTATGTTGGTCTGCGAATTACGGCCAGCAACTCTGTCGATGTTCTCGCGTAGCGATTTCACGCGCGATTGCGTCACGTCGTATTCATTCTTGAAGCTACCGGTCAGTTGCTGAAGCTCCTGGTAGATCTGGCCTGCCACATCCTTTTTCTCGGACTCGAGTGCGACGGCCTGTGGGTGATCCTTGCCGAACTGCTGCACCACGCCGCGCTCGCGGTCGGAGATCGTAATGTAGCGCTTGCGCAAGTCCTGAATGACGGTGTTGTCCGTGTCCCGCGCCGAAACGACCGCATTGTTGACAGCGTTTTCCGGTCCCTGATCGATAATTGTCTTATACTGCGTGTAGCGCGCCTGCGCGGTCGCGGCATCGGCCTGCGCTGCGATCAACTGACCGTTCAGATCGGCAAGCTGGCCCTCTGAGATCAACTCCCCGCGAGAGGAGACGATATTGTTGTCGGACTTGTATTTTTCGACAGCAAGCGAAGCGGCCTGAGCACGCTGGTTCAGATCCGTCAGACGTTCCTGTAGCCAGACGGAAGCACGCTCGGACGCATCGAAATTGGCGTTCAACTGTTCCGTCAGATAGGCATTGGCGTAGGTCTTGGCGATGGTTGCCGCCAACTGGCGGTCGGTGGACCGGATAGAAATGGCGATCACCGAGCTTCGTCCGACGCGCTCCACGGTCAGCGCCTGCTGGATGACAGCGGCTGCCTTTTCTCGCTTGCCATTGCGGATGGCATCTTCGGAGGCGGCAGGATCGCTCGGTGTCACCAGATCGACGATCGTCTTGACGGATGATTTGACAATATCCACGGGCGACATGGACGGGTTGACGATCGTGTCGTTCTCGTCAAGCTTCGCCTTGTCGACAACGGTCAGGGCCATTTCCTTCGACTTAAGAACTTCCACCGCGCTGGCAATGCGGTTGTCGATGACCTGTGCTGCCGGGACAGGCGCTTCTTCCTCGGCGTAGCGAGAGAGGCTTTCATCCAGCAGTACTTGCGTCATTGCGGTATAGACCGGTGTCGCGACCACAAGATAAAGGCCGGCCAGAACCATGCACGCAACGACGCAGGCACCGATCACATTGGCGCGGCGGACAATCGCGGCCCAAAGGCGGTCAAGGTCGATGAAGGTGTCGGAATCCTTCTCGGGGTCGTGGAAATGGCCGTTTGATCTAAAGGTTTTCTGGTTCATGGACCTACCTTGTAACTTTTAAAAGGGCGCGGGACGCGCGGCAGTCATTGCCTCGCCTGACCCGCAGCGTTCAGTTTCTGGACGGCGTCGCCGGAGATAAGGATGAAGGAAGTAAAGTATTTCGGAGCTTCTGGAGTCTAATAGAGATCGGCATGCGGAGATGTTTCAAAGCGATAGGGTCACGAAGCGCGATCTTGACCGTTTCGCCCACCGAACGCCGTTTGATGCTGTCGACCAGCATGAGGAAATGCCTCGCCTCGATGAGGCTCCTCGTTCGTTCGGCTTGTGCATCCGTTGCGGCGGGCAGAAGCGTAAATTCCCGAAGAAAGTTTTGATCCGCCTCGATCATCGCGTCTACGTGGTGGATTTCGAGCACACGGGAGATCGATCCTTGCCGCACATGATAGACATAGCCCGGCATTGGCTCGATAACGCAGGAACCGCCAGAGGCAAGCGCCGATGCGAGCAGAAGGTAGTCCTCGCCGATGCGCAATTCCGGCCGAAAACGCAGACCATTGTCGTTGAGAAAACTGCGGCGGAACATAGGCTTCATGTAGCCGAAATTGAACGTCGACTTGAAAACGATGTTGGAACGAATGAAGTCTTCCAAAGTCAGATATGCTTTGGCTTCCAGAAAAGCTGGCTCGAACATGGTCTCCCGCGCACGTCCGTCGCTATATACGACGTCCAGATTGTCGACGGCGATGTCCGCATTGGCCTTCTCCGCGCGCCCAATCATCTGCACGGTGCGATCCGGATAGATGACGTCGTCGGAATCGAGCACCGCAATCCAACGTCCCTGAGCAGCATCGATACCTGCATTTCGTGCACCACCCGGACCGCGATTGTCGTCAAGGGCAATGAGCTTGACGCGGGGATCTCGCTGAGCGACGGCGTGAACCACGGCTCGCATGTCGTCGGGGGAGCAGTCATCCACGACGATGACCTCAAGCGAGACATTGTCTTGCGACAAAGCGCTATCGATGGCCGCGACAATGGTATCGCTGGCCTTATAGGCGGCGATGATAAAGCTGACGTCCGGTTGCGTTTGCAGCGCGCTCATACAGTCTCCACCGTGCCATATTGACGGATTTCGCGAACACCAAAAATGCCGCTCAGTGCGCCGGCATGAAGCGCGGTGCGTAAGGCAGAGCGCGTGCGGCGCACGGGATCGAATGCAGTCAGAAGCGTGAACGCAGCGCTGTAGGCAATCTTCGCCGCTGTCACTCCAACGAGCGGCAGTCGACGTAGACCCGTTTTATGCTCCGCTTGCAATCGACCATGGGTCTGACCGGAGCGGAAGCGCCGCTTGGCAAGCCATGTGAAGCTTGCTCGGTTGCCCGGTACGGGCTCTGTCAGAAGAGCCTTTTCAGCGTAAGCGATGCGGCCTCCTGCCTGATGCATATGAGTGAAGAAATGCGTGTCTTCGCCTCCGCTTTGTCCAAGAGACAGCGCAAAGCGTCTGCCTTTCACTGCATGGGACGCCATCCGCAAAAGCGTGTTGCACGTATAGCCAGTGACGATTTCGCCATTGACCCAGACGGGCCGTGTGGAGTGGAAATCGCCCTTTCGCATCCAGAGAGGGGTGTCATTATCGTAAAGCGCGGTTACCGGGCCAAGTACCGCGTCTGCCTCCGTTTCCTGTGCCGTTTTCAGGAGTTCAGCCAACCAGTTGGATGGTGCCGTTTCATCATCGTCGATAAAGGCCAGATAGTCCGCTTCACTGTGAGAAAGGCAGGCATTTCGCGCAATAGAGATGTTTGACTTCGGGCAGTGGACATAATGGATCGGGAAGGGCGAGCGCTCCCGCAATGCATCGATAATACCGCGCGCTGACGGCTCGGCGTCATTGTCCGCAACGATCAGGCGAACGGAAAGATCGGCCGGAACCTCCAGTCGGAAGAGCGACAGCAACGTATCCGCCACCATGGGACGGCGATAGGTGCAGATCGCGATATCGACCTTCAGCAAAGCAGGCGGGATTGGCAAGGCGGAGTTGATCGTCACGAGACAGCCTTTCCTGCAAGCGGCTGGGTTGCTGTGATGGAGCCTATGAGCTCGCGCCAGAAACCTGTCGACCACGCGAGGTGCATGGTCATAGCCGAGATCGCCGCGAGCGGCCCGTAAGGATTCTTTTCTGCAATCGCCATCCAGACGCCATATGCCAGGCATGCGGCAATCCAGAGGCAAAGCGGCAGAACGGCAAGCCAATGCACAAAGCCGAACACAGAAAGGGCGGCACAGGGCAGCACGGCAAGCGGGATCATCTGACGAATTTTGGGTATGGACCGGTGCTTGAGCACATTTTTCGCTCTGCCGCGCCCGTAGCCCATGTACTGGCGGAAAAGCGGCCCGATACTGGCGCGTGGATAGTAGGTCATGCGGGTCTTGTCAGTCATCCAGATACGAAAGCCTGCTTTGCGCAGGCGATGGTCAAGTTCGGCATCCTCGTTGTGGCTGAAGCTCTCGTCATAGCCGCCGACGACTTTAAAGGCTTCAATCCGCATCAACGCATGATGGCCGTGATCGATCCAACGGCCTTTAGCGCCCTCGCGATGCTTCGATCCGCCATTGCCAAGCTTGGAGTTCTGCGCCACGGCCGTTGCCTTCTGGAAGACGCCGTGCCCAACGGTCTCCATTGCGACCACCACTGAATCCGCGCCCGTTGCGACCGCGTCTTCCAGCAGCCGGTGGCAATAGTCATCGGGATAGTCACCATGCGCATCGATGCGGATCATATAGTCGTAGCCTACGCCGAAAACGTCCACAGCCAGATTGATCCCCGCGCTCTGTATGCGTTTGGGGTTGGCCAGTAGAATGACACGCTGATCCTGGCGCGAAAAATCGGCGACGATTTCGCGTGTTCCATCCGTGCTGCCGCCGTCTGCGACGATGATACGATCATCGCGATTGTTCAGTGTGCTGGAGAACTTCAACAGCAAATCGTCAATGGTTCGTGCTTCATTGAGGCAGGGAATGACAATCAACGTCTTCACGTGAGGGATTAATCCTGACTTCATGATGTTCTCCCGCACAGAGCAAGTGGGGCAACCGGATCGGCAGCAGTCCCCGACGTCTGTGACGTCAGAGAGTGAAAAACGCGGACGAATTCGCGGCAAGCGTTTGTGTCCGTCACCCATTGCTGGCGCCCGATCGCCGCAAGCTTTCGCACCCCGTTCAGATAAGCTGCATCGTCAAGATCGGCAAACAGCCCCTCTAAAGAGGCAGGGTCCGCTTTCTCCAGAACATGGCCGATATGACGCTCCTCAAGAAAACGGGCTGTCTCAGTTCCTGCAACCGCAATCGGCAAGGCACCATGCAAACAGCCTTCATAGAGCCGGTTGGGTAACAGCCAGCTTGAGTTCAGACCTTCTTCGAAAAAGTCGATCGCCCATGTAAACTGTACCTCACGATAGATCGACGCCAAATCCTCCGGGTTTCGATACGGCCCAAGAAAAGTGAGATGCGGCGATCTTTCGACGAAGCCATCAAAATCGTCGAACTCGGAATAGGCCGGACGACCGCGCAGGATCACCTCGACCTTGCCATCCATGCGCGCTGCAAAGTCGGCCAGAACTTGGAGAGACTTGCGGCAGCGCAATGCGCCGAACCATCCGATTTTCCAGGGTTGTCCGGATACGGGCACTCGAGGGGAGGGCGCCAGCATGGTGGCGCCGTCCAGTGCCAGCACCTTGTTTTCCTGCAACAGCACCGGAAGGTTGAGGCCGGAGCGTGGCTTGAAATAATTCTCGACGAATGCCGGCGAGCTTGTGACAAGCAATTTGACGTTTCGGCCAAGAGCACGCTGAACCGCGTTCAGCAATTTGCCAGGCAATCCATTATTCAACAGCAAGCGATGGATATCCAGGCACTCATAGACCACCGGAATGTCGGCTCCATAAAAAGCGTTCGCCCGACGGGCGAGTGCGAGCATCTCCAAATTGCGGGCAAGGATGATGTCTGGCTTTGCGTTCCCCTTCAGTCTTACACCAAGATTGAAGCTTGCCTTTGCGACCGATGCGATACGCTGGGCAAAACGGCCATCCGCAGTCTCCCCGAGCACAATAGGCATCAGGCCATCCACGCTGGCCAGCGTATTGTCGCCGCGCTTGAAACCCGCGAGGATGACGGTCGCCCCGCCAGCTTGCAACGTCATGACGCGGCGGCGGATGGCGGGGTCGCCCAAATCATGCGCGAGATAGAGAATATGGGTCATGGTCGATCCAGTCATCCAATCCGTTCGAGTTGGCTTGCGTCAGTTGTTATCGGCGTTGCAGGCTACCGACTCAGGAAATTGGCACTTGTCGCCGAGCGCGGTGAAAGCGAAGCGATCCACCTGCATGTCCACTGGGCCGGAATAGTCGAATTTGCCCATCCAGCTTTTCAGCGTGTCGGTGCCCCAAAGGCTGAAGAAGATCTTCTGAGCATTTTGCGGTATTTTCGACGGGTCGGTGACGTCGTGAACCATCTTGCCATTCACATAGTAACGCAGCCGCTGCGGTTCCCAAACAAATGCGTAATCATTGAAGCCATTGTCGGCGCCGCCTGGCACATCCACCAGCTTTTCATTGCCGCCCTTGGCTGAGATATATTGGTTCAGCTGAACTTGGTTGCTGTTCTTTCCCAATATCTCCATGTCGATTTCGTCATGCGGTTTTTTGTCGGTTGGTCCGATATAGGTGAAGAAGGCCGAGTTGAGGCCGGGTCCGGACGCGGTCTTGATCCGGGCCTCGTAGGTGCCATACCGGTAGCGGCCTTTCGTCTGGATTTCGCCACACGAATAGTTGCGATCTCCAAGCTTTTCATCGGAGAATCCCAGTTGCAGATGGCCGCCTTCGAACTGCACCAGCTTCTTTGACCAGGTGCAATTCTGGTGCGGACCATTGTTCCATCCATCGGATACGTACCAGAAGGAGCGGTCCATGCTATCGAAGTTCTCGACGAAGGACTTTCCGTTGTCTTCCTGGGCGAAGGCAGGAGAAATGCTGGTAAGCGCGATCAAAGCGGTCGCCAGAATTTGCGACTGGCGTTGGGCGGGGTAGGCCATGTGTTACCTCCGTCGTGGCGTGTAAGCGGTTGTTGCGGAAATGCGTTGAGACGAAGCCGGCTCTGCCGCGCTGTTATGAGCGAGAGGTTTCGGTTTCCCGCTACGGCTGCCTGTCAGGATCGCATAAAGTGCGGGAAGCCTAGCGCGCATCTGTTGATTGGTGACGATGAGAAGCAAGAAGGTCACGGCTACCGCGCCGATATAAAAAGCGGGGTAGAAGTCCGCCCCTCCCTTGTTCCAAACCATCCAAAGAATGACCAGCAGCGGGTAGTGAGCGCAGAAAATCCAGAAGCTCAGGCTCCCCGTCTCAGACAGGCGCCGCCCGAGACGGTTCTCCACCAGCAGGGACGAGGCGACCCAGAAGCCCAGAGCGCCGAAAACTGCCAGCAGATTTCGCAGAAGGTTTAGGCCAAAGGTGAATTCCGGCCCGGTCAAATAGAGCCCGGTGGCAAGCCCGGCAGACAGGATCAGCGTAGTGACCGTCAAGAGTTTGGCATAGGGATCGAGCATCTTCAGATCGATTTTGTGAAGAGCAAGCGCAATGCCGAGCGTGAAACTGAACAGGATGGATTTCTTCTGCACGATCACCAGGCTGAGATCGGGTATGGCCGTCAATAGCAACAGGACGGCAAGCGTCGGCACTGCGAAGCGCCGAACCGATAGCGCAAGCAGAGGGGATAGCAGGATGCAGACAAAGAGATCGCGCAGGAAGTAGAGCGGAACGTTGACGGGCAGTTCTTCCACCGCCACCCCATGGCTTAGCATTTCGCGCGGGCTGGCGTTCCACAGGTCCGGAAAATAACCAACGCCGACACCTGCGCGCTGGAGAAGCATGACCGCGATCAATAACCCGCCATTCCACAGGATAAACGGTAAAAGCACGGTCTTGGTCTTGGATTTGATCGTTGCCGGATAATTGAAGGCATTCCAGCCGCGACGAAACAAGAGATATCCGGAGATGGCGCTCAGGCATGGCACGCCGATGCGGAAAAGCGCATCGCCAAAAAACACCCGCAACCAGTCGAACACGCCATAGAGACCCAGAAACGGGCTCGTTTCAGGGTCGTGTGGCACGTGAACAAGTACGATGCCGGATATCAAAATTATACGCATCAGATTGATACGGGAAGATAGGTTCTGATCAACAGTCACATCAGTTACCCTTGTTGGGCGGTGTCTCCCCTCACCGCGATTCAAACAAAGCGAACTTGAAGCCCGTGACACAGAGTCTGGTTTTGACTTGAGGATAAAATGTGGCGGCGCGGGAAAAACGCGCCGCAAGATATGAGGGGTAAATGTCTGGGTGCGAATACTCAAAAATGAAATTTCATATCAAGCTATTGAAATTTATTGATTAAAAACAGGATCCCGCGTTGGGGCAAGCAGGCTTTCAACTGTGGATAGCGCTTGGGATTTATGCTGCATCGCAAAAAAGATCGCGATGCGCTGTCTTGTTACGCCACATTGAAAACGAAATCGCCATTGTGGCAAGGGGAACTGTGTTCCGTTATGTGGCGATCGGCGTTGGTGCGCCTGCGCCTTTGCGCGCCCGCACGAGCCCGATGATTTTGAGCAGAAGCGCTCTTTCGGTCAGCAGGATCAGTGCGCCGTAGATGACGCCGCCTGCAAGAGCTCCCACCAGAACCTGCATGTAAGCATGAGGAAGCGCAGGGCCCGTCCATTGCAGAATGTAGCGGACACCGAGCGCCATGATGAAAGCGGAGATCATCGGTCTGTTGCTGATGTAGAGACCGGAGAAGAAGGGTGTCTCACTTGCCTTGAATACTGCCCAGGAATAGGCAACGAGTGTTGCCGCATTGACAATGCAAAGCCAGACCATCGCATCGATCAGCGACCCATAGATTGCCGCAAGCCAGACGGCGCCAGTAGTGACGACCGCGCGGATCGTTGCCGACCAGAACAGCACGCGACCATAGCCTGCCCCTTTGAGATAGGGGATGAAGGTGCTGCATGGCGTCAGAATGGCCTTGGAAAGCGCAAGCAGACCGAGAACCGGCCAGGCATAGGCCCAATTTTGCCCGAATATGACGAGCATTGCCGGCTCTGCTACCGCCCAAAGGCCGAACATCATGGGAGCAAGGATGACGGTCAGCACCTGCGTGCTGAACATCAGCGCTTCGCGCCGCCGCTGCCGATCGTCCATCATCCGACTAAAGGCCGGGAAAAGAACGCCCATAACGGCAGAGAGCACCACTTGGTTGGGTATACTGGCGAAGCGGTTGGCTGCGGAGTAGGCGCCGGCGTCGGCAAGTCCTAGATGCCGGGCAATGACGACCATTGGCGATTGAAACGTGACGAAATTGGCGAGTTCCGATCCCATCAGACCGGAACTGAAGCCAAGCAATGGGACGAGCCGCCTCGGCCTCATAACGAAACGCGGTCTGTAGCGCGATACGACGTATAGCCCTACGAGGCGGATGAGTGCTGCGGCAAAAAGCTGGATGATCAGAGCCCAGACCCCGAAGCCAACAAAGGCCAGGACGACGGCAAGAACGGCCGCAGCGCTTTCGGACGTCATGCTCCAGATGGCGTCCTTGCTGAAATTCATTCGTCTCGCCAGCAGCGAATAAGCGACATCGCCTGCCAATTGCAGCGGAATAAGAAAGGCCATGATGCGAAGGAGATAGGCGCTTTCAACAGCGCCCAGCAGCCCACCGAAAAACTCGGCACCGAAATAAAGGATCGCCGCCATGGTGCAGGAGATGGCGAGATTGGCCCAGAATACGGTATGGATCGTATCCATATCCTCTTCCTTCTCTACAATCAGTGCGGAGGTCAGGCCAGCGCCCGCAATCATCGTCAGGAATTGCACGACGGTCAGCCCGACCGCTACCACACCGAATTCTTCCGGTGTCAACAAACGTGCGAGAATCGGGACTGTGACAAATTTAAGCCCGAATGTGCCTGTCTTTGATAGCACGCTCCAGCCGACATTGGCCGTGATGGTTTTGACGCTTGGGGCTGGAGGCATGGGTCCATCCTGTGTCTGGAGGCCGGCGAAATAAGGTATGCCGGCGGGAGGTTTGCCACTCATCGGGGCCGTAGTCCTACGGCGGGCCCGACACTTCTTGATGAAACAAGGGGCGAAACAATGGCGAAATTTACAGTCGTTATCCCATACTACCAGAAGAAACATGGCATACTCGGTCGTGCATTGGCATCGGTCTTCTCGCAAGAATGCCAGGATTTCGATCTTGTGATCGTCGACGATGAATCGCCGTATCCTATTGAAAATGAACTGGCTGAGCTCAGCGAAGAGCAGACGAATCGTATCAAAGTCGTCAAGCAGCCGAATGGTGGTCCAGGCGGAGCGCGCAATACCGGGCTCGATCACGTGCCAACTGAGACGCGCTACGTCGCGTTTCTTGATTCGGACGATATCTGGACGCCGGAGCATCTGACGAACGCTGAACTGAGCCTCGACCGCTTCGAAGGCGAATGCTATTGGGCGTCGATGCAGGCAAGCGATGAGTTTTACTATCACTTCGCTATGTCGGAGCTTGAGAAGAACGAGGGTGCCGAGCGCTTAAGCGAATCACCGCGAGTCATCGAACTGCCGGATCTCGCCAGCGTCATGCTGCGAAATTGGAGCTTTCTTCATCTCTCCTGCATGGTCATCGGCAGGCCGCTGTTTGAAAAAATCCGTTTTGATCCAGCACTTCGGCTGGCGGCAGAAGATGTCCTGTTTTTCTGCGACTGCATTCTGGCGTCAAAGCGCACCCTTCTGTGTGACGATGCCGGTGCCGCACGCGGCATGGGCGTCAATATCTTTCACAGCATCGACAACACCTCGCCGGAGTTTCTGCGCCAGCAGTTCAATACCTGGGTCGCGCTCGACACCTTGCAGAGCAGGTTTTCGGCACGGCCCGCCGATGTTGCGTCTATCGCATCTTACAAAAATACGGCGCGCAGACAGGCGCTTTGGAGCCAGGCAGGTAATCTGAAACGCCGCAAGGCGCCGGAGCTTGGCCTTCTGTTCAAATGGATGATGCGTGATCCAGCAATTTTGCGTGCAGCTTTCGAACTTGGTGCGGGCAAATTTGCCCGCTCGAAGTCATGATCCCTGCATTCCGTTTTTCTTTCAGGAGTGATCCATGAAACCTTACCATTGGGAATCCCATCACGGGAATTTCGGCGACGACCTCAATCTCTGGCTCTGGGATTTCCTGCTGCCGGGGCTTCGCGATGTTCATCCGGATGTTCTGCTTGTCGGAGTCGGCACCGTTCTCAACGATGTGCTCTTCCCCCCCGGTCAGCGCAAGCTGGTGATCGGCAGCGGATATGGATATGGTGCCGTGCCCGATACATCGAACCCCGATCTCTGGGATATTCGTTGCGTGCGCGGTGAAATGACCGCCGCCAAGCTTGGATTGCCGCCCGAAAAGGGCATCGTCGATCCTGCCGTGATGGTGACGGAGATGCCGGAGTTTCAGAACCTGCAGAAGATCTACAAGAAGACCTTCGTTCCCCATTGGGAATCGGCGGAGTTCGGCATGTGGGACACTGTGTGCGAACCGGCTGGTCTCACCTATCTCGATCCGAGAGGAGAGGCGAAGTCCGTGATCAAGCAGATTGCCCAGTCGGAAATGATCGTGGCCGAATCCATGCATGGCGCGATCCTCGCCGATGCGTTTCGCGTTCCCTGGGTAGCGGTCAGCACCTCGCAATCGATCAACAGCTTCAAGTGGAGTGACTGGGCAGGAAGCGTCGGCGTCGCCTACGAGCCTCGTTACATTCCCGTGTCCACACGCGCAGAAGCTGCAAAGAAAGGTTCGAAGTTCTGGGGCATGAGCTTTCCGCCACCGCCACCGCCCGTCATCGTCGAACGTACCTCTGCCGCGCCACATGACGATGGCGACGTGCTCGTCCGTGCCGATACCCAACGCCCGCTGCGCAAACTGGCAAAGCAGGTTCTCGCCGCTCCGTCGATTCTGGCGCTATGGCAGGCAAGCCGTGCGGAACCAAGACTGAGCCCCGACGGACGGCTGGAAGAGCGTAAGGAGCGTTTTCAGGCGGTTCTGGAAACCGTCAAGCGGGACTATTTCTGAGACGAAAAAACGCCGCTTTTTCCATCAGGAAGACAGCGGCGTTCCTTTCAGAAGATAACGAATATCGGCGGGCTGAGCGGGCTTCTTGCGCAAGCGTGCTGTCTTGTCGTGCCAAATCCCGTTGGTGATGGCAGGAACGGCGGGAAGGCGCCACAATGCATGAACCATGGCGCCGCCCAAGCCACGCTGTGATTTGGCGTCGAGGAAATCCCGCAATTCGAACTTCTCCCGAATGTGCCGCTCATGCTCCCTCAGCGCCGATTGTTCCTCTTCCGACAGAGCGTAGTCGGCGAGAATCTTGCGATCGGCCTCATAGAGACGCCTGAGATCCTGTGTGCTGTGTCGTCCGCTCAAGGAATTGCCGCGCACGATGGCACCGTAACCGCAATTGTGGATAACTTTGTATCGCGCACCTGAGGCAAGTGCCCGAACGTAGAGTTCGTAATCCTCACCAAGACGCAGGGCGTCGTCATAGCGAAGCTGGTGCTGGTCGAGAAACGATCGGCGGATGACGGGTTTCAGAAAGCCGGTTTCACCGCGCTCAATTCCTCTTGTGGAAATATTTCCCTTTACAAATTCGGTGAGCGTCAGGAAGTGATGCTGGGGGGCAAAGCGACGGGGAGTGATACCGGTTGCCGAAGGTGACCCTTGCTGAATGAAGGCTATATTGTCTGCCACCAGATCCCAGTCGTCCTTCTCCACCATTGCGGCAAAGCGCCCCTTGAAGAAAAAATCGTCCGCGTCGAGAATGCTGATCAGCGGCGCCGAGGAAATTCCGATCGCATGATTGCGTGCGGCGGAAGGGCCACGATTGATATCGAAGCGCTCAACGACTAGTCGCCCCGTTGCGTCATCGCATTGCTTGGCAACCTGAAACGTGTCGTCCGTGGATGCATCATCGATGACGACGACCTCCGAGACTTCCGGCTCCACCAGCGCTGATCGGATCGCCTCTGCGATCGTCGATGACGCATTTTTAGCTGCAATGATGACGCAGATGGATTGTGAGCCCACGACTTCGCTCCCGTTCTTCAGCATTCGACATGATTACTGGAGAGAAAACATGGCAGGGATGAGGAGAGGGAAGTGCTATTTCGCACCTGCGAAATATATTCAAAACGCTTCAGGAGGTGAGCGCAGTCAGATGTCTTTTAGCGTCGGGCGATGACGACTGACGGCCGGTATGGCTTCCGGGCCTGCCTGGTCGGCTGAAGCAGGCCGATCTTTCTGAAATTCGAGTGTCTTGCGCATGCGCTTCTTCTCGCGCGATACCATAAACACGACACCGATGAAGTAGAATATCTGAATGATGACAAGCGAGATGGCCGTCTGGATCAACGTCGTGTAGAAGGAGCCATGGATCCAATATGTCGCCACCGCGAACACCAGCAAGGCGCAGATCATGCTGACGAAAACGCGGGGCGCGTACATGTCTCTCTCCTCGCCTGATGTCACCCCGCTTTGCGGGCTACAATTTTTCATCTGTTCTTTTTCCATAAAATATATGGGCAAATTGGCATCGTTTCAACCAAGTAATAGGCTCAAATACCCCGCCGAACATGAAATTCAGGTAAGGTTTCAGGGTAAAAATATGCTCAACAAGGATATTTTCACATCGGAGGATGCGACCTCAGGCAATCGCCCTTGACGGGAATCCTGAGCAAAACGTGACGTCGAGTTGCCGATAACCCGTTCCGCTCGACCTCTCCAGACTTCGTTAACTATGTAGACCGTAAAACTTGGGAACCGATTCTCAAGCTGTCAGGTGTATGTGTGACCAAGCGTTCAGAAGTAATTGCGTTTCCCGTCAAAAACCGTCTGCGCGATATTCAGCGTTGCGCTGATATGCTGGAGACCCTTCATGGGGATCAGGCGAACCGGTTCTGGCGGGATGAATGCCGTGCGCTCGCCGCGCATTTGACGGAGTTGGGCTACGACGAGACAGCCATGCGTGAAGAGGTGATGGAGTTTCAGAACGCTGTCCAGACAACGCTTTGGGCGCAATCCCAAACCGAAGAAGCTGCGCGCCGGGATACTTACTAAATATCAGCGGCCTTTTTGATCAGCTTCTGTCGCGCGGCCTCTGGCCGCGCCTTGATGGCGCCGCCACAGAATTTCTGACGACAAGATCAGGCGTCAGCAGGATGTCCGACTGCGCCGGCTCCTCATTGTTGAGGAGTTGCAAGAGAAGCGCCATAGCATGCTTACCGATCGCGCTGCGGGGCTGGCGAATGGTGGTGAGCGGCGGCGACATGAAGACGGCTTGCGGAATGTCGTCAAAGCCCGTCACCGAAAAATCCGCAGGCACATCATAGCCACGTGCAGACAGGCCGATCATGACCCCGATAGCCGTCTGATCGTTGACACACATGAAGGCTGTCGGCAACTTGTCGCGCATGAAAAGCTGTTCCACGGCAAGCCGCCCGCTTTCCAGCGTGCCGTCGCCTTCCAATATCATGCGGTTGCTCTTCGCCAAGCCCGCGGCGTCCATGCCCTCGTCGAAGCCTGCGCGCCTGCGCATATAGGCGAGGCGAACGCGCGAATCGCCGATGAAGGCGATGTGCTCATGTCCCTCGGCAATCAGCATGTCCACCACCTTTCGAGCGCCTGCGGTATCGTCCACGCCGACATAAGGAATGCCGCCGTTGAAGATGGGCTCGAAGACGCCAACGCTCGGCGGAAGACGCGCCGTCATCGCCTGATGTCCAAACGGGAGAATACCGGTGAACAGGATGAGACCGGCGGTCTGATTGGCATTGAGAAACTTCAGATACTCAAGACCGCGCTGGGCATCGTTCTGCGTATGTCCGATCAGGATACCGTATCCATGGGCGCGAGCCTCGTTCTCCAACCCAATCAGAATATTGGAGAAATTGGGATCGCCGATATCTGGCGCCACCACTAGGATCATATTGGAGCGCCCCAGTCTCAAGCTCCTTGCCACTGCATTGGTGGTGTAGCCTGTCACTGCAATGGCTTGATTGACCTTTAGCCGGGTCGAGTTTGCAACCTTTTCAGGGTTGTGGATGGCGCGAGACACGGTGGCAATCGAAACCTCCGCAATACGGGCTACGTCTTCAATCGTGGCTGGTGGCGAATTGGACAAAGAAAAGCCTCGGGTCTGCCTGCGACCGGACACTACACACGCCGCGCTTTGCGTCAAATGGATTGATCACATCTGTGTAACGAGAAGCAATGTAAACCTTTACATTGTCCATGTAAAGGTTTACACCGACCCAGCGGAATGGGAGCCGCATGGAGGAGTGGGATGGAAACCGTCGAGAACGGCAATGCGGTGCTGTGCGCACGCCGGGTTTCAAAATCGTTCAATGGTGTGCAGGTCCTGTTCAGCGTCAATTTTGAGCTGAGGGCGGGCGAAATCCATGCTCTGATGGGCGAAAACGGTGCAGGCAAGTCCACGCTCGTCAAAGTTTTGTCTGGGTTCGAGCAGCCCAGCTCCGGTGATATTCTTCTGGACGGGCAGCCTGTGAGGCTGCCGCCGAACGGCGCAGCCGAAGCTCTTGGCATTGTCATTATCCATCAAGAGTTCAATCTCGCAGAACACCTCACCGTTGCCGAAAGCATTTTTCTCGGTCGTGAGGTAACTCGCTTCGGGGTCCTCGATCGCAAATTCATGCGTGCCGAAACACGCCGCATCCTCGACCTTCTCAATTGTCATGTTGATGAGAATGCGCTGATTTCCAGCCTTTCCATTGCAGAAAAGCAGATGGTGGAAATCGCCAAGGCTATCAGCCGTGAAGCGCGCATCGTTTTTATGGATGAGCCGACCGCCGTTCTGTCACGGGAAGAAACCAGCTATCTGTTCAAGCAGGTGCGCAAGCTGCGCGATCAGGGAACGAGCTTCGTCTTCGTATCACATAAGCTCGACGAAGTGATGGAGTTGACCGACCGGGTCACCGTGCTTCGAGACGGTCATTGGGTCAAGACCGCCCCGACCTCGATGTTGGATGGAGAGGCGATCGCGCAATTGATGGTAGGGCGCGAACTTTCTAGCCTCTACCCGGCAAAACGCGAGCCGGATGTGGATGAAGAGATCGTTCTTAATGTGAAAGGCGTCTCTACCGGCTACGTCAAGGACGCGAGTTTCGATCTGCGCAGGGGGGAAATCCTGGGCTTCTCCGGTCTGATCGGCTCTGGACGAACGGAACTGATGGAGGCGATTGTCGGCCTGAAGGGCAGGCAGACGGGCGATGTAGACGCCAATGGCGTTACACTTCCCTCGCATGATCTGCATGCCTCTATCGATGCCGGACTTGCCTATATGACGAAGGACCGCAAATCCAAGGGGCTTCTGCTGGGTGCCGGCATGGGCCTCAATCTCACCCTGCAATCGCTCGATCGTCATGGGCGCTTTGGTTATCTCAGTTCGGGCAGCGAGGCGAAAGCTCTCGAGAAGGCGCGTCGGCGCTTCGATATTCGCGTGCGCGATGGCAATGTGATGGTCGGTCGGATGTCGGGTGGCAACCAGCAGAAGCTTCTTTTGGCGAAGGTCATGGAGACCGAGCCGAAAATCATCATCATTGATGAGCCTACACGCGGTATCGATGTCGGCACCAAGCAGCAAATATATCACTTCATTTCGGCACTTGCGCGCGATGGTCATTCCGTCATCGTCGTCTCCTCTGAAATGCAGGAAGTCATCGGACTTTGCACTCGCGTTGCGGTGATGCGCGAAGGTCGGATTGTCGGCATGCTTGAGGGTGACGAGATCAACGAGCATGAAATCATGCGCTATGCCGCCGGATTGAAAACAAAGGCAGCAGCCTGATGCAGAACTCGATCAAGCGAGATCGCACGGGCAACAATCGCAGGACGGGAGGTCCTTTGTGGGTATGAGCATAAGTGAAGATGGCAAGGAAAAGAGTGCCCGCCGTTCGCGATCCTTTCGCGATGTCGACTTGCGCGCAGTGGCGCCCTTTGTGGCCCTCCTGTTGCTGTTGATCGTTGGGGCGTTGGTCAATCCAAACTTCATCAGCATCACCAATCTGGCCAACGTCGCGACCCGAAGTGCTTTCATCGCCATCATTGCCGTTGGTGCGACTTTCGTCATTTCGGCCGGTGATCTCGACCTGTCGGTCGGCTCCATGGTCGCCTTTGTTGCAAGCCTCATGATCCTGCTGATGAATTCAGGTGCGATTGCCGATCCTGCCCTGATGCTGGCAGCGGCAATCGTGTTCGCTGTCATTGCCGGTTCGCTTTGCGGATTGGCAAACGGCCTGATCACCACGGTCGGCAAGATCGAGCCTTTCATCGCCACACTCGGGACGATGGGCGTCTATCGTGGTTTGACCACATGGCTATCGCAAGGCGGAGCCATTACCTTGCGCGAACCGCAATTACAGAGCATGTATCGCCCGGCCTATTTCGGCACGATTTTCGGAGTGCCTGTTCCGATCATCGTCATCCTCGCGGTGACGGCGATCGCTGCCTTCATTCTTTACCGGACACGCTACGGGCGGCATGTAACGGCGGTGGGATCGAACCGCGACGTTGCCAAGTATTCCGGCGTCGCCGTCAACCGGGTTCGCACCATTGCCTTCGTCATCCAGGGGCTTTGTGTTGCCATTGCCGTTCTTCTCTACGTGCCACGCCTAGGATCGACATCTGCCACGACCGGAATGATGTGGGAGTTGCAGGCGATCACTGCGGTCGTTGTCGGCGGCACAGCGCTGAAGGGCGGAGCAGGTCGCGTTTGGGGAACGATCTGCGGAGCGTTCATTCTCGAACTCGTCGGCAATATCATGCTGCTCTCAAACTTCATCAGTGAGTATCTGATTGGCGCCATTCAGGGTGCGATCATCATCATCGCCATGTTGGTACAGCGTTCGCTGATGCGTCAGCGCTAATGCGGATCACAGAATCTTGGAGCGCCGCCGAATGTGTCCGGTCGGACTGGCGGTGCTCAAGAAATACCGGGCTTTGAGGTCGCCCGGCTTCAGGAATGAGACCTTATCTTGTGGGAGGAAGACACATGCGTAAAAGACTGTTGGGAATGGCTGTCGCCATGGTGGCGTTGGCAGGGGCAGCACATGCCGAAGACAAGAAGGTAACGATCGGCGTCTCGATCCCGGCCGCCGACCATGGCTGGACATCGGGCGTCGTGTTTCACGCTGAGCGCGTTGCAAAGCTTCTGATGCAGGAGCATCCGGGCCTGAACGTAATCGTCAAGACATCGCCGGATGCCGCAACCCAGGCGAATGCGGTGCAGGATCTCGAGACCCAGGGCATCGATGCGCTGGTCATCCTGCCGTCCGACCCGGATCCGCTGGTCAACGCCATCAAGGAAGTCAAAGGCAACGGCAAGTTCGTGGCGCTTGTCGACCGCGCACCGAGCGTGAACGACGACACCGTGCGCGACCTCTATGTCGCTGGTAATAATCCGGCGCTTGGTGAAGTTGCCGGCAAGTACATCGCCGAAAAGACGCCCGATGCAGAGGTCGTGATCATTCGCGGTCTGCCGATTCCGATCGATCAGCAGCGGCAGGACGGCTTCGACAAGGGTATTGCCGGCTCGAAAGTGAAGGTTCTGGACCGCCAGTTCGGCAACTGGAACCGCGACGACGCTTTCAAGGTCATGCAGGACTATCTGACCAAATATCCGAAGATCGACGTTGTATGGTGTCAGGATGACGACATGGCAGTCGGCGTTCTTCAGGCCATCGAGCAGGCCAAGCGCACCGACATCAAATACGTCGTTGCCGGCGCAGGCTCCAAGGACATGATCAAGAAGGTCATGGACGGCGACAAGATGATCCCGGTCGACGTTCTCTATCCGCCGTCGATGGTGGCAACCGCCATGGAACTGACCGCTGCCAATTTCTACGATCAGGTTCCAGTCCGCGGCACCTATATCCTGGATGCCACGCTGGTGACGAAGGACAACGCGAAGGACTTCTACTTCCCCGATTCGCCGTTCTGATTTTATCGAAGGGAATGATGAGAGGCCCGCTGTCGAAGCGGGCCTTTTTGCGTCGAGGTCAAGAGAAGCGGTTGGCGCGGAAGGGATCGACAGGGACCGACGTATCGCGCTCGCAAACCAGTTCGGTGACAAGGCGGGCCGTTGCTGCCGATTGCGTCAGACCAAGATGGCCGTGGCCGAAAGCGTAGATGACCGAACGCGTCGCACGCGATGGTCCGATAATTGGCAGAGTATCGGGTAGCGAGGGGCGGAACCCCATCCATTGCTGACCGCCTTCGGTTTTTAAGCCCGGCAGGAAGCTGCTTGCTTTTTTCAACATCGCTTCGGAGCGACGGAAGTTTGGCGGCAGGTCGAGACCGCCGAGTTCGACGGCACCTCCGACGCGTACCCCACTCGACAGCGGGGTGACGACGAAGGCGTGGTCGTTGAAGTAGATCTGGCGTTTCAGATCAAAGCTACCGGCAGGCAGGGTCGTGTTGTAGCCACGCTCGGTTTCCAGAGGAACCGTATTGCCAAGAGAAGCCGCGAGTGGCTTCGACCATGCACCGGCGGCGAGGATGACCTTGTCGGCATCGATCTTATCGCCATTGGCGAGTGTAACGATGGTGCTTTCACCGACGGTTTGAATCCGGACTGTTTCACCCTTTCTGAAGCTCGCACCACGTGCAATAACCAGTTCGGCAATGGCTTTGGTAAATTCGTGCGGGTCGCCGACCTGCGAACCGGAGGGTGTGTAGATCGCGTGTTTGAATTGCGGGGCAAGGCCTGGCTGCAACTCGTCGATCTCGTTACGCTGAATTCTGGAAAAGACGAAGCCCGCTTTTGCCTTCTCTTCCCAGTGGTGGCTCGACGCGTCGAAGCTCGTTACGCTGTCGTAAAGATCGAGCGTTCCGGTGTTGGAGATGAAAGACGACAGCTCCGGCATCGCGGCGACATGCTGCATTTCTTTTGCGGCAAGCGCCATCATCCTTGTTTGGACCCGCATGCCATGTTCGAACATGCGTGGAGAGCTGGCTTTCCAGAAGCGCCATAACCAGGGTGCGATCCTGTGAGCATAGGCTGGAGGAACGCTCAATGGTCCGAGTGGGTCGATCAGCCACTTCGGTGCTTTCTTCATGATCCCAGGGGCGGGTATCGGAATGATCTCTGGAAAGGCGAGAATACCCGCGTTGCCCGCACTTGCTCCACGTGCGATCTCGCCCCGTTCCAAGAGTGTCACGGACTTGCCCGCATTTTGCAAATAGAGCGCCGACATGACGCCGATGATCCCGGTGCCGATGACCAGCACTTCGCATTTCCCCTGAGAGCCGTTTCTTTCCATGTCGCATCCATCCGGAACGAGCCAAGCGCCGACCGCTGATCTGTCGACCTGATTAGCACCTTTAAATACTGTTTGTCGACTAAGGGCGCCGACCTCTTGAAGGGTTGTTTCCCCTTACATTGGTTCTATGGCTGCCCTGCCGTTTTTATCACGTTCTCGGGCTTGATCAGGATGTAGCTGAACCTTTGCATCTTGCCTTCCACTTTGAAATACATCGGCGCCTCGAAGGTTTGAATGCTGAGGTCTTTCAAGGTTGCGCCCATCTGCGCTTCCAGCCATTGCGCCATGCCCGCGGATTGATCCCTTGCTGTCGTCCAGACCATCAGAACGGGACGATCGGCAGTAAGCCGGAAGGCAGGATCGAAATCGTCATAGGTCGTGGTTGCGACGGTGATTTCGGGGAAGAGGAAACGCATGTTTCCACCCGTGAACCAATCTGAAGTCACAATGAGCGAGGGTGTGATGCCTTTGTCTTGAAGGTGATGGCGGAATACCTGCCAGTCATTGTTTGATCTGGATGTATTGCCGAACATCGCCTGGACCGGCACGGAAACGATCAAGGCAATAGGAATAAGCGCCATGACGGCAAGGCAAACAGGAAGCACCTTCTTGACGAAAGACGCGACATCGAAGGCTTTCCGTTCAAGCCACAATACGCCGAGAATGGGAAACGGCATGACCAGCGGGAGCAGCCATCTGTCACGGACTTCAGTCATCGTGGTGGAGATGATGACAACGAGGAGTACGGCCCCGAGGGCAAGAAAATAATGAAGGAAGAAACGTAGCCAAGACGAACCTTCTGGCTCTTGCCTTTCCAGTTCCCGTCTGGTCCCGCGGCATGCGAATAGCATCAGCGCTGGCAGGATGATGACGATCGCTGACCCCAACAAAACCCGCGCAATGCCCGTGAGGATCTGCAGCCACCGGCTTTCCGGCGCCTCTTCCGCCATACGCCGCAAGGTCACGTCGGATGCGAATTGCAGATTGTCGAAGAGCCATATGGAGTGGGGCAGAAACACCAGAAAACTGATACCGATCGTCAGAAGAAAGCGACGGTCAAAAATGCGTTCCCGGCCCTTTGGATGAAACCAAACGGCGAGCAAGGTGGCTAGCAGAATGAGGATAAAATTATATTTGGACAACATACCCAGGCCGACCGCGAGCCCGGTGAGGACGTAGCCGAGGGTAGTTGGCTTTTGAAGAAGGCGAACGCTCGTGTAGATCGCCCAGAGGCCGGTCAGCATCAACATCGTAGTATGCGTGAGATCGCGCTGCGCCTGCCAGAAGAGTTGCGGGCTGAGGAAAAATGCCAGCGCGGCAACAATGACCAGACGCTTCTCTTTCAGCACAGTATCCGCCAGCTTGACGTAGATGGCGAATATCAGAAAGAGCATCAGGTTCTTGGCGACGGCGAGGCCGAGCAACGACGTTCCAAAAATTTCGAAGAAGACTTGCTGATACCAGTTGTAGAGCGGCGGCTGGGCATCATAGCCGAGTGCCAGCCATTGCGCGAACAACACCTGTTGCGCCTCATCGATACGCAAGGCCGGAGGAAGCAAAAGCCTGACAACGATCTGAACAAGATAATAGACGCCGAAAAGAGCAATGACTGCATTCGGCTTTTCAAGCAAGCATCCTGACAACCGGTGGTAAAGACTGTCTCTGCCGGGCATGTCTTCCGCCGGGCATGTGCAGGTTTTCATGGGCTATCCAGCTATTTGTAACGCGCACCCGCCGGAGCGGCGAATGTTTCCGAGGCCACTTAGCACGAGCTGATGTATTTGTTGATGAAGAATGTCGCGTTTGAAACAGGAAATTCTCACGCGTGGCGCGCGAGACGAGGATGCCCGGCGGACCGGGCATCCTTTCGCATCATCGTCCTGCGTTATAAGCGGCAATGGCCGCCATGTTGACGATATCGCTGTCCTTAGCTCCCATGGCGGTGATCTGTACCGATTTGTCGAGGCCCACCAGCAGTGGGCCGATGACCGTGGCGCCGCCCAGTTCCTGCAACATCTTGGTCGAGATCGACGCGGAATGGATGGCGGGCATAACGAGGACGTTGGCCGGTCCCGAGAGGCGGGCAAACGGATACTGGCTCTGCATCTTCTGATGATTGAGTGCGATGTCAGCAGACATCTCACCATCAACCTCGAAATTCACATTGCGCTTGTCGAGGATACGAACGGCCTCGCGTACCTTGTCGGAGCGTTCACCCGTCGGATGGCCGAAGGTCGAATAAGCGAGCATGGCCACTCGCGGTTCGTAACCAAAGCGACGTGCAAGCCCCGCCGCTTCCTCCGCGATATCCGCCAGATCTTCCGCCGACGGCATGTCATGAACGGCTGTGTCGGCAACGAAGACGGTGCGATTGCGCGATACGACCAGCGATACGCCGATGACGCGGTGACCCGGCTTGACGTCGATGCAGCGGCGCACATCCTCGAGCGCTGTCGAGTAATTGCGCGTCGTGCCAGTGACCATGGCGTCGGCATCGCCCATCGCTACCATGCAGGCCGCAAAATGGTTTCTATCATTATGGATCAAGCGCTGGGCGTCGCGCAGCAGGAAGCCTTTTCGCTGCAATCTCGCATAGAGATAATCGATATAGGAATCCACCCGCGCGGAGAGGCGTGCGTTGGTGATCTGGATATTCGGGCGGTCGAGATCGATGCCGGCCCGCTCGGCATTCGCCTTGATGATGTCGTCACGACCAAGCAGGATCGCCGTGCCAAGGCCTTGCGCGGTGAAGGAGATTGCCGCACGCATGACCTGCTCTTCCTCCGCCTCGGCGAAGACGACGCGCTTCGGTGACCGGCGAATGCGTTCGTAGAGGCGCTGCGTTGTGGATGCCATCGGATCGCGACGGGCGGAAAGCTCACGTGCGTAGGCGTCGAGATCCGGCAGGACACGGCGCGCGACACCGGTCTCGATCGCGGCCTTGGCCACAGCAACAGGGATAGCGGAGATCAGACGCGGATCGAAAGGAACCGGAATGATGTATTGGGCCCCGAAGCGAGGACGATTGCCCTGATAAGCGGCAGCGACATCATCCGGCACGTCTTCACGGGCAAGGTCCGCCAACGCCTGCGCGGCTGCGATCTTCATCGCGTCATTGATCTGGCTGGCGCGAACGTCCAGCGCTCCGCGGAAAATATAGGGAAAGCCAAGAACGTTATTGACCTGGTTCGGATAGTCCGAACGCCCTGTCGCCATGATCGCGTCGTCGCGAATGCGCGAAACTTCTTCCGGCGTTATTTCCGGATCTGGGTTGGCCATGGCGAAGATGATCGGCTTCGGTGCCATGGAGGCGATCATCTCTTCAGTGAAGGCGCCCTTCTGCGACAGGCCGAAGACGACATCCGCATCCTTCATAGCTTCGGCAAGCGTGCGGTCGTCCGTCTTTACCGCATGTGCCGATTTCCACTGGTTCATGCCTTCGGTGCGGCCCTGATAGATCACGCCCTTGGTATCGCACATGATGATGTTGGCAGGGTTGAAGCCCATGGCCTTGATGAGGTCCATGCAGGCAATCGCCGCTGCACCCGCGCCATTGCAGACGAGTTTCGTGGTGTTGAAGTCGCGCCCTGTGAGGGCAATGGCATTGATGAGGCCGGCGGCGGCAATGATGGCCGTACCGTGCTGATCGTCATGGAACACCGGAATGTCCATCAGCTCGCGCAGGCGACTTTCGATGATGAAACATTCCGGGGCCTTGATGTCTTCGAGGTTGATACCGCCGAAAGACGGGCCAAGATAGCGAACGCAATTGATAAAGGCATCCGCATCTTCGGTATCGACTTCCAGATCTATGGAATCGACGTCAGCAAAGCGCTTGAAGAGAACGGATTTGCCTTCCATCACCGGCTTCGACGCCAGGGCGCCAAGGTTCCCCAGGCCGAGGATCGCGGTTCCGTTGGAAATCACCGCGACCATGTTGCCACGCGTGGTGTAATCATAAGCGGTAGCCGGGTCTTCGGCGATCGCCTTGACCGGAACGGCAACGCCCGGGGAGTAGGCGAGAGACAAATCTCGCTGCGTCGCCATCGGCTTCGTTGGAGTGATCTCAAGCTTCCCGGGGCGGCCCTGCGAATGGAAATCGAGGGCCTCCTGATCCGTCACCGACGTTCTCGTGCTGGCAGGTTTGGTCGTATCTGACATGAGCTTGAGGAACCTTCCTTCATAACAAACGGCATAAAATTCCATCGTTGTTATTGTATTTTTTGCGCAGCTGCCAAGTTCTGAATGTTGTTCGGTGCAGCAAAAATGAACGAGTAGATCCAACGCTTCGATTCAATCGATTGATTGCTGAAATTACGGTCGAGACTTTGTGGAACACCGTCAAGCGTGATGTCGATAAGCGCTACGGCTTTCAGATTAGGGAACTCGAACTCCCCCGTGACGTTAGGAATGTGCCGGGCAGAGGGGGGCGTACCGTGTACCGCTGAGCTTTCGCCTTAAGCTTTCCCAAACCGAAGATGGCGGTATCGGGAAATTTCTATATTGTCCGGCGCAGGAATTTTATGCGTTGGAAAGGTCTATAACGTGAATGAACAGGTTCGAAAGATTACTCCCGTACTTCTGGCAGGCGGCGCGGGGTCAAGACTTTGGCCGGTGTCACGCGATCAGCTGCCCAAGCAGTTCCAGCCGCTGGTGGGTGAACTGTCTACCTATCAGCAGACATTGAAGCGTGTCGGTGATAAGAGCCTCTACGACGAGCCGCTGGTCATCACCAATGAGGACTTCCGTTTTTTTGCGCGGCGACAGGCAGAGGAGGTCGACCTTCCTGTAACGGTCGTCCTGGAACCTGCAAGACGCGACAGCGCCGCGGCGATGGCTGCGGCTGCTGTGTTGGCCGACCGTCACGAGAAGGGTTCGCTCGTGCTGGCGCTTGCTGCCGACCATGTGGTGATGGACGAAGACCTTTTCGCGGACGCTGTGCGTCTGGGCGCTGAAGCCGCAGAGCAGGGTAACATCGTGGTCTTCGGCTTGACGCCGACAGAGCCGCGAACCTCCTACGGCTATATCAATGCCGGTGAAAGCCTGAATGGGAACCCCGATTTGTGCAGCGTGGAGGCTTTCGTTGAAAAGCCTGATGAAGAGCGCGCGGTCAGCTACGTAGAAAAAGGCTATCTCTGGAACTCGGGCAACTTTCTGTTCCGCTCCGATATCATGATCGAGGAATTGCAAAATTACGCACCGGACATTTTGAAGGCGGTCGAGGCGGCAGTTGAAAACCACGAGAGCGATCTGGGTTTCCTTCGCCTGCATAAGGAGAGCTTCGAAGCGTCGCCAAAGAATTCTATCGACTATGCCGTGATCGAGAACACCAAGCGCATGGCTGTTGTTCGGGGTCATTTCCGGTGGTCCGATATCGGAAGCTGGGATGCCATCTGGGAAATCGCCGACAAGCATAATGATCGAAACGCAATCGAAGGGCAGGGTGTTCTGCTGGATTCAGAAGGTTGCCTTGTCCACTCTAACGGAATTTTGACGACTGTCGTCGGAGCAAAAGACCTGGTGGTCGTTGCGACCAAGGACGCAGTCCTTGTCACGCCGAAGGATCGCGTGCAGGAAGTTAAAGGTCTCGTCGAAAGCTTGAAGGATGGCGATCACTCGCTCAAGACCGAGCGACACAAGCGCGCCTATCGTCCGTGGGGACATATCGAGCAGACGGATTCCGGTCCGCGCTACCGCGTCAGCCACTTGAAGGTGGAGCCTGGCCATCGCATTTCGCTTCAACAGCATTATCACCGGTCGGAACATTGGATCATCGTGCGCGGTACGGCAACCGTGACGATTGAGGATGAGACCCGGCTTCTAACCGAAAACGAGTCCATCTATATTCCGATCGGAAAGTCCCATCGGCTCGCCAACGATGGCCAAATTCCACTGGAGCTTATCGAGATCCAGACCGGTTCCTACTTCGGAGAGGACGACATCATCCGGTTGCACGACGATTACAAGCGCGAATAGCGCGACGTTTGCTTCAACTGAGCGCTATCACGCCGCTGAAGACAATCGCGCCGTGGACTGGGCGGGAAGAAGTCTCAGCACTTCGTCGGCAAGCGCGGCGCTGTTTTGAAGAGCCTTGTCCAGGTTGCTGACCTGGGACGGGTTCATCATGTGGAGATAGCCGCTGAACTCGAACATATCGCGGAAGGCTGCGCGTTCGACGATCGGTGTATTGAGAACGTTGACGTTGCGTTTTGCCAGTAGCGCCTTGGCTGCAAGCAAGGCGCGTGTGGTAACCATCGAATTGACGCGTGACAGCAGGACCGAATGCGGGATCTTGATGCCTGCGCGATCATCGAGGTAGCGCAGTAGCTCCAACACCTGCGCGCCGCCCTGGGCGTCCATCGTGCTGCCTTGTACCGGGATGACGACATGATTGGAAAGACCAACGGCTGTCGCAAGCAGTGGTGATTGCGCTCCGGGAAGATCGATGATCACGTGGTCGAATGCTTTGCGATTGTCGAGCACATGCTGTTGCAGACTGGTCGCCGAAACATAGGTAATGACGGAAAGATCGACGCGGTAATCGGCATTCTCCCGCCATCTGGAAAGCCATCGCTGGGGGTCGGTATCGATAACGCAGATACGCAGTCCTCGCCGTGCAAGCTCCGAGGCGAGTAGAAGAACCGCCGTTGTCTTGCCTGCACCACCTTTGGTGTTTGCGAATGTGATGACTGCCATAATGGACCCAAGTAAAAGAGGGAGGCGATCATCGCGCGTTGAACGCACCGCTTCATAGTGCCGTTCAATCATTCAACAATATGGTTAACAGCGTCTGAAGATGGAGGATCACAAACTAGCGTTTGTAATCTTCTGCCATGATTTCGCGAGCAATCTGATCCAGCGGTACGATCTTATCGACGCCGCCATGGGCAATCGCTTCCTTCGGCATGCCGAAGACCACGCAAGAGGCTTCGTCCTGGGCAATCGTATACGCGCCCGATTGGTGCATTTCGAGCATGCCGCGCGCGCCGTCGTCACCCATGCCTGTCATGATTACGCCCATGGCATTCGATCCTGCAGAGCGGGCGGCGGACCGGAACAGTACATCGACCGATGGCCTGTGGCGTGACACGAGCGGTCCGTTCCTAACCGAAACGTAGTAGCGTGCGCCTTGACGCTCGAGCAGCATGTGCTTGTCGCCGGGAGCGATCAGCACATGACCGCGCAGCACGGGATCTCCGTCTTCGGCTTCCTTTATCTCGACTTCGCACAGGCCGTTGAGACGCTTGGCAAAGGCTGCGGTGAACTTTTCCGGCATATGCTGGACGATGACCATGCCGGGCGCGTTTGCGGGTAGTCTCTCCAGCATTTCTCGCAGGGCCTCGGTGCCGCCCGTCGACGCACCGACGCAGATTACCATTTCTGTGGTGCGTGCCATGGCCTTGCCGGAAGGTGGCGGCAGCACAGCATCTGCGGTGAGCTTGGCCTGAACGCCGAGTGTGCCTGCCCCACGCGGCTGCATGCGTATGTTCTTTACGCGGGCATGGGCGGCACTTTTGACCACCTCGCAGATGCGAAACGCGGATTCGGCCAGATGATCGGCGGCACCGATGCGCGGTTTCAGGATAATGTCGACCGCTCCGGCCTCCAGCGCCTGAACCAGTGTTTCGGAACCGGCTTCGGTGAGCGAGGAGCACATCACGACGGGTATGGGATGCTGCGACATGATCTTGCGCAGGAAAGTGATGCCGTCCATTCGCGGCATCTCGACGTCAAGCGTAATAACGTCGGGTAGGTCCTCCTGGATCCTTTTGGCGGCCATGAAGGGGTCGGACGCCGCACCAATGACCTCGATTGCAGGATCAGCTTCCAGCACGGCAGTCAGCGTCTGCCGAACGCTAGCAGAATCATCAACGATGAGGACGCGGACTTTTTTGACCATGGTGACTTACTCTTTGACAAAAACGGTGTTTGCGACCTGTTTGACCGGCAGACTGATGCCCGTCACAGATTCCGAATGTCCGATCATGAGATACCCGCCGGGCGCCAGGCATTTGCACAGCTCTGTCAGGACGTGCGTCTGTGTCTTCTTGTCGAAGTAGATCAGCACGTTGCGGCAAAAGATGGTGTGAACTGGCTCGCCGATATCATAGGAAGGGTTCATCAAGTTCATACGCGCAAATCCCACTTTCGAGCGGAGCTTCGGCGAAATCCTGACATCGTTGCGATATTTGTCTCGCGCCTGCATGACGTATTTGCGGTGCATCGCGTTTGGAACCGGCTCCAGAAGGTCACGATTGTAGATGCCGGAATGTGCCTTCTTTAAAACGTCGGTTGATAGATCCGTTGCGAGAATGTTGAAATCCGAGATAACACCCTTCTCGACGGCTTCCGCCATGATCATCGCCATGGTGTAGGGTTCGGCGCCTGTCGAGCAAGCGGCGCTCCACATGCGAGGTTGTCTGATCCCCTTTTTGGCAAGCGTAGGAAGAGCGGTCTTTTCGAGAAAGTCGAAATGGTTCGGTTCGCGAAAGAAGTCCGTTTTGTTCGTCGTTACGACGTCGATAAGATAGATAACCTCATCTTTGAGGCCGTCCTGGCGAAACAGGTACTCGCAATAATCCGCAAAGGTTGTAAAGCCTGTGGCGCGCAAGCGCTTGCGAAGCCGTCCTTCCAGCATCGAACGCTTGGCGTCCGTCATTTTGATTCCGCAATAATCATAAATGAAGCTGGACAGCTGGCGGAAATCACGTGTGCTTATACTATCGTCGAAATTAACGCTGACAGCGGTACTCAATTACTCGTCCTTTCAGGCTGCGCGCATCGGGCCGTTGTCGACCTTCGCAAGCTCCCCGGCGTCGCCGGTGAACAGCTTTGCGAGGTCGATGATGACGACGAAATCGCTTTCGCGCCGAACCACTCCAGCGATATAGCTGGAGTTCCAGCGAATGCCGATGTCAGGCGCGGTCTCAATCTGGTCCTGCCTGAAAGGGGTTACCTCGAAGACCTTGTCGGCAACGAGACCAAGCGCCAATACCTTTTCGACGAAGGGAATGTCGAGCACCAGAATGCGCGTATGCGATGTCTTCACCGTCTTGGTCATGCCAAGGCGCAGACGCAGGTCGATGACCGGAACGCCTTGGCCGCGGACATCTCTCAGGCCGAGAAGATAATCGGGACCATGAGGGATCTTGAACGCCTCTTCGTGGTCGAGGATTTCACGAACGACGTCCACTGGGACCGCGAAGACTTCCTCGCCAAGGCTGAAAGTCACGTATTGCATGATAGATGTTGGGCTCGCCATTTGCGTGTTCTCCAGAAGTCTTGGTCGCCATTGCCGATTGAGAGATTGTTTCGTCAGGTCAGGGAAGCGGGCTTGTCGCCCACGTCCATTTGTTCATCAGCCAGCGTGTCGGAAGTCATCGTCATTCTCGTCCGGGCCACCCATGGACATGTCCAAGGCAAATCCCTTTGCTCGTGCCTGCTGGGCGTGGACAGGGCTCGACGGGGCAGGGCGACGACCTAGAGCGGCGGGCTTCGCAGCACTGCGCGAAGACGATACCGGCGCTGCGTGTCGAATCTGGGCGGAATGCGTCGGAGCTGCGGCATTTGAGCGCTCGACCTTGAAGAAGGCGATGCTCGCCTGAAGCTCTTCAGCCTGCGCAGCCAGTTCCTCAGAGGTGGCAGATACCTCTTCGGACGCGCCGGAGTTCTGCTGCGTTACCTTGTCGAGCTGCTGGATCGCTTCGTTGATCTGACTTGCACCGATGTCCTGCTCACGGCAGGCAGCAGAGATTTCCGAGACCAGTTCTGCGGTCTTGC
>CAJYTK010000010.1 GCA_913777615.1 uncultured Agrobacterium sp. | reverse complement strand
CACGAGCCTTTTCTTCAGGAGCGGCGTCGATCTGGTCATACGCCTTGAACTCGCCGAAGAACTTCGTGATCGCTGCCGTCAGAGACGTCTTGCCGTGGTCAACGTGACCGATCGTGCCGATGTTGACGTGCGGCTTCGTCCGCTCAAACTTGCTCTTTGCCATGTGAATTGCTTCCTGTGAACGTGAAGTAGTTTCCCCGGCGAACCGGTTTGGTGTCGCCGTTTAAGGCTTTGTAACCGAATGCGCAAGACTTAATTGTCAAGGCACCGAATCCACAGCCGAAAGCGGCAGGATTGGCGCCATATGGGGATCTTCATCCGCGTTATCAACCACTTTAATGGCGAGCGGAGCGCCGCAGCGGCACTTACTCTTTACGCTCCTTCGATTCATGTCATATTGCAAAACGAAGTCGCCAGGGGGAAACGGCGATTTGAAAAGGACTCTCGCAATCTCAACACCTCTTTCGGCGTCGCGTCTTGCGCGGCCCTCGAGCATACGCTTCGGGATATAGAATGGAAATCTTCACAGCAGCAGGCTTCACAGCCTTTCTACAGGTCATTGCCATCGACCTGGTTCTTGCGGGCGACAACGCCATCGTCATCGGCCTTGCCGCAGCAGGCCTCCCGGCTCATCTGCGCCGCAAGGCCATCCTTGTCGGCATTATTGCCGCCACCGTATTGCGCATCGCCTTCGCGGCATTGACCGTGCAGCTCCTCGCCATCGTCGGCCTCCAGCTTTTCGGCGGCCTCCTGCTCGTTTGGGTGTGCTGGAAGATGTGGAGCGAACTGCGCGAACAAAATTCCTCGGGCGCAGACACGGTCACCGATGAGGAGGCCGATCTGACCAAGGGTCACAAGACCTTCTTCCAGGCGGCCACCCAGATCGTCATTGCTGACGTGTCCATGTCGCTAGACAATGTTCTGGCCGTTGCCGGTGCTGCGCAGGACCACGTGACGGTTCTCATTATCGGGCTCGTCGTGTCGATCGCACTCATGGGCCTTGCCGCCAACCTCGTCGCCAAGCTGCTCCACCGTTATCGCTGGATTTCCTATGTCGGCCTCGCTGTCATCGTCTATGTAGCAGCGAACATGCTTTACCACGGCGCACTGGAAGTCTGGCCTTACGTACAGCCTTACTTCAGCTGAGGCGAGAAGCGATCGCTCTCATATTGGAGAGCCCGAATACCGTATTTCGGGCTTTTCATTCCGGCTTCGGATGCATCGCCTGCGTGCGCGTTTATTACTATTGATTCTTCTTATGAGCGACTATCGCTTGGCAAGAGGCAAGCCAATGAATTTGCCTATCCGATCTGATAATTTCCGTCAGCTTCGCGCAAGCATAAAAGATCATTACTTTAGATGTAAAAAATAATCAGAAGGATGCCTGAATCAATGGCTTATGACTGGTCCGGCGGCCGCACACGGCGCTTTCGACAGTTAAAGATCGGCGCAGCACTCACCTTCATCCTGCTGGCCTTACTGGTCGTGCAGTTACTTTATACCGCAACGAGCTGACCATCCTGAGTTCTGACGACCTGTAGCGACAGCACAGACGTAAAGCAGACGCATTTGGCCTCAACCATTTACGTCACTGCCGATGCCCCGACCAGACCCGCAAAACAGCGCTGCGAATCCAAATTGGCAATACCGCGCCTGGGTTTGGACAATACGAAGTGCAGGCGATAAGGCCGCAGCCATACTCACTCTGATTCTGCTGACGGAATGGAATCACGTTGCCGAAGGTGGGCGTAGCAAAGAGCGACATCGACCGGTGATCGCTCAACAACATCAAATTAAAAAAGCGGGAAAATTGGAGCGGGTAGCGGGAATCGAACCCGCGTATTCAGCTTGGAAGGCTGCTGCTCTACCATTGAGCTATACCCGCGGCGGTGATTTCGATCCGTGCAGAATGGTGGAGGGAGTTGGATTTGAACCAACGTAGGCTGAGCCAACGGATTTACAGTCCGTCCCCTTTAACCACTCGGGCATCCCTCCAGTATTCTGCGAGGATCAAGCGACCAAGCTTAGTCCAGATATCCGTTCGGCGCTGCGCCGTTCGTCGTCTGTGGCCGCGTATATGACGGCCCTTCATCGTTCTGTCAACACGATCAGTGACGAAATTTCAGGAAAAAATTCCAACAGTGTCAAAGCCCTGTGGATGGCGTTGGTCGATGCCCTGCGCAACAGTGGGGGGACTGGTGCGGATGATGCGGCAACGATATAAGGCGACATGAGCAAAGACGATCCCAAAGACAAAACCACCCGCGACACGCACTATGCCAACCTTCGACGCGCTGTGCGCGACGGTAAGCGCGAACGCGGAGAAATCCCCACGCCGCCACAACAGAAGCGCCGCAACAGAGGCGCTGACGAATGGAAACCGCCGCAGCTTGGCGCGGATCAGGTCTACCTCTACGGCCTGCATACGGTGCGCGCGGCACTCGCCAACAAAGAACGGCAACTCATCAAGCTGTCCGTCACCCAAAACGCGTTCGCGCGCCTCGAAATCGGTGAAGCAAGCGCCCAGCCCTTCCCCGTCGAGATGGTCGCGCCGCAGGAGATCGACAAGGTTCTCGGGCCCGACGCTATTCATCAGGGCGTGATGCTGGAAACCCGGCCGCTGCCGGTGCGCAAGCTTTCGGCCTTGAAGGAAAGCCCGCTGATCCTGGTTCTCGATCAGGTGACCGATCCGCACAATGTCGGCGCCATCATGCGCTCGGCGGTCGCCTTCAACGCCGGCGCGCTGATCACCACCATGCGCCACAGCCCGACCGAATCCGGCGTCTTGGCTAAATCAGCCTCCGGCGCGCTGGAAATGATCCCCTACATCCAGATCACCAATCTTGCCGATGCTCTCTCCGAACTCCACAAGCTCGGCTTCACTTCCATCGGCCTCGATTCAGAAGGCCCCGCCCCCATCGAGCAAACCTTCAGCGGCAACAAGATCGCGCTCGTCCTTGGTGCCGAAGGCAAAGGCCTGCGCCAGAAGACACGCGAAACGGTGACGCATTTGGCGCGCCTCGACATGCCGGGCGAAATCAAGTCGCTCAATGTCTCGAATGCAGCCGCCATCGCACTGTATGCAACGCAGCAGTTTCTGGCGAAGGCGTAAGGCACGCAAAGAACAGACGCCTCCGCAATAGTAAGACTTAGAACAGCCCTGGAGAGACAACCCCATGAACCAAGCCCCCAAGCCCACCGGCGAACTGACGCTTCGCACGCTGGCCATGCCGGCCGATGCCAACCCGGCGGGCGATATTTTCGGGGGCTGGGTCATGTCTCAGATGGACTTGGCGAGCGGCATTCGTGCCGCCGAACGGGCGCGCTGTCGCGTGGTGACGGCAGCGGTGAAGGAAATGGCTTTCGAGCTTCCAGTCAAGATCGGCGATACGCTCTCCATCTACACCGACATCACACGCACGGGCCGCACATCTATCACCCTTTGCGTCGAAGCGTGGGCGCAGCGGTCGCGCTACGACAAGCTGGAGAAGGTCACGGCGGGCACCTTTATCATGGTTGCCATGGATGAGAACGGCAAGCCGGCACCGCTTCCCCCGCAAATCCCCGTCGAGACGATCGACGTCTGAGCGGCCGCTGTCACGACAGGCGCTCAGACTCAACACTGAAGCGTGAGAAGCGGATCAAGAAGATCGCGGCACGCTTCTGTCATATCTTGAGATAGGCCGACGATCTGTCAAAGGACAGTCCCGGAAAAATGCCATTGGTTAGAGCTTCGCTACCGACATCGAACTGGCGGTAGAGCATGGCGGCGGCCACTTCACGCACGTCGCCGGTCGGCATCAGATCCCGGTCGTCCAGCAACTTGCCCTCGCCCAGCTCCGGCCATTTGCCCAGCACCCTACCACCCTGGATGCCTCCACCTGCGAGAATGGCAACGCCGCCCGTGCCATGATCTGTGCCGCCAGTACCATTTTCCCGCACGGTGCGGCCGAACTCGGTCATCGCCAGAACCATGGTCTTCTTCCAAACATCGGCTCCCAACGCATCTTTCAGCGTGGTCAGTGCGATGGTCAGGTCCTTCACCGTGCGGGCGAACTGCGCCTTCTGGCCCGCATGCGTATCCCAACCATCGACGGAGAAGCTGGCGATGCGGTAATCCTCGCGCAGCATGCCGCCCGCAAGTTTCGCAATGTCGCGAATGCCCTGCCCGCGCTTTTCGTCCTGGAAAAGCTGCTCGGCCGCCATGTCGGTGCGCAAGGCTTCGGCAAGCACCCGGCTAAACTCGGCATCATTGGCATAGAGCCGCTTGAAGAAACCGACTTCATCCGCTGCCATCGTCATATTTGAACTCGAAGCCCAGACATCCGCCTCATTCGGCCCTGATAGAATAAGCTCCATCGATGTGTTGATATCGATGGCCTTGCGATCCTCCGACCGCGGAATGGCGGAAAGCGCCCGGTTCAGCCAGCCAGTGCGCTCGCCGTGCACAGCCTGCGAACCACTCTCCAGCATGTCCTGACCATCGAAATGACTCCGCTGGTCGCGATAAGGCGTCGAAACAGCATGGACGAAGGCCAACTCCTTCGCCTGCCACATGGGCATCAGAGCATCAGCCGCAGGGTTCAGGCCAAAATGTCCATCAAGATCGATCAGGCCGTCGTCTGGCTTCAGCGCCAATGTCGGACGAAACTGAGCGAAGGCGGGATCGCCATAAGGCTGCACCAGATCGAGCCCGTCCATAGCACCGCGTAGAACAATCGTGACGAAACGGTTCTCGCCCGGCATCGCGGCAAAGCTGACCGGGGAAAAAACCGGCACCGCCGCCGCACAACAAGCGGTCACCAGGAAGCTGCGGCGGCTCAAAATCATATCCTGAGAGAAGGCCATGTCCTATCTCCTGTTGAATTCGGGGGAAGACAACGCGAGCGTCAGACCGCTGACACGGTTCGGCGCCTGTCCCACCACACGGATCGTGTCGTCGCGCGCCTGTTCGGCCAGCGACACTTCGAGAAGCTTTTTAGGTTCCATGTCCTTGCCGAGCGTGCCGGCTGCTTTACGCGCCCAGAGAATGCGCTCGCTCATCTGGCTTGGCGAAAGCCAGGATGCGACGCCCTCCTCGAATCCGGCTGGGCTTGGCGGCTGCCAAACCGGCTGGCCCATGCGGCGAAGTGCTGCGACCGTCAGCGTCCGGGCAAGGCTTGCTTTCGGCTTTGGCAGTTGCGCTGGATCGGATGGCATCACGGCCTTCATACTCGCAGCAGGCTTGTCCATCGCCATCTGTCCGGCATCGCCAGGCATCGCCGGCGCCATCTCCTCACCGCTGCTCTTCAGCGCCTGCTGTGCCGCGGCTGCGGTCGGCGTATCAAACGGCGTGTAGCTGTCATCACCATCCGGAGACATGCGCTCTCGCCAGTTTTTACGGGTAATTCCGAAAGCCCGAAGTCCGGAGACGACGTAGTCGAATGGCAGTTTCATCTTGGCGCCGGGCTCCTGCCACGCGCGCGGGTGGTCGAGCATTGCGGCATAGACCTTGGCCAGATGCCCGTCGCTCGCCTTCCATTCTTGTACCATCGCAGTGACGACATCCGGGGGCGGATCGTCGGAAATGAAGTGGGTCACGAGTTTGCGGCAGATATGCTGCGCCGTCTCGGTTCTGCTCGCCAGATCGTCCAGCATGACGAGACAGTCATCGGCCGAGCGCGGGTTCCCACCGTATTTGACGCCCAGGACCTTGATCTCACCGGGTTCCGCCATGCGCGGGCGAAACAGCATCTCGTAATGATCGTCCACCGTCATACCGGTCAGCACCAGCGCCGCGGATCGCACATCGGCCTGCGTATAGCCGCTGCCCGCGCCCATCGTGTGCAACTCAATCAGTTCCCGACCAAGATTCTCATTCAGGCCCTTCTTGCGGTTCTGCGCCGCGGCAGACTGTGGGCCGGTCGATTGCGCCTGATCGAGATAGATCAGCATGGCGGGATGGAGAACCGCCGCCTGCAACAGGTCGCGGAACGATCCTGCAAGGTGCGGACGAATGGCCTCGACCTCATAGAGCGGCGTGATCATCCGCATTGGAAAAGACTTATGCGCATTGACCGAGAAGTGGTCGAACCAGAAAGCCGCCAGCCGCTCATGAAATCCATAGGGCGAGAATGTCGCCTGAAGCACGCGTGCAAGGCTATCGCGCTGGAAACTTTGCTCTGCTTTGCGTTGCAATTGCTGGCGAGTCGCGCGATCGTTCTCGGCGTCTTTCTTCGCAATCTTCAGAGCCTCAAACCCCTTGGCGAGGTCATCGGCCCGTTGCCGCGCATCAAAGGCACCGCCTATGGGAAAGAAGCTTTCCTTTAGCGGCGCGTCTACCAGTTGGACCAGTAGATCGTCCCTGTTCCGGCTGAGTATCTGGTCCGGCGCAAGACCGTAACCATAGCGGATCGCCGCTATCGTTGGAGAAAACGGAGCCATGTTTGCCACTCCTGCCAACTGTCAATGGCAAGAGAATCCCAGCCAAATCCGGCGGAAAAGCTGCAGAACTGCGGCATTTTGCCGACATGGACAATTTGTAACCCACCGCGGTGGTGTTTACCGTGTCACCTTTGCCGCAGTGACATGATGGCGAAAATGTGCCACTGCATATGCCATGAAGCTTATTCGCAGGATCATGCAGGATCGCAGTTCGGCTGGCGCTGTCGCAGTGCTGGCCCTGCTGCTGTTTCTGCTGCAAGGTCTTGCCAATGGCGTGGCGCACGGCAGCATGGCGGCCACCGCACTTGCGGCTGATGATATCATCTGTGCGGCTCATCTACCGGATGGCAGCGTTCAAAAACAATCGCCTGCCGAGAAGCTCGCCAATAGCTGCTGTGGCACACTCTGCCGCCTCGCTTCTGCATCCTTCACTGCTTTGTTGGCAAGTCCGAGCGAAATTGCCGGGCGTATCGTGCCGCATGTCCACGTCACGCTTTGGCGTTGGAGTGAAAGCAGGATCCCTGCGCCGCCCACGCACGAGCAGCAGCCCCGCGGCCCTCCCACTCCTTTTCACGCATGATCCGAGGCGCATCTCTGAAACAGAGAACGCGTCGATAACAATCAGCCTCGGCGCTGGTTACGGACATACGTCGCGTAGATCGCCTCGATTCCCGGCGGCGATTCTACTGTCCGACCTGCGTTGAAATCTCCAGCGGGCATGTCACCGACTGCCTGCACCCTTTCGCGGAGTCAATAATGTCGATCAGCACCACTTCCGTGGGTGAACGCGTGAGCGCGCCGTCATCGCTCAATCTCTATCGCGCCGTCTGGCGCTGGCATTTTTACGCCGGTCTCTTCGTCCTTCCCTTCATGATAACGCTGGCCATCACCGGCGGGCTCTATCTCTTCAGGGATGAGTTGGACAATGCTTTCCATTCCAACCTGAAGCGGATCGAGGTAACAGAAACCGCCGCTGTCCTACCGTCGACAATCGTCGCCAACGCCGTCGCAGCTTTCCCAGGCACTGCCGTCAAACTCACTCAACCCGCCGATCCCGGCGCATCAACGGAAGTCACCGTGAGCACACCGGAGGGTAAGCGCGCCGTCTATGTGAATGGCTACACCGGACAAGTACTCGGCTCCCTGCCGGATCGCGGCACCGTCATGTGGACTATCCGTACGCTCCATAGCCTCAAATACTTCGGCACCTACGCCCGCTACCTCATCGAGATCGCCGCGGGTTGGTCGATCCTGCTCGTGGCGACCGGCATCTATCTCTGGTGGCCGCGCAACCAGACCGGCGGCGTGGTTTCCGTTCGCGGTACGCCCAAGAAGCGTGTCTTCTGGCGGGATATGCACGCCGTTACCGGCATCTTCGTCGGCGGCTTCATCGTCTTCCTCGCCATCACCGGCATGCCATGGTCGGGCGTGTGGGGTGGGAAGGTCAACGAATGGGCCAACGGCAACAATTTCGGTTACCCGGCAGGCGTGCGCGTCGATATTCCCATGTCTGGTGAACGGCTCGACGATGTCTCGAAAACCTCTTGGTCGCTGGAGCAGGCAAAGATACCGACGTCAGAGGGTCACGATCATGGGCAGCACGTGGAGACCGCACCCTCAATGCCTACGGATCATATGGCGATGAACCACGACCATGGCGATGAGATGACGGCCCCCATCGGCATCGATAAGGCGATCGCTCGCTTCGATGAACTCGGCCTCTCAGCCGGTTATGCAGTGGCACTGCCGACCAAACCGCAGGGCGTCTATAGCGGCTCCATTTACCCGGACGATCTCTCCAAACAGCGGGTCATCCATCTGGATCAATATACCGGCAAGCCGCTGATCGACACGAGCTACGCCGATTACGGCCCGCTTGGTCGCGGGCTGGAATGGGGCATCAACGTGCATATGGGCCAGCAATTCGGCCTTGCGAACCAGATCGTGCTGGCACTGGCCTGCCTCGCCATCATCCTGCTTGCCGTGTCGGGCGGCGTGATGTGGTGGAAGCGTCGTCCGAAAGGCTCGCTCGGCGTTCCGCCCATGCCTCAGAGCAAGCGTGCGCTTTACGGACTAGCCGCAATCCTGGCCGTGGGTGGGATCATCTTCCCTCTGGTCGGCGCAAGCCTGATCGTCATGCTGATTCTCGATCTGGTGGTCCAGAAGGTCGGGCAAAAGCACAAGACCGCTTCATGAACTGAACGGTCCCGGCTCGGATGACGACCGGTCAGCGTCAACCGAGTCGATAGGCCTTGCAGACACGATCGTCCGTCGTACGATAGGTTCGGAACCCGATGGCTTCGTAATAAGCCTGCCCCATGTCATTATCGGCGCCAATACTGGCGTCGATATCCTTTAGGCCAAAAGCCTCGGCTGCTTTGAGTGTCACCTTGAACAGCGCCTTGCCAACACCGCGTCGCGCAGCGAAGGGGCTGACATGCGTGCCGATGATGCCCCAACCTTCAGCTACACCGTAAGGATTGCCAGCAGCGGTGGCGAGCTTCAGCGACTGAAAGCCAAGAATGCGCCCATCCTCATCGACGGCAACCGTGCAGGCGATTCGGGCCGGATCCGAGATATAGTTCGTCGTGACAGTCTCAACATCCGTCGGGGTGTTTCGCAGCCCCGCCGCAAAGATTTCGTTCTGCACTCCAGCCATACCTTGCGCGTCTTCTGCTGTTGCGGGGCGCGTAATCATGACACTACCTCTTGTCTGCAAGGTTCAAGCCAGACCTTGATCCGCCGTCCAGCGGCGATGACGAGAACCAATATCGTTTTGTCTCCTGCTGCGTAACCCACACTCAAAGCATTTGACCCCGACCAGAACTGCTTTTCGAAGCGGGCTAAAAAACGACGATAAGAACGCGGCGGATAGCCTCTTGTTCCAATAAAACCGTTGCCTTTTTGTACTCGTTTTTTAGCGCTCGCCTCTTCCCTTTGCGCATCAAGCTCTCCATATTCCTCGCATGGCCAGATCACCCAAAAAACCCTCCGAAAGCTCCCCCTCAAATGGTTTTGAAGAGATGCCGCAGGCGTCCTTCGAAGGCGCTCCCCTCTCCGGCTCTGTTGCCGATTGGGTGAAGCAGCTGGAAGCGGAAGCCGAAGCGACCTCCGTCGAAACCCAGCGCGAAGTCGCCTCCAAGGCGGGCAAGCACCGCAAGAAGATCGAGATCGAAGCGCGCAAGGAAGCGGAAAAAGCAGCCGCAAAGGCCAGCAAGACGCCGACAGCCTCCAAGACCTCACGCGGCGTTTCCATCGGCGGCTCGTCCGATCCGAAGACCCGCGCCGCTGCTGGCCTCAATCCGGTCGCGGGCATGGACATATCGCTGGAAGATGCCGCATCCCTGGCGCCCGGTGCGGTAACAGCCACGGTGGACGCACTCTCAAAGCTCATCGAAAGCGGCAACCCGCTCTTCAAGGATGGCAAGCTGTGGACGCCCCACCGGCCTGCGCGGCCGCCGAAGTCCGAGGGCGGCATCGCCATTGAAATGGTGACGGACTACAAGCCCTCCGGCGACCAGCCGACGGCGATTGCCGATCTGGTGGAAGGCATCAATTCCGGTGACCGATCCCAGGTGCTTCTCGGCGTCACCGGCTCGGGCAAGACCTTTACCATGGCCAAGGTCATCGAGGCCACCAATCGCCCGGCGGTCATTCTGGCTCCTAACAAGACGCTTGCTGCGCAGCTCTATTCCGAGTTCAAGAACTTCTTCCCCAACAACGCGGTCGAGTATTTCGTCTCCTATTACGACTACTACCAGCCGGAAGCCTATGTGCCGCGCTCGGATACATTCATCGAGAAGGAATCCTCGATCAACGAGCAGATCGACCGGATGCGCCACGCCGCTACCCGCGCCATTCTGGAGCGTGACGACTGCATCATCATCGCCTCCGTCTCCTGCATTTACGGTATCGGCTCGGTGGAAACCTACACCGCCATGACCTTCCAGATGCAGGTGGGCGACAAGCTGGATCAACGCCAGTTGCTGGCTGACCTCGTGGCGCAGCAATACAAGCGGCGCGACATGGATTTTCAGCGCGGCTCCTTCCGCGTGCGCGGCGATACGATCGAGCTTTTCCCGGCCCACTTGGAGGATGCTGCCTGGCGCATTTCCATGTGGGGAGACGAGATTGAGAGCATCACCGAATTCGACCCGCTGACTGGTCAGAAGACCGGCGATCTGCAATCGGTCAAGATCTACGCCAACTCGCACTATGTGACGCCGCGTCCGACGCTGAACGGCGCGATCAAGGCGATCAAGGAAGAGCTGAAACATCGTCTGGCGGAACTGGAAAAGGCTGGCCGCCTGCTGGAAGCCCAGCGCCTGGAGCAGCGCACCCGCTATGACATAGAAATGATGGAAGCCACCGGCTCCTGCAACGGCATTGAAAACTACTCTCGTTACCTGACGGGGCGCACGCCCGGCGAGCCGCCGCCGACGCTGTTCGAATATATTCCGGACAACGCGCTGATCTTCATTGACGAATCCCACGTCACCATTCCGCAGATCGGCGGCATGTATCGCGGCGACTTTCGCCGTAAGGCAACGCTGGCCGAATATGGCTTCCGCCTGCCCTCGTGCATGGACAACCGCCCGCTGCGCTTCGAGGAGTGGGATGCCATGCGTCCGCAAACCGTGGCCGTGTCGGCGACACCCGGCGGCTGGGAAATGGAACAGGCGGGCGGTGTCTTCGCCGAACAAGTCATCCGCCCGACGGGCCTTATCGATCCCCCGGTGGAAGTGCGCTCCGCACGATCTCAGGTGGACGATGTTCTGGGAGAAATCCGCGAGACCGCGGCCAAGGGCTATCGCACGCTCTGCACCGTGCTGACCAAGCGCATGGCCGAAGACCTGACAGAATATCTGCATGAACAAGGCGTTCGCGTGCGCTACATGCACTCGGACATCGACACGCTGGAGCGCATCGAAATCATTCGCGATCTGCGCCTCGGCGCTTTCGACGTGCTGGTGGGCATCAACCTGCTGCGCGAAGGTCTCGACATTCCCGAATGCGGCTTCGTCGCCATTCTGGATGCGGACAAGGAAGGCTTCCTGCGCTCCGAAACCTCGCTCATCCAGACCATCGGTCGCGCTGCGCGTAACGTCGATGGCAAGGTCATCCTCTATGCGGATAAGGTGACGGGCTCCATGAAGCGGGCGATGGAGGAAACAACCCGCCGTCGCGAAAAGCAGATGGCCTATAATGAAGAGCACGGAATTACGCCAGAATCGGTCAAGGCCAAGATCTCCGACATTCTTGATTCAGTTTATGAACGCGACCACGTAAGGGCCGATATTTCCGGCGTTTCCGGCAAGGGCTTTGCCGATGGCGGCCACCTTGTCGGCAACAATCTTCAGGCGCATCTCAACGCCATGGAAAAACAGATGCGCGACGCCGCAGCCGATCTCGACTTCGAAAAGGCTGCCCGCCTGCGCGACGAAATCAAGCGCCTCAAAGCCGTCGAGCTTGCGGCAATGGATGACCCGATCGCCAAGCAAGAGGCGTCGAATGCCGAAGGCGTACGGGGGAAAGACACCTCGGGCAAAGCCAGAAAGAGGGGACCGGAGGGGGACGCCAAGTCCTTAGACGCCAACGGCAAATCCCTGTTTGCCAAACCCTCGCTGGACGACATGGGCCCTGGCACCGACACGGCAAAGCCCCTCTTCCGCAAGAACACGCTGGACGAAATGACGGTTGGCCGCACGGAAAAACCCGTCCGCGGCGCAGCGCCGGAAAAGCCTGCGACCCAAACCGGCAAGCGAGTCTCCCCCCTTCTGGAAGGCCTGCCGGAAGTCGCGCATGGCGGCAAGGACGATCCTCGTCCATTGAAGCGTGGCAAGGTTGGCGTCGGCTCCTATGAGGATCCCGGCGAACAGAAGCGCAAGGGTCGCACAAAAGGCAAGACGGGCCGTCCGGGACGATAGCCCGCGCGCAGACAAACGTCTCTCGGGAACATTCAGGCGCGCAACGACATTGCCGTTGCGCGCAATGAAACGGAAGGAGAAGCGATATGCGGCTGCACACCCTGGCTCTTTCCGCCATCGCCCTCGTCTGCCTCACCTCGCCCGCCCTCTCCGGCACCCTCAGCGACGCAACGTTCCACAGCAATGCGCTAAACGCCGATGTGCCGGTGAAGATCTACCGCCCGGATGGCGGGCCCCCGGACAACGGCTGGCCGGTTCTCTATCTGCTGCACGGCCATGATGGCGACCAGAACAGCTGGCGCGATCTTGGCAATATCGAAAAGACGCTGGACGGAATGATCGCCGCCGGCACGATCCGCCCGCTGGTCGTCGTCATGCCGGGCGTAAAGAACAGCTGGTATGTCGATTCCGCCGCCGTTGATGGCCCCGGCGATTACGAAACCGCTCTCACCGGCGATCTGCGCGTCCATGTCGAAAAGACGTTACCGGTGCGCAACGACAGGCAAGGCCGCGCCATTGCGGGCCTCTCCATGGGCGGCTTCGGCGCGCTACACCTCGCCTACGCCCACGAAGACCTCTACGCCGCCGTTGCGAGCCTGTCAGGCGCCATCTGGCAGAACGTTCCCGCCTCCGACTCGACAAGACCCCGGCGGAGCTGAAACTCATTCAGGACAGCGCCTTCTTCCACCGCGTCGACCGCGCCACCGTCACCAGCGGCATCGTCCTGCCCTCCACCGGCGACCACTTCTCCGGCGCTTTCGGCACGCCCTTCGATGCAAGGCTCTTCAACGAAAAGAACATCTTCACCCTCGTCGCCCAGCACGTCCCCGAATCCCAGGACCTCCCCGCCACCTACCTGACCGTCGGAGACCACGACGGCTTCTTCCTCTGGCGCGGCGCCGTTGCGCTGCATGAAACGCTACAGGCCGACAACCGCAAATCGGAATTGCGCATTACCGATGGCGATCACGTTTGGTCGCTGTGGAAGGTGTCGATTGTCGATGCGTTGAAGTTTGTGGATGGGGAGTGGAGCGGTCGACTTTAGTCCACCCAATCCTCTTCAAAATCTCTAGATGTCAGAGTTGAGCCATACAACGCTTGGCGAGTTAGATGGATGTTGATCCTGCACGCAGTCGCTTTAGCGGGGGAGTTGATACCGAATTGAGATCCCAACTGGGTAATTTTTATGAATTGAGTTCCCCAAATATTTAACGAGGGGTCCCAATTACGACTTGTTACAGCAAGGTCGGCCATCCTCTTATATTCTTCGTCCCGAAGAGTGATATACTCGTCTTTTGACATATCATCCTTACGTATTAAATCACTTCTAAAAAAGTGCCATACATTATCCCGCGGCAAGTCGATCCGAGGCCGAGGCGTACCACCTCCTTTATCGTCGCTCACTCGAGTACTTCCGTGATCACTGTAAATCAGTGTATTTGAGGGTATTCCTTGCGCAACATTCGCATGAAACAACCGTTCATAAATATGTTCACTTTCGGCGTCGAATGATCCCGGAAAGGTCGTCGCAGATATAGCTAGATTAGCATCCGGCAAAGCATCCATTACAAGGCGGCAATCGCTGACAGCGGCATCTACGTCTCTCAACAGGCGGCTGTCCTTCTGACCATAGTCGAGTATCACGTATAGATCTGGCAAATTAACTGCTGAGAGTATCTCGACGAACGACCGGATATACACAAGTGATCGCCGATCAAAACGGACAGCCAGCCCTCGGCCGAGCAATGAAAGAGATTTTACCTGTTCTTTCACCTGTGCAAAATTGTTTGATAAAATTGCAGCAGGTATGCAGTTAGGCATATCCGCAATAAAGCTTTTCCAATTTGAATAGCCGTTATCTGGATTTTGAAGTCGCGACATCTGCATGGCGCTCTCTTCGTCCTCGCCCTCATAGTTAAGATCTAAGTCGGCTATCCACCTACGACCAGCTAGTGCATGCTGAACTCTGTCGGTCGCCCTTCTTAAGGAGCCCTTGCCTAACCAAGGTCGGACCAGAAATAACGGCAGCATTCGATCTTTAGCGACATCAGGAACCTCAGCTAACGCTACAATCTCGGAAGGCCGCACGCTCATAACTGGCAAATAGTTGACCGTCATTACTTAAGCCCTAGAGAAACGCGCATAGCATCCTCAGAGACTCCGAACGCTGCGGAAGCTCTGGAAATGTAATCTGCTGCTCTGCTCTCACCACAATCCTTCACCCAGTCCCGTAACAGAGGTTTTGGCATAAGGATGTCCGAAGCGAGTCTATTGGCTTCAGCCTCTTTTGCGTCTGTTAGCTTTGAGCGATATAGCACATTATCTGTCAGACCAACCCCGATCAGATCATGATGCAACAAATAATGCGCGATCTCATGAGCAAGCGTAAATCTCTGTCTATGCTTGGGCTCGTGCTTATTAATAGTTATTTTGAAACCGCTTCTGCTCGTCGCAGAAGGTTCAATCATTCCAGAGATTCCGACATCTAACGTTGTGACTTTGACCTCCAATCCTAAAGAGGCCGCTAATTCGCCTACTTTTACAGGCGGCACAGCTTGATGAGATGCAATTATCTCTCGATCGGACTCGCTTAAGCTCTCCCATTCCTTAGAAGGTTTCTTCATTCCCCGTACTCTGCTTCGGAATTGCCCCAATCGCTGTCAGACCGCGGCTTAAATCCCGCGTTCGCAGCAAGTTCATCAACACGTGCAAGCAGTATATTTCTCATCTCGCCACCCTCGGCCATTTGCGCGACTGCATGCTTCATGCCGGCATCGAAAGCCGCCCGCCTCAATGTGTTGAACCCGAAGGTTCCAACAATCGCTATTATAATCGCCAATACCGTGATGATCACTGACAAGGCTGATAGTATTATCGCAATGGAGGTTTCAAACGCCATCGATGGTCCGCTCCCGTCATGTTTATCGATCATTGCGGCAAGAGTGAAATGTGCAGCAACCCAACCGAAGAAAAAGCCTCCCATACAAATGCTGACTCGGAAGGGGTCGTCATATAGGCGAAGTTCACGTTGAGTTTGCATCGTAGCGGCCATTGGAAAGTCTGATTCGCTCCAACAAAGACGCGAACATTACTACCAGCACAACCTTTAACTTCATAGCTCCGTTTATTGCTGAAGTAAAATCTAAACGGAACCAATTCCACCTCCACCCGTTCTTCCCCCGAACAACATGTTCAGCATACAAAAGGGAAGAAACATTCATGAAAAACAAGGTTTTCGCACTGGCTGCCGTTGCAGCCCTGACCTCCTCTGTCGCCTTTGCCCAGACGGCTGCACCTGCCGCTCCGGCTGCAACTGCACCAGCCGCCGCTGGCTCTGACGCGATGATGTCTGGTCCAGGCTTCACCATGGGCACCAAGCCGGCTGGCCCGCTGAAGTTCGTCAACGTGCAGAAGACCGACCTGACTGCCGATCAGCTCGAAGGCATGAACATCTACAATGCCCAGAACGAAGAGATCGGTGAGATCGAAGACGTCGTGATCGGCGATGGCAAGGCTGTCATCGGCATCGTCGCAAGCGTCGGCGGCTTCCTCGGCATCAATGAGAGCTATGTCGTTCTCGACCCGACCTCCGTTGCTATCAACAATGACAATGGCACGTGGAAGGCACACGTCGACACCACCAAGGAAGCGCTTCAGAACGCTCCGAAGCTGGACTATGACAAGCTTGACGATTGATTGATCGCACGTGCCCTCGGGCGATCGATCAAAGGCCCCTGCGTTTCATGCGCAGGGGCCTTTTTCTTGTGCTTTCTCAGTTTCGGCCGAAAGATCGACAACGGCATTTTGTCCGTTGCGATCCGCCTCGCCCAATTGGGCAGTAGCGACACCGCCCGAGCGTGATAAGAAGCAGTGAGTTCTTCGTCGCCACCCAGACCTTGCGAGATTCAAAAGGCCGCTTGCCCGCCAAACTCCAGTTCGCTTATCGTCCGGCGCATGATCAAAAAGGACTTTTGCGTTGCTCACCTTCCGCTTCACCGCTGCCGTCGCCGGTCTTGTCACCGCTTTTCTCACACCCATTGCCGCCCAAGCCCAAAGTGGTAGCTGGAAGCCCTCCGAACAGATCAAAACCTATGCGATTTCCGGCAATTCTGGCATCGAGCTTTATCGTTCCATCGGCGAGCGCGGGCCGCAGGCGGGTGTCCAGGCGGTGGCGCACACCACATTCAAGCTCACCTGGCGGCGGGATTATCGCCCGCAGGCAGATGGTGCCTGCGTCCTGGCTACGGCGCGACCCAATCTCACGATCATCTACACATGGCCGAAGGCGCCCGCCAAACTGTCGCCGGAGGTCGCTGCGAGCTGGCAACGCTTCATTGCTGGCGTGGAAAAGCACGAGCGGGTGCATGGCGAGCATATTCTCGACATGGTGAGGAAGATCGAGGCCTATAGTGTGGGTCTAAGGGCGCAAGATGATCCAAAATGCCAGAAGGTTCGCGCCGTTTTGCAGCAGCGGCTGAAGGAATTGTCAGACGAACAGCGCCAGCGCGGGCGCGATTTCGACAAAGTCGAACTCACCGATGGCGGCGCGGTCCACCAACTCATTCTGGCACTGGTGAACGGCCCTTGAGAATCGATGGCGTCTGAAAGCATGACGTGGCTGCGCCGACGATTATCGAGAAAAACAGTGTGTGGAAGCACCGGGCATAGATCGGCGAAAGCGTAAAAGCCCTTGAGCAGCCCCCGTTGGATAAGCCCCCTACTCCGCCGCTTCGCCCTTCAGCGCCGGTTCCACCATCATCACCCGCTCAAGCTCATAGGAATAGCCTTCCAGCATCGTATAGGCCTGCTCTATGACCTCGATCTGGTGTTCGGCATTGCGGATCGCATCGGCAATCGACTGGCTGCGGGCGCGCAGCATCGAACCAAGAACATCCGTTTCCGGCTTTTTGCCCAGCCGGTCCATGTGTTTGCGCACGCGGGTGCGGTGGCGCTCCAGCTCCAGAATATGGAAGCGGCTTTTGAGAATATCGTCGGTCAGCTTGCGCCGCATCGCCGCGACGGGATCGAAGCTGCCCGGCTCACGTTCATCCAGAATGAACTCGTTTACCAGGGTTTCCAGCATCAGCAGACCCTTCAAATCCTTTGGATCGGCCAGTTGCGGATCGTATCCGGTATCGTCGAACACCTTGCGGCGCACCGGGTCTTTCAACAGATCATAGGCCAGTTGCAGCTTGGCAAACTGGTCGGCATCGCCGCCGCTGTCCGGATGGGCGTTCTTCGCCGCCTTGCGATAGGCAGCCTTGATAGCAGCCTCATCCGCCTCGCGCTCCACACCCAGCAAAACATAAGGATCGATCACCGAAACACCTGTACTCGCATTACCGAAATCCGCCTTTGTGGGTGATGCCACGCACAAAGGCTGGCGGGATCATACGCAATTTCGCCAGCCACGGCACCCCTCGCCCGCAGTTTTGAACGTAAAAGGCCAAACCGCCTGACCCAACGAAGCGCCCAAAGCGCCTTCGCCCGCAAATTTGTTCAGCGCGTGGCCATGATAGGCGAAGGAGGGACAAAATTGTGGAAAGCTGCTACGAAATCATACCTGAAAGCTATTCAGCACAGTCAGAGAGGACCTTATCCATTCCACATTCATCGTCGGCTCTGGCCGCCTTGAAGGTAATCGAACCCAGGCTATAAGTTGCTATAGGGATTGAAAATGCTGTGACTTGTAGCCGAATGGCTTACTGTAGCGTGACGCAACTGCCCCGATATGAGAGGACCCAAAAATGGCCGAAGATGCAGGCGTGATAGCTGTCGATCATACAGGGTTTTCGGTCGCTTCGTTGGAGGAGGCGATCCAGTTCTGGACTGAGGCGATGGGTTTCGACCTTGCTCGCCGGGGCGAGATGGGTGGAGAGTTCCTACGGGAAACGACGGGGGTTGCCGATCCGCGCTGCCGAATGGCGCTGGTGACGGCTCCAAATGGCTACCCTATCGAGCTTCTCGAGTACTCGACAGGCTCCACGCTCGGCCAGACACCTCGTAGCGCGGGCGCGATCGGCGCCGCGCACATCGCCTTCACGGTTACGGATATCCACAGGGCCATCTTACGGGTCCAAAAGGCCGGGTGGGCAGTGAATGGTTCGCCACAACCGATACCAGCCGGGCCTCGATGCGGAACGATCGTCGCGTATGTCTCCGGCCCGGATGGTATTACCATAGAGCTGATGCAGCCGCCTGCTGACAGTTCAGGCGTCGTTTAACGCCCTTCCGCTCCGGGAACGCTGAATCTCGTGTAGGTTTTACGTTGCGTTGCTTCGAGCCGCTAGCCCACTGGTTTTTTCGCCGCAAGATCGATCCTGCGAAGGATGCTCTCACGATTATGGTTCGTCGGCATCTGGTTGACGAGCTTGCGCTTTCTCAGTCTTCCCTCATCCGCGATCAGATAAATGATCGCGCGAGAAGGCGTCATATACGCTTTGGACGGGATCAATCACGCTCGACCGACCTGCCTTTTTTTGACGCGACAGAAAAGTTTTCCCTTTACAAGAAGGGGGAATCTGCTAATTCGGCGGCACTGGATTGCCCTTGTAGCTCAGTTGGTAGAGCACCTGATTTGTAATCAGGGGGTCGCGGGTTCGAACCCTGCCGGGGGCACCAGTTACATTTCCCTATTGGAAATCGCCTCCTCGAAAACATCTATGCTGCTTTGGCACGGCACCGGCTCTGTTATCCTGCCCGTTTGCTATCATTTTGGGTCCAACCGCCAAAAAGCTTGCGCTGCTGGAAAAAGTGTGGCTCTGACAACCGCACTTGGGCTGAGCATCAGCCGGAACGAATAGGAGCATGACGGTGAGTGAATTGACGGTAAAGGACGCAACGGATCGCATCTACGAATCCTTGCGCGCAGATAACGCCGATATCGATCTGCACATCGCCAATCTCAAGGCCGCGCTGAAGAGCGAAGGCTTGAAGGAAGCGACATTCGACGCGTCCAAGCTTTCGCATAACAACCGCTCCGGACGTAAGCTGATGCAGGCCTATTTTCGCCAGCGCGGCGTAACCGTTAAGTTCGACGGCGTTTAACACGCCTCTCGACACACGGTGTCGTAGGTCGTGCGACTTCGAACTGAACCACGCGGTATCCGCAGTGGCTTGGGGCGTCGGGTTATTCCAGATCCAGCGTCATTACCACCGGGCAATGGTCCGATGCCTTGGGCCGGTCCCAGCCGGTTCGTGGATAGCGCTCCACCTCCTGCCCCGGCGGGAAGACGGTGCGGTATGGCTGACCGGCGCGGATGATTTCCGGCACGCGCTCCGCATTGCGCTCCGCAAGGCTCTGTGAAAGCAAGATGTAATCGAGCTGGCAAAGATGCTGCTCCTGCGGGCCGCGGGAATGATAAAGCGTCCACCGGTCCATTTCATCGCGGCGTTGCATCGGGTTGATGGCAAAGCCATCTCTTGTCAGCAGGTCTAGCGCGCTGCGCGCCTCCGCCACCGGCGTAAAGCTGTAGCCGCTTCGGCGGTCGCCCTTGATGACGATCCGCTCCTGATAATCATTCATATCGCCGCAGATAGCGAAGTTCACATGCCGCGCCTGGTCAACGCCGAAGCGATCCTCAATGATGCGGCGGATGCCGCGCACCTCCGCCTCCCGCACCGGCATGGTGCCAAGCCTCGCATCAGTCGATTCGCGGGCATTGCTCATCGATTTCAGATGGGTAACGAAGAGCGAGAAAGGCTTGCCGCCGATCCTCAGATCAAGCTCGAGACAGTCACGTTTGAAGATCTTGTCATCAATAGCGTTGGTCAGTTTCAGCTCGTCATTGAAGAGATCGAAGTCGCGGTAGGTTTTCGATGCATGGCTGCGAATATCGACCAGTTCGATCTTCTCGCCGTCACGCGTTTCGTCGCGCATGACAACAGCCACATCGATACCGCGGCTGTCATTGCCTTCCAGCAGATATTTGTGCCGATAACCATTGCCGACCATGCGATAGAGATAGCCATATTCGAAGGCTTGCAAGGCCGCCATGTTATCGACTTCCTGCAGGCACAGAATATCGGCATCCGCATCGGCAATGGCAAGTGCCGAAAGCTGGCGTGTGTCATCGGTGGAAGCGAGCATTCGCGCGCTTTCCAGCGCATTATAGGTGGCTTCATCCCGCACATCGAAAAGCTGCATGGCGCGGTCGCGGCGGGTCTGGTTGCGAAACCCGGTGAAATCGAAGCGGGTCATCAGGTTTTCGATATTAAAGGTGGCAAGCCGAAGCGACATGAATCATTCCCGTATGAACGTCCAGCTTAGCCGCTTTCAAATGGAAACCAAGTCACCGACATTACAAACGCCAGGCCGAGCGTATGATGACGGGATAGGCCGCACCAAGCGCTGCAGAGTCTCGGGAATAGGCGCGCAGCACCTGTCCATCCGGTAGCGTCAAGCGCAGGGCGTATCGTTCTCCCTCGTAAAGAATATTGCTGATGCGGCAGACAATGCCCTGGGCATCCTGCAACACATCCTGCGGACGAACGAGAATGTCCCTCACTGGGGACATGGGCGCATCGTTCCGCATGGCTGGCTTCAGCATGTCCCAGCTCAATGCTCGCGGAGCATCGTCCGGCAGACCGAGTGAAATAATGGCGCCCTGCCCCACCAGCGAACCGACAAGCCGGCCTTCCGGCCTTGCGTAGAGCTCAGCGGGTGCAGCCATCTGCAACAGCCTGCCTTCCGACATGACAGCCACGTCTGTTGCAAGCGCCATGGCTTCGGCCTGATCATGCGTGACATAAACCATGGTTGCGCCGGAGGTCGCATGGAATTCGCGAAACGTCTCCTCCATCTCCTGGCGCAGATGCCGGTCAAGATTGGCAAGCGGCTCGTCCAGAAGCACCACGTCAGGCTCCGTCACAAGGCAGCGGGCCAGCGCCACGCGCTGACGCTGACCGCCGGACAGCTCCGAAGGGCGGCGATCGGCATAGGCATCGAGCCGCACGGTCGATAGCGCATCCATCACCTTGCGGCGATAACGCTCGCCGGAAATGCCCCTCACCTTCAACGGATAACCGGTATTCTCCGCCACCGTCATGTGCGGCCAGAGCGCGTAGGACTGGAAAACCATTGCCATATTGCGCCGTTCCGGTGGCACCATGCTGCCAGCATCAGCCAGCACCCTTTCGCCAAGAAGGATCGCGCCGTCGCTTGGCTGCTCGAAGCCTGCGATCATCCGCAGAACCGTGGTCTTGCCGCAGCCGGACGGGCCGAGCAGAGCGAGAAAGCCGCCATCGCGGATCGTCATCGACACATCGTTGACCGCGGGTTTGCCGCCGCCAAAGCTCTTCGAAAGGCGATTGAGGATCAGTTTCGCCAAGGCACAACTCCCTTCGGCAGCTTGCGGCCGAGCAGTTCGAGCAAGAGCATCAGCACGATCACCATCGCCACCACCAGCACGGAAAGTGCCGAGGCAAGATCGAAGCTGCCGCTATCATCGAGATTATAGATCACAACACCGAGCGTCTGGGTGCCTGCCGACCAGAGCAAGGCAGAGACCGTCAGCTCATTGCAGGCAATCAGAAAGACCAGAATGACGGAGGCACCCGCTGCGGGGCCGACGAGCGGCAAAATGATATCCTTCATCCTTCGCCAGAACCCGGCACCGGAAAGCCGCGCCGCTTCCTCCAGCACCGGATCGAACTGGGTAAAGGCGCTGACCATGGGTTTCAGGCTAACGGCGAAGAAGGAGGAGAAATAGGCAAGAAGGATGATCCAGAGCGTGCCGTAAAGCGTGATGCCGACAAGCGGGATGGGTGCAGCGAAGAGCAACACATAGGAGACGGAAATCACCACGCCGGGCAGCGCATAGGGAATATCGACCAGCGCCGACAGCAGGAACATGAACCGGCTTTTGCCCATCACAAGAAAATAAGCGGTCAGCACAGTCACCAGTAGGAGACATAAGGATGTGGCCGTCGCCAGAAACAGCGAGTTGACGAAAGCCGTGCGCGTCACCGACTGACGAAACAGGATTTCCTCATAGGCATGAATGGTCGCCGTCTTCAACGTCAGCGGCACGCCATAGGCGGGCGCAAGCGAACTTGCCACCAGCGCGGCCAGCGGCGCGACGAGAATAATCAGGATCGCGAGCCACAGAAGCGCCTCGACAATCAATCGCCAGCCGCCGAGCTGGAAGGTCGCAGCCTTGCCGGAAAGACCGATGATGCGGTAGTCACGCCCCTTCATCGCCCGTTCCTGAATGGCAAGGCCGAGAACGGAGATGATGGCAATCATGCCCGACAGCATGGCGATGTCGCCAAAGGTGCTGCTGCCGAAACTGGAGAAGCGGCTGTAGATCAGCGTCGGCAGGGTGAAGATGGAGGCCGGGATACCGAGGATGGCGGGAATGCCGAAATTGCCCACACCCGAAACGAAGGCGATGGCTGCGCCTGCAATCAGCCCCGGCATGGAGAGCGGCAGGATGATATCTTTCAGCACCTGCCAAGAGGATGCACCCGAAAGCTTCGCCGCCTCGATCCCGTCCTGCGGAAGCGCCAGCAGCCCTGAACGCAACGACAGATAGACGAGCGGCGCATGCTGGACGCCGAGAAGCAGCGAAATCCCGAAGATCGAGTAAAGCGGCTGGGCAGAGCCAAGCGCCGGCGCCATCCCGATGGCCTTCAACAACGTGCTGGACGGTCCGGTCATGCCGATCCAGGAAAGCGCCGTCACCTGCGGCGGAATCATCATTGGCAGCATGAAGAGGAAGCTTAAAATCGACTTGCCCCGAATATTGCAGAGCGTCAGCGCCAGCGCAAAACCACCGCCGATCGCAAGCGAAATCAGCATGCCGAAAAACGAGGTGGAGAGCGTGTTGACCGCGGCCTGCCACAGCGCCGGATCGCTGAGAAGCGGCCATATGTCACCCTTCAGTGATGAAAGGATGCCGGTATAGGCCAACCGTCCCAGCGGCAACGCGCTGAGCATGAAGACGACGATAATGACAAATGGAAACAGCCAGCGCGGCTGGCTGCTTCCCTTGGCTGATATGACTGGCATGAAAAAGGATCAGCCCTTGGAGCCGCCAAAGATATCGGAGAAGGTCTTGAGGTCCTTTTCGGAATTCTTCAGCGCTTCAACCGGGTTCAGTGGCAGCACCTTGATCTGGTCGCGCGACGGGAAGCCAGCTGGCAGGGCAACATCGTTGCGCGCCGGAATATAGCCGAGCTTGACGAAGCCTTCCTGACCCTTGGTGGAGAGCACATAATCCACGAACTTCTTGGCGGCATCGGCATGCTTGGTGTGGGCCAGAATGCCGACGGGCTCGGTGACGGCGGACACGCCGTCTGTCGGGAAGACGAACTCGACCGGAGCGCCCTTTGCCTTCTCGCGGATCGGCATGTAATCGACAACCACGCCGTAAGCCTTCTCACCGGAAGCGACGGATTTCAGCACAGCACCGTTACCACCGGCGGCAATCGCGCCATTGTCCTTCAGTGCCTTGTAGTAATCCCAACTTAGACTTGGAACAGCGGCAATCGTCTGCGCGTGGATCAAAGCCGCACCCGAGGTCAGCGGGCTTGGCATGGTCACCAGCCCCTTGGCTTCCGGCTTCTCCAGATCCTTCCAGCTCGTCGGCTTCATCGCGGCCTGCGTGTTATACATGATGCCGGTGGTGATGAGCTTGGTGGAATAGTAATAGCCATCCGCATCGTAGAGCGAGGCATCGTAATGCGCGGCCTCCGGCGACTTGTAGGCCATCAACTGACCGGCTTGCTTCATGCGTTCCAGCGTCACCGTATCGGCAATCAGAAGAACGTCGGCAACCGGATTTCCCGCCTCGATCTCGGCCATCAGCTTGGCCATGATCTTCGGCGTTCCGTCACGAACCCACTCGATGTCGATACCGGGATTGGCAGCCTTGAAGCCATCGACAGTCGCCTGGGCATCCTCATTCGGCTGGCTGGTGTAAAGCACCAGATCTGCGGCATTCGCGGCGCTCATCAAAAAGCCGAGCGACACGATGGCGGTGAAGGCGGAAAGAAGCGTTTTCATGAATCCAGTCCCTGTTTGGAGTTGGGACCGCTAAAACATACCTGCATAACATGTATGTGACAGACAGGATTTGTCTGTCACATTCGCCGTTAAAGCGTGATCTTTCCCTCAATCAAGGAGGTGACCTGCCCGCCGATCCAGATATCGTCACCGATCTTGTCGACGCTGACACGCCCTGCCCGGCCAAGAACCGTACCCTGGCTGGCGACATAGCGTTCTGGAGCCACGCCAGCACCGATCAGCCACTGTGCAACGCCCGCATTGAGGCTTCCCGTCACGGGGTCTTCACCACCTTCGAAGAAAGCGCGCACTTCGAAATCGGCATCGATCCCATCGTCCTGCTGGCATTGCGCAACCACGCCCACCTTGAACCCGCCGAGCGCCGCGAAGTCCGGCTCGATGCCGATAACATCGTCGCGACTTCTGAGAAGCAGCGATACCCAACCTGGACCATTATCCGTCCAGCTTGCATCCAGGATCACCTCTGGTGCCAGCGCCAGTGCCGCCGCGATCTGCGAAACAGAGGTCGGATCGACCGGACCGAACTTGCGCAATGGAGGCGCTGCAAAAGCCAGCCTTTCGCCGGTGACTCTGATCTTGATCAGCCCGGCCGCACATTGCTGGACGATCTCGTCTTTGCCTGTCTGCCCGGAATGCGCAAGATAGACACGGCAGGTGCCGAGTGTGGGGTGACCGGCAAAGGGCAGCTCGCCGGTGGGCGTGAAGATCCGAACCCGGTAATCCGCACCCGCCACCGTCGGCTTCATCAGAAACGTCGTCTCGCTGAGATTGGTCCAGTTGGCGAAAGCCGCCATCTCCTCATCGGACCAGTCATGCGCGTCGCAGACGACCGCAAGCGGGTTGCCCTTCAGAGGCATGGCGGAAAAGACATCGACCTGATGAAATGGGTAGGTTCTCGCCATGGCGCATATCCTTCGAATGGGAGGCGTTGTGTCTGTGCGAAGCGTCGTAACAGCAACGCCGTATCGCGCGGATGACGGAGCAAAGCATCACGTCAAATGCTGGCCGCATTCAAATCGGCCAGCAGAGGCTCGTCGGTTAAGGGCGTAACAAGCCCGCCCCTTGCCTTATACGATCGGCATTGTTGCCTTGGTCGTGGTCTCGGCATTGGCGATCAGACGACCAAGACGCTTGATGCCCTCATCGATCATCTGCTCATTGGCGCAGGAGAAGCTGATGCGTAGCGTATTGCTGCCCGAACCATCGGCAAAGAAAGCCTTGCCCGGAACGAAGGCAACACGCTCGCTGGCAAGCGATTGCGCCAGAAGCTCCGCGCCATCGAGACCTTCCGGCAGCGTCACCCAGATGAACATGCCGCCTTCCGGCTTTGTCCAGCGTGCAGTCTTCGGCATGTAGTTGTCGAGCGCCGTCAGCATGGCATCGCGGCGCGCACTATAGGCCGCCTTGATCTTGGCGACCTGCTTGTCGAAGCCGCGCGATGCCACATGCTCGATCGCCATCTGGTTGATCGTCGAGGAATGCAGATCCGCCGCCTGCTTCATTAGCACCAGCTTGCGGATGACGGGCATTGCCGCAACCACGAAACCGACGCGAAGACCTGGCGCCAGCGTCTTGGAGAAGCTGCCGGAATAGATGGTGCGGGTCTTTTCGATACCGCCATTGCGCTCGATATCGAGCGCCAGGATCGGTGTGACCGGCTCGCCATCGAAACGCAGGTTCTGATAGGCGCCATCCTCGATAACCGCGATATCCAGCTCATCGGCCAGTTCCAAAAGCTTCTTGCGGCCTGCAAGATCGACCGTCTCACCCGTCGGGTTGGAGAAGTCGGCAGAGAGATAAGCAAACTTGACCGAACCACCGGCCTTGGCGGCGTTGTCGCGATAGGTTTCCGGTGTGCGATTGCCACCCGGATTGAGCTGGTCATAGGTCGGCTCATAAGCATTGAAGGCAGACAGCGCACCGAGATAGGTCGGCCAGGTCACAAGCGCGGTATCGTTCGGCGACAGGAACAACTTGCCGAGATAATCCAGCGCCTGCTGCGAACCGGATGTGATGAAGACGTTATCGACCGAGCAGTCGATGCCGATCTTCGCCATATCCTTGACGATCCATTCGCGCAGTGGCTTGTAGCCTTCGCTCACCGAATATTGCAGAGCGGAGCTGACCTGGGCGCCAGAGAAAATATCCGCATAGGCCTGTTTGAAATCCGCATCGGGAAACAGCGCCGGATCGGGAATACCGCCTGCGAAGGAAATGATGTCCGGCTGATCCAGAAGCTTCAAGAGCTCACGGATTTCGGAGGCTTTCATCCGCGATGAACGCGTGGCGAAGATTTGTTCCCAATCGAGCATGGGTCTGTTTCCTCATATTTCGTTTTATGACGCAAATAGGTACAGAAACGTCGATAGGTCAGCAATACTGACTTATCGGTTTTCGGTACGGTTTTCGAGATTTTTTGCGTCCTCTCCCAAGTTGCGGACATCCCATACAATCTCTTCAAAGACTTCACAATCTGCTTGCCGATGGATTGACGGGCGACAAATTTAAGGATGGATTGCGGCCCAACTGATTTGCTGTTAGGAGGAGACGAAATGCTCAAGAATATCCACCCTGCGCTCAACGCCGATGTGCTGCACGCGCTGCGCGCCATGGGCCACGCCGACACGCTCGTCGTGACCGACACCAACTTCCCATCCGACAGCATTGCCCAGCACACCGCCGTTGGTCAGGTGCTGCGGATGGAAAACCTCACCTCCGCTCAGGCTATCAAGGCCATCCTCTCGGTCTTCCCGCTCGACACACCGTTGCAGCCCTCCGTCGGTCGCATGGAAGTGATGGGTGCACCGGACCAGATCGAGCCGGTCCAGCAGGAAGTTCAGGCCGAAATCGACGCTGCCGAAGGCAAGTCCGCGCCCATGTATGGCATCGAGCGCTTTGCGTTCTACGAGAAGGCCAAGGACGCCTACTGCATCATCACCACAGGTGAACTGCGGTTCTACGGATGCTTCATCCTGACCAAGGGCGTGATTTATCCTGAGGCATGATTTGACCGTGAACGCAGCTTGAACTGAAAGTTACGGTTTGGCGACCCATCAAGCCTGTGGCAGTTCTCGCCCAGTCACGTCATCGTTCTCAAGCTGCGCGATGGACTCGCGCAGCTTTTTTCCGTTCGCGCTGCTGGACAGCAGGTGGGACGCGTCATCCAGATCGACGCCAATAGGTGTCCCCTGATGAAAACGTAGTTTCCAGCCATCACCGTGACGGCTCCAGATGGAAGAGCGATTGGCCCGCTCAATCTTGTCGCCGTAGAGCACTTCGCTCACATAGGTCACCTGCACGACGTCCGTAGAGAGATGCCGCGCATGAAAATTCAAAAGCGGGATGGTCGATTTTATGTCCTGCCCAGGTTCAGCTTCGATCAGCATCTCCGCGCGATCATATGTTCTCCCGGATCGCCCAAACTCGAAAAAATCCTGAGCAAACACTTCGTCCATCAGCGAAACGTTGAAGCGCGTCTCAGCGATCCACAGGCTCTCTTCCAGTCTTCGGATGCCATCCAGCTCGGACGCCAGCAATGGTGTGTCGTGTTCGTGCATAATCACGTCCTTTGCAATCCCGAAAAACGAAACCAGCTTTCTCTTTCGACCGCAAGAAGAAGGGCGCGGAAGTTTCCCTCCGCGCCCTCGCATATTTCAGTCTGCTTTGCCTGACGGCGCAGGCGCCAGACCGTCTTAGTTGACGGCCTTGTCGACCAGCTTGTTCTTGCCGATCCAAGGCATCATGCCGCGCAGCTTCGCGCCGACTTCTTCGATCTGGTGAACGTCGTTCATGCGGCGGATACCCTTGAAGCGGGCAGCACCCGAACGGTATTCCTGCATCCAGTCGGAGGTGAACTTGCCGGTCTGAATGTCGTGCAGAACGCGCTTCATTTCAGCCTTTGTTTCAGCAGTGATGATGCGCGGACCGGTGACGTATTCGCCCCACTCAGCCGTGTTGGAGATCGAGTAGTTCATGTTGGCGATGCCGCCTTCATAGATCAGGTCGACGATCAGCTTCACTTCGTGCAGGCACTCGAAGTAAGCCATTTCAGGCGCATAACCGCCTTCGACCAGCGTTTCGAAACCAGCGCGGATCAGTTCGACGAGACCGCCGCACAGAACGACCTGTTCGCCGAAGAGGTCGGTTTCGCACTCTTCCTTGAAGTTGGTTTCGATGATGCCGGAACGGCCGCCGCCAACGCCACAGGCGTAGGAGAGTGCAAGTTCAAGAGCATTGCCGGAAGCGTTCTGGTGAACGGCAACGAGGCAAGGAACGCCGCCGCCCTTCTGGTATTCGCCGCGAACCGTATGGCCTGGGCCCTTCGGTGCGATCATGACGACGTCGAGCGAAGCCTTCGGCTCGATGAGGCCGAAGTGAACATTGAGGCCGTGGGCAAATGCGATGGCAGCGCCGTCGCGGATATTGCCGGCAATCTCAGCCTTGTAGATGTCAGCCTGAAGTTCGTCAGGTGTTGCCATCATCAACAGGTCGGCCCACTTGGCAGCTTCGGCAACCGTCATGACCTTGAAGCCATCGGCTTCTGCCTTCTTGATGGTCGGCGAACCGGCCTTCAGAGCGATGACGACATTGTTGGAGCCGCTGTCCTTCAGGTTCAGCGCGTGCGCGCGGCCCTGCGAACCGTAACCGACGATAGCGACATTCTTCGCCTTAATGAGATTGAGATCGGCATCACGATCGTAATAAACGCGCATTTCTTGGTCCTTCCCTATTCAAAACCAGATGATTGAAGCCGGAACTCAGGCGAGTTTGCCGCCCTTTTCCGAATGTACCTTTTCCGTCCCGTAGAGCGTCAGGAAGGCGGCAACCGCCTTGCGCGCCCGAGCGGAAAAATCCTTGGCCTGCGCTTCGCCGAGCAACATGCGCACATGCAGATCGGTAACGATCAGGCCATAAAAACTGCGATAGGCATCTTCCAGATCGTCAAAGCGCAGGTAACCGCAACGGCGCCCGGCCTCTATCAGACCACGAGCACGCTTGTCGATCTGACGACGCCCCCGCTCCAGAAGCAGATTGCCGAGCTTGGAGCCTTCACGGCTCGCCTGCCCGATGGCAAGACGGTTCAACGCCAGCGACACATCGCCTGCCAGAACGTCGAGCAGGTCATGCGCAAAAACTTCAAGGTGATCGACGAGTTGCGGAGCTGTGACACGATCGCCCGCCTTCTCGAAGGTGCGAACCTTGCTCTGCTGAAAGCTGATCATCGCCGCCAGCAGACCATCGCGGTCGCCAAACCACTTATAGAGGCTTTCCTTGGAACAGTTGGCTGCGCGTGCCAGACCAGAGGTCGTCAGCGCCTTTTCTCCACCCTCGACCAGAAGACGCAATGCCTGCTCCAGAACGGCGTTCTGTCGCGGCGAAAATTCCTGCGCTGTGATCGGATCGGTCCCCACCTTGTCCACTCCACTCTCGATTATGTACCGTACGGTACGGTTCGAGCGACATTTAAGCGGAGCGCTTGTCAGGGTCAAGCAGTTTTTTTAGACGAAGAATGCGAATTGATGCGCCGCAATATGAGACACGCTCAACTTGCGAGCTAAGACAGAGACTTACGGGATGGCGTCGAACTCTGTTCGCGCCTTCTTTACCGCATCATGGTTATCGAGCGCCCAATTGATGACCTCCGACAATGGCAGGTAAAGCGACCGCCCCAACGCCGTCATGCTGTATTCGACGCTGGGCGGCTTGGTGGGAAACACTTCACGGTGAATGTAGCCATCCCGCTGCAGGTCGCGCAGTGTTTGGGTCAGCATGCGTTGTGAGATATCCGGTACCATGCGGCGTAACTCGCCAAAACGATAGGGTCGCTCGGCGAGCGCCTGCAACAGCAGCGTCGACCATTTCCCACCAATGTGATTGAGTAGATCGCGCACCGGGCAATTGTCGAAATCAAGATTGGCAAAATCCGGTAGGGGTGCCGACGATTGGGCTCGAGCCGAGGTGTCGGCCGGTTTCAAGCGTGAGACTGTCGCGCCCATGGCGGTGGTTCCCTTCTGGTAACGTAGGGCGCTAGAACTGCCTTCTTTACACCGGTCAGTCAATTCCTATTTTAGAGCTACTCTCTTTTCGAGACCAGCAAAGGAAATATATTATGAGCAAGATTCTCGTGACCGGTGCCTCCGGTCATCTCGGCCAGGCCGTCATCCGTCATCTCCTGGAAACCTATCACGTCCCGCCCTCCGATGTTGTCGCCGCCAGCCGCGATACATCCAAACTCGCAGGCCTTGCCGCAAAGGGCGTCGAGACGCGCGCAGCCGATTTTGACGACACGGCCTCGCTGGAGAAAGCGTTCGAAGGCATCGACACGCTGCTCATTATTTCCACCGATGCGCTTGCCGTTCCGGGTCAACGTCTGAAGCAGCACAAGGCGGCGGTTGCCGCTGCTGCAAGGGCGGGTGTCAAGCACCTCGCCTATACGTCCATGCCAAACCCGGACAAGTCGCTCGTGACCTTTGCCCCCGATCATCTCGGCACGGAAGACGCCGTCAAGGCAAGCGGCCTGCCCTACACGATCATCCGCAACGCCTGGTATCTCGACAACTACCTGCACGGGATGCCGCACAATCTGGCGGGTGGGCAGTGGTTTACCGCAATGGGCAACGGCAAGGTTTCCAATATTTCGCGCGACGACTGCGCTCGCGCTGCGGCAGCGGCGCTGGCCAAGGGCAAGGCCGAAAACAAGACTTACACGCTGACAGGACCCGAACTTCTGGATGCGGACCAGATCGCAGCGCTCGTATCCGAAGCGGCTGGCAAGCCGCTCGAGGTCGTCAAGGTATCGCCGGAGGATCTGCAAAAGGGCATCGAAGGCGCCGGCCTACCCGGCTTCGTCGCGGCTATGCTGGCTTCCGCCGATGCTAATATTGCCGCCGGCAACTTCGAGATCCTGACGGATGATTATGAAACCCTGACAGGCAAGAAGCCTCAGCCTTCCGAAGACTTTTTTAAAGCGAACAAGGCAGCTTTGGCCGGCTAAGAACGAACGTTTTTCGCCGTGCTGGCCTCCAGCAGCACGGCGGAAGACACGAGCTTAAGCTTTGCGTAAAAGGCGCACTCTACTCCGCAGCAGTGCTCATGCTTTCGCGCGACGCCTCGACATCTCTCGCTGGTGACATGCCATAGACTCGGGCATATTCCCGACTGAACTGCGACGGGCTCTGATAGCCCACTCGATGACTGGCGGTTCCGGCATCCAGCCGCTCCAGCAGCATCAGGCGGCGCGCCTCATGCAGGCGCAACTGCTTTTGATACTGCACCGGCGTCATCGCCGTCACCGCCTTGAAATGCTGGTGGAAGGACGACACGCTCATTCCCACCCTTTCGGCAACATCCTCGATGCGGATAGGACGGGCGTAATTTTCTCGCAGCCACGCGATGGCACGGGCAATCCGGTTTCCGTGACTATCGACCGCCAGAATATTCATCAGCTGACCGCCCGCAGGTCCAGTCAGGATGCGGTAAAGGATTTCCTGCTCGATCAGCGGCGCCATGGCAGGGATCTCTGCTGGACGATCGAGCAAACGCAACAGGCGCGTCGTGGCGTCCAGAAGCTCGGGCGTTGCGGCATTCACCACGATGCCGCGCTGGCTGGGAACGGCAGTTGGCGAGCGCGCAATCCGCGCACGGCTCATCACATCCAGAAGCTTCTCACTACTGATAGCAATCGATATGCAGAAGTGTGGCACCTCGCGGCTTGCCTCCACCACGCGCCACGCCACCGGCAGATCGAATGACGTCAGGAGATAATCTCCCGCCCCGTAATTAATGGTGTCGGTGCCGAGCTGAAGGCTTTTGGCGCCCTGAATGACCATGGCGAAACAGGGATGATAACTGCCGTGGCAGGGCGCACTCGGGCTGGAACGTTTGCTGAGCCGCAGAGCGTCGATTTGGGTCGTCACTTCCCCTTCATCCTGCGCGTAGCGGGCGGCAATGGAAACGATTTCCTGGTAAGGGCTAAAAGGCAGCGTCATCGAGCGAAAACCTTGAGGCAAACGGCAGTTCCGTTGAGACATATCTAAAATGCCTTGCCCTTCTCGCAAAGAGGGCGCGTCTTACTTTTGTAGAATTATGCAAGAAGCTCGGAGGATCGCTCTACCGCTCTTTCGCGTTAGGGGCGCATGATCAACCATCCCATTCCACAGCTGAAAGGAACTTCAGATGGCTACTGCAAGAGGTTATGCTGCAACAGACGCGTCCAAGCCGCTAACGCCCTTCACCTTCGAGCGCCGCGAGCCGAACGAAGACGATGTCGTCATCGACATCAAATATGCGGGCATCTGCCATTCGGACATTCACACCGTCCGGAATGAATGGAAGAATGCGGTCTATCCAATCGTCCCCGGCCACGAAATCGCCGGCATCGTCACCGCCGTCGGCTCCAAGGTCACCCGCTTCAAGGTCGGCGACCATGTCGGCGTCGGATGCTTCGTCGATAGCTGCGTTGGCTGCGCCACTCGCGACGTGGATAATGAGCAATACATGCCAGGCCTCGTCCAGACCTACAACTCGGTCGAACGCGACGGCAAGACGGCAACGCAGGGCGGCTATTCGGACCATATCGTCGTCAAGGAAGGCTACGTTCTTTCCATTCCGGAGAACCTGCCACTCGACGCGTCCGCACCTCTTCTGTGCGCCGGCATCACCCTCTATTCGCCGCTCAAGCACTGGAACGCCGGTCCTGGCAAGAAGGTCGCTATCGTCGGTATGGGCGGTCTCGGCCATATGGGCGTGAAGATCGGCGCGGCCATGGGTGCCGATGTCACGGTCCTGTCGCAGTCGCTTTCCAAGAAGGAAGACGGCATGAAGCTCGGTGCGAAGGATTACTACGCTACGAGCGATGCCTCGACCTTCGAGAAGCTTGCTGGCGCCTTCGACCTCATCATCTGCACCGTTTCTGCAGAAATCGACTGGAACGCTTATCTTGGCTTGCTCAAGGTCAATGGCTCCATGGTCGTGGTCGGCGCGCCTGAAAACGCCATTCCGGTTCACGCTTTCTCGTTGATCCCAGGCCGCAAGAGCCTGTCCGGTTCGATGATCGGCTCGATCAAGGAAACCCAGGAAATGCTGGATTTCTGTGGTCAGCACAACATCGTCTCCGAGATCGAGAAGATCGACATCAAGGACGTCAACGAAGCCTATGAGCGCGTGCTGAAGAGCGACGTGCGCTACCGCTTCGTCATCGACATGGCAACGCTTGACGCGTAACTCGCCGCGATTACCGGTAGATAAGAGAGAGGCGGGCACCGGATGAGCCCGCCTCTTCTCGTTAAGACGCCTTCCCGACAGGCTGCGTCTCATCCTTCAGTGTATCGCACTGGGTAATCAAACGCGCACTGTGCTGGCCGCTGAGGTAAATCCAAAGCCAACTCCAGGCGACAGCAAGCCTGGAGCGAGTACCGATCAGGAAGTAAATATGGGCAAGTCCCCATATCCACCAGGCAACAACGCCCTTCAGCTTGATCTTGCCAAAATCGATGACGGCCGCGCGCTTGCCTATGGTGGCAAGATTTCCCTGATGCACATATTTGAACGGCGCTGGCTGTGACCGTCCGGTCAGTTGGGCCTTGATGACCTTGGCGACATGGCTGCCCTGCTGCTTGGCGGCGGGCGCGATACCCGGCACGGGTTTGCCGCCCTCTTGCTGAACAAGCGCCGTATCGCCAATGACGAAGACGTTCGGATCATCGGCAATATGAAGATGCGGGCCGACCTCGGTACGACCAGCCCGATCTGCCGTGACGCCAAGCCACTGCGCGGCGGGGGAAGCTTGCACCCCGGCCCCCCAGATAACGGTCCGCGCCGGAATGAAATGATCGCCGATCTTGACCCCCTCTTCGGTACAATCCGAGACAGGTGTGCCGAGCATGACTTCCACGCCGAGTTCTTCAAGCGCCCGCTTGCTATATTCCGACAGATCCTCGGTAAAGGCAGGCAGCACGCGCTGTCCAGCCTCCACCAGAATGACCCGCGTCTTGCGCGTATCGATATTGCGAAACTCCGGAGGCAGCACCTTTTTAGCGAGATCCGCAATCATACCCGCCATTTCAACACCCGTCGGGCCGGCGCCGATCACAACGAAGGTGAGATAAGCCTGTTTGACCTCCTGCGTCTTCTCCAACTCGGCGCGTTCGAAGGCAAGAAGCAGTCGCCTACGGATGGTGGTGGCATCTTCCAGTGTCTTCAGGCCGGGCGCATATTTTTCCCAGGCGTCATTGCCGAAATAGGCGTGGCGCGCACCAGTGGCGAGCACCAGCGTATCAAACGAGACCCTATCGCCATTGGTCAGATGAACGATTCGATTCGTCCGGTCGACGCCGGAAACCTCGGCCAGCATGGTCGAGACCTCCGGCCTGTCACGAAACAGATGGCGGATAGGCCAGGCGATCTCCGATGTCGCGAGCGCGGTCGTTGCGACCTGATAAAGAAGCGGCTGAAAAAGATGATGATTACGACGATCGATCAGGGTGATGCGCACTGGCGCGCCTTTCAGACCATGAACCGTCTGCAACCCGCCGAAGCCTCCGCCAACGACGACGACATGATGTTCCTGCATGACACTTGCCCTCACTGCAATGAGAAAATCAAACCGCGCAGGTTCTACGCGGTTTCATTGTAAGGGCAAAAACTGACATTAGTTATGAAATGGCCTGACCGCAGGCCCGGCAAAAACGCCGGACGGTTTCGGCCATACCGAACTCCAGCGCATCCGCTGTGAGCCCGTGGCCGATCGATACTTCGGCAAGGTCGGGGATACGCTTTACCAGCGCGGGCAGGTTTGCGACGGTCAGGTCATGACCGGCATTCACGCCCAGTCCTAATTCCGTGGCAATATCGGCGGTCCGTCCGAGTTTATCGATCCACTCGGCGGCAGCCTCGGGACTATCGTAGCAGCCACCATAGGGCCCGGTATAAAGCTCGATACGGCTGGCACCTGTGGCGGCAGCCAGTTCCAGCGCCGTCCGGTCTCCGTCACCATCCGCAAACAGCGAAACGCGCATGCCGCGGGCCTTGAGGCGCGAGACGACGGTCTTCAAAAAATCTGCGTGTTTGCGGAAATCCCAACCGTGGTCAGACGTCGCCTGCGACGGATCATCCGGCACCAGGGTAACCTGCTCCGGCTCGGCCTCTTCGCACAGCAGGAGAAAGTCCTCGGTCGGATAGCCCTCCATATTGAACTCCGCCCCCGGAAATTCATCATCGATCAAGGCGCGCAGAACCGGCAGGTCGGAGAAGCGAATGTGACGCTGATCTGGTCTAGGATGAACCGTCAGCCCACTTGCCCCGGCTTGAAGAGCAATGCGCCCAAAAGACGCCACATCCGGCCAAGGCAGATCGCGGCGATTGCGCAGCATGGCGATGGCATTCAGGTTGACGGACAATTTCGTTGGCATTTTTTCCTAATCCCGGACCTTATAATGATGGCCATTCAAGGCTTCATCTGTTCCCAATTATTTCGGCAACGCGCAAGTGCCAAAAAAATTACCTCTCCATGGAACCATTATTCATCCAGCGCGTTACGCAGGTTCTGGATGGGGACTGATATGACGCAATCTATTTCATTAGATAATACTAACGTTGACTTGACTTTAGACGCGGTTCTTCTGGATGATATTGGTGTAAACGGGGTGGCTGATCTTCCGGTTCGACCGGGTGTTGCAGCCCAAAACCGACCATGGAGCGATAAGTCCGTGAGTAAGGTCGATAATGCGTCCATGTCATCGCCTATGAAGGCTCAGAGAGCCTTTCTTCCAGAGGTCAAAATTCCGTCTTCTCTTCCAAGCGAGCCTGTCGTCATCGCCGATATGGCAAATCTTTTTGGCGTGACGCACCGGACATTGCATTTCTATGAGGAAAAGAAAATCCTGTCGTCAGGTCGAATGGGGCTGATGCGGGTATATTCTCACCAAGACGTACATCGCATGGCCGTTATAAACCTCCTGCGTGAAATCGGTGTTCCGGTCGCAGCCATCCAGGACATTATGGGTCAACTGGATAACGCATCCTCACAGGAGGAAGCTGACGATATCTTCCAGGTCGCACTCGAGACGCGCAAGGGCGAGCTTGCAATAGAAATGTCTTCCGTTCATCGCCAGATCGATCAAATCCGCAACCTTCTGGATTTCAGCGACGACCACGATTGCGATCCCGACCAGGACTCGATTGCCGATTTGACAGAGCAGGAAACCACCTGCCTTGAACTGATGTCGGAAGGTTATTCCTCAACCCGTATGAGCCGCACTCTCGGCATTTCGGCTGACGAGCTGAACCTGTTGGAGGAAAGTCTGCTCGGGAAATTTGGCGTCAACAACCGATTTCAGGTTGTCGCAAAAGCTCTGACCATGGGTGTCATCCAATCATAATGCAGGCCTGAACATCATCGAACGATGGTGAGGGTCTCCGCAGCACGCGTCACAGCGGTGTAAAGCCAGCGTTCGCGCGTATCTCGAAAAGCATAGCTTTCGTCAAACAGCACGACATTGTTCCATTGCGAGCCCTGCGCCTTGTGAACCGTCAGCGCGTAGCCATAGTCAAACTCGTCGTAACGCTTGCGCGTTGACCACGGTATCTCTGTCTCGCTCTCCTCGAAGGCAGCCTTCAATAATTTGATCTTCGCCGCACCGCGATCCATATCGTCGTCTTCCGGCCTGATCATCAGATTGATGCCTGGTTTGACCGTTTCCCGGGATGAACTCATCACCTGCCAGAGCGAGCCGTTGAGCAGCCCCTTTGCCGGGTCGTTGCGCAGACATACGAGCTTGTCGCCGGATTGCGGATAATCCGCTGAAAATCCTTTCAGTTCGCGCAGACGCTGATTGTAGCGCTTGCGCGTCCGGTTCGTGCCAACCAGAACCTGATCCGCATCCAGAACCAGCGACTGCGTCACCTCCGACTTGGAGATCACCTGCGCGGTGCCGTAGTCGCCGCGCATGATTTCGCGTCCCTCACGCACATCCATGGCAAGCTGGATAATAGGGTTGTCCTTCGCCTGACGATGGATTTCCGACAGAAGATAATCCGGCTCCTGCTCAGTGAAGAAACCGCCGCCCGAAACAGGCGGCAACTGGCCTGGATCGCCCAGAACCAGAACAGGCGTGCCAAAGCTCATCAGGTCCTTGCCAAGCTGTTCGTCCACCATCGAGCATTCATCGATGATGATCAACGCTGCCTTGGCAAGCGGACTTTGCCGATTGATCGTGAACATCGGCGCGATGGACGTCTTGCCGGTTTCCTCGTCTTCGACGGCCTCTTCGCCACGAGGCCGGTAGATCAGCGAGTGGATGGTGCGGGCATTGGAGGCCCCACGCGAACGTAAAACCTGCGCGGCCTTGCCGGTGAACGCTGCAAACAGCACTTCGCCGTCAACGTGTTCGGCAAAGTGCTTTGCAAGTGTGGTCTTGCCCGTGCCTGCATAGCCGAAGAGACGGAACACCGGCGAGCGGCCTTCCTTCAACCAGCGCGAAACAGCCTTGAGGGCCTCATCCTGTTGCGGAGAAAATTGCATTCTTCCTCTTCGCAGGATTCGAGCGGCAAGCGCAACAGAAAAAGAACGAAAGAAGAATGTCGCGCCCGAAAGCGACTGGAAATCGCAACTGCCGGAGGCAGACGATGGCATGCAACGTCACATTTGATTAGATAGAGGCATGAAGATATTGATTCTTGGCGCAAGCGGCTTCATCGGCTCGGATATTCTTCGCAGGCTTCACAATGACGGCCATGTAGTGACGGGCCTGGCCCGCAACACCGTTTCCGCCCGCCGAAAATTTCCTCTTGCCAACTGGATCGAGAGCGATCTGGCGCAGATGAAGGACGCTGCGAGTTGGACAGAGCTTGTTGCGGATCACGAGGTCATCATCAATTGCGCAGGCGCGCTCCAGGATGGTCTGGCGGACAATCTCTCCGCGACGCAGCTGGATGCGATGCTTGCGCTCTATGAGGCGTGCATCCGGGCACACGGCAGGCTGGTCATTCAAATCTCAGCGCAAACCTCTGGCACCGCTGCCGACTTACCGTTCCTGGCGACTAAACGCGGTGCCGATGATGCCCTTGCCGCAAGTGGATTGCCGCACGTCATCTTCCGCCCTGCCCTTGTTATTGGCCGCAACGCCCATGGGGGTACAGCCCTCATCCGGGCCTTGGCCGCTCTTCCCCGCGTCGTTCCGCTCGCACATGCAGAGAGTCCCGTGCGTGTGGTCTCGGTCAACGATGTCGCCTCTGCCGTGTCGCGCGCTGTCAGCGGTCATATCGCACCGGGAAGCGACCTGCACCTGGCAGCCGATGAAGTCATGACGTTGAGCCAACTCGTAGCACTGCATCGCCAGTGGCTTGGTCTCCCTCCTGCGAAGTCTGTAGCCCTCTCGCCTGCCATTGCGAAAGCCGTCAGCCTGATGGCCGACCTTGCGGGACATCTGGGATGGCGTTCACCGCTTCGGTCCACCGCCATGGCAGTCATGTCGGAGGGCGTCTCGACAAAGGCGCAGGCAAATACGCTTGCAGTCGCGACGGCATCCGAGACTCTCGCGCGTCATCCTTCAGCCGTACAGGATCTCTGGTTTGCGCGGCTCTACCTTTTGAAGCCGCTCATCATCGTTTGCCTGTCGACGTTCTGGTTGCTCTCGGGCCTCGTTCCGCTTGCCAACGTCGAAAACGCAGCAAGCCATTTCTTTGCACTTTTGTCTGGACCCGTAGCCACCGCGCTCACACTTGTCACCTGCGCGGTCGACATCGGCCTCGGCCTTGCTGTCGTCATCAAGCGGTTCTCAAGAAAAGCCATGCAGGGCATGCTGCTGGTGACGGCCTCATACCTCTTCGGCGCCACGCTTGTGGAACCCTCGCTCTGGCTCGATCCGCTCGGACCCCTCCTTAAGGTGTTGCCGTCGATCGTCCTGACGCTGGCCGCAATCGCGACGCTGGAAGAACGGTGAGCGCTCCATGCTGGAGGAATTGATCCGTGCGGCCCATGTCATCGGTGCTACGGTGCTTCTGGGCACGGGAGCAGGCATTGCTTTCTTCATGGTCATGGCGCGCCGGACCGAAAATCCAAGCCTCATCGCCCATGTTGCGGAAACAGTGGTGATCGCGGATACGGTTTTCACCGCAACCGCCGCGATCTTTCAGCCGATAACCGGATACATTCTCGCACGCCTTATTGGTTGGCCGTTGACGCAAGGCTGGGTGTGGGTCTCACTTCTGCTCTACGTTTTTGTCGGCCTCTTCTGGCTTCCCGTCGTCTGGATACAGATGAAGCTGCGCGATATCGCCAGAGCGTCCGCTGCCGCCGGCTCCCCCCTTCCGCCGCGATGGTTCAGTCTGTATCGCATCTGGTTTGCCTGCGGTTTTCCAGCTTTCTTCGCCGTCATCGCCATTATCTGGCTGATGCTGACGAAGCCCGACATCCCGTTCGGCCTCGGCTAAAGCTTTCCTCACGGGAGGTTTTCACTTCAGCATCGGCCAGAGGCTGACGACGAGCAACACCGCCATGGTGATGTTGAACCATTTGAGCCTCACCGGAACGGACAGCCATTCGCGTAGCGCAGAGCCAAACGCTGCCCATGTCGAAACGCTCGGAAGATTGACAGCCGCAAAGGCGATGCCGACAAGGACAACCGTCGTTGTATAAGCTTTGTCATCGGTATAGGTCGCCATTGCCGTAACCGCCATCACCCACGCTTTTGGGTTGACCCACTGGAACGCGGCTGCCGCCAGGAATGTCATCGGTTCGCCAACGGCCTCACCTTCGCTCAAGGTTCGCGACGTTCCGATTTTCCACGCGATCCATATGAGATAGGCGCCGCCTGCAAATTTAAGCACAGTGTATAATAAGGGAACGGCGTGCAGTAGCGCGCCAAGCCCTAACCCGACGCCGATCAAAAGCGAAAAGAAGCCTGCAGCGATACCGAACATATGCGGGATCGTCCGTTGAAACCCGAAATTTACCCCTGAGGCAAACAGCATCATATTATTCGGCCCTGGCGTTATCGATGTCGTGAAGGCGAAGAGCAGAAGTGCGATAAAAGTCTCGGTTGTCATGAAGGTCCCCTTGCGCACCACTTTAAGCGTTGGCCGGATCTAGAACCAGCAAGCGCCAAGAATGGGATGGCACAGAATTTTTGATGGATCGGGAGGCGAACCTTTCGGTTTACTGACAGATATCAGTCTGAGGAGACCTCCATGTATGACGAGATACCAACCCTCACTCTTCCTTCGGGAAAAAACATCCCAGCACTCGGCATAGGCACCTGGAACATGGGCGAACGGCAGACAAACGAGGCTGAGGAGATCGCAAGCATCCGCAAGGCAGTCGAACTAGGAATGACAGTGGTCGACACGGCGGAAATGTACGCTGACGGGCGCTCCGAAGACGTTGTGGGGAAGGCAATTCGCGATCTACGCCAGGACGTGTTTCTTGTTAGCAAGGTCTACCCATTCAACGCCAGCTCAAAAGGCACCATCGAGGCGTGCGAGCGCAGCCTTTCGCGCCTCGGCGTAGAACAACTGGACCTCTATCTCCTGCACTGGCGCGGTTCTCATCCGCTGGAAGAAACTGTAGCGGCCTTCGAAACGCTGAAGCGGTCCGGCAAGATCATCGATTGGGGTGTCTCGAATTTTGATACCGAGGATATGGAGGAACTGTTTGCAATCGAGAATGGCACCAATTGCGCTGCAAACCAGGTGCTCTACAATTTGTCCCGGCGCGGAATAGAATTTGACCTTCTGCCCTGGTGCCAGGATAAGGGAATCCCGATCATGGCCTACTCACCGATCGAACAGGGACGGATCTTGGGCAATCATGATCTGATCAAGATCGCCAAAGCCTATCAGGCCACCCCGGCACAGGTTGCACTCGCGTTCCTGCTTGAGCGAGACGGCGTGCTCGCAATTCCCAAAAGCGCCCGACCCGAACGGGTCGAAGAAAACCGAGGCACCACCGATCTGGAAATCAGCGACGACGATTGGGCGGTTCTCGACGCCGCGTTTCCTCCGCCAACCAGGAAGACCTCGCTCGCAATGTTGTAAAGCATTTTCATGGACTTGGCGTGATCAGCGGAATCGGTTTCGCAAGACAATGTGGACGCGACACTCAGGAAGAACGAAACCGCGCGATGTCGCCGCGCGAAAAAAAGCCGGACGACCTCAGCGTCCGGCTTTATCAATCTAGCGATGGCTCAAAGTCCTATCAGAACTCTTCCCAGTCCTGCTTGACGGCAGCGTTGCCACCGAAGGCCGTGGCGATCTTGCGACCAAGAGCGCGAGCCGGCGACGCAGCCGGACGTTCGGCGGAGGTTGCAGGCCGAACCGGAGCTTCGAACGTATCCGAGAGCTTGAACTGTCCGAGAAGCTGGTTCAGCGACGAAGCTTCGCGAGCAAGACCATGGCTCGCAGCCGTCGTCTCCTCCACCATCGCCGCATTCTTCTGCGTGTCCTGGTCCATCTGGTTCACAGCGGTATTGATCTGCTGCAGGCCGGAGGACTGTTCCTGTGCTGCCTCCACAATCGCCATCACATGGCGATTGATCTCCTGCACTTCCGACACGATCGTCTCCAGCGCCCGGCCCGTCTCGCCAACGAGCTCGACGCCTTCCTGAACCTGATTGTTCGAGGTGGAGATCAGGCCCTTGATATCCTTGGCAGCGCTGGCGGAACGCTGAGCCAGTTCGCGCACTTCCTGGGCAACAACGGCAAAACCCTTGCCCGCCTCGCCTGCGCGTGCCGCTTCGACGCCGGCATTGAGAGCCAGAAGGTTGGTCTGGAATGCGATCTCGTCGATAACACTGATGATATTGGAAATCTCACCGGAAGACTTCTCGATCCGCTCCATGGCAACCACGGCCTTGCGAACGACATCACCGGACTGTTCCGCGCCGGTGCGCGCCTTGGCGACCAGTTGACCGGCCTCCTGAGCGCGACGGGTCGAGTCCTTCACAGTCGTGGTGATCTCCTCCAGTGCCGCTGCGGTTTCCTCGACCGAGGCTGCCTGCTGCTCAGTGCGCTTGGCAAGATCGTCAGCCGCAGCGCGGATTTCGTTGGCACCGGCATCGATACCACGGGCATTTTCCGCGACACGGGTGAGAGCCGACTGAAGCTTCTCGGCAGAAGAGTTGAAGTTCTCGCGAACGGTATCGAGATGCGCGACGAAAGGTTGGCTGATGCGGTAGGACACATCGCCTTCCGCAAGACGCGAAAGCGCATTGGCAAGATTATCGACCGCAAACTGCGTGTTCGCCGCTTCCTTGGCCTTCTGCTCCTCGCGCGCAATTCGCTCCTTTTCCGACAGGCTGCGATTGGCGTCTGCTTCCTGTTCGAGGCGAACGCGCTCAAGCGCGTTATCACGGAAAACCGCGACCGCTTTCGCCATTTCGCCCAATTCATCCTTACGGCCAAGACCCTCAACCTCGTCGGTGACGTTGCCCGAAGCCAGTGTCTCCATCCGCTTGCGCAGCCGGTCGATGGGACCAGTGATCCCGCGAGACGATACCAGCAATGAAACGGCTATCGCGGATGCGAAGAGTAATCCAAGCGCGACGAGGGAGTAGAGTATCGTTGAGTTGGTAGTAGCAGAAAGAGTATCAGAATCAGCCACGACATCCTGCAGCGTCTTCTCATTCAACGCGCGGATATCCAGTCGCCAGGACGCGATTTGCGCGTTGACTTCGGTCAGCTTGCGGCGCGCGGTCAGAAAATCACCGTTCTTCATCATCACCCACACTTCATCTGTGGCCCTGACAATGGCATTCGCCCGATCGGTGATGCCAGAGAGAGTGGTACTGATTTCCGGAAGAAGTTTCGGCGCACTCTCAAGTCGGGACAGGAGCGCGGCGACATCCTTTTTGTATTCGTCCTGGATTTCGGTTGGCTTGAGGCCTTGCTCTGACCGCAACAAACCAAGCGTCGTGTCATAGCCCAAGGCCACCAGGGATGTGTTTGCCCGGAATAGCTCGGTCGCGGCGGCGCTATTGTTTGCAATGATGTTGGAGTACGTCGTATCGGCATTTTTGTAGTTGACTGCAACTAAGCCAACACCGCCCAGACCGACCAATGAAACCGGAAGAATGAGACTCAGTATCTTGGTCCGAATTTTTGCATTCTCAAAAAACGACATATGCCCTCGCTTAAGTCAGGCTGCAGATGACAATAGCGACCGCCAGCCGCCACCCCTCCTTGGGCTGCGGATCATTGCTTCGTCGATCTTGATGAGACGCACCATCATAGCGCGAAAACCGATGATCGTTATATGCCGCGACGAATGTATAAAAGTTTAACCGGGAGGGCGCCGACGAAGACGTTAAAAATAAAATCGTTATACATCATGACCTTACGTAACGTGAGACAACGATTGGGGGAGCCGAACGCTTACGACCAGTCGGCATCGTCGACCAAGGCATAGCTAACGATCGATACTTGATCTACAGCCCAGAAGCTTGTCGGAAGGCGACTTAGAGCGTTTCCTTGTTAAATAGAAACGTTCTGCCGGAGCAGGTTTTCGTCAGGGCAAAGGCGATTGGCGAAGGGCATACCCAAAGGTACGGTCGAGCCGATCGCCTTTGAGCCTGGCGGAAAGATGACCGGCCCTTCGGG
>CAJYTK010000009.1 GCA_913777615.1 uncultured Agrobacterium sp. | reverse complement strand
GAAACGGGCCACCTGCTTGCCCGGACGGCTTGGCCGTATGCGTTGGCTACGGCACGCGCCGCCCGGACAATCAGTCGATCCCGTTTGAACCAACAGAACTGTTTCTATTTAACAAGGAAACGCTCTAAGGCGGAAGACCTGTTTCATCACGCCGGGCTGCGCCACGATCATCGTGGTTCAGATTCTTCGCATATTGAAATACAAACTAAGTAATTGTTATTAGAAAATAAAATGCACTGGGATCATGGAAGCGATCAGAAATCGATCGCTCTGCCGTTTATCTCATAGTCTCCAAAACGCACAGGTTCCGCTCCGCCGCGTCCTCCGGTTTCTGGAGGGAGCTTTAATGCCTTGGCTTTGCGACGTCGTTCTTCAGCTTCCTGCAATGCGCGTTGCGCAGCAGGCGAAAGCACCTTCTTGTCTTCGTTCGCATTGTCGTTATCGGCGTTCTGCATGGGCTTCACCCTCGTCACGGCATATTGAAAAGCAGTTCTCTATAACCAGATTATAGAAAACTGGCTGGTTTGATAAGTCTCGGCCGCCAATTGATTGCTTCGACGGAGATGCTGGATGAATTTGATGCGTACGGCCATGCTTCTGGCCTTCATGACGGCGCTCTTCATGGGTGTGGGATTTCTCATTGGTGGCAAGGGCGGAATGATGATCGCGCTGGTGATTGCCGCGGGCATGAACCTGTTCTCGTACTGGAACTCCGACAAGATGGTGCTTGCAGCCTATCGAGCCCGGGAAGTGGATGAACGAAACGCTCCGGAATTCTTTCATATGATCCGCGACCTATCGCAGAATGCCGGTCTGCCAATGCCGAAGGTCTATGTCTACGACAATCCGCAGCCCAATGCTTTTGCTACCGGCCGTAACCCTGAGAATGCAGCAGTGGCCGCCTCCACCGGGCTTATGGAAATGTTGACACCTCAGGAAGTCGCAGGCGTCATGGCGCATGAACTGGCGCATATCCAGAACCGCGACACCTTGACGATGACGATAACCGCTACGCTTGCCGGGGCGATTTCCATGCTCGGCAACTTCGCCTTCTTCTTCGGCGGCAATCGTGAGAACAACAATCCGCTTGGATTCATCGGCGTTCTCGTTGCGATGATCGTCGCTCCGCTTGCAGCCATGCTGGTACAGATGGCGATTAGCCGCACACGCGAATATTCAGCGGATCGACGCGGTGCCGAAATCTGTGGCAATCCGCTTTGGCTTGCCTCTGCTTTGCAGAAGATCGCCGGGGCTGCCCAACACATTCATAACAACGACGCTGAGCGTAATCCTGCCACAGCGCACATGTTTATCATTAACCCGCTGTCAGGCGAACGCATGGACAACCTGTTTTCTACCCATCCGAATACGGATAACCGGATTGCAGCGCTTCACGCCCTGTCGCAAGAGTTCAGCCAGGCATCGACCTATCGCGCCACAAGTGGTAATGCCGTGCGCAAATCACGTTCCGTTCCGACAACCGGTCGTGGCACAAACAATCCGCAAAAAGGTCCCTGGTCTTGACATCATCCAACGCCCCTGCCCGGCCCAAGTTCAACAAGAGAAAGCCTGCGCCGTCCGACGTGGGTGGGTCAGATGGGGAATGGAAGCCGGGGCTGTCGGCCCGTATGGCGGCGGCAAAGATCATTTCTGCCGTCATCGACAAGAAGACGTCTCTTGACGGAATGATGGATGCGGAACACGGAAATCCAGCCTACCGCGCTCTTAACCTTGCGGATCGCGCATTGGTCCGCGCTATCGTCAACAGCGCGTTGCGTCACTTGCCCAGAATCGAAGCCGCGATCTCCATGATGCTGGACGGGCCTCTGCCCCAGGGCGCCCGTTCCTTGCATCATGTTCTAGTGGTTGCCGTCGCCCAGATGCTCTACCTCGATGTCCCCGATCACTCTGCAGTCGATCTGGCCGTGGAACAGGCGCACCGCGATCCGCGCAACAAGCGTTTTGTCAAACTTGTCAACGCCGTTTTGCGCCGCCTTGGTCGCGAGAAAGACACGGTCATGGCGGCAATAGAGGCCATTGCGGTGCTTCCGGACTGGTTCTACGGCAGATTGGTGAAGGCCTATGGCGAAGAGACAGCGTCGCGTATCGCGGCCTCTCAGCTTTTGCCCTCCTCTATCGATATTACCGTCAAATCCGATCCCACACATTGGGCGCAGGTGCTGGGCGGAACTGTTCTGCCGAATGGCAGTGTACGGCTCGGAGCATTCGAAGGCCAGGTTTCTGCCCTGCCGGGTTTTACTGAAGGCGAGTGGTGGGTGCAGGACTTTTCTGCCAGCATGCCAGTAAGGCTGATGGGAGACCTGTATGGCAAGCGCGTTGCGGATCTTTGTGCGGCACCTGGCGGCAAGACCGCCCAGCTCATTCTTGCAGGGGCCAAGGTCACGGCGTTGGATCAATCGGGAAATCGTCTGAAACGACTTCGCGCCAACCTTAAGCGGCTTGGATTCGAGGCCGAAACGGTCGAAGCCAACATGCTGAAGTTTCAACCGGACGCGTTGTTCGACGCAGTCCTTCTCGATGCTCCCTGCTCGTCCACCGGCACGATGCGTAAACATCCCGATGTCAGTTGGACCAAGGATGAGAAGGATATCGCCAAACTTGCCGCGCTTCAGGAGCAGATGCTGCGACACGCTGTGACTCTGGTCAATGACGGCGGCATGATTATCTTCTCCAACTGCTCCCTTGATCCCTCGGAGGGAGAGGAAATGGTGGGGCGCGTGCTTTCATCCGATCCCCGTTTGGAACGCGTCCGGGTCGAAGCGAAAGATCTGCCAGGCATGGAAACTGCCATCAATGATGATGGTGATTTGCGCACGATCCCGGACATGTTTGGCGGTGTGGATGGATTTTACGCTACGGTGCTGCGTAAAAAAGCCACCTCATAAACTCCTGCTAAATCGCACTCGGCCCGGTATTTGGTGCTGTCAGCCGTGAACCTTGATCGTGGCGCTTCCTGATATTCTCCACGGGTGTGTGAACGTGTCTCTCGTTCCCGCCCAATTTTTCAGCGAATGCTGTATAAGTGACTCCGCGTGGTGCGCTTGCCCCTTTATTCGTTTACAGAATATGAAGTTTTTCGTGAAACTTTATCCATCTTCTTTTATCGCGCTTCATATGCACACTCTCTAAAAGCATGGTCCGCGCAAAAGCATGCAGCGGTTTTGTGATCAAAACATGCGAAAAAACGAGGACCTAAAGCGTAGGAAGTGCATCTGAAAGATCGCGACACGCTTTAAACTCTGCGAGGCAGGAAAAACACGTTTGGCGAGCTCTCTGAACAATCGCTTCAGCGTTGCGGTTTATGTCCTGCGCACGATCCGTAGCCGCATCATGGTGTCCGTCGCACCCGTGCGTCTGAAGCTGTGGAAGCTTTCCAGCCGAGTTCCAAGCGCGCTCGTGGCAGCGCCGACGGATTTACGTGCCGTCGATCCTTATGTTGCCCAGGAACTGGTGCATGGGCGGATCTTTCTGGCTGGACGCATTCTAGAAACCGGCGGTCTTTCTCCCTTTTTGCTCGAGGCTCCTTCAACCGCCTTTGAAGCGCGGCTGCACGCGTTCGGCTGGCTAAGGCATGTACGGGCCAGCAGATCGGAAGAAGCCGGTCACCGTGCCCGGATGCATGTGGCGGAATGGATGAGCCTGCACGGCAAACGCATTCGCGGCGTGGCCTGGACGCCGGAATTGGCAGCCCAGAGATTGACGTCCTGGCTCTCTCATTCGCCAGTGATCCTTCAAAAGGCGGACACCAATTTCTACAGGCGCTTCCTTAAATGTATCGGGCTGCATGTCGCCTATCTCGGATTGATCGCCAAACATGTGCCGGATGGTGAAATCCGCCTTAAGATTCGTATTGCCCTTGCCATGGCCTCCATCTCCATGCCGAACAGTGCCACGAAGATCGCCCGGCAAGGACGAAAACTCGATTATGAAATGGAACGTCAAATCCTTCCGGACGGTGGACATGTATCGCGTAATCCGCGCGTCATGCTCGAACTGCTGCTGGATCTGCTTCCGCTTCGGCAGAGCTACATCAACCTCGGTCACGACGTGCCGGCAGGCCTGGTGCCCGCCATCGATCGCATGTTTCCAGCGATCCGCTTCTTTCGTCACCAGGATGGCGATCTGGCCCTGTTCAACGGAACGACCGCCACGCTTGCAAATGAACTTGCCTCGGTTCTGCGCTACGATGAAACGGCGGGAAAGCCATCGCGGTCCCTGCCCGATCTTGACTATCATCGACTGTCTGTCGGCGACACGGTTGTTATCGTCGATACGGGTAAGCCTGCGTCCATCGAGTTATCTCGCAGTGCCCATTGCGGCTGCCTATCTTTCGAGCTTTCTTCGGGCCGTTATCGCTTCATCGTCAATTCTGGCTTCCCGCAATATGCGTCCGCGGCCTTCAAGCGCGTCAGCCGTAGCACCGCCGCCCATACCACCCTCACGATTGCAGACCGTTCATCGGCCCGAATTTCCAATTCCAGCCTTCTCGGTCCGGTCGTCGTAGCGGGCATTGACGAGATCGAGGTCGACCGGCGCATCGATGAGAAAAAGGCCGATATACTGAGCGCTTCTCACGATGGTTATATCAGTCTCGGCTACATTCATCAGCGTGAGCTGGAACTGAACGCGGCCGGCAACAAGATCAGGGGGCGTGACTGGATCAGGCTTGTGGAAAAGCGGCAGCCCGAGCCTGCCGAGGCAGTCTGCCGTTTCCATGTTCATCCACTGATCGAGCTTACTCAGGAAGATGAGGAAACTGTGTTGATGCAGGCGCCGGATGGTACGGCCTGGACATTCACAGCGCCGGCGCGGCAGGTTACGATTGCTGAAGACGTCTTCATGGCGGATGCATCCGGCATTAGGCCTTCGCAGCAAATTGAGGTTGCTTTCCAGCTTCCAGAAACCACCGAGATCCGATGGCTTCTCGAGCAGAGAGGCTGATGCGTCTTTCAAGCTGGCTTTCCCGATAAAGCCCACCGCTCTGTTTATTAATCAATCAAGCTGTGCTAACGCGGCGGCAACCGCCGGGGCGCGCTTTCTCCGGCTCATCCTCCACCATTTACGGAGTTGCCACGATGGCCGTCGTTTCCAAGAAGATCCCCGCTCCCGACAAAGTTCGTATCCGCACCGCACTTCTGTCCGTCTCCGACAAGACCGACATTATCGAGCTCGCCGGCGCGCTGGTGAAGCTGGGTGTGAAGCTGCTTTCTACCGGTGGTACATCCAAGGCAATTGCCGAGGCAGGTCTCCCGGTCACGGACGTATCCGACATCACCAAGTTTCCGGAGATCATGGATGGCCGGGTGAAGACCTTGCACCCGAATGTGCATGGCGGGTTGCTCGCCATTCGCGACGATGCCGAGCACCAGGAGGCCATGCGCGCCCACGGTATCGAAGGCATCGACCTTTCCGTCATCAATCTCTATCCGTTCGAAGAAGTTCGCGCCAAGGGTGGCGACTATCCGACGACAGTCGAGAATATCGATATTGGTGGCCCGGCGATGATCCGCGCTTCCGCCAAGAACCATGCCTATGTGACGGTTGTCACCGATCCTAGTGATTACCCTGAACTTCTCGAGGCCTTGCAGACCGATGACGGTCACACGTCTTATGCGCTGCGCCAGCGATTTGCCGCCAAGGCCTATGCCCGTACCGCCGCTTACGATGCCGTCATTTCCAACTGGTTTGCAGAGGCTCTCTCCATCGAGACGCCGCATTACCGCGCCATTGGCGGTACGCTGAAGGAAAAGATGCGTTATGGCGAAAACCCGCATCAAAGTGCTGGTTTCTATCTGACGGGGGAAAAGCGCCCCGGCGTGGCAACCGCCACGCTGCTGCAGGGAAAACAGCTTTCCTATAACAACATCAACGACACGGACGCTGCTTATGAACTCGTTGCCGAGTTCCTGCCCGAGAATGCGCCTGCTGTTGCTATCATCAAGCATGCAAATCCGTGCGGTGTTGCAACAGGATCGACGCTTCTCGAAGCCTACAAGCGAGCCCTTGCGTGCGACCCGGTTTCTGCCTTTGGCGGCGTTATCGCCTTGAACCAGACGCTTGATGCAGAAACGGCAGAAGAAATCATCCAGCTCTTCACCGAAGTCATTATCGCACCGGACGTGACGGAAGAGGCAAAAGCGATTGTCGCCCGCAAGCCGAACCTGCGACTGCTCTCCGCTGGCGGTCTTCCCGATCCACGCGCAGCCGGCATCACCGCCAAGACCGTGTCGGGTGGTCTCCTCGTGCAGAGCCGAGACAACGGCATGGTGGAAGACCTCGATCTGAAGGTCGTCACCAAGCGTGCGCCGACGGCGCAGGAGCTTGAGGACATGAAGTTCGCCTTCAAGATTGCAAAGCATGTGAAGTCGAATGCGGTGATCTACGCAAAGGATGGCCAGACCGCCGGTATCGGAGCCGGTCAGATGAGCCGTGTGGACTCTGCCCGCATTGCAGCTCAAAAGGCAGAAGACGCTGCCAAGGCCATGGGTCTCGCAGAGCCTTTGACAAAGGGATCGGCGGTTGCGTCGGAAGCCTTCTATCCCTTCGCGGATGGCCTTCTTGCTGCAATAGCTGCCGGTGCAACCGCTGTCATTCAGCCGGGCGGCTCCATGCGTGATCAGGACGTCATCGACGCGGCAGATGCCCATAACGTCGCGATGGTGTTTACCGGCATGCGCCATTTCAGACACTGAGACTGATACTGTTCAGAAGAAAGGCCCGAAGATCATTCTCCGGGCCTTTTCTTTGTCTATCGATGTTTCATGTGAAACGTCAGGTGACAGCACCGACCTGCCACGGCACGAATTCGTTGTCGCCATAGTCATAGATCTCGCTGACAGTTTTCTCACCCGATGCGACCGCGATGATATGGTCGAAGATCCGCTGACCTGCGGCCTCAATCGTCTCCATACCGGTGACGATTTCACCGCAGTTGAGATCCATGTCCTCCTTCATGTGTTCAAACATTTCGGAGTTGGTAGCAATCTTGATGCAGGGCGCGGGTTTGAAGCCGGACACCGAGCCACGGCCCGTGGTGAAACAGATGACATTGCATCCGCCCGCCACCTGACCTGTCACGGCGACCGGGTCATAGCCTGGCGTGTCCATGAAGACGAAGCCGGGTTCGGTCACGGTTTCGGCGAATTCATAGACCGCCTTCAGCGGCATGGAGCCGCCCTTGGCAACAGCGCCCAGCGACTTTTCCAGAATGGTGGTGAGGCCACCAAGCTTGTTGCCGTGGGACGGATTGTTGTTCAACTCGTCGCCGTTGCGCGCTGTATAATCGCGCCACCAGTCGATGCGCTGTAGCAGCTTTTCAGCAACCGCAGGCGTCACCGCACGGCGCGTCAAAAGATGTTCTGCGCCATAAATCTCAGGTGTTTCCGCCAGAACAGTGGTGCCGCCGTTGCGTACGATGAGATCCGATGCGTAACCGAGCGCCGGGTTTGCCGAGATGCCGGAATAGCCGTCCGAACCGCCGCATTCGAGCGCCAGCTTCAATTTTGACAGAGGCTGCTCGGTACGCTTTGCAGCATTGACGATCGGCAGCATCTCTTTGATGTTGGAAATTGCCGCTTCGATGGTCTTGCGCGTGCCGCCATGCTGCTGGATCGTCATCGTCCGCAGGCGGTCGCCCTCTTCCATCTTGTAGTGTTCAAGGATCGGCGCGATCTGGTTTGTCTCGCAGCCAAGCCCGATCAGCAGAATACCGCCGAAATTCGGATGGCGGGCGTAGCCCTGGATGGTCCGGATCAGCAGGCGATAGCCTTCCGACTTGGTGTTGAGGGCGCAGCCCGTGCCGTGGGTCAGGGCCACGACGCCGTCGACATTGTCGAAACCGGCGAGCCCGCCCTCCTTGTTGAAATAGTCGGCAATGTAACGCGACACTGTCGCCGAACAGTTCACAGAAGCGATGACGCCGATGTAGTTGCGCGTGCCGGCACCGCCCGTTCCGCGATCATATCCCATAAAGGTCCGACGTTCGGCTTCCGGCAACATGCCTTTTTCTTCGATATCGACACTGAACTGATGCGCATGTTCGGATGGCACCATTGCGAGGTTGTGCAGGTGAACATGGCGGCCAGGTTCGATATCCTGCGTCGCGACGCCAATCACCTGACCATATTTGATCACCTCTGCGCCGTTCCTGATCGGTTGCAGTGCGACCTTGTGGCCGCGCCCGATCAGATCAAGCGCCTTCAGATCACCGCGCCCTATTTCCGTATCCTTAGGAATGGGTCGGCGGGCGACCGCAACGTTGTCTTTGGTGTTCAGCAGAATGGTCGCTTCGGTATTCTCAGTCACTCTTTTCCTCCTCCCGACAGGATCGCTGCCGAGGCATGTTGAATTACGTCTCGATCCAGCGCCGTCTCGAGTTTTCCAAGTGGATACGCATCGCCGCCTGTGCCAGCAGCGGATCGTGGCTTTCCAACGCGGCCAGGATCGCCTCATGTTCTTCCAGTGCAAAGCCCCAGGTGCCGCGGTCTTCGAACTTCACGCGCAATTGCGTGGAGATGGGGCTATGCCTGTCATCGAAGAGGTCAGCCACCAGCCGCGCAAGAATGGTGTTGCCAGATTGCTCGGCAATCATGGTGTGAAACCTTCTATCCTGATCGAGCGGTTTACGACCGGCTTCGATCTCCCTCTTCATTTCATCGAGCGCTGCTCTCAGTGACAAGAGCCCCGCGTCATCAATCCGGCTTGCCGCCATAACAATGGTCGCTCCCTCAAGTGTTGAGCGCGCCTGCATCAGTTCGGAAGGACTGTCCCCCAAAGAACGGGTTCGCGCTTGCTGGGCTCCGTTCTCCAGCGAGACATAAACGCCAGAGCCCATGCGAATCTCAACGCTGCCGTCGATTTCAAGCGCGATCAGCGCTTCGCGTAGCGAAGGCCGCGATACTCCGAGTTTCTGAGCCAGATCTCTTTCCGATGGCAGCCGGGTGCCAGGCTGAAACTCTCCACCGTCGATCAGATCGCGGATCTGGTCTGCGACCTGCTGATAGAGGCGTCTCGGCTCCACGATTTTGGCCTGACCATTCATCTGAGGCTCACGATCATCCTGAGGGGGTTGAAGATTTGGCCTTACCGTAAACCTTACGGAAGGTATTGGCAAAGATATATTTCATCTACCTGATTTCGTTTGATATTATCAGATTTATTACGTTCTGGCGTTTAGGGTTCAGTATGTTCAACGATAAAAAATCATAAATTGGCTTGACCACCCAAAAAATGCGGCCTAACCATTGCGACCATTGAAGCGCTCTGCGGGAGAACGGAGCGGCTATTGGGAGGTAGCGGATGTCGCAGGGCGCATCGTCCATTTCGAGCCATGATGACACACGGCATGACGCGCTTCAGGCGTCCGGTGCGCTTTTGCGTCTTGAGGACATCTGCAAGGAGTTCCCCGGAGTCAAGGCATTGAGCGATGTGCGTTTCGACCTGCGCTCCGGCGAAGTTCACGCCGTCTGCGGCGAGAACGGTGCTGGTAAGTCCACCTTGATGAAGATCATCAGCGGTGTCTATCAGCCGACCAGCGGTACGATCCTGCATAAGGGCCAGAAGGTACAATATGCTTCCCCGCTCGAGTCTGAGGCGGCGGGCATCGCCATCATCCACCAGGAACTCAATCTCGTTCCGCATTTGAGCGTTGCCGAAAACATTTATCTCGCTCGTGAGCCGAAAAAAGGCTTTCTCGTAGACCGCAAGAAGTTACGCGCTGACGCCGGACGCTGTCTTGATCGGCTCGGCGTAGACATCAGTCCCGATATGCTCGTGCGCGGCCTTTCGGTGGCGCAATGCCAGATGGTCGAAATCGCCAAGGCGCTTTCGCTTGACGCCGAAGTGCTCATTATGGATGAGCCGACGTCATCGTTGACGGAGCAGGAAACACGCCTGCTGTTCAAGGTTATCCGCGACCTGAAGGCCTCTGGCGTCGGCATCGTTTACATTTCCCACCGCCTGGACGAGATGGCCGAGATCGTCGACCGCGTTACCGTGCTTCGCGATGGACGCTACATCTCGACGGATGATTTCAAATCGATCACGGTCGATGACATCGTTACCCGTATGGTGGGTCGCTCGCTGGAAGAGAAGTTCCCGGAGCGCACCTCCAGGCCGACGGACGAGGTCATCTTCTCCGTCAAGGGCTTGACGCGGACGGGCGTGTTCCACGATGTCAATTTCGAGCTGCGCCGGGGAGAAATCCTCGGATTTGCGGGGCTGATGGGGGCCGGTCGCACCGAAGTCGCAAGGGCCATCTTCGGCGCGGATGCTTTCGACGCTGGCACTATCACCTTCGAAGGCCGCGAGCTTTCGATCAAATCTCCGCAGGATGCCATCGAAGAGGGAATTGCCTATCTTTCAGAGGACCGGAAGAGCGACGGACTGGCGATCAAGATGTCGGTCGCAGCCAACACTTCGCTGGCAAACATGGAAGAGGTTTCAAACCGCTTCGGCCTGATCGACTTCAACAAGCACGATGAGGTCGCGCAGCGTTATGTCGATCTCCTGAATGTTCGCACCCCTTCGATCAAGCAGACCGTTCGCCTCCTGTCCGGCGGCAACCAGCAGAAGATCATCATCGGCAAATGGCTGTTTCGCCAGTCGCGCATCCTGTTCTTCGATGAGCCGACCCGCGGTATCGATGTCGGTGCGAAGTTCGCTATCTACAAGATCATGGACGAGCTCGCTGCCCGCGGGATCGGCGTCATCCTCATCAGTTCGGAACTGCCCGAAGTGTTGGGCCTGACGGATCGTATCGCTGTGTTCCACGAAGGAACGATCACCGGCGTGCTGGAAACGGCCAAGACCAATCAAGAAGAAATTATGCGCTATGCCTCGGGCTATAGCCGCAAGGGGCAATGAGGTAAGACATGTCGAAAGCACCTGAACCCGTTAAGACCTCCGCGCTCAGCGACAGGCAGAAAGACATCATCCAGAAGTTTGCCGCACTCGGCAGCCTCGTGGTGCTGGCAATCGTGTTTTCGGCCACCAGCAGCGCTTTCTTCAGCGTCAACAACGCCATGACGATCGCGCTGCAGGTCACGTCCATCGCTCTTTTGGGTATTGGTGCAACCTGCGTCATCATCACCGGTGGCATCGATTTGTCTGTCGGCTCGGTTCTGGCGCTGGCTGGCGTGGTCGCAGCACTTGCGGTGAAGGAACTCGGCATGCCGGTGCCGGTCGGCATGTTCCTCGGTATTCTGACCGGCTCGCTCTGCGGTCTGATCAACGGTTTCCTCGTCACCCGCTTCAAGCTGCCGCCCTTCATCGCAACGCTTGGCATGATGTTGATTGCGCGTGGTGTGGCGTTGCAGATCACTGGCGCCCGTGCCGTCTCCGGCCTCGGCGAATCCTTCGGTGAGCTTGGCAACGGTGCCCTCTTCCGCATCGTCAATATCGGCGACGACGGGTTCCCGAATGTGGTGTTCCCGGGCATCCCTTACCCGGTCATCTTGATGGTCGTCATTGCGCTTGCCGTGGCCTTCATGCTGAACCGCTCGGTTCTCGGACGCCACATCTATGCGGTCGGCTCAAACGCCGAAGCAGCTCGGCTCTCGGGCGTCAATGTCGCTCGCGTCACCAACTTCACTTACGTTCTTTCCGGTACGCTTGCGGGTCTGACGGGCTGCGTTTTGATGTCGCGCCTGGTTACCGCACAGCCGAACGAAGGCGTGATGTACGAGCTTGACGCCATTGCCAGCGCCGTCATCGGCGGCACCTCGCTGATCGGTGGCGTCGGAACGATTTCAGGCACGGCAATCGGTGCATTCGTCATCGGTATATTGCGCAACGGTCTCAACATGAACGGCGTCTCTGCCTTCACGCAGCAGATCATCATCGGCCTCGTCATCTTGATGACCGTTTGGATCGACCAGCTGCGCAACCGCCGTTGATTGTAGTGCCAGCATTTTCAGCGAAAGGGTTTTCGGTTTTGCCTCCGAAAGCACTCTAGCTTCTGAAAGGGGTGCGGACCCTATCCGCGGGACAGCCGGTGTCGAGAAGAGGAGCTCTCCCTTCGCCGGTATAAATGGAGGAAGACATGAAGAAACTGACGACTGTTCTTTTAACATCCGTGATCGCGCTTTGGAGCGTTTCCGCTGTGCAGGCTGGCGAAATCGCCGTCATCGTCAAGACAGTCAATTCTACATTCTGGCAGAACGTCCAGAAGGGCGCCGACGCTTCGATGAAGAATGCCCAGGGCGAAACGATGACCTTCCAGGGTCCGGCGTCCGAATCCGCCATTGCCGACCAGGTCAACATGGTCGAAAACGCGGTTAACCGTAAGGTTGACGGCATCGTGCTCGCGCCGTCCGATCCGGACGCTCTTCTGCCAGCCGTCAAGAAGGCATGGGAAGCCCGCATCCCAGTCGTGCTGATCGACTCGCAACTGGCCAAGGGTGGCGAGCAATACTACCAGTCTTTCCTGGCGACCGACAACAAGAAGGCCGGTGAGCTTGCAGCCGAAGAAATGATCAAGAAGGTCGGCAAGGAAGGCAAGATCGCGGTCATGTCTTACGTTGCGGGTGCCGGTTCTGAAATCGGCCGCGTCGGTGGCTTCATCGACTACATCAAGGCAAATTCCAAGCTGGAGATCGTTGGCCCTTATTACTCTCAGTCCCAGATGGCGACCGCTCTGAACCAGACCACTGACGTTCTGGCCGCCAACCCCGACCTGAAGGGCATCTTCGGCGCCAACGAGCCGACCGCAATCGGCGTCGGCCGTGCGCTCGCTCAGTCCGGCAAGGCCGGCAAGGTCGTTGCCATCGGCTTTGACGGTAACGAAGATCTCCAGAACTTCGTCAAGGACGGCACACTGTCTGCGATCGTCGTTCAGGGCTCCTACCAGATGGGCGAAAAGGGCGTTGAAACCGTCGAAAAGCTGATCAAGAAGGAAAAGGTCGAGAAGTTCGTCGATACCGGTGTCGTTGTCGTCACCAAGGACAATATCGACAAGCCGGAAGCCAAGAACGTTCTGTACTGATATCCTTCCTTCGCCATGCCCGGGATCGTCTCGGGCATGGCGAGACCGGACTTCGCATACGCAATATCAATGATCGCACCGCAGGGCGCGATCACAACCACACGACACATTTGAAAGTGCGCCGCCATGAAGGTCTCCGATAAACGCAAACTGCCCCATAGAGACGTCGAAGTGACCATCATGGGTCTCGGCTGTGCCCAGATGGGCAATCTCTATCGCCTGACGCCTTACGAGGAGTCCAAGGGCGCTTTCGACACCGCTTGGAACAGTGGCATGCGTTACTTTGATACCGCGCCCTTTTATGGCTACACCCGCTCAGAGCGTCGTCTCGGCACAATGGTGACCGAGCACGACCGCAGCGAATATACGCTCAGCACCAAGGTCGGCCGTGTCATGGTGCCGGATGAAACGGTAGGACCGGAAGAAGATACCTATGTCGCACCGCTGCCGTTCCGTCCGGTCTACGACTATTCCTATGACGCCATCATGCGCTCCTTCGAGGCAAGCCAGCAGCGTCTCGGCGTGCTGAAGCCCGATATTCTTTATATTCACGATATCGGCCCTTACACGCATGGCGACAGGCATCAGCATTATTGGGACCAGCTGACGACAGGCGGCGGTTTCAAGGCGCTTGGCAAGCTGCGTGACGAAGGCTCGACGAAAGCTGTCGGTCTCGGCGTCAATGAATGGGAAGTCGTTCGCGACGCCATGGACGTGTTCGATATCGACGCCGCGATGCTTGCCGGCCGTTACACGCTTCTGGAACAGCAGAGCCTTGGCTTCATGAATTCTTGCGCCGAAAAGGGTGTGGGGATCGTCGTCGCCGGGGCTTTCAATTCCGGCATTCTGGCTGGCAATCGCAAGTTCAACTACAAGGACGCGCCGGCAGAGCTTCTGGCGCGTGTGGATGCGCTGCATGATGTCTGCGAGGAGATGGGCGTTTCGCTCCAGGCCGCAGCGCTACAGTTCCCGCTTGCTCACCCTGCATCCGTTACCGTCGTTTCCGGTGCGCGCAATTCAGCGCAACTCTCCTCCAATATCGGTTGGTTCGAGCAGGATATTCCAGATGCGTTCTGGTCTGAATTGCAGCGTCGCGGGCTGATTGCCGAAGGTGCTCCGGTGCCGGGCGCGAAGGGTTGAGCCATGCTCATCGACGCACACCAGCATTTCTGGCTGTTGAAGGAACGGCAGGGTCAGTGGCCGCCAGCTTCGCTTGAAGCCATTTACAGGGATTTCTTGCCTGCCGATCTTGAGCCTTTGCTGGAAGAGGCCGGTATTTCCGGCACTGTGCTGGTACAGACCATGGAGAGCGCTGGCGATACGGATTTCATGCTGGCCCTTGCCGATGAAAACGCGTTCATCAAAGGTGTTGTGGGCTGGGTTGACATGAAGGCAGCGGATGGGCCTGCCGAGATCGCGCGGCGCGCTTCGCATCCTGCCTTCAAGGGCCTGCGGCCGATGTTGCAGGATATTGCCGACGTGGAGTGGATCGAGGATCCGGCACTTGGTCCCGCGGTCGAAACCATGATCGAAAAGGGTCTGGTCTTCGATGCGTTGGTTCTACCGCCACACCTGCCTTATCTGCTGCGTTTTGCGAGCCGCCATGCTGCTCTGCAAATCGTTATCGATCACGGTGCCAAGCCTAAGATCGCAACCGGACATTATGTCGCCTGGCGACGGGATATGGCGGCGCTTGCTGCACTTCCAAACGTTTTTTGCAAGCTGTCCGGTCTTCTTGTGGAGCGTGGCGAGCAGAAAGTGGAAGCAGTTCGGCCCTACGCGGAAACCATTTTCGAACTGTTTGGCCCAGACCGGGTGATTTTTGGAAGTGACTGGCCGGTGATCAGGCTTGCCGGTGACTATCAGGGCTGGCTGGATTTCTGCCGGGACGTCGTTCCTCAGGAGCACCACGCCAAGGTTTTCGGCGCAAACGCCGCACGTATTTATTCTCTTTCCGACAGGTGATCCATGCTGGCTATTTTCTGTGACAAACCCGGCGAACTCGTTTCCAAGGAAATGCCAAAGCCATCAAGAGCATCCAATGAGGTTTTGGTGCGTGTCCGCCGCATCGGCGTCTGCGGAACGGATCTGCATATCTTCACCGGCAATCAGCCCTATCTCTCCTATCCGCGCATTATGGGCCATGAATTGTCGGGCACGGTCGAGGAAGCACCGGAAGGTAGTGCGCTTGCGACAGGCGATATCGTCACCATCATTCCCTACATGTCCTGCGGGCATTGCAGCGCCTGCCTGAAGGGCAAGAGCAACTGCTGCCGCAACATCGGTGTGCTCGGCGTTCACCGCGATGGCGGCATGGTGGAGTATTTGAGCGTTCCGCAGCAGTTCGTGTTGAAGGCTGAAGGACTGTCTCTCGACCAGGCCGCCATGACAGAGTTCCTTGCTATCGGCGCGCATGCCGTGCGTCGCGGCGCCGTCGAGAAGGACCAGCATGTGCTGATCGTCGGTGCTGGCCCAATCGGCATGGCCGTCGCGGTCTTTGCAGCGATGAACGGTGCCGTGGTGACCATGATCGACAGCCGCGAAGACCGGCTTTCATTCTGCCGTGATCATCTTGGCGTTGCCAATATCGTGTTGCTTGGCGAAGGTGACAAGGATCGGCTAAGCGAGATTACCGAAGGCAACTTCTTCGATGTCGTGTTTGACGCGACCGGCAATCCGAAGGCGATGGAGCGTGGCTTCTCCTTTGTCGGCCATGGCGGGGCCTATGTCCTCGTCTCCATCGTTGCCAGCGATATCAGCTTCAATGACCCGGAATTCCACAAGCGCGAGACGACATTGCTTGGCAGCCGCAACGCAACGCCGGAAGATTTCGAGCGGGTGCTGCAAGCCCTGCGTGACGGTCGCGTGCCGGACGCTCTCATCACTCACCGCATGACGCTCGCCGAGGTGCCAGCCAATTTCGCCGGCTTGACCGACCCGCGCGCCGGCGTCATCAAAGGCATGGTGGAAGTGGCCTGAACGACCGACGAGCCTCTCATATTCAATGACCCCTGACCGCGAGTAAACGGCCATGACAAAGATTACCGACCTGCGCGTTTTCGACCTGCGCTTCCCCACCTCACAGAGCCTCGACGGCTCGGATGCGATGAATCCAGATCCGGATTACTCCGCGGCCTACGTCATTCTCGATACGGATGAGCCTTCGCTGAAGGGGCACGGACTGACCTTCACGATCGGTCGCGGTAACGACATCTGCTGCATGGCGATCAAGGCGATGCGTCATCTGGTTGTTGGAACCGATCTCGCCACCGTCATCGAGAACCCCGGCAAATACTGGCGCCACCTGACGAGCGACAGCCAGCTGCGCTGGATCGGTCCGGATAAGGGTGCGATGCACCTGGCAACCGGTGCCGTCGTCAACGCCGTCTGGGATCTGCTCGCCAAGCAGGCTGGCAAGCCAGTCTGGCAGTTCGTGGCCGATATGAGCGCCGAAGAGATCGCCGACATCGTCGACTATCGCTACCTGACCGACGTTCTGACGCGCGATGATGCGCTCGCCATCCTCAAGAAGGCGGAAGCGGGCAAGAAGGAGCGCGTCGATATCCTGAAAGCCGAGGGTTACGCCTGCTACACCACTTCCGCCGGTTGGCTCGGTTACAGCGACGAGAAGCTTCGCCGCCTCTGCCATGAGGCGATCGATGCGGGCTTCAACCACGTGAAGATGAAGGTCGGCCGTGATCTGGAGGACGATATTCGTCGCCTCACCATCGCCCGTGAAGTCATCGGGCCTGATCGCTATCTGATGATCGATGCCAACCAGGTCTGGGAGGTCGATCAGGCCATCGAGTGGGTCAACAAGCTTGCCTTCTGCAAGCCCTTCTTCATCGAAGAGCCGACGAGCCCGGACGATGTCGCCGGTCACCGCAAGATCCGCCAGGCCATTGGCTCGGTGAAGGTCGCGACTGGCGAAATGTGCCAGAACCGCATCATGTTCAAGCAGTTCATCGCCGAAGGTGCGATCGACGTCGTGCAGATCGACAGCTGCCGCATGGGCGGTCTGAACGAAGTTCTGGCCGTTCTGCTGATCGCCGCGAAGTATAACCTCCCCGTCTGGCCGCACGCCGGTGGCGTCGGGCTTTGCGAATATGTGCAGCACCTGTCGATGATTGATTATCTGGTTGTGTCCGGCACCAAGGAAGGCCGCGTGATCGAGTATGTCGACCATCTGCACGAGCACTTCTTCGAGCCATGCGATATCCAGAACGCCGCTTATATGCCGCCAAAGATGGCTGGCTTCTCCATCGAAATGAAGCCGGAGTCGATCGAGGCTTATACCTTCAAGGGCTAAGGTTCCCCTTTCTGCTTCCCACCCTTCCTTATGCCCGGACCAGTTCCGGGCATAATTGTTTTGGATTGTCGGAGAAGAATCAGAATTCGGACAAAGCTACCTTTAGCCTTGTCCATTCGCCTTCCGTCTCCGGTAGGCCGAAGCGCACGTCATAGGGGCGCTCGTCGAAGATGCGAACAAGAATACCGCGCTTCGCCAGATGGTCGAACAGCGCTGCCGCCCTTTCGTCCCGAACCAGACGGAAAAGACTGGTGCCGCCGCCGACGGTGAAACCAGCATTTCCCAGCAGCCCGTCGAGACGCGCAGCTTCTTCTCTTAGCCGGAGTCTCATCGCTTCGCGCCAGTTCCAATCCGCCAGCGCCTCGGTTGCAACATGCAGCGCCGGGCCGGATACCGCCCATGGTCCGAGGCGCTGCTCCAGCCCATTGGCAATATCCGGATGAGCAATGGCAAAGCCAAGGCGCAGGCCCGCCATGCCGTAGAACTTGCCGAAGGAGCGCAACACCACGAGTCCCTCAATGGCGGTGGCTTCGCTTACGCTTGCCGCATAGCCTGTCTCGATAAAGGCCTCATCGACCACCAGCAGACCGCCCTTGCGGTGCATATGGTCAGCGAGAGCCAGAAGATTGTCGCGCTCTACCACCCGGCCATCGGGGTTGTTGGGATTGATCACCACCGCATAGTCGAAATCCGCGAGGTCGGAGAGGTGCGCGACTTCCGTTACCGCAAGTCCTGCCATGCGCGCCGTTCTGGCATGTTCCGCATAGGCGGGTGTCAGCACGGCTGCATTTTTGGCGCCGCGTTGAACGGCAATCTCGGCAAGCAGCGGCATGAGCATTTGCGTTCCCGGCGCTGCGGCTAGATGCTTGACAGACGGCGCGCTGAAAGTGGTGGCGGCAACCGCCTTCAGGCGTTCCAGCGCGTCAGGCTCCGGCAGGCGTGAGAAGGCGCTGGCAGGAAGGGGAGAATGCGGATAGGAATGTGGATTGATCCCTGTGGACAGGTCGATCCAGGGTTGAGGCGCTAGCGGGTAGGACGCACGTGCCAGGCCAAGATCGCCACCGTGGCGGATCGCTGCCTCTACCCTCTCTGGTCCCAGGTTGCCCATGTTCTTCACCATTGCTTTCCTGTCGCTTTTGATCGAACGCTTCGCTGGCTATCCCGATTGGCTGTTTCGCCGGATCGGCCATCCGGTGACTTGGATTGGTTCGCTTATTGCGCTGCTCGACGCAAAATGGAACCGAGAACACCGGTCATTTTTGCATCGGGAAGGCAAAGGCGTCCTGGCGCTCATCGTTATTTTGGGTGTCACGGTGACAATCTCCCTTCTGCTGCAGAGTATTCTTCTGCTTTTTCCGCTTGGCTTTTTACTGGTCGCGATCGTCGGTGCATCTCTTCCTGCGCAAAAAAGCCTGGAAACCCATGTCGAGGCAGTGGCAATCGCGCTGGAAAGCGAAGGCCTCGAAGGTGGGCGCAATGCCGTGTCGATGATCGTTGGTCGCGATCCCGATCAACTCGATGAGGCAGCGGTGTGTCGGGCGGCCATCGAGAGCCTCGCCGAGAATTTTTCCGATGGCATCGTAGCACCTTCGCTGTGGCTCGGTTTGCTCGGCCTGCCCGGTGGGGCGGGCTACAAGGCGATCAACACGGCAGACAGCATGATCGGTCACCGCACACCACAATACAAAGCCTTTGGTTGGGCTTCTGCCCGTGTGGACGATCTGGTCAATCTCCCCGCCTCGCGCCTCAGCGGTCTGCTCTTCGTGGTCGCCGCCTTCTTCTTGCCGGGGGCCTCTCCCGCCAATGCGGTTCGGGCGATTTCTCGTGACGCTGGCCACCACCGCTCTCCCAATGCCGGGTGGCCGGAAGCGGCTCTTGCCGGGGCGCTGGGTTTCGCACTTGCCGGACCGCGCTCCTATGCTGGACAGATGATCCAGGCGCGCTTCATGGGCGAAGGTGGACGTCGGGATCTGACCGCCGCCGATATTCGTCAGGCTCTGAAGCTTGCGCGTATCGCGGATGGCCTGCTGATCGGCTTCTTTGGTCTTCTGGTATTGCTTATCTGGCGATAGAGAGCAGCGCGTCGAGATCGATATGGCGCTCCATGTGGTCGGCCAACCGGTCCAGCACCGCATCCACCTGCGCTTCGTAATTCAGCGCCGAGCGCTGCCCGCCGAGCCGTTGCAGCCAGGCGCTGCGCTGTCCGTCATCGGAAAACAGGCCATGGACATAGGTGCCGAAAACACGGCCATCGGCGGATATCGCGCCATCGACATGGTTGCCGATGGTGGAGAAGGGCCGTTCGCAATCGACACCTTTGGTCACACCCACATGCATTTCATAGCCGGAGAACGCCTCGCCGTCGAAGCTTCGCCCTTCGACCGAGACCAGCCGCTTGTCTCCGGTCAGCACCGTCTCGACGTTTAGAAGCCCCAGCCCTTCCACGGTCGATGCCGGCCCTTCGATGCCGTCCGGGTCCGATAGGGTCGTTCCAAGCATCTGGTAGCCACCACAGAGACCCAGAATCATTCCGCCGCGGCGAAGATGCGCCTTGATGTCGATGTCGAACCCGGCCTGCTTCAGGACGGCCAGATCGGCAATCGTCGATTTCGATCCGCACAGCAGAATAAGGGCGCAATCGCCAGGAATGGCGGTTCCGGGACGCACGCGGATCAGTTCGACATCCGGCTCCATATCCAGCGGGTCGAGATCGTCGAAATTGGAGATGTGCGGCAGGATCGGCACGGCGATGCGGATCCTGGCGCCCGGTTTCGCTTGGGCTTCGCCAGTCAGTCCCAGCGCATCTTCGGCGGGCAGGCGTGCGGCGTCGGCAAAGTGCGGCAGAAGGCCGATGGACGTCCAGCCGGTGTGGTCTGCGATAATATGCATCCCCTCCTCGAACAGCGAGGGATCGCCGCGAAAACGATTGACGATGAAGCCTTCGATCATCCTCGCGTCGTCTGCATCCACCACCGTCTTCGTGCCGACGAGACTGGCGATCACCCCGCCTCGGTCGATATCACCGATCAAGATCACCGGAACATTGGCGGCGCGGGCAAAACCCATATTGGCAATGTCATTGGCACGCAGATTGACTTCCGATGCGCTGCCGGCACCTTCGACCAAAACCAGATCGGCATTGGCCTTCAGATGCTCGAAGCTTTCCAGCACGTGCAGCATCAGCACTGCTTTCATGTGCTGGTACTCTGCCGCCCTGGCGTTGCCGAGGATCTTGCCCTGTACCACCACCTGCGCGCCGGTTTCGCTCTGGGGCTTCAAAAGAACCGGGTTCATGTGCACCGAGAGCGGAACATTTGCCGCCCGCGCTTGCAAGGCCTGCGCCCGACCGATCTCGCCGCCATCCGCAGTCACCGCGGCATTGTTGGACATATTCTGTGGCTTGAAGGGCAGAACCGAAAGTCCGCGACGGGTAAAGGCACGCGCCAGACCCGCCACCATGAGCGACTTGCCGACATCCGAGCCGGTTCCCTGGAACATGATGGATCTGGCGGCCATGGATCAGTACTCGATGCCGGACTGGGCTTTGACGCCCGCCTTGAAGTGATGCTTCACCAGCGTCATCTCCGTCACCATGTCTGCTGCCTCGATCAGCGGCGGCTTGGCGTTGCGCCCGGTCACGATGATGTGCAGATCGGGACGGCGTCTCTGCAAGGTGGCGACAACGTCCGTCAGATCCAGATAATCGTAGCGAAGCGCGATATTCAATTCGTCCAGAACCAGAAGACCGATCGTCTCATCGGCCATCAGGAGCTTTGCTTCCTCCCAGGCCTTGGTCGCCGCGGCGATATCGCGTTTCAGGTCCTGAGTGTCCCACGTGAAACCTTCGCCCATGGTGCGCCATTCTACCCGGTCGCCGAAAATCGTCAGCGCCTGCTGCTCGCCGGTCGACCACGCGCCCTTGATGAACTGGACGATACCAACGCGTCGGCCCGTGCCGAGCATGCGCAGCGCAAGGCCGAAGGCTGCGGTGGACTTGCCCTTGCCGGGGCCGGTATTGACCATCAATAGACCCTTCTCGATGGTCTTCTCGGCCACTTCCGCATCCTGCACGCTCTTGCGATTCACCATCTTCTCGCGGTGGCGGGCGGCGTCACTGTCGCTGATCTCGCGTGTCATGATGTCCACGTCCTTCCGAGCCTGTTTTGGAAGCGGCGACTATAGTCAAAACGCCCTTCTCGGCAATGGCACCGAGAGCATCGTTCAAGAATCCGCGCATTGACCGCAAGCCAGCTTGCCCGTAAAGGTAAGGCACTGACGGTCTTTTTCCGGCAACGGGAAAAGCTAAGAGGGAACACGGTTCCGCCCACTTCTCGGGTCAATCCGTGGCTGCCCCCGCAACTGTAAGCGGCAAGCCCGCACCGTAAAGCCACTGGATTTCGATCCGGGAAGGCGGTGCAAGGGCGCCTATTCAAGCCGCAAGCCAGGAGACCTGCCGTTTCAGAAAAAAACGTCTGCCGGGCGGGGTGCTCCGGTCAGTCAGTTCCGCCGAATATCGGTTTGCGCTGTCTCGCATTCCGTCTTCGGCACCGCACCCCTTGCATGTTGTAACAGCGGAAGCGGGCTCGGTTTGGATATTACAGCGACATCGTCTCGGACGGAAGGATCGACCGAAAAGCAGAAAGCTTCCGGTCTTGTTGTCTATGTCTGCCGCAGTTGCCGTAGTGAGGCAGAACCGAATGCCGAGCCGCGCCCCGGCGCGCTGCTGGCAGAGGCTGCGATCGCGCTTGGTGCGGAAGCCGATATCGAGGTACGCAGCGTCAACTGCCTTGCCAATTGCAAGCGTGGTGCCAGTGCCGCGATGCGCAGTGCCGATGGCTGGTCTTACGTCTTCGGCGGGCTGACGCCCGATCATGCCGATGATCTGATCACCGGCGCGCGTCTGCTTGAAAGCTCCACCGACGGCCTGATGCCCTGGCGCGGGCGTCCGGATAGCTTGAAGCGCGGCATGGTCGCGCGCATTCCCCCTTTGAATTTCCTCGAGGAGACATCATGACCACGCTAGAGCGCGTTCCCTGCACCATCGTCACCGGCTTTCTGGGCGCCGGCAAAACCACACTACTGCGCGGCCTTCTCGAAAAGCTCGATGGCAAGCGTCTGGCGATCATCGTCAATGAGTTCGGCGATGTCGGCATCGATGGCGAAATCCTCAAAGGCTGCGGCATCGAAAGCTGCCCGGAAGAAAACATTGTTGAGCTTGCCAATGGCTGCATCTGCTGCACAGTCGCGGATGATTTTCAGCCGGCCATCGAGCAGATCTTGAGCCGCCAGCCGCGGGTCGAGCATATCCTGATCGAGACCTCTGGTCTTGCGCTGCCCAAGCCGCTGGTCCAGGCCTTCCAATGGCCCGCGATCAAGAGTCGGGTCACCGTCGACGCTGTCGTTGCCGTTGCCGATGGTGCAGCACTTGCCGAAGGCATGGTGTCGCATGACATGGACGCGCTCGCCGCCCAGCGCGCCAATGACGAAGCGCTCGACCATGACGATCCGGTCGAGGAAGTCTTCGAAGATCAGATCGCCTGCGCCGACCTGATCGTGCTGACCAAGGCCGATCTTCTCGATGCCGAAGGTCTGGAGCGTGCCAAGGCGCATATCGGCGAGCATCTGCCAAAGGCCGCCAAGATCGTCGTTGCTTCCCACGGCCAGATCGATCCTGCCGTGCTGATCGGGCTTGGGCTGGCAGTCGAAAACGATATCGAAAACCGCCATACTCATCATGATGAGGAAGAGGACCACGATCACGACGAATTCGACAGCTTCGTGGTCGAACTTGGTGCGGTGTCCGATCCAGAGGCCTTGGCAGAACGTATCGCCCAGACCGCGGCGTCTGAGAACGTTCTGCGCATCAAGGGTTTCGTCGAAGTCTCGTCCAAGCCCATGCGCCTGCAGGTTCAGGCCGTCGGCGCGCGCGTCAATCACTATTTCGACCGCCCCTGGGCCGCAGGCGAAGTACGCCGTTCGGCGCTCGTCGTGATCGGTGAAAAGGGCCTCAATCGCGAGAAGATCGAACAGATGCTGGCGGCCTGACGCGTCATGCATATCCTCGCCACCACATCGTCGTCTCTGGACGACCTGATCGAGCCGGTTGATCTCGACCAGCCGCAGGCGGATGTGGTGGTGTTGTCGTTCTCCTCAAGCGACCTTGCCGGTTTGCAGCGGGCATGGCCGGAGGGCTCCGGCGTCTCACTCAGCGTCGCCAATCTGTCCGAGCTTCGCCATCCCATGTCGGTCGATCTCTGGATCGAAAAGACTGCGGAGAATGCCAAGCTGATCCTTATCCGGATTCTGGGTGGCGCGGATCGCTGGCGCTACGGCGTTGATCAGCTGGCAATGATGGCGCGCTGGCGCGGCATCAAGCTCGTGCTTCTGCCAGGCGAATGCAGCGAGCGCGATGAAAAGCTCGAAGCGCAATCGACGATCGATCAGGGCCAGCTTGGCTCGATCCTCTCCTTCTTCCGGCAAGGCGGGCAGCAGAACATGCGCCGTCTTTGCGAAGGCCTCACCGCTTTTGCCAAGGAAGGCGTCTGGCCGGATGTCGAGCCAGAGCCTCTGCCGAAATCCGGCTTCTATATCCCAGGCCTTGGCGAGGTCGATCTTGCTCAAGCGCTCTCCGCTTTTCGGCCTGATGCTCCAAGGCTGCCCATTCTCTTTTACCGTTCCATGCTTCTGGCAGCCGATGCCGCGGCCATCGATGTGCTTTTTGAGGCGCTGAAGGACCGCGGCTTTGCCCCCCTGCCGATTTTCGTCAGTGGCTTGAAGGATGGTGAGGCGATTCTGTTTCTGGAAGACACGCTGGCACCGCTGAAGCCTGCGGCCATCATCGCCGCAACGGCCTTCGCCAGCCAGACGGATGAGAACGGCAAAAGCCTGTTCGACCGGCTTGGCGTGCCGGTTTTCCAGGTCATCATGGCCACGACGCGGCGCGATGCCTGGGCTGAGAACATGCGCGGCCTCAACCCATCGGATCTTGCCATGCATGTGGTCCTGCCGGAACTGGATGGCCGGATTCTGGCCGGTGCCATCTCCTTCAAGCAGTCCGACCTTACCGGGCGCCAAGGACTGCTCAATGCTCCAGAGCCGGATCGTGTGGCCCAGGTCGCAGACCGAATCGCTGCCCATCTGTGGTTGACGCAGACGCCGGTGGCGGAGAGGCGTCTCGTTATCCTCATGCCGGACTATCCGGGTGCTGCACCCGGTCGCACCGGATATGCAGTCGGTCTCGATGTGCCGCAAAGTGTTTTGGAGATGCTGCGCGACCTACGTGATGCGGGCTATGCGGTTGGCGATATTCCGGAAACGGCAAGAGCGTTGCTGGATCGGATCAAGGCCGAGAGCGCCAGTATTTCGATGTCTCGCTACCACCACTTTCTGGACGGTCTCCCAATTGCCGCCCGCACCGCCATTACGTCCGCCTGGGGTGACGCGGCTGACGATGAGGCCGTTATCGAAGGATCCTTCCAGTTCCGTGCCGCCCGCTTTGGGTCTGTCACTGTCGCGCTTGCTCCGGATCGTGGACGGCGGGCGGACAGGCGGGTGGATTATCACGATCCGGCCTTGCCGCCGCGTCATGCGCTGGCCGCCTTCGGCGCGTGGATGCAGCAGGATTGCGACGCCCATGCCATCATCCATGTCGGCGCGCATGGCACGCTGGAATGGCTGCCCGGGAAAACGGTCGCATTGTCGGAAGCCTGTTTCCCGGAGATCGTCACCGGATCGCTGCCGGTCATCTATCCCTTCATTGTTTCCAATCCGGGGGAAGCTGCCGTTGCCAAGCGGCGCATTGCCGCCCTCACTATCGGGCACATTCCGCCCGTTCTAGTGTCCGCCGGTCTTTCACCGGAGCAGGCTGCACTCGAACAGCTGGTCGATGAGTATGCCCAGGCCGATGGGCTCGATCGCCGCCGCCGCGATCGTCTGGCCAAGCTGATTGTCGAAAAGGCCTTCGAGACGGGGCTTGCCGCTGATGCCGGTATCGGTGTGGAGGAGGATGCGGATTCGGCGCTGACGCGGATCGATGCGTTTTTGTGCGATCTGAAGGATTTCGCCATTAAGGACGGCCAGCATGTCTTTGGGCGCTGCGCGGATGATGAGCCGGATTCTCTGAGGCGCGAGAGTGCGATCCGCGAGAAGGCAGCGCTGCTCGCCGCCCTGGACGGCCACCACATTTTGCCCGGCCCTTCCGGCGCGCCAGCCCGAGGACGGCTGGACGTGCTGCCGACAGGGCGCAATCTTTACGCTGCCGACCCGCGCACCATGCCAACGCCGACCGCCTTCGAGCTGGGCAAGGCCGCAGGCGAAGAGGTGCTGCGCCACTATTTGCAAAGCCATGGCGACTGGCCGCGCCATCTGGTCTTCGATCTCTGGGGCTCTGCGTCTTTGCGCAATGGCGGCGAAGATGTCGGACAGGCGCTGCATCTGATGGGCGCGCGTCCGATCTACGATCAGGCGACCGGCCGGGTGAACGGCATCGAGGTTCTGCCGCCCGCAGCGCTCGGGCGCCCGCGTGTGGATGTGACCTTGCGCATTTCCGGCCTATTTCGCGATATGTTTCCGGCTCTCATCGCGCTTCTCGATGCGGCGGCAAGGGCTATCGCGGCGCGGGAAGAGTCCCCAGGCGACAATCCGCTCGCTGAGGAGGCAGCCTCTCTTGGTCATGTGCCGGCACGCATCTTCGGGTCGGCCCCTGGCACCTATGGCGCGGGTATCGAAGACGCTATTGCGCATGGGGACTGGGACGAGCGCGAGGCGCTGGGCCAAGCCTATCTGGATGCCGCAAGCCACGCCTTTGGCGGGCCCGATGGGCTGGAGATCGTTGTTGATGCGGGGTTTGCGCGCCAGGTCGGACGCGCCGAGCTTCTAGTTCATACCGGTGATGATCCGGGGCGCGATCTGCTGGATGGCTCGTCGGACGTCGCCTTCATCGGCGGCTTTGCCGCTGCCAAGGCCAAGCTTGGGCAGGCAGCGGATGTGGTGGCGCTCGACACGACCGATCCCGCCCGCCCGCGTGCCAGATCTATCGCGCAGGCGATTACCCGGGTCGTGCGCGCCCGCGCGATCAATCCGCGCTTTATTGCCGGGCAGCTGCGCCACGGCCCGCGTGGTGCCGCCGAATTTGCCGAGACCGTCGACCGGTTGATCGGTTTTGCCGAAACCACGCAAGCCGTTTCCTCATCGCTGATCGAAGCGGTCTATGATGCCTATTTCGGCAATGAGGAGGTGCGCGACTTCATCCTGCGGGAGAACCCGAAAGCAGCGGAGTTGATGGCCGAGCGCTTCCTCTCCGCGCGCCACCGCAACCTCTGGCACAGCCGCCGCAATGCGGTGGATGCGGAACTGGAGATGCTGATCGCACCACGGTCATCGGTGGCACCATCGGCGAGGGTTTCGGCTTGAACCCGCTTCCTTCCGTGCAGCCCTTTTCCCGCCGTGGCGCCTGCCCTGCCCTGTCCGCACCGATGCAGACCGGCGACGGTCTGTTGTCGCGCGTGGCTTTCACTGATGGTCTTGCGCCGTCTGCTCTCGATTCCCTTTCCGCTCTCGCACACCGTCACGGCAACGGCCTTCTCGACGTCACTGCGCGCGGCAGCCTTCAGTTTCGTGGGCTGACCGCCGAAAGCGCTGTTCTGCTGGAGCGCGATGTGCTCGCACTAGACCTTCCTTTGCGCCTAGGCCTTGCGGTGGAAATGTCGCCGATTGCCGGGATCGACGGCAGTGAGGTCGCCAATCCCGCGCCGATCCTCGATCGGATCAGTCAAAGGGCCGCAGCACTCGGTCTTGATGCCAAGCTCGCGCCCAAGATGTCGGTGATCGTCGATGGCGATGGTATGGTTTCGATGGGTGGGTTGCTTGCCGATATTCGGCTGAAGGCTATCCAGCATGAGGTTGGCATTGTCTGGCATCTGATGCTGGGTGGTACGGAAGACAAGGCGCTGCTCGCCGGGGCAGTCCAAACTCATGATGCTGCCGATTGCGTCATCGATCTTCTCGTCCACCTCGCCGAACGGGGGCCGGATGTGCGGGGCCGTGATTTGGATAGGGCGACGGTGCATGCGGTGTGTGGGGATCGTCTTTCGCCTGTCCCGCCCACTGCCCTGACCTCAACCAGACATGCGGATACGAAAAAGCGCGCAGACCAGCGCAGGCTTTGGCCCTTGAACGATAATCTATCTGCTGCCGTCATCGCGCCCGCATTCGGACAGATCACCTCGGATGCCCTGTCTGCCCTTTGCAGGAAGGCGCGTGATATCGATGTCCAATCCATCAGGCCCGGGCCGCAGCATGCGTTCTATGCGGTGGGCGAAAACGACGCATGTAACGCCCTTCTCGATTACGCCGAGAGTGCCGGCTTCGTCGTCAGCGATGGCGATACGCGCTCTTCCATCGCCGTTTGTGCCGGGGCGCCCGCGTGCGCATCGGCCTTCATCTCGGTTCAATCGCTGGCCGCGTTTGCCGCCAAAGAGTGTCGCGATATGCTGGATGGCTCCTTAACGCTGCACCTCTCCGGTTGCGGCAAGGGGTGCGCCCATCCAGCGCCCGCCCTTCTTGCCTTTTCCGGCACAGCTAGCGGCCTCTCCTTTGGCTATAAGGCCAAGGTTTCGGCGCCCTCGGACGCGATTTTGGCTGGCTCTCAAGCGCAGGCCGGGCTTTCCCGGCTTGCCCGCCTCTATGAAAAAGAACATAAGCCCGGAGAAAATGCCCGCAGCCTGTTTGTCCGATTGGGCAAGGACAGGGTTATTGCGGCGCTCCGACAGGACGAGACATGACGACTTACGACTATATCCGCAATGGCGATGCGATCTATGAGCGCTCCTTTGCCATCATCCGTGAGGAAGCGGATCTTACCGCCTTCACGCCCGAACAGGCGGATATTGCCATTCGCATGATCCATGCCTGCGGACAGGTCGAGGCGGCCCGGCATTTTCGCTTTTCTGCGGATTTCGTGTCAGCCGCACGCGGCGCGCTAGCCGCTGGAAAGCCCATTCTCTGCGATGCGGAAATGGTAGCGCATGGCGTCACACGGGCGCGTCTGGCGGCCGGCAACGCCGTCATCTGCACGCTGCGCGATCCGCGCACACCGGAGCTGGCAAAGACCATCGGCAATACCCGCTCAGCCGCCGCACTCGATCTCTGGGCCGATCATCTCGACGGCGCTTTGGTTGCCATCGGCAATGCGCCGACGGCGTTGTTCTATCTCCTGGAAATGCTGGAAAGAGGCGCCCCGCGGCCTGCGGCGATCATCGGCATGCCGGTGGGCTTTGTTGGGGCAATGGAATCGAAGGATGCGCTGGAAGACAGCACGCTCGGCATTCCCTATGCTATCGTAAAGGGCCGCATGGGCGGCTCCGCCATGACGGCTGCCGCCGTCAATGCCGTTGCGAGGGCTGGCCTATGAGTGCCGCACTTTACGATCCCACACCGGAAAAGGCGTTGAAGGGCAAGGTCATCGGCGTCGGGACCGGTCCGGGCGATCCCGATCTTCTGACGCTGAAGGCCGTGCGTGCCATCGAGACTGCGGATGTGATCGCCTTTTTCTGCAAGCGCGGCAGCAAGGGCAATGGCCGCGGCATCGTCGAAAGCTTCATCCGGCCCGGTACGCTGGAAATGCCGCTCGTCTATCCGGTCACGGTCGAAAGCGACAAGAACGGTGACGACTATCGCGGCGCGATCGCTGCCTTTTTCGATCAGTCGGCACGCGATATCGCCGTTCATCTGGATGCCGGACGCACCGTGGCCGTGCTCTCTGAGGGCGATCCGCTCTTCTACGGCTCCTATATGCATCTGCATCTTCGACTTGCGCCGAATTATCCGGCGGAGGTGGTGGCGGGGATCACGGCCATGTCCGGCTGCTGGTCGATGACCGGACTGCCGCTGGTGCAGGGCGACGATATCTTGAGCGTCCTGCCGGGTACGTTGAATGAGGATGCGCTTTTCGAGCGGCTCTCGGGTACGGATGGCGCTGTCATCATGAAGGTCGGTCGCAACCTGCCGAAAATCCGCCGCGCGCTGGAAAAGGCAGGTAAGCTGGAAGGCGCGCTCTATGTCGAACGCGGCACCATGGCCAATGGACATGCCATGCGCCTGATCGAGCGCGACGAGTCACCCGCTCCCTATTTCTCTCTGGTTCTCGTGCCCGGCTGGAAGGATCGCCCGGCGGGAGAGCCTGCATGAGCTCGTCCTCCACCGGACGTTTGACGGTCGTTGGTCTGGGGCCGGGAAGCCTTTCGCAGATTACGCCGGAGGCGCTGGCTGCGGTGGATGCGGCGGAAGATTTCTTCGGCTACATTCCCTATCTCGACCGGCTGTCGCTGCGTCCGGATCAGCGGCGTCACGCATCGGACAATCGCGAAGAGATTTCCCGCGCCGAGGCCGCGCTGACATTGGCCGCATCTGGCGGAAAGGTCTGCGTCGTCTCAGGCGGCGATCCAGGTGTCTTCGCCATGGCGGCTGCGGTCTGCGAGGCAATTGAGAACGGTCCTGCCGAATGGCGCGACATCGACTTTTCGGTTGTGCCAGGGGTGACGGCCATGCTCGCTGTCGCGGCACGGGCGGGCGCACCGCTCGGTCACGATTTCTGCGCCATTTCGCTCTCCGACAATCTCAAACCATGGTCGCTGATCGAAAAGCGGTTGGTGGCCGCAGCTGAAGCCGGTTTCGTCATGGCCTTCTACAATCCCGTCAGCAAGGCAAGACCGCATCAACTGGCAACGGCCTTCGATGTGCTGCGGGCGCACCTGCCGGGCTCGGTGCCGGTGATTTTCGGCCGCGCTGCCGGGCGCGCCGATGAGCGTATGCGCGTCGTGCCCCTATCGGAAGCGTCGAGCGATATGGCGGATATGGCGACCTGCATCATTGTCGGGTCGGTCGAGACACGCATTATCGACCGTCAGGACCAGCCGTCTCTGGTCTATTCGCCGCGTTTTTCCAGAAGGGAAAGCTGATGGCGGATGGCGGTCAGCGCAGTCTCGATATCCAGCACTTCCATGCCTATGGCACTGGATTGCAGGCGGGGTGGCCTGTCGATCATGATGACCGGAATGCCGAGAACGCGTGCGGCTTCGATTTTCGCATAGGCCGCTGCGCCGCCGGAGTTCTTCGAAACGATGACGTCGATATCGTTTCCCTTCAACATGGCGATTTCGTCTGCAAGCGCAAAGGGTCCTCGGGCCGTCATGTAGCGCGCATTCGGCACGGCAAGTGGCGGCTCCACGGGGTCGACGCTGCGGATCAGATAGCTGTGCTGGGGTGCGGTTTCAAAGGGCAAAAGCTCTTGCCGACCAAGCGCCAGAAAGGCGTATCGGCGGATGCTCCCCAAGGCGGTCACCGCCTCCTCCACGCTGCCAACCCTTTCCCATCGGTCGCCCTTTTCTTCGACCCAGGCCGGACGCGACAGCGAGACCAGAGGCACGCCGGTCAGCCTAGCCGCCTCGGCAGCATTGGCGGAAATCCGCGCCGCGTAAGGGTGGGTCGCATCCACCAGCAGATCGAAGCCTCCCTCGGTGAGGAAGGTCTTCAGTCCAGCTGCGCCGCCAAAGCCGCCAACGCGAACCGGCACGGGTTGCTTCGCCGGTTCCTTGGTACGGCCCGCCATGGACAGCAAAATCCGGTAGCCGGATTCGTCGGCAATCTTTCCGGCCAGAAGACGGGCATCCGCCGTGCCGCCGAGAATGAGGATGGAGCGTGTCATGGCCGTTGAATATGACGGAATATCCTCTGTCGCCAGCGAAAAACTTGTGCCTTGGCTTTCCATCGTCGGTATCGGCGAGGATGGTCTTGCCGGTTTGCCGGCAAATGCCATCCAGGCCATCGAAAATGCCGAGGTCGTCTTCGGTGGCAAGCGCCATCTCGGATTGGTCTCTGGTGCGATCAAAGGCGAGCCCCGCCCCTGGCCTGTCCCCTTCGATGTCGCCATGACGGATGTCGTGGCGCTCAGGGGCAGAAAGGTCTGTGTGCTGGCTTCCGGCGATCCGTTTTTCCATGGCGTCGGGGTGTCATTGCTGAGACACATCGATGCGGGTGAAGTGATCACCTATCCAGCCCCGTCGGCTATTTCGCTTGCCGCCTCGCGGCTCGGCTGGGCGTTGCAGAACACCGAATGCATTTCCCTGCATGGGCGCTCCATCGATCTGATCCGCCCATATCTTCAGTCCGGTGCGAAGATCATCGCGCTCACGTCCGATGCCAGCGCCCCGGCACTGATTGCCGCTCTTCTGAAGGAGACCGGTTTTGGCCGGTCAATTTTCCACTTGCTGGAAGCGCTTGGCGGTCCCCGCGAAAATCCCCGCGCGACGACGGCAAAGGACTTTGACTTTGCTGATATAGACCCGCTCAATGTGGTTGCTATCGAGGTCGTTGCCGATGAGGCTGCGCGGATACTGCCTTTTGCCAGCGGTTTGGACGACGCGCTTTTCGAGCATGATGGGCAGATGACCAAGCGTGAAATCCGCGCCGTCACGCTGTCGTCACTCGCACCTCGCCATGGTGAGCTGCTGTGGGATATAGGCGCAGGTTCCGGCTCGATCGGCATCGAGTGGATGCTCTCTCACCCATCGCTCAGGGCTATCGGTATTGAACAGAATGCCGAGCGGGCAGAACGCGCCATGCGCAATGCGCAAGCCTTCGGCGTGCCGGGTCTCGACGTGGTGATTGGCACCGCACCCGAAGCCTTTGAAGGCTTGCCGACGCCGGATGCCATATTCATCGGCGGCGGCGGCAGCGAGGCTGGGGTTCTGGAGGGCGCAATCAGCGCCTTGAAGCCGGACGGAAAGCTTGTCGCCAATGCCGTGACGCTGGAAATGGAGGCCATGCTGCTCTCGGCACAGGCGCGGCTTGGCGGCTCCCTGATCCGGCTTGAGGTTGCACGCGCATCCCCGGTCGGGCAGATGCAGGGCTGGCGTGCCGGCATGCCGGTCACGCAATGGTCCTGGGTCAAACCGAAGGACATGCCGTGATCGTGGCGGGGATCGGGTGCCGCAAGGGTGTCAGCCCGGAGGCCGTCCTGGCCGCGCTCGCGCAGGCCTCTGCCAAGTTCGGCGTAGCGTTCGACTTTATTGCGACGGCACCGATCAAGGCGGATGAGCCCGCCTTGCTGGAAGCAGCAACACGGCTCGGCATGGCCTTCGTCGTGGTGGCGCAGGCCGATTTCGAGGCCGCTGCGAACCGCGCATTGACCCGGTCAGAACTGAGCTCAAAATATGCCGGTTCGCCAAGCGTCAGCGAGGCAGCCGCACTTGCAGCGCTTGGCGAAGCGTCGAAACTGATCGCGCCGCGCATGATCGTCGGCGATATTACCGTGGCCTTTGCCACGTCTGGAGACAAGACATGACAGTTCATTTCATCGGCGCTGGCCCCGGTGCCGCAGATCTCATTACGCTGCGCGGTCGCGATCTGATCGCCGCTTCTCCCGTCTGCCTATATGCCGGTTCGCTGGTGCCGAAGGCGCTGCTGAATTATTGCCCGGCAGGCGCACGTATCGTCGATACTGCAGCCCTGTCGCTGGACGAGATCGAGGCCGAGTTCGTTGCGGCTGCGAAGGAGGGCAAGGATGTAGCGCGGTTGCATTCCGGCGATCTTTCCGTCTGGAGCGCCATGGGCGAGCAGATCCGCCGTCTGGAACGGCTCGGGCTCGATTACACCGTGACGCCTGGTGTGCCGTCCTTTGCAGCTGCGGCGGCTACCTTGAAGCGGGAACTGACGGTGCCGGAAGTGGCGCAAAGCCTGGTGCTCACGCGTGTTTCCGGTCGCGCGTCCAAAATGCCGGAGAGCGAAAACCTCAAGGCCTTTGGCGCGACAGGCGCGACACTTGCCATCCATCTCGCCATTCATGCCATCGGGCAGGTGGTCGAGGAGCTGACGCCGCTTTACGGCGCGGATTGCCCGGTGGCCATCGTCGTGCGAGCCTCGTGGCCGGAAGAGCGTGTTATTCGCGGTACGCTGTCCGATATAGAATCCCTTCTTGCGGAAGAGCCAGTCGAGCGCACCGCAATGATCTTCGTTGGTAACGGGCTCGCATCGTCCGATTTTCGCGAAAGCGCGCTCTACAGCACCGATTATGTTCGCCGCTTCAGAACGCCCGCCACTGAGTAGCTTCAGTCAGCTTTCAAAAAATCTTCCGCAAGCTCCACCCAGAAGGCGGTTCCGATCGGAATGATATCGTCGTTGAAGTCGAACTTCGGATGGTGCAGCGGCGGGTCGTTGTCGGTGCGCTTGGTGCCGAGGAAGAAATACGAGCCGAGGCGCTTCTCCAGCATATAGGCAAAGTCTTCCGCTCCCATGGTCGGGCGCTCCATCTCCAGCACCTTGTCGGCCCCGGCAAAGCGCGTGGCGAGCGCCCGTACATAGTCCGTTTCCGCCTTGTGATTGACGGTCGGGCTGTAACCGCGCTCATACTCCAGCGTCACGCTCATGCCGTAGCTTGCGGCCTGACCTTCGGCGATCATGCGAATGCGCTTTTCCAACTCATCGCGGGCTTCAGGGTCGAAGGAGCGGATGGTCAGCAGCATTTCCGCTGTCTCCGGGATCACATTGCTGGCCTTGCCGCCATGGAATGCGCCGACGGTGACGACGGCTGGCATCAGCGGATGGATGTTGCGCGAGACCACCGTTTGCAGCGCCATGACGATGCTGGCACCGGCAACGATCGGGTCGGAGGCGCTTTGCGGCTCTGCCCCATGGCCGCCATACCCGTTGACGGTGATCTTGCATTCGTCCACTGCCGCCATCACCGGGCCGTCACGCAAAACAAAATGGCCGAAAGGCTGGCTTGGATCATTATGCAGGGCAAAGACTGCGTCGCAGGGGAAGCGGTCGAACAGGCCGTCTTCAATCATGATGCGCGCGCCGCCGAAATTTTCTTCTGCCGGCTGGAAGATCAGATGGATCGTACCGTCGAAATTGCGCCGCTCAGCAATGATCTTCGCCGCGCCCAGCAGCATGGCGGTGTGGCCGTCATGGCCGCAGGCATGCATCATGCCTGGTGTCTCGCTGGCATAGTCGGCGCCGGTTTCCTCGTGGATCGGCAGGGCATCGATGTCGGCGCGGATGCCGACGCTGCGATTGCTTGTGCCATTGCGCAAGGTGGCGACCACGCCGGTGCCTGCGAGGCCTCGCGTTACCTCGTAGCCCATTTTAGTCAGGCGCTCTGCGACGAAATCGGACGTCTTGAATTCGGATAGGCCGATCTCCGGATTGCGATGCAGATGGCGGCGGATTTCAACCACCTCTTCCATGACGTTGGACGACGAGGAAATGGTCACCGGATGCAGTGTCATGCTTTGCTGTTCCGTCTCTTTGCCGCAGCGGTTGCTGGCCGGCGCATTCTTCATCGATCATGAATAGCAAGAGTGGACCGTCTTGATAAGGGCGTGCTGTTATTGGCCTGGATTTGTGTTCTTGCGCGGCAATCAAACAGATGGCATGGAACTGAAAATGCCTTGAAACATTCAAAACCTTCTGATCACATCACGTCATGAAGAAGAATGCCAAGCGGATATGGGGAGATATCGGGGAAAGGCAGCGGCGTTTTCGCGGGGGAATTTTGCGAAATGTCTGGTTCCGGGGTCATGCTCCCCTAGACGCCAATTCGTTCTCGAGAAACTATTGATATTATATAGTGAAATCCGAATGCCCCGATTTCACCATGTCGGGCGATAAGATTGTTTCTCGCTACCGTGCGCTGGTCCGCGGTGGTTCAGCAAAGGTTCAGGATCAGCACGAAATAAAGCTTGCCACATTGTTTCACTCTCGATGAGAACTCCGAAACAGTTAAGGGTTAAAGACTAGCCTCAGCATTTCACTCAGGGTCCAGAATACGAGCCGATGTCATTTCATATTACGCCGACCGCCGCCGCCCGTGACTCCGAAACCAAGCAGATCGATCACAACGACTCGATCCGCTCTGTCTATTTCAACATAGACGAGCTGAAAGCTTGCGGGGCAGACCTGTCGCACTCAGGTTCTGCCTCCCTTCCCGGTTTCATGGAGTTCGACTTCTTCGCGCGTCACCGCGAGAACGAGAAGGAAATTCTGCGCGTCTATCGCACCACGGCGGTAGATTCGGAAAACGGCCTGACCATCACGCCGGCTGCGGAATGGCTGCTCGACAATCACTATGTGATCGAAGAAGCCATCCAGGAAGTCCGTCGCGATTTCCCGAAGAAATTCTATCGGCAACTGCCGACGATGCGGATCGGCAATGCCGAAATCCCGCGCGCTCTGGCACTGGCATGGCTCTTTGTCGCCCACACCCACAGCACGGTCTCGCGCGAAAGTCTGACGGCGCTGGTCGAAGGCTTCCAGACCAACAAGACGCTACAGATCGGTGAAATCTGGGCGCTGCCGTCCTTCCTGCGCTTCGTGCTGATCGAGAACCTGCGTCGCATCTCCATTCGTGTCGAGCGCTCGCGCCGCATGCGCCACAAGGCCAATGAGGTGGTGGACGAGATCATCCGTCTCAACGAGGCGGAGCCTTCGGCGGAATTCCTCAAGCAGATCGACCCGCTGGTCGATGACCCGACATTCGCGACCCAGTTCCTCTATCGTCTGAAGAACGGCTCGCAAACCTCGAACTTCGCACTGAACTGGCTTGAAGAGCGTCTCAACAGCGTCGGCACCGACGCTGAAAACGTTATGATGGCGGAGCACAACCGCCTTGCCTCTGGCAACGTGACGATGGGCAATATCGTCAAGAGCCTGCGTGAGATCGATGACACCGAATGGTCGGTCTGGTTCGAAGACGTCAGCCACATCGACAAGGTTCTGCGCGAGCAGACCGACTACGAAACGCTCGACTTCGGCTCGCGCAACACTTACCGCAACAATGTGGAGCTGCTGGCGCGCCGTTCCAGCAAGACCGAAGTTGAGGTGGCTCAGCTTGCCGTCGACATGGTGACGGAAGCCGCCACGTCGAATGATGCCTATCCGCATCAGCCGAATGTCGGCGCCTTCCTCGTCGGTCAGCGCCGCAAGGAACTGGAGCAACGCATTGGCTACAATCCCTTGTTTGCCCAGCGCGTCGTGCGCACCATGCGCCGCTTCAACTGGCTTGCCGTTGCTGTCCCGGTTCTGGTTCTGACAGCTATTGCTATGCTGGCGGTTGGCTGGTTCCTGGCTGAAGCCGGCATGCCCTGGTATGTCGTCAGCGCGTTCCTCTTGATGTTTGCACTTCCAGCCTCCGAAGGCGCGACAGGTCTTTTCAACACGCTTGTCACTTTCTTCGTTAAACCGTTCCGCCTTGTCGGTTACGAGTTCAAGAGCGGCATTCCTGAAGATGCCCGCACCCTGGTTGCCGTGCCTTGCATGATCACCAGCCGTGATGCGGTTGACGAGATGATCCGCAATCTGGAAGTCCACTATCTCGCCAATCCCCATGGCGAGATCTATTTCTCGCTGATCAGCGATTGGCGCGATGCGCAGCAGGAGCAGACCACCGAGGATGTGGAGCTTCTGGAATATGCCAAGCGCGAAGTGGCGAACCTCTCCGCGCGCTACGCCTTTGACGGCAAAACCCGCTTCTTCCTGCTTCATCGCCGCCGCATCTACAATCCGTCCGAAGGGTGCTGGATGGGCTGGGAACGCAAGCGCGGCAAGCTGCATGAACTGAACCTGTTGCTGCGCGGCGACAAGGACACGACCTTCCTCAACGGTGCGAACACCGTGCCGAAGGATGTCAAATATGTCATGACGCTGGATGCCGATACGCGCCTTATGCGCGATGCCGTCACCAAACTCGTCGGCAAGATGCATCACCCGATCAACCGTCCGGTTCACGATCCGGAAACCGGCCGTGTGATCCATGGTTATGGTCTGCTGCAGCCGCGTGTCACGCCGTCGCTGACGACGGGTAAGGATGCGTCGGTCTTCCAGCGCGTCTTCTCGATCAACCGCGGTATCGACCCTTACGTCTTTACCGTGTCCGACGTCTACCAGGACCTGACCGCAGAAGGCACCTTTACCGGCAAGGGCCTTTACGATGTGGATGCCTTCGAAAAGGCTCTGAAGGGCCGCATCGACGAGAATTCCGTTCTTTCCCACGATTTGCTTGAAGGCTCCTTTGCCCGCTGTGCATTGGTGACGGACGTGGAACTCGTCGAGGATTTCCCGACCCGTTATGAGGTCGAAGTCTCGCGCCAGCATCGCTGGGCGCGTGGCGACTGGCAGTTGCTGCCCTACATTCTCGATGCCGCACGCGGTGTAACCGCGCTCGGCCGTTGGAAGATGATCGACAACCTGCGCCGCTCGCTGACCCCGATCGCCTGGTTCGTGGCGTCCGTTCTCGGCTGGTACTTCATGGACCCGTTCGGCGCGCTGATCTGGCAGATTCTGTTGATCTTCTCGCTCTTCGTTGCGCCGACCATCTCGCTTCTGACGGGCCTTGTGCCGCGTTCAACGGATATCGTGCCCCAGGCGCATTTCCACACGATTTGGTCGGAAATCCGCGCTACCAATGCACAGGTCGCGCTCCGCATCGTCTTCATTGCCGACGGCGCCTGCATGATGGCTGATGCCATCGGACGTTCGCTCTACCGTCTTTTCGTCAGCCGCAAGCTGCTGCTGGAATGGCGTACCGCCGCCAGCATGCAGTCCAGCGCCCAGGGCAGCGTCTTCGATTACTATCGTCAGATGTGGCATGCGCCGGTCGTCGCTCTCCTGGGCCTTCTGTTCGCAGCGCTCCCTGGTGACAATGCCTTCCTCGTCGGCGTCCCGTTCGCTCTTCTGTGGGTCTTCTCGCCGGTAGTTGCCTGGTATGTCAGCCAGTCTGCGGAAACCGAAGACCGCATGTTCGTTTCAGAGCATGTGTCGAGTGAGTTCAGAAAGATCGCGCGTCGCACGTGGCGCTATTATGAGACCTTCGTCAACAAGGACGAAAACTATCTGCCGCCGGACAACTTCCAGGAGACGCCGGAGCCTATCGTTGCCAGCCGTACCTCGCCGACCAACATCGGCGTCTACCTGCTGTCGACGATTTCTGCCCGTCAGTTTGGCTGGATCAGCTTCTCCGACACGATCGAGCGTCTGGAAAAGACCATCGAGACGGTAGAGAAGATGGAGAAGTATCGCGGTCACCTCTACAACTGGTACCATACCGATACGCTGCAGACGCTCGGCCCCCGCTACGTTTCCGCCGTGGATAGCGGTAACCTCGCCGGCCATCTGATCGCCATTTCCTCTGCCTGCCGCCAGTGGGCGGAAGCGCCGTCGGCTCACCTTCAGGGCAATCTCGACGGTATCGGCGATGTCGCCGGCATCGTTCGCGAAAGCCTGAAAGAACTGCCGGACGACCGCAAGAACCTGCGTCCGCTGCACCGCCGTCTGGAAGAGCGCATCATCGGCTTCTCCAACGCGCTTACCTCGGTCAAGCGCGAGCACGAGTTCGCCTCGATCCGCGTCATCAACCTTGCGGTTCTGGCGCGTGACATTCAGAAACTTGCGGCCAATCTCGATCTGGAAGTGAAGTCCGAGCAAAGCGCCGAAATGACCCGCTGGGCGCAGATGCTGGTGGATTGCTGTGAAGCGCATATTTCCGACAGCGCCTTCGATCACTCCACCATCGATTCGCTGCGGGAGCGTCTTGCCTCGCTTCGCGATCGCAGCCGCAATCTCGCTTTCTCCATGGACTTCGGCTTCCTCTATCGCAAGGATCGCCGTCTGCTCTCGATCGGCTACCGCGTGGAAAGCCAGGAGCTGGATGAGGCCTGCTACGACTTGCTGGCTTCCGAGTGCCGCCTGACATCGCTCTTTGCGATTGCCAAGGGCGATCTGCCGACGGAACACTGGTATCGTCTCGGCCGTCAGGTCGTGCCGATCGGCGCGCAGGGCGCGCTGGTTTCCTGGTCGGGTTCGATGTTCGAATATCTGATGCCGCCGCTCGTCATGCAGGAGCGTCAGGGTGGTATCCTCAATCAGACCAACAATCTGATCGTTCGTGAGCAGATCAATCACGGTCGCCGTCTCGGCACGCCTTGGGGTATCTCCGAAGCGGCCTTCAATGCCCGCGACCACAATATGAACTACCAGTACACCAACTTCGGTGTTCCGACGCTCGGCCTCAAGCGTGGTCTTGGCCAGAATGCCGTCATCGCGCCCTATGCGTCGATCCTCGCCGCGCAGTACGATCCAGACTCGGCGCTCGAAAACCTCGAGAAGCTGCGCAAGCTCGGCGCGCTTGGTCGCTATGGCTTCCATGATGCCGTGGACTTTACGCCGACCCGCGTTCCCGATGGCAAGGTCTGTGCCGTCGTCTACAACTACTATGCCCACCACCATGGCATGTCGATTGCGGCTGTCGCCAACGTCGCCTTCGATGGTTTCCTGCGTGAACTGTTCCATGCCGATCCGGTGATCGAAGCAGCCGAACTGCTGCTGCAGGAAAAAGCACCGCGCGAAGTGCCGGTGATGAGCGCCAAGTACGAGCCGGAAACTCCCGGCAAGGAACAGGCGGATCTTCTGCGCGCCGAAATCCGCACGGTGACCGATCCGGCCATCCGTGATCGTGACGTGGTGTTCCTGTCAAACGGCCACTATTCCACGATGCTGACGGCAACCGGTGCCGGTTACTCCAAGTGGAACGGCCAGGCGGTATCCCGCTGGAAGGCCGATCCGACGGAAGACCGTTGGGGTACCTTCCTGTTCCTGCGCGACACCACGACTGGCCAATGGTGGAGTGCGACCGCAGAACCACGCGTTGCGGAAGGAGAAAAGACCAAGACTGTCTTCATGGACGATCGTGCCGAATTCCACAAAACAGTGGGCGATCTGCAGAGCGTCGTCGAGTGCATCGTTGCCACCGAGCATGATGCTGAAGGTCGCCGTATCACCCTCCTTAACGTCGGGACGGAAGATCGCTACATCGAAGTGACCTCCTATCTCGAGCCGGTGATCGGCAAGGAGGACGACGACAACGCCCATCCTCTGTTCTCGCGCATGTTCGTGCAGACAGAAATCGGCAAGCGCGGCGATGTCATCCGCGCATGGCGCAACAAGCGTTCGCCGAGCGATCCCGATACCATCATCGCGCATCTGGCGGCAGACAATGCCGGCACGTCTCGCGCGACGGAATACGAGACCGATCGCGCCAAGTTCATCGGCCGTGGCCGCACACTTGCAGAGGCTGCCGCCTTCGATCAGGGAGCGACGCTTTCGAATTCCGATGGCTTCACGCTCGATCCGATCCTGTCGCTGCGTCGCGTCGTGCGCGTGCCTGCCGGCAAGAAGGTCAGCGTGATTTTCTGGACGATTGCAGCGCCTGGCCGTGAGGATGTCGACAAGGCGATCGATCGCTATCGTCACCCGGATGCTTTCGCGCATGAACTTGTTCATGCCTGGACACGCACCCAGGTGCAGATGCGCCATGTCGGCGTCTCCTCGCAACAGGCAGCAGCCTTCCAGCATCTCGGTCGCTACCTTGTGTATCCGGACATGCATCTGCGCGCCGATGCGGACACGCTGAAAACCGGTCTCGCCTCGCAGCGTTCCCTCTGGTCGCTGGCGATTTCGGGCGACTTCCCGATCTTTGCGCTGCGCATCAATGACGACATGGACATGGATATCGTCCGAGAAGCCTTGAGTGCGCATGAATATCTGCGCTCGCGCGGCGTGATCTTCGATCTCGTCATCGTCAATGAGCGCTCCGCATCCTATGCGCAGGATATGCAGCATGCGCTGGATCACATCTCCGAAGCGCAGCGCCGCATCAACCCGGCGGATGGCGGAAGACCGCATGTCTTCTCGGTGCGCCGTGACTTGATGGATGAGGAAACCTGGGCAGCACTTCTGGCCGCATCTCGCGTCGTGCTTCACGTGCGCAACGGCAAGATCGTCGACCAGGTCAACCGCGCCGTGTCGCTCTTTGCAGCCAACCGTGGACCGGATGCCAATGCGACGCTCGCGCGTTTGCCCTCACCCGCCTATCCGGTTGCCGATCCCGTCGAAGACACCCAGGATCTCGATTTCTGGAACGGCTTTGGTGGCTTCACCAAGGATGGTCGCGAATACGTCGTGCGGCTGAACCGTGGACAGTCCACGCCGCATCCGTGGATCAACGTCATCTCCAACGAGAAATTCGGCTTCCATGTTTCAGCGGAAGGCGCCAGCTTCACCTGGAGCCGCAATTCCCGCGACTATCAGCTGACACCGTGGACCAACGATCCGGTTACCAACCGACCGGGTGAGGCGATCTATGTTGCCGATGCCGAAAGCGGAAAGATCCATTCGCCCTTTGCTGCCATCGGTCGCAACCCGGAAGCGGTCTTCGAAGCCCGCCATGGTCTCGGTTACTCCACTTTCCGCAGCGTCGATGACGGTCTCGATATCGAGGTGACGCAGACGGTGGATCGCGAAAAGCCGGTCAAGCTTTCGCGTCTGACGATCCGCAACGTCGGAACGCAGAACCGCCGCCTGAAGACCTATGGTTATGTCGAGTGGGTGCTTGGAAACAACCCGCAGAAGTCTGCACCGTTCATTCTGAGCAGTCATGATGAGGACACCGGTACACTCTTTGCCTCCAACCCCTACAGCATCGACTATAATGAGAGGACGTCGTTCCTGTCGCTCGATGGACCGTCGACCAGCTTCACGACCAGCAAACGTGAGTTCATCGGTCGCTTTGGCACCATCAATGCACCGCAGGCCGTGGTCACGGGTGCTGCGCTTTCCGGAAGCACGGAGCTCGATGGCGCGCCTTGCGCGGCAGTGATGCAGGAAATTCACCTTAAGCCGGGTGAAGAACGCCATGTGCTGTTCTATCTCGGAGATGCCGATACGGTAGATGAGGCTCGCGCATTGGTGAAGGATATCCGCAGTTCGGATTTCGACACCGTGCTTCAGGCTAACAAGGATTTCTGGAAGGGCTTTACCGGCCAGTTGCAGGTTTCGACACCGGATGCTGGCTTTAACCACCTGGTCAACACCTGGCTGCCCTACCAAGCCTTCTCCTGCCGCATCCTGGCACGCACGGCCTTCTATCAGTCGAGCGGCGCTTTCGGCTTCCGCGACCAGCTGCAGGACACGCTTGCCTTCCTGCTCTACCAACCGGATCTCGCCCGCGCGCAGATCATCCGCGCTGCTGGTCGACAGTTCGTCGAAGGTGACGTCCAGCATTGGTGGTTGCCGCTGACAGGAGCAGGTGTTCGTACCACGATCTCCGATGACGTCGTGTGGCTTGCCTACGCGACCTATCAGTACATCGCCACCACCGGCGACAAGGCAATCCTGGAGGAGGATATCCCCTTCCTCAAGGGTGCAGCCTTGATGCCTGGCCAGCATGATGCCTTCTTCCAGCCGGAAACAAGCGAGAAGACGGCGAACCTCTACGAGCATGTGGCACTGGCGCTTGATCTCGCCATCCATCGCACCGGCGAAAACGGTCTTCCACTGATGCTCGGTGGCGACTGGAACGACGGCATGAACCTCGTCGGTATCGGTGGCAAGGGCACCAGCGTCTGGTTGGGCTGGTTCCTGGCCGGTACGCTGCGCGACTTCATTGCCATCGCCGAAGAACGCCGCGATCTCGACCGCGTCGAACGGTGGAAAACGCACCGCGACAAGCTGCGCGCGGCACTCGAAACCGCAGGCTGGGACGGTGACTATTACCGTCGTGGCTATTTCGACGACGGCACGCCGCTCGGCTCCTCCACCAGCGAAGAATGCCAGATCGATTCGCTCGGACAGAGCTGGAGCGTGCTTTCCGGCGAAGGCGAGGCGGATCGTTCGCAGCAGGCCATGAATGCGGTGATGAGCAAGTTGGTGGACGAGGATCTCGGCATCATCCGCCTCTTCACCCCGGCTTTCAGCCGCACGCCGCACAATCCAGGCTACATCAAAGGATATCCGCCGGGCGTTCGTGAAAATGGCGGTCAGTATACCCACGCTGCAACCTGGGTTGTTCTTGCGCTTGCCAAGCTTGGCCGCAGCGAAGATGCATGGAAGTGCTTCTCGATGCTGAGCCCGGTCAATCACGCCCTGGACCGCGAAACGTCCGAGACCTACCGTGTCGAGCCCTATGTGGTGACGGCGGATGTCTATGGCGAAAACGCCTATGCCGGTCGCGGTGGCTGGAGCTGGTATACGGGTTCGGCCGGCCTGCTCTATCGCGCTGCGGTCGAAGGCATTCTCGGCATCACGCGCAATGGCGGCAAGCTACATATCGCGCCGTCGTTGCCCGAAGCCTGGGATGGGTTCTCCGTCCAGGTCACGATCGACGGAACCACCCGCGACGTTTCCGTCAAGCGCACGGCAGGCTCCGCGGACATTGCCGTCACGATCGATGGCAAGCCGGTCAAGAGCACGGATCGCGCCATCCCGTTCGACTGAACGGGGTGAGCCTCGAAGGCCTCTTCAAAGAAAAAAGCCACGGCGCTGAAAACGCTGTGGCTTTCTGGTTTTCGAGGGTCGTTAAGGGCGTCAGCGCGCGCCGAAGAGGGCAGAGCCGACACGCACGCTGGTCGCGCCGAATTCGATCGCCGTTTCGAAATCGCCTGACATGCCCATGGAGAGCTTTTCCACACCGCATTCCTTGGCGAGCTTTGCGAGAAGCGCAAAATGCGGGCCGGGATTTTCATCCGCTGGCGGAATGCACATCAGGCCCTCGACGGAGAGCTTCAGCTCATTGCGGCAGAGGTCGACGAAAGCTTTCGTCTCGCGTGGATCGAGGCCTGCCTTCTGCGGCTCCAGCCCGGTATTGACCTGAACATAGAAGCGCAGCGCCCTGCCCTGCTTGGCACATTCTTCCGCCAGCACGCGGGCGATCTTCTCGCGGTCGATGCTTTCGATCACGTCGAACAGTGCCACCGCGTCGGCAGCCTTGTTGGATTGCAGCGGGCCGATCAGATGCAGCTCAATGTCCGGGGTCTTGTCCTTCAGCGCCGGCCATTTGCCCTGCGCTTCCTGAACCCGGTTCTCGCCGAAGACACGCTGGCCGCAATCGATGACCGGCTGGATGGCGTCGCCATCGAAGGTTTTCGAGACGGCAATCAGGGTGACTTCGCCGGGCGCTCTGCCCGCCCTCTCGGCTGTGGTGGCAATCCGCTCCTTAATGTCGGCAAGACGGGCTTCGATGTCCATGGGAAACCTCTGTTCTATCTCAGACTGTGTTGTGTTCGTCCTAGAGCCGTGGTGGCTTGATGCCAAGCATCAATGTCACCATTTAAGCGCTGTATTCCAAGTTTGCGCCCCCTAACGCCCTGCAAAACTTGACGCATCGGCCGTTTCATGGTGAAGGTCAGCGCGCATTACCCCCTCGATACCCGGATTTCAGAAGTATGGCCATCGAACGTTATAATCCTCGCGACGCCGAGCCGCGCTGGCAGCAGCAGTGGAACGAAGACAAGGTCTTCGTGACCGACAATAGCGACACCCGCGAGAAATATTACGTCCTCGAGATGTTCCCGTACCCGTCCGGTCGCATTCATATGGGCCATGTGCGCAACTATGCGATGGGCGATGTAGTCGCCCGCTACAAGCGCGCACGCGGCTACAATGTGCTGCATCCCATGGGTTGGGATGCCTTCGGCATGCCGGCAGAAAACGCCGCGATGCAGAACAAGGTTCACCCGAAGGACTGGACCTATCAGAACATTGCCACCATGCGTGGCCAGCTGAAATCCATGGGTCTGTCGCTGGACTGGAGCCGTGAATTTGCGACCTGCGACGTGGATTATTACCACCGTCAGCAGTCGCTGTTCATCGACTTCATGCAGAAGGGTCTGGTCTATCGCAAGCAGTCCAAGGTCAACTGGGACCCGGTCGACCATACCGTTCTGGCCAACGAACAGGTGATCGACGGTCGCGGCTGGCGTTCCGGTGCGCTGGTCGAACAGCGTGAGCTAACACAATGGTTCTTCCGCATCACCGATTTCAGCCAGGATCTGCTGGATTCCCTGGACGAGCTGGATCAGTGGCCGGAAAAGGTCCGGCTGATGCAGAAGAACTGGATCGGCAAGTCCGAAGGCCTGTCGCTGCGCTGGCAGACGGTGGCCGCCACTGCGCCGGAAGGGTTCAGTGACATCACGGTTTACACCACGCGCCCAGACACTCTGTTTGGTGCTTCGTTCCTGGCGATCGCTGCGGATCATCCGCTGGCGAAAGCCTTGGCCGAGAACAATACCGCCATTGCCGAGTTCTGCGACGAATGCCGTCGTCAGGGCACGTCTCTGGCTGCTTTGGAAACGGCTGAGAAGCGCGGCATGGATACCGGCGTCAAGGTCGTCCATCCTCTGGATTCGTCCTGGGAGCTGCCGGTCTATATCGCCAACTTCGTGCTGATGGATTACGGCACCGGCGCGATCTTCGGCTGCCCGTCTGGCGACCAGCGCGACCTGGATTTTGCCCGCAAATATGGCTTGCCAGTCGTTCCGGTCGTCATGCCGGAAGATGGCGATGCAGCAAGCTTCACCGTTGGTGATACGGCTTATGTCGATGACGGCGTGATGATCAATTCCCGCTTCCTGGACGGCATGAAGACCACGGACGCCTTCGAAGCGGTCGTGACCAAGCTGTCGCCGCAGATGCTGGGTGACGCCCCACAGGCGGAGCGCAAGGTCAATTTCCGCCTGCGCGACTGGGGCATTTCCCGTCAGCGTTATTGGGGTTGCCCGATCCCGGTCATCCATTGCGAAGTCTGCGGCGTCGTGCCGGTTCCGAAGAAGGATCTGCCGGTCAAGCTGCCGGACGACGTCACCTTCGATGTCCCCGGCAATCCGCTGGATCGCCACCCGACATGGCGTCACGTCGCCTGCCCGCAATGCGGCCACGATGCGCGGCGCGAAACCGACACCATGGATACGTTTGTCGATTCCAGCTGGTACTTCACCCGCTTTACCGCACCTTGGGAGAATGAGCCGACCGATCCAAAGGTCGCCAATCGCTGGCTGCCGGTCGACCAATATATTGGCGGCATCGAACACGCGATCCTGCACTTGCTCTATTCGCGCTTCTTTACCCGCGCGATGAAGGAAACTGGCCATGTGGATGTGAAGGAGCCTTTCAAAGGCCTGTTCACCCAGGGCATGGTGGTGCATGAGACCTATCGCCTGGGCGAAGGCCAAAACGGCCAATGGGTCGTACCGGCCGATATCCGCATCGAGGATGTCGACGGTAAGCGTCGTGCCTTCATGCTGGAGGGCGGCGCGGAGGTGACGATCGGCTCCATCGAGAAGATGTCGAAGTCGAAAAAGAACGTGGTCGATCCAGACGATATCATCGCCTCTTACGGCGCCGATACCGCGCGCTTCTTCGTGCTATCCGATAGCCCGCCGGATCGAGATGTAATCTGGTCGGAAGCGGGTGTCGAAGGAGCGCATCGTTTCGTACAGCGCGTCTGGCGCATAATCGGCGAAGCTGCCGACGAATTGAAGGCTGCCAAGGCAGCTCCAGCCACGGCAGGCGAGGGCTTGGCGATTTCCAAGGCCGCGCACAAGACGCTGAAGGCCGTACAGGACGATCTGGACAAGCTTGCCTTCAACAAGGCGATCGCCCGCATCTACGAACTGGTCAACGCACTGGCTGGTCCGTTGGCCGAGGTTGCTGCCGGTGGCAAGGCGGATGACGTGAAGGCTGCGGCGCGCGATGCCGCAGAAATACTCATCCGCATGATTGCGCCGATGACGCCGCATCTGGCGGAAGAGTGCTGGAAGGTTCTTGGCAATTCCGGTCTGGTTGCTCAGGCGGCATGGCCTGTCTTCGTGCCAGCGCTGGTCGAAGAGAACGAGGTTGTTCTGCCGATCCAGATCAACGGCAAGAAGCGTGGCGAATTGACAATCGCCCGCGATGCGGATCAAGATACCGTACGCGCCGCCGTGCTGGAACTGGATGCCGTCAAGGCGGCACTCGCCGGTTCAGAGCCGAAGAAGATCATCGTGGTTCCACAAAGGATCGTGAACATTGTTGTTTGATGCCTATTCCAGATGGGGCCGCATAGCCGCCGCAGTGTCTGTCGTCGTTTTGTCTGGTGCGCTTGCGGGCTGCCAGGTTCGCCCGCTCTATGGCGTGGAATCGGGAACGCGTGAGAAGCTTGCCTCCGTCAGCTTCTCATCCGCTGGCGACCGCATCACACAGGAGGTTCGCAACCACCTGATCTTCCTCGCCTATGGCGGGCAGGGCGCTCCCACCAAGACGGATTATCAGGTCAAGCTGGTGGTTTCCTCCAGCGCCAGCTCCACCGAGGTTACCAACGACACCAGCCTGTCGGTCGGCAAGAGCAACTATGACGGTCCTTATCCGGGTCGCGTGACGATGACCGGTCAATATGTGCTGACGCGCATGTCCGACGGTCAGGTGCTGCGGTCCGCAAAGCGCACCGTCACCGCCATGCTCGACCTGCCGCAGCAGGAATTCGCCAAGATCCGTGCGATCCGTGACGGCGAAAACCGTGCGGCGCGTGAACTGGCAGAGATCATTCGCACGGACATTGCCGCCACGCTCAGCCGATAAGCTGCGATCATGACGGAAATCAAGTCTCATGAATTCGAACGCTTCGCCGAAAATCCGGCGGAGCGTTTTCGCATCTTTGTCCTATATGGACCGGATCGCGGACTGGTATCGGAACGTGCTGCGATCATTGCAAAAAAGACCGGTATCGATCCGAATGATGCCTTCGCCTCGCTGAAACTTGCCGTCACCGACCTGCAGGGCGACCCAGGACGGCTTTTGGACGAGGTGAACGCCATTGGCCTCTTTGGCGGCGAAAAGCTTGTCTGGGTCAAGGGTGCGGCCAATGAAAAGCCGTTGGTCGATGCGCTTCAGGTGCTGGCGGATAGTCCGCCAGAGACAAGCTTTCTCATTATCGAGGCAGGCGACCTTAAAAAAGGCACGGGGCTTCGCAAGATCGCCGAGCCCTCACGCGCTATTGCCGCCATTCCTTGCTATGCCGATGATGCAAGATCGTTGAACGCGTTGATCGATCATGAGCTTGCCGATGAAAATTTAAGGATCACGCCAGCGGCACGACAGCGGCTAATCGAGTCGCTGGGTGGCGACCGCATTGCCTCACGCAACGAGGTGAAGAAACTGGCGCTCTACTGCCGTGGCCGAGATGTGATCGAGGAAGACGATGTCGAGGCGATCATTGGCGATGCCAGTGCGGTGTCTGCGGACGACGCCGTGGACGCGATCCTCAAGGGCGATCGCAACGGCTTCTTTCACGCTAGCCAGAAGATCATCTCCTCGAAGACGCCGATCTTTCTTGTGCTGCAGGGATGCCTAAGGCAATTTCAGTTGCTCGACCAGATGCGGGCCGAAATGGACGAGAAGAAGCTTCAGGCAGGCCAAGTGATGCAGACGCTTGGGCGCGGCATTCATTTTCGCCGCAAGCCGATCATCGAGCGAGCGCTACGCACATGGCAGCCGGCAGCGATTGCCAGAGAAATGAACCGGTTGCAGTCAGCGATCCTGCAAAGTCGCCAGCGTCAGAGCCTGGAAGAGAGCGTGGCGCTTCTGACGCTGCTTGCCACAACCCTGCAAGCGGGTAGGGGCGGCTGATCTTTCTATCGATCGAGAGAAATGAAAAAGCCTCCGCGGCGGGTGCCGGGAGGCTTTTAATATTTACACAGAGCTGACTTGTATCAGTCGCCTTTGCCAGGCTCAGCGGAGAAGTAGAGGTCGAGCTTGCCCTCGACGCCGTCCATCTCCTTGGCTTCCGGCAGCGGATCGCGCTTGACCGTGATGTTTGGCCAGATAGCAGCATATTCCGCATTGATTTTCAGCCACTTGTCGAGGCCCGGCTCGGTATCTGGCTTGATCGCCTCGGCGGGACATTCCGGCTCGCACACGCCGCAATCGATGCATTCGTCAGGGTTGATGGCGAGGAAGTTTTCACCTTCGTAGAAGCAATCCACGGGGCAGACTTCAACACAATCAGTGTACTTGCAGCGAATGCAATTATCGGTCACGACATACGTCATGAAGAACTCCAGAATATGCAGGCCGGGTCAGTGGCTTTCGAACACAAGCCTTCGCCCGGAATTCAGACAGGGCATTTTCGCAAGTGACGTAATGCCTTTGACCCAAGATAGCAAGGATAAACCATGCTGAAAAAAGCGAGCAAAATAGTCGTTTATTCTAATCTGGATCGTTATCCCTCTCCGAGATGAACCTGTCTAGCGCCCGGCGTTCCTTCTTGGTCGGACGACCGCTGCCTGGCTGGCGAACAGCCTGCTCCAGCAGGGTCAAGCGATCCTTCGGTTCGCGGGGAGGGGTTTGATCGTCATACAGAAGCCTGGCCTCTTCATAAGGCCCGCGCCGCTCGCCCGCCGCCTTGACGATGAGAATGCGGTCCATCCGCTCGACGGAGATATCGAGCTTGTCACCGGGCTTTACCATATGGCTGGCTTGGCGGATGGGCGCGCCATTGACCCGGATATTGCCCGACTGAATGTAGCTCTGGGCAATCGATCGGGATTTTGCCATACGGGCGAAGAACAGCCACTTGTCGAGGCGCTGACGCCCGGCTTCGAGTGGCTGTTCCTTTTGACCCATAGACTTACTTCTTCAGCTGCTCCTTGAGAGCAGCGAGCTTGGCGAAAGGCGAATCCGGATCCATCGGCTTTTCCTTGCGCGGTGGCTTTGCCTCGAAACGCTGCTGACCCTGCGGCTTGCCGCCGCGATCGTTGCGTTCGGGACGATCCTTGCGCTCGCCCCGATCAGGACGATCGCCACGATTGTTGTTGCCGCGTGCCTTATTGTCCGGACGGCCGCCTTCGCGCTTGCGATCGCCATCACGGTTAGCGTCACGATTGGCATTGTGGCGGTTGCCTGGACGACCTTCGCCCGCTTCGCGACGTTCGCCTTCGCCGCGGTTACCGGCACTGCGGTTGCCCGGGCGGCGGTTATCGCTGCGCTGATTGTCGTTGCGGCCACCTGGACGCCACAGAAGGACCGGCTTCGGCTCAGCGTTTTCAGCCGTCGCTTCCTCGGTCTTGCCTTCTTCAGACGTGCTTCCTTCGGTTTTCGGCTCTTCAGCCTTCACCTCTGCAACTGTTTCGACCGGCGCTTCGGCAGAGGCTTCCTGTTCGGAGGCATCGGAGGCGTCCGCATCGTCATTTGCAGCGTCTTCAGCTGGAGCGGCGTCTGTCACACCTGCCTTGGCAGGCTCGCCGCTCTGTGCGGCCAGGAAAGTCGCTGCCTCTTCTGCAGAGACCTGATCGGCACGGTAGCCGAGACCCTTGAGGATCTCTTCCATGTCGTCCAGCGTCGCGCCGAGGATCGACAGCATTGCTGTGGTGGTGGTGAAGCGGCGACCGTCATAGGCGCCTTCTGGGCGCGGTTGCTGACCGGGCTTCCACTGCAGCAGCGGACGGATGAGGTCTGCCAGGCGCTCGAGAATATCGATGCGCACGGCGCGCTTGCCGAGGAAACGGAAACCAGCAAGCTTGTAGAACATGCGCTCGAAGCCGGGATCGGTCACGACCGAGGTGCGGCCAGCGGCCAGAACTGGAATGAGATCGCCATAGCCCGGCTTGCCAAGACCGTCATTCTTCAAGGCCCAGAGCAGTGTCACGAGCTCGGCAGGCGCCGGCTTCAAAAGTGCAGGCAGAAAGACGTGATAGGCGCCGAAGCGGATGCCGTAACGGCGCATGGAAGCGCGCGCGTCCTGGTCCAGCGTCTTGACCTCCTCGGCCACATCACGACGGAACAGGATGCCGAGATTTTCGACCAACTGGAACGCCAGGCCCTTGGCAAGACCCTGCAGGTCTTCGGCACGAGAAATATCGTCGAGCGGCTTCAGCACCGTCGCGATCTGATGATTGACGAAGCGCTCGATGCGGGCAAGCGCGTGGTCACGCGCATTGCCGCTCAACTGCTCGTCGGCCAGCATAATGACGCGTGGCTTCATGATGTTGTCGCCAGCGGCCAGACGCGCCACGGGCTCACCGAGCCAGCGGACGAGGCCGTCCGAGCTCAAGGCGAGGTCGCCGTTGCCACTGGCATGGAGGCGGGCGGCACGCGCCTCGTACTCCAATGCGAGCGCCTTTTGCGCTGCCGCCTGCACGGCCTTGGCATCCGGGCCTTCGGTTCCCGAAACCGGGGTGAACCGGAATCCCGCCAATTGACCGACATGATGTCCTTCTACGAAGACATCACCATTCACACTGATTTCAGCTTCAAGCATCGCATTCTCTCTTAGGCGCCTCATGAGCACAGATGTCCTGCGATCAACAAAGCGTTTCGTCAACCTTTCATGTAGCGCATCGGACAATCGATCCTCGATTTCCCGTGTCTTTTCTTGCCAGTGTGTCGGATCGGCAAGCCATCCTGGGCGGTTGGATACATACGTCCATGTTCTGATCTGCGCAATCCTGGCGGAAAGCGTGTCGATCTCACCGTCTGTCCGGTCGGCGCGGCGCACCTGTTCGGCCATGAAATTCTCATTGACCGTACCGCGTTTCACCAAATCGAAATAGAGGGTCGAAATCAGATCGGCATGTTGTGCAGGCGCGATGCGGCGATAGTCCGGCAAAGCGCAGGCTTCCCACAATCTTTCGACACGCTCCGCCGTCGTGGTGACGTCGATGATCTCCGGATAGCGCGCCAGATATTCAAGCGCCTGCTGGTCGATGGCGGGAAGCGCACGTGACAGGCCCTGCACCGTTGGTGCGGCGTCAAGGCTCGCCTGGAGATTTCTGATGGATGAGAAATCAAAATTCTTGGTGCGCCATTGCAGCACTTTGACCGGATCGAACTCGTGTGATTCGATCCGCTCCACCAGCTCATCGTCCAGCGGATCGACCCGGCCCGTGACGCCAAAGGTGCCGTCGCGCAAATGACGTCCGGCACGACCGGCGATCTGGCCCATTTCAGCCGGGTTCAGATTGCGGAACTGGTAGCCGTCGAATTTACGGTCCTGGGCAAAGGCCACGTGGTCGACATCGAGGTTCAGACCCATGCCGATGGCATCGGTCGCGACAAGGTATTCCACATCGCCATTCTGATAAAGGCCGACCTGGGCGTTGCGGGTGCGGGGAGACAGCGCGCCAAGAACGACGGCAGCACCGCCGCGCTGACGACGTACCAGTTCGGCAATCGCATAGACCTCGTCGGCGGAGAAGGCGACGATGGCCGAACGCTGCGGCAGGCGGGTGATCTTCTTCGAGCCCGCATAGAAGAGCTGTGAGAGGCGAGGGCGCTCGACCATCACGATGCCCGGCAGCAGCTTTTCGAGAATGGGCCGCATAGTGCCGGCACCCAAAAGTAGCGTCTCTTCCTTGCCGCGCAAGTGCAGGATGCGGTCGGTGAAGATGTGGCCGCGTTCCAGATCGCCCGCGAGCTGTACCTCGTCGATGGCGACGAAGGCGGCATTGGTTTCGCGCGGCATCGCTTCCACTGTACAGACGGAATATTTGGCGCGGGGAGGGGAGATCTTCTCTTCGCCGGTGATCAGCGCGACGTTGTTGGCGCCGACCTTTTCCACCAGTCGCGTATAGACCTCGCGCGCCAGCAGGCGCAGCGGCAGGCCTATGACCCCGCTTCCATGCGCCACCATTCTTTCAATGGCATAATGGGTCTTGCCGGTATTTGTCGGTCCAAGAACGGCCGTTACACCGCGGCCGCTCAAGATCATGGGGCGAAAATTCAACGTACTATCCGCGAAAACGACGATGCTGCTACTCTTCGGACACGGCGTGAGGGCGCCCGCATTTTAGTCCTTCACACATGGCAATCGAGAGGGCCAAACGCAAGGACGAAAGCGTTATCAGCGGCGTCTTCGCTCATTTGATTGCCGGATACGGTCGCGCAAAACGCTTTTTTACCGAGAAACGCCAAAGCCACAAGATTCGGAACAGGTTGAGAACGAATCAGAGACGAATCGCTGACTCCAGAAGATTCAGTCTTTGTTCACGGCAAGATGTGGCTTTCTCTGCCGTCAAAGCCACCAGATGCTGAATCAGATGTCGCTAAAGAACGATGCTGGCTACAGAGGTTGTCCCGCCAGCAGCTTTGGGCCATTGCGATCCGAGGTTCCGGCAGCTTGGCCGATAAAGTAGGATTTGAGCGCTGGAATCCGGTCGACGAGGCCAAGCCCGAAATCGCGCGCGACGCGGATAGGGCCGACATCGTTTGAAAAAAGACGGTTCAGCACGTCGGTTGTCACGCCCATACGCACGGTATCGAAGCGGCGCCAGGACTGGTAGCGCTTCAGCACGTTGAGAGAACCGATATCGAGCCCGATGCGATCGGCCTCGATGACGGTTTGCGCCAACGCTGCCGCATCCTTGAAGCCAAGATTGAGCCCTTGGCCGGAAATTGGGTGAATGCCGTGAGCGGCGTCGCCGGCCAGCGCAATGCGCGGTGCGACGAAAGCGCGGGCGAGCGTGAGGCCAAGAGGGAAAGCGCGGCGCGGACCGACGGGGCGGATTGGTCCGAGCTTGTGGCCGAAGCGCCGCTCAAGCTCTTCTTCGAAAATCAGATCGTCGGACGCAACGAGACTGTCGGCGTCCGCAGTACGTTCGGTCCACACCAGCGAGGAGCGATTGCCTTTAAGCGGCAGGATGGCGAATGGGCCGGACGGCAGGAAATGCTCTTCCGCGCAGCCATTGTGCGGGCGTTCGTGCTCGACAGTGGTGACGATGCCAGACTGGTCATAAGCCCAGTGGACAGTCTTGATGCCAGCCATGTCGCGCAGCGCCGATTTGACGCCATCACAGGCGACCAGCAGACGTGTCTCAAACGACGATCCGTCGGAAAGAGAAATCACGTTGCTCTGTGGTCCTGCGGAAAAGCCGGTAACGCTAAGGCCATGGCGTATCTCGATGCCGAGTCGCTCGCAAAGACTACGCAGAGCGCCGACCATGGCGACGTTCGGCACCATATGCGCAAAGGGCTGGCCTTCCGCCACATCGCCATCGAAGGTCAGAAACACCGGACGAACGGGATCTGCCGTGCGCGAATCCGTCACGATCATCTTGTTGATCGGCTGTGCTTCCGGCTCCAGCTCCTGCCAGATGCCGAAGACATCCAGCATGCGGCTTGCGGCCGCAATGATTGCGGAAGCCCGCACGTCTTTCTTCCAGACGTCTTCGGGCGCAGCCTCGATGACCTGTACGCCCAGATGCGGCGCTGCCTGCTTGATGGCGACAGCAACGCTCAAGCCCACATATCCGCCCCCGGCAATCACGACATCAAGCATTGCGTCTTCTCCTGCGCCTTGCGTTCTTGTGCATAGTGTCCTCCCATTATAGACCATCCCATCACGTCTTCATACAGCCGGAGCATGCCGAAATGTCGCATTCTTCTCATTCATCAAGCCCGATGGAAAATCTTGTCGCCACGCTTGATCTTGAAAAACTTGAAGAAAATCTCTTTCGCGGCACCAGTCCGCAGGTCGGGTGGCAGCGTGTCTTTGGCGGTCAGGTCATTGCGCAGGCATTGATGGCAGCGCAGCGAACGGTGGATGCGGACCGCTATATCCATTCGCTGCATGCCTATTTCATGCGGCCGGGTGATCCTCTCGTGCCGATCGTCTATCAGGTCGATCGTATTCGCGATGGGGCAAGTTTTGCCACGCGGCGCATCGTTGCCATCCAGCATGGCCATGCGATCTTTTCCATGTCCGCCTCGTTCCAGATTGAGGAAGGCGGTTTCGATCATCAAAGCGAAATCCCGAACGTCCCGCAGCCGGAAAGCCTGATGAGCGAGGCGCAGTTGCAGGAAGCCTTTCTCGCCAATGCGCCGCCTGCGATCCGCAAATACTGGGAGAACAAGCGGCCGATCGAAATCCGCCCTGTGTCGCTCACGCATTATATTTCCAAGGAAAAGCTCGACCCCAAGCAGGATATCTGGGTGAGAGCGGTCGGCGATGTGCCAAACGACAGGCATTATCAGGCAGCCGTTCTCGCCTATCTTTCCGACATGACGCTGCTCGATACGTCGCTTTATGCTCATGGAACGACCATCTTCGATCCGACGATCCAGGTAGCGAGCCTCGACCACGCCATGTGGTTTCACCGCCCCTGCAAGTTGGAAGACTGGCTGCTCTACACGCAAGACAGCCCGAGCGCATCTGGTGCTCGCGGATTGACCAGAGGCAGCCTTTTTACCCGCAACGGCGTCCTTATTGCCTCGATGGCGCAAGAGGGCCTGATTCGCAAACGAGCAAATGACTAAAAAATACTCAAATTAAAAAAATCGCCCATAAATTGCTCGCCTAAAGTGCGGACAATTGCCTGTTTTGCGGCCGAATTATTTATAGTCTTTACTTTTCAATTGCTTATGTCCCTCGTGCGCAAACTGGCACGGCCTTTGAATATAGAGTGGCAGTCGCTGTTACTGATCTGCCAGCGGCAAGGAGAGTCGGCTCCATGCCGAGCACAAACAAAGGATGGGAAACCAGATGAAAATTGTGATGGCCATTATCAAGCCGTTCAAGCTGGATGAGGTGCGCGAGGCTCTCACCGCCCTCGGCATTCAGGGCCTGACCGTCACCGAGGTCAAGGGTTACGGACGTCAGAAGGGGCATACCGAGATTTATCGCGGTACCGAATATGCGGTCAGCTTTCTTCCCAAGCTGAAGATCGAGATCGCGGTGGCGTCCGACGTCGTGGAAAAGGCAGTCGATGCAATCGCATCCGCGGCCAAGACGGGGCAGATCGGCGACGGCAAGATTTTCGTCTACTCGATTGAACAGGCAGTGCGTATCCGCACCGGCGAAACGAACACAGAAGCGCTTTAAAGCTCGGCTGACAGGGGAGTCCTCACACTATGAACTTCAAGAAAATTTCCACACTCAGCGCGCTTAGCGCCGGTGCGGCAGCCCTCCTGGCGCCGGTCATCTCTTTTGCACAGGACGCCGCGGCCCCCGCAGCGGCCGCTGCCGCCGCGGTCCCGGACAAGGGCGACACCGCCTTCATGTTCCTCTCCACCCTTCTGGTGCTGTTCATGGCCGTTCCGGGTCTGGGTCTGTTCTACGGCGGTCTCGTTCGCGCCAAGAACATGCTTTCGGTTCTCATGCAATGCACGGTCATCGCTGCGACCGTCATGATCGCCTGGGTCGCCTACGGCTACTCCTTCGCTTTCGGCGGTTCTGAAAGCCCGTTCTTCGGCGGCTTTGCCAAGCTCTTCCTCGCTGGCGTCACCAAGGATACGACCGCTGCGACCTTCTCGCAGGGCGTCGTCATTCCGGAATACATCTTCGTGATGTTCCAGATGACGTTTGCAGCCCTGACACCGGCGCTGATCATCGGTGCCTTTGCCGAACGCATCAAGTTCTCTGCCTCGATCCTCTTCTGCCTGCTCTGGGTCACCTTCGTCTACTTCCCGATCGCCCACATGGTGTGGGATGCCAAGGGCTATCTCTTCGGCCTCGGCGCACTTGATTTTGCTGGCGGCACGGTCGTTCACATCAATGCCGGTGTCGCCGGTCTCATCGGTGCGATCATGGTTGGCAAGCGCACGGGTTACGGCAAGGACATGATGGCTCCGCACTCCATGACGCTGACTTATGTCGGCGCAGCCATGCTGTGGGTTGGCTGGTTCGGCTTCAACGCCGGTTCCAATCTCGAAGCCTCCGGTGGCGCGATGCTCGCAACCGTCAACACATTCGTCGCCACGGCTGCTGCCATCCTCTCCTGGTGCCTGGTTGAAAGCTTTACGCGCGGCAAGGCTTCCATGCTGGGTGCGGCTTCCGGTATGATCGCCGGTCTCGTGGCCATCACGCCTGCTGCCGGCATTGCCGGTCCGATGGGCGCGATCATCATGGGTCTGCTCGTCTCGCCGATCTGCTACTTCTTCGTCTCGGTGGTGAAGAACAAGTTCGGCTACGACGATACGGCTGACGTCTTCGGCGTTCACGGCGTTGGCGGCCTCTTCGGCGCTCTCGCAACCGGCATCTTCGCCAGCGCGTCTCTCGGTGGCGTCGGTTACGCCGGCGAACAGACCATGGGCGGTCAGTTCATGGTTCAGGTTCAGGCTGTCGTCATCACCATCCTGTGGACGGGTATCGGCTCTGCGATCCTCTACAAGATCGTCGACATCATCGTCGGTCTGCGTGTGCCGGTCGAAGCCGAACGCGAAGGTCTCGATCTCGCGTCCCACGGCGAAGCTGCCTACCACAACTAAGATCATTCGGGTGCCTGCGCACCCGAACCTTGCTTTATCGAAGCCCGGCGATCGCCTCGCCGGGCTTATTTTTTTTTGACGCGCTGAGCTTGGTAAACGAGTTTTCCCGTGGTTAATGCCGCATTAACCACCGTGCCGCTATTTTGCCCTGTCATCCCTGCTTCGGTCACGAAGCTCCGGAAACACTAAGGACGACAGGTTCAACATATGGGCAGAGTGAATTCTCCGACATTCGAGGGCCGCGACAATCGCTTCGTGCTGACGGCATTCGTCGTGCGACAGATCATGGCGCTGTGTGGTTTTGCCGTTCTGGCAGCATTGGCGCTGGGCGTGACGGCACTCGCGACCTGGAATGTCGCCGACCCCAGTCTTTCCTACGCGACCTCCAACGAGCCCACCAACCTGCTCGGACATAGCGGCGCGATCTTCGCCGATATCATGATGCAGTTTCTCGGCCTGTCGTCGCTGATTGCCATGTTGCCTGTGCTGTCTTGGGCCTTCGTGCTGATTTCCGGCCGAAAACTGACGCGTATGCCAGTCCGTTTGACGGCGTGGATCGGCGGTGCCTTTATCGCTTCGGCTGCGCTTGGCTGTTTTCCGGCCCCTCAGACATGGCCGCTGCCTAACGGGATCGGCGGCGTCATCGGCGACATGATCCTGCGTTTCCCTGCGCTTTTTCTCGGTGCTTATCCTACTGGCACCACAGCGACCGTTCTTGGCTCCATTCTTGCCGTGCCTGCTGCCTGGCTGATGCTGATCGCCTCCGGACTTCTTGGCGCCCTGGATCAGGATGCCGAGGAGCCCTTCGCGCCGCAGGCTGCCACTGCCAGCAAGGTCCGCAAGGTTCAGGCGATCGAAGAGGACGGCGAAGATGACGGCGAGGGCTTCTTCGCCAACGCCCTGGCCTTTGGCGCGCTTGCTCATTACTGGTACATCACCCAGGCAAGGTTGCGCCGTATTCTGCGTCTCAAGCCCAAGTCGCTCACCAATGAGTTCGAGCAGCCTTACGATTTCAACGACTACGAATTCGGGACACTAAACGAGCCATCGCGATTGAAAACAGCGATCAACCGTCTGGAAAGAGCGGAGCCGTCCTTCGAGGAACGGGCAGAAGCGCGTGCCCGACGGCAGGCACCATCCGCCAACGGCGGCGATCTCGACGAGCCCTTCGATGACGAGGATAGCCTGCCGGATGGCATACTCTCCGGCGATGCGCCCTTTGCCGCGCGACCCGCACCGGGAAGCCCAACGCGCATTACCGCGCCACCTGCCCGACCAAAGCCGAGCGAGCGGGTTGCACGCGAAGCGCAAACCTCCTTCATCTCCCCGGATGGCTTCCAGGTCCCCTCAATCCACCTGTTGGCCGAGCCAAAGAATGTCGTCAAAGACAACACGCTGAATGCAGACGTGCTGGAGCAGAATGCCCGCCGTCTGGAAGGCGTACTGGAAGATTTCGGCGTTAAGGGCGAGATCATCCACGTGCGTCCTGGCCCGGTCGTAACACTTTATGAGCTTGAACCTGCGCCCGGCATCAAGTCTTCGCGCGTCATCGGTCTGGCGGACGATATCGCCCGCTCGATGAGCGCCATTGCCGCCCGCGTTGCCGTCGTTCCTGGCCGCAACGCCATCGGCATCGAGCTTCCCAACCGCACGCGCGAGACGGTTTTCTTGCGCGAACTGGTCGGGTCGCGCGATTTCGAAAGCAGCAAGGCCAAGCTGCCCATGGCACTCGGCAAGACCATCGGCGGCGAAGCCGTCATCGCCGACCTCGCCAAGATGCCGCATCTTCTCGTTGCCGGTACCACCGGCTCGGGCAAGTCGGTGGCGATCAACACCATGATCCTGTCGCTCGTCTATCGCATGACACCGGAACAGTGCCGCCTGATCATGATCGATCCGAAGATGCTCGAACTGTCGATCTATGACGGCATCCCGCATCTGCTCTCGCCTGTCGTCACCGATCCGAAGAAGGCCGTCGTCGCCTTGAAATGGACGGTGCGGGAGATGGAAGAGCGCTACAAGAAGATGTCGAAGATCGGTGTTCGCAACATCGACGGCTTCAACACCCGCGTTCAACAGGCGCTCGATAAGGGCGAAGTTCTGACTAGAACCGTACAGACCGGCTTCGACCGCCAGACCGGCGAAGCCATGTATGAGACGGAAGAATTCGATCTGAAGCCGCTGCCCTACATCGTCGTCATCATCGACGAAATGGCCGACCTGATGATGGTGGCGGGCAAAGACATTGAAGGTGCTGTGCAGCGCCTTGCACAGATGGCGCGTGCCGCCGGCATTCATGTCATCATGGCGACCCAGCGTCCGTCTGTCGATGTCATCACCGGTACGATCAAGGCGAACTTCCCAACCCGCATATCCTTCCAGGTCACCTCCAAGATCGACAGCCGCACCATCCTTGGTGAACAGGGTGCGGAGCAGCTGCTCGGCATGGGCGACATGCTCTATATGGCAGGCGGCGGGCGCATCCAGCGCGTTCATGGTCCCTTCGTTTCGGACAATGAAGTGGAAGAGATCGTCTCCTACCTCAAGACGCAAGGCTCGCCCGACTATCTCGAAGCGGTCACCGAAGAGGATGAGGACGAGGATGGTGGCGGTCCCGCCGGGACCGGCAACATGGCCGAGTCCGACGACCCCTACGATCAGGCCGTGGCCGTCGTATTGCGTGATGGCAAGGCCTCGACATCCTATGTCCAGCGCAGGCTTGGTATCGGTTACAACCGGGCCGCCTCGCTGATCGAACGGATGGAACAGGAAGGCATCATCGGCCCTGCCAACCACGCCGGAAAGCGCGAAATCCTCGTGCCGACGGAGAATGATTAAGCCTCACATGCCGGATGCGCCACCGCGGGTTGGTCTTTGGCACCCGCCGCCTGTGTGCCGGTTCAGTAACCGCAACCAGGCGTGTGCTTTCGACGTTATAGCCGTCGCTCCATGTCATGAAGCCGCCGTGTTTTTTCGGCACATGGAATGCGATGAAGGAGAACAGAATGAAGAATACCCGCTCGGTCGTTTCCGCTCAGCATTCCGGCCTTGAAAGCAGCATGACGCGCAGAGCTGCGATGACACTGTTTTCGGCAGCGGCAGCCTCTGTAGCACTTTCGCCGGTCGCGGCTTTTGCCCAGGGTGCAGGTGACGGCGCAACGGCGCAGAAGATCGCCAATCACTTCTCGTCGGTCAAGACGATGATGGGCGAGTTCGTTCAGTTCGGCCCGCGTGGCGAACAAACCGGCGGCAAGTTTTATATTTCGCGGCCCGGAAAACTTCGCTTCAACTACGAAGACCCGTCGCCCATGCGCGTGATTGCGGATGGCCGCAACGTCGTCATCGGCAATATGAAGCTGAAGACCTGGGACCTCTATCCGCTGTCAAAGACGCCGCTCAGCCTCTTGCTTTCCGACAAGATCGACCTTAGCAACCAGAAGGTTCGCAGCGTCAAGGAAGAGTCCGATCTGATCACTATCGTTCTCGGTGATAAAAGCATTTTCGGCGATTCCACCATCACGCTGATGTTCGACCCGAAAACCTTCGACCTCCGTCAATGGACGACCACGGACGCCCAGAACAAGGACACGACCGTGATGATCTTCAACGTTCAAACGGGCGTGAACCTCGACGACAAGGTTTTTGCCATCAACTACGAAGACGTCCGCAAACGCGGCTGACGATCGCTCGGCAGAAAGCGGTTTCCGTTTTATGTCCGATGTTATAAGCCTGCCTCCACTCAAGACGAGATGGAGCGTGAGGCATGGCTTTTTCAATAACCACCTGGAACATCAACTCGGTGCGGCTACGCATGCCGATCGTCGAGCAATTCCTGGTGCGTTACAAGCCAGACGTTCTCTGCTTGCAGGAAACCAAGTGCCCGAACGGCGAATTCCCGCTGAAGCCTTTGCGGGCGCTTGGCTATGAGCACATCATTATTCACGGTCAGAAAGGCTATCACGGCGTCGCCATCGCTTCGAAGCTGCCGCTCACAGAAGATCATCGCCAGGATTACTGCGGGGTAGGGGACGCCCGCCATATCTCCGCGCTGGTAGAGTTCGGCAGTCGCCGCATTCGCCTTCATAACTTTTATGTCCCGGCAGGTGGCGATGAGCCGGACCGGTCGATCAATCCGAAGTTCGGCCACAAGCTCGACTTCGTGGAAGAGATGAAGGTGCTGAGCGCTGACAGTATGCCTGGCACTTCGTCTATCCTGGTCGGTGACTTGAACATCGCTCCGTTGGAAAACGACGTCTGGTCGCATAAGCAATTGCTGAAGATCGTCAGCCATACGCCTGTCGAAACGGAGGGGCTCATGGAGGTGATGAAGCGTGGCAACTGGCTCGACCTGATGCGGCTCAACGTGCCGGAGACGGAAAAGATCTACACGTGGTGGAGCTATCGGGCCAAGGACTGGGAGGCCGCCAATCGCGGCCGCCGTCTTGACCATATCTGGTCATCGCAGGATTTGGGCCCGTCGCTCGACCGCATAGAAATCCTGAAGGAAGCCCGCGGTTGGAACCGCCCTTCTGACCACGTGCCTGTCACGGCACATTTCAAGTTCTGAAGATAGCGCCTCTTAGAGAAAGCGCTTTTGCATCGCAGCCGCACTGGAGGCGAGCGCCGCGATATTTCCGCGGATGCGCTCGGTCACCACCTGTGCCACATCCGGAAATTCCTCGATCATACGATGGAAAAGAATACGGGTGATGCGGATGACCTCGGAATCCTGGCGCGCAACGGCCGTAAACTTGCGCTCGCACAGGGTGAAGAGCGCGAGTTCCGACAGAAGGCAGCCACTGCCGACCGTTGCCTGGATTTCGCGCGTACCGTCACGGTCCTCGGTCCAGAGATCGAAGCTTCCATGACAGACGACAAATGCGCATTCGGCGGGAGAGTGCTGGCGAAACAGCATATGCCCTTCAGAAACGCGCCGGCGCTCTGCGCCAAACGCGATCAGCCTCAGCTGGTCCTCGCTGAAACCCTGAAACAGCGGCACCTGCGCGAAAAGCTTGATATCGTCGTTCAACGCCATGAGCTGGTCCAGATGGGAGATCGAAGTCGGAAGCCGCGTCTCTCAAACAAGGGCACACGGTCCGACTGGTTTTCAACCAATGTGAGCGCCAACACAAGGGGGCATGCCACAAAAGGCCCTAAGGGACGATTTTGTAGCCGCCGTTCTCGGTGACGAGAATTTCCGCATTTGACGGATCGCGCTCGATCTTCTGACGAAGCCGATAGACATGGGTTTCAAGCGTGTGGGTGGTGACACCTGAATTGTAACCCCAGACCTCTTCCAGCAAAACGTCGCGTGTAACGACGGCGCTGCCAGCGCGGTAGAGGTAGCGGATGATGGCTGCTTCCTTTTCCGTCAGGCGGATCTTCTTGCCGTCTTCCGTGGTCAGCAGCTTCTGGCTTGGCTTGAACTGGTAAGGTCCGACAGTAAAGACCGCGTCTTCGCTTTGCTCGTACTGGCGCAGCTGCGCACGGATGCGAGCAAGGAGGACTGCGAAGCGGAAAGGTTTCGTCACATAGTCGTTCGCGCCAGCCTCGAGACCCAGTATGGTGTCGGAATCGGTATCGTGGCCGGTGAGCATGATAATGGGAGACTTGAAGCCGTTCTTGCGCATCAGCTTCACGGCTTCGCGCCCGTCCATGTCCGGCAGGCCCACATCCATGATCAGCAAATCGACCTGTGCGGATTTTACCGTCTGTATGGCGTCGTTGGCGCTCGCGCCAGTGAGAAGCGAGAACTCATCATAGGGCGAAAGCTGTTCGGCAAGGGTGTCGCGCAGATCGTCGTCGTCATCAACCAGAAGCAATGTACGGGCCGTCATAGAATGCCTTCACCTTTCCTATTTAATTTCCAAACCAATTCAGCGGTTTGCGCGCTTCGCGTCAACCCTTGTGCGGCAATAACGCCGTGCTATGACGTCAGGGTGAAGCATCTTCAAAGCAAAATCTCGTGAAGAAGAGTGATGACCAGAAAGATTAAATCTCGAGCACCAGCTCCAAGACTTCTCGTTCGTCCCTCCCCTTTAAGCAAAAGTCGAGCGATCGTTCAGCTAGGTCACTTAACGTTTCAGGCTGCGATTGGTCGCAAGGGTCGCACCGCTTTCAAGTGCGAAGGCGATGGTAAAACACCGATTGCGCAGATGCCGCTGCTTTACGGCTTCATCCGGGGAGAGCGCATGCGGGCGGTTCAAACTCGCTTGACATTGCGTAGGGCGGTAAAGTCGATGTTGTGGTGCGATGCGCCAAGCGATCCGAACTACAATCGGATGGTCAAAGCTCCGTTCAAACCGAGCCATGAGGAGATCCGCAGGGAGGACGGCCTTTACGACGTTTGCCTGGTGCTCGACTGGAACGTCAGATGCAGGCAGCGCAATCGTGGCTCAGCCATCTTCATGCATATGATCCGTCCGGGTTACGAGCCGACTGCCGGCTGCGTCGCGCTTCACCCCAGAGATATGCGCCGTCTTTTGTCGCACCTTCATAGAGGACAGATTATCCAGGTTTTATAGTGCCTTAGAGAAAGATTGACGCATCGGGAGACCCTCAACACAGAATGGCCATCTTTGCGAAAGAAACAAAAAACCCGCCACGAAGCGGGCGGGTTTTTTGACATTCTGTAAGTGACAAGCCTTAAGCGGCTTCTTCTTCCGGCGCGTCGTCTTCTTCGACGGCCTTGCCGCGCTTGGGGCCTTTATTGAGGTTGACCTCGACAAGGCGAACAGCTTCGGTCTCGGACATCTTGTTCACGGCTGCAATTTCGCGAGCCATGCGGTCGAGAGCGGCTTCGTAAAGCTGACGTTCGGAGTAAGACTGCTCAGGCTGGTTCTCGGCGCGGTAAAGATCGCGAACCACTTCTGCGATGGCGATCAGATCGCCGGAATTGATCTTGGCGTCATATTCCTGCGCGCGACGCGACCACATGGTGCGCTTGACACGTGCCTTGCCCTGAACAACCTTCAGCGCACGCTCAACGAAATCCCCTTCGGACAGCTTTCGCATGCCGATGCTGACAGCCTTGGCGACAGGCACCTTGAGGCGCATCTTGTCTTTCTCGAAATCGATGACGAAAAGTTCGAGCTTCATGCCCGCGACTTCCTGTTCCTCGATTGCCGAAATGGTACCGACACCGTGAGCGGGATAAACGATCGCTTCTCCGGTTTTAAAACCGTGGCGCGCTGGAGATTTCTTCTGCTGGGTCGTCATTCGTTTTAAAAACTCCCTGTTACATACACCCGGGGGTTTCCGGGGTCGGGTCGGTCAGGCCCGGATGAGACGGGGGAAACCGTCAGGTGACTCCGCACTGGTCCAGCCAAGCACGCAAAAAGAACCCATCTTGCAATCTGGGGATCGATAACACAAAAGTAGGATATGTCACGGAAACCGCGTGCAATTGATGATTTGCTTTCGTGGTGTTTTAGGGCACACAAGTGCCGCGCTGTGGATCAGTTTTATCTGTCTACCACAAAAATACGTGGAAATCAATAATTTGCTTCCACCGTGACTCTGGAGTCACAACAAGGATTATTCAGACGTTAACATCAAGCGCACAATAAACCATCGAAATCGAGCGGCCAAGCGGGGTCAATCGATTAAATTCCAAGCGCTTCTTTAAATTGTCGATTGCCACTTAAACTATTCATAATTCCGGGCCAATATCCGATTCGAGTTTGGGGAAAATCATGATTTTTCTCCCTTTTATCGTCGAGATGGACGGATTTTCGGAAGAAAGAAGGCAAAATGGGCTACCGAAGCAACCCAAAACGCGACAAACAGCTCGAAAAAGCAAAAAATCTGGCGCAAGCCAATGGCAAGCCCTTTATCGATCCAACTACACTTTTTAGTCGTGCCAGCACTGACGATATCGAATACTATTCGCCGGAGATGCTGGCGCTCGCGGCAAGCCATACATCGAGCGAATTGTCGCACTGGAAAGACGGTCGTCCCTATATCGGCATTGCGCAGGTCGAGGGTGTGTCTCCGCGTGAGGTCCCGGTTTCCATTCTCACGATCATTGGGGGCAATATGCCCTTCCTTTATGACTCGATCATGGGGGAAGTGACCAGCAGCTATCGTAGCCTTTATCTCGCAATACATCCTATCATGGTGGCCGATGCCCAGGCGATTGGCGGCTATAGGCTGGCCGATCCGGACACCGATGCAGCGCAAAACACTATCAGCCTCATCCAGCTGCATATCGCGCCAATCTCATCTCAGGCTGCAGACGCATTGAAAGAGCGGCTTCGCTTTGTTCTAGCCCAGGTTCAGTCTGCCTATAGCGACTGGAAGCCAATGTTGGCCAAGCTCGATGAGGCGCTGCACGAATTGAAGGAGCGCGGTTCCTCGCGCCGCAAGGCTGACCGCGCAGAAGCCACAGAATTCCTCGAATGGCTACGCAAGGACAATTTCACTTTTCTCGGCATGCGCGACTACATCTATTCCGGCAAAGGAAGTTCGGCGAAGATCGAGCGCGGCGACGGTGTCGGTCTCGGGATATTGAGCGATCCTGATGTGCGCGTGCTGCGGCTTGGCAAGGATGCTGTGATGACAACGCCGGAAATCCTGGCGTTTCTGGACGGCCCGGATTTTCTCATTGTCACCAAGGCCAACGTCAAGTCGCTCGTCCATCGCCGCGCCTATATGGACTATATCGGCATCAAGCGTTTCGACGCTGATGGCAACGTGATCGGCGAACTGCGCATCGTTGGCCTGTTCACTGCAACCGCTTATACACGCTCGGTCAGGGATATACCCCTTCTGCGCGCCAAGGCCGCCGAGGTGGAAGAGCATTTCGGCTTCGACCCCAACAGCCACTCGGGGCGCATACTGCACAACACGCTTGAATCCTATCCGCGTGACGACCTCTTCCAGATCGAAACCGATCTTCTGGTTCGCTACACAGAGCAGATCATGGAGCTTGCCGACCGTCCGCGGGTGAGGGTGCTTGCCCGTATCGATCGTTTCGACCGCTTCGTCTCCGTCATCATCTATGTGCCGCGAGAGGAGTATAATTCCTATGTGCGCGAAAAGATCGGCGACTATCTCGCCCGCGTCTATGACGGCCACATCTCCGCCTATTACCCGGCGTTTCCGGAAGGGGCACTGGCCCGCGTTCACTTCATCGTCGGGCGCAGTAATGGCAAGACCCCGCGGATTGCGCAGGACAAGCTGGAAGATGCCGTCAGCGATATCGCCGCACGCTGGATCGATCATTTCACCGCACTCTCAGAGCCAGGCGCTCCGTCGCTCGATGTCGATCAGGCCTATCAGGAAGCCTTCACGCCAGAGGAAGCGATCGGCGACATGGCCGATATCGTCGCCACTGCCAAGGGCGAGCCGGTTCGCATCGAGTTCTACCGTACGCCTGAGCAGGCTCAGAACATTCTCTCGTTGAAGATCTTCCACCGTGACGGCCATCTGCCGCTGTCGCGCCGCGTGCCGCTTCTGGAAAATCTCGGCTTCAGCGTCATCAGCGAACGGACGTTCGATATCGGCGTCCTTTCCGGCGATCATACCGATGTCATCGTTCTTCATGATATGGAGCTCAGGGTCCAGCCGGGCGTGACGCTTGATCTTTCCGTCAATGGGCCGCGGCTTGAAGAGGCGTTTCTCGCCGCCTTCAACGGCACTGTAGACAATGACAATTTCAACCGCCTGATCATTGCCGCCGGGCTGACGGTACGCGAGGTTTCGGTGCTGCGCGCCTATGCGCGCTATCTGCGCCAGACGGGCATCGTCTATTCGCAGGAGCATATTTCCGAGACGCTGTTCAAATATCCGGCGATTGCGCGGAGAATTTTCGAACTCTTCGCCCATGGTTTCGATCCGAAGCTCGGTGAGAAGGCGCGGCTGCGTAAGCTGTCCGATCTCCACAAAGCCATCGAGGCCGATCTTTCCGGCGTGCCCAATCTGGATGAGGACCGCACGCTTCGTCGCTACGTGAACGCAATCGATTCCACGCTTCGCACCAACTACTTCCAGCGCAACGAAGACGGTTCGCCAAAGGCGATGCTTGCCTTCAAGTTCGATCCGAAGCTTCTAGATGGACTGCCGGACCCACGTCCCTTCCGTGAAATCTTCGTCTACGGCACGGAGGTGGAGGGCGTCCACCTGCGCTTCGGCAAGGTGGCACGCGGCGGTCTTCGCTGGTCGGATCGTGGCCAGGATTATCGCACGGAAGTTCTTGGTCTCGTCAAAGCCCAGCAGGTAAAGAATGCCGTCATCGTGCCGGTCGGCGCCAAGGGCGGGTTCTTTCCAAAGATGCTGCCTGTAGGCGGCAATCGCGACGAGATCTTCAATGCCGGCAAGGATGCCTACAAGACCTATATCCGCACGCTTCTGTCCATCACCGACAATATCGTAGGCGATGATGTTGTTGCGCCTGTTGATACGGTTCGGCTCGATGGTGACGACCCCTATTTCGTCGTTGCTGCCGACAAGGGAACGGCGACCTTTTCCGATACCGCCAACGGGCTTGCCCGAGAGGCTGGTTTCTGGCTCGACGATGCCTTTGCCTCTGGTGGATCTGCCGGTTACGACCACAAGAAGATGGGCATTACCGCACGTGGCGCCTGGGAAACCGTCAAGCGCCATTTCCGCGAAATGGACACCGATATCCAGACCACGCCGTTCAAGGTCGTTGGCGTGGGTGACATGTCCGGCGACGTCTTCGGCAACGGCATGTTGCTATCGGAAAAGATCGAACTGATCGCCGCGTTCGATCATCGTGATATCTTTATCGACCCGACGCCGGATACGGACAAATCCTTTGCCGAGAGAAAGCGGCTCTTCGAACTGCCGCGTTCAAGCTGGCAGGATTACGACCGCTCGACACTCTCCACGGGTGCGATGATCATTTCGCGAGCGGAAAAATCCGTGACGCTAACGGCGGAAGCTGCGGCGGCCATCGGTATCGACAAGACGGTGGCGACACCCTTCGAAATCATGACGGCGATCCTCAAAGCTCCTGCCGATCTCCTGTGGTTCGGCGGTATCGGAACCTATGTGAAGGCGGCGGTTGAAACCAACGCAGAGGTCGGAGACCGTGCCAACGATCCTATCCGCATCAATGCAACGGAAGTGCGCGCCAAGGTGATCGGCGAAGGCGCCAATCTCGGCATCACCCAGAAGGGTCGCATCGCCTATGCGCTGTCCGGCGGACGCTGCAACTCGGATGCCATCGACAATTCGGCGGGCGTCAATTCCTCCGACGTCGAGGTCAATATCAAGATCGCGCTGGCATCTGCCGTCAATGACGGTCGCCTGACCTTGCCTAAGCGCAATCAGCTGCTGGCCTCCATGACGTCGGAAGTGGCGCAACTGGTGCTGCGCAACAATTACCTGCAGTCGCTGGCGATCTCGCTTGTCGAGCGTAAGGGCAGCGGCAACCGCGAGGAGCTCGGCCGTCTGATGGCGGCACTGGAATCCTCCGGCCAGTTGAACCGCAAGGTCGAAACCCTGCCGAACGATGCGGAGTTTAGCGAGCGCTATGCTTCGGGCAAATCGCTGACCCGGCCGGAAATCGGCGTCCTGCTCTCTTACGCAAAGCTGACCCTGTTCGACACGCTGGTGGCAAGCACCCTGCCGGACGAACCCTATCTGCAGCACCTGCTGACCGACTACTTCCCAAGCAAGATGCAAAAGACTTATGCGGGCGATATTTCCAGCCATCGTCTGCATCGCGAAATCGTCGCCACTGTCCTTGCCAACCAGGTGGTCAACCGTGGTGGTCCGGGTTTCGTGCAGAAGCTGGTGGATGCGAGCGGCCTGCTGGCGCCTGCCGTCGTCAAGGCCGCGATGATCGTCGAGGATGGCTTCGGTCTTAAGCGGCTGTGGGGAGAAATCGACGCACTTGATGGGCAGATTTCCGGCGATGTGCAAAACGATTTCTATGCCAAAATTATGGGGATCTTCGGCGACGCGACGCGGCTTTATCTCCAGACGGCAGGCACCATCACTGGTGCCATGCAGGACGAGGTGGAGCGACTGAGAAGTGCCATCAAGACGCTGTCTCCGGCTGCGGCAAAGTATCAGGATGAAATCGGTCTTGCCGAAGTCGATGGCGTTTCACCTTCGCTGCTCAAGGAGTTGGAAACGCTTCGATTGCTGGTCTATGTACCGGAAATCATGCTGATCGCTGATCAGGCCGGCACGACATTGGCGCGGGCTGCGGAAAGCTACGCCGCTGTCTCCACCACCTTCCGCGTCGCAAGGCTTCTTGATGCCAGCCAGCGGGTCAGCCCGGCTGATCACTACGAAAGCCTCGCGCTGCTGCGCAGCCAGGACCAGATTGCCTCATCGCGTCGACGTATCGTGGTTTCTGCGCTGACCGAGCATGCCAAGGAGAAGAACCCGGTGCAGGCGTGGTATTCAGCCGATCGTGTACGCGTCAATCGCATCGTCTCGGAACTAGCTGCGCTCAGCGATAGCGGAGAGACGAATCTGGCGCGGCTCACCGTTGCCGCTGGTCTGCTTTCCGATATAGTCCAGACCAGAAGCGTATAAGGTCCAACGGCGAAATGACCCGGCTGTAAAAGCCGGGTCGCCTGCATGCGGAAAGGCAATCCATTGAGTTCTTCTTTCCGTGTGACAGAATCGGTCGAGTCCACGGCGGATGCGCCAAAAACGGACGCCAAGGGGATCTGGGGTTGGATGCTGTTCGATTGGGCAGCGCAACCCTTCTTCACCGTCGTCACCACCTTCATCTTCGGGCCTTACTTCGTCGCGCGGCTGACGGATGATCCCGTCTCGGCGCAGACGCTCTGGAGCAATGTCGCGACTATCTCGTCCGTTGTCATTGCGATCTTCTCACCGATCCTTGGATCGATTGCCGATCAGTCCGGGTCGCGAAAGCCCTGGATCGCGTTTTTTGCCGTCATCAAGATCGCCTGTCTTGCAATGTTGTGGTTTGCCGCGCCCGGATCACCGGTGCTGTGGCCGGCCCTCTTCATGATCTTTGCCTCGATTGCGGCCGAGTTCTCCATCGTCTTCAACGATTCCATGATGCCGCGTCTGACGACACCTGAAAATGTCGGGCGGATTTCCAACACCGCCTGGGGGCTCGGTTATCTTGGCGGGATGATCGTACTGATCTTCATCGTGCTGTTCATGGCAGCCAGCCCACAGACGGGCCTTACCATCATCGGCCTGCCGCCGCTTTTCGGTCTGGACCCGGCAACGGGAGAGGATGCCCGCATCACCGGACCGATCGCCGCGATATGGTACTTCATCTTTATCCTGCCGATGTTTTTCTTCACGCCGGACGTCAAGAAGGGGCTGCCACTGGGGCTTGCGGTACGCTCGGGCCTGTCGGAATTGACATCGACGCTTAGGGAGTTGCTCCACCGCCCGCTGATCACGCGTTTTCTGATCGCGCGGATGCTCTACCAGGACGGCGTCAACGGGCTGCTGATCCTCGGTGGTGCCTTCGCGGCTGGCATGTTCGGCTGGGCGACGATGGAAATCGGCATTTACGGCATCATTCTCAACATCGTCGCCATTGGCGGCTGCTTTGCCGCCGGCCGGCTCGATCAGCGGCTCGGCTCGCGCAGGATGATCATCGTCAGCCTGCTGCTGCTGTTGCTGGCAACGTTTGGCATCGTCTCGACCGAGAAGACATCGACACTGTTTGGCCTGCTGCAGTTCTCGACGGAGGAAACCAACGGCCTCTTCAGCAGCGGGGCGGAAAAGGCTTATCTGGTCTATGGTGTTCTGATCGGCCTCGCCTTTGGCCCGGTGCAGGCCTCGTCACGCTCCTATCTGGCTCGCAACATTACCGTTTCGGAAGCGGGTCGCTACTTCGGTATCTATGCGCTTTCCGGGCGCGCCACCAGCTTCATGGCAACGCTGATGTTTTCCGCAACCACTTATGCAACTGGCTCCGCCCATATCGGCATGGCAACGCTGATCCTGTTCCTGGGCGCAGGATTTATGCTGCTGCTCAGAGTGCCAAAGACGATCTAAAGCGTGTCGCGATCTTTCAGCTTCGCGCCACGCTTTGGTTTTTATCGCATGTCGTTATCGCAAACCGCTCAACAGTTCAGCGCTGACCGAGTTTAAAGCTGATCGAGCTTGGTCTGGAGGTTGCGCAGTTGTGCCTTCAACTCGTCAATCTCGGAGGCGTCAGGCTTGCGCTGTTCCTTCGGCGCCGATGCAGGTGCTGCAAAGGGCGTGAACATCTGCATCGTCTGCTTGAAGAGTTCGGTATTGCGCTTGATCTGCTCTTCCATCAGCTGGAACGGCGCGGAGAAATTCTTCGTCAGCGACGGGTCGCCGAACGCCTTGCCCATATGCTCCTGCATATGGCTTTGCTGCTCGGAGAAGGTCTTCATCGAATGCTCGAGAAAGGTCGGCACAACCATCTGCATCTGATCGCCGTAATAGGAGATCAACTGGCGGAGAAAGGCGGTCGGTAGCAGCGTGTTGCCGGTCTTGGCTTCCTGTTCCACGATGATCTGCGTCAAGACGGCGTGCGTGATGTCTTCAGATGTCTTGGCGTCCTGAACCTTGAAGTCCTCGCCGCGCTTGACCATTTTCGCCAGGTCTTCCAGCGTCACGTAGGTGCTGGTGCCGGTATTATAGAGACGCCGATTGGCGTATTTCTTGATAATGGTCTCGCCGCCATGTCTTCCCATGCTCGCCTCCTCGCGATGCCGGTATTGCGCATTTTTTTGGTGTTTTTACTCTTCCCATCCAAAAGACTATGCTGAAACAAAGGCATCTGACAAATGGTTTGTGCGATGCAGCAGTCACTTTCTTGCGCAGCAATTGTACAGCATGTCGATGTTGCTTTGCAGCGTGCCACGAAATCAACCTCGCCAAATTGACTTGCGCCCCAAGCTTTGACAGTCTCGCGCGAAAATTCGGGAGAAAACATTCATGGCTTCATCCTCCATCGTGATCGCAAGCGCTGCCCGCACGCCGGTCGGTTCATTCAACGGGAGCTTTTCCAACACGCCGGCGCACGAACTCGGCGCAGCCGTCATCACCGCTGTTCTGGACCGTGCAGGCGTTGCCGCGACCGACGTCGATGAGGCGATCCTGGGACAGGTGCTGACTGCAGGCGAGGGACAGAATCCCGCGCGCCAAGCGGCAATGAAGGCTGGCATCCCGCAGGAAGCAACCGCGTTCGGTATCAATCAACTTTGCGGTTCTGGCCTTCGCGCCGTGGCCCTCGGCGCGCAACAGATCGCGCTTGGGGATGCTTCCCTGATCGTGGCAGGCGGCCAGGAATCCATGTCCATGGCACCGCACTGCGCGCATTTGCGGGGCGGCGTGAAGATGGGCGATTTCAAGATGATCGATACCATGCTGAAGGACGGCTTGATCGATGCCTTCCATGGATATCACATGGGTATCACGGCAGAGAATATCGCTCGCCAGTGGCAGCTTTCGCGTGAAGAGCAGGACGAATATGCGGTGCGCTCGCAAAACCGCGCAGAAGCTGCACAGACAGCCGGGCGCTTTGAAGACGAGATTGCCCCCTTCGTTATCAAGGGCCGCAAGGGTGATGTGACGATTGCCGCAGACGAATATATCCGTGCGGGTGCCTCGCTCGAGGCGCTGACGAAGCTGCGCCCGGCCTTCGACAAGGAAGGCAGCGTGACGGCTGGCAATGCCTCCGGACTCAATGATGGCGCAGCCGCCGTGCTTTTGATGACGGAAGAAGAGGCTTCCCGACGCAACATCCAGCCGCTGGCACGCATCGCGTCGTGGGCCACCGCCGGTGTCGATCCACAGATCATGGGAACTGGCCCGATCCCTGCCTCGCGCAAGGCGCTTAGCAAGGCAGGTTGGTCCGTTGGCGATCTCGATCTAGTCGAGGCAAACGAGGCCTTTGCCGCCCAGTCCTGTGCCGTGGTGCGCGACCTCGATCTCAACCCGGAGATCGTCAACGTCAATGGCGGGGCGATTGCCATCGGTCATCCGATCGGTGCGTCTGGCGCGCGTGTCTTGAACACGCTCGTTTTCGAAATGAAACGGCGTCAGGCAAAAAAGGGCCTTGTGACACTCTGCATTGGCGGTGGCATGGGCGTTGCCATGTGCCTAGAGGGTCTGTGATCGTCTGAAAACATTGAAATGCCATGTTGGCCCCTCTAAAGGACCACGCATTGAAATCGAGGGCCTTGAAGATGAGCCGTGTGGTATTGGTAACGGGTGGAACGAGCGGCATCGGCGCAGCAATCGCTAAGGCCTTCCAGGCAGCGGGTTACAAGGTCGCGGTGAATTACGTCTTTACCGAGGATCGCGCCGAAGCCTTTCGGCAGACAACCGGCATCCCAGCCTTTCAATGGGATGTGCGGGATTACGATGCTTGCGTGGCGGGCGTGGCGGAGGTTGAGCGAACGCTCGGACCGATCGACATCCTCGTCAACAATGCCGGCATCACGCGCGATGCCATGTTCCACAAGATGACGCCGCAGCAATGGCGCGACGTCATCGATACCAATCTCAATGGCGTCTTCAATATGACCCATCCGGTCTGGCCCGGCATGCGCGAGCGCGGTTTTGGGCGCATCATCACCATATCCTCGATCAACGGACAGAAAGGCCAGGCGGGACAGGCGAACTATTCCGCCTCCAAGGCTGGCGATATCGGGCTGACGAAGGCGCTGGCACAGGAAGGCGCGGCGCGCAATATCACCGTCAACGCAATCTGCCCCGGCTACATTGGCACAGAGATGGTGCGCGCTATTCCCGAAACCGTTTTGAGCGAGCGCATCCTCCCGCAGATCCCGGTCGGTCGATTGGGTGAGCCGGACGAGATTGCCCGATGTGCGCTCTTCCTTGCATCCGATGATGCCGGGTTCATCACAGGATCGACACTGACGGCCAATGGCGGACAGTACTTCGCCTAACGGACGGCGAAAAAGAGATCACAAACCCGTGAGATCGGATGCCTTTCGCCGATTGAGTTCATCGGGCCGATCAACGCGCTGCTCATCAAGAATGTGCTAAATAGATGAAAAGACGAAATTTTTCATCTAGTTTAGAAGCGATCTAAGCCGATCACTTGTCCAATCGCGTGATTGTTTTTCTTGACATTGAATGTCCTGTTTTGGTTTAACAGAAAAAACAACGCGTTGGGTCACACAGGCATTGGATCATGCTGGTTTGTAGCTGCAATTACATCACCGATAACGACATTCGCGATGTCATCAACGAGCTTCTGGACGAAGACTGTTGGCAGCTCATCGTTCCTGCGAAAGTCTATCACGCCATGCAGAAGCGCGGTCGTTGCTGTGGCTGTTTCCCGACTGTCGTCGACCTGATCATCAAAACGACGGAAGACTATCATGCACGTCGGCACTCGACTGAGGCCGAAGTTTTTGATTTTATGTCCCGCTTGAAACAATTACATGAAGACCACAGGAGAGCGGACATTGAAAGGCGACAAAAGAGTCATCGAGCAGCTTAACGAGGCACTGTTCCTCGAACTCGGTGCGGTGAACCAGTACTGGCTTCACTACCGGCTGTTGAACGACTGGGGCTACACGAAGCTCGCCAAGAAAGAGCGCGCCGAGTCGATCGAAGAGATGCAGCACGCTGACAAGATCATTGATCGCATCATCTTCCTTGAAGGCCATCCGAACCTTCAGACCGTAGCGCCCCTGCGCATCGGCCAGAACGTCAAGGAAGTGCTGGAAGCCGATCTTGCTGGCGAATATGACGCTCGGACAGCCTACAAGAAGTCTCGCGACATCTGTCACGACGCTGGCGACTACGTCTCGATGAAGCTGTTCGAACAGCTACTCATCGACGAAGAAGGCCATATCGACTTCCTCGAAACACAGCTCGATCTGCTCAACAAGATCGGCGAAGCCAAGTACGGCCAGCTCAACGCCGACTCGGCCGATTCTGCCGAATCCGAGTAATTCTGACAGACGATTGAAAAAGGCGGCAGAGATGCCGCCTTTTTTGTTGCCATCACTTGGCTGCCAGATGGCGGAACTGGTCCACCACCTGCTCATAGACCGACCGTTTGAACGGGACGATGAGGTCTGGCAGCGTTTCCATCGGCTTCCAGTCCCAGGCGTCGAATTCCGCTTCGTTACTGCCGGGCGGTGGGTTGATCTGGATTTCGCTTTCGTCGCCATCGAACCTGAACGCAAACCATCTCTGCGCCTGGCCGCGATATTTGCCGCGAAGCCCGATGCCGATCAGCTGCGGCGGCAGATCGTAATGGATCCAGTCACGCGCCTCGGCCAGCAGCGTCACCGTCTTCATGCCCGTTTCTTCATAGAGCTCACGAATGGCGGCAGCCAAAGGGGCTTCTCCCTCGTCGATGCCGCCCTGCGGCATCTGCCAGAGTTGAGGCGACCCATCGAACTCTGAATTGCCTTGCGAGATACGGCGTCCGGCCCAGACGAGGCCCTTATCATTTAGAACCATAATACCGGCGCAGGGGCGGTATGGCAGATCGGCTGCTGTGATCGACATTTTCTAATCCGGACGTTGTTGGGTGATGGGGAAGACTTACTGTTTGGCGTCTTGCGAAACAAGCGCGGAAACACCAACGATCTCGATGCCGCGACCAGCTGCCTCGACCGACCATTTGGAAATGGCGGCAACACTTTCATCGAAGGCAGAGGCGACGCCGATAGCGGAGCCGTTTCTGCGGGCAATCCGCTCCAGATCGTCCAGCTTGCGCAGAATGGCTGTCTCGTTCACCTGATCGTCCAGTTGCAGATCGGCAAAGCCTGTCGGCGTGGAAACGGCCTTCGCGATGATGCTGGTGCGCGATTGCGCCGACGAACCGTCATCCAGAAAGAGCAGGCCACGTTGGCCAATATCGCGAAGGACGGGTTCAAGCGACTTGTCATCGGCCATGAATCGCGCGCCAAGATAGTTCATTACACCGGTATAGTTGGTGATCTTGGCCATGGAGCGGTGCAACCGCTCGATATTGATCTTGGGCGGGTCGGAAATGAGCAGCGTATCGGGGCCGGGATTGGTGCCAGGATAGCCGAAAGGCTCGAACGGTATCTGCAGCAGGATTTCATGACCTTCGCGGCGGCCCTCCTGCATCCAGCGCTGCAGGCTGTTCCCCGACGCGGCAAAGCCGAGGGTGACTTCAGGCGGAAGTTCCTTGATGGCCTTCTGCGTGCCGGTCTGGCTGAGCCCCAGGCCACCAACGACGATAGCAATCCGGGTGCCGCGCGCACCGGACCAGGGTCTGGCGTACTGATCCATAGGTTTCAAGCCGTCGGCGCTGACAATCGGCAGTCTGCCGAAGGGGCTATCCTCCAAAAGCTCGTCATTCGGCCGCATGGCCACACGTGGATCCTGCCCAACCGTCTGGCCGGTCATCAGCACAGGCGCATTATCGGTTCTGTCCTTCGGCGAAAAGACGGAGACGACGTTGCCGTCCGACATGGTATTGCGCTGAACATTGGCGCCGGAACGGCCACTTTGCAGGTCAACGGCGTTACCGTCGTTCGCGGCTACCGCCTGGTCCTGCGGCGCTCCCGCCGGTCCCAGTGTCACGTCCGGCGCGGTGGAGCTTTTTGCCAGATTGCCTGGAGAGAGAGCCGTGTAGAGGGATAGTCCGGCCACACCGCCGCCAACAAGAATTGCAAGCAGCATCGACACAGAAAAGCGCCGGAAGAACCCGGCGCTCTGTTTACGCTTCCGACCCATGAGCGGTTTACGCAGGTCTGATGACAATGATGTTTCCGTGGCTGATGCGTGGGTAACGTCTGAGCGGACATGAAAAGGCACAGGCCTTAGACCAGTGCCTTAGATGTCCTACTGCTTGTTGACGACTGCCTTTTCCGGGTTCGGCGGGAAGGATGGGTCGTTCTTGGTGCCATGCAGCAGGTCCAGCGCATAGTTCAGCTGGATGTCGTCCTTGGCTTCCGGCGGAACGTAAGCTGCGGAACCCGAGCCCTCTTCGGTTTCGCTCTGGCCCTGGATGTGGCCGCGAAGGCTCGATTCTCCTTCAGCGCGAACACGGCCCTGAAGTTCTGGCGGCAGCGGCTGTTCCACCTTGATGTCAGGCGTAATGCCGGTACCCTGGATGGATTTGCCGGATGGCGTGTAATAGAGCGCCGTCGTCAGACGAAGCGCACCGGTTTCGCCCAGCGGAATGATCGTCTGGACCGAGCCCTTGCCGAAGGACCGCGTGCCGACAACCGTTGCGCGACGCAGATCCTGCAGCGCGCCGGCAACGATTTCAGACGCCGACGCCGATCCACCGTTGATCAGAACGATAACCGGCTTGCCATCGGTCAGGTCGCCAGCCGTTGCATTGAAGCGACGGGTTTCATCCGGGTTACGTCCGCGGGTGGAAACCACCTCGCCGCGCTCCAGAAACGCATCGGAAACATTGATCGCCTGATCGAGCAGACCACCCGGGTTCAAGCGCAGATCGAGCACATAGCCCTTGAGCTTGTCGGCCGGTACATCCTGCTTGATCTTCTTGATCGCCTTTTCGAGATCGTCATAGGTCTTCTCGGTAAAGGAGATGACGCGCAGATAACCGACATCGCCACCTTCGACGCGGGACTTGACCGCGCGAACTGCGATGATGTCACGCATGACGGTGATGTCGAGCGGCTTGTCGGCGCCCTGACGAATAATGGTAAGCTTGATCGGCGTCTTGACGGCGCCGCGCATCTTCTCGACCGCTTCTTCGAGCTTCAGGCCACGCACCGGCTGACCGTCGATTTCGGAGATGAAGTCGCCTGCGAGAATACCAGCCTTGGCGGCCGGCGTATCGTCCATCGGAGAGATGACCTTCACCAGTTCGTTTTCCATCGTCACTTCGATGCCGAGACCGCCGAACTCACCCTTGGTCTGGGTGCGCATGTCGTTGGCATCTTCGGCATTCATGAAGCTCGAATGCGGATCAAGCGAGCTCAACATTCCGTTGATGGCGTTTTCGACCAGCTTCTTGTCATCCGGCGGCGTTACATATTGCGCACGCACGCGCTCGAAGACATCGCCGAAGATCGACAGTTCCTTGTATGTGGAAGGGCCTGCGGCCTGCGCCGGCAGGCTGGCAGAATAGATAACGCTCATCGCTGTGGCGCCCATGAGCCCACCGATGAGAAGAAGCGAAGCCTTACGAATCATTACGCGCCCTTCCGGTATTTTTTGCGGACCACCAGGGTTGAGAATCAACCGGCACTCCGTCCTTTCTGAATTCAATGTAAAGCGTTGGCTTGTCAGTTTCCAGCGCCAAAGCCGCTGCACTTGCCACTCTTTTTACGCCCATGGAGGCAATCGGTTCACCGGAGAAAACAAACATGCCCTGCCGCGTTCTCACATTGTCCATGCCTGTCAGGACCAGATGATAACCGTCACCAGCATTGAGGATGATCATGCGGCCGTAGCTTCGAAATTCTCCAGCAAAAACCACGAAGCCGTCCGCTGGTGCTGTAACGAGTGCTTCCGGGCCGGTCGCGACGACGATTCCCTTGGAGAAATGCCCGGTTCCATCGGCATCGCCGAAGCGTCGAAGCACTTCGCCTGAAACCGGCATTGCCAGCTTACCCTTCAAGCTCGAAAATGGATATGCGGGCGCAATGCGGTTTTTATCGGGCGTTCCAGCCTCGCTCTGCGCCTCCAATTTGTCACGTTCAGCAGGCGGAAGACGGGCGATCCGCTCTTCTTCCAAACGCGCCTTTTCCTTGGCCTCGCGTACCGACGATATCTCGTTTTCGAGCGATGAAACGAGGCCTTCAAGGCTTGTCGCCTTGCTGGCAAGTTCTTCAGATCGCTTGCGTTCTGCTTCCAGTTCGGCTGCGGTCTGGCTGTTCTTCTTGTCGTTTTCGGCGCGCAGCAGATCGAGGCGTTTTTCCTCCTCCAGACTTGCCGTCATCATGCCTGTCAACTGCTCACGCTCCACAGCGATCGCCTGGCGCAGATCAGTCAATTCTTTGAGAGCGGTGATGAGCTTGTCGGTTTCGGCCCGGATGCCCGGAACCACAGCTCCCAGCAGGATCGCGCTTCTGACGGAGGCGAGCGCATCTTCAGGTGACACCAGAAGGGCGGGTGGCGGGTTGCGGCCCATGCGCTGGAGGGCGGCCAGAACTTCGGCCAGAACGCCGCGGCGCTCGCGAAGTGACGCCTTTACGGAATCCTCGCGCACGCTCAGCTTTGCCAGGCGGTCCTGCCCATCATTGATTTTGGCTTCCAGATCCTTGCGTCGCTGGGCGGACGCGATCAGCTCTTCCTTGATCCTCGCGGTATCCTGGTTCAGCGCCGCGATGCTCTCTTCAAGCTGGCGCGCCTTGTCTTCAGACAAACCAATACTGTCCACCAGTTCCTCCAAATCCTGGCGGTTCTGGTCACGGCGCGTCTCCAGTTCCTGCAATTCGCTTGGCGTCTCTGCCGGTTGCGTGGCTGGGGGTGTGGCTGGCGCTGCGTCCTGGGCGGAAGCTTGGGGCGTGTGAAGGGATGCGGCGCCAAGGACGACAAGTGCCACGCCCGTCGTCAGCGCAAGCCGGAATTTGTCGTACGTTTGACCCATGACGTCGTTCTTCTACCCGCTCGATAAGATTGGCGACCATACGCTGCTTCGCGGCTTTGCGCCAATAGGCATGAAAGCCAGCCGACATAGATGCGCGTTTGCGACGAAAGCATGTCGGTGAGAGCCGCAGAGAGGAGATTGTCTGCAGCATCGGCCCGAAAATCGAATCGATTTTCGGAGAGCACGATGCGTAGATTCGAAAAGTTAGAGCTTCCTTTGTGCACCCTGAAGGACGCACAAAGGAAGCTCTATACGCGGTGGTAGGGATGGCCTGATAAAATGGTCACGGCCCGGTAAAGCTGTTCGGAAATGAGGAAGCGCACGATCTGGTGCGGCCATGTCAGCTTGCCGAGGCAGAGCGTGGCGGCTGCCTTCTCCGTCAGCGATTGGTCCAGCCCGTCCGCACCGCCGATTGCGATGATGACATCGCGCTTGCCATTATCGCGCATGGTGGCGAAAAGCTCGGCGAAAGCGGGACTGTCGAGCGCCTTGCCGCGCTCGTCCAGAAGGATCAGTGCGGCGCCATCGGCCAGGTGCTTTTCCAGCATCGCCGCTTCTTCGCGTTTGCGCGTATCCGGGTTGGAGGCGCGGCTTTCCTGCACCTCGATCATCTTGCCGAATTCCAGCCCGATGGCCGGGCCGGCCTTGGCGAAGCGATCCAGGTAGCGAGACGCAAGCTCTTTCTCGGGGCCGGATTTCAGCCGTCCCACCGCAAAAATTGAAATCCGCATTCACATATCAGCCCGTTCGCAACCCTGTAAGGCTGCGGCTTGTAGCAGAACTGGCTGCGGATTTCCATGCGACCGAGAAGAGCCTTCGGCCTAAAGCGTGTCGCGACCTCTCAGATTGGCGCTTACGCCTTATTCCTATGCTTCATCGCATGTCGTTAATGCAAAACCGCTGCATATATTTGCGCGGCATGCACCAACCCGCGATCAATGCAGTGTTTCTTCCTCGATGTCCGGGGTCGCCCACATCTTTTCGATGTTGTAGAACGCCCGCACTTCTGGACGGAACACATGGATGATGACATCGCCTGCGTCGATCAGCACCCAGTCGCCAGCCTCCAGGCCTTCAACACGCGCGCCGCCGAAACCCTCATCCTTCATGTCGGTGATGAGATGTTCGCAGATCGCCGTCACATGCCTGCTCGAACGCCCGGACACGACCACCATGTAATCTGCCAGCGCCGACTTTCCGGCAATGTTCAGGGAAACGATATCTTCTGCTTTGGAGTCCTCGACACTCGCAAGGACGGTTTCCAGGGCACGGCGGGCGGCATCGACGCCACTCTCCTGGCCCTTCGGGATAGCGCTGTAAGCTCTTCCCTTAGTGTGTACTGTTGTCAGAGGTTTTCCTTTCCGAAATGACAAAACAGATACTGAGCGCCGCGATTCACCACGGCACACAGTAAAGGTGGCATCATTATATTCACTTTTCAAGATGGTGGGCCGTAGCGCAGAGGCTCATACTTCATTTATGCCCGTTGCGTATGGCAGTGGAACTCAAGGTCGAGCGCGGACCGTGAATGAAAACCCAAGCGGGGGCGTCCTTCTTCCACAAGACCCCGGCATCGTCCTCATCGATCCGCGCATGGCTGAAGGCCTGCGCCATGGTGGAGGAGAGGTAGGCAAGCGTTGCCCCCGGGCGGTCGATGACGGCAATTGGAAAGGTCTCAGCAATCACGCGCCATTTCTGCCAATGGTGGAAGGTCCTCAGATTATCCGCACCCATGACCCAGATGAAACGGGCGTGCGGATTTCGCGCTTTGATCTTGGCGAGCGTATTGGCCGTGTAGCTGACCCCAAGGGTCTGCTCGAATGCGGTGATCTTGATGCGCGGATCGGTGACGAGGTCCTCACAGGCGGCGATCCGTTCGGCAAGTGGCGCCAGTCCCGTCTTGCTCTTCAGCGGGTTGCCGGGTGTCACCATCCACCAGAGTTGATCGAGGCCCAAACGACGCATAGCGATTTCCGCCACCAGTGCGTGGCCATCATGCGGGGGATTGAAGGACCCGCCAAATAGCCCGATCACCATGCCGCGCTCGGTGTGCGGCATGGTCAGGTAACGTTGGTCAAGAACCGGATCAGCCGCCAAATATCAGATCCGCGTCTGGCCGGTGCCGTGCACACGGTATTTGAAGGAGGTCAACTGTTCGACGCCGACCGGACCGCGCGCATGCATCTTGCCGGTCGCAATGCCGATTTCAGCGCCCATGCCGAACTCGCCGCCATCGGCAAACTGCGTGGAGGCATTGTGCAGAAGAATGGCGCTATCGATCTCGTTGAAGAAGCGGGCAACGACTTGCGGATCTTCGGCGATCACCGCTTCGGTGTGGTTTGAGGAATAGGTGCCGATATGCTGTATCGCACCGTCGATACCATCCACCAGGGTCACCGAGATGATGGCGTCGAGATATTCCGTGCGCCAGTCTTCCTCATTCGCCAGCGTCACGCCTGCAACGGCGTTTTGCACCTCATCCGAACCGCGTACCTCGCAGCCTGCCTCCAGCAGGATTTTTACCAGGGGTTCAAGGTGGGTTGCCGCCACGGCGCGATCGACCAGCAAGGTTTCGGCGGAGCCGCAAATGCCGGTGCGGCGCATCTTGGCGTTCAGCACGATCTTCTGTGCCATATCGAGGTCGGCGGATTTGTCGACATAGACGTGGCAGATGCCTTCCAGATGCGCAAAGACCGGTACGCGGGCTTCCGTCTGTACTCGGCCTACGAGGCTCTTTCCGCCGCGCGGCACGATCACATCGACAGTCCCGCCAAGGCCGCCGAGCAGCAGGCCGACCGCGGCGCGGTCGGTCACCGGCACCAGTTGGATCGCATGCTCTGGAAGCCCAGCGATCTTCAGGCCCTCCACTAGGCAGGCATGGATAGCGCGCGATGAATATTGCGAATCCGATCCGCCGCGCAGGATCACGGCGTTACCGGCCTTGAGGCACAGCGCACCGGCATCCGCCGTCACATTCGGACGGCTTTCATAGATCACACCGATAACGCCAAGTGGTGTGCGTACGCGCTCAATCTTCAAACCGTTTGGACGGTCCCAGGAGGCAATCATCTCGCCGACGGGATCGGCGAGTTCTGCGATTGCCCGGATGCCTTCGGAAATGCTGGAAATGCGCGAAGGGTCAAGCTTCAGGCGATCGATGAAGGAGCCCGTCACGCCCGCCTGTTCGGCAGCCGCTACATCCTTTTTGTTGGCGTCGAGGATCCGGTCCACCGATGCATCGATGGCGGATGCCATGGCCAGAAGCGCACGGTTCTTCTGCGCGGTCGAAGCGATGGACAACGGTCGTGAAGCAGCCTTCGCCTGTGCGCCGATATTCATCATCAGCGCATCAACGGACTGGCTTTGCTTCACGGCCTGGTCAGGCATCGACTTCATCCTTCTTTGCTTTTTTCACTTTGACGGCGGCTCCGGTCATCACCAGATCGTCGCGATGGATCATCGCCGAGCGTCCGACATAACCGAGAATGGCTTCGATCTCGTTCGACTTGTGACCGTTGATGCGGCGCGCCTCGTCGGCATCGTAACCGGCAAGCCCGCGCGCAATCTCCCGGCCTTGCACCCCGATGATCGCAACGGCATCGCCACGTCCGAAATTGCCTTTGACGAGCTTGACCCCGGCAGGCAGCAGGCTCTTGCCCTGATGCAGCGCCTTTTCCGCGCCCTCATCCACGTGCACCTCGCCTGCTGGCTGAAGCTGACCGGCGATCCATGTCTTGCGGGCTGTCACCGGCGTTCCGGAAGGCGCAAACCAAGAGGAGCGTGCTCCCTCTTCGATGGCCTTCAACGGATGCAGTGTCTTGCCTGACGCGATGATCATGGCGCAGCCAGCGGCAGTGGCGATCTTTCCGGCATCGATCTTGGTGCGCATGCCGCCACGCGACAGTTCCGATGCAGCCCCCCCTGCCATAGCCTCAATCTCGGGCGTGATTTCCGCGATGGTCTCGAGGAACTTGGCGTCAGGATCGAGATGCGGCGGCGCGGTATAGAGGCCGTCGATGTCGGAGAGCAGCACCAGAAGATCAGCGCCGGTCATGGTCGCAACGCGGGCGGCGAGGCGATCATTATCGCCATAGCGGATTTCGGTGGTCGCCACCGTGTCATTCTCGTTGATGATCGGCGTGGCACCGATCTTCAGCAGCTGGTTGATCGTCGCGCGCGCATTGAGATAGCGGCGACGTTCTTCCGTGTCGGAAAGCGTCAGCAGGATTTGCCCCGCAACGATATCGTGCTTGGAAAGGCTTTCGGACCAGGCGCGTGCCAGCGCGATCTGCCCGACAGCCGCTGCCGCCTGGCTTTCCTCCAGCTTCAAGGCGCCAGAGGGCAGGTTGAGAACCGTTCGGCCAAGCGCGATCGCGCCCGAAGAGACGACCTGTACATCGGCGCCGTTCTTCTTCAGCTCTGCTATGTCATCGCAGATCGCGTCCAGCCAATCCTTCTTCAGCCCCGTCTTGCGGTCCACCAGCAGGGCAGAACCGATCTTGATGACGATGCGATGATGGCTGCCGAGCGGTTTTCGCGCAAGCGTCATAGACGGTCGTCTCCGTCTTCCAGCTCTTCGATGGGCATGGAGCGGTCGGGAAGGGCGGTCTCGCCACCTTCGCTGGCATCGACGATCACGTCACGCAGTGCGCGCAATGCTTCCGTCATGCCGATATGGGCGGCAGCAGATAGAAGAAGCGGAGGACGGCCACAGGCCTTTTCCAGTTCCTTGGCCTTCTTCTTCAGCTCCTTCTCGTCCAGCACGTCGATCTGCGACAATGCCACGATCTCGCGCTTGTCGGTTAGGCCGCCGCCATAGGCGTTCAGTTCCGCCTTGACGGTCTTGTAGGCCTGGCCAACCTTCTCTTCCTGCGCGGAAACCAGATGAAGCAGCACGCGGGTGCGCTCCACATGGCCGAGGAAGCGGTCGCCGATGCCCACACCTTCATGCGCGCCCTCGATCAGACCCGGAATATCGGCAAGAACAAATTCGCGACCGTCAATCGTAGCAACGCCGAGATTGGGGTGAAGCGTGGTGAAAGGATAGTTGGCGATCTTCGGACGTGCGCGTGTGACGGTTGCCAGGAAGGTGGACTTACCGGCATTGGGCAGGCCGACCAGACCCGCATCGGCGATCAGCTTCAGTCGAAGCCAGATGGTCTTTTCTTCACCTGCCAGGCCTGGGTTGGCGTGTGTTGGCGCCTGGTTGGTCGAGGATTTGAAATAGGCATTGCCGAAACCGCCATTGCCGCCAGCGGCCAGACGAAAGCGCTGGCCTTCCTTGGTCAGGTCGACGATCAGCGTTTCGTTGTCTTCTTCGAAAATCTGCGTGCCGACAGGGACTTTCAGTACGACGTCGGAGCCCTTGGCGCCGGTGCGGGTCTTGCCCATGCCATGCTGGCCGATGGAGGCTTTGAAGTGCTGCTGAAAGCGGAAGTCGATCAGCGTGTTGAGGCCGTTGACGACCTCGACCCACACATCGCCGCCGCGTCCGCCGTCACCGCCATCCGGGCCGCCGAACTCGATGAATTTTTCGCGCCGGAAGGAGACGGCACCTGCGCCGCCATCGCCGGACTTGATATAGACTTTTGCTTCATCGAGAAATTTCATCGGACTGCCGTTCTGTCAGCTTGCATGCGGTCATGGCCTTGCCAGCCGCGTCAAAAAGGTTCTGTCGCCTGGAATATAGCCGCTTGCCCCGAAGGTCAAAGATTATCATGGCCAAGCGCCTATGGAACAAGGCCGGTTTGCAACGAAACCGGCCTTGTCACTCATGAGTTGCCTTACGGTCGGACGAAGTCTTCCGCCGTCAGCTCGGTATCGATATGCGCCACCATGGTGGAGCGTGCGACCGCATAGATCTCGCTGCAGCCGGTAATGTTGAAGCCGAGCTTTTGCTGCACCTTAAGCGACGCCGGGTTATCGGCAAATATGCCCGAATGCAGCACTTCGTTCGGCATGCGCCGGAAGAAGCGCTCGACGACAGCGCCAACAGCCTCGGTCATATAGCCCTTGCCCCAGTAGAAGCGGTTCAGCCAGTAGCCGAGATGCCACTGGCCGTGACGCCGCTCCACCGAAACCACGCCGATCAGGGTGTCATCACCTGAGGTGATGGCGAAATCCCAATCGGGCAGGGTGCCGGAGGTACGCAGGATCAGCCACTCTAGCGCATCCTGCTCGTAGTAGGGTGCGGGAACGCGGGCCAACATCCGGGTGACCTGGAAGTCGGCAAGCGTTTCCGCAATCGAGCCGGCATCGGTAAGCCGCTGGGGCCGAAGCACCAGGCGCCTGGTTTCGATCGTCGGGCAGGGGCCTGGGGCAGCCATGGTTTGAACGCTGCGCGGACGCATCAACTGAGCCGTACTCATCGCATGTCTCCCCAGCTTCTCAATGATACCCATGTCTTGCGATCCAGCCTGTACCATTCTACCGGGACCATGCCGCCAAGCGCCAGCGATCCGACCATGCCGGAACCCTGCAACTGAAAGCCGCACTTTTGTATGACCCGTCGCGAGCCGATATTGGTGACCCGGCACCGCGCATCGATCTGATCTATCTCACGGGTGCGGAAGGCCATATCGATCAGCGCATGAGCCGCTTCTGTGGTGTAGCCCCTGTTCCAATAGGGTTCGCCAAGCCAGTAGCCCATTTCAAGGGTCTTTTCGTCTTCCTGCGGCTCCAGTCCGCAGCACCCCATGAACTCGCCATTGTCCATGCGCGTAATCGCATAGACGCACTTGCCAATCTCGCCATTTGCTGCACGGCGCACGAAATCCGCGGCGTCTTTCGCCGTGTAAGGGTGCGGCATGCGCGACACCATGGTCGCGATGTTGGCGTTGTTGGCAAGATGGGCAAGGGCGTCGATGTCTTCTTCGTGGGGTTTGCGCAGAACTAATCTCTGCGACAACAAGACGGGGCAATCGCTCCTTGACCGTTCAGGTCTTATCCGTTCTTCGGGTGACCGTGATTGGTCGACCCTCAACAATTCAGCTTGCATGGTTCAGTCCTCCGTGGAGTTAAGAAAAAAGGGGAGTTGGGTGGTGCCCCAACTCCCCTTTTTTGTGACTGAACCTGTTACGTCTCAGCCGGGTCATTGGGACACCGGCTGCATATGACGCTTACCGGCTTATTCTGCGGCTTCCGCTTTCGGCGCTACGGACACGAATACGCGACCATTGGCCTTCGTGCGGAAGTTTACGTTGCCTGCTGTGAGTGCAAAAAGCGTATGATCTTTGCCCATGCCGACATTGGCGTCGGGATGCCACTGCGTGCCACGCTGACGAACAATAATGTTGCCTGGAATGACGGCTTCGCCGCCGAACTTCTTCACGCCAAGGCGCTTGGAGTTGGAATCGCGACCGTTACGCGAAGAACCGCCAGCTTTTTTGTGTGCCATTGGATTGCTCCTTTAAACCTAGTTTCCCGTGTCGCGCCGATTAGGCAGCAACGATGTCCGTGATGCGGACGACAGTGTGATGCTGACGATGGCCGCGCGTACGCTTGGAGTTCTGACGACGACGCTTCTTGAAGGCGATGACCTTCTTGCCGCGATTGTGTTCTACAACTTCAGCCTTGACCGTTGCGCCTGCAACGAAAGGTGCGCCGAACTTTGCATCAGCGCCAACGCCGACAACGAGAACTTCAGTGAATTCTACAGTTGCGCCTGCGTCTGCTTCCAGCTTTTCGATGGTCAGCACGTCGTTGGCGCTTACGCGGTACTGCTTACCGCCGGTCTTGATGACTGCGAACATTTTTTATCCTTTCATGTTCGTTCCGGCTCTGCGCTTTTGACGCTGGCCGTCTTTTTATCAGTCGGAGTAGCGGAAATTCGTCGAGGCAAATGCCCCTTGAAACTCTGCCGGTGGGCCGCTTTTTTCAAAGCGGATTAAACGGAAGGCGCAATACGCCCTCAATTTGGCTGCGGAGTTACGCGAGAGAGCCGCTTATGTCAAGGTTCACAGCGGCCTAAAAACAACGGTCTCTCCTAGAAAATCAGGCCTTTTATGCGGTTGTTGCAAACAGGTCTCGAATTTTGCATCGCAAGGGTTTATATCAGCCCCACAGCAAGGAGCAGAAATGGCCCGCATAGACAGTACCGACGATTGGCGGGATCGCCACGCGCCGACAATATCAGCGTTTGAATCGCTTGCCATTGAGGCATATGGCCACCTGCCGGAAGAATTTCGCGCCCTGACCAAAGACCTCATCATCGAGATCTCGGAGTTTCCGACCGATGATGTGTTCGAGGATATGGCGCTCGAAACCCCGTTCGACCTGCTGGGCCTTTTCGAAGGTCGCGGTCTGTCGGAGCGCTTCACCATGGAAACCGGCGAGATGGTGAATCGTATCACCCTCTATCGTCGCCCTATCCTGGATTATTGGGCCGAAAACGAAGAGACGCTCGGTGACATCATCACCCACGTCCTCATCCATGAAATTGGCCATCACTTCGGCCTCTCCGATGATGACATGGAGCGGATCGAGGAAAGCGCGGACGACGCGGCGACGGACCGCGGGTGAATGTTGTGGGAGAGGGTGCTGCCGAGTGAGGCACCCTTAACGCTTGCTTTTCGTCACCCTCGCCCTCGAGGCGAGGATCCATAAGCCATCGAGGTTTTTGGGGCGTCGGTGGATCCTCGGCTCAAGGCCGAGGATGACGGCAGAGAAGGTGTCGACCGTCACGACAACGGTCGATGACACAGCAGCCCTTACTGTTCGCCCAGCTTCATATCAGGATGATATTCCTTGCCCTCTACGGTTTTGGTAACCGCCTGGCCGCAGTGCATCACACCGGCGGCAGCATTGAAGGCGTAGCTTGGAGAGCCGGCGAGTTCCCAGCCTTTGTTCAGGGCTTCGGTGACGCGGTGACAAAACTTGGCATCGTCGGGACCGGTGATGAAACGATAGACCTTCATTGGTTTTCTGCCTTTCTTGCGGCGATGATCCCGGCAATGGCGACAAGGCGCTCTGCACCCGTCACATGCAGCCGTTCGATCATTCGCCCGTTCATGTTGATGACGTTCAATCCCACAGATTCGGGTTTTGCGAAAGCCGCGATCGTCTCTCGCGCCTCGGCAAGTGCGGCCTCATCCGGAGCGAAAGCAGCGTTCGCCGCTTCGATCTGCGCCGGGTGGATCAGCATCTTGCCATCGAAGCCCATATCGCGGCCTTGTTCGCATTCCGTGGCAAAGGCATCCAAATCGCGAAAATCGTTGGAAACGCTGTCGATGACGTCGAGGCCGTAGGCGCGGGCTGCGAGCAAGATCTGCATCAGCCAGGGGACGAGATAGGTGCGTCCGGGTCTTGCCGGAACGCGGGTATCCTTGCGCAGATCGTTTAGCCCCACGACGAAAGCGCCGAGCCTGCTGCCCGTGGTGTGTGCGGCCTCCGCAATCGCCGCGGCGTTCAAAATGCCGCGCGGGGTTTCGATCATCGCCCAGATTTGCATGCCTTCGGGAGCATCGGCCTCATCCAGCAGATCGGCCAGTTCATGAATATCGGAGGGCTGCTCGACTTTCGGCAGCAGCACGGCTTGGGGCAGGCAGCTCAGAACCGCGTCCACATCCTTGCGTCCCGCTGTGGACGATAGAGGATTGATGCGGATGATCGCTTCACGGTTAACAAGCGGCGTCTCGCGAAAGACGGAGAGGAGATTGTCCCTTGCCTCGTCCTTCACCTCCGGTGCGACCGAATCTTCCAGATCGAAGATCGCGCCATCGCAGGTAAGAGAGCTCAGTTTTTGTAAGGCTCGCAGATTGATAGCAGGCACTGAAAGCAACGAGCGGCGCGGGCGTGCAGTATTATCGACAAAAAATTCGGCCATGCCCCACTTGTGTCAATCTTTTGTTACATCTGCAAGATCGATGACGGTGTGAAACCTCTTGCAAGCGTCAAGAAGAAGGCCCACATTCGTCTGGACAGAAAGGTTTGGACCATGCAGGGCATTCGTACATTCTTCATCGCAGCCTCCAGCATTGCAGTTCTGGCGTTGGCCGCGCTCTTCACCGCATCTTTGACGATCGCATTCGTCGGAACGCTTGCGGTCCTTAGCATCGCCAAGATGTTCTCTGCCCGGATGAAGGCGGAGCCGATCCGCGTCAAGACTCAGCATCGCCGCCAGCAGAACATGCGTGTGTGGAACGACGGTCGCGGCACGATCATCGATCTCTGATCGCATCAGCCGGCCTTCAGGCGTTTAGACCCATATTATTAGCGGCGTACCGCATTGGCGTGCTTTGATCTTCAAAAGCGCGCCTTTTTGCTTTAATGGCGGTGATGACGCGGTCTGATACCGCAGTAGAATTTCGGAGTGAGAGATGGATAAGTTCACCAAGCTGACGGGTGTCGCCGCCCCCATGCCGGTCGTCAATGTCGACACGGACATGATCATTCCAAAGGATTACCTGAAGACGATCAAGCGCACCGGCCTCGGCAAGGGCCTGTTTGCCGAGTCGCGCTATCTGGAAGACGGTTCGCCCAACCCTGATTTCGTACTCAACAAGCCTGCTTATCAGAATGCGCAGATCCTGGTTGCCGGAGACAATTTCGGCTGTGGCTCCTCGCGTGAACATGCGCCTTGGGCGCTGCTCGATTTCGGTATCCGCTGCGTTATCTCCACCAGCTTTGCCGATATTTTTTACAGCAACTGCTTCAAGAACGGCATCCTCCCGATCGTCGTCAGCCCGGAAAACCTCGAGAAGCTCTTGGACGATGCTTCGCGCGGCTCGAATGCGGTGATCACCGTCGATCTGGAAAACCAGGAAATCAGCGGCCCCGATGGCGGGCGCATCAGCTTTGAGATCGACGCATTCAAGCGCCACTGCCTGCTGAATGGTCTTGATGATATCGGCCTGACGCTCGAACATGCAGGCGCGATCGATAGCTTTGAGAAGAGCAATGCCTCCGCCCGACCCTGGGCTTGATCATCCTTCCAACGAAGCCCAACACCTCTCCGTCGTCATCCTCGGCCTTGAGCCGAGGATCCATGTCTTCCAGTCTCGTCAATGAGTTATGGGTTCGCGGGTCGTGCCCGTGGGTGACGAGGAGGAGAGCTTTGACCTCACGAGGGCTTTGTGCCGAAGACGCCCTCTGACCTCCAACCACGCAGTCGATGCCTGATACATCGTGTGTCATATAATGGGGGCATGAGATAAAACTGAGACGATGTGAAAGCCGGTTTGGTGCGTCACCCGTACCGAATCGGCTTTTGCTTTGCTTGAAATGCGCAAGGGTGAGCGTTAAGAAGCCCGCATCTTGCAGGCTTTCGGCATTGCAAACCATGTTTTGACGCGCGCTTCTCATTAAGCGCCCAAGGAGGATTTCATGACTGTGCGCTCGCTCTTCCTGTTGCCCGGCGACGGTATTGGACCCGAAGCCATGGCCGAGGTCCGCAAGCTGATCGATTACATGAACAGCGAGAAGAATGCTGGCTTCACGGTCGAGGAAGGTCTCGTCGGCGGCTCAGCCTATGATGCGCATGGTGTGGCGATTTCCGATGCCGATATGGAAAAGGCGCTGGCCGCCGATGCCATTCTGTTTGGTGCCGTTGGTGGACCGAAGTGGGATGGCGTGCCGTATGACGTTCGCCCCGAAGCCGGTCTTCTTCGTCTGCGCAAGGATCTCGAGCTTTTCGCAAATCTGCGTCCTGCCATCTGCTACCCGGCGCTCGCTTCTGCCTCGTCGCTAAAGCCGGAGTTGGTCGAAGGTCTCGATGTTCTCATCGTTCGCGAGTTGACAGGTGGCGTCTATTTCGGCGAGCCGAAGCAGATCATCGATCTCGGTAACGGTCAGAAGCGCGGTATCGACACGCAGATTTACGACACGTTCGAAATCGAGCGTATCGCCAGCGTTGCCTTTGAACTGGCCCGCACCCGTGGCAACCGCGTTTGCTCCATGGAAAAGCGCAATGTGATGAAATCCGGCGTCCTGTGGAACCAGGTCGTCACCGAAACGCATGCGGCAAAGTACAAGGATGTCCAGCTGGAGCATATGCTGGCGGATGCCGGTGGCATGCAACTGGTGCGCAAGCCGAAGCAGTTCGACGTCATCGTCACCGACAATCTCTTCGGCGACATGCTCTCCGACGTCGCCGCCATGCTCACCGGCTCGCTCGGCATGCTGCCATCCGCCTCGCTCGGCGCGCCGGATGCAAAGACCGGTAAGCGCAAGGCGATGTATGAGCCGGTTCACGGCTCCGCCCCGGATATCGCCGGCCAGGGCATCGCCAACCCGATTGCGATGATCGCTTCCTTTGCCATGTGCCTGCGCTATTCCTTCAACTTGGTGGATGATGCCACGAAGCTGGAAACCGCCATCGCCAATGTTCTGGAAAAGGGCATTCGCACCGCCGACATCATGGCGGAAGGCGCACGTCAGGTCAGCACCTCCGACATGGGCGATGCCGTTCTGGCGGAATTCAAGGCTCTGTAAGAGCCCTGCTACGGTTCATCGCGCCCGGGCCTGCCTCGGGCGTGACTCTTGTTAGGGATCGGTAGCTTGTTCTAACCAATCCGATAGGCGCATCGCCGTGCGCCCTGCAGAAGGTGCTCGGTCCGCTCAACGGGCGCGGCCAGCACGCTTCGGAAAATATCGATTTCCGATTGGCAAAAGCCTCGGCAAGCGGTTGCCGCGGCGCAGATCGGACAATGATTTTCCACCAGGATGAAATGCCCATCTGCCTCCTGCCACCAGCTTGCCATATAGCCCTCAGTCACCCGCAAGGCTGACAGCCGCGCAACCCGTTCCTCCAGCGTTTCGGCGTCGGCAAGCGCTGCGCGATAGATCGCCTCTGTCTTGCGCTCCCGCGCTACCATGATCGTGTCCAGCGCATCCTTGCCAAGCTCGCTGCCGATGGCATCGATAAGCGAAACGGCAACATCGGCATGACCATCCGGAAACTCGCGATGGCCAGCACTCGTCAGACGCCAGCTTTGACGTGGCCGACCGCGACCGATGGCCGGTTGCGTGATGCTTTCCACCAGTCCTTCATCTGCGAGTTTGGCAAGCTGCTGGCGTGCCGCCTCACCCGTCAGGCCAAGGGCGTCACTGAGGGCCGACGTCGCTTGCGGGCCTTCGGTCTTCAAAAGAAAGAGCAATCTGTCACGGGGAGAAGGGCGCATTATTATCTGTCCTGCCGCTTGCATAATTCGGCTTGAAGTGTAATTTCCAAGTTATAAATTGGAATAATGCCTCGCCGTCGAGATTGCAACGGCCTTTACCGGAAATCCGATCATGCCTCCTGCCGACGCTCCTTCATCAACCAGCCTCTGGGCTCTGTTCTCAGCCAAGCATCTGGGGGCAAGCCTGATGCTCGCCAGTGGCATCGCGCTCTATGCGATCGAGACCTATGTGACAGCCACCATCATGCCGTCTGTTGTGCGAGATATTGGTGGTCTGCCCCTTTTTGCCTGGGTGACGACGCTTTACGTCACGGCCTCCGTGCTCGGTTCGGTCTTCATCGCCATCCGCCCAAGGGGCCTCAGCCTCAATCGCACCTATAGTGTCGGCGCAGCGCTCTTTCTTCTCGGTTCGGCGATCTGCGCGGCTGCCCCCACCATGGAAATCGTTCTTGCCGGGCGCGCTGTGCAGGGGTTCGGGGCCGGGACCCTGGCAACGCTCGGCTATGCTTTCATACGCTACGTCTATCCGGAGCATTTATGGAGCAAGGCAACGACGCTCTACGCGGCGATCTGGGGCATCTCGACCTTCATTGGCCCAACGCTCGGCGGATTTTTTGCCGATGGGAGCGCCTGGCGCCACGCGTTTGCGGTCATCGTCCCTTTCGCGCTGCTGATGATCCTGCTGTCTGCCTCGCTGTTGCTGGTCAGTTTTGCCAGCACCGCTGAAAAGTTCGATCTGCGCATCTGGCTTGTTATCGGCGCCCTCTTCGCCATAGCGGCCCTTTTATGGGTGGAGCGACGGGCGACCCTGCGCATTCTGCCACGCGGCGGAACGGTGCTGTCAATGCCGATCGCCCGCGTTTATGGCGCCATGTTCATGCTGCTGGCGGCGCTGACCTGCGACATCTACATTCCGTATTTCCTGCAGAATCTGCATGCGGTGCCGCCGCTGATCTCTGGCTATATCGTTGCTCTCGTGGCTCTCGGCTGGACAGCGTCTGCATTTCTGTGCAGCGATTTGAAAGGCAAGGCCATGCGCCGCTCTATCCTTGCTGGCGCCATTCTGGAATCTGTCTGCATTGGCCTGCTGGCGGTGACCCTGGCGCGGCCCAATCCCGAAGGCGATGTGCTGGTGCTGAGTGCAGCCGCGCTTCTGATCTTCGGCATGGGCTTTGGCGTCGGACTGGGCTGGGCGCATCTGGTGACCCATATTCTGCATCTCGCCGAGCCCGATGAGAAGGACAAGGCATCGGCTGGCATCACCACCATGCAGTCTCTTGGCAGCGCCTTTGGCGCGGCACTCTCCGGTGTCATCGTCAACAGCACCGGCCTTCTCAATCCGGGTGGCGTTGAAGGGGCGGCATCTGCCGGAACGTGGCTGTTTGCGCTCTTTGCTCTGCCAGCGGTCCTCGCGGCACTGGCAGCCTTCTCATTGCCAGAGCCACGTTATGGCACGCAAACTGCGTGATGACGGCTGATCGGTAGCCGAGCGACCTTTGAAAAGCCTCGGTGCATGCTCAGTTCTTCGCTGCCTCACGGGGGGTAGCGGAGACAGAATGCACTGCTGGATCTTCCGGTCGGCCGATATTCTCACCCTTGGCAAGCAGCGGTTCGTAGCGCTTGTCGGTCAACGTCTTCAGGAACGCCACGATTGCGTCGACACGCTTGTCGTCGAGTGCCGGCGCGGATGTCAGTTCTTCCATGGCGATGTTGTCGGGCACTTCCGGCGCATCCCACTTCTCGCCGGTTTCCGGGTTGATCTGGCGGCTCGGCTTCTTGCTTTTGTACTTCACGTAAAAGAGCACGACGGTGCGCAGGTCCTTGAACACGCCATTATGCATATAGGGTCCGGTCACTGCGATATTGCGCAGTGACGGCACCTTGAACTTGCCGCGTTGCGTCGGATCGTCGCCGACCGCCGGGTTTTGCGCCAGACCGAGATCGACGGCATCCGGCTTGGAGCCATTGGCGGCACGGGCGAGCTTGTTGGCCGGAACGCCGATATTGAAATATTTGTGGTTGGTGAAGACGCCATCTGAAAGGCCATGCTCACCCTTGATCGTGTGGCAGGTGTTGCAGTTGGTGAACTGCGTCGAGGACATCAGAACGCGGCCAAGTTCTTCCTGATCGGTCAGCTTTTCCTCGCCGCGCAGGAAGCGGTCATATTTGGAATCGAAGGTTGAAAGCGCGTCGGAGCGTTCGTAAGCGGCGAGCGCCTTGCCCATGGCGGCAAAGGCCGCCTCGTCATTTTCGAACACATCGGGCCCGAAATGGGTGGCGAAAGCGCTCATGTAGTCCGGGTTTTCTTTCAGCCGTTTTACGACGCTGCCCTTGTCGCCCATGCCCATTTCAATGGGATTGAGTGGCGGGCCACCGGCCTGATCTTCCAGCGTTGCGGCGCGTCCATCCCAGAACTGGCCGCCGACATAATTCCCCTCCGCGTCCTTGCCAAAGGGTGGTGAGAACTTGGCATAGGTCGCGGTCGGCGCGTTGCGATCACCGAGCGACTTTCCGTCATCGCCGAGCGAGACAGCATGGCCCACCTTCTCGGTGTCACGAATATCGGTAAAGCCGTTGGCAGATGTGTGGCAGGTAGAGCAGGACATGGTCCGGTTCATCGACAGATTGGCGTCGTGAAACAGCGCGTCGCCAAGCTTCTCGATGGTCGGATAATCGGTGCCGCCATGGGCCGTCCCGCCCAGGCCCAAGGCCACGGGAAGAAGGATCAGTGCCGAAGCGGCAAGGAAATGAGCAAATTGCCTGACCATGTCAGAGCCGCCGGAAATGATGAAACCGGTGGCTCTATACCATCTTCTTTGCGCCGCGCACAGAAACTTTCTTCAAGCGCTCCACTTTGTCGCGGGGAGGCTTGGGCCCTCAGATCTCGAAGTAGTTCTCGAAGGATTCTGGGAAGCTCTGGCGTGCCACGCGTTCATCGATGACCAGCATCGCCTCATAGGAGAGCGGGTCGAAATTCTTCTCGGCGGGGAGAACTTCACGTCCGAAGAGCAGGCTGAGGCGGGCGGCATCGAGATTGCCCCGCTCAAAGGGTTCAGCGCCGAAATGGTGCCAAAGCGCATGCAGGAAAGCGGCATCGATGCGATGTTCGGGCGTGCCGGGGCGTGCCTTGCGTGGCAACTGCTTGATGGGGGTGACGCCGCGCGGATTGGCGCGGCGTATGGTGAACTGGACGCCTGTACCCGGCATGCCGGATGGAAAACCACGGTGTTTGGTCATGTCGGGCAGGTTCGCCATTACTTTATCCTTCAGCTTTTGCCGATCTTGTCCTGCGTCTTGGTATCGAAATCGGACGCGTCATGACGCTCATGTAGCTGTTCTGAGGGATCACCGGAAGCTTTGTTGACCATTCGTCCGCGTTTGACGGCGGGCCGATCGGCGATTTCATCGGCCCAGCGCTTCACATTTTTGTAGCTTGCGGCCTCCAGGAACACTTCCGCGTTCGGGTAGGATTGTCCGCGTGCCAGGTTGCCGTACCATGGCCAGATGGCGATATCGGCAATCGAGTATTCATCGCCTGCCACGTAACGGTTTTCGGCGAGATGGCGATCAAGTACGTCCATCTGGCGCTTGGCTTCCATCGCAAAGCGGTCGATGGCGTATTTGATGTGGATCGGCGCATAGGCATAGAAGTGGCCGAAACCACCGCCGAGGAAAGGAGCAGAGCCCATCTGCCAGAAAAGCCAGTTCAGCGCTTCGGTACGAGCCTTATGCTCCTTCGGCAGGAAGGCACCGAATTTTTCCGCGAGATAAAGCAGGATCGAGCCGCTTTCGAAAACGCGGGTCGGTTCCGGCGTGGAGTGATCGATGAGAGCCGGGATCTTGGAGTTGGGATTGGCCTCGACGAAGCCCGAGCCGAACTGATCGCCATCGCCGATCTTGATCAGCCACGCATCGTATTCGGCGCCCGAATGACCGGCTGCCAGAAGCTCTTCCAGAAGGATGCCGACCTTCTGGCCGTTTGGGGTGGCCAGCGAATAGAGCTGCAGCGGATGTTTGCCGACCGGCAGTTCCTTCTCATGGGTCGGACCAGCGGTTGGCCTGTTGATGCTGGCAAATGCGCCGCCATTGCCCTTTTCCCACTGCCAGACCTCAGGCGGCTGGTAGCCTGCGGGAAAATTGTTTTCAGGAGACTTGTCGGTCATGAAGATCCGTCCTTGTTCCGGTTTGCAGTTTCAGGTGTGGATGCTGTGTTCTTGCAATATAGGAAACGCAAAGCCATTCCTCCACTCCCGCGGCTGACGTAATACCAGCCTTTATGAAAAAGAAACCGCTAAGCCTTTGCGATCGCGTGAAAAAATGTTCCGCTGACAAGGCCACGCCTGCCGCCGGATGGTCCTAAGGGCTTGCCAAGACCGTCGGCTATGTCTGCGAACGGCTGATCGTTTCCGGTATCCATGACGCTGGCATAATGGAACTCATGGCCGCGTAGGACATCGCCTGCTTGGCCAAGCGGCCCGCTATGCGCGATCGTTGCCTGACGATAGCCAAGGTTCATTTTTCGCTTGGCAAAGCTGGTGGCATGGGAGAGCAGGCCCATCATTGTATGCGTCACCCCGTTCGCGTCCTCCAGGGCTTCCCCCAGCACCATGTAGCCTCCGCATTCACCATGGACCGGCTTTGCTTGCGCAAAGCGTGCGAGCGACGCCTTGAATTGCGAGGCGGCAGCAAGCTGTCCGGCAAAAAGCTCCGGGTAGCCGCCCGGCAGCCAGCAGATATCGCAGGAGGCATCGGGGCCTTCATCGGCAAGCGGCGAGAAAGGCAAGATCTCGGTGCCTGCTTCCAGCCATTGGCGTTTCAGGTGTGGATAGAGGAAGGTGAAGGCAGCATCTTCGGCCAGAGCAATGCGCTGGCCGGGCGGGGCGATGCCGGCTTGCGTTGAGCCCTTAACCAGATCGATGGGGCTAGCGAGAGCGAGCAATGCATCGAGATCGATGGCGCGCTCCATGGTGTCCGCCAGTCTTTCGATATGGGCGTCGATTTCGGGATGTTCGCTCGCCTGCACCAATCCGAGATGCCGCTCGGGCAGGGTGAGCGTCGGATCGCGCATGACGCAGCCGGCAACAGGCAGGCCGATCTTTTCGATAGCCTCGGTGCAGAGTGTGCGGTGGCGTTCGCTGCCAGTCCGATTGAGGATGATGGCAGCCATTTTTACTGCGGGATCGTAATGGGCAAATCCATGTGCCATGGCGGCTGCCGTCTGCGACTGGCCGGACACATCCAGCACCAGCAGCACGGGAATGTGGAACAGGCGCGCCAGATCTGCCGCCGAACCGGTGCGGTTGTCGGAGACGGCAATACCGTCAAACAATCCCATGGCGCTTTCGATGAGTAGGAGATCTGCACCCTCTGCCTGCTGGGTGAGAAGGTGGCGCAGCAGATCCGGCTGCATCGCCCAGCTATCCAGGTTGAGGCCGGGCGTTCCGGTTGCGACGGCGTGAAAGCCGGGATCGATATAATCCGGTCCAGTCTTGATGCCGCGCACCTTGACGCCGCGCCGGGCAAAGGCGCGCAGCAAACCGATGGTCACGCTGGTCTTGCCGGAGCTGGAGCGTGGCGCACCGATGATGAGGGCTTTTGCGGTCATGGCGATTGTCTCAACTTTCGGCGCTTTCGATCGTGCAGTTGGTCTGTTGTTTACCGATGACGGCTCGCGCTGCAAGGTCTATAGGATATTCATGGAAACGGATGGCAAAAACCTTCGGCGTGGCTGGACCACCGGCACATGCGCTGCCGCGGCGACGAAGGCCGCCTGTCAGGCGCTTTTGACCGGTTCCTTTCCTGATCTTGTCGACGTCGAACTCCCAAATGGGTCGCGCCCGGCTTTCGTCCTGGCGACTGAAGAGAAGGGCGACGGGTTCGCCCGCGCAGGCATCGTCAAGGATGCCGGCGATGATCCCGATGTGACTCATGGCGCGCTGATCGAAAGCGCCGTGCGCCGAACCGCGAAGGGGAGCGGCATCCGTTTCAAGGCTGGCAAGGGAGTGGGTATCGTCACCCGGCCCGGTCTGCCGCTTTCGGTCGGAGAGCCCGCGATCAATCCTGTTCCAAGGCAGATGATCGCTTCGGCAATCCATGAGGTAGCGGGCTCGGACGCCGATTTCGAGGTAGAAATCTCAGTGCGCGACGGCGAGAAACTGGCGGAAAAAACGCTGAATGGACGGCTTGGCATCGTCGGTGGCCTCTCCATTCTCGGCACCACCGGCATCGTCATTCCCTTTTCCTGCTCGGCCTGGATCCACTCGATCTGGCGCGGTATCGATGTGGCGCGTGCTGAAGGGCTTCCCCATCTACTGGGAGCGACGGGCGATACATCGGAAAAGGCGGGGCAAGCCTTTTACGGGCTGCCCGAGACCGCCCTTATCGACATGGGCGATTTCATTGGCGGTATGCTCAAATACTTAAAAAGCCATCCGGTTCCAAGGGTAACAGTTGCGGGTGGTGTTGCGAAGATGACCAAGTTGGCCCAAGGTATGCTGGACGTGCATTCCAAGCGGGGACTGGCAGATCTGGAAGCGCTGGCAAAACTTGCGGAAGAGGCAGGTGCGACGACCGAGCTATCGGGCGCTCTCCGTCAAGCCAATATGGTAGCGCACGCCTTTCAATTGGCCGAGGCGGCGGGGATCGATCTTGGTGGTATGGTCGCGGAAAAGGCCTGGGCCACAGCAGCGAGCGCACTTGGCCGTAATGATATTGCTCTCGACATTCTGGTATTCGATCGTGATGGTTGCCTGAAGGGGCGTACCGCACCAACGCCATCCGATCGAGCTGCCCCTTATTCTGGGGACCGGATCGGCTAGGCTGTCATCAAGGCACGAGGCCGAAGATCACCGCGGCGACAAAGGCGAAGCAGATGCCGACGAGCGCTGTGTGGATCGATGCCTGCCAGCCGCGGTGCGGCGCGGTTGATGGCGTGAAATCTCTCGCTTTTCCTGCTTTGGAATAAGACATCGCACCCTCCTGTTCGTCCAAAAATCGGTACCGCCGATCTGCGGGATCATGACACTGAGAATATCGCTATTCACACGGGTTCAAGTAGGCACAAATTTCCATAAGATTGGTCTTGCGGGGAAAATACTGGTCGTGACTTGCCTCCCAACAAGGTCCGATCTACCGCATTCACGATTCCTTAACGCGTGACTGGTGTTTCGGTTCAAGCATAAGAAGGCGCAATGTTGGCGGATATCGATGCGATTATCATAGGGGCGGGCGTCATCGGCCTTGCAATCGGACGCAGGCTTGCTCGTGCTGGCCACTCCGTCATCGTCCTTGAAAAAGAAGGCGAATTTGGAGCCGCGACCTCCTCGCGAAACAGCGAGGTGATCCATGCCGGACTTTACTATCCGCAGGGCAGCCTGAAGGCCAGACTCTGTATCGAAGGGCGAAATCAGCTTTATCACTATTGCGAGAGCCACGGGGTCGCACACCGTCGCTGTGGCAAGTTGATCGTGGCAACAGACGAGGCAGAAGTTCTGCTGATCGAGGACTTGCAGCGCCGCGGTCTCGATAACGGCTGCGAGGCGCTGGATCTGATCAGTGCGTCCGAGGCCCGGCGTCTGGAACCGGCACTCTCCTGCAAGGCGGCCTTGTCGTCACCGATGACCGGCATCATCGATAGCCATGGCTACATGCTGGCGCTGCTTGGCGATATGGAAGATGCGGGCGGCAGCTTGGCCTACAGGGCGCCGTTCCTGCGCGCGGTCGTGGAGGAGGATGGCTTCCGGGTCTTCGTCGGCGGGAGCGAGCCGGTGGAATTGACCGGCCGAACGCTGATCAATGCGGGAGGGCTGGTTGCGCCGCAGATTGCCAGCGCCATCGAAGGACTGCCTTCGGCACATGTTCCTGAAGCCTATTATGCCAAGGGCTCCTATTTCTCGCTGAAAGGCAGAGCGCCATTTTCGCGACTCATCTATCCGGCACCCCATGCCCATGGGCTTGGCGTCCACCTGACGCTCGACATTGCCGGACAGGCGCGCTTCGGTCCGGATATCGAGTGGATCGACCGCATCGATTACGTCGTCGATCCAAAGCGCTCGGCGGGCTTTGACGAGGCGATCCGTCGATATTGGCCGGGATTGCCGGATAATGCGCTCCAGCCCGCCTATTCCGGCATCAGGCCGAAGATTTCTGGACCTTCAGAGCCCGCGATGGATTTTCGCATCGATGGACCGGAGCGCCATGGCGTTGCCGGCCTCGTCAATCTTTTCGGTATCGAAAGCCCTGGGCTCACGGCCTCTCTGGCGATTGCGGATGAGGTGGTTTTGAGATTGGCGTAGTTACACTCTCGCCGATCGTCAACCGCCCGCGTATTGCGTGTCGGTTACATGCTCCATCCAGTCCACCACCTTGCCGTCCTTCACTTCCTGAATGGCAATGTGGGTCATGGCAGTTTGCGGCGACGCGCCATGCCAATGCTTTTCCTCCGGTGCAAACCAGACGATATCGCCGGGCGCGATCTTCTCGATAGGGCCGCCTTCACGCTGCACCAGTCCCGATCCGGAGGTCACGATCAGTGTCTGACCAAGCGGATGGGTATGCCAAGCTGTGCGGGCACCGGGCTCAAAAGTTACCTGCGCGCCCTGCACGCGCTCTGCATCATGCGGATTGAACAGTGGATCGATGCGGACCGTTCCGGTGAAATAGTCGGAAGAGCCTTTGCCCGATGGTTTCGTGCCAGCGCGGGTGATTTCCATGATCATGTTCCTCGTCTCGTTAAAATCTCGAAGATCACGCGTATTTCGACAGCGCGTCCGCCATGATGGCGCTATCGACATTGCCCCCGGATGCAACAGCGATGACGGTATCGGTTTCCAGCTCATTGCCATGGAAAAGGGCGGCTGCCAGTGCCACGGCACCGCCCGGTTCCACCACGATTTTCAGGCGCTGGAAGGCGAGCACCATGGCCCGCAGCGCTTCTTCTTCGGTGACGGCAACGCCAGCACCACACAGGCGCTTGAGGATCGGAAAGGTGATGTTGCCGGGCTGCGGCGTGATGATCGCGTCGCAGATGGAGCCACTGAGGGCTACGTTTCTCTCGATCTTTCCCGAGGCGAGCGAGCGCGCCACGTCGTCGAAATGTTCGGGTTCTGCGGTACGGACCTTCAGGCCTAGGGCCTTGGCTTCTAAGGCAAGCGCGACACCCGATGTCAGCCCGCCGCCACCGCAGCAAACCAGCACCTCTGCTTTCTCGATGCCAGCCTCCTGCGCCTGTTCGGCAATCTCCAGCCCGACCGTTCCCTGGCCTGCGATCACCAGCGGTTCGTCATAGGGGCGAATCAAGGTCAGGCCGCGTTCTTCGGACAACGTCGCGCCGATTGCGTCACGGTCTTCATTGGCGCGATCATAGAGCACGACCTCGGCGCCATAGGCTTTGGTGTTTTCGATTTTGATCTTCGGTGCATCGCGCGGCATGATGATGACGGCGGGCACGCCGTGCAGGCTTGCCGCCAGTGCGACGCCCTGGGCGTGATTGCCGGAGGAAAAGGCGATGACGCCGCGCTTTCGCACCTCTGGTTCCAGTGCCGAGACCGCCGACCAGCCGCCGCGAAACTTGAAGGAGCCGGTGCGCTGCAGGCATTCCGGCTTGACCAGGACCTTGCGTCCGGCAATCTCGTCAAGAAAAGGGGAGGACATCAAGGGGGTGCGGATGGCCTCGCCATTCATGCGCTGGCGGGCCGCTTCGATCATCGCAATATCGGTCATCATCGTCTCACGTCATTCGAACTGCAGGCTACCATAGGGCCAAATGCGGCGACGTGAAGCCAAAAAATCCCCGGTCGAAGCCGGGGATCTTTGTGCGTCTGAGTTTGAAATTATGCCAGCGTGTAGGCCGTCTTCACCGTGGTGAAGAATTCGTTGGCATACTTGCCCTGCTCACGCGGGCCGAAGGACGATGCCTTACGGCCGCCGAAGGGAACGTGGAAGTCGACGCCTGCGGTTGGCAGGTTGACCATGACCATGCCGGCTTCGGCATTGCGCTTGAAGTGGGTGGCGTGCTTCAGGCTGGTGGTGGCGATGCCGGAGGACAGGCCGAAGGGCGTGTCGTTGGCAACGGCCAGAGCCTCGTCGTAATCCTTGACGCGGATGACTGAGGCGACCGGTCCGAAGATTTCCTCGCGCGAGATGCGCATGTCATTGGTGGCTTCGGTGAACAGGGTCGGCTGCAGGAAGAAGCCGGGGGTTTCGCGCTTCAGCACTTCGCCGCCAAAGGCCAGCTTCGCGCCCTCTTTTTTGCCGATTTCGATATAGTCGCAATCCTGCTTCAGCTGCTTTTCATCGACGACCGGTCCGACATGGGTGTCCTTCGACATGGCATTGCCGACATTGATCTTGGCCAGACGCTCGGAAAGCGCTGACACGAACTTGTCGTGAATGCCTTCGGTGACGATGATGCGCGAAGAGGCGGTGCAACGCTGTCCGGTAGAGTAGAAGCCGGAGTTGGCTGCAGCTTCCACGGCGACGCCGAGATCCGCATCATCGAGAACGACGAAGGGGTTCTTGCCGCCCATTTCCAGCTGGAACTTGCGGTTGAAAGGCAGCGACGAAGCTGCGACGCGCTGGCCAGTGCCGGTGGAGCCGGTAAAGGTGATGCCGGCAAGATCCGGGCTGTCGAGCATGGCTTGGCCGACGACGGAGCCGCGACCCATGACGAGGTTCAGAACGCCATTCGGCAGGCCTGCGCGATGCAGGATATCGACGATCGCCCATGCGCAACCGGGAACGAGGTCGGCAGGCTTGAAGACGATGGTGTTGCCGTAGCAAAGCGCCGGTGCAATCTTCCAGGCCGGAATGGCGATCGGGAAGTTCCAGGGCGTGATGATGCCGATGACGCCGAGAGGCTCGCGTGTGACTTCGACGCCGATATTCGGGCGAGCGGACGGAATGACCTCGCCTGCCAGGCGCAATGCTTCGCCGGCAAAGAAATCGAAAATCTGCGCGGCACGGATCGTTTCGCCGATGCCTTCGGCAAGAACCTTTCCTTCTTCGCGGGCCAGAAGCGCGCCGAGCTCGTCCTTGCGGGCGAGAATTTCGTCGGCGGTCTTCTTCAGGATGGCGTGACGCTCAAGAATGCCGGAGCGCGACCAGGCCGGAAATGCGGCCTTGGCTGCTGCAATCGCCTGCTTCGCGTCATCGGCGGAAGCCTGGGCGTAATGACCGACGACTTCGTTTGTGTCGGATGGATTGATGTTCTTCGACGTGTCAGCGCCGATCCACTCGCCGTTGATAAGGTTTTGATGAATTGTCATGGGTGTACTCCCTATAATATCTTGAATTCTTCGGCGTTCTGGCAGCGTCTGGGCGCTGCCTTCCTCCCGTGCGGGTGCGTCGCACGACTACGCGCGACGACGTCGGCGGTGACCCTATGTCATGTCATCCCATCGCGAAAGGCGTCTGCCCATCTAATTGTATGATTTTTTAATCAGCTCTCATGCTCTCGCTTGTTGAGCCTTTCCAGATGCAGCAGCAGGCCGCTATGATCCTTGTCTGCGCCACCGTCGTTGACGAAGGCATCGAAGGCGCGGGTCACTTCTTCCGTCAGTGGCAGCGCCAGATCGAGATCCTTGGCGGTTGCCAGAACGCCGTTCAAATCCTTCAGCTGGAACTTCGACGGACCGCCGGGGGTGAAGTTGCGTTTCACCATGCGCTCGCCATGCAGTTCCAGAATGCGGCTTTCGGCAAAGCCGCCACGGATGGCGTTGCGGAAGCCTTCACGCGATGCGCCACCCGCTTCGACCAGCATCATGGCTTCTGCCACCGCGCCGATGGTGATGGCGACGATCTGCTGGTTGGCGAGCTTGCAAAGCTGTCCCGCCCCGGATGGTCCAACATAGGTCAACCGCCCCATGGCGGAGAAGATATCGCCAAGGCTTGTCACCGTCGCCTCGTCGCCACCGGCCATGATCGCCAGCGTTCCGGCTGTCGCCCCCGGCACGCCGCCGGAGACGGGTGCGTCCACATGAGCAATGCCCAGCGCTTTCAGTTTTTGCGAATGGTCACGGGCAATTGGCGGTGCAATCGAACTGCTATCGATGACGATGGCGCCTTTTCCCAGCGCGTTGGCAACGCCCATGTCGAACAGCACATTGCCGACAGCGTTGCCATCGCTCAGCATCGTGATGACGATATTGGCGCCTTTGGCGGCCTCAGCGGGAGAGGCGGCAAGCATGGCGCCATCCTCCATCAGCGCCTGTGCTTTCTCCGTGCTGCGGTTCCAGACGCGAACTGTGAAGCCTGCCTTCAACAGGTTGCGGGCCATCGGTCCGCCCATCAGGCCGGTGCCGAGAAAGGCTATGGTGCGTGCTTGTTTGTCAGATCCCGTCATTTCAGCGAACCTCCCAGCTCGTCTTCGATATGGACCTTGATGATCTCTTCGAAATTCGTTTCGGCGGTGAAGCCCAGTTCGCGGGCGCGGGTGGCTTCAAAGCCGGGAGCCCAGCCTTCGCACATGCGCATGATCATCTCATTCGGCTCGCGGCGGATAAGGCTGACGGCCTTTTCGCCGGCGACCTTACGCAGCGCCTCGATCTGCTCGCCGACCGTTGCACTCAGGCCCGGCATGGAAAGATTGCGCCGGGGACCGACCTTGTCGGAATCGATGGTTGCGCCATGCAGCAGGAAGCCGACAGCCGAACGCGGCGAAGCATGCCAGTGGCGGATGGTCTCTGGCACTGGCAGCACGGCTTCCTGGCCTACCAGCGGCTCGCGCAGAATGTTGGAGAAGAAGCCGGACGCGGCAGCATTCGGCTTTCCGGGACGGATGCAGATCGTCGGCAGGCGAATGCCGATGCCTTCGAAGAAACCGCGGCGGGTGTAATCGGACAGCAGCAACTCCGAAATCGCTTTCTGCGTACCATAGCTGGTCAAAGGCGTGGTGTGGAAATCGTCGGGGATCGGGTATGGCAGCGGCGCGCCGAAGACGGCGATGGACGAGGTGAAGACCACACGCGGCTTGTAGCCATCCTGACCGTTGGCAATTCGGATTGCGTCGAAAAGATAGCGCGTGCCATCCAGATTGATGCGATAGCCCTTGTCGAAATCGAGCTCGGCTTCGCCAGAGACGATGGCCGCCAGATGGAAGATCACATCGGGTCTTGCGGAAACCAGCTTTTCGGCCTCGCCGGGCGCGGAAAGATCGGCTGCGCGCGCATCGACCGTGCCATCGAAGCCGGCGGGCGGCTCTGGTTGAAACACGTCGATCAGCGTGAATTTCTCGATGGCCCTGCCGCTCAGACCTCCTTCACGAACCAATCTTTCGGTCAGCTTTCGCCCCACCATTCCGGCTGCCCCGATAATCGCGATATGCATCCTGTGTCTCCTCCTCACCGTCCAAAAATTTAACTTGTAAGGTTGTCTGATAACCTTATATTGCTAGCTTGAAAACAGTATTTTGAAAAACCGAAAAATTTAAGAGCGGAGACGCCAAAGTAGCGTTACCGCCGGGGTGGAGGCGAGAGGGCAGATGCTCAAGGGTCAAGAGCGATCACGCGAGGAGTTGCAGGCGTCCTTAACGGCCAGTCTTGGCGATGAGCTGGTTCTGACGGACACGACAGACATGGTTCGCTATTGTCGCGACTGGCATGGCGATGTGTCCAGTGGCGCGGTCGCCGTCATTCGCCCCCGTAATGTGGAGGACGTCGCCGCCGCCGTCAGGCTCTGCGCAGAGCTTGGTCTTGCTATCGTGCCGCAGGGCGGCAATACCGGTCTCGTGCTCGGCGGCGTTCCCGACGCGCCGGACCGCCAGGTCGTTCTCAGCCTCGAGCGCATGAACGCTATCCGTTCCATCGATACGGAAGACTTTTCTGCCGTGGTGGAGGCGGGCTGCATCCTGTCGGAATTCAAGGATGCGGTGCAGGAAAAGGGCATGTTTTTCCCACTGTCTCTCGGTGCGCAAGGGTCATGCCGCATCGGCGGTAATGTCTCGACCAATGCCGGCGGCATCAATGTGCTTCGCTATGGCATGACGCGAGAGCTGGTGCTCGGTCTTGAAGTGGTGCTGCCGGATGGAACGATCTGGAACGGTCTCTCGACACTTCGCAAGGACAATCGCGGCATCGACCTCAAGCAGCTTTTCATTGGCGCGGAAGGCACGCTCGGCATCGTCACTGCCGTGTCGGTCAAGCTCTATCCAAATCCCGATCATGTCGAGACCGCGCTCCTCGGGTTGAACTCGCTTGATGACGCGATCAAGCTTTACCGTCGCGCCCGCCGGGAGTGCTGCGATCTGATGTCAGCCTTCGAATTCATGCCTCCGGTCGCCTTCGCACTTGCCATGGAAGCAATTCCCGCTCTGAAAATGCCGATCGCGGACAATTACGCAGCCTATGTGCTGATGGAAATTTCCGGCTCGGGTCTGGTCGATACCGGCGATCTTATGAGCCGCTTCCTCGAAGGCGTTATGGAAGACGGGCTTGTGCTCGATGGCGTCATTGCCTCCTCGCGTGCGCAGGCGCAATCGCTCTGGCTGTTCCGCGAGGGCATGAATGAGGGGCAGGCGCTGCGTGGCGCCCATATGCGCACCGATATTTCCGTGCCGCTTTCCCGCCTTGCTCAGTTCGTTGCGGAGGCGGAAGCCGAGCTCGCCAAACAATTGCCGGAATGCCTGGCGGTTTCCTATGGTCATGTCGGAGACGGCAATGTGCATCTCAACGTGCTTCCGCCTAACGGCAGCACGCGGGAAGAGCGGGATGCGTTCATCTATAAGGCCAAGGTCATCGTCAACACGGTGCTCGACCGCTACGCAGGCAGCATCAGCGCTGAACACGGCATTGGCCGATTGAAGCGGGAGGATTTCGAAAGCCGGCTTGGTTACGTGCAGCGGGATATGATCGAGCGGCTGAAAGCCGCTTTCGATCCGCAGCTTCGCATGAATCCCGGTTGCCAGCTTGCCGTACAAGTGGCTAGCTAGAAGAAGTAGAAATGCGCCCTCATCGGCGTTTCGTGTCCACCGGGAGCCATCATGACGTTGGAGTTCAATCAGATTCACCGCGCAGATCATCTTCCCGGCCGTATTGCTGCGGAGATCGCGCGTGAGATCAATGATGGAAAGCTGAAAGCCGGTGACAAGCTACCGACGGAGCATGCGCTCTCCAAAACCTTCGGGGTTAGTCGCTCTGTCATCCGCGAAGCGATTGCTCAGCTGCGCAACGAGGGTGCGGTCGAAACCCGCCAGGGTGTCGGCGCTTTCGTCACCGATCCGAGGCAGCGCGTTTCTATCCGTATCGAACGATCCAAACTCAACGATCCGGATAATTTCCGCGATCTCTTTCAGTTGCGCATGCCTCTTGAAATAGAGGCGGCAGGACTTGCTGCCGTCCACCGCACGGACGCGCAACTGGAGCGGCTGAAGACGGCGGTCCACAACATGCGCCACGCGCCGGTATGGGAAAAGGACGGGATTGCGGCCGATCTCGATTTCCATCGGACGCTCGCCGACGCCACCCAGAACGATTACTTCTCGATGTTCCTGGGCTTTATTGCAGAACGGATCAGTTCGGCCATCAACACAGCCTTTTCCCGCGCCGTCTTCGGCGAGATTCTTGAAACCACGATTGCTGAGCATGTGGCGATCTATGAAGCGGTTGCCGCCTCAGATTCGTCGGCTGCCCGGGCTGCAATGCGCGCGCATCTGTCCGGTGCCGCCGAGCGCGTCAATCTCCATCTCGAAGTCTATTCCTGAGCAAGGGCACTACTGCTTGTCCGCGCCGGTTTTGATTTTACGACTTTCCGCCGAGATTCGAAGCAATGCAGGCTGGACTAAGCGTTTTTCTCATACTAAGAAGATGTACGTATTCAGGTTGTCAGACATCCAGACAATATAGGTGCTGTGGAGGCAGCTGTCGGATGGTCTGAAAGTGGGAGGGATAAGGCTTGGTCGGAATCAGGACTGTCGAATCAGCTGCAATTTTGCCGGAAGACCATCAGGATGCCATCCTGATCGGTCGCGTCTGGTCCAAGAGCGAAGATGGCCCGTGTCCCGTCCTGTTGAAGGACGGTGTTCTCTACGATCTTTCCAGCCTCGCGCCGACCGTTTCGGAACTGCTGGAAAAGCATGATCTCATCAATCGTCTGGCCGACACCATGCAATTTGCTGCACTCGGGGCCTTTGACGCTTTTCTTGATGGTTCGGCTGGACAACTGCTTGCGCCGAACGACATTCAGGCGGTGAAGGCTGCCGGCGTTACCTTCGCCGATAGTATGCTGGAACGCGTCATCGAAGAACAGGCAAAGGGTGATCCGCAGCGCGCACAGGAAATTCGCGGCCGCCTGGCCCCCGTGCTTGGCGATAGCCTCAAGGGTGTCGAGGCGGGCTCCGAAAAGGCTGCCGAGGTTAAGCGCCTGCTGCAGGAAATGGGCCTTTGGTCGCAATATCTGGAGGTCGGTATCGGCCCCGACGCGGAGATTTTCTCCAAGGCGCAGCCCTTGTCGTCCGTTGGCTGCGGCTCGTTGATCGGTGTTCATCCGAAGTCGCAGTGGAACAATCCCGAGCCGGAAGTCGTGCTGGCCGTCACCTCCGACGGTCGCATCGTCGGTGCAGCGCTCGGTAACGACGTCAACTTGCGAGATTTCGAAGGGCGCTCCGCCCTGTTGCTCAGCAAGGCGAAAGACAACAACGCTTCCTGCTCGATCGGCCCGTTCATCCGTCTTTTCGATGGCAAGTTCACGCTGGACGACGTCAAGCAGGCGCAGATTTCGTTGCTCGTCGAAGGTGAAGATGGTTTCACCATGACGGGTGTGAGCCCAATGCAGGCGATCAGCCGCACGCCGGAAAACCTGGTGTCGCAGCTCTTGAACCGCGATCACCAGTATCCGGACGGCGCCGTCTTCTTTCTCGGCACGATGTTCGCTCCGGTCAAGGATCGTCATGGCCCGGGCCTTGGTTTCACCCATGCCAAGGGTGACCGCGTGGAAATCTCAAGCCCGAGGTTGGGTAAGCTGGTCAACTGGGTGGCCAGCACATCCGATTGTCCGGAATGGACCTTCGGCACCACGGCATTGATGCGCAATCTCGCAAAGCGCGGGCTTCTATAATCTCCGTTGCCGGGCGAGTTCGCCTGGCGCGGCACGCATATCCTTAAGGCTTAGACCGTTGCGCGCGCACCTTCGTGTGTCCGCGCCGCCTCGCAGCATTCTCGGGAGGGGAAGATGCAGAAAGTCATCAATCTTTTTTACCGCATCCTCGAGACCATTCTCGTCGCGCTTCTCGCAGGCATGGCAATCATGGTCTTCGTCAATGTGGTCATGCGCTACACCATGAATTCCGGCATCAATGTCTCGGAAGAACTGGCGCGCTATTTCTTCGTCTGGATCACCTTCGTCGGTGCGGTCGTGACCTTCCGTGAAAACAGCCATATGGGCATCGAAACGCTGGTGATGTTCCTGTCGCGGCGCATGCGCATATTCTGCATGATCCTGTCGAACATCATCATCCTTCTTTGCTCGGCGATCTTCTTCTGGGGGACATGGAAGCAGTCCGGCATCAATGCCAGCATGCATGCGCCGGTCACGGGTCTGTCGATGATCTGGGTTTATGGCATCGGCATGTTCACCGGCGGCATTATGTTCATCATCGCACTGGAACGGCTCTACCGGTTTCTGACGGGCAAGGTTCGCGAAGACGAGATTGCCGCCTTTGCCGGTGAAAATCTCACCATCGAACAGCTTTCGGAGCGCTGACACATGACACTTTTCGTTTTTGTCGGCTCGCTCCTCGGCGCCATGGCCATCGGTGTTCCGGTCGCCTTCTCGCTGATGTTCTGCGGCGTCGTGCTGATGTGGTACATGGGCATGTTCAACACGGCGATCATCGCCCAGAACATGATTTCCGGCGCCGATACCTTCACGCTGCTCGCCATTCCCTTCTTCATCCTGGCGGGTGAGTTGATGAATTCCGGCGGACTGTCGCGCCGCATCATCGATTTTGCCATTGCACTCGTGGGCCATATTCGCGGCGGTCTCGGTATCGTTGCCATCGTCGCTGCGATCATCATGGCATCGATTTCCGGTTCGGCCGCAGCCGATACCGCAGCACTTGCGGCGATCCTCATCCCGATGATGGCGAAGGCCGGTTACAACATTCCCCGTTCCGGCGGTCTGATTGCTGCCGGTGGCATCATCGCCCCCGTTATCCCACCGTCCATGGCCTTTATCGTCTTCGGTGTGGCGGCAAACGTGTCGATTACCCAACTCTTCCTTGCCGGCATCGTGCCTGGCGTCCTGATGGGCGCATCCCTGATCATCGCCTGGCTGATCGTCGTGCGTAAGGACAATGTCCAGCCGCTGCCGAAGACGACGGCAAAGGAACGTCTCGTGGCAACGGGTCGCGCCGGATGGGCGCTCGGCATGCCGGTTATCATTCTCGGTGGCATCAAGGCCGGGATCATGACGCCGACGGAAGCCGCGGTCATTGCCGCCGCTTATGCACTCTTCGTCGGTATGGTCATCTACCGCGAGCTGAAGCCTGCGGATCTGTGGCATGTGCTGCTTCGCGCTGCCAAGAGCACATCGATCATCATGTTCCTCGTTGCTGCAGCGCTGGTTTCGGCCTGGTTGATAACCGCTGCCAATATTCCGGCGGAAGTTGCGGGCTATATCGAGCCGCTGATCGACCGTCCGATGCTGCTCATGGCCGTAATCATGGTGCTGGTCTTCGTGGTCGGTACCGCGCTCGATCTGACGCCGACTATCCTGATCCTGACGCCCGTTCTGATGCCGATCATCAAGCAGGCGGGTATCGATCCGGTCTATTTCGGCGTGCTCTTCATCATCAACAATGCCATCGGCCTCATTACGCCGCCGGTCGGTGTTGTCCTCAACGTGGTGTCGGGCGTCGGGCGCATTCCGCTGGGCAAGGTGACGGTCGGCGTCTGGCCGTTCCTGGTCGCCGAAACCATCGTGCTCGCTCTTCTGGTGATCTTTCCGCAGATCGTCATGGTGCCGCTGCAATATCTGCGGTGAGGAATACTCCTCACTCCACCACATTCGCGGCCGTAAAGCCGCACACATCTTGACTGGACTTGCTCAATTCCAAGGGAGGAAAACATGAGAAAGCTACTTCTACTCACAACAGCCATCGCCTTCACCGCCGGTGCCACGGCACCTGCTTTCGCCGAATACAACAGCCGCATGATCCGCGTGTCGAATGGCATCAATCAGGACCACCCGGTCGGCAACGGCATCAAGGCCATGCAGGCCTGCCTCGATGACAAGACCGGTGGCAAGCTGAAGATGACGGCCTTCTGGGGCGGCGCTCTCGGCGGCGACCTTCAGGCAACGCAGGCACTGCGTTCTGGCGTCCAGGAAGCAGTCGTGACGTCCTCCTCACCGCTCGTCGGCCTGATCCCGGCACTCGGCGTCTTCGATCTGCCCTTCCTGTTCTCCAACACGAAGGAAGTCGACGCCGTTCTCGACGGCGAGTTCGGCGACATGATGAACAAGAAGCTGGAAGAGCAGGGCCTCGTAAACCTTGCCTATTGGGAAAACGGCTTCCGCAATCTGTCCAACTCCAAGCGCGCGGTCGACAAGTGGGAAGACTTCTCCGGCCTCAAAGTCCGCGTGATGCAGAACAACATCTTCCTCGACACCTTCCAGAACCTCGGTGCCAATGCCACGCCGATGGCCTTCGGTGAAGTGTTCTCGGCGCTGGAAACCAACGCGATCGACGCACAAGAAAACCCCTATGTGACGATCGACACCTCCAAGTTCTACGAGGTGCAGAAATTCGTCACCGAGACGAACCACGCTTACACGCCGTTCCTCTTCCTCTTCTCCAAGCCGATCTTTGACAGCTACACGCCCGAAGAGCAGACGGCTCTGCGCGAATGCGCGATCGTTGGTCGTGACGAAGAGCGCAAGGTCATCCGCGCGCTGAACCAGAAGTCGCTCGACAAGATCAAGGAAGCTGGTCTGAAGGTGAACGTTCTGTCTGCGGAAGAGCAGGCGCGTATCCGCGAAAAGTCTGCGGTCGTCTACGAAAAGCACAAGGCTGAAATCGGTGCGGATGTCGTTGACGGCATTCAGGCCAAGCTCAAGGAAGTTCGCGCCCAGTAACAGTCTATCCCATAATCGCCGCTGGCCGCCTGCAAATGGCAATTTCTGCGCTTCCGGTGCTCACGTACTCAAGTACGCTGCGCTCCGGTTCTCGAAATTACTATTTTCGGCAGGCCAGCGGCAATTCTTGAACAGATTGCGCGACGTAGAGCCTCAGATGAAAAACGCCCGGTGACAGATCGTCGCCGGGCGTTTGTCGTTTCGTAGGACCTACGGGTTGATGAAGACCTTACGCCGCCACAGGCTTGTTCTGGCGGTTCTCGATCAGGTCGTCGACGACTGCGGGATCGGCAAGTGTCGAGGTATCCCCCAGCGCGCCAAAATCGTCTTCGGCGATCTTGCGCAGAATGCGGCGCATGATCTTGCCGGATCGGGTTTTCGGCAGGCCCGGTGCGAACTGGATCTTGTCCGGCGTTGCCACCGGTCCGATCTCATCGCGCACATGCTTGATAAGTTCGGCGCGTAGCGCTTCGTCGCCGGTCTTGCCCGCCATCAGCGTGACATAGCAATAAATGCCCTGTCCCTTGATATGGTGCGGATAGCCAACCACAGCCGCTTCCGAAACGGCGCTGTGCGAGACGAGCGCCGATTCCACTTCCGCGGTGCCGAGGCGGTGGCCAGAGACGTTCAGCACGTCATCGACGCGGCCGGTGATCCAGTAATAGCCGTCCTCGTCGCGCCGGCATCCATCGCCGGTGAAGTACTTCCCCTTATAGGTGGAGAAATAGGTCTCGATGAACCGCTGGTGATCGCCATAGACGGTGCGTGCCTGTCCCGGCCAGCTGTCGATGATGCAGAGGTTGCCGTCGGCTGCCCCTTCCAGCACCTTGCCTTCGGCATCGACGAGCTGCGGCTGGACACCGAAGAAGGGACGGGTGGCAGAGCCGGGCTTCAGGTCGGTTGCGCCGGGGAGCGGCGAAATCAGAATGCCGCCGGTTTCCGTCTGCCACCATGTGTCGACGATCGGGCTCTTGTCCTCGCCGACCACGTGATAATACCACTCCCAGGCTTCCGGGTTGATCGGCTCGCCGACCGTGCCGAGCAGGCGGATGCTGGAACGCTCGGACCGTTTGACGAATTCGTCGCCGGCACCCATCAGCGACCGAAGCGCGGTGGGTGCGGTGTAGAAGATATTGACCTTGTGCTTGTCGATGACTTCCCAGAAACGTCCTTGGTCGGGGAAGTTCGGTACGCCTTCAAACATCAGCGTCGTGGCACAATTGGCGAGCGGTCCGTAGACGATATAGGAGTGGCCGGTCACCCAGCCGACATCGGCCGTACACCAGTAGATATCGCCATCCTTGTAATCGAAGACATATTCATGCGTCATCGACACATAGACGAGATAGCCGCCCGTGGTGTGCAGAACACCCTTCGGCTTGCCGGTGGAGCCTGAGGTGTAGAGAATGAAGAGCGGGTCTTCCGCCTTCATCTTCACCGGCTCGCAATGGGGTTTTACGTTTGCGGTTTCCTGATGATACCAGAGGTCGCGACCGGGCGCCCAGTTGGTCTTGCCGCCGGTGCGGCGCACGACCAGAACCTTGTTGACGATGACATGCTGGCGCGCGGCGATATGGATCGCCTTGTCGGTGTTTTCCTTGAGCGGAATGGGCTTGCCGCCGCGCACGCCTTCATCGCAGGTGATGACGAAGGTGGACTGGCAGTCGACGATGCGCCCCGCCAGCGCTTCCGGCGAAAAGCCGCCAAAGACCACGGAATGGATGGCGCCGATGCGGGCGCAGGCAAGCATCGCATAGGCCGCTTCCGGGATCATCGGCATGTAGATCGTGACGCGGTCGCCCTTCTTGACGCCATGCTTTTTCAGCACGTTGGAAAGGCGGCAGACGGCGTCATAGAGCTGATTATAGGTGATCTTCTTGTCGATATAGGGGTTGTCGCCTTCCCAGATGATCGCGGTGCGCTCGCCGTGGGTTTTCAGGTGACGGTCGATGCAGTTGTAGGAGACGTTTGTCTGGCCGTCCTCGAACCACTTGATCGGTACCTTGCCCTTGAAGGAGGTGTTCTTGACCTTGGTATAGGGTTTGAACCAGTCGATCCGCTTGCCGTGCTTGCCCCAGAACTTTTCCGGATCTTCCACGCTGTCCTGATACCATTTCAGATAGCGGTCATTGTCGATCAGCGTGCCGGTCTTGGCCGATTTGAGAACCGGGTAGATCTTCGAAGCCATGAACTCCTCCTCATGCAGATTGTCTTTTTAAGTCTGGAGACTCCTTTCTCCAGTCATGTGCTCAATTCATAACAGGTTGGTGACGTCCGGCAATTAGACAAAGGTCATTTGTCGCGCGAACAATTGCAATTCTGATGCAGTCCGGTTATAGAACGGTCATATTCCCGGAAATCAGTGGTTTCATCCCACGCCCGCGACACCGGCGCGGACGCTCAGAAGGATTGTATCTATGGCTCAAACACTGCTCATGCCGAAAGCGACGGCCGTTTGGCTCGTTGACAACACGGCGCTGTCGTTCGATCAGATTGCCACGTTCTGCAAGCTTCATCCGCTTGAGGTCAAGGCAATCGCCGATGGTGAAGCAGCGCAGGGTATTAAAGGTCTCGATCCGATCGCGACCGGGCAGCTTTCCCGCGACGAAATCCAGCGCGCAGAAGCCAATCCAAACCACAAGCTCAAGCTTTCGGAGCCGAAGGTTCGCGTTCCCGAATCCAAGCGCCGTGGCCCGCGCTACACGCCTGTTTCCAAGCGCCAGGACCGTCCCAATGCCATTCTCTGGCTGGTACGCAACCATGCGGAGCTGAAGGATGCGCAGATTTCGCGCCTCGTCGGCACCACCAAGTCGACCATCGAGCAGATCCGTGACCGCACGCACTGGAACGCGGCCAATCTGACGCCGATGGATCCGGTCACGCTCGGCCTTTGCAGCCAGATCGATCTCGACCTTGAAGTTGAACGCGCATCGCGCGGTCGTCCGCTTCCGACCCAGGAAGAGCTGGACGCAACCCTCCAGCCGGCAAGCACCACCGAGAAGCTCGACTTTAGCTACGAGCGCGAAGAAGAGAAGGAAATCGACGCCAACGCCGTTTTCGCCAAGCTCTCCTCGCTCAAGTCTACCCGCAAGGACGAAGACGAAGACGACAATTATTGAGACGTTCGATCGGGGTTATCCGCTTTGCGGCAGCCCCAGTCCAGCATCAGCGCTACTTCTATGACAGCCCCGGTTCAAGCCGGGGCTTTTTTGTTCTTGAGACGAGGCCTGAGAAAAGAAAAACCCCCGCAGCGCGAAGCGGCGGAGGTCAGTCTTAGATCACGAGGTCTTTTTATCTTATGCGTGGTTCAACTGCCGCTGTGGCATATTGAGCGACGGCGTGCCGGTCTTCTCATCGTCGTTGACGAGGCCGCTCGCTCTGAGCAGCGATGTGAAGCGACCGCCGCGCATGCTGAGCTCATCGAAGGTGCCCTTTTCGATAATCCGGCCATTCTCCATGAACAGCACCAGATCGGCGTCGCGGACCGTCGATAGGCGGTGGGCGATGATGAAGGTGGTACGGTCCTTGCGCAGCGCATCGACCGCGTCCTTGACGCGTGCTTCGGTTTCCACGTCGAGCGCACTGGTCGCTTCGTCGAGCACGAGGATCGGCGCATTTTTCAGAACCGCACGGGCGATGGCGATACGCTGGCGCTCACCACCGGACAAACGGTTGCCGCGCTCACCGACCTGGGTCATGTAGCCGTTCAGCCTGCTGTCGATGAAGTCGGTCGCGGCCGCCGCAGTTGCGGCCTGGACGATCTCATCGTCGGTGGCCGTTTCGCGGCCAAGGCGGATGTTATCGCGGATCGAGCGGTTCAGAAGGCCGGCATCCTGGAACACGGTTGCGATCGAGCTTCTGAGCGACTGGCGGGTGACCGTCGAGATATCGGTGCCATCGACGAGAATCTGGCCCGAGTTGGGGTCGTAGACACGCTGCAACAGGTTGATGAGCGTCGTCTTGCCTGCGCCCGTCGGGCCGACGATGGCAACCGTTTCGCCAGCATTGGCAACGAAGGAAACGTCGTGGACGCCCTGCTTGGTGTTGGCAAAGCCGAAGTTGACATTGCGGAATTCAACCGTGCCTTTGACGTGACCAAGTTCGCCGGCCGAACTCGGTTCTTCACGCTCCTGAACGGAATCTTCGAGCTTGAAGAAGTCCTCGAGCTTGGCGCGGGCTTCGAAAATCTGGCTAACGAAGGCGCGCATCTGGTCAAGGCGACCGATGAGAAGGTTGGCAAAGCCGATAAAGGCAATGACGTCACCCACGCGAAGCTCGCCGTTCTTCACCAGGATCGTACCGATGATCAGGATGATCATCATCGACAGCGTCGAGGCCGTGCGGTTCAGCGCGCTGGCAAACGCCCACCAGTCGAGAACCGGGTACTGGGCACTCAGCAACCGTTCGGTGAAAGACTTCAGAGCCTTGGTTTCCGCTTCGATACGGTTGTAGCTGTGCAGCACCGAGACGTTGCTGATCGAGTCGCTCACATGGGCAAAAACGGTGTGGTAGTGCTCCTCGACGGAGGCCTGGCCTTCCTTCGTGCGGTTCATTACCCACTTGCCGATGAACCAGTAGAAGATGCCGAGGCCCACCAGCACGAAGCTGAGGCGGATATCCATCGAGAATGCAGTCGGAATCAGCAACGCAACGGCAACGAAGGTTGCCAGATGCGTGCGCATGAATTCGAGCCACAGGCCGAACAGCGTCTCGCTGGCGCGCAGCAGCGTATGCAGCGCGTTGGAGGTACCACGCTGGTGATGCCAGGACAGCGGCATGGAAATGATACGACCGAAAGCTTCGGTCAAAAGCGATGCGCGGCGTCCATGGGCAAGCCGGTCTGCCTCACGCGCCACAGCGACGTAAGCGACCGTGTTGAACAGGCCGAAAGCGCCCCAGAGAATGAGGATATTGGTCGGAACGGAACCCGTGGACAACGCATCGATGATGCGGCCGAAAAGAACCGGCTCCGCAATGGTGATTGCCGCAAGAATAACGTTTGCAACAACGACGATCGTGACCCGCCACTTGTTGGTTGCAAGGTAGCGCAGTGCGCGCGTGTAAACTTGAAACAGTGTCAATTTCCAAATCCCGTCTTCATTTCAGTCGTGCCCGGTTGGGGCGAAACCCTGAAGCCTTGAGCGACAAGGGCGATTGCGGGTTAGGCAAGCAGTTGTTTTATTGCACTTTCTACATGAATGGGCGCTTAACGGGGATTCTCGGCGCGAGGCCAATAGAATCGCAGGTCGGAAATTTGCCGCGAAAGATTGTCAAATCATCATAATTCGCGGATAAGTTTTGTAGTGCTGTCGACTGATTGCAATTTTGTCGTGACAACGCCTGATCCATGAGGGCAGGAGGGCCCCTCTCGCTACGGTCACGATCTATTCGAGTGCCAGGATACGTCTTGAAATGCAGAAGGTATTTGATTTTCTCTACACCCATGCCGAGCCCATGGGAAGGAGCGAGTTTCTTTCCGTTTTTCAAAGCCTCATCAGCCACTACGGGTTCGATCATTACCGTGTCTTCCGCCGCGTCGTCAGCCATGCAAGTGTCACCGACATCACTCTTTCAGAGCACCTGCCGGATGGCTGGGCTGACCTCTACCGCGCCAAGAAATATGTGGAAGTGGATCCGGTCGAGAGAGCGTTCTACCTGATGCAAGTCCCATTCAGATGGCGTGATGGGGTCGCATTTCTGTCGCAGGCGACACATCGCAAACGGGCGTCGAAACTTTTTCAGGATGCAGCGCGCTCTGGATTGGGCGAGGGATACGCATTTCCGATCCATGGTCGCAACGGGTTGCTCGGTGGCGTTTTCATCAGTGGTCGGGGATGCGAGTTTAGCGCGGCGGAGCTTTGCACCCTTGATGCGGCCATGCGCGCCACATTTTGGCGTCTTGCCGGGTTTGCCGGTCACATGCAAGAGCTGCTGGCTCGCCCCAATCTTTCGGTGGCGCAACTGACGCGCCGGGAACGGGATGTGCTGAACCTGCTGGCGCTCGGCAACACCTCCCCGGAGATCGGCCACGCCCTTTCCATTTCGAGCCACACGGTGGATTGGTACATCAATGGTATTCAGCGCAAGCTCGACGCGCGCAACCGTCAGCATGTTATCGCGCTTGCGTTTCGCTGTGGTCTGATTGCCTGACGCATCCAGACGAGCGCACCAGAACCGTGAAGTTGAAAATCGGCCTTTCCAACATCTGATTTTACTGCTTAGTTTCGCGCTGCAGCATGTTGACTTGCTCTAGGTTCTTGGGAGGCCGTTTTGAAGATATCGAAAATTCTCGTTGCCAATCGTTCGGAGATCGCAATCCGCGTATTTCGTGCCGCCAACGAGCTCGGTATAAAAACGGTCGCCATCTGGGCGGAAGAGGACAAGCTGTCGCTTCATCGCTTCAAGGCGGATGAAAGCTATCAGGTCGGTCGCGGTCCGCACCTTGCCAAGGATATGGGACCGATCGAGAGCTACCTGTCGATCGAAGAAGTCATCCGCGTCGCCAAGCTGTCCGGTGCCGATGCCATTCATCCAGGCTACGGCCTTCTGTCGGAAAGCCCCGAATTCGTCGATGCTTGCGATGCGGCGGGTATTACCTTCATCGGCCCACGGCCTTCAACCATGCGCCAGCTCGGTAACAAGGTAGCCGCACGCAATCTGGCGATCTCGGTTGGCGTTCCGGTGGTTCCGGCAACTGAACCCCTTCCGGATGATCTCGCCCAGGTTGAGCGCATGGCCGAGGAAATCGGATATCCAGTAATGCTCAAAGCCTCCTGGGGCGGTGGCGGTCGCGGCATGCGCGCCATCCGCAAGAAGGAGGACCTTGCCCGCGAAGTGACCGAGGCCAAGCGCGAAGCCAAGGCGGCCTTTGGCAAGGACGAAGTCTATCTCGAAAAGCTGGTGGAGCGTGCCCGCCATGTGGAAAGCCAGATCCTTGGCGATACACATGGCAATGTCGTTCACCTCTTCGAGCGCGACTGCTCCATCCAACGCCGTAACCAGAAGGTGGTCGAGCGCGCGCCTGCGCCCTACCTGACAGAAGCGCAGCGTCAGGAACTTGCCAGTTACTCGCTGAAGATCGCATCGGCGACGAATTATATCGGCGCAGGCACGGTCGAATATCTGATGGATGCCGATACCGGCAAATTTTACTTCATCGAGGTCAATCCGCGCATCCAAGTAGAACACACGGTGACCGAAGTCGTCACCGGCATCGATATCGTCAAGGCGCAGATCCACATTCTTGAAGGGGCTGCCATCGGCACGCCGGAATCGGGCGTTCCCGAGCAGAAGGATATCCGTCTTAACGGCCACGCGCTGCAGTGCCGTATCACCACCGAAGATCCCGAGCACAATTTCATTCCGGACTACGGACGTATCACGGCCTATCGTTCTGCTTCGGGCTTCGGCATTCGTCTGGATGGTGGCACCTCCTATACCGGCGCCGTGATCACCCGCTATTACGATCCGCTTCTTGTCAAGGTGACCGCCTGGGCGCCGCAGCCGGATGAAGCGATCAGCCGTATGGATCGTGCGCTGCGCGAATTCCGTATTCGTGGCGTGGCGACAAACCTCACCTTCCTTGAGGCTATCATCGGTCACGAGAGCTTCCGCAACAACACCTACACGACGCGCTTCATCGACTCGACGCCAGAGCTTTTTGCCCAGGTGAAGCGTCAGGACCGAGCCACCAAGCTTCTCACCTATCTGGCCGATGTCACAGTCAACGGTCACCCGGAGACCAAGGGCCGCGCAACGCCCTCCGACAAGGCCGTCAAGCCTGTCGTGCCCTACATCGACGCGCCAACGCCGGATGGCACCAAGCAGCTTTTGGACACACTTGGGCCAAAGGGCTTTGCCGAGTGGATGCGCAACGAAAAGCGTGTTCTCGTCACCGACACCACCATGCGCGACGGCCATCAGTCGCTTCTGGCAACGCGCGTGCGCACTCATGACATTTCTCGCGTTGCAAGTGTGTATGCCAAGGCCCTGCCGCAGCTTCTCTCGCTGGAATGTTGGGGTGGCGCGACCTTCGACGTCTCCATGCGCTTTCTCACCGAAGACCCGTGGGAGCGTCTGGCGCTGATCCGCGAAGGCGCGCCGAACCTGCTCTTGCAGATGCTTTTGCGTGGCGCCAACGGCGTCGGCTACAAGAACTATCCAGATAATGTCGTCAAATACTTTGTCCGTCAGGCGGCCAAGGGTGGCGTGGACCTGTTCCGGGTCTTCGACTGCCTGAACTGGGTCGAAAACATGCGCGTGTCGATGGATGCGATCGCCGAAGAGAACAAACTCTGCGAAGCGACGATCTGCTATACGGGTGATCTTCTGAATTCGGCGCGCCCGAAATACGACCTCAAATATTATACCAACCTCGCAGTCGAGCTGGAAAAGGCCGGCGCCCATATCATTGCCGTCAAGGACATGGCTGGCCTTCTCAAGCCTGCCGCCGCCAAGGTGCTGTTCAAGGCGCTGCGTGAAGCCACCAGCCTGCCGATCCATTTCCACACGCATGACACCTCCGGCATTGCTGCCGCAACAGTTCTTGCCGCCGTCGATGCAGGTGTGGATGCCGTGGATGCGGCGATGGACGCCTTCTCCGGCACCACGTCGCAGCCTTGCCTCGGCTCCATCGTCGAGGCGCTGGCCGGTTCGGAGCGCGATACCGGTCTCGACGCCGAGTGGATCCGCCGCATTTCCTTCTATTGGGAAGCCGTGCGCAACCAGTATGTCGCCTTCGAAAGCGATCTCAAGGGACCGGCATCGGAAGTCTATCTGCACGAAATGCCCGGCGGCCAGTTCACCAACCTCAAGGAGCAGGCGCGCTCGCTCGGTCTCGAAAGCCGTTGGCACGAAGTGGCGCAGGCCTATGCCGATGCCAACAGGATGTTCGGCGATATCGTCAAGGTCACGCCATCCTCCAAGGTCGTCGGCGACATGGCGCTGATGATGGTGAGCCAGGATCTGACGGTGGCCGATGTCGAAAACCCGGAGAAGGAAGTCTCCTTCCCCGATTCGGTCGTCTCCATGCTGAAGGGCGATCTCGGCCAATCGCCGGGTGGCTGGCCAGAAGCGTTGCAGAAAAAGGCGTTGAAGGGCGATAAGCCTTACACGGTCCGTCCAGGCTCGCTGCTGGAAGATGCCGATCTGGAGGCCGAGCGCAAGGCAATCGAAACCAAGCTTGAGCGTCCGGTCGATGATTTCGAGTTCGCCTCTTACCTGATGTATCCGAAGGTGTTCACCGATTTCGCGCTGGCTTCGGAGACCTACGGTCCGGTGTCTGTGCTGCCGACACATGCTTACTTCTACGGCATGGAAGATGGCGAGGAACTGTTTGCCGATATCGAACGCGGCAAGACGCTCGTCATCGTCAACCAGGCGTCGTCGGGCGTCGATGACAAGGGCATGGTCACGGTGTTCTTCGAAATCAACGGCCAGCCGCGTCGCATCAAGGTGCCGAACCGCGCCCATGGCGCAACGGGCGCCGCTGCCCGCCGGAAGGCAGAACCAGGTAATGCCGCGCATGTCGGCGCGCCGATGCCGGGTGTCATTTCCCGCGTCTTCGCCAATGCCGGTCAAGAGGTAAAGGCCGGTGACGTTCTGGTTTCCATCGAGGCCATGAAGATGGAAACCGCGCTTCACGCCGAGCGGGACGGCAAGATCGCCGAAGTGCTTGTTCGGCCAAGCGATCAGATCGACGCCAAGGATTTGCTGGTCGTCTACGCACAGTAACGAACCGACATCAAGAGTGACAAGAATGCCCGCCATTGTGCGGGCATTTCTGCTTGTAGGTGAGGCATCCCGCATGTATGCATGTTTATACACGATTCTACATGTTGATGCCGAATGTCCAAGATCGATCACTTTGTCAGCGAGCGCCAGACGCTCATCTTCGCCGAGCTGCAAAGCAAGGGGCGCGTTCTAGCGCAGGACCTGGCGCAGACATTCGATGTGTCGGACGACACGATCCGGCGCGATCTTCGCGATATGGCAGCGCGCGGCCTGTGCGAACGGGTCTATGGCGGCGCACTGATTTCCAGTGGCAAGACCGTGCCACTCAGCCATCGCATGACGGATATGCAGGACCGCAAGGATGCTCTCGGCCAAGCGGCTGCCGCGTGCATCGCGCAAGGAGCGACGATCTTCCTTGATGCGGGTTCCACCAATCTTGCCATCGCCCGACACCTGCCGGAGGGCGTTGGGCTCACCGTCATCACCAATACGCCGGTTATCGCGGCAGAACTCTCAGGCCGTGCCGACCTGGAACTGATCGTCGTCGGTGGCAGGATCGATCCTGCCGTCGGTGCCGCCATCGATATGACGGCTATTGCGCAGCTGGATGATATGCGGCCGGATCTCTGTATCCTCGGCGTCTGCGGCATGACCGCTGCCGACGGCCTTTCAGCCGATATCTATCAGGACGCCACGTTCAAGCGACTGGCCTGCAAGGCGAGCCGCAGAACTATGGCTGCGATTACCAGCGAGAAGCTGGGCGCTGGCGCTGCCTTCCATGTGGCGCCGCTCAACCCCGATCTCACCCTTGTTCTGGAAGATGACGCCGACGAAGCCTTTGTCCGCGATCTGCGCAGACACAAGCTCGATATTCATCTTGCCGGGCGCAATACCCGTGCCTCATCCCATCCGCATTCACTGAAGGACCAGCCCGCATGACCGGCTCCCCGATGTCCGTCTCCACGGCCCGCACCCCCTATATGACGCGCACACGCTTCGGCGTTTCCCTACTGTTCCTCATGAATGGTTTCATGATGGGGTCGTGGGCGCCGATGATCCCCGAGTTCGCCAAGCGTCTTTCCCTGAGCGAGAGCGAACTTGGTCTGGTCATTCTCGTCTTCGGTCTTGGCTCGCTTTCCTGTATGCCGGTGGCCGGTTCACAGATCGCCCGTGTCGGCTCGCGCACGGTCACGCTGTTCTGTGCGGCGATCTTTGTGCCGACGCTGCTTCTCATCACACTCTCCAACACCGTCTGGGCGGGCGTGATCACCGTGTTCCTCTTCGGCGGGCTGACGGGTGCCATGGATGTGGCGATGAATGCAAATGCCGTTGCTGTGGAGCGTGGCATGCGGCGCGCCATCATGTCCTCCTGCCACGCCTTTTGGAGCCTTGGCGGATTGATCGGCGCGGGTCTTGGCGGTTTGCTGATCACCAAGATCGGTATTTACGGCCACGCTATTGCCCTGACCATCATTTCTGCAGCGCTGCTGGCGATCGCTTGGCCGCGCGTCATGGTGGATCGTCCGCATCCGGAAGAAGAGCGCCCGAAAGGCCGCCTGCCGCTTACACCGCTTCCCTGGATCATCGGCCTCATGGCGCTGTTTTCCATGGTGCCCGAGGGTGCGGTGCTTGATTGGGGCGCGCTCTACCTGCGCAACGAGCTTGGTGCGTCGGTTGCCGTTTCGGGCTTTGCCTTCGCCGCCTTCTCCCTCACCATGGCCGTCATGCGCTTTGCCGGCGATCTGGTGCGCGAGCGTCTGGGAGCAGTGCGCACATTGCAGGTCTGCTCGATCATGTCGATCGTCGGGCTTCTGATCGCGGGTACAGCTGGCAACGCGTTCATCGCCATTATCGGCTTTGCCATTGCGGGTATCGGCATTTCCAACATGGTGCCGATTGCCTTCTCCGCCGCGGGCAACATGCCGGGACTGGCGCCGGGGATCGGTCTGTCTGTGGTCACCACCATGGGTTATTCCGGTATTCTCGTTGCACCATCGGCCATCGGCTTCATTGCCGAACATACCGGTCTTGCAACCGTCTTCCTGTTCATTCCGCTTCTGCATGTCGTCGTGCTGCTGCTCTCCAGGCTCGCACGCCATGCGGATGGCGCAAGTGGACACTGAAGACTAGACTTTGCCTGCTCCACTTCATCAAAGCGCTTCCATTGCCCATGGAAGCCCTTTCGTTTTGGTAAGCTGGCAGACAGGCTCGAATTTCGCCACGATTGCAGTAAACTACCAGTTGACTGCTTCGATGTTGACAAGGCGCTCGCCTTGATCCACCTGAAAGACCACACTCACCGCAGTTGTAGAGACCGTCATGAACGCACACTCCGATTACGATCCGAAGCCACGCCGCGCCTCCGTTGCCGTCGATGTGGGCGGCGTTATCGTCGGCGGTGGCGCACCCGTCGTGGTGCAGTCCATGACCAATACGGATACCGCCGATATCGATGCAACGGTCCAACAGGTCGCGGCACTGCATCGCGCCGGTTCCGAAATCGTCCGCATCACGGTCGACCGCGACGAGAGTGCTGCGGCCGTTCCGAAAATCCGCGACCGTTTGCTGCGGCTTGGCATCGATGTGCCGCTCGTCGGCGACTTTCATTATATCGGCCACAAGCTCTTGGCCGATCATCCGGCCTGTGCCGAGGCTCTGGCAAAGTACCGCATCAATCCCGGTAATGTCGGCTTCAAGGACAAGAAGGACAAGCAGTTCGGTGACATCATCGAGATGGCGATCCGCTATGACAAGCCGGTGCGCATCGGCGTCAACTGGGGGTCGCTCGACCAGGAACTGCTGACCAGTCTGATGGACAAGAACAAGGACGCCGGCTTTCCGCTGTCCGCCCGTCAGGTCACACGTGAAGCCATCGTGCAATCGGCGCTGATTTCCGCCGAGCTCGCCGAAGAGATCGGCCTGCCACGCAACCGCATCATTCTGTCTGCCAAGGTCAGCCAGGTTCAGGACCTGATCGCGGTCTATTCCATGCTCTCGGAGCGCTCCGACCACGCGCTGCATCTCGGCCTCACCGAAGCCGGCATGGGTTCGAAGGGCATTGTCGCCTCGTCTGCTGCCATGGGCTATGTGTTGCAACAGGGTATTGGTGACACGATCCGTGTATCTCTGACGCCGGAGCCGAATGGCGACCGCACCCGCGAGGTGCAGGTGGCGCAGGAACTTTTGCAGGTCATGGGCTTTCGTCAGTTCATCCCCGTGGTCGCGGCCTGTCCGGGATGCGGGCGCACGACGTCTACCGTCTTCCAGGAACTGGCACAGAATATCCAGAACGACATTCGCAAGAACATGCCCGTCTGGCGTGAGAAATATCCAGGCGTCGAGGCGCTGAACGTCGCCGTCATGGGCTGCATCGTCAATGGCCCGGGCGAAAGCAAGCATGCCGATATCGGCATTTCGTTACCCGGCACGGGTGAGAGCCCTTCGGCACCTGTCTTCATCGATGGCGAAAAGGCGCTGACACTGCGCGGACCGAATATCGCCCAGGACTTCGAGGCGCTGGTCATCGACTATATCGAAAAACGTTTTGGCCAAAAGGACGCGGCAGAGTGAGTAGCGACCGTGAAAATGCCAGAATTGCTGTGTCTTACCTCCAAAAACTCACGGAGCAATGATTTCAATGATCAAGAAGTTTGCTGTTCTTGCGCTTGCCGCAACCTACCTGTCCGCCTGCACCACGACCGACCCCTATACGGGTGAGCAGAAGGTCTCCAACATGGCGGGCGGTGCCGGGCTTGGCGCGCTGGCCGGTGCGGTTGGCGGCCTAGCCATCGGCGGCGGCAACAAGGGCCGCAACGCCCTGATCGGTGCTGGTATCGGCGCGCTCGCCGGTGGCGCGATCGGCGGCTATATGGACAATCAGGAAGCGGAACTGCGCCAGCAGCTGCAGGGTACAGGCGTATCGGTGACGCGCCGTGGCGACAGCATCGTTCTCAACATGCCGTCCAACATCACCTTCGCAACCGATCAAGACCAGGTGATTCCGCCATTCTACCCGACGCTGAACTCTGTGGCGATCGTTCTGAACAAGTTCAACAAGACCTATATCGACGTCAACGGCTTTACCGACTCCACCGGCAGCCTGAACCACAACCAGTTGCTCTCGCAGCGTCGTGCCGCCTCGGTTGCCAATTATTTGGGAAGCCAGGGCGTCGATCAGCGCCGCATGTCCACCATGGGCTTCGGCCCGTCGCAGCCAGTGGCATCCAACGCAACGCCCGACGGCCGCGCCCAGAACCGTCGCGTGGAAGTGCTGATCTCGCCGTTGACGCAAAACGGCTAATAGCCTTTTACCTCAATGATCGTTTTCGAAGAGGGCTGCTTTGGCGGCCCTTTTTGGTGTGTGTAGACGGTGTGCAGGCGTGGTAGGCGCTTCAACATCGGCCCGAAAATCGGAATCGATTTTCGGAAAAGCATGATGCGTAGATTAAACAGGATAGAGCGCCTTGGTGCGTCCAGTGAGACGCATGGCGCTCTAGCTCTCAGCTTTTGCGCTCGGCTATGAAGCGGGCCGCTTGCACCAGAATATCGGCCTTCTCTCCGTAGGGGGCCAACAGGGTTGCCGCGTCGCACACCTGTTCCTGAAGTTTTTCACGCGCCCAGTCTTCCCCGCGTAACGCCACAAGCGTGCCCTTGCCGCGAGCGGCATCCTTGCCGGTTGCCTTGCCCATGGTAGCGGCATCCGAGGTGAGGTCGAGAAGATCGTCGGCAAGCTGGAAGGCGAGGCCGATCTTTTCGCCGAAGCTGCGCAGCGTCTTGCGGTGAGATGCGTCGTTTCCGGCAATGATTGCACCTGCCTCGCAGGCAAAGCGCAGCAACGCGCCTGTTTTCATCGCCTGCAAGGTCACGATGCCCGCTTCATCCGGCGCCTGCTTTTCTGCCGCCAGATCGAGCGCCTGACCGCCTGCCATGCCGCCAATGCCGGCAGCGCGCGAAAGCGCCAACACCAGTGCCGTCTTCTGATCGCCGGTCAGCGGCGTTTGCGGGCTCGCGATAATATCGAAAGCGAGCGTCAGGAGGCTGTCGCCCGCCAGAATGGCTGTGGCCTCATCGAACTTCTTGTGGACCGTCGGCTGGCCGCGACGCAGATCGTCATCGTCCATGGCGGGTAGATCGTCATGCACCAGCGAGTAGCAATGGAGACATTCAAGCGCGGCGCCCACACGCAGCGCTGCAGCCTCATTGCCGTCGAGCAGCCGCGCTGTCTCGATGACGAGGAAAGGCCGAAGGCGCTTGCCGCCGTTCAGCACGCCATGGCGCATGGCATCCAGCAGGTTGGCCGGCCGTGCGATCTCGTCATAACCGACCTTGTCCGTCAGGATCTCTGCCAGCAGTTTTTCCGTGCTTGCCGCGTTATCGCGCAGCCGTGTCTCGAATGTCATGGCACCGCTTCCTTACATCTCGCGGCTGTTTGGCATGGGGTAAAAGGGCTGGCAAATGTTTTGTTGAACGGGTGTGGAACTTCGCCCTGGTGAGTAGCCTTGATGGTGCGAGCGGAATATGAAAGGCTTGATCTGAACGAGTGGGGACGGGATGTGAGCAGTACGCCGGAAAGCGAAAGGGAGTATGAGGCGCTTCCCGACGAGGAGAGCAGGCCCAAATTGGATATCAAGAGCCTCGCCAAACGTGTCGGCATGTTTCTGCTGGCGCTGTTAGTCCTGCCCTATCTGCTGATCCCCGTTTATGCCATTCCCTTCATCCGACCCATCTCGACGCTAATGCTTGCCGATCTGGTGACTTTCCAAGGCTACGACCGGCAATGGGTGCCTCTGGAGGATATCTCGCCTCGGCTCATCCAGTCGGTGATGATGTCGGAAGACGGCCAGTTCTGTTTCCATGGCGGGGTGGACTGGAATCAGATGCAGGGAGTCGTCAATGACGCACTGGAAGGCGAGGCGACACGAGGCGCCAGCACCATTCCGATGCAGACGGCCAAGAACCTATTTCTCTGGAACGGTCGGTCCTTCATCCGCAAGGGACTGGAACTGCCGCTTGCGCTCGTATCCGACTTCATCTGGTCGAAACAGCGGATGATGGAAATCTATCTCAACATCGCCGAATGGGGCCCCGGTATCTACGGCATCGAGGCCGCGGCGCAGTACCATTTCAAGGTGCCAGCGTCGAAACTCAGCTCCCGGCAGGCAGCATTACTTGCCGTGTCCTTGCCGAACCCGATCGATCGCAATGCTAGCAAGCCCGGTCGCGGGATGCAGCGTCTCGCGGGGCTTATCGAGCGCCGGGCAAGAGGCTCCGGCGCTTATGTCGGCTGCGTGCTGGACCGATAGGCTTTAGTCTTTGGTGAAGATGTAATCCGTTTCCTGGCGAAGCGTTTCGCCGGGACGCAGGATCGCTTTCGGGAAGCCTTCGTGATTGATGGCATCCGGCCAGATCTGCGTTTCCAGGCAGAAGCCCGCGAAGGGGCCGTAATGGCGTCCGTCATGTCCCGGAACGGCAGTGTTCAGCTTGAAACCAGAATAGAACTGAACGCCGGGTTCGGTTGTGTGAACATCGAGCGAAATGCCGGAGGCTGGCGCGTGGACATGCGCGACCATGCGCTTGGCCACACGCTCTGCCGAAAGGCAGAAATTGTGGTCGTAGAGCACCTGTTCGCCATGGTCGTCCTTCCGGCTCATCAATGTCGGCTCACGCAGATCGAAGACCGTTCCGGAGACGGAGCGGATTTCGCCGGTTGGAATCTGGCGCTCATCGGTTGGCAGATAATGATCGGCGGCAATTTCGATATGATGGCCGAGGGCGGTCTCGGCGCCGTCGAGATTGAAATAGGAATGCTGGCAGACATTGGCGATAGTCGGCAGGTCGGTCGTCGTCTCATAGACAACCGACAGCACGCCGCCCTCGCGGATCGTGTAGGTTGCCGTCATCGTGCAATTGCCTGGGTAACCAGCGCGACCGTTGGGATCGATGATCTGCAGCACGACATGGCTTGGTCCGTGCTCCATGATCATCCAGTTGCGCTTGCCCGTGCCGTCGCTTCCGCCATGCAAATGCGACACGCCCTTCTCGTTCAGCTCCAGCTGGTAGTCTTTGCCGTCGATGGAAAACTTGCCGCCACCGATACGATTGGCGTTTCGGCCCGGTGTCGCGCCGAAATAGGATGAGTATTTCGGATAGTCGTCAAACCCGTCGAAGCCAAGAACCAGCGGCGGCTGATGTCCCTCAAGCCGCAGATCCTGAATGACCGCACCCCAGGTGATAACCTTGGCCGTCAGGCCGCCAGCGCTGATCGTCACCCGTTCGACCTTTTCGCCGGTCGCTGTCAGGCCAAAATTCTCCCGAACGCTTGCGTCACTCATCCGACATTCTCCCTATCACTTGCAATTTGTGCCGGACGTTGCGCCATTTTGGCGGCTGACGCAACGTCGGAAAATGCGTTTTTCGCAGAAGCGATCGTGTCAGGCCGAGGCCTCGCCGATCTCCTCCAATGCGTAAGGGGTCGTCTGATAGATCTCGTTGATCCAGTTGCCGAAGAAAAGGTGCGCATGGCTGCGCCAGCGGTTGAGCGGCGTCAGCGATGGGTCGTTGTGCGGGAAATAATCATGCGGCAGCTTGATCGGAACGCCGGAATTGACGTCGCGGAAATACTCGTCCCCGAGCGAGGTGGAGTCATATTCCACATGGTTAAACATGTAGAGCCGCTTGCCGCGCTTCTCATGCACGAGACACACGCCCATTTCCTCGGATTCCATCAGGATTTCGAGATCGGGATGCTTCTCGATGTCGGCGCGACGCACCTCCGTCCAGCGCGACACCGGCACCTGGAAATCGTCGGAGAAGCCGTTGAGATAGATGGAAGCAGGGCAGAGATTGCGGTGGCGATAGACGCCGAAGGCCTTCTGCTTCAATTCATGCTTCGGCACGCCATGGAAATGATAGATCGCCGCCATTGCCCCCCAGCAGACATTGAGCGTCGAATGGACATTGGTTTCTGTCCAGTCGAAGATTTTCTTCATCTCATCCCAGTAGGTCACGTCCTCATAGGCCAGCGTCTCGACGGGCGCGCCGGTGATGATGAAGCCATCGAACTTGCGGTGACGGACCTCTTCCCACGTCTCGTAGAAGGAGAGGAGGTGTTCTTCCGGCGTGTTCTTGGCACGGTGTCCGCCAATCCGCACCAATGAGAGCTCCACCTGCAGCGGCGAGGCACCGACAAGGCGAGCCATCTGGATTTCGGTCTTGATCTTGTTCGGCATGAGGTTCAAGAGCCCGATCTGGAGCGGGCGGATATCCTGACGGATCGCCATGGTCTCGGTCATCACCCGTACACCCTCATTGACGAGGGTTTCGAAGGCGGGAAGCGTATCGGGAATCTTGATGGGCATCGCGAACTCTCACGTCCAAACACAAAAAAACCGGCAGCGAAATCGCGACCGGTCCTCGGAAATTGCCTTTTTCCTCGACCCTTTAGCGACTTCTTTAAAGTGGCTGCAAGCCGGTCGGCAAATCACCACTGCTGGCTGTCATAATCCTGTCTGGCTGAAAAATCAATATCGCCGCCTTTTGCGGCGTTTGCGCCTTTCCTTGAGGTGATGTTTCGCGATAAGGCAGGGCATGACATCGGATCATTTCACCATTCTGCTGGGCGGCGATATCGTCGTGACGGAGCGCCTGCGCCGTGCGGTTGCCGGATCGCGGGTGATTGCCGCCGATAGCGGCATGAAACATGCCACGCCGCTCGGGCTTCAACCGGAACTGTGGGTGGGCGATTTCGATTCCGCCGATGCGTTTCTAGTGCAGGAATGGCCGGATGTGCCGCAACAGCCTTTTCCAGCTGCCAAAGGCGAAACGGATGGCGAGATTGCCGTTTCTGAGGCTTTGGCGCGCGGCGCGAAGCGGCTGACGCTCGTCGGCGCGCTGGCGGGGGAACGCTCCGACCATGCGCAGTTTCATCTGCTTTACGCCGTGGCGCTGGCCGAGCGGGGTTTCGAGGTTATGCTGACCTCCGGCAATGAAGAAGCGTTTCCGCTGATTGAAGGTGAACTTGCCCTCGATCTGCCACGCGGATCGCTGTTCTCGGTGGCGGGATTTACCGCACTTTCCGGTCTCGATATCGAGAGCGCCCGCTATCCCCTCAGTGATTTTGCGCTTGCCTTCGGCTCATCGCGCACTATGTCCAACGTGGCTGAGGGCGACATTCGCCTTCGCCTTAAAAGCGGCAAGGCTATCGTCCTTGCCCGTCCTTACGATCTGACCGGAGCCTGATGCCTTGGCACCCCCCATTCTGAAACTCGACGACATCAAGCTGACCTTCGGCGTGACCCCGCTGCTCGACGGCGCCAATCTGCAGGTGGAGCCGGGCGACCGCATCTGCCTTGTCGGCCGTAACGGTTCGGGCAAATCGACGCTGATGAAGATTGCCGCCGGTCTGGTGGAAGCGCAGTCCGGCGAGGTGTTCCGTCATCCGTCCGCGACGATCCGCTATCTGGAGCAGGCGCCGGATTTCGGCGCTTACGAGACGGTGCAGGCCTATGCCGAGTCGGGTCTGGGGCCGGGCGACGATCCGTATCGCGTCAGCTATATTCTCGAACATCTAGGGCTGACCGGCCAAGAAAATCCTTCGAGCCTTTCCGGTGGGGAAGCGCGCCGTGCCGCACTTGCCCGAGTGATGGCGCCCGAGCCGGATATTCTGATGCTGGACGAGCCGACCAACCATCTGGATCTTCCGACCATCGAATGGCTGGAAAGCGAATTGCAGCAGACGCGAAGCGCGCTTGTGCTGATTTCGCACGACCGTCGCTTCCTTGAGAAGGTGTCGACCGCCACCGTCTGGCTCGATCGCGGCCAGTCCCGCAGGCTCAGCCGTGGCTTCGGCCATTTCGAGGAATGGCGCGACAAGGTGCTGGAAGAGGAAGAGCTTGAGCAGCACAAGCTCGGCAAGGCCATCGAGCGCGAAGAGCACTGGATGCGCTATGGCGTGACGGCACGGCGCAAGCGCAACATGCGCCGCGTCGGAGAGTTGCGCGACATGCGCGCCGCCTATCGCGGCCACAAGGGGCCGCAGGGCTCGGTACAGGCCACAGCCGTGGAAGCGCGCGAATCCGGCAAGCTGGTGATCGAGGCGGAGGCCATCACCAAGGCCTATGGCGATCGTACCATCGTCGCACCCTTTTCGCTGCGGGTGCATCGCGGCGATTGCATCGGTCTCGTCGGGCCGAATGGTGCAGGCAAGACCACGCTGCTCAAGATGCTGACAGGTACGCTCGCGCCCGATAGCGGCACGGTGAAGCTCGGCACCAATCTGGAAATCGCGACACTCGACCAGAAGCGCGAAGACCTCAATCCGAACGACACGCTGGCACATTACCTGACCGACGGTCGTGGTGAAAGCCTGCTGGTCAACGGCGAGCAGAAGCATGTGACCGGCTATATGAAGGACTTCCTCTTCCAGCCGGAACAGGCCCGCACGCCGATCCGCAATCTGTCCGGTGGCGAGCGCGCCCGTCTTATTCTAGCGCGTATCCTGGCAAGACCGACCAACCTTCTCATCCTCGATGAGCCGACGAACGATCTCGATATCGAGACGCTGGACCTGCTTCAGGAAATCGTCGCAAGCTTCTCGGGCACCGTCATTCTCGTCAGCCACGACCGTGATTTCCTTGATCGCACCGTGACCTCGACCATTGCGCCCGCCAATCCGGATGCGCCGGATGGCCGCTGGATCGAATATGCAGGCGGCTATTCCGACATGATGGCGCAGCGTAAGGGTGCGGCAGAAGACAAGAAGCGCTCGGACAAGCAGGAGAAGGCGAAAGTCTCGGCCAATGCCGCTCCCGCTACTGAACCTGCAAAGGGCAAGGGCAAGCTGTCCTTCAAGCAGAAATTTGCGCTGGAAAATCTGCCGAAGGAAATGGAAAAGCTGCAGCAAGAAATCGCCAAGCGCGAAGAGCGAATGGCCGATCCGCAGCTTTTCGCCAAGGACCCCGGCGCTTTCAACAAGCTGGCGGAGGAAATGGCAAAGCTTCGCCAAAAGCTGGAGGTCATGGAGGAAGAATGGCTGGAGCTTGAGATGCTGCGCGAAGAGATGGAAGGCTAGGCCTCTTTGACAGGCGCGTGAATATGGGCTCTGCTTTGTTCCAACAGGGAGGAGCCCGCCCATGCGCATGATCTTCGTCAATATGCCGGTCAAGAATATCGAGACATCGAAAGCCTTCTTCACCGCGCTCGGCTTCAGTTTCAATCCGGAATATTCGGATGAGCGCACGCTGTGCATGATCGTCGAGAAGAACATCTTCGTCATGCTGCTTCAGGAGGAGCGGTTTCGCGATTTCATCAATGGCGAGATTGCCGATGCAAAGAGCAGCACGGAAGTTCTGACCTGCCTATCCGCCTCCAGCCGTGAGGAAATCGACAGCATGTTGAAAACGGCACTCTCTTCCGGCGGGCAGGAGTGGAAGCCGGTACAGAATCAAGGCTTCATGTATGCAGGCAGCTTCCAGGATCCAGACGGCCACGTCTGGGAACTCGTGCATATGACGGAGCAGGCATAGCTTCTCGCGTCTTGCCAATAACCGATTGTCACATTACATCTTTTCTCGCTCTAACGGGGTGCTTTGTCTTTCGGGACAAGGCTGAGAGGCGAATGCCAACCCGAAGAACCTGATCCGGTTAACACCGGCGGAGGGATTAGACGGCTTCCATCCAGACGCCTATTCCCGTAACCCATTCGAGAAGGTGTCTGATGAACCGTTGTTTTTTGCTGTCCGGCCTCGTTGCCGCATCCTTCCTCCTGCCGGGCATCGCCTCTGCGCAGGATAAAAAAGTCCTCACCGTCTATACTTATGAGAGCTTCGTTTCCGAGTGGGGTCCAGGCCCAAAGGTGAAGGCAGCGTTCGAGAAGACCTGCGATTGCACCGTCAACTTCGTCGGCGTGGCCGATGGCGTGGCGCTCCTCAACCGGTTGAAGCTGGAAGGTGCGGGCTCCAAGGCGGATGTGGTGGTCGGTCTCGATACCAATCTTGTCGCCGAAGCCAAGGACACCGGGCTTTTCGAAGCGTCGGGTGTCGATGCTTCCGGGGCAAAAGTCCCAGGCGGCTTCAAGGATGACGTCTTCGTCCCATATGACTACGGCCACTTCGCCGTCATCTATGACACCCAGACGCTGAAGAACCCGCCCAAAAGCCTGAAAGAGCTGGTGGAGGGCGACCCGTCGCAGAAGATCGCCATTCAGGACCCTCGGACCTCGACGCCGGGTCTCGGCCTGCTGCTGTGGGTCAAGTCGGTCTATGGCGACAAGGCGCCGGAGGCTTGGACGAAGCTCAAGAACCGCGTTCTGACGGTCACGCCCGGCTGGTCGGAATCCTACGGTCTCTTCACCAAGGGCGAAGTGCCGATGGTGCTCTCCTATACCACCTCTCCCGCCTACCATATGGTGGCCGAGCACAGCGAGCGCTATCAGGCCGCAAGCTTCGAGGAAGGCCATTACATCCAGATCGAGGTCGCTGGCCTGTTGAAAAATGCGCCCGAAAAGGAGCTTGGCAAGAAATTCTTGGCCTTCATGCTTACGCCCGGCTTTCAGGATGCCATTCCGGAAAACAACTGGATGATGCCGGTCACTGCCACGTCGCAGCCGCTGCCGGATGCGTTCAGCAAGCTGGTGCAGCCGACCAAGACGTTCCTGATGTCGCCGGAAGAGGTGGCGAAGAACCGCAAGGCCTGGATCGATGAGTGGCTGACCGCGATGAGCGTGAAGTAAGCGCTAGGCGACGCCGCAGGTGATTGCGCGCAGCGACAGACGCAGGTTCTTGATGGGAGGCATGGCGGCATTCACCGCCGTGCTGCTCTTCATCGCGCTAGCGGTCGCGGCGCTTCTTTCCTTTGACAGCAATGCGGCGTCGAGCGCCCTCTTCGAACCCTATACGCTGCGCATCCTCCGGTTCACCCTTTGGCAGGCAACGCTCTCGACCGTGCTTTCGGTGGCTCTCGGACTGCCTGTTGCCTTGGCACTCGCGAGGCAGAGAGATTTTCCGGGCCGCATCTGGATCATAAGGTTGATGGCGGTGCCGATGGGGCTGCCGGTGATCGTCGGTGCCTTGGGGCTGATAGCCATCTGGGGTAGGCAGGGACTGCTCAATACGGCCCTTCTTTACGCAGGGGTGGAGCAGCCCTTCAGCATCTATGGTCTTTCCGGCATTCTCATTGCCCATGTCTTCTTCAATCTGCCTCTGGCCGTGCGCTTCTTTTTGGCGGGGCTGGAAAGAATACCGGGTGAATATTGGCGCATGAGCAGCGTTCTCGGCATGAACGCTATCTCCGCCTTCCGCTTCATCGAATGGCCGGTGGTGCGTCGGTTGGTGCCGGGGGTGGCGGGGCTGATCTTCATGCTCTGCGCCACAAGCTTCACGCTGGTACTGCTACTTGGCGGCGGTCCGGCTGCGACGACCATCGAAGTCGCGATCTATCAGGCATTGCGCTTCGATTTCGATCCGCCACGCGCCATTGCGCTGTCACTGATGCAGATCGCCATGACCGGCCTGTTGCTGGCTCTGCTTTCGCTTCTGCCGGGGGCAGATGCGGAGGGGCAAACGCAAGGCCAGGCGGTTCGTCGTTTCGATGCTTCGCGTCCGTTACGGCGGCTGTGGGACGGTATAATCCTCGTCCTTGCGGTGCTTCTGGTGGGGACGCCGCTCGTGGCAGTCGCTGCCTCCGGCCTGACTGCCGACCTGTGGCGCCTCTTGAGTGCCGAGGTGTTCCGTCGTGCGGCGATCACCAGCCTGTCCATCGCGCTCGTTTCCGCGTCGCTGGCCGTGCTGATCTCGGTCGCGCTTATCCGCGCCCGGCAAGTGATTTCGGATAGCAGCAAGCCTGGGCGGCTTGCGAAGCTTCTCTCGGCGATTTTGGGTGGCGGCGCGTCGATGGTGCTTCTGGTGCCGCCCGTGGTGCTGGGCAGTGGATGGTTTTTGCTGCTGCGCCCCTTCGGCGATGTTTCCGTCTTCGCGCCATTGCTTGTGGCACTCATCAACATGCTGATGGCCTTGCCCTTCGCCATGCGCGTTCTTGAACCCGCCTTCGCCACCCATCAGGCCAGAACCGGCAGGTTGGTTGCCAGTCTTGGTCTCACCGGCTTTTCGCGCTTTCGCCTGATCGATCTACCGGTTCTGTGGCGTGCCTTTGCCATGGCCTTTTCCTTTGCCATGGCGCTGTCGCTTGGTGATCTTGGCGCCGTCGCGCTCTTCGGTTCGGAAAGCTTCGTCACCTTGCCGTGGCTGGTCTACAGCAATATGGGAAGCTACCGCAGCAATGACGCGGCGGGCTATGCCTTCATCCTTGGCATCATCTGCCTCATCCTAGCAGCGGGCGGTGTCTTGCGCCAATCCGAGAGAGCGAAAGCATGAATATCGGTCAGGCGGATGTGCGGCTCGAACAGGTGTCGCTCAGGCTTGGGGAACAGGATTTCCTCTTCGATACGTCCTTCCAGGCGGGCAGGGTCACGGCGGTCGTCGGCTCATCGGGTTCGGGTAAATCCACCCTTCTCAACCTCGTCGCAGGTTTCGAGAGGCCGGCAACTGGCCGTGTGCTGATCGGGGTTAAGGATATGAGCGAGTACGATCCGGCCGAACGCCCAGTGTCGCTGATCTTTCAGGATAACAACCTCTTCGCCCATCTCGATATCGCCACCAATATCGGGCTTGGCATCCATCCTTCTTTGCGTCTGTCCAGCGAAGATAAGGCTCGGATTACGACCGCGCTGGAACGCGTCGGGCTCGCCGGTTTCGAGAAGCGCTTTCCGTCGAGCATGTCTGGGGGAGAACGCCAGCGGGCAGCCCTTGCGCGTGCGCTGGTACGCGAACGTTCCGTCATGCTGCTGGACGAACCCTTCGCAGCGCTCGACCCGGGTTTACGCGCAGGCATGGCAAGCCTGTTGAAAGCGCTTCATGCGGAGAGCAACAACACCGTTCTCCTCGTCACCCATCATCCCGACGACATTCGCCGGCTGGCCGATACAGTGGTCCTTCTGTCCAACGGCGAGATCGTGTTTCAGGGAACGACTCAGGCGTTCTTCTCAGCAACCGATCACCCACAGGTGATGGATTTCCTCCACCAGTAGCGCATGGCTGCGCCACAATTTGGACGCGGGGGGGTGTCAATCCTCCACACACGCAGTGAAGCTGCTCATTTTTTGCACTTGCCAATCAGGCTCAACTATTTGAGACATGTATAGAGAACGTCTTTTTTCAGGGTCTTTCCGAAATATGGATCGTTTTGGATGTTCAGGCATTTCGGTGCCTGCGGGGTGTAAGCTGATATTCTGGTCTGCATATAACGGATGATCAGGAACGTTTGGAGCGGACTGGCAGGATGATGACGCGTGTGAAGGCCTCAAAGGGCCGCTACGGTCACGAAAGGGAAAAGCGGTCGATTTCGCGGCGGGGCATCGTAGCCCTCGGTGCCGCGGCATTGATGCTGTCCTCATGCCAGTCACTGTTCAGCCCGGCTTACCAATCCACACTCAAACCCTCAGACAATCCACAGACCGTGGAAGAGGTGCAGAAGAACGATCCGCGTGCGCAGATGGGAGCGCGCGAGCATCCGCGCATCGTCGCAAGCTATGGCGGTGAATATCACGACGAGAAGACCGAGCGTCTGGTCGCCCGTATCACCGGTGCGCTGACGGCGGTGTCGGAAAATCCACAGCAGTCCTACCGCATCACCATTTTAAATTCGCCAGCCATTAACGCTTTCGCGCTGCCGGGCGGCTATCTCTATGTGACCCGCGGCCTGCTGGCGCTTGCCAATGACGCGTCTGAAGTGGCAGCCGTGCTGTCGCACGAAATGGGCCACGTCACGGCCAATCATGGCATCGAGCGTCAGCGTCGTGAAGAGGCGGAAGTCATTGCAAGCCGCGTGGTGGCGGAGGTTCTTTCCAGCGATCTCGCCGGCAAGCAGGCGCTTGCGCGCGGCAAGCTTCGTCTGGCTGCCTTCTCGCGCCAGCAGGAATTGCAGGCCGACGTGATCGGCGTGCGGATGCTGGGTGAGGCGGGTTACGACCCTTACGCCTCGCCGCGCTTCCTCGATTCCATGGCGGCTTATGCGCGCTTTACCTCGGCCGATCCCGATAGCGACCAGAGCCTCGACTTCCTGTCGAGCCATCCGAATACGCCGCAGCGTATCGAGCTTGCCAAGCGCCATGCCCGCGCCTTTGGCCAGGAAGGCCAGGTGGGTGACAAGGGTCGCGACTGGTTCCTCACGGGCATCGATGGTCTGCTCTATGGCGATAGCCCGCAAGAGGGCTATGTCCGAGGCAACACCTTTCTGCATGGCAATCTCGGCATCCGCTTCGACGTGCCGGAAGGCTTCCAGATCGACAACAAGGTGGAAGCGGTTCTGGCTACCGGCCCCGGCGATATGGCGATCCGTTTCGATGGCGTGGCCGATCCCAAGCAGACGAGTCTGCCCAACTATCTGACGAGCGGCTGGGTGGCCGGTCTTTTGCCGGATACGGTTCGGGAAATACAGGTCAACGGCTTGCCAGCGGCCACCGCCCGCGCCAGCGCCGACAAGTGGGATTTCGACGTCACCGTCATCCGTGTCGGTAACCAGATTTTCCGTTTCCTCACTGCCGTGCCGAAGGGCAGCACGCAATTGGAAACGGTTGCAAATCTCCTGCGCTCCAGCTTCCGCAAGATGACGCCTGCCGAAATTTCTTCGCTGAAGCCGCTTCGTGTGCGCGTCGTCACCGTCAAGCCGGGTGAAACAGTCGCCTCGCTTGCCGCGCGGATGATGGGGACGGATCGCAAGCTGGAGCTTTTCCGCGTGCTGAACGCACTCAGCACCACGGCTGCCGTCGAGCCGGGACAGCGCGTCAAGATCATTTCGGAGTAAGCGGAGCGCGTGACCGCGCCCTCACATGCATAGTCTCGCTCAGACTGTCGGAACGTCGAACACTTCGCCTGGACGCATCGGGCGGAATTTTTCGCGTGCGACACCCTGATCCTTTAGTGCTGCTTCCAGCGCTATGATGGGCGCATCGATCGCCTCATCGGTCAGTTGCACGGTTCCCCAATGATGGCCGCAGGCATAGGCCGCATTGCAAATCTTCATGCCCTCGACCGCTTCCGCGGGATTCTGGTGCTGGCCCTTCATGAACCAGCGCGGCTCATAGGCGCCGAAGGGCAGGTTGGCGAGGCGGAAGCTGCCATGCTTCTTGGCGACGGCGTGATAGTTCAATCCGCTGTGAAACCCGGTATCGCCGATATGGTAGATCTTGCCGCCTGGCGTTTCGATAACAAAGGCAGCCCATAGCGCCATGCGACGATCATTGACGCCGCGCGCCGACCAGTGGTGGCAGGGTTCGAAATGGATTTTGACATCGGGGCTGACGGCAAGTGCGTCGCCCCAGTCTCCGACCGAAATCTTCGCCGCCTCGACCTGGGTACGGATGATCGCATCATTGCCAAGCGGCGTGACGAAATGCGGCTTGTGCTCGACATGCAGCCGGTGAAGCGTTTCAAGATCAAGGTGGTCGTAGTGGTTATGCGTGACCAGAACGAGATCGATCGGCGGCAGATCCTCGAACCGAATACCGGGCGGATTGACGCGCTTGGGTCCGACAAAGCTGAAGGGACTGGTGCGCTGCGACCAGACCGGATCGATCAGAATATTCAAGCCCGCCGTCTGGATGAGGAAGGAGGCGTGGCCAACGAATGTGACGCGCAGATCCTTGCCCTCGACGCGGGCCTGAGGCTTGGCTGTCGGATAGGGGCTTGGGTAGCTCTCCGGCCACTGCGCCTTTTGGCCGTTGAAGCGCCATTTCATCAGGTCGCCAAAGCCGTTCGGCTGTTCGCCATTGGGATTGAAGAAGCGAACACCGTCGAAATGGTCCGAAACGGGGCCTTTGTAGTAAGCGCTGGCATAGGAGCGGCTGGCAAAAATGCCGCCGCTGGCAAGCAGGATGCCGCCAATGGCGGAGAGGCGAAAGAAGTTTCGACGGTTCATGATATAAGCTATAGGAAGCGGATGGATAAACGACAAGCGCCTGACCCGTAGAAGACGCTCCCCGAAGTCGTCAAATTGAGGGCGTTTCGCCAAAACGCCGGACTTGCCTTGACTTTGGCGCGCATTTCCTGTTTATCCCGCCCGATCAGCTGGCAGTTTCAAGACTCCAAGCCACCGACCGGGACCCGCAAAGGTATAAAGAGATCCCGGAGGTCAACACCCGACAGCGCGATGCGCCCTCGGGTGCTTTTTGGCTTTGCGCGTTCTTGGGCGTCTTGTTTTTGCCAGTAAAAGCACCGACGTTTCGGGAAACCGAAACGAAGAAGGAAGAACAGATGTTTGAAAACCTCCAGGACCGCCTTGGCTCCATTCTGAATGGACTGACCGGCCGTGGCTCGCTTTCGGAAGCCGATGTTTCCGCAGCGCTGCGTGAGGTTCGCCGTGCGCTTCTTGAAGCGGACGTGGCGCTGGAAGTCGTTCGCACCTTCACCGAAAAGGTGCGTGAGAAGGCGGTTGGCGCCTCTGTTCTGAAATCCATCAAGCCCGGCCAGATGGTCGTCAAGATCGTCCATGACGAGCTTGTCGAGATGCTGGGTTCGGAAGGCGTGTCGGTCGATCTGCATGCGCCGGCCCCCGTCGTCATCATGATGGTGGGTCTGCAGGGTTCGGGTAAGACGACCACCACCGGCAAGATTGCCAAGCGGCTGACGGATCGCGAGAAGAAGAAGGTGCTGATGGCATCTCTCGATACGCGCCGTCCCGCAGCCCAGGAGCAGCTGCGCCAGCTTGGCGTGCAGACCGGCATCGACACGCTGCCGATCGTCGCCGGCCAGTCTCCGACCGATATCGCTTCGCGCGCGGTTCAGGCGGCAAAGCTTGGCGGCCATGATGTCGTGATCCTCGATACCGCCGGTCGTACCCACATCGACGAGCCGTTGATGCTGGAAATGGCCGACATCAAGAAGAAGGCCAATCCGCACGAAATCCTGCTGGTTGCCGACAGCCTGACCGGTCAGGACGCCGTCAATCTGGCGCGCAATTTCGATGAGCGCGTCGGCATTACCGGTCTCGTTCTGACCCGTATGGATGGCGATGGCCGCGGCGGTGCAGCCCTTTCGATGCGCGCCGTCACCGGCAAGCCGATCAAGCTGATCGGTACCGGCGAGCGCATGAACGAGCTGGATGAGTTTCATCCACGCCGTATTGCAGACCGCATTCTCGGCATGGGCGATATCGTTTCGCTGGTCGAAAAGGCGGCCGAAAATATCGATGCGGAAAAAGCCCGCGCCATGGCCGAGAAGATGGCCAAGGGCAAGTTCGACCTCAACGATCTGGCCGATCAGCTGCGCCAGATGCAGAAGATGGGCGGCATGGGCGGCATCATGGGCCTGATGCCCGGCATGGCCGGCATGAAGGACAAGATGGCCTCTGCCGGTCTGAACGACAAGATGTTCGACCGTCAACTGGCGATCATCTCCTCGATGACCAAGGCCGAGCGCGCCAATCCGGATATTCTCAAACATAGCCGCAAGAAGCGCATCGCTGCCGGTTCGGGCACGGATGCCGCCGAAATCAACAAGCTGCTCAAGATGCATCGCGGCATGGCCGATATGATGAAAGCCATGGGCGGCAAGGGCAAGGGCGGTATTATGAAGCAGATGATGGGCGGTCTGGCCGGCAAGATGGGTCTCGGCGGCATGGGTGGTATGCCTGATCTCGCCAATATGGACCCCAAGCAGCTTGAAGCGCTGCAGAGGCAGGCGGAAGCCGCAGGTCTCGGCAAGCCGGGTGCTCTGCCTCCCGGTCTTGGTGGGTTGCCGGGCGGATTGCCTGGTCTCGGTGGCAGCAAGCTGCCGGGTCTCGGCGGTCTCCCGGGTCTGCCCGGTTTTGGCAAGAAGAAGTGAGGCCATCCGTGACCACGACAGACGTCAAAGAAAAACTCGCTGAATACCGCCAGTCCATCGACAATGTCGATGCCGCACTGGTGCACATGCTGGCCGAACGTTTCCGCTGTACCAAGGCGGTGGGCGTGTTGAAGGCCACCTACGATTTGCCGCCGGCGGACCCGGCGCGCGAAGAATACCAGATCGAACGCCTGCGCCGTCTGGCCAAGGATGCCAATCTGGATCCGGATTTCGCCGAGAAGTTCCTGAACTTCATCATCAAGGAAGTCATCCGGCATCATGAAGCCATTGCCGCTGAACACAACGGCACAGAAAAGACCGCCTGACCGGCGGGCAAGCCATTATAAGGAGAACTCACATGGCACTGAAAATTCGTCTCGCACGCGGTGGTTCCAAGAAGCGCCCGTACTACCAGATCGTCGTAGCTGACGCACGCAGCCCGCGTGACGGCCGCTTCCTCGAGAAGGTCGGCTCCTGGAACCCGATGCTGCCTAAGGACAGCGCCGATCGCATCCAGATCAATGGCGATCTCGTCAAGGAATGGCTCGCAAAGGGCGCACAGCCGACCGACCGCGTTCTGCGCTTCCTCGCTGAAGCCGGCATTGCCACGCGCGACGCTCGCAGCAACCCTGAAAAGGCAAAGCCAGGCAAGAAGGCTCTCGAGCGCGTTGCCGAGAAGAAGCAGAAGGCTGAAGACGCCGCTGCTGCTGCCGCTGAAGCTGCTGCTGCAGAATAAGTCTGGTTTATCCTTTATAGAAACGGGTGGCACGGTTTCCGCGCCGCCCGTTTTCATGTTTACTCCCCAAGGGCTTGGCGACAGATCGGCCAGGCACTAAAATCATTCGCACAAGACGCGACAACGGACGGTTCAATGGCAAAGCTGGAAAACCCCATTCTCATGGCCAAGATTGGCGCAGCTCAAGGCTTGCGCGGCGAGGTGCGGGTCAGCTCCTATACCGACGATCCCATGGCGCTTGGCGATTACGGCAATCTGGTCGCCGCAGACGGGCGCGTGTTCGAAATTCTAGAGGCGCGCCAAGGCAAGAATGTTGTCATCGTGCGCTTCCGCGGCATCAACGACCGCAACGCTGCCGAGGCTCTGAACGGACTCGAGCTGTTCATCGATCGCGATAATCTGCCGGACGAAGATCTGGATGAGGACGAATTCTTCTACACCGATCTGGAAGGTCTCGATGTGGTCGATGCCGAGGGCAAGAGCTATGGTTCGGTCAGCGCCGTGCACGATTTCGGTGCGGGCGATCTCCTGGAACTCAAAGGGGCGGGACGCCGTCCGGCACTCATCCCGTTCACCGAAGCCGCCGTTCTCGAAATCGATCTGGAGGGCGGAAAGATCCTGATCGATCCTTTTGCCGCGGGGCTGATCGACAATCCGGAAGACGGCAAGGACGATCCCGATCATCCGATCTTCGGCAAGGGCAAGAAGTAAGCCGATGCGCTTCAAGGCAACCGTGCTGACGCTCTACCCGGAAATGTTTCCGGGGCATCTTTCCTATTCGCTGGCAGGCAAGGCGCTGGAGCGCGGCCAATGGCAGATGGAGCCGGTGCAGATCCGCGATTTTGCCACCGACAAGCATCGCAGCGTCGATGACACCCCAGCAGGTGGCGGTGCTGGCATGGTGCTGAAACCCGATGTGCTGGCAGCGGCCATCGACGCCGTCTCTGAAGGCGATACGCGACCACGCCTGCTGATGAGCCCGCGTGGCAAGCCTTTGACGCAGGAACGCGTGCGGGAACTGGCGGCAGGCGAAGGCGTCATCATCATCTGCGGTCGTTTCGAAGGCGTGGATCAACGGGTGATCGATGCGCGCGGTCTCGAAGAGGTTTGCATCGGCGACTATATTCTTTCGGGCGGCGAGCCCGCAGCGCTGACGCTTCTCGATGCGGTGGTGCGCATTCTTCCCGGCGTGATGGGCAACGATCTGTCCGGCGTGCATGAGAGTTTCGAAGGCGGGCTTCTGGAACATCCGCACTACACAAGGCCGCAGGTATGGGAGGGCCGGGACATTCCCACCGTTTTGACCTCGGGCAATCACAAGCTGATCGACAAATGGCGGCATGAGCAGGCGCTGGCTCTGACGAGAGAGCGCCGCCCGGATCTGCTGGCCGAAACTCAAGCGGTGAAGAAGTAGTAGCCCGTCAGCAATAGCCCGACCGTGATCACCAATGCTCGGATGATCCATTGTGGAACGCGGCGGGCGAGATAGACGCCGCAATAGCCGCCGAGAGCCGATGCCGGGATCATGATCAGCGCCGCGTGCCAAGCAACCACGCCACCGCCGACGAAGACGACGATGGCGACAGCGGCAATGACGACCGCGAGCAGGTTCTTCAGCGCGTTGAGATGATGATAGGTGCCGCCTGCGGTCAATCCTAGCACCGCCAGCATCATGATGCCCATGCCGGCACCAAAGAATCCGCCATAGATCGAGGTGAAGAACTGGCCGATTAGGCTGGCGACATTGCTCTTCGGATGCTCTTCGTCCGAGCGCGGGCGAAGCCAGGGGCCTGCGGCAAAGAGGGCGGTGGCAGCAAGCAGCAGCCACGGCACCATCTGGCGGAAGGACGGGTTGTCGAGCGAGAGAAGCAGCAGGGCGCCCCCCGTCGAGCCAAGGATCGAGAGAATGGAGAGCAGGACCGCGCCCTTCCAGTGGGCGCGAATTTCCGGCCAGTAGGCGATGACCGAGGTGACGTAGCCGGGAAACTGGACGATGGAGGAGGTGGCATTGGCGGAAATGGGGGCGATACCCGCCACGGTCATGGCACCGAAAGTCAGGAATGTACCGCCGCCGGCAATGGCATTGACCGCGCCGGACAGAAAACCGCTGACGAACAGCATGAGAATGATTGCAATGGACATGGCCCCTCCCGGCGTTCCATCTCCCATATAAGCAGATATGGTTTCCGACAATCAGGTCACGACCGACAAAATATTGTCACGAAAGGGATGACAAAGCGGCGATCTTCCTGTATTGGCCCGCGTGGAATTGGGCTTATGCCCATTAACCGCAAGCAAAGAATGGCGAACCCGCTCCTGCCGCAAGGCATAATTCCAAGGACAAGATCCAAGGAATGATCTCGTTGAGCGCTCTGGCTGTTTCAGAAGAACTCAGAGGTTAACATGACCAACATTATTGCACAGCTGGAAGCCGAACAGGCCGCCAAGATCGAAGCAAAGCGCAAGCTTCCTGAATTTTCTCCTGGTGACACCGTTCGCGTCAACGTGCGCGTTACGGAAGGTAACCGTACCCGCGTACAGGCTTACGAAGGCGTCGTTATCGCTCGCTCCGGCGGCGGTCTCAACGAGAACTTCACCGTTCGCAAGATCTCCTACGGCGAAGGCGTAGAGCGCGTATTCCCGGTTTACTCTCCGCTGGTTGAAGGCGTTGAGATCGTTCGCCGTGGTAAGGTTCGCCGTGCGAAGCTCTACTACCTGCGCGACCGTCGCGGTAAGTCCGCTCGTATCGTTGAAGACACCGGCGTTCGCGCTCGCAAGCTCAACGACGCCGAGCGTCAGGCTGCTGCCGACGAAAAGGCACGTATCGAAGCTGAAAAGGTTGCAGCAGCACAGGCTCTGGCCGCCGAAAAGGCAGCAGCAGAAGCCGCTGAAGCCAAGGCAGCTGAAGAAGCTGCAGCAGCAAAGGCTGCTGAAGGTGCAGCTGAATAAGCTTTCGCTTTTGGGATTTTCGAAAAGGCGGTCTTCGGGCCGCCTTTTTTGTTTTGGGATTTCGTTGCGTGCCGCGCCACGAGCGTTCTACTCGGAGGCCAGGTTAAAAGACGGATGGCATTCTAACCGCCGCCGTTTTCTTGAAACGCATATCTCTTGCGTGGCGGGTTTAAAGCGTGTCAATTTCCGCCATTGTTTTCAGGAGACCGCCATTGTTCAGACGCTCGTTTTTCATTGCCATCGCCGCAACGCTGCTATCGCCGGTTCTCGCATCGGCCGCCGATCTGCCGGATCTGAAGGGTCGCGAGATCGTCGTGGTGACGGAGAATGCCTATCCGCCGCTGCAATTCGTCGATCCGAAGACGGGCCAGCCGATCGGTTGGGAATATGATGCGATGAACGAGATCGCCAAGCGGCTGAATGCCAAGGTCGAATATCAGAACGCCTCATGGGATGCGATGATTCCAGCTGTCTCCGCCGGACAGTACGACATCGGCATGACCGGCATCAGCATCAAGGACGAGCGCAAGGAGAAGGTGGATTTTTCCAATCCCTACATGCGCTCGGAAATGTTCATGCTCGTGCGCGCAGACGAGACCCGCTTTACCGATGCCAAGAGCTTTGCCGCCTTCGACAAGGGGCTGGTCGGCGCTCAGGCCGGCACAACGCCTTTCTACACGGCCGTTTACGATATTCTCGATGGCAATGAGCAGAACCCGCGCATCAAGCTGATGGAGACCTTCGGTGCCACCGTGCAGGCGCTGCGCACCGGCGATGTCGATCTGGTTCTGACCGATGGTGTTGCGGGCAAAGGCTATGTCGATTCGTCGAATGGCATGCTGAAGCTGATCGGCGGGCCGCTCGGCGGCGACGATTTCGGCTTCATCTTCAAGAAGGGCTCCGATCTCGTGGCCCCCGTCAATGCCGCGATTGCTGCCTTGAAGGCAGACGGCACCTTTGCCGCGCTCGATAAGAAGTGGTTCCTGGACTACAAGCTTGGCGAATAAGCGAATGGGCCTTTCGTTCTGCCCGGGCGTTCGGCCTTGAAGCGCCCGCCTTCGAGACATGCGGCCGATGATTTTCCCTGGTGGCTGGTGGCTCTGATTGGTATCGGCGCCATTCTTGCGGTGGTAATTGCCGTCAACGGCATCTATGCGCAGGTCTTCACCACGGTAATCAACGGCATCGGCATGACGGTCTTCGTGACGCTGGCCGCCTTCTTGCTTGCCTGCCTCTGGGGCCTGCTGATCGCGCTTCTCGGCATGGCAGACAGCATCGTGCTGCGACAGATCGCGCGGTTTTACATCGAGACCATGCGCGGCATTCCGATCCTGGTCGTGCTGTTCTACATCGCCTTTGCCGGGGCGCCGCTGCTGGTCGATTTCATCAACTGGCTGTTGACGCCGTTGATTGCTGCGGGTTGGGTCGAGCCGGTTATCGTGCGCGACTTCTCTTTGATGTGGCGTGCGATCCTTGCACTGACGCTCTGCTACGGAGCGTTCCTCGCCGAAATCTTCAGGGCGGGTATCGAGGCTGTCGATCAAGGCCAGATCGAGGCGGCAAAGGCGCTTGGGCTTAGCCGCTACCAGCGTTTCAGGCTGGTGATCTTTCCCCAGGCGGTGCGGACTATCTTTCCGCCGCTCTCCAATGATTTCGTTTCGATGGTGAAGGATAGCTCGCTGGTCTCGGTGCTGGGGGTAGCGGATATTACCCAGCTCGGCAAGGTCTATGCGGCAGGATCGTTCCGCTTCTTCGAGACCTATTCCATCGTGGCTTACGTCTATCTGATCCTGACGCTTGGATTGTCTTTGATCCTGCGGCGCATCGAAAAAGGGATGCGCCGCAAGCAGGGGCGTTGAAGCCGATCAGGCCTTCACATTGGGCTGCGAAGAAATCTGCCTAGCAATCATGCGACCGGCGATGATGACGAGGACGCCAGCAATAGCAAGGCAGGCCGAGAGGAAGAACATTGGAGCGATGGTGCTTCCCGTCTCGTCACGAATCCAGGGAACGACGTTCTGGGCAACGAAGCCGCCGAGATTGCCGACCGAGTTGATTGCGGCAAGACCTGCGGCTGCACCGGCACCCCTCAGGAAGCGTCCTGGAAGGCTCCAGAACACAGGCTGTCCGGCAAAGATGCCAGCGGCTGCGATGCAGAGGAAGGCGAACTGCGCAACCGGCGCGGTCATCAAAGCGGACATCAGCAGGCAGAAGGCGCCGACAAAGGCAGGCACGACGATATAGGTGATCTTCTTCTCAGACCGGTCGGCAGCCGACGGCACCAGATAAAGTGCAACGGCAACGATCAGCCACGGAATGATGTTGATGAAGCCGTTTGTCGTGTTCGACACGCCGAAGCTCTTGACGATGGTCGGCAGCCAGTAGCTGAGGCCATAGGCGGCAAGCGGAAAGCCGACATAGCAAAGCGACATGAAAAGGACGCGCGGATTGATCAGCGCGCGGAAACCGTCCTCTGCATGTTCGTCCATGCCGGAGTTTTCCGATGCGATGCGCTTGTTCAGCCAGTCCTTCTCGTCCTGCGACAGGAATGCAGCCGTTTCCGGCTTGTCGTCGAGATAGAAGATGGTGACGATACCAGCAATCACGGCCGGAATGCCGGTGGCAAGGAAGACCCACTCCCAGCCTGCATAGCCCCAAAGGCCGTCCAGATCGAGCAACATGCCGCCAAGCGGTGCGCCAACGGCATTGGCAAGTGCGGAGAAGATCATGAACAGACCGACCATGCGGCCGCGATAATCGCGCGGGAACCACAGCGTCAGGAGATAGAGGACGCCGGGAAAGAAACCGGCCTCGCAGACGCCGAGAAGAAAGCGCAGGATATAGAACATGGTGGGGCTGCTGGTATAGGCGAGCGCAATCGTCACAAGCCCCCAGGAGATGATGATGCGGGCAAACCAGAGCCTTGCGCCAAAGCGGTTCAGCAGAAGGTTGCTCGGCACTTCGAAGATGAAATAGCCGATGAAGAACAGCGACGCGCCAAGGCCATAGGCATATTCGCTCAGCCCCAGATCGCCGACCATCTGCAGCTTGGCGAAGCTGACATTCTGACGGTCGATATAGGCGATGAGATAAAGGATGCCGAGAAATGGCATCAGGCGCCATGTGATTTTTGAAATAAGTGTTTTTTCAGATACCAATGTGTATCCCTCCCTGTCGGCGGCACGCCGAGGTGCTGCCCGAGTTGACGAGACCGTGTCTCACGCAGCCTTCACGGCATGGTTGAGCAAGCGGTTCCGGTGCCGTCCTAACGTCAGACGCGAGACATTTATCCCGCACGCAACGTCCGGCATTTCTTTTTGCATTGCACAAAAAGAGATTTCTTAAATATCCTACCAGCCGTTTTCAATCACAAAGCGCCATGTTGCTGTTGAAAAGCCGATCTGCTATGAAATGGCCATGGGATCGAAATTCGGATGTCTCGCGCCAAATATTTTCGTGTTGCAGGATCACAAGCGTCTGCCTGCACGATTTTTCGCGCGTATTTCCGGCGCGTTCAATGGCCGACTTACGTCCGCCTGATGGCCTGAGAAGGCTGTCGGCCTTTACTCCACATCCCCACTTTCCTTTTTGACATTCGAATGGATAAAGCCATGAGCGCACCGCGTACTCTGTATGATAAAATCTGGGATGATCACGTCGTCAATCGCGATCCCGATGGAACCTGTCTTCTCTATATAGACCGTCACCTGGTGCATGAGGTGACGTCGCCGCAAGCATTCGAAGGCCTGCGCATGGCCGGTCGTCCGGTTCATTCCCCCACCCGCACGCTCGCCGTCGTCGACCACAACGTGCCGACCACGGCTGATCGCGTGGAAGGCATCAAGAACGAGGAAAGCCGAATCCAGGTGGAAGCGCTGGCGCAAAACGCCAAGGAATTCGGCCTCGAATATTATTCCGAGCGCGACAAGCGCCAGGGCATTGTCCACATCGTCGGGCCGGAGCAGGGCTTTACCCTGCCGGGCATGACCATCGTCTGCGGCGATAGCCACACCTCCACCCATGGCGCTTTCGGTGCGCTGGCGCATGGTATTGGCACGTCCGAAGTCGAGCATGTTCTGGCAACGCAGACGCTGATCCAGAGGAAGGCCAAGAACATGCTGGTGCGTGTCGATGGCAAGATTCCCGAAGGCGTTACGGCCAAGGACATCATTCTCGCCATCATCGGCGAGATCGGCACGGCAGGCGGCACGGGCCACGTCATCGAATTTGCCGGTGAGGCGATCCAGTCGCTGTCGATGGAAGGCCGCATGACGGTCTGCAACATGACGATCGAGGGCGGCGCGCGCGCTGGCCTGATTGCCCCCGATGAGACGACCTTCGAATACATAAAGGACAAGCCGCGCGCGCCGAAGGGCGAGACGCTGGAACAGGCGATTGCCTATTGGAAGACGCTGAAGTCGGACGAAGGCGCCCATTACGACAAGGTCGTGGTGCTGGATGCCGCCAACCTGCCGCCCATCGTCTCCTGGGGCTCGTCTCCGGAAGACGTCGTTTCGGTTCAGGGCATCGTGCCGAACCCGGACGATATTGCCGATGAGAACAAGCGCAATTCCAAGTGGCGCGCGCTCGACTATATGGGCCTGAAGCCCGGCACCAAGATGACCGATATCGCCATCGATCGCGTGTTCATCGGCTCCTGCACCAATGGCCGCATCGAGGATCTGCGCGCCGCCGCCAAGATCGTCGAAGGCCGCAAGGTAGCGCCAACCGTTTCGGCCATGATCGTGCCGGGCTCCGGCCTCGTCAAGGAACAGGCCGAGAAGGAAGGTCTGGACAAGATCTTCCTCGAGGCAGGCTTCGAGTGGCGCGAGCCGGGCTGCTCCATGTGCCTGGCGATGAATGACGACCGTCTGGCACCCGGCGAGCGTTGTGCCTCCACCTCGAACCGCAACTTCGAAGGACGTCAGGGCTACAAGAGCCGCACGCATCTGGTCTCTCCTGCCATGGCGGCAGCCGCAGCGGTTGCCGGTCACTTCGTCGATGTGCGTGAGTGGCAGTAAGCATTCTCCGTGATGGAGACTTTCGCACCCCCGGGTCATTCCGGGGGTGTTTTTTCTGGCTCTCTGCGCATCTGCTTTTCCTGCAGCCAGACTGGTAATTCCCCTGCAATTCCGCCATATAGGGGCAAATGAGGCGCTTGTTGCGCGCTCCTCCCAGCAAGGTCAGGCACATGACGCAGACGGTCGAATTCGCGAAGATGAACGGGCTTGGCAACAAGATCCTGGTTGTCGATATGCGCGGCCGCAAGGACATGGTCTCCCCGCAAGCGGCCATCGCGCTGAATGCCGATGCCGAGACCGCCTTTGACCAGATCATGGCGATCCACGATCCGCGTCTTGCTGGCACCGATGCCTATATCGATATTCTCAACTGCGATGGCACCAAGGCGCAGGCCTGTGGCAATGGCACACGCTGCGTGGTGCAGGCACTGGCGTCAGAGACCGGCAAGAAGGCCTTCACCTTTCAGACGGTCGCGGGCATCCTGAATGCCACCGAGCATGAGGACGGGATGATCTCCGTCGATATGGGGCAACCCCGCTTTCACTGGCGCGATATTCCGCTTGCGGAAGAGTTTCACGATACCAGCCGCATCGAATTGCAGATCGGCCCGATCGACGAGCCGGTGCTGCATTCGCCTGCCGTCATGTCCATGGGCAACCCGCACGCCATCTTCTGGGTGGATGGCGATCCGATGGAATTCGATCTGGCGCGCTTCGGGCCGCTGCTAGAAAACCATCCGATGTTTCCGGAAAAAGCCAATATCACGCTTGCGCAGGTCATTTCCGACACCCGCCTTCGCACCCGCACTTTCGAGCGTGGTGCTGGGCTGACGCTTGCCTGCGGATCGGCCGCCTGCGCTGCTGCCGTCTCGGGGGCGCGGACCGGTCGCACCGGTCGTCGCGTCGAGATCGATGTGGCTTCCAGTCCCGTGCGTATTCCACTCACCATAGAATGGCGCGAGGACAACCACGTCATCATGACCGGTCCCGCTGAATGGGAATGGGCTGGACAAGTGGATCCCGTCACCGGCCAATGGACGCGTGAGGCGGGCGTGAAGCAGGGCGTCTTATGAGCGGTGTCGAGGTCATAACCTTCGGCTGCCGCCTCAATACCTATGAATCGGAAGTGATGCGGGCTGAGGCCGAAAAGGCGGGGCTCAACAACGCGGTGCTGGTCAATACCTGCGCGGTGACGGGCGAGGCCGTGCGCCAGGCGCGTCAGGCGATCCGCCGGGCGCGCCGCGACAATCCGCATGCGCGCATCATCGTCACCGGCTGCGCTGCCCAGACCGAGAAGCAGACCTTTGCCGCCATGCCGGAAGTCGATGCCGTTCTCGGCAATGAGGAGAAGCTGAAGAGCACCTCCTACCGTGCCCTGCCGGATTTCGGCGTCTCGGCGGAAGAGAAGCTGCGCGTCAACGACATCATGAGTGTGAAGGCCACTGCGCCGCAGATGGTCAAGCACATCGATGGGCATGTGCGGGCTTTCATCCAGGTGCAGAATGGCTGCGATCACCGCTGTACCTTCTGCATCATCCCCTACGGACGCGGCAATTCCCGCTCCGTGCCGATGGGTGCAGTGGTGGATCAGGCACGCAAGCTGACCGAGAGCGGTTATCGGGAGATCGTGCTGACGGGTGTCGATGCCACGAGTTATGGTGTCGATCTGCCGGGCGAACCCTCGCTCGGTTATTTGGCGAAGACGCTGTTGAAGCAGGTGCCGGATATTCTCAGGCTCAGGCTATCCTCCATCGACAGCATCGAGGCAGACCGTCATCTGATGGATCTGATCGCTGACGAGTCGCGCTTCATGCCGCATCTGCATCTGTCGTTGCAGCATGGCGACGACATGATCCTGAAGCGGATGAAGCGCCGCCATCTGCGAGACGATGCCATTCGCTTCTGCCGCGAGGTGCGCGCTCTTCGCCCGGAGATGGCGTTTGGCGCCGACATGATCGCTGGCTTTCCAACCGAGACCGACGAGATGGCGGAGAATGCCGCCACACTTGCGGAAGAGTGCGGAATTTCCAGCTTGCACGTGTTTCCCTACAGCCCGCGTCCGGGAACGCCAGCCGCGCGAATGCCGCAGCTCGACCGTGCGCTGGTGAAGGAACGGGCGGCAAGGCTTCGTGCTCGCGGCGACACGCTGCGCATCGCGCATCTCGACGCTATGGTGGGAAGTGAGCAGACGATCCTGGTGGAAAACAATGGTTTTGCCCATACGGATAACTTTACCCTGGTGGCGGCCCCTGATCTTGCGCCCCGCACTCTTGCGCGGGTTGCCATTACGGGCCACAACGGTAAGCACTTGAAGATGCAATATCTGGCAGCGCAAGCGGCCTGAAAAATCACGAGACGGGAAAGTCATGGCCCTCGGCTTCATCAAAAAAGTCTTTTCGTTCGGCAAGGACAAGGCCGAGACGGATAGTCCGGAAGGCGAAGAGGCCGCTTCTCGCCAGGAGGACCGTAGCGCCTTCGAAGAGGCACTGAACGAGGCAGAAGCCCACACGCTGCCAGCTGAAGATCCTGTGCCTGATGTAGAGATGGAAAGCGCCGCAGGCCCTGTCTCTGACGATGTCGGGCAGGTAAGTGAAACCGCTGGAGACGAGGACGAGGAAGCGCCGCTTCTGCCCGGGCCTGAGCTGGTTGGCGATATCGGCATGGTGCCGCTCTCTTTGCTGGAGGCGGAAGCTGAGGCCGGTGAGGACGTGGATGGTGCCGAGCAGGTGGATGCGCAAGCACCGCTGGACGACAATGCTCTGGGCGGCATTCTGGATGAAGCGGAAGCGGCAAGCGGCATTCCGCCGGCTGCGCTTTCACCTGCTGTTCCAGCTGCACTTCCCCCGGCTCTACCAAAAGGCTTTGCCTCTGCGGCCGATCGTGTCGAGCCGGTCGAGGCTGCACCTGAGCTGAAGCTCACCTGGTTCCAGCGCCTGCGCGCCGGTCTCGCACGCACCTCTTCGCAGCTGACGAACCAGATTTCGGCGCTCTTCACCAAGCGCAAGCTGGATGAAGACACGCTGGATGAGCTCGAAGACCTGCTGATCCAGTCCGACCTCGGCGTCGAGACCGCCATGCGCATCACCGGTGCCCTGTCATCGGAGCGCTACGGCAAGGATGTCAGCGGCGAAGATGTCGCCAAGATCATGGCAACCGAAATCACCAAGGTTCTGTTGCCCGTCGCCAAGCCGCTGGAACTCGATCTGTCGCACAAGCCGCATGTCATTCTGGTGGTCGGCGTCAATGGCACCGGCAAGACCACCACCATCGGCAAGCTTGCGGCAAAACTCTCCGGCTCCGGCCTGAAGGTGATGCTGGCCGCGGGCGATACATTCCGTGCGGCTGCCATCGAGCAGCTGAAGATCTGGGCCGATCGCACCGGCTCGGAATTCATCGGTACCAAGCTCGGGGCCGATGCGGCAGGGCTTGCCTATGATGCCTATGAACAGGCACGAGCGAAGAAGAGCGACGTGCTGATCATCGACACGGCAGGCCGTCTGCAGAACAAGACCGAACTGATGGCGGAGCTGGAAAAGATAGTGCGCGTTCTTGCAAAACTCGATCCGGACGCGCCGCACACGGTTCTGCAGACGCTGGATGCGACGACCGGCCAGAATGCCATGAACCAGGTGGAGATATTCCGCAACGTTGCCGGCGTCTCGGGCCTGATTATGACAAAGTTGGATGGCACGGCGCGGGGCGGTATCCTCGTTGCCATCGCTGCCAAGCACAAGCTGCCGGTCTATTTCATCGGCGTTGGCGAAGGCGTGGACGATCTGGAGCCGTTCGAAGCAGAAGATTTCGCCAAGGCGATTGCGGGAGTTTGAGTATGGACGTGGAAAGCAATCAGCGCGAAAGCGAAAAGATGGTGCGGGAGGTCAGCCCGCTTCTGAAGTTCGTTCTGGAACTCGGACCGCTTGTCGTCTTCTTCTTCGCCAACTCCAAGGGCGACTGGCTGGCGGAAAAGCTTCCCGTTCTGCATGAGTTCGGTGGGCCGATCTTCATCGCCACCGGCCTCTTCATGATCGCGACGGCGCTGGCGCTCACCGTCTCCTGGATTCTCACGCGCACATTGCCGATGATGCCGCTGATCTCCGGTCTCGTCGTTCTCGTCTTCGGCGCACTGACGCTCTATTTGCAGAACGACACCTTTATCAAGATGAAGCCCACCATCGTCAATACGCTGTTCGGCGTCATTCTGCTCGGCGGGCTGTTCTTCGGTCAATCGCTTCTCGGCTATGTCTTCAACTCCGCCTTCAAGTTGGATGATGAGGGCTGGCGCAAGCTGACACTCCGCTGGGGCGTATTCTTCCTGTTTCTTGCAGTGCTGAACGAAGTCGTCTGGCGCAATTTCTCCACCGATACATGGGTTGCCTTCAAGGTCTGGGGCACCATGCCGATCACCATCATCTTCACCATGGCGCAGATGCCGCTTGTCATGCGTCACTCGGTCGAGCCCCTGACCAAAGATGATAAATGACCAAGGACGACAAATGACGGTTTCGGTTGTGCCTGCCTCTCGCGCGTCTTCGGTCAAATGGTATTGGATGGCAGCGGGGCTCCTCGTCGCGCAGATCGTCATTCTCTACATGATGGGCCGCGTTCCAATCTGCGAATGCGGCTATGTGAAACTGTTCGAGCCGGGGGTGAACACGCCCGGCAATTCGCAACACATTGCCGACTGGTACACGCCGTCCCACATCATCCATGGCTTCCTGTTCTATGGGCTCGCATGGCTTCTGTTCCGTAGCAAGCCTCTGTCGTTCCGGCTGTCTCTTGCGGTTCTGGTCGAGGCTGCCTGGGAAATCCTGGAAAACTCGCCGATCATCATTGACCGCTATCGCACTGCCACCATGGCGCTCGGCTATAGCGGCGACAGCATTCTCAATTCGGCGATGGACACGGTCTTCATGATCGTGGGCTTCTTCTTCGCTGCACGCATGCCGGTTTGGCTGACGATCCTGATTGCGATCTTCTTCGAGATATTTACCGGCTGGCTGATCCGCGACAATCTTACCTTGAATGTGCTGATGCTGGTCTGGCCGGTAGACGCTATCAAGGAGTGGCAAAACGCGCTTCCTGGCGCCTGATCCCGAATTTGTCAGCGTGCGAGCGGGCGCTTTATTAACAAACGCGCCGTATATCTCGATGCCTGTTTTATGATTTCTTCAGAGGCGTCCGTCTTGCAGGACAATTTTGCTTATCTGCTGCCCTTTATCCTGCTCACATTCGGGTTGATCTTTCTTAGCCTCCAGACCGTGGGGTTTCAGTCCGGACGCTACTGGGGCATGGGCTTTCTTTCAGCCGCCAGCGGCTTTGCCCTCCCGATGGTGCTGACGGACACGTTTCTGATTACCCAGGCGGTCGTCTCCAACCTGGTGTTCTTCGCGGCTTTCTTCTTTTATGGCCACGCGCTGCTTGTCCATTTTGGCGTGAAGACGCATTGGAGGCTGCGGCTTGCTTTCGCCGCTGCCGGATATTGCGCGGTGTGCTTCTTCATCTTCATCGAGCCGAATTTGAGAAACGGGCTGGCAACGTCCGACACGGGGCTAGCGCTGCTTCTCGCACCATCAATCTTCCTGGCGCGCAGGCAAGCGCGCAATCTCATGGATAAGCTGCTGCTGGTGGCGGTCAGCCTCGTGGTGATGGAGACGATGACGCGGGTGACACTGTTGTTGACGCAAACCAGCGCCGCGTCGATGGAAAGCCTCGATACCTATCTCTCCTCCGACTACGCCTATATTGCTCAGTTTGCCGCCAGCATTTGCGGATTTCTGATGGCGCTGTCTGTGTTGGCGAGTGGCGCCGCGCGGGTGCTGGATCAGCATCGGCTGCTGGCAGACCAGGATTCGCTGACAGGGCTGTTAAATCGGCGAGGCTTCGATCTGGGCGCGCCGGATTTTCGCGTATCGCCGCTACCTTCCGGTGCCGTGCTGATCTGCGATATCGATCACTTCAAGACGGTCAATGACCGCTTTGGCCATGCAACCGGCGATCGGGTCATCATCGCGCTTGCGTCGCTCCTTAAGGACACGCTGCCTGCCAATGCCAAGATTGCGCGCTTTGGCGGCGAGGAATTCGTTGCTTACGTTCCCGATCTCCCGGCGTCGCAGCTGGCGGTGCTTGCCAATATGGTGCGCAGCGCCTTTGCCGCGCGTAACTGGTCAAACGGGCCGTTTCCGGTTCACATCACCAGCAGCTTCGGCGTATCCGCGATCGCGCTTGGCGACCACTCCATCCATGATGCGATCTCGCGCGCGGATGGCTTCCTCTACAAAGCAAAGCAGGCAGGACGAAATCAGGTAGTTCACGAAGGAGTTGCTGTTGTGAGTGTCACGCCTGCGGCCAGCCTCAAGATCGTTGCGAGCTGACGTTCACCACCGCAGCCATCAATCTCCGGCAGCAGCGCTTTCGATGGCCGGGATGAGTTCTCGTTCGTAGGTCGTCACGTCGATCGGGCCGACCTTCTTGTAGATGATCGTGCCGTCCGGACCGACCAGATAGGTCTCCGGAATACCGTACACGCCCCAGTCAATCGCAGCCCTGCCGTTCGGATCGATACCGATGGCGGCATAAGGGTTGCCGAGTTCGCCGAGAAAACGCACGGCGTTATCGGTCTTGTCCTTGTAATTGATGCCGACAATGTTGAGACGTTTGTCCTTGGACAGCTCCTTCAGCATCGGGTGCTCCTGCCGGCAGGGCACGCACCAGGATGCGAAGACGTTGACCAGCGTCAGCTTGCCGGCAATCGCCGCATCGGTCAGCGCGGGCACATTGGAGCCCTCCAGCGGCGGCAGTGTGAGCGAAGGTGCCTTGGTGCCGATCAGTGCCGAGGGAATAGCGCTGACATCGAGGCCGTTGACGTCCTGCTCATAGAGCATCTTGGCAGCGATGGCGGCAAAGCCGCCAAAGATCAGCAGTGGCAGAAGCGCCAGCACATAGCGCGATCGGCCACGCGATGCGGACGGTGGAGAGGCTTCTTTGTCGCTCATGCCGAAGGCGCCTCGGTTTTGGCCGGACGCGAGCGGCGGCGAATGCCGAGCGCTTCCAACTCTTTCAGCTCGCGCTTGCGGGCGCGCCCATCGAGCCAGACCCAGGCGATGAGGGACAACACAATCAGGCCGGTGAGGGCGTAGGACATGCCGATGTAAAACGCGTGGGTCATCTCTTTTACGCTCCTCGTCCAGCCGCACGCGCGGCAAGGCGCCGTTGTGCGGCGATGCGACGGCGCATGATTTCATTGCGCATGGCGGCAAGGTGAAGCGTGAAGAACAGCAGGGTGAAGCCGATTGCCATGGTCAGCAACGGCCAGAGAAATTCCGGGTCGATGGCCGGACCGTCCATGCGCATTACGCTTGCCGGTTGATGCAGCGTGTTCCACCACTCCACCGAAAACTTGATGATCGGAATGTTGACGAAGCCGACGAGGATCAGAACGGCGCTGACACGCGCCGCCTTCGACGGATCGTCCATCGCCTTGTTGAAGGCAATGAGGCCGAGATACATCAAAAACAGGATGAAGACGGATGTGAGGCGTGCGTCCCAGACCCACCACGTACCCCACATGGGCTTGCCCCAAAGTGAGCCGGTGATCAGTGCAATCAGTGTGAAGGCCGCACCGATCGGTGCCGCCGATTTGTGGCTGACATCGGCCAGTGGATGGCGCCAGACCAGCGTGCCGATGGCCGACAGCGCCATGACGGTATAGCACATCATGGAGAGCCACGCGGCGGGCACATGCACATACATGATGCGCACGGTGTTGCCCTGCTGGTAATCGCCCTCCGTGGAGAAGGCGAGATAGAGACCAGCCAGCAGACACAGGGCGGAGAGCCCTGCCAGCCATGGCAGAATGCGCGATGACAGCGCCAAAAACCGGGTGGGATTGGCAAGATCGCTGAACTTGGTGATGGCTAGGCTCGTCTGGGTCATGGCATCTTTCTGGCCGCGGGCAAGGTCCTTTTACAGTGAGGACGAAGCCGCGGCAATTGATCCTTATCAATCCGTGGAGTTGCGCAGTGCCAAAGCGGCAAAGAACGGGCCGACCACCGATGAAAAGAGCGTGATGGCAATCAGGATCATGAAGGGCGGAAGGAATGGGGCGGGATCTTCCACCGCTGCGTAAGACGCGCTGACGCCGAAGATCAGCACGGGGATGGCAAGCGGCAGGACGAGGATCGAGACCAGCAGGCCACCGCGTGGCAGCGCCACGGCAACCGCCGCACCCACTGCGCCGATGAAGGTGAGGGCAGGGGTTCCGACGAGCAGCGTCAGCATGACGGCGCCGATGGCCACCTCTCCCATGTTCATGAACAGGCCCAGCAGCGGCGAAGCGATGACCAGCGGCAGGCCGGTTGCCGTCCAGTGCGCCAGGCATTTGACCAGAACCGTCAGCACCAGCGGATTTTCATGCATCAGGATCAGATCAAGGGAGCCGTCGTCCCTTTCTGCCTGAAACAGCCGGTCCAGGCCGAGAAGCGCTGCAAGCAGGGCGCCGATCCAGACGATGGCAGGGCCGATGCGGGAAAGGAGATTGAGGTCCGGGCCGACGCCGAAGGGGATGACGGCAACGACCGTCATGAAGAACAGGACGCCGATCAGTGCACCTCCGCCAGCGCGGATGGAGAGCTTAAGGTCTCGCAGGAACAGCGCGATCATCGGGCGGGGTTCCTGCTTCCGGGGCGTTTGCGCTTGAGAGTATGCTCGGTACAGGTGAGGAAGCTCATCAATAAACCTCCCCCACTCCGGCAAACCCAGTCATCCGCAACTCTTTGGCATCCTCCAGTCCAAGCGGCTGGTGCGTTGCCGCGACCACGAGACCACCCCTTGCCAGATGCGCCTTCACCAATCCGGTAAACATGCGGTCCGCCTCTGCATCCAGCGCTGCCGTTGGCTCATCCAAAATCCAGATCGGCTTCCAAGCCACGAGCAGCTTGGCCATGGCAAACCGCCGTTGCTGGCCGGCGGAAAGATATCCGAAGGGCAGGTGGGTGATACCGGCAAGGCCGACGATCTCGGCAGCGTCTTCGATGGAGGCAGAGGGCACGCCGTTGAAGTCACCTAAGAAACGCTTCCAGAAGGAGAGGTTCTCGTAAACTGTCATTTCCTGTTTCATGGCGTTGCGGTGGCCGAGATAGTGGCTGACTTCAGCGGGCCGTGTGCCCTCTTCAATTCCTTCGCCGGCTATCTTTATGGTCCCGGTCTCGGCAGGCAGCAGGCCTGCAAGGACGCGTAGAAGCGTGGATTTGCCTGACCCGTTGGCGCCGGTGAGAACGAGGGCGTCGCCATCCGTTAACTGGAGAGAAACGTTCATGAATATAAAATCTTCGCCCCGTCTGACGCCAAGATTTTCCGCTGTCAGATGCACTGCTCCGCCTCGTTTAAGAATTTCGTCATCTCGATCAAAAAAAATCGATTTTAGCCATGAGTTGGTCTGGCACGTTTTGGCGAAATTATCTATATGGGTCTCAACCACGCCAGCGGCCGGCGTGAACATCACCTAGCGCCGGACCTGAATATTGCGGAAGCAATTTTCTCGTGCGGACAGCGGAAATGGTCGTACCCGCATCCTGATGTGCATGATAGTGCATAGGTGTCCGCACGCGCGTGTTGGCTATCAGAATGAACGGGGTTTACTACCGTGGCAAAATCTCTCGACAGTTTCAATTGTCGTTCCGTTCTTACCGTCGACGGTAAGGAATATGTCTATTACAGCCTGCCGAAAGCGGAAGCGAACGGCCTCAAGGGCGTCGCCAATCTCCCCTATTCGATGAAGGTTCTGCTTGAGAACCTGCTGCGCAATGAAGACGGCCGTTCGGTTCGCAAGTCCGATATCGAGGCTGTTGCCGAGTGGCTGAACAACAAGGGTCTGAAGGAAGCGGAAATCGCTTACCGTCCCGCCCGTGTTCTGATGCAGGACTTCACCGGCGTTCCCGCCGTCGTCGATCTCGCAGCCATGCGCGATGGCATCAAGGCTCTCGGCGGCGATCCGGAAAAGATCAACCCGCTCGTTCCCGTCGACCTCGTCATCGACCACTCGGTCATCGTCGACGAATTCGGCAATCCGAGTGCTTTTGCCCGCAACGTCGAGCTCGAATATGAGCGCAACGGCGAGCGTTACCGCTTCCTCAAGTGGGGCCAGCAGGCGTTCAAGAACTTCCGCGTCGTTCCGCCAGGCACCGGCATCTGTCACCAGGTGAACTTCGAATATCTCGGCCAGACTGTCTGGACGAAGGATGAGGATGGCGAGACGATCGCTTATCCGGATACCTGCGTCGGCACCGACAGCCACACGACGATGATCAATGGTCTTGGCGTTCTGGGCTGGGGCGTTGGCGGCATCGAAGCCGAAGCGGCCATGCTCGGCCAGCCGGTGTCCATGCTTCTGCCCGAAGTCATCGGCTTCAAGCTGACGGGCACGCTGAAGGAAGGCGTTACCGCGACCGACCTCGTTCTGACGGTCGTGCAGATGCTGCGCAAGAAGGGCGTCGTGTCCAAGTTCGTCGAATTCTTCGGCCCCGGCCTCGACACGCTGCCGGTCGCAGACCGTGCGACGATCGGCAATATGGGTCCGGAATACGGCGCGACCTGCGGCTTCTTCCCTGTCGATACCGCCACCGTTGGCTACCTCAACATGTCCGGCCGCGCGAAGGATCGTATCGCGCTCGTCGAAGCCTATTCCAAGGCGCAGGGCATGTGGCGCGACAATGACGGCTCGCAGCTCGTCTTCACCGACACGCTGGAACTCGACCTCAACGACGTCGTGCCATCCATGGCCGGTCCGAAGCGTCCGGAAGGCCGCCTGCCGCTCGAAACCATTGCTTCGAACTTCGCGACCGCTCTCGAGAACGACTACAAGAAGCCTGGCCAGATCGACACCCGCTATGCGGTGGAAGGCGAAAGCTACGACCTCGGACATGGTGATGTGGCAATTGCCGCCATCACGTCTTGCACCAACACCTCCAACCCGTCGGTGCTGATCGCTGCCGGTCTTCTCGCCCGCAACGCCGTTGCCAAGGGCCTGAAGTCCAAGCCGTGGGTAAAGACATCGCTTGCACCTGGAAGCCAGGTCGTGGCGGAATATCTGGAAAAGGCTGGCCTGCAGAAGGAGCTCGACGCGCTCGGCTTCAACCTCGTCGGCTTCGGCTGCACGACCTGCATCGGCAACTCCGGCCCGCTGCCAGCGCCGATCTCCAAAACCATCAACGACAAGGGTCTGATCACCGCTGGCGTTCTTTCCGGCAACCGTAACTTCGAAGGCCGCATTTCGCCGGACGTCCAGGCGAACTACCTCGCTTCCCCGCCGCTCGTCGTCGCTTATGCGCTGGCCGGCACGGTGCAGAAGGACTTGACGAAGGAGCCGCTCGGTGAAGACCAGAACGGCAACCCGGTCTATCTGAAGGACATCTGGCCGACCTCTGCGGAAGTCCAGGAATTCATCCAGAAATACGTGACCCGTGAACTGTTCGAGACCAAGTACGCGGACGTGTTCAAGGGCGACGAGAACTGGCAGGCCGTTCAGGTTCCTGATGGTCAGACCTATGCCTGGGACGACAACTCCACCTACGTCCAGAACCCGCCTTACTTCGTCGGCATGGGCAAGAAGGGCACTGGTCTCAAGGACATCAAGGGCGCTCGCGTTCTCGGTCTCTTCGGCGACAAGATCACCACCGACCACATCTCTCCGGCCGGTTCGATCAAGGCAGCGTCTCCTGCCGGTGCTTATCTCACCGAAAACGGTGTGGCGGTTGCCGACTTCAACCAGTACGGCACGCGCCGTGGCAACCACGAAGTGATGATGCGCGGCACGTTCGCCAACATCCGCATTCGTAACCACATGCTCGGGCCGAACGGCAAGGAAGGTGGCTACACCATCCACTATCCGTCCAAGGAAGAGATGTCGATTTACGACGCTGCGATGAAGTACAAGGATGAGGGCGTTCCGCTCGTCATCTTCGCCGGTGTCGAGTACGGCAACGGCTCCTCGCGTGACTGGGCGGCAAAGGGCACCAACCTGCTCGGCGTCAAGGCCGTGGTGGCGCAGTCCTTCGAGCGTATTCACCGCTCCAACCTGGTCGGCATGGGCGTCGTGCCCTTCACCTTCCAGGAAGGCACCACTTGGGCAAGCCTGGGTCTGAAGGGCGACGAAACCGTCACCATCGAGGGCCTCGAAGGCGAGATCAAGCCGCGCGAAACCAAGATCGCGAAGATCACCTATTCGGACGGCACAGTGAAGGAAGTTCCGCTGCTTTGCCGCATCGATACGCTGGACGAAGTGACCTACATGGACAATGGCGGCATTCTGCAGACCGTTCTTCGCGATCTGGCAGCCTGATCTATCCGTCAAAGACATCGAACGCCGGGAGCAATCCCGGCGTTTTTTTGTGTCCGATCGGGACGCTCCGCGCATGAGATCTTGTTTGGGAAGTGCGTGAACGCGACGGCTCGCCATTCAGGTCTTTTGCTCCGCATGGGGCTTGCGATGCTCACCCCATCGTGACTTCCTCTTGAACAGAGTTCGAGGCTATTTTCCGCCTTGCCTCCACACCCAAATTGATTGCATCAATGGTTCGGACCGGCATTCAGACAAGGGTTCATATCATGCCGAATAAAATTGGCCCGCAGCGAAGCGGCACTTTTAGAAATGGGCTTCGCAGCTTCGGCGTTTCCCTGTGCCTTTTCGGCGGGCTTTCTGGCGGTGCAGCCTATGCACAGGACGGGCTGAAAGGCGTGGTCGAACTCTTTACCTCGCAGGGCTGCGCGTCCTGCCCACCGGCGGATGCCAATTTGCGCAAGCTTATCCAGAACGGCGATGTGATTGGCCTGTCCTATCACGTGGACTACTGGAACTATCTCGGCTGGACGGATTCGCTGGCGTCGAAGGAAAACACCGAGCGGCAATATGGCTATGCCCGGGCGCTCGGGCGCAACAATGTCTATACGCCACAGGCCGTGGTCAACGGACGCGACCATGTGAAGGGCGCGGATATCCAGACGATCTACAAGCGGCTCGACGATTTCAATCATGCGGGAGAGGGCCTGAGCGTTCCCGTCAGCACCGAGCGCGTCGGCGACGAGATCGAGATCGACATTGGCGCCGGTGAGGGCAAGGCAGAAGTCGTGGTTGCCTATTTCAACCGCGAGCAGGTCGTGGACGTCCAGAAGGGCGAGAACCAGGGCAAGACCATTTCCTACTGGCACAGTGTCTATGACGTGCAGACGGTGGGCATGTGGGATGGCAAGGCTATGACGGTCAAGCTGCCGGCAAGTGTGATGGCAAAGGCCAAGTCCGGCGGTTGCGCCGTGTTGCTGCAAAAAATGGATGCAGCGGGCAATCCCTCAGCTATCGTCGGCGCGAATGTGCTGATGCATTCTGAGGGGTAAGGCTCTCGGAACAGGTTACCCCGATCCCCGCGAGGGGGAGATCCGGTCCGGGCATTGGGGGCTGGGGGTAAAGGGTCAATGCACCGGACCGGGTCATCTTGGTGCCTAGGCATCAATTGACGATCGCACTATTCCATCGAATTCGGGCCATGATTTGTTTGAAATTGGGCATTTAAGCCCGTTTACGTGCCTCATTGGTTACCGATCATGGTGTCGTTTGCGCATCGACGTTGCGGGCTTGCAATTTGTCCAAGCCGGGCACAGACTGTCGCGCAGATGTCATATGCAGTCGAGCGAGGTGCCGGATGACCGATCAGCCGGATTTGCATTACGCGAATTCTCAGACGCGAGAAGGCTCAACCGTCGTTGATCTTCGGGAGTATAAACAAAGCAAGGATCCCTTGCCTGTCACCTTCCACCGCCGGGAATTGGACGCGATTCTGCGCATCTATGGCCGCATGGTGGGCGAGGGCGAGTGGCGCGACTATGCCATCGACCACATGAAGGAAAAGGCGGTGTTCTCCGTCTTCAAGCGCTCCGGCGAAATGCCGCTGTTCAGGATCGAGAAAAACCCGAAGCTAGCTGCCAAGCAGGGCGCTTACTGCGTTATCAACACCGATGGCCGCATTCTCAAGCGTGGGCATGAGTTGCCTCAGGTGCTGAAGGTATTCGACAAGGCTTTGAAGCTGATCGACTAGAGCGCCGTGCGCCTATTGGACGCGCAACGAGCGCTTCGCCGCTTTGAATTGATGTATCGTGCTTTCCGCAGATCGGGTCCGATTGTAGGGCCGGTGCTAAAAAACAGTCGGAAGCGGCGCTTCCTCTGCCTCGTAAGTGGACATGAAAAAGGCGGCCGGTGGCCGCCTTTATGTTTGAGCGCTGTCGCGACCCTTAGTTGTTCCGGTTGCCCAGGAACTGAAGCAGGAACATGAACAGGTTCAGGAAGTCGAGGTAGAGCGTCAGCGCACCCATGATCGCCTTGCGACCGGCTACGAGAACGTCGTCACCTTCGAAGTACATTTCCTTGATCTTCTGCGTATCGTAAGCCGTCAGACCCGCAAAGATCAGGACACCGATTGCAGAGACAGCGAAGCCTAAGCCGTCGGACTTAAGGAAGATGTTGACGATCGACGCGATGATCAGGCCGAACAGGCCCATGATCAGGAACGAGCCCATGGCGGACAGGTCCTTCTTGGTCGTGTAGCCGTAGAGCGACAGCGCGCCGAAAGAAGCAGCCGTAATGAAGAACGTCTGGACGATGCTGGCTTCAGTATATCTCAGGAAGATCGAAGAGATCGAGAGACCGACGAGTGCCGCATAGACCCAGAAGGTCGACTGGGCGGCAGACACGCTCATCTTATGCACGCGGAAGCTCAGGAAGAAAACCAAAGCTAGCGGAGCCAGCATGACGGCCCAGCGAAGCGGGGATGCATAGATCGCATAGCCCAATTCCGTCAGCATCTTGCCGTTGGGCAAAGTCGCGACAGCCGCAGCTGGATCAGATGTCACAGCGAGGCTAGCAAAACCGAAGGCAGCAACACCGGTAATCACCAGTGCGAGCGCCATAAGGTTGTAGACCTTCACCATGTAGGAGCGAAGACCTTCGTCGATCATCGCACCAGACTGAGCACGGCCCTGGGCCACGCGGTTCTGGTAGTTGTTAAAGTCAGCCATTGTTTCCTCTTTTAGCTCCGAAGTTGCTACGGTGTCGGGATAAGACCGTTGTACGGACATTACCCCAGGCGCCGCTGCGGAGCTACAGCAAGCCTACCAGAGAATATGAGACGATGGCGCATTTGTTACAAGAGCGGAGAATGCCGAAAAAACACCGTATGCGCGAAAAGCGATAACGTTTTTGACATCATTACGAAGAATTAATCGTAAAAGTTAAATCGCGCACAACTTTTCCGATTTTAGCTTCTGCTTTGCATCTAGTGGATTATTCACCCGCCTGGCGCAGCACAGGTGCTGCCTTCTGCCCGAGAATGCGCCATGTGCCGATCAGGCCGATGCCCACCGTCATGAGGAGCGACACGACAAGCGTGCCGATCGCCACATCTGGCAGGAAGCTGGACGGCAGCTTCATGATGCGGGAAATGACGAACCACGCGGAGACACCACCCGCCAGAAGGGCAAAGGTGGCGGTCGCAAAGCCGAGGATGATGTACTCATAGGAGAAGGCTCGGATCAGCATGGAGCGGGTGCCGCCGAGCGTCTTCAAAATCACCGCATCACGGGTGCGCGCACGGTTCCCCGCCGCCAGAGCACCGGCCAGCACCAGCACGGAGGCAATCAGCGCAACGGCAGCCGCCGCACGGATCGCGGTGGCCAACTGTCCCACCAGCCTGTCGACGATATCGAGCGCATCCTTGACTCGCACGGTGGTGATCGTCGGATAAGCATTGGTGATGCTGCGCAGGATCTCGCCTTCCTTGGCGGGTGTCGCCGAAGGGTCAGCGAGGGTTGCGAGCCAGGCATGCGGTGCACCGCGGAAGGTGTTGGGCGAAAAGACCATGACGAAATTGATCGACATGGACTGCCATTGCACGTCACGCAGATTGGCGATCCTGGCGGTGATGCTACGGCCAAGGACGTTGACGGTCACCGTATCGCCGATCTTCAGGCCAAGCTCGCGCGCTTCTTCGGCGGCAAAGGACACCAGCGGCTCGCCGCTATAATCCTTGCCCCACCACGTGCCTTGCGTGAGCTTGGTATTTTCGGGCAGATCTTGAGAATAGGTGATGCCGCGATCGCCGCGCAGAACCCAGCGGCCCGATGGTGGCACCTCGATCTTGGTGACGTCCTGACCGTTGAGCGCCAGGATACGGCCGCGCAGCATTGGGACCTCGGTGAGGGTGCCTTCCGGCGCTTCGCGCTTGACGAGGTCGCGGAAACCGTCGCGCTCGCTTCCCTGGATATCCACGAAGAAGAAATTCGGCGCTTTCTCCGGCAGCGTCGAGGTGAATTCCCGCCGCAGGTTGCCATCGATCAGCGTCAGCGTCACCAGCAGCGTCAGCCCAAGACCGAGCGACAGGACGACAGAAGGGGTGAGTGCGCCTGGGCGGTGGATATTGCCGATCGCAAGTCTGAGAGCTGCGGAATGGACGCGTGGGCTGCGTTTCGCCAAGGCTTTGATGCCAGCGGCGACCAGCCGCAAGACGACGAAAGCAAATGCGATGGCGCCAAGGAACACCGATGCGATGAAGCGGTCATCCGCCGTGAAAATCGCAAGGCTCGCGAGCACTGCGAGAAGAACTGCCGTGGCAGCGAGATACGGCCAGGAAGGAAGCTTACCCTCGTCGAACCCCTGTTCGCGGAAGAGAGCCGTGGCGGGCACTTCACGCGCCTGACCGAGCGGCACGATGGCAAAAGCAAGTGTCGTGAGCATGCCGAAGACGGCAGCAAGCCACAGCGCCGCTGGATAGAAGGCAAGCTCTTTCGGCACCGGCAGCACGCCGTCCAGAAAGCGCATGGCGATGAGGGGTGCTACGGCACCGAAAAGTAGTCCAATCAGGATTCCGACGCAGGCAATGAAGCCGATCTGGAAGAGATAGGTCATTGTTACCACGCTTGCCGGTGCGCCGAGGCATTTCAGCGAAGCAATAGTCGTGCGCTTGGAATCGAGAAAGGCGCGCACGGCATTCGCCACTCCGACACCGCCGACGATCAGCGCCGTCAGACCAACCAGAGTCAGAAATTGCGAGAAGCGGTTGACGTTTTCGGTCAGTTGCGGTGCTGCGCGGTCGCTGGTGCGAATGGACCAACCGGCATTGGGAAATTCCTTGTTGGTCGTCTCAATAATCGTTGCGCGCTTGGATTGGTCGGTCAGGCGAACCTTGTAAGCATGCTCGATCAGGCTTCCTATCTGGATCAGACCGGAGGCGACAAGTGCATCCCGGCTGATGAGCAGGCGGGGGGCGAAGCCGAAGCCGTCGGAAAGCGTGTCCGGTTCGGTCACGATGGTGCCCGTCAGTTTCAGCCTTGCATTGCCAAGAAGCAGGTCGTCGCCGACCTTGATGCCGAGGCGCTCAAGCAGCATCGGCGCCGCGACCGCGCCGAAGCTCTCACCCTGTCTAGCCAGAAGCTCGGGAAGCGGACGTGCCGGTTCGGAAACGAAATCCCCGTAGAGTGGATAGGCACCATCGACGGCCTTCACTTCGGCGAGCGTCTGCTGCGATCCGTCCTCAAGGCGGGCCATGGACCGCAGACCGTCGGAGACGGCGACCTCGCCGAGACTGTCGATATAGGCGCGTTCCTCTGTATTGGCCTCGCGATTTCTCAGCTCGAAACGCACATCACCGGCGAGAATGGACTGACCCTCATCGGCAATGGCGCTGGTGACGGCCCGCGAGACGGAATTGACGGCGGCAATCGCTCCGGTGCCAAGTGCAATGCAGGCGAGGAAAATGTAAAAACCGCCGAAACCGCCGCGGATTTCCCGGCGCGCCAATCTCAGCGCATTTCGAATGTTGGCGGCTGACGGAATCATGCGCTTGCCGCCTGTCTGGCGGCGGTGGAACCGGCGCTGTCACCCTCGATCTGTCCGGAGCGCACCTTGATCTGGCGCGTGCATCGGGCGGCGAGCGAGGGATCATGCGTGACGAGGATCATCGTCATCCCGCGTTCGGCCTGCTTGGAGAAAAGAAGGTCGGCGATCTGCTTGCCGGTGTCGGTGTCGAGATTGCCGGTGGGCTCATCCGCAATCAGCACGGCAGGCGAAGGCGCCAGCGCTCTGGCAATCGCCACGCGCTGCTGTTCACCGCCCGACAATTGGCCGGGGTAGTGGTTGAGGCGTTGCCCGAGACCAACGGCGGTCAATTCGCGGGTCGCAATCTCGAAGGCATTAGGAACATTGGCAAGTTCCAGCGGCACTGCGACATTTTCCAGTGCCGTCATGTTGGCAATCAGGTGAAAGGACTGGAAGACGATGCCGATATTCTTGCCGCGAAAATCGGCCAGCGCGTCCTCTCCAAGCGAATGAAGATGCGTTCCCGCAATCGTGATCTCGCCGCTATCCAGTCTCTCAAGACCCGCCAGCACCATCAGCAGGGTCGACTTGCCGGAGCCGGAAGGCCCTACAATACCGACGGCTTCGCCTTCCTGGATAGTGAGATCGATGCGTTTCAAAACGTGGACGGAAGCAGCAGCACTGCCAAGAGTGAGATCCGCTTTCTTCAGCTCGATGGTGCTTTTCGCCACGTTTCGCGTTCCTATATATCCAAGAGTGCAGAAGCCTTGCCCGGCTTCACCAATTAGGAAGGCTGGTATGAATTTTAAAGCCGCTGCCGCTCACTTAGTCGTCATTTGTGGAGCGCTCTTTTCATCCTCTTATGCGCAGTCTCAAGACAAGCCATTACAGATCGTCGGCTTCGGCGATAGTTTGATGGCTGGTTATCAGCTGGCGCCAAACGAGAGCTATGCCGCGCAGCTTGAAGCGGCGCTGAAGGCCAAGGGCGTCAATGTGGTGGTCACCAATGCCGGCGTTTCGGGCGATACGAGCTCCGCCGGGCTCGCCCGTGCCGAATGGTCGGTCCCGGACGGGACGGACGGCGTAATCCTGGAACTTGGTGCCAACGACGCGCTTCGTGGCATTCCACCGGCCGATACCGAGAAGAACCTCTCAGCCATCATCGAAGGGTTCCAGAAGCGCAAAATTCCGGTCCTGTTGGTGGGCATCATCGTGCCGCCGAATATGGGCGGCGATTACGGTAAGGCGTTCAACCCGATCTATGAGCGCCTGGCGCAGAAGTATCAGCTGCCGCTCTATCCGTTCTTCCTGGATGGTGTGGTGCTCGATCAGAGCCTGCAACTGGAAGACAGAATGCATCCCAATGCCAAGGGTGTGGCGGTGATGGTGGAGAAGTCTCTGCCAGCCGTCGAGGCCTTTGTTAAGACTATCAGTGCGCAAAAAAAATAAGCACTTGCGCAGCCAAGCGTTGCATGATTCGCTGTTCTTGTTCTGCCAAAAGATTCGGGGAGCTCGCCATGCCGAGACTGTTTACCGCCCTCGAAATTCCGCGCAACGCGGCGATGAGCCTTTCATTGTTGCGCGGTGGTCTACCGGGAGCCCGGTGGATTGACGTGGAGAATTATCACATCACCTTGCGCTTTATCGGGGATATAGACGGTCGCACTGCCGATGAGGTGGTCGACCGGCTGGATCGCATCGAGCGTGAGGAATTTCAGATCAACCTGACGGGCATCGGTTCCTTCGGATCGAAGAAGCCGCACTCCATCTGGGCCGGGGTGTCTCCTTCCCCGGAAATGGTGGCTCTCCAGGCAGAAATCGAGCGCATTTGCCAAAGACTTGGCCTGCCGCCGGATCCGCGAAAGTTCACGCCGCATGTCACGCTGGCAAGGCTTCGCAATTCGAGGCTAGACGATGTGGTCCATTATCTTTCGGGCCGCGGGGATTTTCGCACTTCCACCTTCACCGTCGGACGCTTCGTCCTGATGTCGTCGAAGGAGTCGGTCGGTGGCGGTCCTTACATCGTCGAAGAGGCTTTTCCATTGTATGAAAGTCGTTCGGGCGGCATCTATGCCGATGCCGGCCTGCTTCCGGAAAAGACGCTGTTCTGAAACGTGTCTTGGAAACGGCCGATCATAGCATCGCCTGGCTGCCGGCTTGGTCGTGCGCCATTATCAGACGGTGGTCTGTGGGCCCCGAATGAACCAAAGTGCATGCATTTCCGTTGAATCCCGGGCGAAACAGGAATGCGAGGGGAGGGTTCGTCGTGACCTACGCGAAGCTTGAAACGGACGCGGTGCTGACGGCGCTTGAGGAGATTGACGGTTGGTCACTGCGCGAAGATGGTTTGGCGATCGTCAAGGCATACAAATTCGCCAGTTTCGCCGAGGCTTTCGGCTTCATGGCGGAATGCGCGCTCGTGGCAGAGAAGCTTAACCACCATCCTGAATGGTCGAATGTCTATTCGCGGGTGAAGGTCTGTCTCACCACGCATGATTCCCAGGGGATCACCGAGCGTGACATCCTGCTGGCCAAGGCGATGGAGAAGGCGGCTGCCGGGCGCGGCAATTGAACGCTGCACCAGCTTTCCTATATCATGGCCATGACCAAAGGAAACTCGACCATGGATGACGTCAAGATCGGTGAAATCCTGCTTCCCGGTGATCCCGACACGCAGAGAGAGCGCGAACAGACGGTGCGCTCCAAGTTCTGGCCCAAGATGAAGCGGGTCGTCAGCAAGGTGCCTTTTGCGAGAGACGCTGCGGCTGCCTATTATTGCGCGGTCGATCCGGGAACGCCGCTTCGTGCGAAGGGTATTCTTCTTGCCGCGCTTGGCTATTTCATCATGCCCATCGATGTTGTGCCGGATATGTTGGCGGTCATCGGCTTCACCGATGATATCGCCGTTTTGACCGCAGCGCTCGCCATGATCCGTGCCCATATCACGATGGAGCACTACGACGCTGCGGATGCGGCGCTGGAGAAGATGCGCGAAGAGTAACGGCCCTGTGATGCGCCGTTCGCAACGCTTCCAAATCCTGACAAATTCTTGCCTGAATTGGCGTGTCATAGCTGTGGATGTGGCGCTGTCTCGCGTCGCCTGGAGCATCTTCTTGCATGCGTCAGGACGTTCTGACGCATGTGCTTTGTCCGAGCTTTCGTAAGCTTCGGTAGGGCAGGCTTCTCAGGGCGCGCGGGAAGTATCCGAACTGTAACACCGCGATACAATTCTCACCTTTTAACGATGGCGTTGACGGTTTGGTAACCGTTCCTTAGCCAAAATAAAGATGACGGCCTTCACCTAGCACCGGCCCGGCCTAGCCGTTCGGGCAACTGGAAGACAATAAACCCGGCAGGAAATTCAATGTTTGTAAGAAGTGTAGCAACCGCAGCCGCCATTTTGCTGACCAGTGTCAGCATTGCCTCTGCACAGTCGCCCACGCGCATCCAGCAGTTCAACGCTTGGGGTGCCTATTCGTACAAATCGGGTAAAAGCACCGTTTGCTATGTTCTGTCCGTCCCAACCGCCAAGGAGCCGGCGAGCGTCGATCATGGCGATATCTTTTTCATCGTGTCGCAGCGCCCTGGCCAGAACATCTCCTATGAGCCGCAGGCCATGGTGGGCTATCCTTTGAAGGAAGGCTCCAAGGTCAATGTGACGATCGATGCCAAGAACTTCGTCATGTTCACAAAGGACAAGGCGGCTTGGGTCGAGAACGCCGCTGAAGAGCCGGCACTTGTTGCAGCCATGAAGACGGGCAAGAGCATGACCGTCAAGGCGACGTCGGGTCGTGGCACGGCAACCTCCTATTCCTATTCGCTGTCTGGCATCTCGGCAGCGCTGAAGCAGATCGAAAGCTGCAAGTAAGCAATTTTGACGATCAAGTCTGATGGCCGGTCTTTGACCGGCCATTTGCGTTTTGGCCGGTTTGATGCTAGATGCGCGCCCAACACGAATGCTGGCGACACCGAGATGATCGCAGCAGTTTTGGATTTCTCGACATGCAGATGACGTTCCGCCGTTTCGACAGGTCGGTTTCGCTCGTGCATTGGATGATGGGATAGGACGATGTCCACTTTGGAAGCTACACCCGGTCTTGCAGTCAAAGCGCCTCTGGTCGCCAACAGCGATCTCATGTCGGACAAGCCGTCGCTCATCGGCATGACGCGCGAAGAGATGGCCGACGCGCTGATGGAGATCGGCGTACCGCAAAAGCAGGTCAAGATGCGTGTCAGCCAGTTGTGGAACTGGCTTTACGTGCGCGGCGTCTCCGATTTCGACAACATGACCAATGTCGCGAAAGACCTCCGCGAGAGGCTGAAAGCGAAGTTTACCATTGCCCGGCCCGAGATCGTCGAAGAGCAGATTTCCAATGACGGCACACGCAAGTGGCTGATGCGTTTTCCCCCGCGTGGTGCCGGTCGCCCGGTGGAAATCGAGACCGTTTATATTCCAGAAGAAGGCCGCGGGACGCTGTGCATCTCCAGCCAGGTTGGCTGTTCGCTCACCTGCTCCTTCTGCCACACCGGCACGCAGCGTCTGGTGCGTAATCTGACGGCCGAGGAAATTCTCTCGCAGCTTCTGCTTGCGCGTGATCGTCTGGGCGATTTCCCGGATGGCTCAACGCCGGTCGGCGCCTATGTTCCGAGCGAGGGCCGCAAGGTGTCCAACATCGTGATGATGGGCATGGGCGAGCCGCTTTATAATTTCGAGCATGTGAAGACCGCACTTTTGATCGCCACCGATGGCGACGGCCTGTCGCTGTCCAAGCGCCGCGTGACGCTCTCCACCTCCGGCGTCGTGCCGGAAATCTTCCGCACCGGCGACGAGATCGGCGTGATGCTGGCGATCTCCCTTCATGCCGTGCGCGACGAACTGCGCGACATGCTGGTGCCTATCAACAAGAAGTATCCGCTGAAGGAACTGATCGAAGCCTGCCGCAACTATCCGGGTCTTTCCAATGCGCGCCGTATCACCTTCGAATACGTGATGCTGAAGGACGTCAATGACAGCCTGGAAGATGCCAAGATGCTGATCCAGCTTCTTAAGGGCGTTCCAGCCAAGATCAATCTCATCCCCTTCAACCCATGGCCAGGGACCAATTACCAGTGCTCGGACTGGGCGCAGATCGAGAAGTTCGCCGACTTCATCAACCAGGCCGGCTACGCCTCACCGATCCGCACCCCGCGCGGGCGCGATATTCTGGCAGCCTGTGGCCAGTTGAAGTCGGAATCGGAACGCATGCGCAAGACCGAGCGCCTGGCGTTTGAAGCGATGATGATTGCCAATCACGGGGCTGATGACTGATTTTACGGTGTCGTCGCTCCGAGAGCAGCTTCAGTCTTGAGCTTCTCCGGTACGGGTCTGTGGCGACGCTCTTTCCGACGTCACGCCTGAAGCCAGATCATCTCCCGCTGTCACCGGCAGCTTTTACCTTATCCGCTGTGTTCCGCTGGCGATTGCAGCTTGCTCGGCACGGGGTTCATCCATAACTCATCCAGCTTAGCAAACATTTGCTTGGCAAAATCGTCTTCCAAGAGGGCAAGTGCGGATGTTGCCACTGGTTCTATGGTAAACCGTTCGGGATAGCCCAGCGCTGAAAGGCGTTGAGCACAGGAGGGATGAGAGGATAGTTCGTCGACCTCCATCGACCATGCGTGGCGCGCATAGATGTTTAACAGCTCACTCATATTGAGCATAGACACCGCGTTCAAAAGGCGTTTCGTGGGCGAAATGACAGTTGGGATTGTATCCGTAGGTTCTTTCCGCAACGACTCATAAAATGTTTGCTCCAGAAATATGGCGGACGCATCGACCAGAAGCAGGGCGCGAGCGGCCTCTTCGCCGTGACCACCATTCGCCGCTTCAAGATCGGCCTTAATCTCGGCGTCTCGAGATAGGCGCATCTTCTCAAGCTCAAATGATGGTGAGAGTGTTTTCCATAAGGAGTAGAGCAGGTGTCCGGTGATTGATTTCTCCGGTGAAGCGAAGTCGAAGACGATGTTGAGGCTTTCTTCGAGTTCTGCCAGACGGAGCTTTCCGTTCACATCCTCGTTCAGCACGTGACCATTCTCATGCATCAGAATGGCGAACATCGCTTCTTTATCTGTGACTGCCAGCAAAGGAATGCCGACTATCAACTCGTAATGGCGGCGCAATCCGAGCAGAGTACGATGCATCCTGACGCCCGCATTCATCGCGTCACTCAATGTAATCGCGGTTTTCCTGGCTGTGGCCTTTCCAGCGACAGCTTCCCACATGGACCATAGTCCAGGGGCTTGGGCTCGACTGATCCCATTGACCTTTTCACGCGATAGATTTGTAAAGAATATGCCCTTCAGCAAAGCGATCGTGATGTCTACCGTCCACAGGGCAAAGCCGATCAGAACAAAAAGCCAGATGAAGTGCTGATCTAACAAAAAGAACAACAGGCTCATGATGAGCGCCAGCAGCGCGATCAGAAACAGTAAGGTAAATCGCCCGAAACGGCGACCGGCAGCCAGAATAATCTTTGCCAAATCAAGTCTCACTCAAAGGCTGACGCCACCAATCGCGCAGGATGGTGTCCTGAACATCCCGATGACATTTCCCAGCCACCGTCTCAAGACCCTCATTCCTGTGACTTTGGTGACCTATCCAGGATAGTGCATGCCGACAAAGGCGTAAGACGTCCTGTTTGCGGGAGGTTTGAGTGCTTATTGCAAGAACAAACCTCCATCGCGACTGCGGAAAACTTGTTTTACGTCAAGTGGTTGTGCGCTTCGGGCCTCGGAGTATCAGGGTTGCGCGGTATAGACCGCATTTGCGAGTAGAGGATCGGCAGTTTCGTTCCATTCTTCGACGGACTTATAAACCTCAGCAGCTTTTGATTGAACCTTACCCCTCCACCCAATCAAATATTTGATCGCTCCGATCTCTCCCGCGCGATTGATTTCGGCTTAACCCTTTCTTAAAGAGAGCGGGAAAAGCAAAATAATCGGAGGAATACCCTATGCGCGCACTTATTCTGGCTCTTGCCGCCGCCACGGCTCTCGTCCTGCCTGCCAAAGCGCAAGACGTGACCGTCGCTGTGACTGCCATCGTCGAACATCCGGCCCTCGATGCCGCACGTGATGGCGTAAAGGCAGCACTTGCCGAAGCTGGCTACAAGGAAGGCGAGAATCTCAAGTTCGTCTACCAGTCCGCGCAGGGCAACCCAGGTACCGCCGCGCAGATCGCTCGTCAGTTCGTCGGCGACGCTCCAAATGTCATCGTGCCGATCTCCACGCCGTCGGCGCAGGCCGTCGTTGCCGCAACGCGCGACATTCCGGTTGTTTTCACCGCGGTTTCCGATCCGGTCGGCGCGCAGCTTATCAAGTCGATGGAAAAGCCCGGCCGCAACGTGACGGGTCTTTCGGACGCGCTTCCCGTCAACGAGCATCTGGCTCTGGTCAAGGAAATCGTGCCGTCTGCCAAGACGATCGGCTACATCTACAACTCGGCCGAGGCCAACTCTGTCTCGACGCTCGCTCTGTTGAAGGAAGCAGCGGCAAAGGCCGGTCTGACGGTTGTCGAATCCGTCGCCACCAAGTCCTCCGAAGTTCAGGGCGCGACCCGCGCATTGGTCGGCAAGGCGGATGTAATCTACGTTCCGACCGACAACACCATCGTTTCCGCCTTCGAGGCGGCTGCCGGTGTTGCGGCTGAGGCGAAGATCCCGCTCTTTGCTGCCGATACGGATTCCGTGGCACGTGGCGCTATCGCAGCGCTCGGCTTCAACTATTTCGATGTGGGCAAGCAGACGGGTGCTGTCGTTGTGCGTATCCTGAAGGGTGAGAAGCCTGGCGATATTGCGGCAACTACAGCTGTCGGCACCGACCTCGTTCTCAACAAGAAAGCCGCTGAAAAGATTGGCGTGACCTTCCCTGAGAGCGTCGTGAAGCGCGCTACGAAGGTGATCGAGTAAGGTCTCCTCGTCCGCCTCGCGCGATCGACATTGTTTATGTCGTTTCGTCCACACAAGGCCGGATCACTGAGATACATCACTTCCAATCGAGAGTGCCGCGCTTCAGCGGCACTCTTGCTCTATCGGCCCGGCGAAACGCCCGGTCGAAAAACCAAGGACTTCTGTCGTGAGCCAAATCGCCTTCTGGGGTGCCGTCGAACTGGGGCTGGTCTTCGCCTTTGTCGCGATCGGTGTTTATCTCGCCTTTCGCGTGCTCGATTTTCCCGATCTGACCGTTGATGGTTCTTTTCCGCTCGGCGCTGCCGTGGCGGCGGTGCTGATCATTGCCGGTCTCAATCCATGGCTTGCGACAGGCGTTGCGATGATTGCCGGTGCTGGCGCCGGCATGGTCACAGCACTTTTGAATGTCCGCTTCAAGATCCTCAATCTTCTGGCCTCGATCCTGACGATGATTGCGCTGTTTTCGGTCAATCTGCGCGTCATGGGCAAGCCGAATGTCGCGCTTCTCAATCAGGAAACGGTCATCGAGCCCTTCTATGGTCTTGGCATATCCGATTATCTGGTGCGGCCGCTCTTCGTCGGCCTGCTGGTTATCGTTGCCGTCATCCTCGTGTGGCGCTTTCTGGAAAGCGATGCCGGGCTTGCCATGCGCGCCACTGGCGCGAATGCCCGCATGGCCCGCGCTCAAGGGGTAAAGACCGGCAACCAGATCTATCTCGGCATGGCGCTTTCCAATGCGCTCGTTGCGCTGGGCGGGGCGCTGTTTGCCCAGACTAACGGCTTTGCCGATGTGACATCGGGTGTCGGCACCATCGTTGTCGGGCTTGCCGCCGTCATCATCGGCGAAACGCTGTTCGGCTCTCGCGGCATTCTGATCGCGCTGATCGGCTGCGTCTTCGGCTCTATTGCCTATCGGCTGGCTATCCAGCTTGCGTTGTCGAGTGATGCGCTTGGCCTCAAGGCCTCCGACCTCAATTTCGTTACCGCCGTTCTGGTTGCCGTCGCCCTCATCCTGCCGCGCCTGCGCCGTGGAGGAGCCGCATCATGATTTCGCTGTCCGATATTCAGGTCATCTTCGGCAAGGGAACGCCGCTGCAAAAGCAGGCGCTGGCGAAGATCAATCTCACGATTGAAACCGGCTCCTTCGTCACCGTGATCGGCTCGAACGGTGCTGGCAAGTCGACGCTTCTCGGCGTTCTGGCGGGCGACGTGCTGCCGAGTGCTGGCAAGGTCACGATCAGCGGCGTGGACGTCACACGCAAGCCAACCGCCAGCCGTGCGGGCCAGGTGGCGCGTGTGTTTCAGGATCCGTTGGCCGGAAGCTGCGGTGCGCTGACCATTGAGGAAAATCTGGCGCTCGCGGCTGCACGCGGCAAGGTGCGCGGTCTGCTTCCGGCGCTTGGCGGCGGCCGTCGTGCCTTCTTCCAGGACCGCATCGCCTCGCTTGGCCTTGGGCTGGAAAACCGGTTGAAGGACCGCATGGATCTTCTCTCCGGTGGCCAGCGCCAGGCGGTCTCGCTGGTCATGGCAACGCTTGCCGGATCCGATGTTCTGCTGCTGGATGAACATACCGCAGCGCTCGATCCGGGCATGGCCGAATTCGTCATGGAACTGACCCGCAAGGTGGTGGAGGAGCGCAAGCTTACCACGCTCATGGTGACGCACTCCATGCGCCAGGCGCTGGATTACGGGGACCGCACCATCATGCTGCATGCCGGTGAAATCGTGCTCGATGTTTCCGGCGAAAGCCGCAAGGGTCTCCAGGTGGAAGATCTGATCGAGATGTTCCGCAAGATCCGTGGTCAGACTCTCGATGATGATGAATTGCTCATCGGGTGATGCACAGGGCGGGCTACGCTCCTGTCACGCTTAGTGAGTGGGCAAAAAGACAACGCTGGAACTTCACGACCGCTGCACCATTTCTACCACATCCAATCCCTCACGAGGGACTGGATGTCCTGTCATGTTCGTTTCAGGTCGAATGTCACAGTCATGGAGAAATGATGTTTTTCAGAAAAAGTCTTTTCGCCGCACTCGCCGCCGCTTTTGCAATTCTTCTGACCGGTTGCAACGACAAGGATAATGAAAATAAGGGTGTTGTCGCCCCAGCGGCAGACCAGGCGGCGGTTTCCAAATACAACGCTTATGTCAAGGCAGCCAATTCGCTGGCCGTGAGCTTCAACCAGGTTCTGCAAAGCCACGCTCAGACATATGCTCGTGCCTTGGCTGGCGACAAACCGCTTCAGAATTACTCCGTCGCAAGCCCCATAGACGTTACCAAGGTCAAGTCTGCCCTGAATGAGGCGTTCGTCAAGGAGGCGACGTTTGCAGATATCGATCCTGCAGCGAAGTCTTATGCCGATGCTCTGGCCGGTTTCGAGCCGATCAACACTGACCTTGCGAATTATGCGCAATCCAAAGGGTATCTCGCAGATGGTGGCAAGACCGCACGTGAGAAGGATCCAGCCTTTGTGGATGCCCTGAAGAAGGTAGCGGCGGCAGAGGAGGCCTTCTTCAATAGTATGCAGAAGCACGATCACGATTTGGCGCGCAAAGCCTATGACGAGGCTGCGCCGGATAGTGTGGAGCGTGATCGAGCAGGGATCATTTTGTTTTCGAAGGACACAGTCTCCAAACTGACTGCCATGTTCGCAGCACCTGGTGACGCCAATCTCCGCGATGATACGAAAGCCAGCCTTAACCGCCTGAATGATGTGTCGGTGGCATGGGACAAGAAACTTCGGTCCAGCGATGCGAAGGGATGTCCCGCGACGATGAGCGCTATCAACACCTTCATAGCTGGCGCACGCACAGCCGTGCAAAGAGCGGAAAAGGGCGATTACAGCGTAGAAATTGATCCTCGCTACGTCAACACCATCCAAGATCCCGTTTACACGGATGGCCGTCAGTTGAACATGAACTATAGCTGGCTGATCAGTTCATTTAACGGCAACAGGTGCTGATGGGCGCTGACTTGTAAGCTCACCGTCATCCTCGCCCTCGAGGCGGAGATCAATTCACTACGATGACTTATAAACGGTCTTGAAAAGCCAGACCCCACGAAGTTGCGGCGGCAGTATGGTCTACGCAAAAATGTGCAACGGTTGCGATACCGACATGCGATAAAACTAGGATCCAGAGCTTGTGAGCAGATCTGAAAGATCGCGAAACGCTTTTGACAGCTCTCGCCTTACTTCGCCTGCGTCAGGAAAATCTTGACGGCGAAGAGCGAGAAGACGCCAGCGATGGTGTAATCCAGACCGCGCAAAACCTTGCGATTGCGCTGCAGCCAGTCGGAGAGCGAGTCTGCAGCCACCACGATTCCGATGCCGATGGGCAGCGCGACGATGATCGACCAGAGACCGAGGAAGATCAGCTTTCCGGTAACGTGCGGATCTGTCGCCGTGACGAATTGCGGCAGGAAGGTCATGAAGAAGATGATGACTTTCGGGTTGAGCAGGTTGACCCATAGACCGTTGACCAGAGCCGATGTCATCGATGCGCCCGCCTTCTGTTCCTTCGGGCGCTCCATGACGAAGTTGGAACCGTGGCGGATGGCCTGGATGGCCAGCCAGACGAGATAGGCGGCACCGCCTGTCTTCAGCACCATGAAGGCTGTCGGTGAAGCGACGATGAGGGCTGCCACGCCAAAGGCGACCAGCAGCGTATGGACGGTGATACCGAGATTGGTGCCCACGAGCGTCATAAAGCCTGCCTTGCGTCCCTCGCGCAGGGAGCGGCTGATCCAGAGCGTCATGTCCGGACCGGGCGTCACCGCCAGAACCAGGATGGCGACGGTAAAGGCAATCAGGGTTGGCAGGCTCGGAATGAAGTCCACGGTGATACCATCCAAAACGGGGTTATTGCATACTCATAACGCCGTTTCGTGAGCCTGCCAATTCCTCTTCGTATTGCGTCAGCTATTCAAAAACGTCTTGAAGTGCTCGGCATAATCGCCATGCCAGCGCGACAGCGGTGGTCTGTTCTGGACAATGTCGTTGGCAGCCCAAAGAATGCGCTTCTCGTCGGTCTTTCTATCCACCTCGTTGTCGGGGCAGAGAATGTAGAAATCGCCGCGCCCAATGCTCTCGAGCATGAAGTCCACGGTCTGCTCCGGCGTCCATGCGCCATCCGGCTTTTCCGTACGCTCGCCTGCGGTAAGACCGGTGAAGACGAAGCCGGGAACCAGGAGATGCGCTGAAATCGCGCCGGTGTTTGAAGTGCGCAGCTCATGTTGAAGCGCTTCGGTGAACGCCTTCACGCCCGCTTTCGATACGTTATAGGCCGGATCGCCGGGCGGCGTGGTGATGCCCTGTTTCGAGCCGGTATTTATGATGAGGCCCGGCTCTCCATGGGCGACCATGCCCCCGCCGAATACGCGGGTGCCGTTGATGACGCCCATAAGGTTGACGCCGATCACCCTGTCCCAGTTGACCTGGGGGCCGAAAAGGGCGCTGCCCGGCTGGATGCCGGCATTGTTCATCAGCACATGGACGCGGCCAAAGCGCTGGATCACCGCTCGTTCGAGTGCCTCGAGTTCGGCGAGCTTGGAGACGTCCGTCGGGATGGCGACGATCTTCGCTGCGCCATCCTCAACCGTGGCGGCAATGTCACGTTCTGCCGCTCGCAATTTCTCACCGTCCAGATCGACCAGCACGACGCTCATGCCGAAGCCGGCACATTGTTTTGCCGCTGCAAGACCTATGCCGGAGGCGGCTCCGGTGATGACGGCAACATTATCCTGTTGGAATGCGGGGTGAAATGTCGACATTGGTTTCTCCTTCTCCAGGGCCGTCCTTATCAAACGGCAGTGGCATCCCATGCAACCAGACGCCTTTTGGCGCGCCTTATGAAATCTATCGCTTTTCTCGTCTCAGTCACGTGACAAGTCATCCGGCAAGCAAAGCGTTCCCAGGTCCGATCCGTTTTCATTATCTCTTGCGCCGACCGATAAACTCGCTAAAAGTGCCGCAATCCCAAGGAAAGGCGAGGCTTGAAGCGATCGCCGGTTATGCAAATGGATTTCACGAATGGCACTCCCGAAAGACGTTAAAAAAGTCGTTCTCGCCTATTCCGGCGGTCTCGATACCTCGATCATCCTGAAGTGGCTCCAGACCGAACTCGGGGCGGAAGTCGTCACCTTCACCGCCGATCTCGGTCAGGGCGAAGAGCTCGAGCCGGCGCGCAAGAAGGCCGAAATGCTCGGCATCAAGGAAATCTTTATCGAGGATGTGCGCGAGGAATTCGTTCGCGATTTCGTCTTCCCGATGTTCCGCGCCAATGCCGTCTATGAAGGCGTCTATCTGCTGGGCACCTCGATTGCCCGCCCGCTGATTTCCAAGCACCTGATCGAAATCGCCAAGAAGACCGGCGCTGATGCCATTGCCCATGGCGCCACCGGCAAGGGCAACGACCAGGTTCGCTTCGAGCTTTCCGCTTACGCGCTGAACCCGGATATCAAGATCATCGCCCCTTGGCGCGACTGGACGTTCAAGAGCCGTACGGATCTCTTGAACTTCGCCGAACAGCACCAGATCCCGGTTGCCAAGGACAAGAAGGGTGAGGCACCGTTCTCCGTCGACGCCAACCTGCTGCACTCCTCCTCCGAGGGCAAGGTTCTGGAAGACCCTGCACAGGAAGCCCCGGAATACGTGCATATGCGTACCATTTCTCCGGAAGCGGCTCCCGACAAGGCAACCATCATCAAGGTCGGTTTCCGCAAGGGTGATGCCTGCTCGATCAACGGCGTTGAAATGTCGCCAGCGACAATTCTCAAGACGCTGAACGATTATGGCCGCGACAATGGCATCGGTCGTCTCGATCTCGTAGAAAACCGCTTCGTCGGCATGAAGAGCCGCGGCGTCTACGAAACCCCCGGCGGCACGATCCTGCTGGCAGCCCACCGCGCCATCGAATCCATCACGCTCGACCGCGGTGCAGCCCACCTCAAAGACGAGTTGATGCCACGTTATGCCGAGCTGATCTATTACGGCTTCTGGTTCTCGCCGGAGCGCGAGATGCTGCAGGCCCTGATCGACAAGAGCCAGGAGCATGTGGAAGGCGAAGTGACGCTGAAGCTCTACAAGGGCAACGTCATGGTCACAGGTCGCGAGTCTGCCAAGTCGCTCTATTCCGACAAGCTCGTTACCTTCGAAGACGACCAGGGCGCTTATGACCAGAAGGATGCGGCAGGGTTCATCAAGCTCAACGCTCTGCGCCTGCGCACGCTCGCCAAGCGTAATCTCGGCAAGTAAGTCTGCGCGTAACCTCGCGTTATCAAAGCCCCGCTTAAAGGCGGGGCTTTTTCATGCCCTCATGTCAGCTTTCCGCGCGGGTCTTGTCCATGGCGGCGGTGTGAAGGTTCTTTTGCATGACAGACAGCAGCGCATGGAAGCGTTCGATATCTTCCCTGTCCAAACCTTCTGTCGCCTGCGCCATCAGGCCATCCACCTCCTCGCGAACGGATTTCAGCATGTCTGTCGAGCTTTCGGTCAGGTAGATGCATTTCGACCGGCGGTCGTCCGGGTTCGGGCGGCGCTCCACGAGTGCAAGCGATTCCAGCTTGTCGAGATAGGTGCAGACCGTCATCGGTTCGAGACCGATGCGGGCGGCAATATCGGCCTGCTTGGCGCCGTCGATGGCAGCAACCGTCAACAGCGCGCGGGCTTCGCCCGGTGTCAGCCCAAGGCCAGCCGTTGCGATGCGTCGCTCGAAAACGCTGTTGAGAAAACGGGCGCTGCTGTTCAGCAGAAAGGCCAGCGGCTCTCGTTCGGGATTTGATGTCATCAATCGGTGCTTTTCATTAGAATTCTTCTACTTTGTGACAATTTCTCGTCTTCCATGCAATCCGACAAAAGGAGAAAGTCATCGCCACGTCGCTGCACATGGTGCGTGCGCGTCTCTTGGATGCAGGCGCTCATGCGCTTTCAATCTCCACTTCTTGATTTTTCCAAAATCCAACCCGGTTTTCGCGGCGATGCCCTGGCCGTTCTTGGCGTCAGATATTGAAAGCTGGTAGCGGGCATGCCCATATGGCTGACAATCACATTTGCATGAGGACAAACCATGACATCGACGATCGCGCACTACTCCGCTCTGACCGACTGGAACGGGAAAAACGGGCTGCCGCGTTTCGATACTGTCAGGGATGAGGATTTTGCCGGTGCTTTCGATGCGGCACTGACAGCCCACAATACGGAGATCGACACCATAGCAGGCGATGGCGAAGCGCCGACATTCGCCGATACGGTTGTTGCGCTGGAAATTGCTGGCGACGAACTCTCTCGCGTTTCGGCCCTGTTCTGGAACAAGGCTGGCGCCCACACCAATCCGCAAATCCAAGCGTTGGAGCGTGAGATCGCGCCCAAGATGTCGCGCCACTACTCGCGCATCGGCATGAATGAGGCGCTGTTCAAGCGCATCGATACGCTCTGGGAGAAGCGCGAGACGCTTGGACTGACCAATGAGGAACTGCGGGTCTTGGAACGCCACTGGAAGGGCTTCGTGCGCGCAGGCGCCAAGCTCGAAAAGCCGCAGCAGGAGCGCTTGGCCGCGATCAACGAAGAGCTCGCAGGTCTTGGCGCCCAGTTTGGCCAGAATGTTCTGGCGGATGAGAAGAGCTGGAAGCTATTGCTGTCCTCAGATGAAGAGCTCGTCGGTATTCCAGATTTCCTGCGCGACGCCATGGCAGGTGCCGCGAAGGAGCATGGCGAAGAAGGCAAGTTCGCAGTCACGCTGTCGCGCTCCATCATCGAGCCTTTCCTCACCTTTTCCGAAAGCCGCGATCTGCGCGAGCAGGCCTTCAAAGCCTGGGTGGCGCGGGGTGAAAATGGTGGTGAGAGCGACAATCGCGAGATCGTCAAGAAGACGCTGGCGTTGCGCGAGGAAAAGGCAAAGTTGCTCGGCTATGACAGTTTTGCCGCCTACAAGCTGTATGACACGATGGCGAAGACGCCGGATGCGGTGAACGGTCTTTTGACAGAGGTTTGGGAACAGGCTGTTGCGCGTGCAGGCGAAGAGGAAGCCGAGCTTGCCACGATCATTGCGCAGGAGGGCAAGAACCATGAGGTCATGCCCTGGGACTGGCGCCATTATGCCGAAAAGCTCAGAGCAAAACGCTTCAACTTCTCCGAAACCGAGCTGAAGCCCTATCTGCAACTGGAGAAAATCATCGAGGCCTGCTTCGATGTGGCCACACGTCTCTTCGGCATTCGTGCCGTCGAGTTGAAAGACGTGCAGGCCTATCATCCGGATGTGCGCACCTTCGAAATCCGCGATGCCAATGGCGAACTGAAGGCGATGTTCCTTGGCGATTATTTCGCCCGGCCCTCCAAGCGGTCGGGCGCATGGATGAGTTCCTTCCAGTCGCAGCACAAGCTGCCGCTGAAGAATGGCGCGGTTGGCGAATTGCCGATTATCTACAATGTCTGCAACTTCGCCAAGCCATCGGCAGGCAAGCCAGCGCTTCTGTCACTCGATGATGCACGCACGCTGTTCCACGAGTTTGGCCATGCTCTGCATGGCATGATGTCGAACGTCACCTATCCGTCGGTCTCAGGCACCGGCGTTTCGCGCGATTTCGTCGAACTGCCTTCGCAGCTTTACGAGCACTGGCTGACGGTGCCGGAAATCCTCGAAACCTATGCGCTGCATTACGAGACCGGCGAGCCCATGCCGAAGGCGCTGCTCGACAAGGTGCTGGCGGCCCAGACATTCAATGCCGGCTTCAACACGGTGGAGTTCACGTCTTCCGCGCTGGTCGACATGGCATTCCATACCCGCGGCACAGTGGAGGATCCGATGGCGGTGCAGGCAGAGGTTCTGTCCTCGCTCCGTATGCCGAAGTCGATCACCATGCGTCATGCAACGCCGCACTTCCAGCATGTGTTTTCCGGCGATGGCTATTCGGCTGGCTACTATTCCTACATGTGGTCGGAAGTGCTGGATGCCGACGCCTTCGAGGCTTTCGAGGAAACCGGCAATCCCTTCGATCCGGAAACGGCGCGCAGGCTTCTCGACAATGTCTATTCCGTCGGTGGTGCGGTCGATCCGGAGGAGACCTACAAGGCCTTCCGCGGCAAGATGCCGAGCCCCGAGGCCATGCTTAAGAAGCGCGGACTGGTGGCAGCCTGACCCCGTTCAGGGCGCAAAAACCTGTCACACATCTCTGATACGGCGTTTTCGCAAGGGGCTTATGTCGTAAGCCCCCCTTTCGCATTTGCAAAAAAAAGGTTATGAGCCCGCCAAACTAAATTGGCGCATCCCATACGATCAGCGCCCCAACCTCAGAGATATAATCATATGGCCCTTCGCAACATCGCGATCATCGCGCACGTTGACCATGGAAAAACGACACTTGTTGACGAGCTTTTGAAGCAGTCTGGTTCGTTCCGCGACAACCAGCGCGTTGCCGAGCGTGTTATGGATAGCAACGATCTGGAAAAAGAACGCGGCATCACCATTCTCGCCAAGGCGACGTCGGTTGAGTGGAAGGGTGTTCGCATCAACATCGTCGACACCCCCGGCCACGCCGACTTCGGTGGTGAAGTCGAGCGTATCCTGTCCATGGTGGACGGCGCCATCGTTCTGGTCGACAGCTCCGAAGGCCCGATGCCGCAGACGAAATTCGTCGTCTCCAAGGCGCTGAAGGTTGGTCTCCGCCCGATCGTCGCGATCAACAAGATCGACCGTCCGGATGGCCGCCACGAAGAAGTCATCAACGAAGTCTTCGACCTTTTCGCCAACCTCGACGCGACCGACGAGCAGCTGGACTTCCCGATCCTTTACGGCTCCGGTCGTGATGGCTGGATGAACGTCAACCCGGAAGGTCCGAAGGATCAGGGTCTGGCACCGCTGCTCGATCTGGTTCTCGAGCACGTTCCGGAGCCCAAGGTCGAAGAAGGTCCGTTCCGCATGATCGGTACGATCCTCGAAGCCAACAACTTCCTTGGCCGTATCATCACCGGCCGTATCGCGTCCGGCTCGATCAAGCCGAACCAGGCCGTCAAGGTTCTGGGCCAGGATGGCAAGACGATCGAAACCGGCCGTATTTCGAAGATCCTTGCCTTCCGCGGCATTGAGCGCACCGCCATCGAAGAAGCCCATGCGGGCGACATCGTTGCGATTGCCGGTCTTTCCAAGGGCACCGTCGCCGATACCTTCTGTGACCCGTCGGTCACCGAAGCGATGACGGCGCAGCCGATCGACCCGCCGACCGTGACCATGTCCTTCATCGTCAATGACAGTCCGCTGGCTGGCACCGAAGGCGACAAGGTGACGAGCCGCGTCATCCGTGATCGTCTCCTCAAGGAAGCCGAAGGCAACGTTGCGCTGAAGATCGAAGAGGCCGAAGGCAAGGACTCGTTCTTCGTGTCCGGTCGTGGCGAATTGCAGCTGGCCGTTCTGATCGAAACCATGCGTCGCGAAGGCTTCGAGCTTGCCGTGTCGCGTCCGCGCGTCGTCATGCACAAGGATGAGAACGGCACCCTCTTGGAGCCGATCGAAGAAGTCGTCATCGACGTCGATGAAGAGCATTCCGGTGTCGTCGTTCAGAAGATGTCCGAGCGCAAGGCTGAAATGGCCGAGCTTCGTCCGTCCGGTGGCAACCGCGTTCGCCTGAAGTTCTATGCCCCGACCCGTGGCCTGATCGGCTACCAGTCGGAACTGTTGACCGACACGCGCGGCACGGCGATCATGAACCGCCTGTTCCACGACTATCAGCCCTTCAAGGGTCAGATCGCTGGGCGCGTCAACGGCGTTCTCTTGTCGAACGGTTCGGGCGAAGCTGTCGCTTACGCCATGTTCAACCTGGAAGACCGTGGCCCGATGATCATCGAGCCGGGTGAAAAGGTCTATGCCGGCATGATCATCGGCATTCACACCCGCGACAACGATCTCGAAGTCAACGTGCTGAAGGGCAAGCAGCTCACCAACATTCGCGCCGCCGGCAAGGATGAAGCCGTGAAGCTGACGCCGCCGATCCGCATGACGCTCGACCGCGCGCTGTCGTGGATCCAGGACGACGAGTTGATGGAAGTCACGCCGAAGTCGCTTCGTTTGCGCAAGCTGCACCTTGATCCAAACGATCGCAAGCGCTTCGAAAAGGCCAAGATGGCCGGCTGATCACAGCCATTAACCAGTTTTTGCGAAACCCGGCCGGAGCACCCCTCAGGCCGGGTTTTTCTTTGTGCAGGCGAATCAGGCCCGCTTGTCTGATTGGTAAAAAAAGCGTTAATCTCAGCGCCATCGTCCACATGAATAGGCTGTGGGTAAGCTTCCCGCCGTTAACCTTTATGGCTGGTAAGTTTTCATGGCTGGGGCCAGAATCGCGTTATGAAGACGTTATCCATAGATGTTCGCCGGGCTGAACCGGAAGACGCTGGCGCTATTGCACAGACGCACAGGCTGTCCTGGGAACAGGCCTATTCGGGTCTTATCCCGCACAAGCCGCTATGGCAGATGCTGGACCGCCGCGACGAGGACTGGTGGCGGCGCGCTGCCCGTGGCTCCGCAACACTTCTGGTGGTGGAGGTTGCCGGCGTCCTGGCCGGTTACACGACGCTTGGGCTGAACCGTGCCCGCGGTCTTCCCTATGATGGCGAGATCTACGAGCTTTATCTGCGTCCGGAATATCAGGGCATCGGGCTCGGTACCGTGCTTTTCAAAGAAGGCCGCCGCCTGTTGAAGTCGCTCGGCTGCAACGGCGTAGTGGCGTGGTGCCTCGAAGACAGCGATGTCGCGAGCCGCTTTTTCCGCTCGCATGGCGGAAAGGATATTGCCGAAGGCATGGAAGACTTTGCCGACAAGCAGTTGCGCAAGATCGGTTTTGCCTGGCGCTAAGGACGCTTCGAGCTGCAGGCTATATATGAGCAACACGATGATATCGATCGTCGAAGGTTGGAACGCGTGTGCGTTAGGACTTCTCGCCCGCTGTTTCTTGTAACCGTCTCAATCCTTTAGACTGCGCCCATTCTTGGTTCGCCAAAAGCGCAAAGGTTGCGGCGGGTGATGTTGCAATAAGGCTGCTTTCCCAGTATCGAGAACCATCTCAACTCACCGAAATAAGGAAAGAGTATGCGTATAGATGCAATCTCCGTCGGCAAGAACCCGCCTGAAGACGTCAATGTGATCGTTGAAGTGCCGGTCGGCGGCCATCCTATCAAGTACGAGATGGACAAGGATGCAGGCGCACTGATCGTCGATCGCTTCCTTTACACGCCGATGACCTATCCGGGCAATTACGGCTTCGTGCCGCACACGCTCTCGGATGATGGCGACCCGATCGATGTGTTGATCTGCAATACCCGCCCACTGGTTCCAGGCTGCGTCATCAATGTCCGCCCGATCGGCGTGATGATCATGGAAGACGATGGCGGCAAGGACGAAAAGATCCTCGCGGTTCCGGTTCCAAAGTTGACGCGCCGTTACGACAAGGTCGTCAACTACACGGACCTGCCAGAAATCACGCTGAAGCAGATCGAGCACTTCTTCGAGCACTACAAGGATCTGGAACCCGGCAAGTGGGTGAAGATGGGCGGCTGGCAGGATGTCGACGTTGCCAAGAAGCTGATCGTCGAAGCTGTCGAGCGTTACAAGGCTCAGGGCTGATTTCAGTCCAGCACCTTATCAAGTTTTAAAATGATCTCCTCCGGTTCGCCCTCGAGCCGGAGGATTTTTTTGCGCGATGTTTCGCCGGAAATGAATTTGATCGAGGACTTTGGGATCTTCACCGTCTTCGAAAGAAGCGCAATCAGCGCCTTGTTCGCTTTGCCATCTTCCGGCACGGCGGTCACGCGGGCTTTCAGGTAAGCCTGCCCTTCGGCGTCCCGCTCTACGCCGTCGATCGCGTCACGCCCGCCAGAGGGCGTGAGCCTTACCCTCAGTTCAATCTGCGAACCGACGATCTTCCAGGGCTTCAGCGTCAAATGAAGAGCGAGATCAGGAAAGGTCTGATCGGATTCATCAGGATCATCTTGATAAAGACGATGGCCAGCAGCACGATGAGCGGCGACAGATCGATACCGCCCATATTGGGAAGGCGGTTACGGATCGGGCGCAGGACAGGCTCGGTGGCTTGATAGAGGAAGTTGCCGATCGCGTTGACGAACTGATTGGAAGAATTGATGACGTTGAACGCATAGAGCCAGGAGAAGATCGCGCTCGCGATCAGAATCCACCAATAGATGTCAAGCGCCAAGCTAATGACGGTAATCACTGCATCAATAAACCCTGGCATCCGTGTCTCCTATGTTGTTGGAAGACATTTAGACATTGCCAGATGAGCCGACAAGTGGTGCGGTGCGGGAACAGATCAATTGCGCGCCATCCAGCGAGCGTTTTCAAAATCAGCCTTAACACGAGACGAAGAAGCCGGCGGGTGCCACCGGCTCTTAAGCGTTACGCGCCCTTTTGGACGCACAAAGGACGATTCATATCTTGCATCTACCGTCATCCGGTCAAAATCGGCTTCGAGTTTTAGACGGGTACTGTTACCGATCAGGTGACGTCAGCCTCGCTTGCGTCTTGGACCTCAAGGTGCTTGTGGCCTTCCACTTGCTGGCGCTGGAGGACGCGGTCTCGGACGGAGACGCCAAGAAGCTCTGCGATACGCCAGATCACGTTGTCTTCCATCTCGTTGCGCTCGCCGTCTGCGTAGACGATGTCCCAAAGGATGCCGATGAGTTCGACGCGCTCCTGCTCGTTCAGATGGCGGCGGATATCGGTGGTGAAGCGGTAGTAATCCACGGCCTCCTTGCCGGCCTCCTGGCCTGCATCCATCAGCGCGTCCAGCTTGCCTGAACTGAGGTCGTAATGCTCCTGTAGCAATTCGCGCAGGCGTTGGCGCTCCACCTTGGACACCGTGCCATCCGCTTCCATCACCTGAAAGCAGAGAGCAGCGATGGCGACGCGCAGGTCATCGGGCGGAAAATCGCGAGACGTATCGCTGTTCGTCAGGCTTTGAAAGAAGGACTGGATACGTTCGAGCATGGCTCTCCTTGAGCATCAATGGCGCCTTAAAACAGATTGAGGCGAGTTTTTCCGTCGGTGGCGGCAGAGGTTTTCTTTACGCCCGGATCATCCGGCAGACCGCCGAAGAAAGGCACGGCTTCACCGTCCTTTTCAGCAGCTGTGGTTTTCTGCACGGATGGTTTGGCGTCGGGGCTTTTCGGGACCACGGGCTTTGCGGGTTCGACAAGGGGACTGCCCTCTGCTTTTTTAACGCCCGGATCATCCGGCGCACCGCCGAAGAAAGGAACCGGCTCCTCCGTCTTTGCAGGAGAGACTGCCTGCGGCGATTGTGCTGGTGCTGGTGGAGCCTTTGGCTTCGATGCCTCGATCACGGGCTTGATCTCAGACATCGGCTCAATTTTAGCATCGGCCTTAGGCTCGATATGCGGCTTGGGTTCGGTCTTCACCGGAACTGGGATTTCGATAATCCGCTCACGGATTTCAGGCTGCGCCACGTCAGGCAGTGATGCAAGTGCCGTGTCGACGCTCACATCTTCCACCGGGCCCTCGAGCTGGCCGAAAGGCGCCTTCCATTCAAAGGCATCGAGACGACCGGAGACGGGCGAGACGGGGTGCCACTTTTCCGAAACGATACCGTCCGCTACCCATGCCGGGTCGCGTGGCGCGCGCAACGCCTGCGCCATCCAATGGCGTATACGGCCCTGATCGCCGCTTTCGGCCTCTTCTATATCGGCAAGCAGCAGGAAAATGCTTTCGCGGGGTGCGATGCGGGCTGCGGCCTGGGCCTTTGCTCTCGCCTTGTCGAAATCCTGTGCGGCGAGCGCGGCTTGCGCCACGGCAAACAGTGACTCGATATTGTTGGGCTTCAGGCTCTCCAGACGCTCGGCACGCTTCAGCCTGTCAATGGCAGTGTCGCCGCTACGGGCTCGGACATAAAGCTCGGCGATCTGAGGATGCGGTTCGGCCCTCCAGACAGGTTCCAGAACGGCTGCGGCCTTGCGTAGATTGTCCTCGCGCAAATAGGATTTAGCAGCCACGAGCGCCGCTGGAACCAATGCCTTTGAGAGCTTCAACGCAGCCTTCGCATCGTCGCGTGCAGCTTTAGGATCGCTTTCGAACTTTTCTTCAGCCTTGGCCGTCAGAAGAACAGCCTTCAGACGTTCGGCTTCGCCCCGCTCGATGACGTGGGCGGCTTTTTGCTGGTCGAGCAGACGGATTGCGTCATCCCACTCGCCACTACGGCATTTGCTTTCCAGCGTTGCCTGAGCAGCCCAGGGTAGGTAGGGCGCGTTTCGTGCAGCGTCCTCGGCATATTGCAGAGCAGCCTCGTGCGCGCCTTGGCGGCGAGCTTCGATATAAAGACCGCGAAGGCCGAGCTCGCGTGTTTCGGGATCGTTCGCCATCGCCTCGAACTTGCGACGCGCGGCGTCATACTTGCCTTCGATCAGATCGGCCTGCGCTTCCAGCAAATGGATCAACGGTTCCTGGTCTGCACTGAGCAGGCCTTGCGTCCTTGCTGTCATCTTGCGGGCGAGGAGGGCGTTGCCAGCGCCAGCGGCAATCAGACCGGTGGAGAGGGCCTGATAGCCGCGGTCACGCTTGCGGGCCCGGAAATAGCGCCTTGCCATGTGCGGCGAGTTCCACAGTGTGCTGATCATCCACCATACCAGCATAATTGCGGCAACCAGCGTGGCGACGATGGTGGCGGCCACCATAAGGCTCATCTCGATCAACTGTCCCTGCCAGGTGATGGCGAGGACGCCCGGACGATCCGCCAGCCAGGCGAAGCCGACCGCAATGAGAAGGACGATGACGACGAAGCTAACGATCCTGGTCATGTCTTACCCCTGCTGGCCCGTGCTGCTGACAGCGCGATTCAATGTACTGTTGACGAGATCCTCGACCTGAATGCGGGCATCGAGAGATTTCTTGTAGTCGGCGGATGAGGTTCTGGCCGGTTCCGGCAGTGCATCCCATTCGAGTGCGGCACCCTTCAGATCGCCATTCTGCAGCTTGTCTTCCATGCGCGCGATCTTTGCATCCGCGCCTTCGCCTTCGACATTGCCGACGGGACGAACCTTGACCAACGACATGGCGCTGTCTGCGAGGCGGTCGAAGATGCCCTGGTTTGGATCGGACGGTGTCATTGCTGCAAGCATCCCGTTGGCCACATCGGGGAAACGGCGTACCAGTTCGGCGCGGGTCGGCACGCCAGTATTGGCGAAGGGCTTCAGAGCCTGGACCGCGGGGTCGTCCGGCGTGACCTTCGACAGCGTATCGAGTTCGGTGAGGAAGGGGCCGCCGCGATCGATCGCCGCCTTCAGCGCTGCCGAGGCTATCGCGCGTGCCACTTCGACATCGTCACGCGGCTCGTTGATCTTGGCTTCTGCTGCATCCAGTCGCTGCGTCAGCGTCGCGATCGTCTGGCTCTCGGCGGAGCGCTCGGATTGCAAGGTCGAAATCGTCTTTTCGAGCTCGGCGATCTTGGCGGAAGCATCGCCGCCGGAGGCGGTGGAGCTTTCCAGCGCGGCAAGGCGTTGCTCAAGCGCCGAGGCATCTCCTGTCTGCGTCTTGGGCGCGTCCGCGATCTGCTGCTGCAGGGTCGCGACCTGAGATTTTAGCGCGGCAAGTTCCGACGACGATCCGCCATCCGCTGTGCTGGACGGCAGATAGCCTGCATATTGCATGCTACCGGCGGCGAGAAGCGCAATCAGCCCGCCGACGATACCCGCAGCCATCAGGCCGGAGCTTCCCTGCGTTTTCGTATCGCGCGATGCGGTCGTCGAGGCTGTCGCTGGCTTATCCGCGGCCGATGTGGCGGATGACGACGATGCGGAGCTTTGCGGCTTGAAGCTGTCACTTTTGAGCGCGTCTTTTGGGGAGTCGCCAAATGACCCCGCGGCGGTGTTTTTGGTCGCATCGGAAGATGGCGCAGCGGAGGCCGCAGAGGCTGCTGCGGTCGCGGAGGTGACAGGCTTTTGCGCGTCCTGCTTTCCGGCTGCGTTCTCCGCGCTATCCTGCTTTCCGGTTGTGTCTTTTTTGATCGAAGCTTCCGTCTTGGAGACATTCGGCTCCGGTTCGATCGGCGGTTTCGTCGGCTGCTCCCAGATCGGCTTCAGTGTCTCGGCCTTCTCGGTGTCCGTCGCGCTGGTGGCAGGTTTTACCGGCTCGGATGCGCTTGTTTCCGTGACCGACGTTGGTTCATCGGCAGCAGGCTTTGACTGCTCTTGCGTATCGCTCGATGGCTTGGCCGCACTGATATCCGTCACGTCTTTGGCATCCAGATCGATCGTGACCGGTTCGGTCTTGGATTTGGAGTGGCGTGGCGGCTTTCCGGATACCATGACAACCTCATTTCGTCTTGTCTATTCCTCGGTCGCGGTGGCGACGTACCACCTTTCGGAAAGACGGGGTCGCTGGTCGCCACATTGCAAACCTAGTCAGTGATGGTGGCAAAGGAAAGAGGTGAAAGGGAATTAGGTTCCAGTACCTCGGTCCAGAAGATGGAACATTGCGTCCTCGCGTGGTGTAGCGCTTGCCAACGCGCGACTGCGATGTATGGCCGGAACGACGTCCAGAACATTCTCGCTGATGCAGATGAAACGTATCGCGCTGATCAGCGGTGCCAGATCGAGCCTGTCGGAAAGCTCGAAGAAAATCCGGGCGGTTTCCCGAGAGTAGAGCAGAACCACGTCCGGAAGCGGTTCGAAGCGCGCTTGCAGCGTCGGTCGTTCCCAATGAACCGGCTGCATCTCGTAAATCTCCGCCACACTCACTCGTATCGCGTTCTCTGCAAGAGTGCTTTCGAATCCGCCTTCACGCGGGCGTCCGGCAAGATAAAGCAGATGCGGCGACCCATCATCGGGCGCGGGCTTGCTTGCCTGCGGCTTAAATGTGGTTTGCACCAGCCGCGCCAGCGCCACGCCATCACCATCGCCGCTGATGATGGTTCTGAAGCCGATGTCGCGTGCCGCCTTGGCGGTGGCCTCTCCCACGGCAAAGAGTGGGCGGTCCAGGTGGTTGGACAAATCCACGCTGGACGCGCTCAAGGCGCGGATTGCCTCGGCGCTGGTGACGGCCAAAGCGGCGGGCTTGCGCGCCAGTGTCTCTCTGGTGACGTCCGTCTTGTAGACAGGCTCCGTCATGGGCAGGAGGATCGGCTGGTGGCCGCGCTCGCGCAAAAGCGTCGCCGTCTTCTGCCCCGAACGGATCGGACGGGTCACGACGACGCGCATGGCTTATGTCCAGCTTTCGAAGAAGCTGGGACCGGCGGCTTGGCGCACTTTTTCGCCAGCCTGACGTCCGAGCGTTTCGGCATCTGCAAGTCTGCCCGAAACTTCTACGGCATGCTCCGTCTGCCCATCGGGTGTAAGGATGACTCCGTGGAAGTGCAGCTCCTCACCATGACAGGTGGCAAGGCCTGCAATCGGGGTTCGACAGGAGCCGTCGAGCGCTGCTAGAAAGGCGCGTTCGCACATCACTGCATCATAGGTCGGCACGTCGTTGATGGCCGAGAGCAGGTCCTGAATCCGGCTATCGCCGATGCGACATTCAATACCGATGGCGCCTTGGGCTGGGGCAGGGGGAAACGCCTTTGGGTCCAACAGTTCGGTTGGAACCTCGTCCTTGTTCAGCCGCTTCAGGCCGGCGAAGGCAAGCAGAGTGGCGTCCGCCTGACCTTCCGCCAGCTTGCGCAGTCTCGTATCGACGAGCCCGCGAAAGATGATGACCTCAAGATCTGGGCGCAGGCGACGGATGAGTGCCTGACGACGCAACGAGGCCGAGCCGACGATTGCGCCATGCGGTAGCTCCAGAAGGCGAGGCGCTGTTCTGCCGATGAAGGCATCGCGCACGTCTTCGCGCGGCAGGAAGGCGCGAAGCTCCAGTCCCTCCGGCAGCTTGGTCGCCATGTCTTTGGAGGAGTGGACGGCAAAGTCGAGATCGCCGGACAGCAGTTGCGCTTCCAGTTCCTCGGTGAACAGACCCTTGCCGCCGATTTCCGACAAGGGGCGGTCGGTCATGCGGTCGCCCTTGGTTGCCAGCGGCACGATTTCGAACATCTCCGGGGGCAAGTCATGCGCTGCCGCCAGCCGGTCGCGCGTTTCGAACGCCTGCGCCAGTGCCAGCGGGCTACCGCGCGTGCCTATTCGGAAAGGTTTTGTTTGCATCGGCATCTATCCGTTGTTACCGGAGGTGTTCGTACCTAAGTTTCAAAAGCACCGCAATCAACGAACCGGCAGATGACCCCCTTTCTTCGTATCCTCGGCATAGAGACCAGTTGTGACGAAACCGCTGCATCTGTGGTGGTTCGGCATGCCGATGGCCGTGGCGAGATCATCTCCGACGTCGTTTTGTCGCAGCTGGAAGAACACAGCGCCTATGGTGGCGTGGTACCGGAGATTGCTGCGCGTGCCCATGTGGAAGCGCTCGATACGCTGATCGAGGAAGCGCTCGGCAAGGCCGGAGTAACGCTGAAAGACGTCGATGCGATTGCCGCCACATCTGGACCCGGTCTCATCGGCGGGCTGATCGTCGGGCTGATGACCGGCAAGGCGATTGCCAAAGCGGCGGGCAAGCCACTCTATGCCGTCAACCATCTGGAAGGCCATGCGCTGACGGCGCGGCTGACGGATGGGTTGTCATTCCCCTATCTGATGCTGCTCGTTTCCGGCGGCCATACGCAGCTCATTCTGGTGCGCGGTGTCGGCCAGTACGAGCGCTGGGGAACGACCATCGATGATGCACTCGGCGAAGCCTTCGACAAGACGGCCAAGCTGCTTGGTCTGCCCTATCCTGGCGGACCGGCGGTTGAAAAAGCGGCAAAGACCGGTAACCCGGATCGTTTTCCCCTGCCGCGCCCGATGGTGGGTGAGGCACGGCTCGACTTCTCCTTCTCCGGTCTGAAGACCGCCGTGCGGCAGGCGGCGACCGCCATTGCGCCGCTGACGGACCAGGACATTGCCGATATCTGCGCCTCGTTTCAGAAAGCGGTGTCGCGCACCCTTCAGGACCGGATCGGCCGCGGACTTCAGCGTTTTACCGAAACATTTCCTACTGTAGAGGGTGGCCCGGCCCTGGTCGTTGCCGGTGGTGTTGCCGCCAATCAGGAACTGCGCGGCACCCTGCAGGCGCTCTGCGACAAGCACCGCTTCCGCTTCATTGCGCCGCCATTGCAACTCTGCACCGACAATGCGGCGATGATCGCATGGGCGGGGCTCGAGCGCATGGCGCAAGGCATGGAGCCGGATAGTCTCGATGTGCAGCCGCGCTCGCGCTGGCCGCTCGATGCCGAGGCTCAGACCCTTGTCGGCTTCGGCAAGCGTGGGGCCAAGGCATGAGCAAGCGCGAAACCATCGTCGTCATCGGTTCCGGTGCGTTCGGCACGGCGATTGCGGTGGTGATTGCGCTGGAAAATCGTCATGAGGTGACGCTGCTCGGTCGCGATCCGTCGCTGATGGCAGACTTGCAGGCCGATGGCGTGCATGAGGCAGCACTCCCCGGCATTACGCTCCCCGATGCGCTGAAATACTCGGCCGAGCCGGAGGTGTTGCGCAATGCAGACATCGTGCTCTTCGCCATGCCTTCGCAGGCGCAAGGCGATGCGGCGCGTCACTATGGTCCTTATCTGGCTAAGGATGCTGTGGTGATGACGCTCGCCAAGGGTATCGACCGCTCCTCCGGCCAGTTGCTGACGGACGTGCTGGAAAAGGAACTGCCTTCGCACCCTGTCGCCGTGCTCTCGGGTCCGGGCTTTGCCGCCGATATCGCCAAGGGGCTGCCGACAGCCATGGCGGTTGCTGCAAGCGACGCAGCGCTTGCAGAGCATCTGGCGCAAACCATTTCCGGACAGACCTTCCGGCTTTATGCGTCGACCGATCGGATCGGCGTGCAGCTTGGCGGCGCTTTGAAGAACGTGCTGGCGATTGCCGCCGGGATTGTCGAAGGGGCGGGCCTCGGAGAATCGGCACGTGCTGCACTGATTGCGCGCGGACTTGCCGAAATGTCGCGGCTTGTCGTGGCAATCGGCGGGCAGGCGGATACGGTTCGCGGGCTTTCCGGTCTCGGCGATCTTGTGCTGACGGCCACCAGCCACCAATCGCGCAATCTGCGCTTCGGCATAGCGTTGGGGCAGGGGGACTCGCCGTCCGCCTTCCATGGCGGGCTGGTCGAGGGCGCTTATGCAGCCTCCGTGGCCTCGCGTCTTGCGGCAAAGCATCAGGTCGATATGCCGGTGACCGATGCGGTTGCGGCGATCATCGACGGACGGCTGGACATTCTGACCGCCATGCGACAATTGATGACACGGCCCATCACCACTGAGTAGTGACTGGGCGACAAGAGGAGAAGACAATGCTGTTTGCCTTTATCTGCAAGGATAAGCCCGGCCACCTTAACGTGCGTATGGATACGCGCCCGGCGCATCTGGAGCATCTCAACAAGCTCAACGCCGAAGGCACGCTGAAGATCGCTGGCCCGTTTCTCGATGCCGAAGGCAAGCCGAATGGCAGCTTGGTGATCGTTGAAGCCGCCGATATCGAGGCTGCGCGCGCTCTCGCCGATGCCGATCCTTATGCGAAGGCAGGGCTGTTCGAGAGCGTCGATGTGAAGCCCTATAACTGGGTCTTCAACAATCCGGCGGCGTGAGGACAAACAACGATATGGCGAATTACTGGCTTTTCAAATCCGAACCCGACACATGGTCCTGGGAACAGCAGAAGGCCAAGGGCGAGTCTGGCGAGGAATGGACCGGCGTGCGCAACTATCAGGCACGCAACAACATGCGGGCCATGAAGCTTGGCGACAAGGGCTTCTTCTACCACTCCAATGAGGGGCTGGAAGTCGTCGGCATCGTCGAGGTTTGCGAATTGTCGAAGCCGGATTCCTCTGCAGAGGGGGATGCGCGCTGGGACTGCGTGCACATCAAGGCGGTCCGCGATGTGCCAAAGCCCGTGACCTTGAAGGCGGTGAAGGCCAATCCGAAGCTTGCCGACATGTCGCTCGTCACCTCCATGCGTCTTTCCGTCCAGCCGGTGACGGAAGAGGAATATCTGGAAGTCTGCCATATGGCGGGCGTCGACAAGCCACCGCGCTCGCCAGACTGATCTTCCCCGTTGAAAACCGCGCCAGACGACTTCATTCGCGCCAATACCAGCATCATGGCGCCGCCGCATGTGCCGGAGCTTGCCCTCCATCTGGCAAGTGAAGCGCATGATCTGTGGCTGAAGACGGAAGAAGAACTGGAAGAGATCGGCCTACCTCCGCCCTTTTGGGCTTTCGCATGGGCCGGCGGCCAGGGTCTGGCGCGCTATATCCTCGACAATCCCGAGATTGTTCGCGGCAAGCGCGTCGTCGATTTTGCCAGCGGCTCAGGTATGGTGGCGATTGCTGCGGCTCTTGCTGGTGCCGCACAAGTGCAGGCGGTCGATATCGATCCCTGGGCAAAGAGCGCGGTTCTGCTGAACGCCGCGGTGAACGGGGTGACGATCGATGTGATCTCCGACGACCTGATCGGCAATGACATCGACACGGACGTTCTGCTTGCCGGCGACGTGTTCTACGACAAGGGATTTGCCGATGCGCTCATCCCTTGGTTCTCAGCCCTCGCCGCCGGAGGTATTGCCGTGCTGGTCGGCGATCCGGGTCGCGCCTATCTCCCGAAGACCAAGTTGACCGCCTGCGCCACCTATCAGGTGCCAGTCACGCGCGCGCTGGAAGACAGCGAAATCAAGCAGACGACCGTCTGGTGTCTATCGTAAAGCTACAGCATCGCGCTTCAGGCTAGGCTGTTAAGGGCGAATGACGCAGACGCCGGATTCATATTGGCAGTTGGCGTTCATCGTGCGCTGGTTCACATGGATGATGCGCGGTTCGACCGTCGTCTTGCGGTATCCATCCGGCAGATAAGCACCGCCGCTTTGGGCGTAGAAATAGTTTCCGTTGCCAGGAAAACGCGCCGCCGACAGTCCGCCTGCATAGGTGCCAAGGCCTCTGATATAAGACGGCAGACCATAACCGCCGACGACAGAGGGCTGCGAATGGCTGTAAGGACGGTACGAGCGATGGTCGCGGTGGCCGTCGTTCGCCCTCGCAAGAGAGGGGAAACCAATGGCGATCAGGAGGATTGGAATGATCCAATGGGCCTGCTTGAACATGATCTTCTCCATCTAGTTTTTTAAGCTCTCCGTTGAGTCGGAAAGGCATTTTTGTGTTTACGTTTACGTAAATTAATTTGAATGTTGACGTCTGGAAACGCTCGACATTTTATTTTCGATCCCAAGAATCACGCAGAATTTTTAGACCACAATCGATTAAATTCAAAACGGTTGCCGATTGTACTTGTCGTGATGCCCTCGTGCGATTAAAGGTCGCGCTTGGTGCAATGCACATTCTTTCGTCATGTGCGTTGTTTGGGGGCGCCCGGCTATGATCGGCGCCAAAAACGCCGTGAGGTTCATATGGCGAACACGACAAACAATCGGCCTTTGTCGCCGCATCTTCAAATCTATAAGCCCATTCCGACGATGGTTGCGTCCATTGTACACCGTATTACCGGTGGCGCACTCTATTTCGGCACGCTTCTGGTTGCCTGGTGGTTGATCGCGACCGCGTCTGGCGTCGATGCCTACGCGTGGGTGCAATGGGCCATGAGCTCGCTGATCGGCAAGCTGATCTTGATTGGTTATACCTGGGCGCTGGTTCACCACATGCTAGGCGGCCTGCGCCACTTCATGTGGGATCTCGGCCACGGCTTCGAGAAGCATTTTACCACCAAGCTCGCCAAGGCGTCCTTCGTCGTTTCGATCTGTCTGACCGCGCTGATCTGGGTTGTCGCCCTGATCGTGCGCTGAGGAGATATAATCATGGATATGCGCACCCCTCTCGGCAAGGTTCGTGGTCTCGGCTCCGCCAAGGAAGGCACCGAGCACTTCTGGCGCCAGCGCGTGACGGCTGTTGCCAACGTGCCGCTGCTGATCTTCTTCGTCGGTTTCCTGGTCATGTATGGCGGCGCACCCTATGAGGTCGTCGTTTCGGCTCTTTCAAATCCGCTCGTTGCAGTGATCATGGCGCTCGTCGTCGTGTCCGGCCTCATCCATATGAAGCTTGGCATGCAGGTCATTATCGAGGACTATATTCATGCAGAAGTTCCCAAGCTGGTTCTTCTGATGCTGAACACCTTCTTCGCGGTAGTCGTCGGCGGTCTCTGTCTCTTCGCCGTTCTGAAAATCGCATTCGCAGGATAATCCGTCATGGCACCGAACAGTTCATCTTCCCAGAACGGCAAGGCCTATACCTACGTCGACCATTCCTATGACGTCATCGTCGTGGGTGCGGGCGGCGCTGGCTTGCGCGCAACGCTCGGCATGGCCGAGCAGGGCTTCAAGACAGCCTGCATCACCAAGGTTTTCCCCACCCGCTCGCACACTGTTGCGGCCCAGGGCGGTATTGCCGCCTCGCTCGTCAACATGACGCCCGACTGTTGGCAGTGGCACCTTTACGACACCGTGAAGGGCTCCGACTGGCTCGGCGACGTGGACGCCATGCAATATCTCGCCATGGAAGCGCCGAAGGCGGTCTATGAGCTTGAGCATTACGGCGTGCCGTTTTCGCGTAACGCCGAAGGCAAGATCTACCAGCGCCCCTTCGGCGGCCACATGCAGAATTACGGCGAAGGCCCGCCGGTACAGCGCACCTGCGCTGCCGCCGACCGTACCGGCCATGCCATTCTGCACACGCTTTACGGCCAGTCGCTGCGCAACAATGCGGAATTCTTCATCGAGTATTTCGCGCTCGACCTGATCATGTCGGATGACGGTCGCTGCACCGGCGTCGTTGCCTGGAACCTGGACGACGGCACCATTCACCGTTTCTCCGCCAAGATGGTCGTTCTGGCCACCGGCGGTTACGGCCGCGCCTATTTCTCCGCTACCTCCGCGCATACCTGCACGGGTGACGGCGGCGGCATGATCGCGCGTGCCGGCCTTCCGCTTCAGGACATGGAATTCGTGCAGTTCCACCCGACCGGCATCTACGGTGCGGGCTGCCTGATCACAGAAGGCGCACGCGGCGAAGGCGGTTATCTCGTCAACTCCGAAGGCGAGCGCTTCATGGAGCGTTACGCTCCGTCGGCCAAGGACCTGGCATCGCGTGACGTCGTGTCGCGCTGCATGACCATGGAAATTCGCGAAGGCCGCGGCGTTGGCAAGAACAAGGATCACATCTTCCTCCACCTCGATCACCTTGATCCGGCGGTTCTCCATGAGCGTCTTCCGGGCATTTCCGAAAGCGCCAAGATCTTCGCAGGCGTGGACGTGACGCGCGAGCCGATCCCGGTTCTGCCGACGGTTCACTACAATATGGGCGGCATTCCGACCAACTATTGGGGCGAAGTGCTGAATGCCGACAGCGAAAATCCTGGTCGCATCGCACCCGGCCTCATGGCTGTGGGCGAAGCGGGCTGCGCCTCGGTCCACGGTGCAAACCGTCTCGGCTCCAACTCGCTCATCGACCTCGTGGTCTTCGGTCGCGCGGCCGCCATCCGTGCGGCCCAGGTCATCGACCGCGACGAGCCGGTTCCGGCGCTCAACATTGCTGCCTGCGACAAGATCATGGATCGCTTCGATCGTCTGCGCAACGCCAGCGGCAGCACGCCGACGGCGGTGCTGCGCGACAAGATGCAGCGCGCCATGCAGGAAGATGCCGCCGTGTTCCGCACGCAGGAATCGCTTGCAAACGGTTGCCAGCGTCTCTCCGCCATCTGGAAGGAACTTCCGGACGTGAAGGTCACCGACCGTTCGATGGTGTGGAACTCCGATTTGGTGGAAACGCTGGAGCTGGAAAACCTGATGGCCAACGCCATCACTACCGTCTACGGCGCGGAAGCCCGCAAGGAAAGCCGCGGCTCGCATGCACGCGAGGACTATACCGATGGTCCGTTTGCCGGTCGCGACGACGTCAACTGGCGGAAGCACACGCTGGCCTGGGTCAGTGAAGCGGGCGACGTCAAGCTCGACTACCGTCCGGTTCACACCGAACTCATTGCCGATGGCATCGATCCTAAAAAGATCGAGCCAAAAGCACGCGTCTATTGATTTGAGAGGTATTGGACATGGTTGAACTTGCTCTCCCAAAAAACTCTCAGATGACCGAAGGCAAGGTCTGGCCGAAGCCCGCAGGCGCGAAGAATGTTCGCGAGTACCGGATCTATCGCTGGAACCCCGACGACGGTCAGAACCCGCGTATCGATACCTATTACATCGATATCGACGATTGCGGCCCGATGGTTCTCGATGCGCTTCTTTACATCAAGAACAAGATCGACCCGACGCTGACGCTTCGCCGTTCCTGTCGTGAAGGTATCTGCGGTTCCTGCGCGATGAATATCGACGGCACGAATACGCTGGCCTGCACAAAGGGTATGGAAGAGATCAACGGCACGGTGAAGGTCTATCCTCTGCCGCATATGCCGGTGGTCAAGGATCTTGTGCCGGATCTATCGAACTTCTACGCCCAGCACCGCTCCATCGAGCCATGGCTGAAGACGGTATCTCCGACGCCTGCCAAGGAATGGAAGCAGAGCCATGAAGACCGCCAGAAGCTGGATGGTCTTTACGAGTGCATTCTGTGCGCCTGCTGCTCCACCTCCTGTCCCAGCTACTGGTGGAATGGCGACCGTTACCTTGGTCCAGCCGTTCTGCTCCAGGCCTACCGCTGGCTGATCGATAGCCGCGACGAAGCAACGGGCGAGCGTCTCGACAACCTCGAGGACCCCTTCCGTCTGTATCGCTGCCACACGATTATGAACTGCGCGCAGGCCTGCCCGAAGGGTCTTAACCCTGCCAAGGCGATTGCCGAGATCAAGAAGATGATGGTCGAGCGTCGCGTTTGATGGTGGCCTGATCCTTGAGACATGTCCAAGCCGCGGCCCGAGGTCGCGGCTTCTTTATTCGCAAGCGGCCAGGAATTTTCCTAAAATGCCCTCGAAATGGCAATTATCGTTGCTGCGTCTTGCGTTAGCTAAGGCTTTGGTAATAATTCAGCCGCTTTGTGTAACCATGAATTTTCCGAAGCGAAGAGAATCGGGAGCTTGAGATGCAAGTTAGATATGTGGTGACGGGCCTTATGGTCGTTATCGGCCTCGCCGGTTGCCAGCGTACCTCTTACGACTATAGCAGCAATTCCAATGCTGGACCCGGCTATACGCCGCCGCTTCAGGCTCAGCCCGTTCCCTCCGTCCAGTCCGGCGCTCTTCCTCCTCCCGGCGGCTCGTCGCAGTTCCCGACAGCGCCGGCAGCGGCAGCACCGACAAGCACGACAATGGCATCTGCGCCGACGACGGCGCTCGACGTGACCAAGGAATCGATGGTTGGCAACTGGCGCGTTTCCAACGGTGCCGCCAATTGCGACATGTTCCTGACGCTCACCAATCTCGGCAGCGGCTCGCGTGGCGGTACGCGCGGTTGCACCGGCGATCTGACGGCCATGGGCTCCTGGGAAGTCTCTGGCAAGATGGTTCAGTTCAAGAACCGTGCAGGCGATACGATCGGCCGCGTCTACAAGACGTCTGACGCTCGCTACGACGGTACGACCAATAACGGCCAGCCTCTGAGTCTGAGCCGATAACAGATCGACGGGGAGCGCGCGTCTGCTTCAAGCGACGTGCGCTTCGCGCGCGGGGTCTTTCTCCATGCAGCCAGTGCCGGCCTATAACCAGAGTGTCGTTGAGCAACTCAACGCATTGACGGCGTCCGGCGAGTTGAAGGCCGATGCCGCCCAACTCGGTGTTGCGGCCCATCTCGACAGAATCCTCTCCGATCTGAAGCTGCGCAAGCCAGCCAAGAAGAAAAGCGCGCTCGGCTGGATGTTTGCCCGCAAGGCTGCATCTTCCCCTTCGGTCAAGGGTCTTTACGTTCATGGCAGTGTCGGGCGCGGCAAGACCATGCTGATGGACATGTTCTTCCAGATGGCGCCGATCGAGAAGAAGCGGCGTTGCCATTTCCATGAATTCATGGCCGATGTACATAACCGGGTCCATGCGCACCGGCAGAAGCTGAAAAGCGGTGAGACCAAGCAGGCCGACCCAATCCCGCCGGTGGCCGCGCAGTTGCTTGCCGAAGCTGAACTGCTTTGCTTCGACGAGTTCACCGTAACGGACATTGCCGATGCGATGATCCTGGCCCGGCTCTTCACAGAACTCTTCGCCAATGGCTGCACGCTGGTGACGACCTCCAACGTCGTGCCAGACAATCTCTACAAGGATGGCCTCAATCGCGGTCTCTTCCTGCCGTTCATCGATCTCTTGCAGCAGAATGTCGAGGTCGTCAGCCTTGATAGCCCGATCGACTACCGGATGGAGAAGGTCAAGAGCCTGCCCGTCTATGTGACGCCGCTCGATGGTGCGGCCGATCAGGCGATGGACATGGCCTGGCATCATCTGACTGCGGGGCAGGCCGTCGCGCCGGTGGAGATCGAGATGAAGGGTCGCTCGGTCCTCGTGCCACGAGCGGCGGGGCGGGTCGCACGCTTCACCTTCCGCGACCTCTGCGAGAAGCCCCTCGGCGCGTCCGACTTTCTGGCCATCGCCGACCGGTTCGATACCGTCTTCATCGATCACATTCCGATGCTGAGCGCGGATCGCCGCAATGAGACCAAGCGCTTCATCATTCTGATCGACACGCTTTACGATCACACCGTTCGGCTCTTCGCTTCCGCCGCGGCCATGCCGGAGGATCTTCTGGGGACCAGAAAGGGTACCGAAGGTTTCGAGTTCGATCGCACCGCCTCGCGTCTGTTTGAGATGCGAAGTGCCGACTATCTCGCGCTGCACAATGAAAAGCGGCAGACAGCATGACGTTTTAATGACACAATATATTACGTTTACGTAAGAATTTTATCATCTAAACGATTGAAAAACCTTGCTCTGAAAGAATCGGTTGCCATTTTTGGCCAATGCGTCTAAGCCGAGTGCGACAATTTCAGCCGCAGTCCGTCTGCGGAAAATTGAGTTGAAGCTTAAGAGGAAGCATTCGATGTCTCGCAAAAAAATTGCACTTATTGGTTCTGGCATGATCGGCGGCACGCTGGCGCATCTCGCCAGCCTGAAGGAATTGGGCGACATCGTCCTCTTCGATATTGCTGACGGTATTCCGCAGGGCAAGGGTCTGGATATTGCCCAGTCCGGTCCGGTCGAAGGCTTCAACGCAAAGCTCACCGGCGCGTCCGACTACGCTGCCATCGAAGGTGCAGACGTTTGCATCGTCACCGCAGGCGTCGCCCGCAAGCCTGGCATGAGCCGTGACGATCTTCTCGGCATCAACCTAAAAGTCATGGAACAGGTTGGCGCGGGCATCAAGAAGTACGCCCCCAACGCATTCGTGATCTGCATCACCAACCCGCTCGACGCCATGGTCTGGGCTCTGCAGAAGTTCTCCGGCCTGCCGAAGAACAAGGTCGTCGGCATGGCCGGCGTTCTCGACAGCGCCCGTTTCCGCCTCTTCCTCTCCGAAGAGTTCAACGTTTCGGTTGAAGACGTCACCGCCTTCGTTCTCGGCGGCCACGGCGACACGATGGTGCCGCTTGCCCGTTACTCCACCGTTGCCGGCATTCCGCTGACCGACCTCGTCAAGCTTGGCTGGGTTTCTGCAGAGCGTCTCGAGCAGATCATTCAGCGCACCCGTGACGGCGGCGCCGAAATCGTTGGCCTCTTGAAGACCGGTTCTGCCTACTACGCACCTGCAGCTTCCGCCATCGAGATGGCCGAATCCTACCTCAAGGACAAGAAGCGCGTTCTGCCTGCTGCCGCCTACCTTTCCGGCCAGTACGGCGTCAACGACATGTATGTCGGCGTGCCGACTGTTATCGGTGCTGGCGGTATCGAGCGCATCATCGAGATCGAACTCAACAAGGACGAGGAAGCAGCCTTCCAGAAGTCTGTCGGTGCCGTTGCCGGTCTTTGCGAAGCCTGCGTCAACATCGCTCCGTCGCTGAAGTAATCGCCTCTCAGGCTGTAAACAGGGAATAATCCATGAATATTCATGAATATCAGGCCAAGGCTCTTCTGAAGAGCTTTGGTGCGCCGGTTGCCGAAGGGGTTGCCATCCTCAAGGTCGAAGAAGCCGAAGCTGCTGCCAAGCAGCTTCCTGGCCCGCTTTACGTGGTCAAGAGCCAGATCCACGCCGGTGGCCGCGGCAAGGGCAAGTTCAAGGAACTCGGCCCCGATGCCAAGGGCGGCGTTCGCCTTGCAAAGTCCATCGAGGAAGTCGTTTCCCACGCCAAGGACATGCTCGGAAACACGCTGGTTACCGCCCAGACGGGCGACGCCGGCAAGCAGGTCAACCGTCTCTACATCGAAGACGGCGCCGACATTGCTCGCGAACTCTATTGCTCGCTGCTGGTTGACCGTTCGGTCGGCAAGGTTGCTTTCGTCGTTTCGACCGAAGGCGGCATGGACATCGAAGCTGTCGCCCACGACACGCCCGAGAAGATCCATACGATTGCTATCGATCCGCAAGCCGGTGTAACGGCTGAAGACGTCGCCAAGATCTCCAGCGCGCTGGAACTTGATGGCGCTGCTGCCGAAGACGCAAAGTCGCTGTTCCCGATCCTCTACAAGGCCTTCGTCGAAAAGGACATGGCGCTTCTCGAGATCAACCCGCTGATCGTCATGGAAAATGGCCATCTGCGCGTTCTCGACGCCAAGGTGTCCTTCGATGGCAACGCGCTGTTCCGCCATGACGACGTCAAGGCTTTGCGCGACGAGACCGAAGAAGACGCCAAGGAAATCGAAGCCTCCAAGTGGGACCTCGCTTACGTGGCGCTCGACGGCAACATCGGCTGCATGGTCAATGGCGCCGGTCTTGCCATGGCAACGATGGACATCATCAAGCTGTACGGCAAAGAGCCTGCAAACTTCTGCGACGTCGGCGGTGGCGCCGGCAAGGAGAAGGTCGCTGCAGCCTTCAAGATCATCACCGCAGACCCGAAGGTCGAGGGTATCCTCGTCAACATCTTCGGCGGCATCATGAAGTGCGACGTCATCGCTGAAGGCGTTATCGCCGCAGTGAAGGAAGTCGGTCTTAAGGTTCCGCTCGTCGTGCGCCTGGAAGGCACGAATGTCGAACTTGGCAAGAAGCTCCTGAACGAATCCGGCCTCGCCATCACGGCTGCCGACGATCTGGACGATGCTGCCAAGAAGATCGTCGCCGCGGTCAACGGCTAATTTTAAGGATCCTGATTCATGTCCATTCTCGTCAATAAAGACACAAAGATCCTCGTGCAGGGCCTGACCGGCAAGACCGGTACGTTCCACACCGAACAGGCGCTTGCCTATTACGGCACGCAGATGGTCGGCGGTATTCACCCCTCCAAGGGCGGCACCAACTGGACCGGCTCCAAGGGCGAAACCCTGCCGATCTTCGCAACCGTTGCCGAAGCCAAGGAAAAGACCGGTGCAGACGCATCCGTGATCTACGTTCCGCCAGCAGGTGCAGCGGACGCGATCATCGAAGCGATCGACGCCGAGATCCCGTTCATCACCTGCATCACCGAAGGTATTCCGGTCGCAGACATGGTTCGCGTCAAGGCTCGCCTCGACCGTTCGAACTCGCGCCTGCTTGGCCCGAACTGCCCAGGTATCCTGACGCCGGAAGAATGCAAGATCGGCATCATGCCGGGCTCGATCTTCCGCAAGGGTTCGGTCGGTATCGTGTCGCGCTCCGGCACGCTGACCTATGAAGCCGTGTTCCAGACATCCAACGAAGGCCTCGGCCAGACGACGGCTGTCGGTATCGGTGGCGACCCGGTCAAGGGTACGGAATTCATCGACGTGCTGGAAATGTTCCTCGCAGACGAAGCCACGACCTCGATCATCATGATCGGCGAAATCGGCGGTTCGGCTGAAGAAGATGCAGCCCAGTTCCTGATCGACGAAGCCAAGAAGGGCCGCAAGAAGCCAATGGCTGGCTTCATTGCCGGTCGTACGGCGCCCAAGGGCCGCACCATGGGTCATGCCGGTGCTGTGGTTTCCGGCGGCAAGGGCGACGCGGAATCGAAGATCTCTGCCATGGAAGCAGCGGGCATCAAGGTTTCGCCCTCTCCGGCACGTCTTGGCAAGACGCTGGTCGAAGTCCTCAAGGGCTGAGACTGACATAATCTGGCAGCGGGCAGGGGCCGGAGACGGTAGCCTGCCCGAAGCCGCATGAAGACGGATGCAAGAGCCTGACCACGATGGGTCGATCGGTTTTCGCGTCTGACATGCAAGACCAGAGGCTTTCGAGCATCCCGGCGTTTCTTCTCAGAAACATGGCGATGCTCAAGCGGCAAGAATGCAAGCGACCGGTCGCGAATGACCATCAACGGGATTGAGGAGGCGGACCACCACGTCCGCGGAAAAACAATGGCAAGGCAAGAAGCCAACGAGCAGTTTCAGATCACGTCGTTTCTCGACGGCGCGAATGCGGCCTATATCGAGCAGCTCTATGCCCGGTACGAAGAGGACCCTTCCTCGGTATCGCCTGAGTGGCAGAGTTTCTTCAAGGGTCTGTCCGACAATCCCGACGATGTGAAGAAGGCCGCCAAGGGCGCCTCCTGGAAGCGCGACAACTGGCCGATCGCGGCTGGCGGTGAGCTGATTTCCGCACTCGACGGCAATTGGGCGACGGTCGAAAAGGCCATCGAGAAGAAGGTTCAGGCCAAGGCCGAAGCCAAGGGTGCTGCGACCGGCAAGCCGGTCTCCGAAGCCGAAGTGCTGCAGGCGACCCGTGACAGCGTTCGCGCTATCATGATGATCCGCGCCTACCGCATGCGCGGCCACCTGCATGCCAAGCTCGATCCGCTCGGCATTGCCAGCGCTGTCGAGGATTACAACGAGCTGTCGCCGAAGTCCTACGGCTTCGAGGAAAGCGACTACGACCGCAAGATTTTCATCGATAACGTGCTTGGTCTCGAATATGCGACCGTGCGCGAGATGATCGATATTCTGGAGCGCACCTACTGCTCCACCATCGGCGTCGAATTCATGCACATGTCCAACCCGGACGAAAAGGGCTGGATCCAGGAACGCATCGAAGGTCCGGACAAGGGCGTTGCCTTCACTGCCGAAGGCAAGAAGGCAATCCTGTCGAAGCTCGTCGAGGCTGAAGGCTACGAGCAGTTCCTCGACGTGCGCTTCAAGGGCACCAAGCGTTTCGGTCTGGATGGCGGTGAATCGCTGATCCCGGCGCTCGAACAGATCATCAAGCGCGGCGGCCAGGACGGTCTGGAAGAAGTCGTTCTCGGTATGGCTCACCGTGGCCGTCTGAACGTCCTGACCAACGTCATGGGCAAGCCACACCGCGCCGTGTTCCACGAGTTCAAGGGCGGCTCCTTTAAGCCTGACGATGTCGAAGGCTCGGGTGACGTGAAGTACCACCTCGGTGCCTCTTCCGACCGCGAATTCGACGGCAACAAGGTTCACCTGTCGCTGACGGCAAACCCCTCGCACCTGGAAATCGTCAACCCTGTGGTCATGGGCAAGGCCCGCGCCAAGCAGGACCAGTTGGCGAAGGTCTGGGATGGCGACACCATTCCGCTGTCGGAGCGCGCCAAGGTACTGCCGCTTCTGCTGCACGGCGATGCCGCATTCGCAGGCCAGGGTGTCGTTGCCGAAATTCTCGGACTGTCCGGTCTTCGCGGTCACCGCGTTGCCGGCACCATGCACTTCATCATCAACAACCAGATCGGCTTTACGACGAACCCCGCTTTCTCGCGCTCGTCGCCTTATCCGTCCGACGTTGCCAAGATGATCGAAGCGCCGATCTTCCACGTCAATGGCGATGATCCGGAAGCGGTGGTCTATGCGGCCAAGATCGCGACCGAATATCGCATGAAGTTCCACAAGCCTGTCGTCATCGACATGTTCTGCTACCGCCGCTTCGGCCATAACGAAGGCGATGAGCCGTCCTTCACGCAGCCGAAGATGTACAAGGTCATTCGTGGCCACAAGACCGTTGCCCGCATCTATGCCGACCGCCTCATCGCCGAAGGGCTGATGAACGAAGGCGAATTCGAAAAGATGAAGGCGGACTGGCGCGGCCATCTGGAGCAGGAATTCGAAGCCGGCCAGAGCTACAAGCCGAACAAGGCCGACTGGCTGGACGGTCAGTGGTCGGGTCTGCGCGCAGCTGACAATGCCGATGAGCAGCGTCGCGGCAAGACCGGCGTGCCGATGAAGCAGCTGAAGGAAATCGGTAAGAAGCTGTCGACCATTCCGGAAGGCTTTACCGCGCACCGCACGATCCAGCGTTTTATGGAAAACCGCGCACAGATGGTCGAAACCGGTGAAGGAATCGATTGGGCGATGGCCGAAGCCTTTGCCTTCGGTTCGCTTGCCGTCGACGGCCACAAGATCCGTCTTTCCGGTCAGGATTGCGAACGCGGCACCTTCTCGCAGCGTCACTCGGTTCTCTACGATCAGGAGACAGAAGAGCGCTACATTCCGCTGGCAAACCTGTCGCCGACCCAGGCGCGTTACGAAGTCATCAACTCGATGCTGTCTGAAGAAGCCGTTCTCGGTTTTGAATACGGCTATTCGCTTGCTCGTCCGAATGCGCTGACCCTTTGGGAGGCCCAGTTCGGCGACTTCGCCAACGGCGCCCAGGTGGTGTTCGACCAGTTCATCTCGTCTGGTGAACGCAAGTGGCTTCGCATGTCCGGTCTCGTCTGCCTTCTGCCGCATGGCTATGAAGGTCAGGGTCCGGAGCACTCTTCCGCCCGTCTGGAGCGTTTCCTCCAGCTTTGCGCCGAAGATAACATGCAGGTTGCCAACTGCACCACGCCTGCCAACTACTTCCACATTCTGCGCCGTCAGGTGAAGCGCGACTTCCGCAAGCCGCTGATCATGATGACGCCGAAGTCCCTACTGCGCCACAAGCGTGCGACCTCGTCTCTGACGGAAATGGCGGGCGAATCCTCCTTCCACCGTCTGCTGTGGGACGATGCGGAAGTCATCAAGGATGGTCCGATCAAGCTGCAGAAGGATTCCAAGATCCGTCGCGTCGTGCTCTGCACCGGCAAGGTCTATTACGACCTTCTGGAAGAGCGTGAGAAGCGCGGTGTGGACGATGTCTACCTGCTGCGTATCGAACAGCTCTATCCGTTCCCGGCCAAGGCGCTCATCAACGAGCTGTCCCGCTTCCGCAATGCGGAGATGGTCTGGTGCCAGGAAGAGCCGAAGAACATGGGCGCGTGGTCCTTCATCGACCCGTATCTCGAATGGGTTCTGGCGCATATCGACGCCAAGTACCAGAAGGTCCGTTACACGGGCCGTCCGGCTGCCGCCTCTCCGGCGACCGGCCTGATGTCCAAGCATCTGGCGCAGCTTGCTGCGTTCCTCGAAGACGCATTGGGAGAGTAACCGCTCTCCCGCTTCGACCCTCGCAACAAAGACACCTGAATAACGGAACGATAACATGGCCACTGAAATCCGCGTACCAACACTGGGTGAGTCCGTCAGCGAAGCGACTGTCGGCACCTGGTTCAAGAAAGTCGGCGATACCGTCAAGGCTGACGAGCCGCTAGTCGAACTGGAAACCGATAAGGTTACCGTCGAAGTCCCGGCTCCTGCCTCCGGCGTACTGACCGAGATCGTTGCCCAGAATGGCGAAACCGTCGGCCTCGACGCACTCCTCGGCCAGATCGCCGAAGGTGCTGCTGGTGCCGCAACCTCTGCACCGGCTCCTGCCGCTCCTGCTCCTGCTGCCGCTCCGACTCCTGCCGCAGCGCCTGCTGCTGCAGCACCGGCGCCTGCCGCTTCCGGCTCGGTTCCGCCAGCGCCTGCTGCCGGCAAGCTCCTGTCGGAAAACAACCTGTCTGCCGATCAGGTCGATGGTTCGGGCAAGCGCGGTCAGGTTCTGAAGGGTGACGTTCTGGCTGCTGTCGCCAAGGGCGTGTCGGCTCCTGCCGCTGCCCCTGCACCGGTTGCCGCAGCGCGTCCGGTTTCTGCAGAGCAGGACGCCGTTCGCGAAGAGCGCGTGAAGATGACGCGCCTGCGCCAGACGATCGCTCGCCGCCTCAAGGACGCGCAGAACACCGCTGCCATGCTGACCACCTATAACGAGGTGGACATGAAGGCGGTGATGGATCTGCGCAACCGCTACAAGGACGTGTTCGAGAAGAAGCACGGCGTGAAGCTCGGCTTCATGGGCTTCTTCACCAAGGCCGTGACCCACGCGCTGAAGGAACTGCCTGCCGTCAATGCCGAGATCGACGGCAACGACATCATCTACAAGAACTATTGTCACGTCGGCATGGCTGTCGGCACGGACAAGGGTCTTGTCGTTCCAGTCATCCGCGATGCGGACCAGCTCTCCATTGCTGGCGTCGAAAAGGAACTTGGCCGTCTTGCCAAGGCAGCCCGTGATGGCTCGCTCGGCATGGCAGACATGCAGGGCGGTACCTTCACCATCACCAATGGTGGCGTTTACGGTTCGCTGATGTCCTCGCCGATCCTCAACGCACCGCAGTCCGGTATTCTCGGCATGCACAAGATCCAGGAGCGTCCGGTCGCCATCGGCGGTCAGGTCGTCATCCGTCCGATGATGTATCTGGCGCTCTCCTACGATCACCGCATCGTTGACGGCAAGGAAGCCGTGACCTTCCTCGTGCGCGTCAAGGAAAGCCTGGAAGATCCGGAACGTCTGGTTCTCGATCTCTAATCGACTTGCTTTTCGTTTCAGCGGGGTTTCAAGTGAAATCCCGCTGAATTCCTATAAGGAGCATCCCTTGCAACCGACATTCCTCGCCGCTTCGCCCTTTCTGCCGGTTATCGGCTTGAGCGTCATGATCCTCGTGATCCATGTGATGTTGCAGGCGCTAATCGCGACCAAGGAGCTTGGGCGCGAGTGGAATGCCGGTCCGCGTGATGACGAGCGCCAGGCCAAGGGCAAGCTTGCCGGTCGCGCCAAGCGCGCTTCGGCTAATTTTCGCGAGACCTATCCAGCCTTCATCGCTCTCGCCTTCGGCGTGATCATGGCGGGCGACCCGTCCGGTTTTGCTTTGATCGGCGCATGGATCTGGTTGGTGTGCCGCATCATCTACATCCCGCTCTATCTGATGGGCATACCTTATATCCGGTCCCTCATCTGGGTCGGATCGATGATCGGCTTGCTGCTGATGTTCTTCGTATTGATGTTCTAAGGGCGGTCAAATCATGCACCAGTATGTGGTCGAACTTGCATCCCTGATGGCCATTTTTGCATTCGCGATCGTCTCCCCCGGCGCTGACCTCGCCATGGTCATGCGTCAGGCCATGGTGCACGGACGTCGCGAGGCCATCATCACCAGCTTCGGTATCGGCACGTCGCTGATGTTTCACGTCACCTACACGATCCTCGGTCTTGGCCTGATCATCTCGCAGTCGATCTATCTCTTCAATATCGTCAAGTGGCTCGGCGTCGCTTACCTCATCTACATCGGCATCAAGGCCTTGCGCGCTGGCAAGATGGAACTGCCGGAGGTTTCGGAGAACGCGGTAGCGCATAAGCGTCAGTCCGCTCTCAAATCCTTCACGCTTGGCTTTGCCGCCAATGCGCTGAACCCGAAGCCCGTCTTCTTCTTCCTGTCCATCTTCTCCACCGTGGTGCATGCCCACACGCCGGTCATGATCAAGTTCGGCTACGGCATCGTCATGGCAAGCTGCCTCATCGCATGGTTCGTCGGCGTCAGCCTCTTCATGACGACGCCGCGCATGCGCTCAGCCTTTGCCAGCGCCAGCCAGTGGATCGACCGCACAAGCGGCGTGGTCTTCATCGCGCTCGGCATCAAACTCGCAACGGAAAAAGCGGCCTGATATGCAGTCGGTTTTCTGGCGGAGTGAGCGCTGATGGGTGAGGGACCGGTTCTCCTCGTGACGGGTGGCAGCCGTGGTATAGGCGCCGCCACAGCGCGTCTTGCCGCCAAACGCGGCTGGCGCGTGCTCATCAATTACGCTACCAACGAAGCGGCGGCACAAAGCGTGGCCGATGATATTGCCCGCGATGGCAGCACTGCCCATATCGTGCAGGGCGACACCGGGACGGAAGAGGGCATCGCCTCGATCTTTGCCGCATTGGATAGCCGCTTCGGTCGCATCGACGGCCTGGTCAACAATGCCGGCGTCGTCGACCAGACGGCCCGCGTCGATGAGTATTCGCGCGAGCGGCTCGACCGGATGTTTGCGATCAACGTCATCGGCAAGATCCGTTGCGCTTCCGAAGCCGTCCGGCGCATGTCCACCAAGCATGGTGGGCGCGGCGGCTCGATCGTCAACATTTCGTCGATGGCTGCAGTGCTTGGAAGTGCCGGCCAGTATGTGGACTATGCCGCGTCCAAGGGGGCGGTGGACACGTTTACTATTGGGCTGTCGCGGGAAGTCGCGGCGGAGGGTATCCGCGTCAACGCGATCCGCCCCGGCATCATCGATACCGATATCCATGCATCGGGTGGGCTGCCGAACCGTGCAACGGATCTGGCCCCCATCGTGCCGATGCAAAGACCCGGTACAGCTCAGGAGATCGCGGACGCGGTCCTCTACCTTCTTTCGCCCGAGGCGTCCTATGTGACGGGCGCCATATTGAATGTGAGCGGCGGCAGATAGCTGCCCAACAATAAAGGAAATCCAATGGCTTATGATGTAGTTGTTATCGGTACCGGCCCTGGTGGTTATGTTTGCGCCGTCAAGGCCGCACAGCTCGGTCTCAAGGTCGCCGTTGTCGAGAAGCGCTCGACCTATGGAGGCACCTGCCTGAACGTTGGTTGCATTCCTTCCAAGGCACTGCTGCATGCATCGGAAATGTTCGCCCATGTTGCCCATGGCATGGATAGCCTCGGCATCGAAGTTGCAGCACCGACGCTCAATCTTGAGAAGATGATGGGGCACAAGGACGGCGTGGTGAAGGCCAATGTCGATGGCGTGGCGTTCCTGTTCAAGAAGAATAAGATCGATGCCTTCCAGGGCACCGGCAAGGTCGTGTCCGCCGGTAAGGTATCCGTCACCGCCGAAGATGGCTCGGTGCAGGAACTGGAAACCAAGAACATCGTGATTGCCACGGGTTCGGATGTCGCTGGCATCCCAGGCGTTCAGGTCGATCTGGACGAGCAGATCATCGTCTCCTCCACCGGCGCGATTGCGTTGCCGAAGGTTCCGGAAAAGCTCATCGTCGTTGGTGGCGGTGTCATCGGTCTCGAACTCGGTTCCGTTTGGCAGCGTCTCGGCGCCAAGGTGACTGTCGTCGAATATCTCGACAACATTCTCGGCAGCATGGATGGCGAACTGTCCAAGCAGGCGCAGCGTCTGTTTGCCAAGCAGGGCATCGACTTCAAGCTTGGCGCCAAGGTGACGGCGGTCGAAAAGACCGGCGCTGGCGCCAAGGTCACGTTCGAGCCGGTCAAGGGCGGTGCAGCCGAAACGCTGGAAGCTGACGTCGTGCTGATCTCCACCGGTCGTAAGCCCTACACGGATGGTCTCGGTCTGGCCGAAGCCGGCGTGGCGCTCGACAGCCGCGGTCGCGTTGAAATCGACGGTCACTACAAGACCAATGTTGCCGGCATCTATGCTATCGGCGACGTGGTGAAGGGCCCGATGCTGGCGCACAAGGCAGAAGACGAGGGCGTGGCCCTTGCCGAAATCCTTGCCGGTCAGCACGGTCACGTCAATTACGACGTCATCCCGGGCGTGGTCTACACCCAGCCGGAAGTCGCTTCCGTCGGCAAGACCGAAGAGGAACTGAAGGCGGCGGGCATTGCCTACAAGGTCGGCAAGTTCCCCTTCACCGCCAATGGCCGCGCACGCGCCATGCAGGTCACCGACGGCTTCGTCAAGATCCTCGCCGACAAGGAAACCGACCGCGTGCTCGGCGGCCACATCCTCGGCTTTGGCGCTGGCGAACTGATCCAGGAAATCTCGGTTCTGATGGAATTCAGCGGTTCGTCCGAAGATCTGGGTCGTACCTGCCATGCGCATCCGACCATGTCGGAAGCGGTAAAGGAAGCGGCACTCGCAACCTTCTTCAAGCCGATCCACATGTAATCGGCGCGTTCGGCTCTCTCGCAGGTGAGGCGGGCCGAACATTATATTTCGGTAAGCTTGAAAGCCGCATCTTGTTCTTCAGGATGCGGCTTTTATTGTGGCCTTTCGAACAACTCCATCGAGAGGGATAGTCCATGGGTTCAACGTCCGTCACCGGCTACAGCATTCCGCAGAAAGCGCTCCACTGGATGATGGCGCTGCTCATCCTCTTCAACCTCATCTTTTCCGATGGCATGGAGCACTGGAACCGGTTGATGCGCCGCGGCGAGCCGATCACGCCGGACGATATTTTCTCAGCCAATATCCATGCCTATGTCGGAATCGCCATTCTGGTGCTCTGTCTTGTGCGTCTCTGTCTTCGGGTGGTGCAAGGGGTGCCTGCGGCGCCTGCCGACGAGCCGCCAATCGCAAAGCTGGTCGCCAAGGTTACGCACTGGGCTTTCTACGCAATCTTCCTGGCCATGCCTCTCAGCGGCATCGGCAAATATTACTTTGGCAATGACATTGCAGGAGAGCTGCATGGCGGACCGATCAAGATTCTGCTGTGGGCACTGATCGGCTTGCACATTCTGGGCGTGCTGGTTCACCAGTTCCTCTGGCGCACAAACCTGCTGCGACGCATGGCCTGAAGCGTCGGGCAAATGAGACGAGGGGCGGGCTACTTGATCGCGACCTGCCCCTCGGGATTTCTACAAGACCAAGCTATGCGCGAATGGCGTGGAGGTACTGGAAGTGGCGCTCATACTGTTCCAGCACATCCTGGATCAGTTCGTCCTTTGAGAACTCCATGACGTCGTAGTCCTGGCCGCCATCGAGGAGGAAGACCTCGGCACGGTAGTAATATTCGGCGCGTCGGCGGTTGCTCTGGCTTTCGAAGAAGCTATAGCCCGGGGTCTCGTAGCGGCGCATGCGCACGCCATAGACGAATTCCTCCGGCTCACCAGGCGCTACCGTCAGCTTCAGCTTGCCCGGCTCTTCGCCAAGTGTCGTGACCAGTGAACGTTTTTCCAGTTCGGTCGCCACGGCGCGTAGCGCCTCGGTGGCGATGCCGCTCATGAAGCGTTCGCCTTCTGCCTTTGACGGATGATGCAGAATGCCCTGCAACTGTCGCTGCCAGGAGACCGCGTTGCGCGGTCGCAGGTTTTGGACCAACGCGTTCTGGCGCGCACCCTCGCGTCTCAGACCCTTCCACAGGCCCCAGCACATCAACAGCATGACGAAGGTGAAGGGTAGGGCGCCTGCTATGGAGGCCGTTTGCAAGGCGTCGAGGCCGCCCGCGTAGAGCAGGATCGCGCCGATGACACCGGATATGATGGCCCAGAAAACACGGCGCGCCACTGGTCCGTCTTCACGTCCGCCCGATGTCAGCGTATCGATGACGAGTGCTGCCGAATCCGCCCCGGTGACGAAGAAGAAGACGATCAGCGCCATTGCGAACCAGGACACGTAAAGTCCAAGCGGGAACTGTTCCAGAAGCACGAAGAGCGCCAGTGAAACGTCCTTCGACACGGCCTCGGAGACGGCGGTGGTGGCGCCCGTCAGGTGGAGCGACAAGGCCGTATCGCCAAAGACGGTCATCCAGGCGAAGCTGAAGCCAGCCGGCACGATAAGAACACCGGCGATGAATTCACGGATGGTGCGACCCCGCGAGATGCGGGCGATGAACATGCCGACGAAGGGCGACCAAGCAATCCACCAGCCCCAGTAAAACAGCGTCCAGTTGCCGAGCCATTTGCTTGGACCCTCATCCGGCGAATAGGCATACATGTAGAAGGTGCGCATGACGAAGTGATCGAGATAGGCGCCTAGATTCTGGACGAAGGCGCGCATCAGGAAGGTCGTCGGCCCCATGACAAAGACGAAGAGCATCAACGCGACGGCCATCAACATGTTCATGTTCGACAGAAACTTGATGCCCTTGTCGAGGCCTGTCGCCACGGAGACGGTCGCCATGGCGGTGATGATGACGATGAGCGGTAGCTGCACCCAAAACGAGATCGACCAGCCGAGCACGTGGTTGAATCCGGCATTGACCTGAAGCACACCAAGTCCAAGCGATGTCGCGACGCCGAACAACGTACCGATAACGGCGAAGATATCGACGGCGTTGCCAATCGGACCGTAGATGCGGTCTCCGATCAGAGGATAGAGCGCCGAGCGCATGGTGAGTGGAAGACCATGGCGGAAGGAGAAGTAGGCAAGCGACAGGCCGATAACCGCGTAAACGGCCCAGGCATGCAGGCCCCAATGGAAATAGCTGATTTCCATCGCGGTTCTCGCCGCTTCGACCGTCTCTGGGTCGCCGATCGGCGGTGCGGTGAAATGCTTGATTGGCTCGGCAACGCCGAAGAAGACCAGACCGATGCCCATGCCGGCTGCAAACAGCATGGAGAACCATGCGCTATAACTGTAGTCCGGCTCCGCATGGTTCGGACCGAGCTTGATGCGGCCATAGCTGGAACAGCCAAGATAGAGCATGAAGATCAGAAAGATCGCGACCGACAGCAGGTAGACCCAACCGAGTTCGGTAACAATCCATGACTGTACCGCACTGAAGACGGAAGCGGAGCCCTGAGGCCAGATGACGCCGGCCAGCACGAAGATGGCGGTCAAACCGGCCGACCAGAAAAATACGGGTTTATTGACGCCTTCCATCAACCCCATAGGCTTCGTGTCTTCAGACGCTTGTTCTTCGCCCATCTGTTTTCCCTCTCAATCGATAACGTGATCAAATACCTATTGCGCGGGCGCGCATGCCCCACGCTAAACGCGCTCATGCCGCAAATGTATTGCGCGCCAAATAGTTGCGTATGCATGTCCGTTTTCGTACGCGGACTCTAATACACGCTGAAGCCGAAGCTGCCGAAGTCGCAGCAGCGTCGGATTGTCGCGTATTCGCGCCTTACGAAAAGGGCGATAGTGCCTTTCATGGGTGTCGCGATGGAAGGCGGGGGCGTTGGGTGTGAGAGATTTAAACGGCATATTGCCGGGTGCCGATTGGCGCGATTGCTTCGAAGGAGAGGTGGGCGATCACCAGTCTCACTCGCTCGAGATCGCCCGGCGTCTTCTCGATCATCCACCAGCATGGATCAGCGGGTTGATGGCGCTTCGCAACCGCATCGTATCGCTCGTCGGGCTGAAAGCGGTGGCGCTTGCGGCCGGCGAATCGGCCGGCGGATTTCCTGTCGTTTCGTCGTCACCGGAGCGGACGGTTCTCGGTTTCGATGATCGTCATCTGGATTTCAGGATCGTCGTCGATCTGCAGGAAATGGAAGATGGCAGCGTGGTGCGCGTGACAACCCTGGTTCGGCGCAAGAACCTGTTCGGCAGGATCTATCTCTTCGCTGTTGGGCCGTTTCATCGCCGCATCGTGCCGACGACGATGCGACCCTTTTGCAAGCACGTTCATTCGGTCTCGCTTGAGGAAACCTGTTAGTTCACCAGGCTCAGCGTAAAGCCCTTTTTACGAAGGAGTTCGATCACGCCCTCATTGCCCGGCAGGTGAAGCGCGCCGACGGCCATGAACACGCCGCCTTCATCGAGGTAGTGGTCGGCGCGATCCGCCATCACGTGGTTGCGGTCGGTGATCAGCCGTTGCTCGAAGGCGGCGTAGCCGTCATCGGAGTTTTTGTCCTTTGTGGGGTCGATGCTTTTCATCATCGGCGTGATCGTGGCGATCTCGCCCTTCAGATAAAGGTCAATCATGGTGGCCATGAGGTCCTCCATCTTGTCACCCATGTCCAGCATCTCGATCAGCGACTGCACATGAAATGTCATGGGCAACTCGGACATGGCGGTCAATTGCTCCGCCACCGTTTCCAGCCCGACGAGATGCTTGCCTTGTTTCAAAGCGTCATTGGCAAGCTTCATGTCGAGAAATTCGGCACCCTTTGCCTTGCGGGCCAGTTCGCAGGCGGGCAGGGCAACGAAGCTGGACAGTATCCATGGCTTCATCTTCATCACCGCATTCAGCGGTATGCCGCGCTCCTTTAGACCGCGTTCAAGCTTTGCCACATCCTCCTTGGACAGCATATCGGTCATAGACTTGCCATCGAGAAACATTGTGAGTTCAGGCTTGGCAAGCAGTGAGCCGGTAGCCTTCTTTTCGTCGGTGATCTCATCGGATTCGACGATGACTGTCTGGGCATTCGCAAAGGCTTCCTTCGCGCCTTTGGGCATCGCAACAACGCGGGGATCGGCAAGATGCATGGTGCCGAGAAGCCAGGAAGGTTGCTTGCCTTCCTTCTCAATCTTCCAGAGAGTGCCTCTGCCGTTCGGCGTCTTTTCCGCCTCGGCAACGATCGCGGCATAGGCAGCCGGATCGGTCTTTCGCATGTCGACAAGAATATCCTTGCCGCCACAGGTCACGTCGCCATTTTCGGCGGCGCCCGCCTCCGATATGGTAAAGAGCGTCACGAGCAGAATGGAAAGCGCAGCCACGTGCAGGGCGGCAAGTAGCCACAGAAGTGCGTTGCCGAACCGGCCCATCAAGAGTGCTGTCAGGCCTTGCGGCCGCAAGAGAACGGTCATCGAATCACCTCCGTCTGCGTGTTATGGCTTATAGGGGAGGGGATTTGCACGGACGGTTAATGCTCATGGTTTCCAATGTGTTAACAAGGTCTCAAGCCCTTGGGTGGGCCCTGTCGTAAATGTCCAGTAGGCGTGCCGTATCGACACCGGTATAGATCTGCGTCGTCGACAGGCTGGCGTGGCCGAGGAGTTCCTGAATGGTGCGGAGATCGCCGCCGCCTGCCAGAAGATGGGTGGCGAAGGAATGGCGCAGCGCATGCGGCGTGGCGTTATCCGGCAGGTTGAAGGCGCTGCGCATCTTTTGCATTTCGCGCTGGATGATGGCTGGCTGGAGCTTGCCGCCGCGTGCGCCGAGAAAGATCGGCTCGTCGTTTGAGAGCGCATAGGGGCAGAGCTTGCGATAGGCCTCCACCGCTTCCAGCACGACGGGCAGCAGCGGCACGAGCCGCATCTTCTTGCCCTTGCCGATGACGCGAAGACTTCTGGCACCCGCAGGGAAATCACCGGGCCTAAGATCGAGCGCTTCGGAGATACGAAGACCGCAGCCATAAAGCAGTGCAAGCACTGCCGCGTTGCGCGCGGCAATCCACGGCTCTTCTGCCAGTTGCCCCTCTTGGGTGGTAATCCTCAGCGCCTGACCATCTGTCAGCGGTTTGGGCAGCGACTTTGGCTGTTTGGGCGCGCGCATGGCGGTGGCACCTGCGGCATTGACCAGCCCGGTCTTCTCCAGAAAGCGCAAGAGGGAGCGTAGACCCGCCAGATTGCGCCCGAGCGAACGTGCGCCTGTGCCCTCTTTGCGCCGCGCAGCCAGAAAGGCGCGCAGATCGGTGGCGCGGAGATTTTCGATATCCTTGATGCGGGCGGGATGGCCGTTATAGCCGGTCATGAAGATCAGGAATTGGCGCGTGTCACGCTCATAGGCATCCAGCGTGTGGCGCGACAAACGGCGTTCGTCTTCCAGGCCGGCCAGCCATTCCCGGCGCTTTTCCAGAAGCTCCGGATCGGCAAAGGTGAGAATTTCATCCACGTCGTGCATCCCGTTTCGATTGGGTATCCATCATAGGCTCATGCGGTCAGTATTTGGTTAAAGGCTTGATAACGGCGTGATGACCTCTGCCCAATTGCGTGTTCGAAAACCGTTCCGATTTTCCTGCCAATGCTATAGAGGTTCCCTTTTCGTTTCCTAAAGGACAATGTCGCCGCAACCATGGCAGACGATTCGACCGATCTTTTTGGCGCTCTATTTGGCCCTGCATCCGGCAGCATGAAACCGGGTGACGCTTCGCCAACCGTTGCCGTTCCCGTTCTGGTGCCGATGCCGGCGCCGGGGCCCTATAGCTATGGCGTGCCGGAGGATATGGTGGTGGAGCCGGGCTCCATCGTGCAGGTGCCGCTCGGTCCGAGGCAGGTCATCGGCGTGGTGTGGGACAAGAGCGACGGGCCGCCCGTCGACTCGAAGAAGCTTCGCCCGATCACGAAAACCTTCGACTGCCCGCCGCTTCGCGAAGAGATGCGCCGCTTCATCGATTGGGTGGCATCCTATACGCTCTCGCCGCCGGGGCTGGTGGCGAAGATGGCATTGCGTGCGCCCGCCGCCTTCGATCCGGAGCCGATGGTCGAAGGATTGCGGCTGACCGAAGCCCGGCCTGAACGGCTCACCCCCGCCCGCGAGCGGGTAATCGAGCTTGCCGGTGAAGGTCATGGCTGGACGCGCAGCGGGCTTGCCCATGCGGCGGGTGTCTCCACAAGCGTGGTCGAGGGGCTTGCCAAGCAGGGCGTATTCGAAACCATCTTCCTGCCAGCGCCTCCCGTGGTGGCGGAGCCCGACCCGGAATATGCGCCGTCGCGACTGGAAGGTCCGCAGAAGCAGGCCGCATCCGAAATTCTGGAGGACGTGCGCAAAGGCGGCTTTGCCGTGTCGCTGATCGATGGCGTGACGGGCTCCGGCAAGACGGAAGTCTATTTCGAGGCGGTTGCCGAGACCCTGCGCCAAGGCAAGCAGGTGCTGATCCTGTTGCCAGAAATCGCGCTGACCGCCGCCTTCCTCGATCGCTTCGAAGACCGCTTTGGCTCGCGTCCGGCAGAGTGGCATTCCGATATTTCGCCGCGCATGCGCGAACGGGTCTGGCGCCAGGCGGTGACGGGTGAGGTGAGGGTGGTTGCGGGTGCGCGTTCTGCACTCTTCCTGCCCTTCGACAATCTCGGCCTCATCATCGTCGATGAAGAGCACGACCCAGCCTACAAGCAGGAAGACCGCGTCTTCTATAATGCGCGGGACATGGCGGTGGTGCGGGCACGGATCGGTGATTTCCCGATCGTGCTGGTGTCCGCCACGCCTTCGGTGGAAAGCCAGGTCAACGGCAATTCCGGTCGCTACAACACCATTCATTTGCATACGCGCTTCGGTGATGCGGCCATGCCCGATCTGCATCTGGTCGATATGCGCCGTCACCCGCCGGAACGTGGGGGCTTTCTCTCGCCCGTCCTGTTGCGCGGTATTGCCAAGACCATCGCGAAGGGAGAGCAGGCGCTGCTCTTCCTCAACCGTCGTGGTTATGCGCCGCTGACGCTCTGCCGTGTCTGTGGCCATCGCTTCCAGTGCCCGCAATGTTCAAGCTGGCTGGTGGAGCACCGGTTCCGCAGTCAGCTGCAATGCCATCAATGTGGACACAGCGAGCCGACGCCGGATCATTGCCCGGAATGCGGCACCTTCGACCATCTGGCCGCCTGCGGTCCAGGGGTGGAGCGTATTGCTGAAGAGGTCGAGAAGCATTTTCCAGAAGCCCGCACGATCGTACTGTCCTCCGACCTGATGGGCGTGAAGCGCCTGCGGCTGGAACTAGAAGCGATTGTCAAGGGCGAGGCGGATATCGTCATCGGCACTCAGCTCGTCGCCAAAGGGCATAACTTCCCGCTGATGACGCTGGTCGGCATTGTCGACGCCGATCTAGGGCTTGCCAATGGTGATCCGCGCGCAGCCGAGCGCACCTTCCAGCTCTTGTCGCAGGTGACGGGCCGTGCCGGTCGAACCGGGCGCAAGAGCCATGGTCTATTGCAGACCTACCAGCCGCAACATCCGGTGATGCAGGCGATCGTGTCGGGTGATGCGGAAGCATTCTATGAGCGCGAAATCATCGAGCGCGAAAAGGCGCTCTTGCCGCCCTTTGGGCGTCTGGCCTCCATCATCGTGTCCGCCGATAGCCGGGCGGAAGCGGAAACCCATGCGCGAGCGCTTCGTGCATCCGCTCCGCAAGCGCCGGGCATCATGCTGCTCGGTCCGGCGGAAGCGCCACTCGCCTTGATCCGTGGACGCCATCGCTTCCGGCTTCTGGTCCATGGCAAGCGCAATTCCGACATGCAGTCCTTCCTGCGGGCGATGATCACCAATGGCCCGAAGGAGCGCGGCTCCATCCACGTGCAGACCGATATCGATCCGCAAAGCTTCCTGTAAGGGCTGTGGCACGACCATCTTTCGGCCTCGCTCCCGCCGTGGCATAAGGCGGCCCAAGGGATTCGCGATTTGGGGATGATCAATGGAGTTTTATTTTCCGACAGAGCTGGGTGAACAGCTCGCTTTCGGGGCAGCGGTGTTGTCGTCGCTGATAGGCCTGCTGGTGATGTTTGCGCCGATGATCACCTTTCGTCTCTTCGGGCTTCAGGTGACGGGCGAACGCCGCGATGGTCTGGTGTTGATCCGCTCGTCGCTTGCCGGACTTTATCTCGGCCTGGGTGTGTCCGCGCTTCTGCTCGCCCAGCCCATGGTCTATCTGGCCTTTGGGGCGGCTTTCGCACTTTCGGTCTTTGGCGCGCTGCTTTCCATCCTGTCGGATGGAGGCGCAACGCTTCGCAATTTATTACTTATGGTTGTGCATGTTGTTCTTGCCGCTTTCCCACTGATGTATGTTTTCGGCCTCGTTTAACATCGGCTTCAAAGCATTTCCTCCCGCTGGTAGCGTCACAAGCGCGTCATTGGGAAAATTAAACCGCATTACCCCTTGTTCAAAAGAAGGTTTCCGCTATTACGCGTGTTGCGAGTCCCGGCGTCCTATGCTAGACGGACCGCGAAATCGAGATAAGGCAGGGGGGAATTCCAGCCTTTTTCGGGGAAATTGAAACGAATTCAAGAATTTGACGAAGCCGATCTCTCGGCTGCGTTTTCTTGGATGAATAGCAGGGAAAAATTGCCCGTGGCAGATACCTCCCATGGAACATCCGGTGTAGCGGAAAGGTATGCGTCTTCGCTTTTCGAGCTTGCCTTGGAAGCGGGTGTTGTTGAGGCAGTCAGCGCCGATCTCGACAGGTTCCAAGCCTTGCTCGATGAAAGCGACGACTTGAAGCGTCTGGTTGCGAGCCCGGTCTTCTCTTCGGAAGATCAGTCGAAGGCCATTTCGGCCATCGCTGAAAAAGCTGGCATTTCCGGTCTTGCTGCCAATTTCCTCAAGGTCGTGGCCAATAACCGCCGCCTCTTTGCCGTTCCCGGCATGATTGCCTCCTACCGTACTATTGCTGCTGCTCACCGCGGCGAAATTGTTGCCGAAGTTACTTCGGCGCATGCGCTCGACGAAGCGCAGGAAACTGAACTGAAAGCGGCGCTGAAGAGTGTGACCGGCAAGGACGTGGCGATCGCTCTTACGGTCGATCCTTCCATCCTCGGCGGTCTCATCGTCAAGGTCGGTTCACGCCAGATCGATACGTCTCTTCGCACCAAACTTTCTACCCTTAAGCTTGCACTGAAAGAGGTTGGCTGATGGATATCCGCGCCGCGGAAATTTCCGCAATTCTGAAAGATCAAATCAAAAATTTCGGCAACGAGGCGGAAGTCTCCGAAGTCGGCCAGGTTCTGTCCGTTGGTGACGGTATTGCTCGCGTTTACGGCCTCGACAATGTTCAGGCTGGTGAAATGGTCGAGTTCCCCGGCGGCATTCGCGGCATGGCGCTGAACCTTGAAGCCGACAATGTCGGTGTGGTTATTTTCGGTTCCGACCGTGACATCAAGGAAGGCGACACCGTCAAGCGCACAGGTGCGATCGTTGACGTTCCCGTCGGTCCCGAGTTGCTTGGCCGCGTCGTTGACGCCCTCGGCAACCCGATCGACGGCAAGGGCCCGATCAATGCGACGGAACGCCGCCGCGTTGACGTCAAGGCTCCTGGCATCATTCCGCGCAAGTCGGTTCATGAGCCGATGTCGACCGGCCTCAAGGCTATCGACGCTCTGATCCCGGTTGGCCGTGGCCAGCGCGAGCTCGTCATCGGCGACCGCCAGACCGGCAAGACCGCCATCATTCTCGACACGTTCCTGAACCAGAAGCCGATCCACGACAACGGCCCGGACAACGACAAGCTGTACTGCGTCTACGTCGCCGTCGGCCAGAAGCGTTCGACCGTTGCCCAGTTCGTCAAGGTTCTGGAAGAGCGTGGCGCTCTGCAGTATTCCATCGTCATCGCGGCGACTGCTTCGGACGCTGCTCCGATGCAGTTCCTCGCACCGTTTGCCGGCTGCGCCATGGGCGAATACTTCCGTGACAACGGCAAGCATGCCCTGATCGGCTATGACGACCTGTCCAAGCAGGCTGTTGCCTACCGTCAGATGTCGCTTCTTCTGCGTCGTCCTCCGGGCCGCGAAGCTTACCCTGGCGACGTTTTCTATCTGCACTCGCGTCTCCTCGAGCGCGCTGCAAAGATGAGCGACGAAATGGGCGCTGGCTCGCTGACGGCTCTGCCGGTCATCGAAACCCAGGGCAACGACGTTTCCGCCTTTATTCCGACCAACGTGATCTCGATCACCGACGGCCAGATCTTCCTCGAAACCGACCTGTTCTACCAGGGTATCCGTCCGGCTGTTAACGTCGGTCTGTCGGTTTCGCGCGTTGGTTCTGCCGCTCAGATCAAGGCCATGAAGCAGGTTGCCGGCTCGATCAAGGGTGAACTCGCCCAGTATCGCGAAATGGCAGCATTCGCCCAGTTCGGTTCGGACCTCGATGCCTCCACGCAGCGCCTGCTGAACCGTGGTGCGCGTCTGACCGAACTTCTGAAGCAGCCGCAGTTCTCTCCGCTCAAGACGGAAGAGCAGGTTGCGGTGATCTTCGCTGGCGTCAATGGCTACCTCGACAAAGTCGCGGTAAACCAGGTCGGCAAGTTCGAACAGGGTCTGCTGTCCTACCTTCGTTCCGAAGGCAAGGCGATCCTCGACACCATCCGCACGGAAAAGGCTATCAGCGACGATACCAAGGGCAAGCTCAAGGCTGCTCTCGATAACTTCGCCAAGTCTTTCTCCTGATTAGGCTCTGACTGGGACGGATAACGGATGCCTTCACTAAAGGATCTGAAAAACCGCATTGCCTCCGTAAAGGCGACGCAGAAGATAACCAAGGCGATGAAAATGGTCGCCGCGGCGAAGCTTCGGCGCGCCCAGGAAGCTGCGGAGGCCGCCCGCCCATATTCGCAGCGCATGAGCGCCGTGCTGGCCAACATCGCTCAGGCGGTGGAAGCCGATGTCGCTCCGGCGCTGATGACCGGAACCGGCAAGGACGATGTGCATCTGCTCGTCGTCTGCACGGCGGAGCGCGGTCTGTGCGGCGGTTTCAACTCACAGATTTCCCGTTTTGCCCGCGATCATGCCCGCAAGCTGATGGTGCAGGGTAAGACGGTCAAGATCATCACTGTCGGCAAGAAGGGCTACGACAGCCTGCGTCGCGAATTCTCATCCAACATCATCGAGCGTATCGAACTGCGTGACGTGAAGCGGGTGGGCTTTGCCAATGCCGATATGATCGCCAAGAACATCATTGCCCGTTTCAATGCCGGCGAGTTCGATGTCTGCACGCTGATCTACTCGGAATTCAAGTCCGTGATCAGCCAGATCCCGACCGGCCTTCAGTTGATCCCGGCTGCTGTTCCAGCCACCGAGCAGGCAGCGACCAACAATACGGCGATCTACGAATACGAGCCGGATGCGGCCTCCATTCTGGAAGACCTCATTCCGCGCAACATTTCCGTCCAGGTTTTCCGCGCACTGCTGGAAAACGTGGCTGGCGAAATGGGCGCCAAGATGAGCGCGATGGACAACGCAACCCGCAATGCCGGTGAAATGATCCACAAGTTGACGCTGTCCTACAACCGTCAGCGTCAGGCTCAGATCACCAAGGAACTCATCGAAATCATTTCGGGCGCGGAAGCGCTCTGAGGTAAGGAAAGAGGGTAAGGATAATGGCTCAGGCAGCTACCCCCATTAAGACCGCAGCGACCGAGGGCGCTACCGGCAAGGTTACGCAGGTTATCGGCGCTGTTGTGGACGTTGCGTTCGAAGGCGAACTGCCGGCGATCCTGAACGCGCTCGAAACCGACAACAACGGCAACCGCCTCGTTCTCGAAGTTGCGCAGCACCTCGGCGAAAACGTCGTTCGTACCATCGCGATGGACTCCACCGAAGGCCTCGTTCGCGGCCAGCCGGTCGCCAACACCGGCGCGCCGATCTCGGTTCCGGTCGGTCCTGAAACGCTCGGCCGTATCATGAACGTCATTGGCGAGCCGGTTGACGAAGCTGGCCCGCTGAACACTGCGTCCAAGCGCGCCATCCACCAGGAAGCTCCGTCCTACGTCGACCAGTCGACGGAAGCGCAGATCCTCGTCACCGGCATCAAGGTTGTCGACCTGCTCGCACCTTACGCAAAGGGCGGCAAGATCGGTCTGTTCGGCGGCGCGGGCGTTGGCAAGACGGTTCTGATCATGGAACTCATCAACAACGTCGCCAAGGCGCATGGCGGTTACTCCGTCTTCGCAGGTGTGGGTGAACGTACCCGTGAAGGTAACGACCTTTACCACGAAATGATCGAGTCCGGCGTTAACAAGCACGGCGGCGGCGAAGGATCCAAGGCTGCGCTCGTTTACGGCCAGATGAACGAGCCGCCAGGCGCGCGTGCCCGCGTTGCTCTGACCGGTCTGACGATCGCTGAAAACTTCCGCGACGAAGGCCAGGACGTTCTGTTCTTCGTGGACAACATCTTCCGCTTCACGCAGGCTGGCTCGGAAGTGTCCGCTCTGCTTGGCCGTATCCCGTCTGCCGTTGGCTATCAGCCGACACTGGCAACGGACATGGGCCAGATGCAGGAACGCATCACCACCACAACCAAGGGTTCGATCACCTCGGTTCAGGCCATTTACGTTCCTGCCGACGACTTGACCGACCCGGCACCTGCAACCTCGTTCGCCCACTTGGACGCAACGACGGTTCTGTCGCGTTCGATCGCGGAAAAGGGTATCTACCCGGCTGTTGACCCGCTCGACTCCACGTCGCGCATGCTCGATCCGCTGATCGTCGGCGAAGAGCACTACGAAGTGGCTCGTAAGGTTCAGTCGACCCTGCAGCGCTACAAGGCTCTTCAGGACATCATCGCCATCCTCGGCATGGACGAACTGTCGGAAGAAGACAAGCTGTCGGTTGCCCGCGCCCGCAAGATCGAGCGCTTTCTGTCCCAGCCGTTCTTCGTCGCCGAAGTCTTCACCGGTTCTCCGGGCAAGCTCGTGGCTCTCGAAGACACGATCAAGGGCTTCAAGGGTCTCGTCAACGGCGAGTACGACCACCTGCCGGAAGCGGCTTTCTACATGGTCGGCTCCATGGACGAAGCTATCGAGAAGGCAAAGAAGCTGGCTGGCGAAGCCGCTTGATGTGATTGAACTGGTGCGCGGTTTTTCGCCGCGCGCCGTTGCCCCCCGCGACATCGTCTGTCGCGCAATCAGAAGAAGTGAATAGCCATGGCCGACACTTTCAAATTCGAACTTGTTTCTCCCGAACGTCTGCTGGTGTCCGAGACGGTCAGCGAAGTCGTTATTCCGGCAACGGAAGGCGAAATGACGGTTCTGGTCAATCACGCGCCGGTCATGACGACGATCAAGCCTGGAATCGTCCGGGTAAAGACGGCATCTGGCGAAACGCACAAGTATGTGGTTTTCGGCGGTTTTGCCGATATCCTGCCGACCGGTTGCACATTGCTCGCCGAATCTGCCGTTTCGGCTGACGACATGACACCTGACGATCTGCAGAAGCGCATCGCTGCTGCCCGTTCGGAGATCGAGGAAGGCAACCACCACCACGATCATCTGACGAAGCTTGAAAAGTACCTTTACGAGTTGACGGACCTGCACGAGGTTCTCGTCGCCGCTTGAAAGGACCGGGCGGGTTAAGTTGAGCAACCGTCCACATATAAGCTCAGACGAAAGCGGCTTTTATGGCCGCTTTTTGTTTTTCTAGCCTCGGCAGGAGGCGCAGAGGATAGCTGGCCACTCACCATCAAAAACGGCGCTCTCCTGCGATGGCATCGTCACACGGCGTCTCTGACCGACGCCTGATGTGTGAGGCCAACGGAGGGCAACATGCTATGCCCTCAGAACTCAGTCCATTTCGGCGCTACCGCTGCAGAGCCATTTCGACGTCCAGCAAGCGGCGTCACAGAGTGCCTTGCCGCAGACGCTGAGTGCGCGGATGCAGGGGAGGGCGCGCCTGCCAGCCCCACGTCGAACTGGGTGAGTAGCTGGTGCAGAGCGTCTGCTTCGCGCGCCAGACCGTGGCTCGCCGCATTCGTCTCCTCGACCATCGCGGCATTTTTTTGCGTGGCCTGGTCCATGAGGTTGACGGCGTGGTTGATTTCGCTGAGCCCATTGGCCTGCTCGCGGGCCGCCTCGACGATGGCCGCAACATTGGTGTCAATCCTGTCCACCTGAGTGGCAATATGTTGCAGCGCTTGCCCCGCCTCGCCAACGAGGTCGACGCCGTGCGCCACATGCTGGCCCGAGGTGTTGATCAGTTGCCGGATCTCCTTGGCTGCACTGGCGGAGCGCTGCGCCAGATCGCGTACCTCCTGTGCCACGACGGCAAAGCCTTTGCCGGATTCACCCGCCCGCGCCGCCTCGACCCCTGCATTCAGGGCCAGGAGATTGGTCTGAAAGGCGATCGTATCGATGACGCCGATGATGTTGGTGATTTCGCCGGCGGATTGTGAAATGGCATCCATAGCGGCAATCGCCTTGTCCACAATCGTACCGGAGCGTTCGGCCTGGGCTTTGGTCTCGCTGACGAGCCGTCCTGCCTCATCGGCCCGCCTGCTGGCATCGGCGCCCGTGGTGGTAATCTGCTCGATAGCCGCAGCACTTTCTTCCAGCGAGGCTGCCTGCTGCTCTGTGCGCCTTGCCAGATCATCTGCCGCCGAACGAATTTCGGATGAGCCGGATGCAATGGTCTCGGCATTCTGGGCAACGGTGAGCATCGTCAGACGCAGCTTTTCGATTACCTCGTTGAAGTCGCTCCTGAGCTTTTCCATGCTCGGGACGAAGGGCGTATCGAGGCTTTGCCGCAGATTGCCCTCGGCCAGCGCGCGCAGGGCCTGCCCGAGCGTCGTGATCGCGCTCATGCGCGGGGTGACGTCGGTGGCGAATTTGACGACTTTAACCACCGCTCCCGTGTCATCCAGGATAGGGTTATAGGCAGCCTGTATCCATACTTCCTTGCCGTGTTTGCCGTAGCGCACGAACTCGTCGGAGATGAACTCTCCGGATGCCAGGCGCCGCCAGAAGTTGCTATAGGCATCAGAGGCGACATAGGCTGGATCGCAAAACATCCGGTGATGACGGCCTTCGATTTCTTCCAGAGCGTAGCCCAGCCCGTCGCAGAAATTACGGTTTGCAGTGAGGATATGTCCGGTCGGCGTGAACTCTATGACCGCCTGTGAGCGTGAGATTGCCTCCAGCTTGCTGTTGTCCTCATTTGCCTTGAGCTTCCTTGCGGTAATGTCGGTTGCTATCTTCACGACCTTGTAAGGCTTGCTGCCGCGAAAGACCGGATTGTAGGACGCCTCTATCCAGATCTCGCGGCCATCCTTGCGCAGCCGCTTGAATTCTCCGGTTCGGGCTTTACCCGTCTTGAGGTCTTCCCAGAAGTCGCGGTAGGCTTGAGAGGCACAATGATCGGCATCACAGAATATCCGGTGATGCTGCCCGACGATTTCGGCAAGCTCGTAACCGAGTTCCGAACAGAAATTGGTGTTGGCGTGAAGGACCGTACCGCTTAGATCGAACTCGATAACGGCATGTGATGCGGCAATCGCCCTCACGATATTACTGTTATCTGCACCTTGCCCCAGCAAAAACATCTTGACCCCCAGGACAGCCGAAATCGTGGTGGCAGTTTGGAGGAAAGACGAAAGGTTTCCGAAACTGCTACTTGCGCACTGGCTGATTGATTTCTGCGCTCGCACAGGTTTCATTAGAGCAAATCAATATTAAAAGTTTCTTTCTTAGAATTGACGAAATAATACGATCTCTTTGATACCTGACTAAAGCATCTCTTGTAGAAGTGTACAGCGGTTTTGCCAGAGCGACATGCCGCAGAAGAAGAGCCCAAAGGGTGCAGAGCGAATCTCGGAAATCGCTACCTGCTTTCCACTTACGCGTGGATGGATGCGACATAAAAAAGCCGCGCGGAGGGCGTCCGCGCGGCTTTTTCGATGACTTCGTATGTCGGGCGCGTATCAGGCCGCCAGTTCTTCCATCTCGCTTCCCTTGAACATCTTGGCGAGGTTCAGGAAGCAGATCATGCCATGTTCGTTGGCGATGATGCCTTCGGAGAAGGACTTGTCGAAGGAGGCGGATACTTCCGGCACGGGCTGAACCTGGTTTGCCGGGATCGTCAGAATATCGGAGACGCGATCGACCAGCATGCCGATGACCATGTTGTGGACTTCAGCCACCACGATGGCGCTGCGCTCATTGGCCACGGTGCTCTTCATGCCAAGCTTGTAAGCCAGGTCGATGATCGGAATAACCGAGCCGCGAAGGTTCATGACGCCGATGACATCCGGCGGCGCGTGCGGGATGGGCGTGGATGGCGCCCAGCCGCGAATTTCGCGGATCGTCGTGGTCTTGACGCAGAATTCCTGATCGTGGAGGCGAAAAGCGATGATTTCGAGTGTCTCACCGCCAAAATTTGTCGAATTGATCGTTGCCATCAGAATTCTTCCCAATCCTTTTGTGTCGGAGCCAAAGCGAGAGAGCCGGACGTCGCATAGAGAGCGGGCTTCGGCTTTCTTTCAGGGGCGCGTGTGACCGGCACCTTCCGTTCAGGCTGCAGTGATTGATTCGTAACAGAAGATTGTTTCCCAAATCTAAATTGCGTGAGCAATTCCTGCAGAAGATAAGCCTCATGCGCCAGCCCGTGGCTGGACGCGGTCGTCTGTTCCACCATTGCGGCGTTCTGCTGGGTGTTGGTATCCATGGCTGCGATGGCGTGATTGATTTCCTTGATGCCATTGGCCTGATCATGGGCGGTTTCGACAATGGCTGCGACGTTGGTATTGATCTCTCCGACTTGGGTGACGATCTTGCCGAGTGCCTTGCCGGTTTCACCCACGAGGTCGACGCCTTCGTCGACCTGGCGCGCGGACGTGTCGATCAGCGTCTTGATCTCCTTTGCGGCCTGTGCGGAGCGTTGCGCCAGTGCGCGCACCTCTTGCGCCACAACGGCAAAGCCTTTTCCAGCTTCACCCGCGCGGGCGGCTTCCACGCCGGCGTTCAGCGCCAGGAGGTTCGTCTGGAAGGCGATCTCATCGATAACGCTGATGATGCTGCCGATTTCATTGGACGATTGCGAGATGCGCCCCATGGCGTCGATGGCCTTGCTGACGATCAGGCCGGACTGTTCCGCATCGTTTTTCGTATTGGTGACCAGACGGCTGGATTGTTCCGCACGCTCCGCGTTCTGCGCCACCGTTCGGGTAATCTCCTGTAAGGCGGCGGAGGTTTCCTCCACTGCTGCCGCCTGCTGCTCGGTACGCCGGGCAAGGTTGTCGGTGGCTTCGCTGATTTCGCGCGCACCCTCGGTAATGCTCTTGGTGCTTTCCGCCACGTTGCGCATGGCGTGCTGGAGTTTATGCAGCGAGGCATTGAGATCGTGCCGGACCTTTTCGAGGGTGGGGGTAAAGGAGACTGAGATCGTGCCGGTCAGGTCGCCATTCGACAGAGCCGTCAGGCTGGAGGCAAGATCGTCCACGGCGGTGACGCGATCGGTCACGTCGGTTGCGAACTTGATGATCTTGAAGACCTTGCCGTTTTCATCAAAAATTGGATTGTAGGACGCCTGGATCCAGATCGGTTTGCCGCTCTTGGCAATGCGCTTGTACTCTGCTGACATATACTCGCCGGAGCCCAGTCTTCTCCAGAATTCGCCATAGGACGGATCGTTGCGGATGCTGTCTTCGCAGAAAATGCGGTGATGCTTGCCGCGGATCTCCTCAAGGCTATAGCCGACAGCGTTCAGAAAATTCTGGTTTGCTGTAACGATCTCACCGGTCGGGGTGAATTCGATGATGGCCTGCGCGCGGGAAATAGCGTCCAGCTTACCAGCATCTTCAGCCGCCTTGCGCTTCGCATCGGTGATGACGGTGGCAAGCTTGACGACGCTCGTGACCCTGTTGCCCTCCATGACGGGGTTGTAAGAGGCCTCGATCCAGACCTCATTTCCGCCTTTGGCGATCCGCTTGTATTGCTGCTTGTCGAAGCGACCGGCTCTAAGATTCGCCCAGAACTGCTGGTAAGCATCGCTATCGGCATAGGAGGGTTCGCAGAAAATGCGGTGGTGCTTGCCGATCAGCTGATCGGCGGTATAGCCCATCGCTTTGCAAAAATTTTCGTTGGCTGAGAGTATATGTCCGGAAGTGTCGAATTCGATAACGGCCAGCGAGCGGCCTAACGCTGCAAGGACCGCTTTTGCATGGGTCCCGGGAAGAGAGAGCATTCAGTGAACTCCGTCACGGCTCAACCCCTTGGTCGGACCGGTATTGTGGTGCGTGAAGACAAGATCCTAAAGCACAACAGCCGCGAAAGGTTCAAGGCAACAACAATTGTTTAGCTCATCAAATTTAACAATCTCTGAACTCGAAAAAGTTTAACGATTTCCTTAACGACGTGACCTGAATTCTTGTGGTTCACGCATAAGTTGATCAGTACTCCTTTTCATAGAAGATGCCGGCTGCACCTTCGCCGCTGGCTCCCGCTTCGCCGCGCAGCTTGACGCCGCGTCCGACGTCGAGATTGATGACTGCTTTTGCGCCGGAATCGCCGCTCTGCTCGAGCTGGAGATAGGTACGCTCATTGATATATTTGCCTGCCGATACCCGCGCCCGTCCTTCGGAATCGGTGGATATATCGAGATCGTCGATGCCGAGGTTGCTTCGCAGGCTATCGAACAGGGAGGTTGAGCGCCCGCCCGCCAGCTGACTTGCCGCTTCCGCCAGTCTGGCAATCTGCAGAGGTGACAGTTTGGACATGGACTGGCCGAAGATCAGCTGTGCCATCACCTCATCCTGGGGCAGCGCCGGGGACGATGTGAAGGCGAAAGATGGATCGTTGGCGTTGCCGCTGACGGTCACCGTCACGGTGTTGGAGCCGACGCTCGAATCGGCAGAGAGGTTGAGAACCGGGATCAGCCCGCCGCCGAAGGTGATTTCGCCATTGGTGAAATCCAGCCGCCGCGTCAGGATTTCGAGACGGCCACGACGCATGGTGAAACCGCCGGAGATCTGAGGGCTAGCGGCCGTGCCGCGTATCGTCAGGTTGCCGGTCAGTTCCGCATCGATGCCGCGTCCGCGCACGAAGATGCCGCTTGGTGCATTGATCTGGAGATCGAGACCAATTGTTGATGAACTACCGCTGCCACCTTCGTCAGCGCGGATCTCCGCCTCCTGGCGTCTCACCGCCCGTGGCGCGTTCTTGTGCTTGATATCGATTTCCGTCAGCGATGCGGGCAGGCGTTCCGGAATGGTGATCGCGCTTTTATCCAGTGTCAGCGTACCGGCGAGAAGCGGCGACGACAGGACCGGACCCTTCAGCGTCAGCGTGCCGCTTGCCTGCGTGGTGAACAGTGTTCCGTCCGCGTAGGTTGCGCGGTTCAGCGTGATGCTGAGATCTGCCGGAAACCCTGATGCGGGGTTGATGCCGACAGTACCGGACCCGGAAATGGTTCCACCGCCCGACAGGCTTCCCGTCAGCCTCGATATGGTCGCGACATCGCGGTTGAAGGTAATCGTTGCGGCAAGATTGTTGAGGGTAAGGTTGCGTCGCACATCGGTAACGCGCGTACCCTGGGTGCTGATCGTCCCCGTCACGGAAGGCGCGGCGACGCTGCCTTCGATGCGGATATCAACTGCCGCCGAACCATCGACGACCAGGCCCTGTTCGGATGTTTGGGCCGCAAGCGCGGCAAAGGGCAGTTGCCCCTTGAAGCTCATGGCAAGCGGGCGGTTGCCGGAAAGGCCAAGCGTACCGCCGCCGGAAACCGTCAGCCCACCGCCGCCTGTCAGGCTGGTATCGAGTTGGAGCGACTGGTTGGCAAAGCGGCCATTGGCCTTGATCCCCAGCGCGCCGAGCCCTGCGGCGCGCGTCTGGGCAATAGCTGCATCGGACCAGGTCAGATCGTAATCGATGGCGGGATCTGCGGCCGAACCCTTGGCGACAACCGTGCCGGAAATGGTGCCTGCCGCATCGAGCCCAGGTGAAAAGGCATTGGCGAGACTGGCCGGAAGGGCGCGTATGGCGGCATTGACGTCGAGCGTCGATCCGGCGCTACCGTTGACTTCGACCCGACCGTTGCCGGTCTGGATGGTCAACCCGGATATGCGCGCATTGCCATTCTCCACCGTGATGACGCTCGGAGCGGCAAGGCGAACGGGGATGCCGCGCGGCGTGGCGGAAAAGCTTTCCAAAGCGACGCGCATGGGCGAAGCGCCGGTGTCTGCCCGGCCTTTCAGCACCAGCGGGGCATTGTCATAGCGGCCATTGAGATCGAATGTCGTGGCATTTGCTGCGTGATCGATATCGAGTTCGAGACCTGAGAGTGCTGCTGCACCGGCATTGATGCTCTGCGCCTTCACCGTGCCGTTGATGGCCAGAGCCAGGAGATCGTCCACCTTGAGGTCGGCAACCAATCCGGAAATTGCTGTCGTGTCCTTGCGGATCGTTTTGCCATTGGCGCGAATGGTGGCGGCAATCTTGCCATCGGCGTTGCTGATGGCGATATCGCCCTTCAGGTCGCCGCTCGCTTGCTGGGCGGCAAGCGCTGCCAGAAGCGAGATATCGGGAAAATCGAAAGACAGAGCGCCGGACGGCAGGAATTGCGGCGTCAGTTGCAGCTTGCCCGTCATCACGTTGGGGCCGACCTTGACGTTCAGCTCCGGAATGGCGGTGCCTTCGCCCGTCTGCACCAGCGCGGCAGAGGCGTCGATCGGCTGGTTGTCCAGTGTGCCGGTCGCTTGAAACTTGGCCTGCGGCGCGGCCACATCCGCCTTGCCACTCGCCAAAACCTTCAGCGATTGCAGCGAACGTCCCGCAAGCGTGGCGCGCGCCGCAGAGATATCTGCGGTGAAGTCGGCAGCGCTGATCGGTCCGTTTGCCTGAAGAGAGAAATCGAGTGAACCGGCGGCCTGCGGCGACAACTTCTCCAATGCCGGCAGCCGACCGGAGAGTTTGGCGGCGATCGCGCCATTGTCGAGCGACACGCCGCCATTGGCTTCGAGCGTGGTGGACTTGATGACGAGGTTCTCTAGACTTGTCGCGCCGCCCATCAGGCTCTCGACATAGCCGTTGATCGCAATCGTGCCGTCGAATTTTTCCGCCAGCGCCGGGGGAAGCACGGACGGCAGAACGAAGAGGCGCAGGTTCGACGAGACTTTTCCAGCCGAAAGATCATAGGCGCCGCTTGCCGTTCCGCCGATGCTGGCGCTTTCGAGCGTTGCGCCTTCAAAGGCGATGGTCTGTGGCGAGACGCGCAGCGGTGCGCTGAGCTTTAACGGAGCCTTGACGATGCGCTCCAGGTCCGGCGAGGTCAGCGCCGACTGATCGACCGACAGCAGGGTACGGATCGTGCCGGTCATGCTCGCCACGTCGAGATCTTCGCTGGCTGCGGTAAGCTTCACGCCCTGAAGGGTACCCTGTGGCACCTTGAGAGAACGAAGCGAGGCGACGGTGTTCAGGCGTGCTGCGTCGGCGTTGCCGCGCAGGCTGAGGTCAATGCCATCCACCAGCGCCTGGAGCTCGCCATCCGCCAGCGGCAGGCGGATATCGACGGGTCCGTTGGTTCCGATCAGATTGGCGGAAAGGTCGTTCTGGCCCTGGGGATCGACGCTGCCGGATGCCGTGAGTATCAGCGCGCCGGTTTCCAGATTGCCGTTCTCGACACTGATACGACCTTCCGGCGACATGGTCGCGGCCAGGTCGATCTTCGTTTCTCCGCTGAAGAGCTGGCGCACCAGCGGCGGCAACAGCCGATCCGGATGACCGCCGCCTTGCAGCGTCACGCGCCGCGTTCCGTCCTGCGCCAGGCTGTGGTGGCCATTGAGCGCGACGACTTCGTTTCCGGAAACGGAACCGGCGAGTTTCCCCGACCAGTCGGAGAGAGGGCCTTCGCCGCTGAGCTTTATGGAGACCGCAGGCGCGCCCGGTAGACGCAGAAGGTTTGCAAGCAGGCCACCCTCCGGCTCGTTCAGCAGCGCCTGAAGTTTCAGCACGTTTTCAGCCGGGATATAGGCCAGATCCGCATCTATCGACGCGCGCTGCTCATCCTTGCGGGAGGCTGAGAGCGACGCCGTGATGGTGTCGGAGGTGGCATAGCCATGGCCCGATGCCGACAGAGCGAAGGCGCGTCCGGCCAGCTTCTCGCCAAGCTCGATGTTGGGAAGCGACAGATCGTCGACGGTCACTTTCAGGGGAAGGGAGAAGCTGCCGGAGCTTGGCTCTGCCTGTTGCGATGCTGGCAGCGGTGCCCGGTCGACACGGATATTGGCAGCCGTCAGCCGTTCGGCGTGAAACGTTCCTGTCAGGAGATCGAGCGGCGACCAGTCGAGCTCCACACCGTCGAGTGTCGCATAGCTGCCTTCACGATCGGCAATGGTGACGTTATCCAGTCTCAATCTGCCGGTCAGCAGACCCTTCGGTGGCGAGATAGTGATCGTCTGGTCCGTGCTGGAAGCAATGCGAGACACCTCGTTTGCAAGGAATCGCGCGCCGAAGGGGCTCAAGCCAAAAAACAGCAACACGACCACAAGAAGCGCGACGGCCCCGAGTGCGATGCAGGCGAACCACTTCAGCAATCGAATCAGCATGTTCATAAAGGACAATCTACACTTCGCTTGGTCGTCGTGACAGGGTTGGGTTTACTGCGGCGCAAAGCCCGGCGTTTTTGAACGCTCCTTCCTCAGAAGGATTGTCCGATGCCGGCGTAAATGCCGAAACTGCTGCCGCTCGGATATTTTTCCAGCGGCATGGCGACATCAAGACGCAGAGGCCCGAACGGTGTCGCATAGCGAAGACCGATGCCGGCACCTGCGCGAATATCAGAAAAATCCGGTGTGACTTCGGAGGAAACCACGCCCGCATCGATGAAGGGAACAATGCCAATGGTTTCCGTCACCTTCACACGCGCTTCAAGCGAGGTGACGACATAGGACCGGCCGCCGGTGGCCTTGCCATTGACATCATAGGGCGAGATCTCCTGATAGCTGTAACCGCGCACAGAGCCGCCGCCGCCAGCGAAGAAGCGGCGTGTCGTGGGAATGTCCTCAAGCGAACCGCCGCCGAAGAGAACGCCGCCTGCGATCTTGCCGGCCAGCACCACCTGATCGTCCGAGCCCAGGCCCTTGTAGCCGGTGGTCGATGCCTCGAACGACGAGAAGATGGTACCGTTCAGCGCTTCATAGCTCGGTTTGGCGGAAATCGATGCGCGGAAACCATCGGTCGGGTTCAGCTTGTCATTGCGCCTGTCTCGCACGAACTCCAACGGCACAGAGGTCGTCAGATAATCATTCGTGCCGAAAGCGTCTTCGGTGCTCGCCCATTCGACTTCGAGACCGGCTGCTGCTGTATCGTAATCGTTGAAATCATACGCGAATCCGCCATATCCGGTCACCGTCTGCGCATCATAGCTGTCGGGGTGCTCGGTCTTGGCCTTGAGGCTTGCGGTAAAGGTCGTCTGCGGATTGAAGATTCCGGGCTTGGTAAAGATAATGCCGGCGGAATAGTCTATGTCCTGAACGGTCGATGCCTCGCCAAGGCGCGTCACGGCACCCTCGATGCGAAGCGATTCGGCTTTGCCGAACAGGTTGCGGTGGCCCCAATAGCCCTGCAAGCCTGCTCCTTCCGTCGTCGAATATTGCGCGCCCACGCCAAAATAGCGAAATTTGCCTTCGGAAACCTCGATGGTCAAAGGAAGGCTGCCATTGGGTGCAAGCGTATTGGCTTCCTTGATTGCGACGCTGGAAAACACGCCGAGTTTGCGCAGCCTGTCGGAGGCCTTGCGCAGCTTGTCCGGCGAATAGGGCTCTCCGCTGTTGAGGCGTGAGTAACGACGGATGAAGTCCGGATCGACGGCCTTGTCGCCCTTGACCGCCACGTCTCCCAGCGGCGCCACCGGGCCACCTTCGGCCACCATGGTCAGATCCACCGTGTTGGTGGCGTGGTTTGCCACCGCCTCGCGCTTTGTGAGCTTTGCCAGCGGGCGACCTTCCGCCTTCAGGTCGTCTATCAGTTTGTTGCCTGCGCGGATGATGGCAAGCGAGCCCGCGTCGCCGCCGGTTACCAGACCGTAATCTGCGGGGTCGTGCCCCGTGATATCGCCTTGCAGCCTGACCGTTCCGAGCTTGAAGACCGGGCCCGGCGTCACATCGATTACAACCGGCACGGGGCCTGCTCTGTTGAATGTCGGATTGGGCGGAATGGAATCAATATCCCGCCCGGCGATCTTGACCGTAACGATACCGCCATAGCGGGCATTCTCGTAAAGTGCGGCGATCAACCGGTCGCGGTCGTCCTTGGCGCGAATGAGCAGGCCGAGATCGCCCGATGCCGGCTTTTCCGGCTCGGTCACCATCAGGGAGCTGTTTTCCAGACTGTCTCTGAGTTTGCTGTCTGCTCCCGGCGTATTGAGCGTCACGGTAAAGCGGACGGGATCGAGAACTTCGTTTGCCTCGTCCTTGTCCGAGCCCCATAGCTGGATGCCGAAGATCTTCAAAGCGAAGGCTTCGCGAACGAAGACGGGATAAACGCTCATGGCTGCCGCCACCGCCAATGCAGTGCCTGCCCTCCAGTACGCTATACTCTTCCGTTGGTCAGTCCGTTTTTTCGGCATGCGGTGCTTTATGGTTGAGCATTTATTATTGCTCCTGCCCGTTTATCCTTCGTTAATGCGCAAATTTAATCATAATTAGACAAGGAGGGGCACCCCAAAAAAGGGCCAATGCGGGGAAACAAAAAAAGCCCCGACGATTGCCGGGGCTTTTGATGCAATTCTGTCACGCTGTTAGCGGCAACGTGCCGTGTAGCGCTGGCCGTACTGGTCACGGTAGTAGCAGTAGCCAGGCTCGGAAGCGCGGCCGATCAGGTAACCGGTTGCGCCGCCGATGAGGCCGCCAACCGCTGCGCCACGGACGTTACCGGTAATTGCGCCGCCAGCCAGTGCGCCGATCACCGCGCCGCCGCCGGTGGTCTTTTCAGTCTGCGTGCAGCTTGCCAGCGCCAGACCCATAACAGCAAAAATAACAGCCTTTTTCATGAACTCTCTCCACGTTACATTTGAGCTCGATGGCTCTCGGTAGGCGTCCCAATAAGTCTGCGGCGACTGCTACCTCCGACCGCCGCAGATATCTAACAAGTCGAATGTTTCTTTGGAAGCCCCCTTGTAAGGCTGCGCTCCCCGGGCCAATCGATTGTGCCCTACTCAACGGCGGCTGAATTAAAAGGTTCCAAATTTTTTAGCGGTTTGACATGAATCAAGTTTGTCATTCCTCAAGACTCTTATAAGTATATTGGAACGGTTCAAAAGTGGAGGCGAATTGACGCATCGGTTCGATATCGGCGTCGAGGGGGTTGACGGTTCAAGGAGGTGGGCCGAAAACGCTTGCACGTATTCTGGAGCATGGAATGGACTTCGAGGCATTTTTCAAGACCGAGCTGGATGGCTTGCATTCGGAAGGTCGCTACCGCGTTTTTGCCGATCTCGAGCGACAACAGGGACACTTTCCGAAAGCAACCCGTTACACCGCCGACGGTGAACAGCGCGATGTCACGGTTTGGTGCTCCAACGACTATCTCGGTATGGGTCAGAACCCAAAGGTCATCGAGGCAATGAAGGCCGCCATCGATCACTGTGGCGCGGGTGCGGGAGGCACCCGGAATATTTCTGGCACCAACCACCACCACGTCAAGCTCGAGCGCGAACTGGCCGACCTGCACGGCAAGGAATCGGCGCTGATCTTCACCTCCGGCTATATTTCCAACTGGGCGACCCTCGGTACGCTCGGTCAGAAGATCCCCGGCCTCATCATCTTCTCGGATGCGCTGAACCATGCCTCGATGATCGAAGGCATTCGCTATGGTCGCTGCGAGAAGGTCATCTGGAAGCATAACGATCTGGACGATCTGGAAGCCAAGTTGAAGGCCGCCGATCCCGCAGCGCCGAAGATGATCGCTTTCGAATCTGTCTATTCGATGGATGGCGATATTTCGCCGATCAAGGAAATCTGTGATCTCGCCGATAAATACGGCGCCATGACCTATCTCGACGAAGTGCATGCGGTCGGCATGTATGGTCCTCGTGGCGGCGGCATTGCCGAGCGTGAAGGACTGATGGATCGCCTGACGATCATCGAAGGAACGCTTGGTAAGGCTTTCGGCGTGATGGGTGGTTACATTGCGGCTTCGGAAGCGCTCTGCGATTTCATCCGTTCGTTTGCGTCCGGCTTCATCTTCACCACCGCACTTCCGCCGTCTCTGGCAGCTGGAGCGGTCGCATCGATTCAGCATTTGAAGGCGAGCCCCTTCGAGCGCGCCCGTCACCAGGAGCGCGTGCGCACGCTACGCTCCATGCTGGACGCTGCCGGTATTCCCCACATGACCAATCCCAGCCATATCGTTCCGGTGATGGTGGGCGACGCCGCCAAGTGCAAATGGATTTCCGATATCCTGCTCGACGATCACGGTGTCTACGTGCAGCCGATCAATTATCCGACGGTGCCGCGCAAGACCGAGCGTTTGCGCATCACGCCGACGCCACTTCACACCGATGCGGATATGGAACGGCTCGTCGGAGCGCTTCATCAGCTCTGGTCGCGTTGCGCGCTCGCACGCGCTGTCGCCTGATCAACAAGACGTGGAATGAAAAGAGGGGCGCAGCTTATCGGCTGCGCCCCTTTTGCATTTAATGCTCAAGCATCTCCTGGACAATTTCCTTGCCTGACAGCGACGACGGGTAGTAGGTCGGCCAATTGGTGAGTTCCTTCAGCACCGTGGCGCGGTCGTCACCCCAGTAAAGGTGGTAGTGGCCAGCCTTTTGCGGTGCGATGGTGTGGTCGCTGAACTGGATATATTGCGGTGCGGATGCATCGCCGCCGGTCTTCTTGAAGATGTAGCGAACGCCGCGATTGCCCTTCTTGTAGGTCAGGATCTCGTAGCCGTCGCTCGCATATTTGCCTTCGGTGGCCTTGCCGTCACGGTAGAAGGTTACGTCTTCACCCTTGATGGTGATGCGGTTGACGTCGGTCTTGTAGCCGACATCATATTCCTCACGAAACTCCTTGGCGCTCTTCTTGCCGTGCTCGGCCTTGTGCTGCATCACCGGATCGAGCGTGCCATCCTTGAGATAAGGATAAACCGACTGCCAATCGCCTTCCCAATCAGAGAGCGGGCGTTCCTTAACGGCGCTGTCTTCAAAGTAGCCCTTATAGACGTCGCTGGAACCATGTGAATGCCCATGGGAATGGTTATGGGCGTGATTGTGGGTTTCGGACTTCGATGGTGCCGATTTCTCCTGCGCCACCGCAGCGGCGGACAGAAGCAGCAGCGAGCTAACGGAAAGGGCGAGGGCTTGCGTGAGTTTCATCGTGTTTCCTCATTGTGATGTAATAACGTAACAAAAGGCGACATAACGGGAAAGCATGGAGGTGGCAAGTCCGTTTCCGGAACTTTAAATAATAGGAAGGGTGTTGAAAAAGGGACGACAGCACGGCGTCCCGCAGATCTTGATTTTAGCCATCAAGCCATCAGCAATGGCCCTCGCTTCTGAAGCCTTCAGGCGTCTTTCTCATTTCGCGCTGACTGTCAGTCATAATAAGAAGGGCGGAGATGCCAAAATCGGTCACTCCACCCTTAAACCAGTGCATGTTTTAAACAGTCTGCGCGACGTGGCCGAGCATGTTGCCGTTCAACCGTCAGGCCGCCCAGCGGCGAGAGCTTTGCTCGGCACCGGCGGTGCGGAAACTTTGCAGCTTGCGCGCGATCTCCACCATTTCGTCGATCATCGCATTGGATGCCGCAGCCGTTTCTTCCACCATCGCCGCATTCTTCTGCGTGACCTGATCAACCTGTCCAATAACGCTATCGATTTCGCGAATGGCGGCTTCCTGGTCACTGGCGGAGCGTTCGATGGTTTCGACGGAGCCGCCGACCTGCGCAATGTGGGCAGAGATGCGACCAAGGGCCGAGCCTGTTTCGTTGACGAGGCCGACGCCATTTTCCACCAATTGGCTCGACGTGGTGATCAGCGCGCGGATTTCCCGGGCCGCTGTCGCAGAGCGTTGGGCAAGCTCGCGCACTTCCTGCGCCACCACGGCAAACCCCTTGCCCGCTTCACCCGCACGGGCGGCTTCCACGCCGGCGTTCAGGGCCAGCAAATTGGTCTGGAAGGCGATCTCATCGATGACGCCGATGATCTTGGCGATTTCGCCGGAGGATCGGTCGATGGCTTCCATGGCAGCGATTGCCTTCTCGACAATCACATGGCCTTCGCCGCTGTCATTGCTGGCGAGTGCGATCGTCTTTTTGGCGGACCGAGAGGCGCTCGCCGCATCGCTCACGGTATTGACGATCTGTGAAAGTGCTCCCGACGCTTCTTCGATGCTTGCAGCCTGGCGCTCGGTGCGACCTGCCAGTTCCGAGGAAGCGGAGCCAATCTCCCGACAGCGATGCAGCACCGAGGTCACGGCGTTCGACACCTCACTGACGAGCGCGCGCAATTGCTCTGTGGCAACGTTGAAATTCTGTCGGAGGCTATCGGTCTTTGGGGAGAAGGCGCGGTCGATCTGTTGTGTCAAGTTGCCATCGGCCAACTGACGAAGACCTGCTGCCAGCTGCTCGATTGCCGCGCGGTCTTCCTCTGCCTCCCGTGCGGCCTGTTCCTGGCGCTGGCGTTCGGCATTGCGCAGCCGGATCATTTCTTCAATGTCCTGCCAGACGACGATCAGCAGTGTTTCATCGTTCCGCTTCCAGGAAATGAGCGTAACCTGAACCTGGAAAAGGCTGCCGTCGCGGCGCTGTCCTTCCCATTCGAAGCGGGAAAATCCTTCCTTCATGGCCAGACCGATATGCACGTTTGCCTTCTGGTCGGAGCGTTCCCCATCCGGCTGACGTTCCGGCGAAAAATCCGGAGGCGTCAGGCCATTGATCGTGTCGGCCGGCTGACGAAGGGCTTTCTGGAACGCGTCGTTGAAGGCGACGACCCTGCCTTCGCGCAGAACGCAGTAAGCATCCGGCGAGCTCTCGAAAAGAAACGATGCAAGCTCACGGCGAAAATCTTCTTTCGGGCGGGCAAAACCGAACATTGCAATATCTCCAACGACTATGTCGTCGGAATTATCATTAATAATTTAATCTCATATTAATTCAGCTCTATACCATTTCCACTATAAAACAGGTTTTCCAGCTGCAGCCTGCGGGTCTCGCAGGTCTTCTCTTGTAAGCGTCATCTTCGGCTATTGTGCCTAAGCGGGCTTCTGCTTTTGCGAAATGACATCCTCGGCGTAGGCGCGCGCCTCGGCATCGGCGGCCAAGATGGCATCGATCGTGTCAGCTGACCTGCCGTCATTCATTTTCTCCATGACGGATTCGACGGTATCGGCCATATGCAGAAAGCCGATCTTTCCGTCGACGAAGGCGTGGAAGGCTGTTTCTTCCGCCGCGTTCAGCACCGCACCTTGCACACCGCCGCGCTCCAGCGCCAGACGTGCGAGCCTGATCGAGGGAAAGCGTTCCTCGTCGGGCGCTTCGAAATCAAGCCGTGCCAGCTTGGCGAAATCGAGCCGCTCGACATCGAGCGTGCCGCGGCTGGGATAGGTCAGCGCATAGCCAATCGCCGTGCGCATATCCGGGCAACCAAGCTGGGCGATGACCGATCCGTCGGTATAGGCCACCATGGAGTGGATGATGGATTGCGGGTGGACGATCACCTCGATCTGCGATGGTTCAAGATCGAAGAGATACTTTGCCTCGATCATTTCCAACGCCTTGTTGAACATGGAGGCACTGCCAATCGAGACTTTCAAGCCCATGGACCAGTTGGGGTGGGCACGGGCGATCTCGGCGGTGACGCCGTCCATCTGTTCGCGGCTCCAGGTGCGAAAGGGGCCGCCGGATGCAGTGAGAACGATGCGCTCCACCTTGTCGCGGTTTTGGGGTTCCAGGCACTGGAAGATGGCGCTGTGTTCGCTATCGACCGGAATGAGCGTGCCGCCGCCCTCGCGCATGGTGGAGATGAAGACATCGCCGCCGGTGACCAGGCACTCCTTGTTGGCGAGCGCGATGTTGGCACCGCGCCGCGCCGCCGTCAGCGTCGGCTCGAGCCCAGGCGTGCCGGCAATCGCCGCCATCACCCAATCAGCCTCCAGACTTGCGGCTTCCTGCAAGCCGCTTTTGCCAGAGGCGACGGTAATGCCGCTTCCGGAAAGCGCATCCTTCAACTCGGCATATTTCTCGTCGTCGGCGGTGACTGCCAGCGTCACGCCGAACTCGCGCGCCTGTTCAGACAGCAACGCCACATTGCCCGCACCCGTAAGGCCTAGAACCTCGAAGCGGTCCCGCCCACCGAGCTGGCGAATGACATCCAGCGTGTTTGTACCGATCGAGCCGGTGGCGCCAAGGACGGTCAGTTTTTCAGGCGGGTTGCTGCCCTTTTGGCGTGTCATATGAAATCCGGCTTTCGTGGAAACTCTCCCTCAAGGCTCTACAAGCGAAACAGGGGCAGAACAAGATCAAAGCCTGTCAGCAATTTTTCGCCACACTGCGTCCTTCTCCACATCGATGACATCTGCGTGCGCCGCTTGCTAATGGCAGCGCGAGCATGCAGTTTGAGTGGCTGATGCGACGCGGTGCTGAAGTGCTGATACGGCATTGATAAATAGAGGATTTTCATGAAGCGATTTTTGATCTCGAGCGGCTGGATTTTTGTCATCACTCTTCTGCTGGTGCTCGTCTTCATCCCTTTCGATCCGCGCATTTCGCAGCGCGCGCAGGCCCTTCCGGGCGCGATCGTCGGATTCAACAAGGCGATCACCGATTTCGGCACCTTCCGCTGGATGCTCTACAGCACCGGGCTTTTTGCCATCCTCGCCTATATTGCCGGGCGCTTTCTGCTGGCGAGCCCTTATTCGGCAAGGATCGGGACGGCGATGCGGCTCTTTGCCTATTTCTTCCTGACCATCGGCAGCGCCAGCATCTTCGTGCATCTCCTGAAATTCCTCATCGGTCGCGGACGGCCTGAGCTTTATGGCGATATTGGCGCCTATAGCCTGACGCCGTTTACCGGCGACAATCTCTATGAGAGTTTCCCGTCCGGTCATTCTACGGCGGCGGGTGCCTTTTTCGGTGCTTTTGCCATGTTGATCCCGCGTTTTCGTTACGTCTTCATGGCCCTTGCGCTCGTCATCGGCATTTCGCGGGTGATCGTCGGCGCGCATTATCCGAGCGATGTGGCCGCTGGCCTTCTGCTCGGTATCTGGACGTCCATGCTCTTCGCCTTTATCTTCGCCCGCAAGGAATGGTTGTTCCGTTTGGTCAAGGGTTGGCCCTATCCGAAGAACAAGCCGCTTCCGCCTGCAGATCAGGCATGATGACACAGGATATTGCCATGCCAAGCGACCACCGCGACGATGTTCAGGCAATAGAGACCACGGTTGCCATCGTCGGCGGCGGGCCCGCTGGCATGATGCTCGGCCTGCTTCTGGCGAGGGCGGGCATCGACGTGACGGTCATCGAGAAGCATGGCGATTTCCTGCGCGATTTTCGCGGTGATACGATTCATCCCTCGACGATTGCGCTCATCGAACAACTCGGTTTTGCAGAGGAGTTTCTGGTGCTGCCGCACACCAAGGCGGAAAAGCTGCATGCGGAGATTGGCGGCGAGAAGCGCACCATCGCGGATTTCTCCTGGCTGCCGGTCAAAAACAAGTTCATCGCCTTTATGCCGCAATGGGACTTCCTCAATTTCCTGGCAGGCAAGGCTGGGCAGTTCGACAGTTTCCGTTTGCTGCACAACGCCGCTGTCAGCGATCTCATCGAGACGAAGGGGCGCGTCAGCGGCGTGGTCCTCTCCACCCCATCCGGTACACTCACCGTGAAGGCCGATCTGGTGGTCGGTGCCGATGGCCGCAATTCCACGGTGCGCGACAAGGCCGGTCTCCATATCGAACGCTTCGGCGTGCCGACCGAGGTTTTGTGGATGCGGCTGTCGAAACAGCCAGGCGATCCTCACGAAACCATGGGTCATGCCGGTCCGCAGCAGGGCTTCGTGCTGATCGATCGCGGCGATTACTGGCAGTGCGGTTATGTGGTGCGCCGGGGCGTCTATGCTGAGATCAGCGAAAAAGGCATTGAAGCTTTTCGCCATAGGGTTGCCGAGGTCTGCCCGCTGCCTGCTGATCGACTGCAGGAAATCAAGAGCTTCGATGATGTCTATCTTCTCACCGTGCGCATCGACCGGCTGACGCAATGGTGGAAGCCGGGCCTCATCTGCATCGGTGATGCCGCCCACGCCATGTCGCCGATCGGCGGCGTCGGCGTCAATCTCGCCATTCAGGATGCGGTGGCGGCCGCCAATATTCTGGTGCCCGCCCTGCGTGACAGAGGAGTCATCTCCGACGGCGATCTAACGGCTATCCAACAGCGCCGCACCTTTCCGACCAAAGCCACGCAGAAGCTGCAATTGATGATGCGCAGCAAGAACCGTAAGGATCACGAAGCCGCACCCAAGTCCAAAGGCCCGCCCGCCTTCGTTCGCGCTATCCTGCGCTTCCCACTTCTAGCCCATCTCGCTGGCCGTCTGATCGGGCTCGGCTTCAGGCGCGAGAAGATTACCTATTGAAGGGCTGAGACCTACTCATCATCCATCTGATGTTCCGCATAGAGCCTGCGCAGCACACGCGCCGTGCCGTTTGCGCCATCCAGATTGAGGGTGATCTCACCAGGCTCCGGTAGCGCCAATGCTGCACGAATCGCCTCGGCCATGGACTGCGGCGCGATGGCATGTTCTTCCAGCACCTGAGCAAGGCCGAGCTTTGCCAGCCGTGAGGCGCGGGCGCCTTGTTCGGTTTCGCCGCCTGCGGCAAAGGGGATGAGCAGCGAGCGGCATTTGGCTTGCAGAATGTCGCAGACGGTGTTGTAGCCGGCTTGCGAGATGGAGAGCTTCGCACCGGAGAGAAGGCTGGCGAAATCCTTGCGGAAGCGGAAGACGGAGATGGCGTCGCCGGCTTCAGCCGAGATCGCATCGAAATCCGCCTGCGGCATGTTCGGGCCGGTGATCAGGCACCATGTCTTGAGTTCCGGAATGTGTGGTGCGGCTGCGAGCGCTGCTTTCAGAAGCGCGCCGCCGACGGCACCGCCGCCTGCCGAGACCACCACATCGAAGCGCTCCTGCGGCGGCGTCGGTTTGCCGGGTGCCACCAGGCCGGTATAGACAATGCGCTGGCGGATCTGTTCGGACAGCGGAAAGGTTTCTTCCAGCCGCACGAAATTCGGATCGCCATGGACCAGCACAGTATCGAAGTGCTTCTTGACGAGATCGATCGTTTCTTCGTCACGACCGGGCTTGGCGCGTTCCTGCAGGATGTCTCGCAGCGAGGTCATGACCAGCGGGCGCTTGAGACTTTTCTCGATCGCCGCCAGCAGCGGCAAGAGTTCGAATCGCACTTGTCGACGGCCAAAGGGGAAGGCCTCGATGATGACGATATCCGGTTTTGCGCCGTGATAAGCGCCGAGCAGCATGCTGGTGCGGTTATCCTTGAAGGCATCGTCCACCGGCGCGCCGTTGGCATCGACAAGGCCGGAGAAATTGCCATCGGCAACGGCGACCGGCGGCAGTTCGACATGGCGAATGCCCTCACCGGGGAAGCCCGGCACCGGCGTTCCGCCCGTCACCATTGTCACGTCAAAGCCGTCTGCCACCAGCGCATGGGCGACGCGGCTGGCGCGGGCAATATGGCCGATGCCGAGCAGATGCTGGACATAGAAGAAAACTCTGGGAGCCTTGCTGGCAGGGGCGGAGGCGATTGTCACGAGGTCTTCTCCCATTCCTGTTCGAAGAGATTTTTCAGGTCGGTGATGCTGGTGCGGTGATCGAAGGCGGTGCGCACGCGATGCTCAGCGGCAGCGCCCAGTCTTGATCTGAGCGCTGGATCGGAGATTGCGCGCTCCAGGGCTTTCGAGAACGCGGCTTCATTTTCCGGCTCGGTCAGCAGGCCGTTTTCGCCATCGACGAAGAATTCGGGAATGCCGGAGATGTTGGTGGACACGCAGGTTAGCGCCTGGCTTGAGGCTTCCACCAGCACGTTGGGCAGGCCATCGCGGTCGCCATCGGCGGTGATGCGGCAGGCAAGCGCGAAGAGATCGGCCTTTCGATATTGCTCCAGCACCTGCTTCTGGTCCATCGCACCCGTCCAGGTGATCTTGTCGGCGATGCGCAACTGCTCAGCAAGCGCTTTCAGCGTCGCCAGCTCATCGCCGCCACCAATATGGGTAAAGCGCCAGTGCAGCGATGCTGGGAGGGCGGCGAGCGCCTTCAGCAGAATGTCGATGCCCTTCTTCTTCACCGCGCGGCCAACACTGAGGATCTGCACCGGATCGGCGGGGTCGGAACCATCGCGTGGCGGGCGCATACCCTCCATCGGGGGGAAGCGTGTGAGGTCGAGGCCGTGATAGCTCAAATGGACCGTGGCTGGATTGGGCGAGAGGTCTTGCAGATGGCGATAACCGCTGGCGGTGCAGGTTACCGCCCAGCGGGCGCTTCCGAGCTTGTAAGAGAGATCGGCGTCCGTTGAGGTCCAGATGTCTTTTGCATGCGCCGAGATCGTCCAGGGAATGCCGGTGATCAGATGGGTGTAGGCGGCAACCGACGCTGGCGTGTGGATAAAGTGAACATGCAGCCAGCCGGCGTCCTGTGGCCATTCATGGGACAGCACTGCGGCCTGACCGAAACGACGGAAGCGGTTGCGAGAAAAGTCTTGGGCGAGATCGTGGAAGAACTGGCGCAACGCACTTCCGAAGCCGGGCTTATTCCGGCAGGCCCACAGCGCTTTCAGCACACGCAGTGGCTCCTCATGAAGATATTCCGGTAGATAGCTGACGGGTGCGCGGATTTCGTCATGCACCGGATGGCGCTTCTTGTCGGTCGGGCGGCGCATCGACATGAGTTCGAGCGTCAAGCCAGCTTTTTCGAGGCCGAGCAATTCCTGCGCTATGAATGTTTCGGAGAGGCGCGGATAGCCTTTCAGCAGCACCACGATTTTCTTGTCTGCGGTCACGTCTTCGTGCCTTCTTTCATTTGCGGCAGCTCACGGCAAACCGAGATGTTCGGCTCCACCGTTTTACGCATCCCCTACTGTCAGGCAGTCGCGGAGATTGCGCTCTGCGTATCATCCGGTTGCAGCCATTCGGCGACGCGGCGGGAAATGTTCTCAAGCCCGTCGAGCTTCAGGTTGCGGCCGTTGGCAGACGGTGGCGGGCGCTGCATCAGCGCCTTCAGCGCTTTCGCCATCAGTTCGGGGTTCTCCGCATCTTCCGGCGACAGCATGTCGAACAGGCCAAGCTCGGACGCGCGGCTGGCGCGAATCAACTGCTCCTCACGCGGCACGATGCGCGGCACGACAAGGGCTGGCTTGTCGAAGGAGAGGATTTCGCAGACAGTGTTATAGCCGCCCATCGACACGACAGCCTGAGCGCCAGCAACCAGATCTTCCATGCGGTTGTCGAAGTCGATGATTTCCATCTGGGGAATATCCGCAACGTTCGCCGCAAACTTCTGCCGCTGCTCCGTCGGCATGTAGGGGCCAAGCACCACCAACGCTTTCTGGGTCAGGGTGCGATCGAACTTGTAGGCGCGGATCACGTCGTCGATCAGTTCGCTGCCATCGCCGCCGCCGCCCGTGGTCACCAGAATATAGTCGCCCTCATGCCGGCTCGGGTTGTCGCCGCGGGTCTTGGAGCGCTGCAGAAAGCCGACAAATTCGGTCTTCTCGTGGACGCCGGGTGGGACAGCGAGACCTGCCAGAGGGTCGTGGAAGTCCGGCGGGCCGTAGACCCAGACATGGTCGTAGAAGCGTTCGATCTTGTTCAGCACGTCGTTGCGCTTCCACTCGGCTTCAAGCAGTTGCGGCGCATCCATGACGTCGCGCAAGCCGATGACCAGCTTCGTGCCGCGCGATTTCAGATAGGTGAGGGTTTCCTCCACTTCGCCCCGTAGACCCATCGGCTCCTTGTCAACGATGAAGATGTCCGGCTGGAAGCTTTCGGCGGTGTGGTAGATGATCGAACGGCGCATCTTCAGGGTTTCCTGAAGATCGATATGCTGGTCGAGCGAGGTGTATTCGCCGTTTCTGAGCTTGATCACACTCGGGATTTTTACAAAGTCGACGCGGGCGCGATAATCGAAGGCGCCTGCAATGGTTGCTCCTGAGATGATCAGGACATTCAGGCCGCGATAATCCTCCACCAGCGCATGGGCAATGGTGCGGCATCGACGCAAATGTCCAAGCCCGAAAGAATCGTGGCTGTACATCAGAATGCGTGCATCGTTTAAACGAACTGTCACGAGCAGAACCTCTTCTTACCGCTAAAGCGTGCGGCGCGTGTCTTTATGCGGAAGGCGCCGAAGCGCCTCGTCTTGTCACATGCCCTGATCGGAAAACCGCAAAACATGCTGGCAGCAAATCCGGTCATTTAAACGGATCTGCTGCATCACGTAGTCCATCGCCAAGGAAATTAAAGGCGAGCACGACCAGAACGACCGGAAGGATCGGGATCAAAAGCCAGGGATAAAGCGCAATCACGCTGACGCTTCTCGCTTCCGTGAGCAGAATGCCCCAACTTGTGATCGGCGGACGCAGGCCGAGGCCCAAGAAGCTGAGCGCCGTTTCGCCCAGAATCATGCCTGGAATGGTGAGTGTCGCCGACGCGATCAGGTGTGACATGAAGCCGGGGATCAGATGCCGGCCGATGATGCGGCTGGTGCTGGCTCCCATCAACTGGGCAGAGAGCACGTAATCCTCCTCGCGTAGCGCCAAAAGCTTGGAGCGCACGGCGCGCGCGAGCCCCGTCCAGTCCAATAGACCGAGGATGACGGTAATGCCCAGATAGACGAGGATCGGGCTCCAGGTCACCGGCATGATCGCGGCAAGCGCCAGCCAGAGCGGAATGCTGGGGATCGATTGCAATACCTCGATGATGCGCTGGACGATCAGATCGAAGACGCCGCCGCGATAGCCTGCAAGACCGCCGATCACAATGCCGAGAACGAAGCTCATGGCCACACCGAAGAGGCCGATGGTGAGCGAAATGCGTGCGCCATAGATGATGCGCGAAAGCACGTCGCGGCCAAGACGGTCGGTGCCGAGCAGAAACATCTGGCCGTCTTTCGCCGGGCAGACGAGGTGGACGTTGGAATCGAACAGTCCCCAGAAGCGGTAGCTGTCACCTCGGCAGAAGAAGCGAATCTTCTGCACGTCCGTCGGTACGTCGGTGTAGACGCGGCGCAGATTGTCCATGTCGAGGCTCATGGTGCGGCCATAGACGAAGGGGCCGACGAATTTGCCGTCATGGAAGAGATGAATGCTTTGCGGCGGGGCGTAGATGTTTTCCACGTCGCGGGTGTGGAGATTATAGGGTGCTAGAAACTCGCATATGAAGATCGAGAGATAAAGCACCAGCAGGAAGATGCCGGAGTAGAGCGCAAGCTTGTGCTGCCGGAACTGCCACCACATCAGCTTCCATTGCGATGCGCGACCCACCATGGCAAGCGCGCTGGTAGCGGGCTCGACCAGATAGGGATCGAAGGGCGCTGTAGAGACGTAATGCGGCAAGGGCTCGCCGGGCTTCGGAATCGATGAAGTCATTTGACGCTCCCACCTCCCAATCGAATGCGAGGATCGAGAATGGCGAGCGCAATATCGGAAACGAGCACGCCAATGACGGTCAGGAAGGCGAGGAACATCAGGAAGGAGCCGGCCAGATACATGTCCTGGCTTTGCAGCGCGCGGATCAGCATCGGGCCGGTGGTTTCCAGCGACAGGACGACCGCGGTGATTTCAGCACCCGAAATAATGGCTGGCAGAATGGAGCCGATATCGGAAATGAAGAAGTTCAACGCCATGCGCAACGGGTACTTGGTCAGTACCTTGAAGGGGTGAAGCCCCTTGGCGCGCGCCGTCACCACATATTGCTTCTGCAATTCATCCAATAGGTTGGCGCGCAGGCGTCTGATCATGCCCGCCGTTCCGGCCGTGCTGATGATCAGGACCGGGATCCACAGATGCTCGAGGATCGACTTGAACTTGTCCCAGCTCATCGGCTGATTCAGATACTCGCGGTCCATGAGGTGGCCGATGGACGTGCCGAACCAGATATTGGCGAAATACATCAGGATCAGCGCCAGCATGAAGTTGGGAATGGCAATGCCAAGCAGGCCGAAAAAGGTCAGGCCGTAATCGCCCCAGCTGTATTTGTGGGTGGCAGAGTAGATGCCGATCGGGAAGGCGACGAGCCAAGTGACGATGATGGTGACGAAGGAGACCAGAACCGTCAGCCACAGACGTTCGCCCACCACTTCGCTGACGGGAAGCTGGTACTCGAAGGAATAGCCGAAATCGCCGACCAGCATGCCGGTCGCCCACTTGAAGTAGCGCACGGGGGCAGGCTGGTCGAAACCGTAGCGCGTGCGAAGCTCCTCGATTTCTGCCATGTTGGCAGTCTCGCCCATGGCGCGCATTTCGGCGACGTAGCTTTCGAAATAGTCGCCTGGCGGCAGTTCGATGATGGTGAAGACCAGCATCGAGATCAGGATCAATGTCGGGATCATGACGAGAATGCGCCCGATAATATATCTGAGCATGTCAGGCGCTCCCGTCGTACCAGAACGTATCTGGCATGTAGATGCCGAGATAAGCGGTCGGCTCGAAGCCAAACAGCGCTTTCTCCGGCACGTTCTTCAGTCGGGCTCTGTGAACGATCGGCTGCAGCGCGCCGTTCACCGTGCCGATGGAGAAGACTTGCTGAGTGTATATCGACAGCATTTCCAGCCAGATCTCCTTGCGCTCCTGCGCGGTGACGCTGCGGCGCCATTTCTTGAGGAGATCGAGCAGTTGCACGGCTTCCGGCAGATCCGGCGGTTTGCCTTCACGCCCGCCGGAGAGATAATGGATACCCCAGACCGGCCATTGCAGCTGATCGTCGCCGGTGGGTGCGAGACCCGATGGCAGCATGTCGGCGTTGGGAATGGCGTTATCCATGCCGAACCAGACCGACATCATTACCTCACCGCCCATGGCACGCTTGCGGAAGACGTCGCGCTGCGTCGGGCGGCTGGAGAGGGAGATACCGATCTTGCGCCAGTGATCGGTGATCAGTTCCAGCACGTCGGTTTCGAGCGTGCTTTCGCCAGCGGTCTCGACGATCACGTGCGCGGGCCTGCCATCTGGCAGAAGGCGAATGCCGCGATCGTTGCGCTCCGTCAGGCCAACCTCGTCCAGAAGCCGATTGGCAAGTTCGGGATCGAATTGCGCCCAGGCGGTGGCGAATTCCGGCCGGAAGAGCGGGCTTTCCGGCAGCACGGTATCGGCGCTTTCCTTGGCGAGGCCGTAGAAGCAGACCATGTTGATCTCATGCCGGTTGATCGCCACCGAGAGCGCCCGGCGCATGCGCACATCGCGAAACAGCGCGCGCCAGGTGTCGTCGGCACAGTTGAGGTTCGGCAGCAGGCAGACGCGCGAACCCTGGCTTCGCTTCCACAAATTGACCTTCAACGGATAACGCGCTTCGGCATCTTTCAGGAAGGTGTAGTCGTTGAAATCGAGGTTCATGAACTGCAGGTCGCTGTCACCGGACGCGGTCTTTGCCGCGATGATTTCCGACGATGTGACGTTCAGCAGATAGCGGTCGATGTAAGGAAGCTGGCGACCATTCTCATCGACGCGGTGGTAGTAGGGATTGCGCTCGAAGATGAACTGTTCGGCAGGCGGTGCGGTGATAACGCGCCAGGCGTCGAGCGTAGGAAGATCGGGATTTTCCGGACGGAGCTGTCGCGACATCTTGACGTGCAGGCTGCTCCAGTCGTCCACCTTGTTCTTCTTCATCAGCTTGGCGAGCTTTTCCGGCGTCTGATATTTGACGTGGAACTGCTTCATATAGGCGGCGGGAAGGAACAGACGTGCGGGCGACGCACCGGCAAGTTTGGCCAGAAAATCCGGATTCGGCCCGTCCCAGGTGTAGCGCACCGTCAACGGATCGAGAACCTCGATCGAAGGTGGCTTCTTGTTGACCAGAAGCTCGATGGGTGGGCCGCCCTTGTGGATTTCCAGATTAAGCGCCACGTCTTCCCAGAAGTAGCGGAAATCTTCGGCGGTAAAATCGCTGCCATCCGACCACTTGTGGCCCTCGCGCAGTTTCAGTGTGAAGACGCGCTCCTCATCCACCGTGTAGGATTCGAGGATGTCGGGAACGAAGTTCAGCTTTTCGTCATAGCCTACGAGGCGGGCGTAACTGTCGATCGGCATCAGGCGAATGTCGCGCTGACCGCCAATCAGCATGCGGATATTGCCGCCATGCTGACCTGTCTCGCGGCCCATGGCTTTCAGATCGATGACGCGGGGGTTTTTCGGCAGGCGCTGATCGAGAGGCGGCAATTCGCCCTTGTCGAGCTTCTCCTTGAAGAAATCGGCGTCGATATAGTTGGCGGCGGAGGCTTTCCATGGAACGAAAACGGAGGCGAGCAGGGCAAGGGTGGTGCGGCGCGTAATCAAGACCGTAGCTCCCGAACATCCGCATTGGCATTGGCAAGCACGAGATGCCCCCCGCCAAGATCGGCCGTTATCATCTGTCCGTTGTCTTCGTCTCGAAACTGCTTGCCCCAGTCGAACTTGCCGGTGGCACTGATCTTGCCGATCGTCTTGAAATCCAGTGGCCGGTCGAGATCGGGGAAGGGAACGGCGGCGAGAAGCGACTTTGTGTAGGGATGAACCGGATTGCGCATTAGCGTCTCGCGTGGCGCAAGCTCAACGATCTTGCCCTCGCACATCACCGCGACGCGGTCGGCCATATAATCGACGACCGCCAGATTGTGCGAGATGAAGAGATAGGTGAGCCCGAGATCCTTCTGCAAATCCTTGAGCAGATTGAGGATCTGCGCCTGTACCGAAACGTCCAGCGCGGAGACGGGCTCGTCGCAGATCAAGAGTTCCGGCCCCAGCATCAGCGCGCGCGCAATTCCGATGCGCTGGCGCTGACCGCCTGAGAAGCTGTGCGGATATCGGTTCAGCGCGTTATCGCCAAGGCCAATGGCGCGCAGCAAATTCTTGACGCGCTCCTGCCGGTATTTCGAGTCGCCACGCCCGTGGATTTCCAAGGGTTCGCTGAGGATATTGCCGACCGTCATGCGTGGCGACAGCGAGGAGACCGGGTCCTGAAACACCATCTGGATGCGGGTGCGCAGCTCACGCAGATCGCCATCTACGGCATTCAGCACGTCGATGTCGCCGTTCTTGCTATGGAAGGTGATCGAGCCTTCTTCAGGCTTTACCGCGCGCATCAGGATCTTGCTGACGGTGGTCTTGCCGCTGCCGCTTTCGCCGACAAGGCCCAGACATTCGCCGCGCATGATATCGAAGCTGACGCCATCCACCGCCTTGGTGCTGTTCGCATTGCCGGCGGTAAACCATGTGGACTTGCGGGTGGTGTAGGTCTTGGAGATATTCCTGACGCTGAGAATGACGCCCGGCGCCTTGTCGACGCTGTCGGTTTTTTTGCCGATCAGGCTTTCCTTGTCGAGGGTGACATCGCGTAGCGCTTTAAGCCTTTCACCGGGCTTCATATCGAAATGTGGGACAGCCGCCATCAGGCCTTTCAGATAGGGATGCGAGGGTGCGCGGAAGATGTCGTCTACCGTGCCCGCTTCCATGATTTCGCCTTGATAGATGACGGCGACCTCATCGGCGATGTTGGCGACGACGCCAAGATCGTGGGTGATGAGCAGCATGCTCATATTGAGCCGGCTCTGAAGGTCACGCAGAAGCTTGAGAATCTGCGCCTGGATCGTCACATCGAGTGCCGTGGTCGGCTCGTCAGCGATCAACAGCGCCGGGCGGCAGATCAGCGCCATGGCGATCATGGCGCGCTGGCGCATGCCGCCGGAAAGCTCGAAAGGATACATCTGACAGATCCTGGCGGGGTTGGAAAAGCCGACGAGATCAAGCGTTTCCTCCATCTTTTCCTGCCGCTCCTTCGGTGTCAGAACCGAATGGATGCGCAGCGCCTCGTCGATCTGGTTGCCGACGGTGTGGAGAGGCGAAAAAGAGGTCATCGGCTCCTGGAAGATCAGGCCGATGCGGTTGCCGCGAATGGCGCGCATCGGCTTGCCGTCCTGCTCCAGTTGGAGGAGGTCGATGGGACGATCGTCTGGTCTCGAAGGGTCGGAAAAAAGAACGCGACCTCTGACGTGGGCCGTGCGCGGCTGGATTCCCATGATCGTCTGGCCGATGACCGATTTACCGGAGCCGGATTCGCCGACGAGCGCGGTGACCTTTCCTGGCAGGATGCGCAGGCTTGCGCCCCGGACCGCTTCGATCTTTCCGCCCATAATGGAAAAAGAGACCTGCAGATTTTCAATGCGAAGCAAATCTGCGCCTGCAGTCATGCCATAGGTTCCCTTGCCGTCTTGTTGTTTGCCTGTGGCATTATCACGCGGCCCTTATATTCACGTTATCGCACAGTATAAGCTCTGTCCATGCTCTTGAAACCGTGAAAAATTTCCGGCTTTCTGCATGGTCTCGGGCTCTTGGGAAACGTCTAGTCCGAAGATATGTCGGGGTTATTAAGCTCAGGAGCGAACATGCCGGACAAAGCCACTTTTGATGCAACGCTTGCAGACATCAGGCGGTTGCTGGCGGAAAAAGATTTCGCTGCGGCAGAAGATCGTTTCCTCGAGCTATCGAATGCGCACGACCAGCATCTGATGGGGGAGGTGACAGCGCTCGGCCTGCCGCGCCGCCTGCATTCGGCCTATCTCAGGCTCGCCAAGGCCAAAGGAGATGCGGTTGCCAAAGCCGGCTACCAATATCTTCTCGTGCCGCCGCCCGAAGTCTTTGCGCCCTATGGCCGCTTCTCTGCGGATGAGAGACGAGCGATTGCACAGAGGAACCGCGAGGCGGTGCCACGGAAGATCCACCAGATCTGGATCGGCAACAAACCAGTGCCACCCTCAACCGATGCCTGGCGCAAACATGCGCAGGCGAATGGCTACGCCTATCGGCTGTGGCGGGAAGCCGATCTGGAAGCAGAAGGGATCGATGCCGATCCGATCTTCCGGCAGATGCTGGAGGACGGGGATTATCCGGGTGCGGTCGATGTTGCGCGCTATTTCATCCTGTCGCGCGTTGGTGGCATCTATCTCGACTGTGATTTTTATCCGGCCCGCGACGACATCAGCTTTGGCGATATCCTCCCCATGGTGGGGCTCACCGCCTTTGCCGAGGAAACGCCGCGCATGACGGGGAAGGGAAGCGTGCTACTCGCCAATTCCTTTATCGCCACACCGCCCGGCCATCCCGTCTTCGAGCGCATCTTGCAGGCGCTGCCGGAGATTGCCGAGCGCCTGCCGCGCGCGCCCGCATGGTGGGGCACGGGTCCGCTGATCTTTAGCGTGGTGGCGCGTGCGGGATCGGTGACGCTGGCGGGGGCCGATTTCGTTGCGGCGTTGCTGGCAGACCGGGCGGATTTCAGTGCGGTGGAAGAGGCGCGTGCCGAAGCCAGCGCCAAGAGCGACGGTCTGCTGATCGCGTGGAAATCATGGTGAAGGTTGAGGGAGTTCTGCCGAGGCGATCTCGCGGTCCTCGGCGGCCTTCGCGGCGGCTGCCATCTGATGCTTGCGCTTCTCGTCTTCCGCGCGCTTCAGCTTGCCTTGATCGTAATGCCACTTGATCGAATAATACATGCCGATGCCGACGACGAGCAGCTTCAGCGGCAACATTACAATCGGAAAATACTCGAACCATTCCATCTTCGTCACACTTTCCAAACAGAGCCTGCAGCATCGGCGATGCGGAAACGCAAAACCAAAACGTCCTTTGTGCGCCCAACAGGACGCAAGGCGCTTTAGTGGCTCTTCGTTCGTGTGCTTACGCCTGAGTAGTCCGACTTGATACTCGACATATTGTCGCGCCATGTCAGGCCGTCGAGCCAGCCTTTTCGACCAGCGACCCGGCGCTGCGCCAACGGCAGCCGGGATGGTTGGCGGTCAGCGTGAATAGGCGGTCGAGAAAAGCCCATGCCGCCTCATCATGATCGAGATGGTGGGTAAGGATGCCAGTGGTTCTTGCCTCTTGCTCTGCTACCACAATGCGCTCGGCGGTTTCGCCAAATAGCAGATCGTGGTCCTTGCCGCCTCTCGTTCCCCGCCAGTCGATAATATCGACATGGGTGTTCAAGAGGTGAATGGGCGATGCCTTTTCCGGGCCATAGACCGATAGCGCCTGATAGCCGAGCGATGGCAGAGCGTCGACGATCTCCGGGTCGATGCGGTTCCACGGCGGCACCAGGATTTGCACGAAGCGGCTCGGATAGAGGTTCTGCAGCTTTTCAAATCCGCTTTGCAGCTCTGCGAGCACGGTATCCTTCGGGCGATGTAAGCCAAGCTCTCGCTTCTTCTCGTTCGGCCCGGCATGGTTTCGATGCGCCCAGCCATGCACCGCGACGTCAATCGCCTGCGCCTTTTCAAGCCGCTTCGCGAGAGCACTACCGGTGGGCTCAGGAATGACGGCCAGCGTCATCGGCACGGCATAGCGATCGGAGAGCGTCAGCAGTCGATCGAGCGCCGGTGTCGGCTCCGTCGCATCGTCGTCGCGCAGCCAGAGGTCGGCGGCAACGCCGCGATGGGCGAAGCTGTCGAGCGTTTCCAGAAGTTTCTTTTCCGTCATAGTTCGTACCCTCTGGCGTCTTGCAAAATCCGGTCGAGCGTCGACGCTGCCTTTTGCAAGGAGCGCTCCTGACTGACGAATGCTCTCGCGCTTTGCGCCATGGACTGTCTCTTTTCCTGATCGGTCAGCAGCTTTTCTATGGCATTCGCATAGCTCTGCGTATTCCCCGGCTCCGTCAGAATGCCGGTCTTTCCATCGATCACCACTTCCGGCACGCCGGCAATCCGCTCGGCGATGACCGGCAGGCCTGCGGCTTGTGCCTCCAGATAGGCAAGTCCGTAGGCTTCGCCATGGCCGGGCCAGAGATAGAGCGAGGCATGCGACAGGATGTCTGCGATCTCATGAGGGGTCTTCTCGCCATGCCAGGCGAGGCGATGCGGTGAGATGTCTTTGAAGATCTTTTGGACAGTATCGCGCTCCGGCCCGTCGCCAATGATGGCCAGCGTCCAGTCGAGATTGGGGGAAAGGCGATTCAACGCAGCCGCCAAGGCTTCATAGCTGCTGAGCTTGTCGCCAGGACGCATCATCGCGACAGTTGCCATGCGGCTCGCTTGCGGGGCAGGGTCCAGCGCGCAGAACAGGGACGTGTCCAGAAAGGGCGGCAGCATCTGTGTGCGCATCGCAGGATTGGCCTTCATAAGGCCGTCTCGGTCGCGATGGGTGAAGCAGATGTTGACGGCAGCAGAGCTTAGATCGTCCAGAAGCCGGGCCTGGATCTGAGCCCAGCCGGTGGCATTGCGTTTCGGGGAGTAAGAGGCTTCCGCTGTCACATAGGGCACGGCGAATGAGCGGCTGAGCTCAGGTCCCAAACGGTCGAGCGCCTTGTAATAGGGGTGATAGCAGAACCAGAGATCGGGCGGGCTCGTTTCCTGCCAGAGCGTCGATATGCGCTGCCGTTCCTGCTCCGCGTCCCGCGCCAGCGCTTCTGCCTCTTCGCCATCCGGCTGGCGCAGGAAGGATCGCAGTTCCGACACCACCTCGACCTCGTAGCCGGCAAGCTGCATCGCCTGCATCAACAGCCGCGCCATCAGCCTGTCGCCGGAGGGGACCGGATGGTTTGGAGACTTCATCGGGCAGTAGAACGCGATCTTCATGGCTGCAGTCATGCGTTTTCAGCCGCGTCTTCGTCAACTGTATTTTAGACCGTCGCAGCCTTGACACCATGGGTCTTCTTGCCCAACTGAAAGGCCAAGTTTTCCTCGCGCGCAGGACGCAAAACGCTTTGACCTCTTCTCCAAATGCACAGCGACTTCTCGACCTCATTCAATCGAAAGAGGCGCGGGCGGGTGTCATCGGCCTTGGCTATGTGGGCCTGCCGCTTGCCATGACGATCGCCACATCCGGCTTCAAGGTGACAGGTTTCGATATCGATCCGGGCAAGATCAAGGCCGTCGAAGCGCGCAAGAGCTATATCGAGGCCGTGCCGGATGAGATTTTGGCGGGTACCTGCGAGAACGGCACGTTCGAAGCCACCAGCGATTTTTCCAAGCTCGGCGAATGCGATGTGATTGCCATTTGCGTTCCCACCCCGCTGACGAAATATCGCGATCCCGATCTCTCCTATGTGGAGAACACCTGCCGCGAGATTGCCGAGACGCTGCGTCCCGGCCAGCTTGTTGTGCTGGAATCGACCACCTATCCCGGGACGACAGATGGCATCGTCAAGACGATCCTGGAAAAGACCGGGCTAAAGTCGGCTCAGGATTTCTTCCTCGGCTTTTCCCCGGAGCGCGAAGACCCCGGCAACCGCGACTTCCACACCTCCACCATTCCGAAGGTCGTGGCCGGTGACGGACCGGATGCTGCTGAGCTGATGACGGCCTTCTACGGCTCCGTGGTCAAGACCGTCATCCCGGTCTCTACTACAGCGACGGCAGAAGCGGTGAAGATCACCGAGAACGTCTTTCGCGCGGTCAATATCGCGCTCGTCAACGAGTTGAAGGTCGTCTACGAGGCGATGGGTATCGACATCTGGGAAGTGGTGGATGCGGCCAAGACCAAGCCCTTCGGCTACATGCCCTTCTATCCAGGGCCCGGCCTTGGCGGCCACTGCATTCCGATCGATCCGTTCTATCTGACGTGGAAGTCGAAGGAATACGAACTGCCCACCCGCTTCATCGAACTCGCAGGCCAGATCAACACGGCCATGCCGCGCCATGTCGTCGGGCGACTGGCGGAAGCGCTGGACGTGCATCAGGGCAAGGCGCTCAGCCGTTCGAAGGTGCTAGTTCTGGGGCTGGCGTACAAAAAGAACGTACCGGACATTCGCGAAAGCCCGTCCTTGAAACTGATCGAGCTCATACTCGAGCGCGGCGGCGATGTTGCCTTCCATGACCCTTACGTGGCGGAAATCCCGAAGACCCGCGAATATAGCGATCTGATGGGCATGAAGTCTGCAGATTGGACCAAGGACAGCATTGGCGGTTTCGACGCGGTGCTGGTCGCCACCGACCATGACAACGTCGATTACCAGCAGCTTGCCGGCTGGTCGCCGCTGATCATCGATACGCGCAACGCTTTTGCCCGTCGCGGCATCAGCGCCAGCCACATCATCAAAGCCTGATTGGAAACCCTTCTCCCATGAGCAGACTGGACAGTTTCATCCGCCGCCTCAGCGCCCAGCGCGATATCTTGAACCATGTGCATGGCGATCTCGATCTGCCGGCTGACGGTCCGATCATGGAAATCGGCCTTGGCAATGGGCGCACCTTCAACCATCTGCGCGAGCTGTTTGCCGATCGCCGCATCGTCGCCTTCGACCGGGCCATGGGCGCACACGCATCTTCCGTGCCGGAAGAGGGCAATCTGGTTCTCGGCGAAATCCACCAGACGGCGAAAGACTGGGTCGGCATCGGGGCGGCACTTGTGCATGCCGATATCGGCACCGGTTACGACGAGAAGGATGCGGTGACGCTCACGTGGCTGCCGCAAATCGTGTCTGGCATGCTGGCCAAGGGCGGTATCGCGGTGAGCGGACTGCCATTGAAGGAACCTAGCCTCGATCCACTGCCGGTGCCTGACACCGTGCCGACGGATCGTTACTTCCTGTACCGGAAGATCTAGCGCGCCACCCTATCTCAGATGCGCAAGCGCTATCGCCTCGGCTACCTGCGCGTGGCCTGACGAGAGCTTGCTGGTGGCCACGCGAATATGGGCACTCGGCAGGATGGAGAATTTATTGCCGGGTACAACGGCGATGTTCCTGGCCGCAAGGGTCACCATCGCGAAGGGCTCGGATTCTACCGGCACCCAGAGACACATGCCGCTGCCGGGCATGGTTTCGACGCCCCGTTCCAGCAGTTCACGCGCCAGCGCATCGCGCCGTTCCTGATAGGTCGCGCGCGCTCTCGCGACGATCCGGGACGCTTCCTCGTCCCTGATCAGCCAGGCAACAGCCGCTTGCAGCACGCGGCTGGTCCATCCCGCGCTGAAGGCACGGTAGGATTGGATCTGTTCGACAATAGGGGCAGAACCCGAAAGCACTGCCAGTCGCAAGTCGGGACCCAAGGTCTTTGAAAAGGAGACGATGCGCACGGTTCGGTCCGGGAAGCGCTTGCCGAGAGAGACCGGTCTTTCCGCCGAAATATCTGCCAGGCCGTCATCTTCGATGATCAGCGTGTCGGTTTCGGCAAGAACATCTCCAAGCGCCTGCATCCGCTCCGGGGTTACGGTCTGTCCCGTGACCGAGTGCAGCCGGGGCTGGAAGAGAAAGGCTGCGGGTCGCTCGGCGAGTGCCTGCCTCAAGGATGCGGGCAGGGGGCCTTCGCGATCCGACAGGATCGGCACGATCTTCACGCCGAGATCTTCGAGAATATCCAGAAGGCGCATGGCGGTGGGATGTTCGACGGCAACGACCGATCCCGGCCGTACGAGCGCACGCAGCGTGGTATAGACACCGTTATAACCGCCGTTGATCGCGAGATAGGCTTCGGGCTCGTAAGGCCAGCCTTCCGCAATCGCGTCTCGCAGTTCGGGAACGATCCGGCTGCGGGCGTAACTGTTCAGGTCGCCGACCGAAGTGGCGTAGACCATTGCTTTCTCGAGCGGCGGCAGCAACGCCTGATCCGGTACCGCCATCGAGAGATCGAGAACATTGGCGCCATAGTGACCAGCACTTGCCAGACGCTCCGGCTTTGCAACGAAGCGCTCCGCACAGACCCACGTGCCATTGCGCCCACGACCGCTGATGATCTTCTGCTGGCGTAGCTCGCTCCAGGCTTCGGATATGGTCGCGGGACTGACGCCGAGTTCGTAGGCCAGATCGCGCATGGCGGGCAGGCGCGTGCCGACCGGCAAAACGCCAGCCCGCACGAGTGCGCTCGTTTCCAGTGCGATGCCCCGGATCGTCTTGTCGGTTATTCTGTCGGCGAGCCAGCGGGCCTCGCAAATATCGCTCACTTGGAACTCTCACTTTAAATGTTCAATAACGTAATAACATTTGTGCGCTTACGAGTGTACATTTATTCTTTCGGCATTGGAAAATAAATGAGACCTAAATCATGCCGTTGAAACTTCGCCTGGCTCTTCGCGACTGGGACTATATGACGCCGCTTGTTCTGGGAGACGTATCGTCTCCGAGGCTTCAGATCGAGGTCGATCGCGTCGGTACGCTTGTTGCCAATGTCGCCGAAGACGATGCGCATGACGCTGCCGAAACCTCTTTCAGCCGCTATGCGCAGATGCGCCATGATGGCGATGAGCGCGTCATCGGTATGCCAAACTTCATCATGCGCGGTTTTCGTCATCGCTGCATTATCACCACCAAGGATAGCCCGATCCGCACGCTTGCCGATCTTGCCGGCAAGAAGATCGGTGTGACTGGCTGGCGCGATTCCGGCAATACCTGGACCCGTGCGGCGTGCCGTCGCGAGGGCGTGGGCGTGGAAGACGCCATGTGGTATGCTGGTCGTCTGACGGACGCCCATCCCATCACCGACCGTCTGGATGGTTTCGGACGTCCGGGCCGGATCGAGGCGGCACCTGGCGAACGCCCGATGGTGGATCTGCTGAAAGAGGGCGGGCTGGATGCTGTCTTCACACCCTTCATGCCCAAGGGTTTCTTCGATCAGGACTCGCCGTTCCGTCAGGTTCTGCCGGATTACCGGGCGTCCGAAGTCGCCTATTTCAACGATGTTGGCTACGTGCCTGGCATGCATCTGATCGGTTTCAAGGCGCAGTTCGTGCGCGACAATCCGTGGGTTATGGACGAGCTCAGCGCGCTCATCGATGCCTCACAGCGCATGTGGCTGGAAAAGCGGGAGAAATATGCCGATACCACGCCCTGGATGATCGATGAGTTGCGCCGTTGCGCCGCAGATCTGCCGCCGAACTGGAATGTCAGCGGCTTGAAGGAGAACGACGCCATGATCTCCGATTTCGCTCAAGAGCTTCACGCTCAAGGCATTCTGCCGCGCCTCTTGACGCCCGCGGAGCTTTTTCCGCTGCAAGCCGGGGTCAACTGACGAGGATAGTCAGGCCTTGGCACTTTCAATCGCTGCAAACAAAAAGGGGAATACCAAAATGCATCCGAAACTCATTGCCTCCGCCGCGCTCGCCGGGCTTCTTCTCGCCGGAACCGCTTTTGCCGAAACGGCTGCCATTCCCAAGCAGAGCGTGAATGAGGAACTTCGCGCCCGACTGCCGGAAAAAATTCGCTCCGAGGGCAAGATGATTTCCGTCAACAACGGCTCCTTCCCTCCCTACGAAATCGTGACCGGCACCAAGATGGAAGGCGCAAGTGCCGACCTGACCGATGCGCTCGGCGAAGTGCTGGGCATCAAGATCGAACACGCGACGGTTGGTGGCCTGCCAGCGCTTCTGGCGGGCGTGAATTCCGGGCGCTATCAGTTTGCCTTCGGGCCTGTGGGTGATTTCAAGAGCCGCGAAGAATCGAATGATTTTGTCGATTGGGTGCAGGAATTCGTGGTCTTTGCCGTTCAGAAGGGCAATCCCAAGGGCATCGTTTCGCTCGACACGTCCTGCGGCCAGCGCATCGCCGTCATGGCCGGCGGCTCGGCGGAGCGCGTCATCCAGGCTCAGGCGGAAAAGTGCAAGACCGATGGCAAGGCGGCGATCGAGGTGCAGTCCTATACCGACCAGCCAAGCTCGATCCTTGCGGTTCGCTCCAAACGCGCCGATGCCTTCTTCTCGTCGCAGGCGCCGTTGACCTATTTCGTTTCTCAGGCCAATGGCCAGCTGGAACTGACCGGCGTCGGACAGAAGAACGGCTTCGACGATCTCTACCAAGGCGCAGTCGTTCCCAAGGGGTCGGAGCTAGGCCCGGTTCTTCTCGATGCTATCAAGGTTCTCATGGCCAACGGAACTTACGAAACGATCATGAAGAAGTGGGGTCTTGAGAACAATATCCTCAAGCAGCCGGGCATCAACCTCGGGGGCCAGTTGCCAAAATGACGAGCCCTGTTGAAACCAAAGTGCCGCCCATGGGTGGCACCGATCTGCGGGATGTGGCAACTGCCCACACCCCGTTTCGCACGGGCCGTCTCGTGCTTTGGCTGGTCATAGCGCTCTTCGTCATGAACTTCGCCTGGATCGTTGCCAACAACGAAAACTTCGGCTGGCCCGTCGTTGCGCAGTATTTCTTCGATCCGGTCGTCATCAGCGGTCTGTATGTAAGCCTCGGGCTGACGGTCATCGCCATGATCCTCGGCACCATTCTCGGTCTGATCATCGCGATCGCCAGAATGTCGCAGGATGGGCTGGCAAGCTCCTTTGCCTCCCTGTTCATCTGGTTCTTCCGCGGCACGCCGCTGCTCGTCCAGCTGATCTTCTGGTACAACATGTCTACCCTGTTTCCGCAGCTTTCCATTTCGATCCCCTTCGGACCGACGCTTGCAAGCTGGGACACCAACTCCGTCATCACACCGATGACTGCGGCAATCGTCGGGTTGGCGCTCAACGAAGCGGCTTACATGGCGGAAATCATTCGCGGAGGCCTTCTTTCGGTCGATCGCGGGCAGGCGGAAACCGCAGAGGCCTTCGGCATGACCAAGGCGCGCGCGCTGTGGCGCATCATCATTCCGCAAGCCATGCGCTCCATCGTTCCGCCAACCGGCAATCAGCTGATCAGCATGATCAAGGCAACCTCGCTTGTCAGCGTCATTGCCATGGCGGACCTGCTCTACTCGGTGCAGTCCATTTATAACAGGACGTTCGAAATCATTCCGATGCTTCTCGTAGCCGTCATCTGGTATCTGCTGATTACGTCGGTCCTCAATATCGGCCAAAGCTACATCGAAGCCTATTACGGTCGCAGCGACCGCCGCAATGCCGGCGTCGCCAAGCCTGCTCAGGACGTGGAGGCAAGCCATTGACCGCGATCGCAGACACAAAGCCTCTCGTGGAGGCGCGCAACGTTCACAAATCCTTCGATCATCTTGAGGTTTTGAAAGGTATCAATCTGGATGTGATGCCGGGTGAGGTCGTGGTTATTCTCGGCCCTTCGGGTTCTGGCAAATCAACCTTCCTGCGCTGCATCAACCATCTGGAGACGATCCAGCAGGGCGCGATTGCGGTGGACGGCGAACAGATCGGCTACCGGGTGAAGAACAACCGGCTGGAGAAGCTCTCGGCCAACGGCATTGCGCGCCAACGCCGCAAGATCGGCATGGTGTTCCAGCAGTTCAACCTCTATCCGCATATGACGGTGTTGCAAAACATCATCGAAGCGCCCGTCGGCGTTCATGGGGAGAGCCGCAAGAACGCGACCGAAAATGCCATGCGCCTTTTGGAGCGTGTCGGCCTGTCGGAAAAAGCCTCCGCCTATCCGCGTCAGCTCTCCGGTGGGCAGCAACAGCGTGTCGCGATCGCGCGCGCGTTGGCCATCAAGCCGAAGCTCATGCTGTTCGATGAACCAACGTCCGCACTCGACCCCGAACTTGTCGGTGAAGTGCTTGCCACGATGAAGGATCTTGCAAGTCAGGGCCTGACGATGATCGTCGTCACGCACGAAATCGGCTTTGCCAAAGAGGCGGCGGATCGTGTGGTCTTTATGGACGGCGGACATATTGTGGAGATGGGCAAGCCGGAAGAAGTGATCGGCAATCCGCAACATCCACGCACGCAGGCCTTCCTCTCACGCTTCCTGTAAGCGTGCGATTTTTCCCCAACTTGGCGCCAGCCTCACGGCTGGCGTCCTTTTTCCAAGACCCTGGTGGACCCAATGCTGAACGACAATCACTATGCCCGCGTTTCCGATTTCGAGCCGATGGAGGCAGAGCTCAAGGCCACGCGCCAATATCTGCATGCCAACCCTGAGCTTTCGCTGGAAGAGGCCGAAACCGCCCGCTATGTGGCGGAGAAGCTTGACGCTTGGGGCTACGAGGTGGCGCGCAATGTCGGCGGTCACGGTGTCGTGGCTCGTCTGAAGAATGGCACTGGAACCAAAAGCATCGGCATTCGCGCCGATATGGACGCGCTTCCGATCCTGGAGGAAACGGGACTACCCTATGCTAGCAAGACGCCCGGCAAGATGCATGCCTGTGGCCATGACGGACATACGACCGTCCTGCTTGGTGCAGCGGAGTATCTCGCTCGCACTCGCCGTTTCGATGGTACGGTGACCCTGATCTTCCAACCGGCGGAAGAGAATGGAAAGCCATCCGGCGCCCAGAAAATGATCGAGGATGGCCTTTTCGAGCGCTTCCCGATCGACGCGATCTTCGGCCTGCATAATCATCCTGGCGCACCGGAAGGCACGATTTTAACGCGCTCCGGGCCGATGATGGCATCATCCGATACGGTCAACATCACCATCAAGGGCAAGGGCGGCCATGCCTCGCGTCCTCATCTTACCATCGACCCCATCGTGGTTGCCTGCAACCTCGTCGTCTCGCTTCAGACGGTCGTTTCGCGCAACATCGATCCCACACAGACAGCCGTCGTCACCGTCGGCACCATCCATGCGGGAGAAGCGGTAAACGTCATCCCCGAGTATGCAAAGCTGGCGCTGAGCGTGCGCTGCTTCGAGCCGAAGATCCGCGAACTTCTGGAGCGGCGCATCACCAAGCTCGCCCGATCCATGGCAGAGGCTTATGATGCTACGATCGAGATCGATTACGAGCACGGCTACCCGGTGGTCGCCAACTCCGAGGCAGAGACGGACTTTGCGCGGCTCGTGGCGCAAGAGTTGATCGGCTCAGACAAGGTCGCTACCTGCCCGCTCATTCCCGGCAGCGAGGACTTTTCCTACTTCCTCGAAAAAAAACCAGGCAGCTTCCTGCGCTTGGGCAACGGAATGGACTCCGCTATTCTGCACAGCCCCAAATATGATTTTGCCGATGGCAGCCTGACCGTGGGTGCGGCTCTGTGGGCGCGCCTGGCGGAACGATTTCTTGCGGAGTAATTGATGTAGAGCCCCGCCGGAGGACATTCGGCGGGGCAATGTGCCCTTGGGTGTCGGGGTGGATTTCTAAGCGCTGTTGATGGCGACATGGCTAGTTCGATCAGATGACGCGGTCATCGTGCCGCGTTCGTGTTACGACAAAAGGCCATAGCTTTCGTCTTCCGACAGCAGGAAGACCCGCATCTCGGAACTGCGCCCGCGAATGGGAATGGTGCGATTTCGAAGCGTATCGCGCTTGAGGCCCGACTGGACCATGACCGGTTCGGAAACGACCATGGCGGCCCCGAACTCCTTTGCCGCCGTCTCCAGGCGGCTTGCGACATTGACCGTATCGCCAATGGCCGTCAGCGTTTTTGCTGCGCCATAGCCCATGATGCCGACAACCGACGGACCGGCATGAATGCCGATCGCAACGCGCAGGCGCACGGCAAATTGCTGCTCCAGTTCCTCGTTCAGCTTCTCGACATTGCGCAGGATCAGACAGGCTGCTTTCAGCGCATCGGCCGAGGCAGTCTCTTGGTTGCCGTCGAGGCCGAAAAGCGCCATGGCGCCGTCGCCGATGAATTTGTCGATGCGCCCGCCTGCCTGCTCCACCGATTGACCGACCACGGTGAAATAGCGGTTCAGCAGAAACACCATGTCATAGGGCAGGCGCGCTTCGGAGAGCGAGGTGAAGTTTCTGAGATCGCAGAAGAGAACCGCAATCTCCTCCTCGCGACCGGGCCGAATGGGCTCGTCATTCGCCGGGCTGTCGTCCTTTTGCCGCGTGGACAGAAGCAGTGCGACCTTGACCCGCCCCGTCGGGCGAAGCTGGCAACCTAGCCTCACATCGGAATCGGCGTGGATGCGCTGCAAGGTGGCACGTTCCAGATCGCTCGGTTCCGGCAGTGGGCCGTCGGATTCCAGTATCTTCACCCGGCAGGTGGAGCAGCGGCCCTTGCCGCCACAGGCGGAGAAATGCGAAACGCCCTCAAGCCTGCTCGCCTCCAGAATGCTGAAGCCTGCCGGTGCGCGCACCGCATGTCCGTCTTCATAGAGAACTTCGAAACCATTCGATCGCTGCCGCCACCCTCGGACGGCACGGGCGGCAAAGGTGAGAATGACGGCTGCACCAAAGGCGAGGCGAAGACCGAAGGTGATGTGCTGGATGGTCTCCTGGCGCGCGGATGAGCCCGGTGGGCGTACAGGTGGCAGAGGCGGATCGGAGGGCGAGCGCATGCCCGCTTCCGAATGGGGGTGATCGGCAGGCAGATCCATCTCCATCTGCCGCCCTGCATCGCTGAACCCCAGAAGCGCCATGATTGGCAATAGAACGGCGATCATCAACAGATAGGGCGCCACCTGCCGGTACCAGCTTCGGTAACGTAGCCAGAAGAACACGCCGAAACAGCCATGCGCCCAGATCAGCACCAGTGCGATGCTCTGGCGCAGGCCGAGATAGGGTGACGTGATCCAGAACCGTCTGATGACAACGTCATAACCTTCATCGATACCGAAAAGCATGCGTGAGAAGCGGATGCCCGCAGCGTGGTCGATGATGAGAAACGGGATCGCCAGGCCAAGCAAAATCTGCATCGCCTCGCGCCAGGGCATTTGCAAGGAGCGCAGCAAATAGATGGAGCGCAGCACGAGCATGAGGTGGACGAAGACCGAGCCATAGAGGATGATGCTGCTGACCGGGTTCAGCCAGATGATGCTGAACCATATCCTTCCATATTCAGCAGTGTCGATGGAGATCAGCGCCAGCGCATGGTTGAAAAGGTGGCAGGCCACGAAGGTCAGCATGACGAGACCCGAGAGCAACCGCGCTCGTCGCAAAGAGGTCTCCGTCACATACTGCGCCAATCCCGACCTCAAATTTCTCTCAATGGAAAATGGATATTCAAATGCTGAATCGCCGGGTTTAGATCGAGCGATTGATCGGCCTTACGAAAATAATGCTATTTGGTCTTATTCGAGGCGGCTGCCTGTTTCAAAGCTCGATTGTCTGTCCGTCGAAGGCTGAGAAGGCACCGGCAAATTCCTTCTTCGCATCCTCGTCGATCTGGTCGAGTTCGCCATCGGTGCGGAAGGGCGCGTGGTGAATGAAGCCCACCGATTTGGCATTTGCGGCCTTCGCCAGTCTGATCCCCTGTTGCCAGGAGGAGTGGCCATAGCCCTTGTAAAGCTCCATCTCCGCATCGGTGAAGCTTGCGTCATAGAGGAACAGATCGACATCGTCGATCAGCTTCAGCACTGCCTTGTCCAGCTTGCCGGGTTCGTGCTCGGTGTCGGTGATGATAGCAAGACTCTTGCCCTGCCAGTCGATCCGGTAGCCGATGGCATTGCCGGGGTGGGTCAGCATGCCGGTGCGGATCGTCAGATCCGGCTTGACTTGGAGCGTGTCCTCAGCCGCGAAATCGCGCGTCTCCAGATGGGCGCAGCAAATATCGAGCGGTGCCGGAAACCAGGGCGGGCTCATGAATTCGCGCAGCATCTCGCGCGTGGTCTTCTGCCCTGCCAGATGGCCGGACCAGATGCGAATATCGTTCTCGCGCTTGAAGAAGGGTTTGAAATAGGGAAATCCGACAATGTGGTCGTAGTGGCAATGCGAGAAGAACATATCCACATTGGTTGCGCCTTCGGCTTTCAGCGCCATGCCAGCGGGGTGCAGACCAGAGCCTGCATCGAAGAGCAGGATATGGTCGCCGCACCGAACCTCGATGCAGATGGTGTTACCGCCGTATTTGTGGAATTTTTCTCCCGACACAGGAAGCGTTCCTCGCGCTCCCCAGATCTTGACCCGCAATTCCTGTCTATTGCCCCGACGGTCTCCGTCGGAATTCAACGCCATCATACACCCCAACCTGCCACGGCCACCGTCTCAACGCTCCTCCGCCAGGTGCCGTTGTCTCTTCGCCATTCAATGGCGCGTGCCTACTCCATGCAGCATTTCAGTTTTATGACTGCAGCACCACTTTTATTTTTCTCTTAAAATATCGTGGTGCGGAAGAATATATTATCAAACGCTTGAATGCGCACGTGCCTTGCTCAGTTCCGTCGTCGTCTGCGTCAGACGCTCCGCAAGAACCCGCATGACCTTGATGGTGATCTCCGGGAAGTCCGACATCAGCTTGAAGAACTGCTCCTTGCCGATGCGCAGCGCTTCCACCGGCGTCGAAGCCTTCACGGTTGCCGTACGTACGCTGTCGCAGAGAATGGCGATCTCGCCGACGATGGCATTGCCGCTCATTTCCGTCAGCTTGATCTGGCCCGATGGCGAGTCGATCAGGACATCGACCTTGCCGGTCAGAAGCACATAGGCACTATCGCCAAGGTCGCCCTGCCGGAATAGCTCGTCTCCTGCAAGATAGGAAACGCGGTCCGAAGCAAAAGCAAGTAGCTTGAGTTTCGACGGCTCCATCTCACTGAAGAAGGGGACGCGCTTCAGCATCTGAATTTCATCTTTGAAAAGCATAGCCCTGTCCTGGTTGGTATTACCGGTTCACGTTGCTGTCGTGTGCCCGCGACATGTCACGCAGCGATCATTTCCTTGAATGTACCGTTTTCTTCCACAAGAGTCTCGTATGATCCGTCTGCGACAATTGTACCGTGGTTAACGACGATAACTCTATCGAACATCTTGGAAAGCGACGGGTTTGACAAGACCCACAGAACTGCAGGATTTGCGCCGTCTCTTCTCAGGAAGGCAATGACGTTATCGACGATTTCCTGCTGCAGGCGATGGTCGAGACCCGGTAGCGGACGGTTGAGCACGTAATAATCCGAGCGCCGCATCAAGGCGCGCGCGAGATTGAGCTTCTGGCGCTGCAATGGCCCAAGACGCTTGCCGCCGGCACCGAGATTGAAGTCAAGCCCCACGGCAAGAACCCGCTCATAGACACCCTGCTTGCGCATGGCATCGGCCACAAGCCGGGTGATACGGCGCGAGGCGTCGGTGTAGCGATGGCTGACCTTGCCGAAGAGGATGTTGTCGAGCAGGCTGGTCGATGCGGCATACTGATCGGGATCGTAAGGCTCGATCACGTCGCGCAGTTCTTCGGGCAGGTTCTCGTGGAACATGTGGCGCACCTCAACGATGCGGTTCATCACTTCCGGTGTCAGAAGACCGAAACGCTGTCTTGGTTCGACATAGAAGAAGCTGAGGCGGATCATGGCACGGCGGTCTGCCTCGTTCGCGTCATCGTAATGCTTGCCCTGCAGGCGCTGCAGGATCTGCTGATAGTTTGGAATGTCATCCGCGGTCATGAAGGTCAACTGCTGGTAGAGCGGATGGTCAGGCGGCAGGTCGGAGAAGATTTCGACGATGTTCTCGGCGATCGTATAACCCATGTCGAAGAGTGTATGGGAAAGACCCGTTCCGCGCATGAGCGACAGGAAATACTTGCTCTCGATGATCTTGCTGCTGCCGGTCTGCGCATCGCGCATCGTGCCGAACAGGATGTTTTCGCCGACGGTCGCTTCGGTGTTGTAGCTGTCCGGCTCGAAGGGAACGATGAGACCAGAGAGGTTTTCCCGCTCCAACTCGCTGCGCAGCGTCCGGCGCAGTTCGACGATGCGGGCTGCCAGATGCAGGTCGCTCATTGGATCGATGGAGGAGCGGAGCGCAAATTCCAGAATGTCCGGCGAAAGCTGAACAGTGTCCAAAACGGCGAGCATGGATTTGAGAAATTGCTCCGGGTCCTCGCGGCCTGCCGGGCTCGACTCGTAATCGATCCAGTCGCCGTTGAGATCCATGTCCGGGTTCTCGGCAAGCTTGGCCTCGCGGACTTCCCATTTTCGGTGCTCGAGTTCAGTCCCTTCATACTGCTTAGGTTTGAGGGGCGCATGCTTCAATCCGTAGAGAAGATTGTCCTTCAGGCTTGCGTGGAAGAAGTAGCTGTCAGCCGAGACGTATGAAATGCGCCGTCCGGTGACGGATTCGGGCAGATCGTGGAAATCGGTGTCGCCAATGGAAATCTTGCCCGATGTTGGCCAGAGCGTGCGTCCCAGGGCATCTGCCAGGGCTTCGCCACCGGCACTGCCGACGATCGCCACGGTTTCTCCGGGATTGATGGTAAGTGTTGCCTGATCGAGGAGGCGCGTCCCGCTGTCGTCATCGAGCGAAAGTGCGGAAATGACGATCGGGCCTGTGATCGCGGCAGCTGCCGCCGGAGACAGATCCTGGATTTTGGGGTCGATCATGCTCGGAGAATCGAACTGCTCGAAGACCTGTTCGTATTTCACCTGCACGTCCTGGCGGGCCTGATCCCAATCGATCAGCTCTTTCAGTGGTCCTGGCAGTTCCTTGTAGGCGTTGATGACGGCAACGAGCTGACCGACATCGAGGCTGCCGCGCAGCGTCAGGTAACCGCCGACTGCATAGAAGAAGAAGGGCGTCAGCTGCGCCAGGAAGTTGTTGATGAACTTGACCAGAAATTTCCACTGATAAAGGTCGTATCGGATTTTGAAGATCTGGCCGAGACGCTGGCCGGCATCTGCGCGTTCGTAGTTCGAGGTGTCATAGGCGTGGATGGTGCCGATGCCATCGACCATTTCTCCGATGCGACCGGCAAGCTCGCGCGCGGTCAGCTGTCTCTGGCGTCCAAGATCGATCAGGCGGCGGCGCATTTTCGGGATGATGCCCACCTGAATGGCGGCCATGAAAGCGGCAATCATGCCGAGCCAGAAATTTTGCACCAGAATGAAAAACAGCGCCGACAGTGCTTGGCCGCCGAGCAAAGCAGGCTGGACGAAGGCGTCGCCGGTAAAGCCGCCGAGTGGCTCCACCTCGTCCTTGATCATGCTGGAGATTTCCGCGCCTTTGACGCGCTTGAAGTGCGTGGGCGGAAAGCGCAGGACCCGGTCGATCAGCTGGAAGCGGATGCGGCGCAGCAGGCGCTCGCCAAGTCGGCCCTTGTAGGTGTTGATGTAATATTTGAAGAGGCCGTTGATGATGACGAGCGCCAGGAAGGTGAGGCTGAGGCCCATCAAGGTGGCCATGCGGTTCAGCTCGATACCCGGAAAAAGTGTGACCGTGCCGAAGTAAGGCAGGTTAAGCGTCAGATGCATGAAAAGCTGCGTGGCGTTGGCGCCTTCGAAGCCATCGCCCTGGATCGGCCCGTTGACGATCTGCTTGGGCAGATCGAAGGCCAGGAAGTACGGGATCATCGACAGCGCCACGATCAGCAGAATGAAAAGCTGCTGCTTCTTGGTATGCGTCCAGATGTAACGCGTCAGACTTTTTTCCATCGAGGACTTCTATGCCGTGCCGGATAAAGTGGAAGGTAATGGATGTTCATGCTGGCGTCAAAGCGGCTCTGGAGGGGGAAGGAGAGCGCTGAAACGGGGATAGGATATGGTGGTTCACATAGTGGTGAAACAAGCCGCTTCCCTACAATATCGCGTAGGGAAGCGAAACTTTTTTATTAGAAGCCAAAATGCAGGCGCGAGCCGAGCGACCGGATTTCGCCATGGGGCTCGGCAGGGGCATTCTCCTCAGCGATCAGTGCGATGGTCTTGGCCTCACCGGGAGCCAGATGGAACCAGTCATCGACTGGGCGGAAGCCATCGGCACTGATATTGACCGACTGGGCCAGCCGATCCGTGGTCAGCGTCAGGAACCATTGCCCGTTCGTCTGCTCTGTCGTTGCGCTCAGGTTTGCGGCATGCAACGCCGCGCTGCGGCCGCGTGGAAAGTTGAAGGCTTCGGCAAGAACCTCTCCCGTCACAGCGTTCTTCAGCCTTGCAACCGTCACATCATGGGCAGGTGGGCCGAAGCGATAGGCATAGGTCGTGTCGAAGAATGCGCCGAAGCAATCGGTGGCGGCAAGGCTTGTCTTGGATCGCGGTGCGAGATCGAGTTGCTTCTGGCCGCGGACGACGGGTTGCAGGCCATCGCGCAGGCAGGCGAGTTCGACGGTGAGCTTGCGGCTTTCCGCCGTCTCGTTGACGAGATGGACGGCAAGCCCGTTGGTCCCTTCATCGGTCAGGATCAGCTGTACCGGGCGAAATGCGCGCTTCAGCCCGTACCAGGCCGACTTCGGTTCGCCGGTGGAATCGATCACGCCCCAGCCCGCACCCGGTACAAGATCCTGAAGGGTCAGCACCATGGCGCCCTGGCAGGAGGAGGCGTTGCGTCGCCACTCGCCAAAGGTGGTTTCCATAACCTCGGCAATGGCGGCACGCGACAGATCGAGATAGCGCTCGCTATCCTCGCGTCTCACCTTCGAAGGGTCGAGATCGTAGAGGAGCTTGAGATAATGGTCGCGCACATCCTCGAAATCCCAGGAGGCACCGCGATCGCGCGGCACGCGGGCTTTCCACACCGGATGATGAACGGCGGCAACGGGAAGGTGCCGATCAAGCGTCTTTTGCTGCGGCACGTTGGCGAAGGCCAGGCACTCGCCGGCAAAGCGGACATCGGCGCGGCGGGCATCCTCCAGCGGTCGGCAATAGGCGCCGACGCCGTAATAATGGCCGACCTTCTCATCGGTGAAGAAGGGCTGTGCGCCGCCAAAGGGCGAATTCGGCACATAGGCGACATCCGGGCGGCGGGCTTTGACGAAGCGCGGCAGCATCTCTTCGGTCAGCGGACCTTTCCAGAAGGTCTCGCCAAGACCGAGCATTGCCCCCTGCTGATAGACTTCGCTACCGCCGCAAATCACGGTGAGAGAGGGCGAAAGAGCAGCGTTGGCCAGAAGGTCTGCCGTTTCCTCCTCGATATGGGTGACAAAGCCTTCATCTTTCGCCGGGTAATCGAAGTTGGCCAGCATCATGTCCTGCCAGACCATCAGGCCGAGTTCATCGCAAAGGCCAAAGAAGTCTCTGGTCTCATAGGTCATGGTTCCGCCAATGCGGATCATGTTCATGCCCGCCTCTGCGGCAAGGTGCAGCCAGGGTGCGTAATCCTCTTTGGCGCCGGGAAGCCGGACGATATCGGCATTGGACCAGACGGCGCCCCGGCAGAAAATGGCGACGCCGTTGATCGTCAGGCCGAAGCCTTTGCCATCCGCCCCATGATCGATCTCGATGCGGCGGAAGCCGGTCTTGCCGAGTGTATGGGGCTTGCCGTCGATGCGCAGGCCCACCTCATGCAGGGCCGGTGTGCCATGGGTGGCGGGCCACCAGGGCGTGATACCGTCGAGCCTGAGCTCTCCGGTAAAGATGCCGTCGCCGGACGACGAAAGGGCCTGCCATGTTCCGTTGCAGCCAATCTCCACATGGGAGGCCGCCGTCGCGACGCTCAGGCGAATCACGCCCGTGCCGTCCTCCGTCAGTTCGGTGGTGAAGGTGGTCACATCGAAAGCCGTTTCGCCATGGCAAACCAGCCGGATCGGCCGCCATGGCCCTGCAGCGTGGATCTCCGGGCACCAGCCCGGCATGTAACCGAGCGCCGTGGTGCGGATCAGGCGAAGCCCCTGGGTCGACATCATCTGCGGACGCCAGCGGGCGCGGGGGCCGGTCTTTTCCAGATGCGGTTTCAGGGCGCGGAAGCAGATCGCCAGTTCGTCTGAGCCGGAGAGCTCGACATTGACCTCAAGCGCTTCGAACATGCTCTGCGAATGCGCGACGATCTCGTCATTCAGATACACTTCGGAAATGGTGGCAAGGCCATCGAAATGCAATGTCGCGGTCTGCGGTTCGCCCTTTTCCAGCCTCACCCGGTACCATGCATCGAGATGGTTGAGCGGCTTTTGATTGTAACGGTCGAACTGGCCCGCATTCTCCAGTGCCTCGGCCACCGTGCCGGGAACGGGGGCGGCGATGGTCTCCGTGTCTGCGGGGATATAAGACGGGCGTGCGAAGACATTGGCCTCTGACAGCGTCAGCCGCCAGCCTTCCGTCAGAAGCCGGCCCGGAAGGGCATCATGGCGGATATGGCGCGTCACGCCGCTTCGCTCGTGTGATCGAGCGTCGCGTCGAGCTTTGCCATCAGCTGATCCCAGGCATCAGCCGCCGGATCGAGAACGGTTGCGAGCGGTTCGAACTTGCGGCGCGCAACGGCGCGTGCCAGCTGGAACTGCACGGTCTTCGCCACTTCGGCAATCTTCAGGGCCTCTATCGCCGCATCATCGAAAGCATGCGCGCCGCGCAGCCATTGCAGATGGCTGGCCGCCAGCTCGAAATTGGCGCCGAGCTGGCGCAGCGTGTTGAAGGCATATTTGTGGAAGAAGCCGAAGGGGCGGTCGGCAACCTTTTCCACCTGTGCCGGGAAGACCTGCGAGAAAGCGCGGATGGGATTGTTTGCCGGTCGTCTGGAAAAATGCTGCACCAGCAGCCGTTCGGCAACTGCGCGGCGGTGCTCTTCGGGGACTGGCTTTTCCGGGAACTTGGCGAACTCCGCATAGGGCAGGAAAGGCGGATCGCTCTCCTTCAGGTGATGCTGGAAAATGCCCGCATAGTCCTCGCCGTTCAGCGCGAAGTAGCCGGCATTGTGGAAATAGTCGAGCGTGAGATTGTCGCGATCGATGCGGTTGATGGCAATCGTCGTCTTGCCGTGATCCTTGCGGTAGCCCACGCCATGGGTATCCGGCAGGTAAAAGCTGTCCACCTCGATCAGAGAAATCCGGCCACGCTTCAACTGCGTTTCGATATGGGTTTCGACATTGTCGAAGATCGCAAGCTCGGTGGAGCGGATGCCGTAAAGCGCGTCGAGGTCTTCCAGCGGCATCTTGAAGAAGGTGAAGTGGTCGCCCTCGAAATCCTGCGTCAGGGTAAAGCCGAACATGGCTTCCGGCGGCAGGCCGCACGAGGCCACAAGCTCGATCCACAAATCAACAAAGCAATTGGTTTCCGGCCACATCCTGTCGGATGCGTGGAGCAGGTGAGGGACATGGCTCTCAAGGCTCAAGGCCGGAAAAATTGCCGTCATGCGTACCTCTTAGGCCTCAGTTCCACAGCGTGTCGCGAACCGACTGCGGCCATTGATCGACATCCAGACCATGCTTGGCAAGGAGGGCGAGCGCCAGTCGCTCCAGGCCGAAGCCGACGCAGGCGGTGTGGGCGACAGAGCCGTCCGCAAGGTTCAAGCCCCACTTCGCGCCGAAGGCATCCTGGTGGTAGTTGAAGCTCATGCAGGCGGTCAGATTGGTCGTCGATGTGACCGGGATCAGCAGTTCGAACTTCAGGTTCTGGTCGCGCTGGTTGTTGGCCAGCATCCGGCCTGCGCGTCCGAAGAAGGGATCGTTGGCGATATCGAGCTTCACGTCGAGGCCGATGCCTTCCATCATTGCCACGCCGCGATCCATCCACAGCTGGCGGAAATCGGTGACGTCGCTTTCGGTGCCCATGCGGACATATTCGCGCATGCGGAAGAGCTGCTGGCGCGCCGGGTCCTTGGAAGGCTCATGGCGGAAGCAATAGGACTGGATGTCGTAGAGACCGCCGCCATCGGGCAGATTGCCGCGCTTGGCAATGGTCGGATAGAGCGGATAGCAGGCGGCCGGTGTGAGCACGATATCGGTGATCTTCTGGTCTTTCGCCCAGTCGTCGCCGCCCTCATCCATTGTCTTCAACAGGTTGACGTGGTCGAGCTCGCAGCCGCAGAAGGAATGGACGGTACCGGCAAGCTGCGGGAAGCTTTTCATGTAGCCGCTCTTTTCGAAGTAAGCGCGGTTGATGCCAGGCGGAAAGCGGATCGCTTCGGCCTTGTCGCCGGCACCCACCTTGCTGACAAGGCTTTCAAGACCGGTGATCACGTCCTCGAACTGGCCGCTACGGCCATAGAGACCGTCCACGCCGGTATCGATGAGCAAACCCTTGTCGAAGAGCCTGTCGAGGAAAGATGTTTGTGCGTCCATGGTCCTACCTCAGAAGGCTCGTATCCTGCTTTTGAACCAGCAGGAGATTGGCGGAATTGCTCAGGATTCGATCGTTGGAAATCATCAGCCGGGCGGAATGCGCGTCACGCAGGTGGCGGCCAAGGCTATAGGGCGTGCCGTTCTTGTAACCCATGATGCCGCAGATCAGCATGGCATGGTCGATGATTTCCAGAATGGTCTCGGACGAGCAGATCTTGACGTTGTTCATGGCAATGGCAAAGCCCATCGACATCAGCTTGTCCGGGTCGGATCTGGTCTCGTCATAGGCCTTGATGCCGGCAATCACGTTGGATTTGACGATCTGCAGCTTGTTCGACACTTCGGCCAGTCGCAGCGCGCCGGGCGGTGCGGACCCCGGCGATTTGCGGGCGGCGGCGCGCACGAAGCTCTGCGCCCGTGCCACAGCGTCGGACGCGATGCCGTACCACACGCCGCTCCACAGAAGATGCGAGGTGGCCAGCATGGATTGGGCCGCGATTTCGGCAAAGGGCTTGGGAAAGATCTGTTCCGCCGGAGCCTCGCCCTTGAACAGGAAGCCGTCGGAGCGGGTGCCGCGCATGCCGAGCGTATCCCAGACGTGGGTGCGCTCCAGGCTGTACTGGTGCTTCAGAAACACCGTCATCACCTGGTCGGAGGGAGCGGCATCCTTGTTGCTGCGCGAGGTGATGAGAATGGCGTCGGCCTCGCTGCCATAGGAAATGACGGTCGCGTCCTTTTCCAGGCGGCAGACATCGCCATCCACCTCGACGGCGCAAATGGAATTTCGCAGGTTTCCGCCAATGCCGCCTTCGGTGGTGGCGGAGGCAAGCAGCAATTGTTCGTTTGCCAGGCGGCGCATGAAAGCGCTGTGCCATTCACTGTCTTCGCCATGCTCCACAAGGCTCGAGGCCTTGATGTGGTGCATGGCGTAAATCATCGCCGTTGCCGAACAGGCCTGGCCGAGAATGGAGCAGATATTGGCAAGCTCCAGCATGGTGGCGCCTTCGCCACCCATATGAACGGGAACCTGGATGCCGAGCAGCTTTTCCTGCCGAAGCGCGTCAACAGCCTCCTTCGGGAAGCGGCCTTCGGTATCCACCACGTCGGCATGTTTTGCGGCAATCGCCGCCACCCGCGCCGCCCTGGCGCTCAGTGCTTCACGGTGAGGCGCGACGGCGAGGTTCATCAGGCGGCCTCTTTCCCGTCGAGGATGGCTTTGACCGTGGTTTCGATGGCGGCGATGCTGGCAAAGGACTTGCGGTTCAGCATGCTGTCGGGAAACTCGATGTCGAAAGCTTCCTCAAGGCCAAGCATCAATTGCACGGAGGCGAAGGAGGAAAGGCCCGCCGCATAAAGATCGGCATCGTCGGCAAGCGTGTCGACGGAAACGGGAAGCTGGCCAAACTTTGCCAGCACGTCACGGATAGTAGAATTCATCTGAGCTCATCTCCCTAAACTAGAGCCATCATAGCGTCATTTGTGGTTACATTTAAAAAAATAACATTGTCATAAGTGGAGCGGTTAATATCCGGTGACATTGCTTTGCGCGCTATTCAGCTTTTTTGGGGCGCCCACGGCCAGCTTGACAATCGGCGTTATCGGGTCTTTGATTGCGGCATTCACCAGGGGGGTCCCGGCAAGGGGCTGAGATACTGCTAGAGCGCGCAGTGACCCGTTGAACCTGATCCAGTTCATACTGGCGTAGGGACGGTGCAAACGCGGGCATTCTGGCAGAACCGGCTTCACGCCGGGGAACCGTCATCACGTCTATCCCCGCGCTTTTCGTCTTCATGCTCGAACTGGGTCTCCACTGTTTTGCTTTGGAGCCTCACGATGAACATTGCCGCTAAAAACCTCACCCCAACCGTTACCACCGGTCCGTTGCCGGCCTCCACCAAGGTGTACAAGCCGGGCGTTCTTCACCCGTATATCCGCGTGCCGATGCGCGAAATTGCGGTCCATCCCACCGCTGGCGAACCGCCGGTCACGGTCTATGATTCCTCCGGTCCCTATACCGATCCAACGCATCTGGTGAACATCGATGCCGGTCTGCCGCGTCATCGCCAAGAATGGGTTATCGCACGTGGCGATGTCGAAGCCTATGAGGGCCGGCATGTGAAGCCGGAAGACAATGGCTTTGCCACCGGCGAGCGCCTGACGCCGGAATTTCCCGTGCGCAACCAGCCGCTGCGGGCCAAGGGTGGGAAGGCCGTCACCCAGCTGGCCTATGCGCGGGCGGGCATCATCACGCCGGAGATGGAATATATCGCCATCCGCGAAAATCTCGGACGCGAGGCGGCGCAGGAGAAGCTTCTCCGCGATGGCGAAAGCTTCGGCGCGCATATTCCAGATCACGTCACGCCGGAATTCGTCCGTCAGGAAGTGGCCTCCGGTCGCGCCATCATCCCCTCCAATATCAATCACCCGGAAGCCGAGCCGATGATCATCGGGCGGAATTTCCTGGTCAAGATCAACGCCAATATCGGCAACTCCGCCGTCACCTCCTCCATGGCGGACGAGGTGGAGAAGATGGTCTGGGCCACGCGCTGGGGTGCCGATACGGTGATGGACCTTTCCACCGGGCGCAACATTCACAATATCCGCGAATGGATCATCCGCAATTCGCCGGTGCCGATCGGCACGGTGCCGCTCTATCAGGCGCTGGAGAAGGTCAACGGCATTGCCGAGGATCTGACCTGGGAGGTGTTTCGCGATACGCTGATCGAGCAGGCCGAGCAGGGCGTCGATTACTTCACCATCCATGCGGGCGTTCGCCTGCACTACATTCCGCTGACCGTCAATCGCGTCACCGGCATCGTCTCGCGCGGCGGATCGATCATGGCCAAGTGGTGTCTGAACCACCACAAGGAAAGCTTCCTCTACGAGCATTTCGACGAGATCTGCGACATTTGCCGCGCTTACGATGTGTCGTTTTCACTGGGGGACGGACTACGTCCGGGCTCGATTGCCGATGCCAATGATGCGGCGCAATTTGCCGAGCTGGAGACGCTCGGCGAGTTGACGAAGATCGCCTGGGCAAAGGATTGTCAGGTGATGATCGAAGGCCCCGGCCATGTGCCGATGCACAAGATCAAGGAAAACATGGACAAGCAGTTGACGACCTGCGGCGAGGCGCCCTTCTACACGCTTGGACCGCTGACCACCGATATCGCCCCCGGTTACGACCACATCACGTCGGGCATCGGTGCGGCGATGATCGGCTGGTTCGGCACGGCGATGCTCTGCTATGTCACGCCGAAGGAGCATCTGGGTCTGCCGGACCGAAACGACGTGAAGGTGGGCGTCATCACCTACAAGATCGCCGCACACGCCGCCGATCTCGCCAAGGGCCATCCGGCGGCGCAGTTGCGGGACGATGCGTTGTCTCGCGCCCGCTTCGAATTCCGCTGGGAGGACCAGTTCAACCTGTCGCTCGATCCGGAAACGGCGCGCTCATATCACGACGAGACGCTGCCGAAGGAAGCGCACAAGGTCGCGCATTTCTGCTCCATGTGCGGGCCGAAATTCTGCTCCATGCGCATTTCCCATGATATCCGCGCAGAAGCCCAGAAGGAGGGGCTGGAGGCGATGGCGGAGAAATTCCGTCAGGGTGGCGATCTCTACATGCCGCTGGAAAAGCCCGTGGCCGGTGAATGAAATGCGCATCCTGATCAAAGGCGCAGGCGTTGCCGGTCTGACGGCTGCTCTTGAGCTGACGCGGCGCGGATGTGTGGTGACGGTGTTCGATACCGCGCCGCAGATCGGCCACGGCGCATCCTGGTTTGCCGGCGGCATGCTGGCGCCGTGGTGCGAAAGGGAGAGCGCCGAACAGGCGGTGCTCGACCTCGGACAATCGGCGCTCGACTGGTGGGAGGAGGCCGCACCCGGCCTCGTCACACGCCATGGCACGCTGGTGGTCGCACCCGCACGCGACAAGGCGGAACTCTCGCGCTTTGCCTCGCGCACCAGCGGCTACCGCCTGGTGGATGAGGATGAGATTGCAGCACTCGAGCCGGACCTTGCCGGGCGCTTCCGCCATGGGCTGTTCTTCGAGGGCGAAGGTCATCTCGATCCGCGGCTGGCGATGGCGGCGCTGCACCAGCGTCTTGTGGCAAGCGGCGTCGCCTTCCATCTGGGCGGAGGGCCACCCGATGAAGGCGGCTTCGATCGCATCGTCGATTGCACCGGCCATGCGCGGGTCGGATCGCTCTCAGGACTTCGGGGCGTGCGCGGTGAAATGCTCTATCTCGCCACGAGTGAGGTTTCGCTATCGCGCCCGGTGCGGCTCCTGCATCCGCGCATTCCGCTCTACATCGTCCCGCGTGAGCCGGGGCGCTTCATGGTGGGCGCAACGATGATCGAGATGGAGGAGGCGGGGCCGATTTCCGCCCGCTCGATGATGGAGTTCTTGAACGCCGCTTACGCGCTGCATCCGTCCTTCGGAGAAGCGCAGATCATCGAAACCGGAACCGGCATCCGGCCTGCCTTTCCCGACAATCTTCCGCGCATCGTCGAGGAGGGAAAGACGCTCTCAATCAATGGCGCGCACCGGCACGGCTTCCTGCTTTCGCCAGCCATGGCGCGGCAGGCTGCCGATTTCATCGAACAAAAGGAGGTGTCCCATGCGGATCCACGTCAACGGCGAAGTGCATGATCTTTCCGCCGCCACGCTCTCAGAACTGCTCTCGGTCCTTGACTATGAGGGCGACTGGCTGGCAACGGCGGTCAATGGCGATCTCGTCCATGCGGAAGATCGCCCGCAATTTCAATTGAAGGATTCCGACCGGATCGAAATCCTTTCCCCGATGCAGGGAGGATGAACCATGCTTCGATTGTATGATCGCGATGTCAGCTCAAGGTTGTTGCTGGGTACTGCTCGCTATCCGTCGCCCGCCGTTCTGGCCGATGCCGTTCGCGCCAGCAAGACGGACATTCTCACCATTTCGCTGCGGCGGGAAACCGCAGGCGGCAAAAAGGGCGGGCAGTTCTTCGAGCTGATCCGCGAACTCGACCGGCTCATCCTGCCCAACACGGCGGGCTGCCATACCGCCAAGGAAGCGGTGCTGACGGCGAAGATGGCGCGGGAGGTGTTCAAGACCAACTGGATCAAGCTGGAAGTGATCGGCCACCATGACACACTGCAGCCGGATGTCTTCGCGCTGGTGGAAGCGGCCCGCATCCTCTCAGAGGAGGGTTTCGAGGTGTTTCCCTATACGACCGACGATCTGGTGGTGGCGGAAAGGCTGATCGATGCGGGCTGCAAGGTGCTGATGCCCTGGTGCGCGCCCATCGGCAGCGCCATGGGACCGCTGAACCTCGTGGCACTCAAATCCATGCGGGCGCATTTTCCCGATGTGCCGATGATCGTCGACGCCGGCCTTGGCCGCCCATCGCATGCGGCAACGGTGATGGAGCTTGGCTATGACGCGGTGCTGCTCAATACGGCGGTGGCCGGTGCGGGCAATCCGGTGATCATGGCCGGGGCTTTTGCGAAAGCCGTCACGGCGGGGCGCGAGGCCTATCTCTCCGGCATGATGGAGCCGCGCGACATGGCGGTACCGTCCACGCCGGTGATCGGGACGGCGGTGTTTTCGTGAGGGCTTGGTAAGGGGGTGGCACCCTTGTCATGTTTTGCGCGAGGTCTCCTGCTCTCCTCATTCCTGTGACAAGCACAGGAATGAGGGCGGGTGAGGCTGACCCCCGGCAACAGTGACTATCCCGCAATTGACAACACCGCCCCACAGCGGGATACCGGCAGGACAACAGAAGGAATGCCGCCCTTGCATAATCTGCTGATCGATATTGATGGTGTTGCGGTGGGCCATGCCACCGATCTCACCCTTGGCTCCGGCGTGACAGCCATCGTTTTCGATGAGCCTGCGATTGCTTCCGGCTCGGTTCTGGGTGGCGCGCCGGGTGGGCGCGATACGGCCCTTCTCGATCCATCGATGACGGTGGAGGCGGTGGATGCCTTCGTGCTCTCTGGTGGGTCGGCCTTTGGGCTGGATGCGGCAGGTGGTGTGCAGGCGGGGTTGCGCCAGGCCGGGCGCGGCTTTCCGGTGGGCAATACACGCGTGCCGATCGTGCCGCAGGCGATCCTGATGGATCTTTTGAATGGCGGCAACAAGGATTGGGGGCTGCATTCGCCCTATCGGGACATGGGGTACGAGGCGTTCAAGGCCGCTTCGCACGCGCCCTTTGCGCTCGGCACCGTGGGGGCCGGAACGGGTGCCACGACCGCGACGGTGAAGGGCGGGCTGGGCTCTGCCAGCGACAAGACATCCTCCGGCATTACGATTGCGGCGATTGTCGCGGTCAATGCCTTGGGCTCGGCAACGGTTGGCACCACGCAAAACTTCTGGTCCGCCCCCTTTGAACAGAATGGCGAATTTGGCGGGCTTGGCCTGCCAACACAGTTCAGCCAGGCCGATACGGCGCTTCGCATCAAGGGCGTGACGCTGACGGCCACCACCATTGGCGCGGTGATCACCGATGCGGTGCTGACGAAGGCGCAGGCGCATCGGCTTTCGATCCTAGCGCATGATGGGCTGGCGCGCGCCGTGCTGCCCTCGCACCTCTCCAGCGATGGCGACACGATGTTTGCCGCAGCGACGGGTAAAAAAGCGCTCACGCAGCCGAGCGATTTTGCCGAACTCTGCCATCTCGCCACGCTGGTCATGGCACGTGCCATTGCCCGCGGTGTGTTCGAGGCGAGCGCGCTTCCCCATGAGGGCGCGCAGCCTTCCTGGCGGGATCGCTTCGGAGCCGCGCAGCCATGAGCGACACGCCATCGCGCCCGCCTCTCAAGCCCGTGCTGCGGGTGGATTTTCCACCGGGCGAGCGGCTTGGTCGTGGCAAGATCGAGCTGATGGAGCATATCGTTGCCACTGGCTCCATCTCTGCAGCCGGACGCGCCATGGACATGTCCTATCGCCGTGCTTGGCTGCTGGTGGATGCGCTGAACCACATGTTCACAGAGCCGGTGATCGAATCGCAGCGCGGCGGGAAGCAGGGTGGCGGCGCGGGGCTGACGCCTTTTGGCGAAGAACTGCTGGCGCGCTTTCGCGGCATGGAAGCGCGCATGCGCGAGACGCTGCAGGCCGATCTCGACTGGCTGGAAGCCAACCGGGGAGCCGACGATCGCAAGACGCAGGATGCGCCCCCGCAATAGGGCCACTCAATACGGATCAAGTGCCGCCGATTTGACGATGGCAAAGACCGGGCTTCCGGCTTCGAGCGACAGCCGCTCGATGGAAAGACCTGTCACCCGCGACTGGATCAATGTGCCGCTGCACGCCACCTGCACCAGCGCCATGCCATCGGCAAGCGTAATGCCTGTAACATGGCCTTCGAGAATGTTGAGCGCGCTCAAACCCTCCGGTCGCACCGTTGCCAGCATGACGTCTCTTGCCGGAATATGCACGCGCACCGCCCTGCCGGGCTCTGCGCTTTGCGCGGGCACCTGAAGTGCTGTCTGACCGAGCCGAACGGTCGCCAGCCGATGGGCGGCATCGAAGGCCTCCACTCTGCCGGAAAGAATGCTGCCCGCTTCGCGCCGCTCCAGATAGGTGCTGAAGGCGGGCTGGGAGAGGATGTCCGATGCCGGGCCAGCGGCATCGATCCGGCCATCCTTCATCACCACCACCTGGTCTGCCAGGCGCGATACTTCGCTGACCGAGTGGCTGACATAAAGGATCGGAATGGTCGTCTCGTCGCGCAGCCGCTCCAGATAGGGGATGATCTCGGCCTTGCGCGCCTCATCGAGGGCGGCCAGCGGCTCGTCCATCAGGAGCAAGCGGGGGGAGGAGAGCAGAGCCCGGCCAATCGCCACGCGCTGCTTTTCGCCACCGGAGAGCTTTTCCGGCCGCCGCTGCAACAGCGCGCCGATGCCTAGCATCTCGATCACGTGAGTGGAGGCGGTAGCATCCGCGCCCGCGCCGGAAAACCAGCGGCCATAATGCAGGTTCTGCTCCACGCTCAAATGCGGAAAAAGCCGCGCTTCCTGAAACACATAACCAAAGCGCCTTTTATGCGCGGGCGTGAAGATGCGTTTTTGCCGATCGGCCAGCACCGTGCCATCCAGTTCGATCCGCCCTTCATCCGGCTTCGTCAGCCCGGCAATGATGCGCATTACCGAGGTCTTGCCGGAGCCGGAGCGGCCGAAAAGCGCGGTCACCCCTTTGTCTGCGGTAAAACCCGCATCCAGCGTGAAGCTGCCCAGCCTGTGGCGGGCGGAGAAGGACAGCGTCATTGCCCGGCCACCCTTCTGCTGACCATGCGCGCCAGAAACTCCGATGCCAGCAGCGCCACCATGGAAATGACGATCGCCACCAGCGTCAGGCGCATGGCGCCCGCATCTCCGCCCGGCACCTGGGTGAGGCTGTAGATCGCGGCTGAGAGCGTTTGCGTTTCGCCGGGAATGTTGGAGACGAAGGTGATGGTCGCGCCGAACTCGCCCATCGCCTTGGCAAAGGCCAGAATCATGCCGGCAATGATGCCGGGAAGTGTGAGCGGCAGTGTTACCGTCAGGAACACCCAGAGCGGGCTTGCGCCGAGCGTCCCCGCCGCTTCCTCCAGCTTGCGATCCACCGCCTCGATCGACAGGCGGATGGAGCGCACCATCAGCGGAAAGGCCATGATGGCGCAGGCGAGCGCCGCACCCGTCCAGCGGAAGGAAAAGACGATGCCGAAATGCTGATCGAGAAACGCGCCGATCACGCCCTTGCGGCCAAAGAGGATCAGCAGCAGAAAGCCGGTGACGACCGGCGGCAGGATCAGCGGCAGATGCACGATGCCGTTCAGCAGCGACTTGCCAAAGAAGCGCCCGCGCGCCAGCGCCAGCGCAATGAGAATGCCGAAGGGAAGGCTTGCCAGCATGGCAACGGTCGAGACCCACAGGCTCAACCGTATCGCCGTCCATTCTTCCGCACTCAGCGATAACCAGTCCAAACTGCCATTCCTGTTCTTAAAGCGTGTCACGATCTTTCAGAGTCGCTCCTTACGCTTTAGGTCTTTGTTTTGTAGTATGTCGCTGTCGCAAAACCGCTGCACACTTTTGCGCGACATGCTTTAGGCGCCGAGGTGCGCAACATCGCCCCCACTTTTGCGACATCGACGCTTGCGATCTGACCGCCTGTCGTTCTCGCAAACCGCTGAGCAACTTTGCGCGATTTGCTTTAAGGATTTGTTCCGATGCCCGTTCTGAAGCATGGTCCACGCAAGACTGTGCAGCGGCTTCGCGATAACGACATGCGACAGAACAAGGGTCGAGAGCGCCGGGAGCGAATCTGAAAGATCGCGATACGCTTCTGGCCAAAGCCGCGCAGCGTTTCGGCACAAACGCGATCAGAGCTGACGCGGTGATGCGGCTGTGAAAGCCCGCCACGCCGTTTCAAACCATGCGTCCTTGCCTTACTTCAGAACCGTAAAGCCCTGGGCCTCGAAGAAGGGCGCTGCCTTGGCCGATTTCAGAAATTCCAGATAGGCCGCCGCTGCCGGGCTTTTGGCATCCTTCAGCATCGCGACGGGATAGATGATCGGTGGATGCGAATCTTCCGGAAAGGTGCCGACGATCTTCACGCCGGGATCAGCCGCCGCATCCGTCTGGTAGACGATGCCATAGGGCGCTTCCCCGCGCGAGACCAGGAGCAGCGCCGCGCGCACACTTTCCGCCCCCGCCACCTTGCCGGAAACCGCAGACCAGACCCCAAGCTTCTCCAGCGCCGCCTTGCCATATTTGCCCGCCGGCACGGAATCCACCGCTCCCATGGCAAGCTTGCCGTTGCCCACGAGAGCCGAAAGATCAAACCCCGGCTGGATCTCCACCGGCTTGGCGCTCGCCGCAGGCGCAACCAGAACGAGGCGGTTGCCCAGAAGATTGCTCCGCGTGTCTTCCCTGATCAGCCCCTTGCCCGCCAGATAATCCATCCAGGCCAGATCCGCCGAAATAAAAACATCCGCCGGCGCACCCGCCTCAACCTGCTTTGCCAGCGCCGAACTTGCGGCATAGGACACCACAACCTCATCGCCGCTCTCCTTGGCGAATTCGGCATTAGCCGCATCCAGCGCATTCTTCATGCTGGCCGCAGCAAAGACAGTGACCTTCTCCGCGGCCAGCGCCGGGGAGGAAAGGGCGGGTGCCACAATGCACGCGGCGGCGATGGCCCATGCGGCGGTTTTCAGGATGATGCGGCGGTGGAATGTCATGATGGCTGCACCTCAAGCGAGATATCTGGTTGGATATATCGGTGGTAACGGATGGGGGTTATGTTTGCAAGGATATAGCGCTGGCATATGATCGAGAACGCTTCGGTGGTTTCCCGTTTATGCCACTTGAGCCTCGCCTCCGAAGCCGTCAACAGAGGGTTGATTAAAGCCGCTTACTGACGTTTTCCGAAAATTTGCCATTCTGAGTAGACAAGTTATCTGCTAGTCAGTTCTAGCGAGCCTCGCTGGCCAGGATGGCTGCTGCAAAACTGGATTGCCGCGTACCGGCGGATGACATCTTCTCCCAAAGATGAGACGTTTCTTTTTTTATTTAGGTAAAAGTGCGCAAGTTGGGGATAATTCAGTGCAGAGTTGTGAACAAATTGTGAATCAAGTAATTTAAGCCATGTATGATGTTCGTGCGGTCGCCAACTTCGTTCTTGATGTTGCAGAGGAGGAAGGCAGGGTCGTCTCCAATCTGCACATCAATAAGATTGTTTATTTTTTGCATGCAGACTTTCTCGCTGCTTTCTCGCGGCCTTTAGTATCAGCGAAGATCGAAGCTTGGACCTACGGCCCCGTATTCCGCGAATTGTACCGTGAGTTCAAACAGTATGGTGATGCACCTATAGTTGGGAGGGCTAGGTGGTTAGACCCCAATACAGGACAAAAGCAGAGGGCAGAATGGAAGTTCGCTGCAGAAGAGGAAGAATTTCTACGCGAGCTTACGGCAAAGTATGCCTCTATGGCGCCAGGAGTACTCGTCGCTCAATCTCACCTTGAGGGCGGACCGTGGGATCAAACGTGGAATCATGAGACAAGAACGAATGCCTCAATGAGGATTTCGGATGAGGCAATTAAGAGCTGGTACGAAAGAACGGTGAAGCACTGATGGCATTCGACTATTTGAAGCTAATTGCGAAGCTTGACAGACCGCCTTCCGGGCCTAACTGGGTTCGCTTCGTTCAAGACGATGTGGCTAGTACCACGAAATCGATCGTATCGTTCGTAAAAGGTTCACCTCGTTTTACTTATGCAACTGGCTACACTGCTATTAGAGACCGAATCCAGCTCGGCATAGATATGGAGACGGCACTTGCTGTAGCGGCTCGTTCTGGCGCTCCTGCGGGGCGGAAGCAGAACGAAGCCCTAATTCGATGCTTTTTTGAACATGACGACGACCGTCGATACGCGGCGCATCGCTTCGTCGAGTTCGATAAGGAATGGTTTCGTATTTCACGAGATGTGGCGGTCCCCGTGTCTCCGTTAAGTGTTATTATAGAACGGGGAAAACTTGTTCCGCTGTTTGTATGCGGCTGGAGTGAGCTCAACCTCACTAACTTTCAGCGGCGGCTGCTTGTTACGATATGCGAGGACGCATTTCTGTCACTCACTGATTATCAGAGCTCCCCGGCTGAGTTTTTGTTCTTTCCAAAAGTCGATAACGGCGTGGAGTTAAAGCGGGCACCAGAGGTTTGGAACAGAGGCGATTATGATCTTTTGAGCGATCATGATCTTAATGATGCGGTCGGAATATTCTTGACCTCCCGAGACCTAGCCCGTCAAATTTTGTTGAAGGAAATGGCCGAAGATGCGGAGCGTCGTAGGCGAGAAGCGCCGTTAGTGCCACCCCCTCGCCCAAAGGACTTGTTTGACGATTGAGCCGAGTTAAGCGAGTTCAGGGTAGGAATGAGGCCCGCCAAAGCGATCTAAAGTCGCGTGACGGACCGCTATCAGACTGTTCGAGGTTTTTACTTTCCTTATCGTTCTGTCCAAACTATATCAGCCAAGCGTGCATCGTTGTAATTCCTAAAACCGCTCACCCGCAAAATGCGCCACCTGCGCACCCGCCTCATAATAGGCCTCCTTCAGCGCCCTCAAACTCTGCGCCTTGGGCTCTGAAACCGGCAGCGGCAGGTCGCTTTCGGTGATCTCGCCGGCCACATGGGCTGCCAGTGTTTTGCCGAAGGTGGTGCCCGGTGCGATGCCGCGGCCGTTATAGCCGCAGAAGCCCACGACGTTCTTGGCGAAGCGGTGGAAGCGGGGGACGGCGTTGTCGGTCATGCCGATCTGGCCGTACCATTCGCATTCGAACTCCACATCGCCAAGCTGCGGGAAAAGGCGTTTGAGCGCGCGTTTGGCCCAGGCGCGATGGACGCTAGCGCCTGTGTTGCGAAGTGCGCCGACGCTGCCGAAGACGAGGCGGCCGGCCTTGTCCATGCGGAAGGAGGAGAGGATTTCCTTGGTGTCCCAGCAGCCTTCGCGGCCAGGCAGAATGGACTTGGCGAGATTATCGCCGAGCGGCCGGGTGGCGAAGTTGAAATAGGGGAGGTAGACCTGCTCCTCGCGGATGATCTTCCACGGGCCTTCGCTGTAGGCTTCCGTCGCCACGATGATCCAGCCCGCCGAGACGGAGCCGCGATCGGTGCGTACCGTCCAGCCTTCGCCATTCGCTTCCGTCGCATGCACGGGGCTTGCCGTGTGGATGATGGCGCCCGCCTTCAGTGCGGCGTTGGCCAGTCCGCGCACATAGGCGAGCGGCTGCAGCGTTCCGGCGCGTTCATCCAGAAGCGCGCCCGTGTAGCCGGTCGTGCCGACCCGCCTTGCGGTTTCCTCGGCGCTGAGGATGCGCACCGGCGCGCCGCGCGCGGCCCATTGGTCGCAGCGCTCGCGAATTTCGGTTAGCCCCGCTTCGCCGACGGCGCAATGCAGCGTGCCGTTCTTTTCCAGTTCGCAGGCAATCTCATGTTTCTCGATGATCTCTCGTACCAGGAAGGGCGCGTTGCCCAGAAGGTCCAGCAGGCGGTCGCCATAGACGGGGCCCAGCACATTGGGCAACTCCTTCGGCATCACCCACATGCCGCCATTGATGAGGCCGACATTGCGGCCAGCGCCACCAAAGCCGATCTCCTTGCCTTCCAGCACGATGCACTTGATGCCGCGTTCCGCCAGATGAAGGGCCGCCGAAAGGCCGGTAAAGCCACCGCCAACGATCACCACATCCGTCGTCACATCCCCTTCCAGCGCGCGCGTTTGCGGCGGTGGCGGAGCGGTCTTTTCCCAAAGGCCATGCGAGCGGGGATCGTTATACATCGGAGGCATCCACAATCATGAGGCAGAGTTGCCGGGCAGGCGGTTGGGCGCGAAGAAGCGCCCTTTGGCGAAAACTCTATCGCGGCGCTTCATCGCTGACCATCGACATATCGTCATCAATTCATGCCGGGCGGGAATAGTAGCGGGCAGCGTTGCCATGGGATCGTGCGACGCCAAAGGCTTGAAAGAGCGGGCTGCCTCAGCCAATAGTGTGTCACACACGCGCAGGCGGCGGCTTTTGCCCCACCGCGCCACGCTTACATCAGCCTTTTGGCGAGGAAGACCAGTCATGAAGCCCATCTTCGTTCAGCTCCAATGCGCACCCGGCAAGACCTATGAGGTTGCGGACGCCATCTACAAGACCGAACTGGTGTCGGAGCTTTATTCCACCAGCGGCGAGTATGATCTCATGTTGAAAATCTATCTTGGCCCGGAGCAGGATGTCGGCAAATTCATCAATGATAACATCGTCAGTATTCCGGGCATCGTGCGCTCGCTGACGACGCTGACGTTTACGGCGTTTTGAGACGACACAGGGTTTCCAGGGAGGAGAGAGCGACACCCTCTCGTTCGTCATCCTCGGGCTTGACCCGAGGATCTATCACCCCACCCGTAAGTGCCTGAAAACGTGGATCCTCGGGTCAGGCCCGAGGATGACGGGGAGGAGGGATTGAACCTCATCGCAACGTCGTGCGGAGGTGGACGTCTCGCGGTTTAGGGTGGAGGAAATGGCCGAAGAACTTATTCAGTGTCGTGATTGAAAAATACTGGCTGAAAATCAAAAGGCGATGCCGGGTTGAACGGGCATCGCCTTTATCGTTTTTCAAATGTGGTTTCGTAACAGGCTGAAGATGGGCTCAAACCAGCGCTGCCACGTTGCGGTTGCGCACGAGGTTGCGGATGGCAACGCGCACATCCTCGGCGCTGTCGAAGCGCTGCTCGTCCAGATCATGGACGTGGAACTTGACGGCAATGAACTTCAGCCGGTTGTTATCCGGTACGACGATACCGACCGGTTCGCCTGCGAATTCGATGACTTGCTTTTGCATGGTGCATACTCCCGCTGTGGCTTGATCGCACAGCATAAATGTCGAATTGAATGAATTGAAAATTTGAGGGGACTTAAAAAGTCACCACATTCGACAGCAGCGGGAACACGTGGATTTGTGCCCGGCATTCGAGATCCGATGACCCAGGAGCGCGGCAATGCGCATAAATTTCGACATGACACTCTCCTCTGCTCGTGTTGACCCGGAATACCGAAGAATCACTCTCCAGTTGAATCACTGATATCCCGGTTTTGCCTCGGAATCAATGATTATCAATATAGGTAGAATATTTTTCTTTATGATGACAGGACGGGGGCGGAAATGTGAAATTTTTGTTTATCCGGCTTGGTTGTATCAAAGCACCGGAAACGCCGAAGATTTCGTGCCCGTTTAATCTGCCGAAGGCGGGTAGAGGTGATCGTTCCCGTTGAAATCGGAGACGGCGTAACAACCCTCGGCCTGTTTCGTCGCCGCATTCTGACCGATGACGGCTTTTCCGTGGCCGCCTGGAATATCCAGCACGTAAGTCGGCTGGCACAGACCCGACACATGACCGCGCAAGGCGGACACGATCTTCTGGCCTTCCTCTATGCTCAGCCGAAAGTGGCTGGTGCCGGGGGCGAGATCCGGATGGTGCAGGTAATAGGGCTTGATGCGGTTTTCGACGAAGCTGCGCATCAGCTCCGCCAGCACGGCCGGATCGTCATTGATGCCCTTCAGCAGTACCGTCTGGCTGACCATGGCAATGCCGGCATCGACCAGCCTTGCGCAGGCCGCCTTCGCCTCTTGCGTCATCTCGCGCGGGTGGTTGGCATGCAGCGCCACATAGGTGGTCTTGCCGCTGGCCTTCAGCGCTGCAATCAGATCGGCATCGATCTTCTGCGGATCCACCACCGGCACGCGGGTGTGGAAGCGCACGATCTTTACATGCGCGATGGTGTGCAGGCCCTGCATGATCGTCAGCAGACGGCGCGGCGAAAGCACCAGCGGATCTCCGCCGGTCAGGATCACTTCCCAGATTTCTGGGCGGGAGCGGATATAATCGAAGGCGATCGCGAGCTCATCCGGGCTCATCATGCCATTGCCGTCCGGCCCGACCATTTCGCGGCGGAAGCAGAAGCGGCAATAGACCGGGCAGACATGCACGGCCTTCAACAGCACCCGGTCGGGGTAGCGGTGCACGATGCCCGGAACGGGGCTATGAGCCTCGTCGCCGATGGGATCGGCGCGTTCCTCATCGGTCTGGCGCAACTCCGCATCGCTTGGAATGAATTGCAGGCCGATCGGGTCCTGTGGATCGGCCGGATCGATCAGCCTGGCCACGCTTGCCGTCAGCGCCACGGCATAGCGCTCCGCCACCGGGCGCACCCGCTCCAGCGCTGCCTGGTCTATGAGGCCTGCGTCGTGAAGATCGTCAGCCGATTTCAGCGCCCGTGTCGTCATGATCCATAGGCCGCGACGGGCGCCCACATCACAAGGTCAATTCTCGGCGCGCCGGTTGCCAGCATCACCAGCCGGTCGAAGCCAAGCGCGATACCGCTCGCCGCCGGCATGATGGTCAGCGCTGCCAGAAGCTCTTCATCGATCGGGTAGGTCTCGCCATAGATGCGGCTCTTTTCCTGCATCTCGATCTCGAAGCGGCGGCGCTGCTCGTCGGCATCGGTCAGTTCGCCAAAGGCATTGGCAAGCTCCACGCCGCAGCCATAAAGCTCGAAGCGCTCCGCAACGCGAGGCTCGCGCGGCGAGCGGCGGGCAAGGGCGGCTTCGCTGACGGGATATTCGTCCAGGATGGTGGCACGGCCAAAACCGAGTTCCGGCTCCACCTTCTCGACGATGATGCGGCTGAAGATATCGGCCCAGCTGTCGTCATGCGCGGTGCGGATGCCCGCAGCCTTTGCCAGCCGGTCCAGATGATCGCGGTCGTTCTCGCCATTGGCCGACACTGTTGTCAGCAGGTCGATTGATGCATAGCGCTGGAAGGCCTCGGCGACGCTGAGCCGCTCGGGCGGAAGAAACGGATCCATCTCGCGTCCGCGATAGGCAAAGCGTTTGGTTTTTGCCGTGTCTGCGGCGAGCGCCAGAAGCTCGGCGCTGTCGGCCATCAGGCTCTCATAGGTCTCGCCTGCGCGGTACCATTCCAGCATGGTGAATTCTGGGTGGTGCAACGGCCCGCGCTCGCGGTTGCGATAGACATGGGCAAAGCAGGCAATGCGCGTTTCACCGGCGGCCAGCAGTTTCTTGCAGGCAAATTCCGGCGATGTGTGCAGGTAAAGGGGCGCGTTCTCGCCACTCGTGGTGATGCCCGTCGTGGCGAAGGCATGCAGATGCGCCTCGTTTCCGGGCGAAATCTGCAATGTCGCGGTATCGACTTCGATGAAATCGCGATCGGCAAAGAAAGAACGGAAAGCGCGCTGGATGGCATTGCGGCCCATCAGGAAAGGGCGGCGGTCCATATGGACGTCCGGTTGCCACCAGGATGAGGTTGTGTCTGCGCGCGTGCTCATCTGCCCGTCTGTCCGCTGTCTCTCTTGACCAAGGTGCGTGGCAACGCTGCCTAATCCACCGGTTGAATGTCTGTTTCAGCGCCGCCCGTTTGAAAACCATATGACAGTTTTCGCTTCGCGTGTCTGAAAGGCTGGCAATTCTCCCGGAATTAAGGTAGTTGCGCCCCAGAAAACAGACAAAACGTCCATCGGGTCAGTGCAGCCGCGCCGTCCTTACGACGCATTTCATTGAGTTACAAGGAAATCATATGGTCAAGGTTATCGCCTCATCCGTCCGCAAGGGCAATGTTCTCGAAGTCGAGGGCAAGCTCTACGTCGTGCTCACGGCCAATAACTTCCACCCCGGCAAGGGCACGCCCGTGACCCAGGTGGACATGCGCCGCATCGTCGACGGCGTGAAGGTATCGGAGCGCTGGCGCACGACCGAGCAGGTCGAACGCGCTTTCGTCGAAGACCTGAACTTCCAGTTCCTCTATGAGGATGGCGAAGGCTTCCACTTCATGAACCCGGAAAACTACGACCAGGTGGTCGTCGATGCCGAGACAATGGGTGACCAGAAGGCCTACCTCCAGGAAGGCATGACCTGCGTGCTCTCCATCCACGAAGGCATCCCGCTCGCCATCGAGCTGCCGCGCCACGTGACGCTGGAAATCGTCGAGACCGAGCCGGTCGTCAAGGGCCAGACGGCATCGTCCTCCTACAAGCCCGCGATCCTCTCCAACGGCATCCGCACCATGGTCCCGCCGCATATCGACGCCGGTGTGCGCGTGGTCGTCGCGACCGAAGACAACTCCTACGTCGAGCGCGCCAAGAACTAAGTGCGAGCACGTATTTGAGATCGAGAAGCCTCGGAGCGATCCGGGGCTTTTTTTGTTTTTGGGGGAGGTGGGGCGACGCCATGGTTGGAAGAGATGTATCCTCGGCCCCAGGCAAGTGCTGGCTCGCCTAAAACGAGACATCTGCTTTAGGAAGGGGTTGGCTTGTTGTGTCAGCCCACTTCAACGCTTGAGGTAAAGCCCCGAGACGAGCCTCAACCCCTCTGCCCCTGCTGCACATGTCCCGCTCAAGGTGGATCGAACCATTGCACCGTCTTGTCCCAAGCTGCTGTCAGAAGTGGCTCTCTAAGAGCCCCTCGTGCGGATCTCCCCTCCTTGAGGGGAGCGGCAGAGCAAGGGGAGTGATCGGCACATCAAGAATACGGAAGAGAGGTCGCGTCTATCCACGGCGTCATCGCCTTGGTCCATCCACGAACAAACCCTCCGCACAAACAAAAATCCCGCAGCCAGGGCCGCGGGATTTTGAAAACACCGGAATGGTGAGATCGTTACATGCCCTTCGGCACGTTGGACGCGACCTTGACGGCTGCGACCGAGTTGGGTGTTCCCACGGCGTAGCCGCCGCCGAGTGCGACGCTCAGCGCCACATAATCCTGTGCTGCCTGCTGAACCGCGGTGGCAAGGTTCGCCTGCGCGTCGGAGACGTTGCGCTGTGCATCGAGAACGTCGAGCAGCGAGGAGGCGCCGTCGCGGTAGCTCGCGGTCGCAAGCGAGAGGGCTTCCTTGTAGGAATCGACCGTCTTGCGATAGGCGCTGACGGTCTGCTGGTCGCGGTTGAGCGCCGTCAGTGCGTTTTCGACTTCTTCCACGGCGTTCAGCACGGTCTGCTTCCAGGCAAGGTACTGCTCACGAGCGACCGACTTCTGAATATCGACGCCTGCGCGCAGAGCGCCACCGTCGAGGATCGGCAGCGTGATGGTGGGGCCGAAGCCCCAGCCATTGGACGTGCCGCGTGCGCCGCCGCTGATGCGGGTGTAGCTTGGCGTGATCGAGCCGCTCAGCGTGATGCTTGGGTAAAGCTGTGCTTCGGCAACGCCGATATTGGCAACGGCTGCGGCCAGCTGACGCTCGGCTGCGCGAATGTCCGGACGGTTGCGAATAAGGTCCGCAGGGATACCGGTGCGCGGAATAGCGCGGGCCACAGGCTGGCGCGCGCCGCGCTGCAGTTCGACAACCAGCGAATCGGCTGGCATGCCAAGAAGCGTTGCGATGCGGTGGGCGGCACGGCGGTAATTGGTTTCAAGCGTCGGCATCTGCGCCAGCGTCGAGTTCACCAGACCTTCGGACTGGACGACATCGAGACGCGACGCGGCACCCGCTTCCAGCTGCAGCTTGGTCAAGTCGAGAGTTTCGCGGCGCGAGCCAAGGTTCTGGCGGGCAATTGCCAGACGCTCCTGATAGTAGCGCACGTCGATATAGGCGGACGCTACGGACGAGATCAGCGTCAGGCGCTGAACGTCCGCCGTTGCATAAGCGGCGTCGAGCGAGGCTGCGGCGCTTTCCTTTTCTCGACGGTAGCGACCGAAGAGGTCCAGCAGCCAAGACACATTGAAGGCGTTGCTGGTGGTGTTGCTCACCCGTTCATTGGTGCTCGGCAAGCTGCCTTTGCTGCCCTGCGTCTGATGACGGAAGGTCGAGCCGAGCTGGGGAAGCGAGCCTGCGCCAGCGACCGTGATGTTCGATTCGGCCTGATTGATACGCTCGATCGCCTGAAGAACGGTGAGGTTCTGGGAGAGGCCCGTGGAGACGTAGGAATTCAGGCGGCTGTCGTTGAATGCCGTCCACCATGCCACCGTCGCAATGTCGCCATTGCTGGTTTTACCGCCTTCGGCGAATTTGGCTGGCAGTTGGGTTTCCGGCGCCTTGTGGTCAGGGCCGACAACGCAGCCTGAAAGCAGGAGCAGTGTCAAAGGAATGGTCGCGCGAAGTGACAGCATGTGGTTATCCCGGTTGGTGCGGCGCACGAGGCGCCTCTCAGTCGAAGCGAGCATGTTTGCTGTGTGCTGACGGAAGAGGCAGCGTTTACGAATCTGCCATACTTCTTATCAGCCTGTTTCTGCATTGCTAGCATATTTCAAAAGTTGTTAACGTTTAGAAAGCCGCCTGATGATGACGAAGAAGGACGGTACGAAGAAAATTCCGAGCAGTGTTGCAGAAAGCATACCACCCAACACCCCAATACCGATGGCATTCTGCGCCGCCGAGCCTGCGCCGGTTGCAATGGCGAGAGGCACGACGCCCAGAATGAAGGCGAGAGATGTCATAATAATGGGTCGCAGGCGCAGCTTTGCGGCCTCCAGCGTGGCATCCAGCAGGCTCAAACCATGTTCCTGCCGTTCTTTCGCAAACTCCACGATGAGAATGGCGTTCTTGGCGGCAAGGCCGATCGTGGTCAGCAGACCCACCTTGAAATAGACGTCGTTGGACTGGCCGAGGAAGTGGGCTGCGGTAACCGCACCCAGTACGCCGACCGGCACGGCTAGAATGACCGAGAAGGGAATCGACCAGCTCTCGTACAGCGCTGCAAGGCACAGGAACACGATCAGAATAGACAGCGCGTAAAGCATAGGCGCTTGCGACCCCGACAGTCGTTCCTGATAGGAAATGCCTTGCCAGGCTACGGTGTAGCCACCGGGTAGGCTGGCAGTCAGCCGTTCCATCTCGTTCATCGCATCACCCGAGGCAACACCGGCACCTGCAGCGCCGTCCAGCGAAATGGCGCTCGTGCCGTTGAAGCGTGCAAGGGTGGGAGCGGCGTTTACCCAGCTTACGTTGCTGAAGGAGGAGAATGGCACCATCTCGCCGCTGGCATTGCGGGCATACCAGTGCTTCAGATCGTCGGGCTGCATGCGGTAGGGCGCGTCACCCTGCACATAGACCGGCTTCAGCTCGCCATTGAGGGTGAAGTCATTGACGTCGCGACCGGCGAATATGGTCGAAAGCATGAGGTTGACCGAGGCAAGATCGATGCCCATCGCGCCCATCTTTTCCTTGTCGAGATCGATCTTCATCTGCGATTCGGCATCACGGCTGTTGGAGCGTAGCGAGCTGATATTCGGATTGCCGTTTGCAAGCTGGATCAGTTCCTTCGAGGCGTTGGTCAGAGCAGCCGTACCATTTCGCCCGCTATCCACCAGATACATGGAGAAGCCGCTGGAGGTGCCGAGACCCTGGATTGCCGGGGGAAGCAGCGGGAAGACCTGCGCGTCGCGGAATGACAGGAAGGTGCCCATGGCGCGCTGCACGATCGCTGCGGCATGTGCTTCCGGTGCCGTGCGCTCGGAGAAGTCCTTCAGCTTGGTGAAGACCATGGCATTGTTCTGGCCAGAGCCGCCGAAGCTAAAGCCAAGAACTCCGAAGACGGACTCGACATTTCCTGCTTCCTTCTCACGGAAATAGCTTTCCACCTGCTTCACCACCTCATTGGTGCGCTCTGTCGTGGCGCCTGTCGGCAGCTGCACGATGGTCAGGAGCACGCCCTGGTCTTCCTGTGGCAGGAAGGAGCTTGGCAGACGGGTGAAGAACCAGGCGCAGCCGCCCACCACGATGAGGAAGAGGATCGTGACGCGAACCGGGCGCTTCAGAAGATGGCCGATGCTGCCGACATAACGATCGGTCGTGCGACCAAAATTACGGTTGAACCAGGCGGCTGGGCCACGCTCCTTCTTGGCATGGACCGGCTTCAACATCGTGGCGCAGAGCGCTGGTGTGAGCACGATGGCGACAACGGCAGACAGCAGCATCGCCGAAACGATGGTGATGGAGAACTGGCGATAGATGATACCGGTCGAACCACCGAAGAAGGCCATGGGAATGAAGACGGCAGTCAGGACCAGCGCAATACCGATGATTGCACCGGTGATTTCGCCCATCGACTTTTCTGTCGCCTCGACCGGAGAGAGACCTTCCTCCGACATGATGCGCTCGACGTTTTCGACCACGACGATCGCGTCATCCACCAGAAGGCCGATTGCCAGAACCATGGCAAACATGGTGAGCGTATTGATTGAGTAGCCGGTCAACGCTAGCACACCGAAGGTGCCGAGCAGAACGACGGGCACGGCGATCATCGGAATGAAGGTGGCGCGCAGGTTTTGCAGGAAGACGAGCAGAACGACGAAGACCAGCACGATGGCTTCGATCAGCGTGTGGACGACCTTCTCGATCGACAGCTTGACGAAGGGTGTGGTGTCGTAAGGATATTCGATGACCACGCCTTCCGGCAGCGAGCCTGCAACGCTCGTCAGAGCGTCCTTGACGCGGGCTGCCGTATCAAGCGCGTTCGCGCCAGTCGCAAGGTTCACTGCAAAGCCAGCGGAAGGGCGGCCATTTGAGCGGGAATCGCCGCCATAGCTTTCCTGGCCGATTTCCACACGGGCCACATCGCTGAGGCGAACCGTGGCGCCGTCCTTTTCCACCTTCAGGATGATGGACTCGAAGTCGGAAACGGTGGTCAACTGGCTCTGTGCCGTGACGGTAACGTTCAGCTGCTGACCCTTGACGGAGGGCTGTGCGCCGAGCGAACCGACCGAAACCTGGGTGTTCTGGCTCTGGATCGCCCCGGTTACATCGGCGGTCGTCAACTGATACTTGTTCAGCTTGTAGGGATCGAGCCAGACACGCATGGCATATTCGGAGCCGAAGACGTTGATGCTGCCGACACCTTCGAGGCGCTTGATCTGGTCTTCGACGCGGGTGGAAAACACGTCGCCGAGATTGGCGGAGTTGCGCTTGCCATCGGTGGAGATCAGCGCGCCGACCATCAGGATCGACGAGGTTGAACGGCTGACTTCGATACCCTGCTGCTGGACCACATCTGGAAGCTGCGACTGAACCAGCTGAAGTTTGTTCTGCACCTGAACCTGGGCAATGTCCGGCAGGATGCTGTTGCCGAAGGTGAGCGTGACGGTGGCGCTGCCGGTCGATGATGTCGACGTCATATATGTCAGGTCATCGAGGCCGGTCATGCCGTCTTCGATGACGGTCGTCACCGATTTTTCCACGGTCTCGGCACTCGCGCCATTATAAGACGCGCTGATGCGCACCGTCGTCGGCGCGATATCGGGATATTGCGAAATCGACAGGGTGAAGATCGCCAGGACGCCGCCAAGCATAATGACGATGGCAATGACCCAGGCAAAAACAGGGCGCTTGATAAAGAAATGAGCCATCTGGACTGCGCCTTATCTGAATTGAACAGTTGAGCCGGACATTTTGGATAATGCCGGTCTTACTTGGCGGGCGCAGCAGGCTGGGCCTGCTTTTGCGGAACCACGATGCCGCGATCGTCGATAGTGGCTTCGACCGGCGCGATGGTCACGCCCTCGGTGATCCACTGAAAGCCGTCGACGATCAGCTTGTCGCCATCCTTGACGTTCTCCGTCACCAGCCATGAGTTGCCGGACTGGCGGCTGTTGGGGAAGGTGCGGGTTTCGACCTTGTTCTCCGCGCCAACGAACTTTGCCGTCAGTTCGCCATTGGCGTTTCGCATTGCCGCTCTCTGCGGAATGAGGAAGCCCTTTTCCTTGCCGATCGCGAGCGTGGCGCGCACATACATGCCCGGCAGAATGAGATCGTTCGGGTTGTCGAACAGCGCGCGGATGGAGAACGTGCCCGTCGTTTCGCTGACCGCCATGTCGGACATGTCGATCTTGCCGTCCTGCTTATATTCGGTGCCGTCTTCCAGCGTCAGGTGAATGCCAGCCTTTTTCTCGCCGCTGCCGATGGTTCCGGCCGCGATCGCATCGCGCAGGCGCAGCAGATTGGCGCTCGATTCGATCAGGTCGATATAGATGGGGTCGATGCGGCGCAGAGTCGTCAATGCCGTCGTCTGGTTGGCCGTCACCACGTTGCCGACGGTAACATTGGTGAAGGAGACGATGCCGTCAAAGGGCGCGCGCACCTTGGTGAGGTCGAGATTGATCTGCGCCGTTTCGAGTGCGGCGCGTGCCTGCGCGACATCGGCCTGCGCCTGCGCAAGCGTGGTTCTGGCATTTTCAAACTCGATCTGGGTGGCGCCGCTATTCACCAGACGCTCATAGCGCGCAAAATTTGCCTGCGCGGCGGGAATGCTTGCTTGCGCCTTGGCAAGGGTCGCCTGTGCCTGCGCGACCTCGGCTCCGTAGGTGTCGTCGTCGATTTGATAGAGAACAGTGCCCTGCTTGACCTCGCTGCCTTCCTTGTAGGGAATTTCGCGGATAATACCGGAGACGCGCGGGCGGATATCGGCGCTCTGATAGGCGCTGGCGCGACCGGGTAGCACGGTGGTCAGTGGATTTTCGCCCTCTTTCATGGTGATGACGCTGACGGGCGAGGGCGGGCGCTTGGCCTGCTGGGCTCCGGCATCCTTGCCATCGCCGCTATCGCTGCAGCCCGAAAGGACGCCCGCCATGAGAACAGTCGCAAAAAGGGCTTGAAGGCGTCGTGTCATCAATTTTCTCATATTGGAGTATGAAGGACTATGGCTGCGGTCGATCGGTCTTTTTAAAAATTGGGCCTCCGGTTTGGAGGCGGCACTTGCACTCATCTTGTCTGAAAGCTTGAACGACGCAAATATCCCGTCAGATCAGGCCAAGCGTTGAAATGTTGTAAGTGACGTAAATTTAAAATCGTCACTTTTCAAGTGCGTATTTCAGTGAACGATCAATCATCATAACGACATCCTCGCATCGTGTTGCCAAAATGCCAACATCTTCGCGGGAAATCAGCAGGGGATGCAGCACGCAGGAGAGCACCGTCAGCGCGAGTGTGGCTTCTTTCACCGGATCTGCCCGGCGGTAGATACCCTGCTGAATGCCATCGCCGATAATGGTGGCGAATTGCTGTGTCAGCACCTGGTGGTAATGCGCGCCGCAGGAAAGCTCGCGCTTGGGCGTTTGCAGGAAGACCTCAATCATATAGGGGTTGTCGGTCAGGTCGTTGCGATGGTTTTGCATCAATGTGCGCACGAGCGTCAGCATCCGATCATGCGGCGTGTGGGTCTCGTCAAGGAGATGCATCTTCTCTTCGAAGACTTTGATGCGTTGAAGCATGATCGCATCGACCAGCGCGATCTTGGAATGAAAGTGCTTGAAGACATTGGCAGGCGACATGCCGAGTGCGGCGGCGACATCGGCAATCGCGACGGCAGAAAAACCCCGTTCACGGAACAGCCGGTCGGTCATCGCCAGAATATCGCGGCGGGTTTCCTCGCCGGAACGCCGAGGGCGGGTGGTCTTCTTCACCACCGCCTCGCCGCTTTTCGTCAAATTGCTATCGGCAACCTTGGTCACATTCAGGCTCCGGGGAAATAGGGCTCCAGGTTCCGTCTCACTCTGTCGAGCGGCGTTGCGTCGTCATCATTTGGCTTGAAGGCCTGACCGGTAATGCGCTCGTAGGCTTCCATATAGACACGAGATGTCTGCAGAACCAATTCCTCCGGGATTTCAGGAATGTCATCCTTATAGGGATCGCAGCGTTCGGCCACCCAGGCGCGGACGAAATCCTTGTCGAAGCTGATCGGGCGGGCGCCGGTCTCGAAGGCGTGGTGATAGCTGTCTGCCATCCAGTAACGGCTGCTATCAGGCGTATGGATCTCGTCAGCCAGAATGATCGTGCCGTTTTCATCCGTGCCGAATTCATATTTCGTATCGACGAGGATCAGGCCGCGTTTGGCCGCGATCTCCTGGCCGCGCTTGAAGAGCGCCAGCGCATAGCTGGACAGCGTCTGCCACTGCTCTTCTGTGAGAAGCTTCTTCTCGACGATCTCCGCAGGCGTCAGCGGTTCGTCATGCCCGCCGTCGAATTCCTTGCTGGTGGGGGTGATGATCGGCTCGGGCAGTTCCTGGTTGTCCTTCATGCCATCCGGGAAGGTCACGCCATACATGCTGCGCTCACCCTTCTTATAGAGGGTCAGGATCGATGTACCGGTGGTGCCGGCCAGATAACCACGAACGACGATCTCCACGGGAAGGATGGTCAAGCGCTTGCCGATAACCACATTGGGGTCGGGATAGGAGACGATATGGTTGGGGCAGATGTCCTTGGTCTCTTCGAACCAGTAGCGCGCGGTCTCAGTCAGGACCTGTCCCTTATAAGGAATGCAGGTGAGGATACGGTCGAATGCACTCAGCCTGTCGGTGGAGATGATGATGCGGTTGCCGTCCGGCAAGTCGTAATTCTCGCGGACCTTGCCACGATAATAGTTGGGAAGTTCAGGGATGACGGCTTCTTTCAGGATACGCACGGGCTTTCCTATCTCTCACAAATATGACTGGACCGGCCTTAGTCGATGGCGCGCCGATAAAACAACCCTATCCGATGTTGGGACGGGGGAAAATAGGAAGGTGGTGCAAGGTGGATTTGCTGGCTTCCGTAAGGTGAGGTGAAAAATATCGTTTAAAACCAGTTACTTACGATAAAAGTGGAAATTGTTGAAAAACGTCTGTTGACTTGTTTGGGGGTGTTCTCTTATAAGTCCGCTCACTGACGAGGGCGGCGGCGCTGCTGGCGACGAAGTCCTTTGTTCTAGAGAAAATCGGAAAAGATGAG
>CAJYTK010000008.1 GCA_913777615.1 uncultured Agrobacterium sp. | reverse complement strand
ATCTTTCCGCCAGGCTCAAAGGCGATCGGCTCGACCGTACCTTTGGGTATGCCCTTCGCCAATCGCCTTTGCCCTGACGAAAACCTGCTCCGGCAGAACGTTTCTATTTAACAAGGAAACGCTCTAGCTGGCAAAGAGGAGGGGCAGATGCCATGCAACCAGCCGCCCCGGATATAGTTCTTGCAGATCGCGTGATCTGCGACCACTCGTTGTCAGCGCTGCTCCAACAGGCGGCAGACAGCTTCAAGCTGCTCCAGCGTCTTATAATTGATACGGACCTGACCACCATTACCCTTGTGACTGATCGACACGTCGAGACCGAGGGCATCGGAAAGCGTCCGCTCCAGCGCGACTGTGTCGGAATCCTTTTCCGGTTTGCGCGGCTGCATCGGATCAAGTTGCGAGCGGATGTCGTTCTGCGCCATGCGCTCAGCGTCGCGCACGGATAGACCTTTTGATACGATGGTCTTGGCGAGCGTGGTCGGGTCTGATGTGGATACCAACGCACGGGCGTGACCAGCGGAAAGCGACCCCTCCGACAGCATGTCGCGCACAGGATCGGGAAGCTTCAGAAGACGAAGGCTGTTAGCCACGTGGCTACGGCTCTTTCCGATAATCTCACCCAGATCATTCTGAGTGTAGCCATGTTCAGCGATCAATTGCTCGTAACCCAGCGCTTCTTCGAGCGGGTTCAGGTCGGAGCGCTGAACGTTTTCGACGATTGCAAGCTCAAGCGCGGTCCGATCATCGACATCACGAACGATAACGGGAACTTCGGTGAAACCGGCAAGTTGAGCTGCACGCCAGCGACGTTCACCGGCAATGATTTCAAAACGGTTCTGATCGACAGTCCGAACGACGACCGGCTGGACGATACCATGTTGACGGATCGACGCGGCAAGGTCCTGCAATTCGTTCTCATCGAAATGACGGCGCGGGTTGCGTGGGCTACGCGCGATAAATTCGATAGGAACCGTGCGGTCAGGGCTGATCGCCCGCTGCGGCTCGCCGACAGGAAGGGGCTGATCCATCTCACCTATGAGGGCAGCAAGACCGCGACCCAAACGACGTTTGGAAAGATCGTCACTCATATTTTACTCCGTACCAAATCTCGAAGACTAACCGATCTTCAGGCAGCCTTTCGCAGACGCTCTCTCTGAATAACCTCTGAGGCCAACTGCAGATAAGCCTGGCTGCCAGCGCATTTCAGATCATAGAGAATGGCAGGCTTACCATAGGACGGCGCTTCGGACACACGCACATTTCGCGGAATGAGCGTATGGTAAACCTTATCGCCCAGATGGGTCCTCACATCGTTGACGACTTGCTGCGCCAGATTGTTGCGTGCATCGAACATCGTCAAAACGATGCCCTGGATATCGAGACCCGGGTTTACCGTTCCGCGAATCTGATTGACCGTGTCCAGCAACTGACTCAGACCTTCCAGCGCAAAGAATTCGCATTGCAGTGGCACGAGCACGGAATGAGCCGTCGCCATCGCATTCATCGTCAGAAGATTGAAGGACGGGGGGCAGTCAAGCAGAATATAGGAATAAGCCATCGCTTCCATGCTCCGCAAAGCATTGCGCAACAGGAAAACGCGGTTCGGCGCATTTGCCACTTCCATTTCGAAGCCAAGCAGATCCATCGTCGACGGAATGATATCCAGGTTGGGAACAGCTGTCGGCACGGCGACTTCAGCCACGCTGTTGGCGCCCACAAGCAAATCGTAGGACGATAATTTTCTCTCCCGACGATCGATACCAAGCCCCGTGCTGGCGTTGCCCTGCGGATCAAGATCAACGACCAAAACCCGCTCGCCAATCGCGGCCAGCGCAGTTGCAAGATTAATGGCCGTCGTGGTTTTACCAACGCCGCCTTTCTGGTTTGCTATCGTAATAATCCGGTTCTTATCAGACATAATGCTGCACCTGGCTTGCTGGATCAGCGCTTCGTCGACAGATTGTGAATCTCGAGAACAACCGAGTCTTCATCGACCGCACTTCGATGTTTTAACAGATCGAATGACCAACGACCACGGGCTTTCGCAACCTCAGTTTCAGAATCCCGGCCTTTATTGAGGTAGGCCTTGAGATTTTCATTCTTCGCCGCCCAAGGATAGATATAGGACAGCAAAAGATCCAATTCTGCCAGCGCTCTCGCAGATACAACATCGCATGGGCCGATAATATCGGACGCCGCTTCAATTCGGATAGGATGAACGGAACCCCGAGCTCCAGTCTCCGCCAATGCGATACGGAGAAATGCAGCCTTCTTATGGTTGCTTTCGACAAGATGAACCCAGCCATCCTTGAGTTCAGCAAGAAAAATAGCCGTGATGATACCCGGAAAACCTCCACCACTGCCGAGATCAGCCCAAACCAGAGGCTTCGGAGCGAGTTGGAAAATCTGGGCACTATCGGCAACGTGCCGAGACCAGACGTCCTTCAAAGTCGAAGGCGCGACCAAGTTGGTTGTTGCGTTCCATTTCTTGAAAAGCTCGACGAAGTGCTCGAGCCGGTCCTGTGTTTCACGTGAAACACTTTGGCCGTTTATCGTCATATTGGGACTCGTTAGGGCTGTAAGCGGATTTGCTCCGCTCGCGTATAAGTCCCTTTTTTAATCAGCGCAAGGATCAGAGAGATTGCAGCCGGCGTCATTCCGTCAACACGTGCCGCCTGCGCAATATTGATCGGCTTGGCAGCAATAAGTTTTTGTTTCAATTCGTTAGAGAGGCCGGAGATGGCACCAAACTCGAAACCCTCGGGTATCTGACGATCTTCGTCCCGTTTGATGTCAATGATATCAGCACTTTGCCTCTGCATATATACAGCGTAGCTCGCTTCGATCTCAAGTACCTCTGAAACTCGTGGTGCCAGATCGTTCAGCGCAGGCCATATCGGCTTTAAAGCCTCCAGTGTCATCTCTGGATAAGCCAATAGTTCATAGGCGCTACGACGTTGACCGTCCTGATTGAGCTTTAATCCTTGCTTTGCAGCTTGCGCAGGCGTTATCGCCAATTGCTTCAAGAGCTGTCGGCCAGTCTCCAATGCTCCCGTATAAGCTCTAAACTTCGTGGCACGCTCCTGACCAACAAGTCCGAGATCGAGTGCTGTCGGAGTCAGTCGGAGGTCGGCATTATCCACTCTGAGAGAAAGTCTATATTCGGCTCGAGAGGTAAACATCCTGTAGGGCTCCGTGACGCCTTTCGATGTGAGATCGTCGATCATCACGCCTATGTAAGAGTCAGTTCGGCTGAAGATATGCGCTTCAGCTCCACCCGCGAGACGAGCAGCATTCAGCCCCGCGACCAGGCCCTGCGCTCCAGCCTCTTCATAACCGGTGGTCCCGTTGATTTGCCCCGCGAGAAATAGACCGGGAACCTTTCTACATTCCAAAGATGGCTTCAACTCACGCGGATCGACATAATCGTATTCGATCGCGTAGCCTGGTTGAAGAATAGAGACGCGCTCAAGCCCCGGAATGGAGTGAATGAACGCTTCTTGCACATGAGCAGGGAGCGACGTTGAAATACCGTTCGGATATACGGTGTGATCATCGAGCCCTTCAGGTTCGAGGAAGATCTGATGGCCGTCGCGCTCCCCAAAACGAACAATTTTATCTTCAATCGATGGGCAATAGCGAGGACCAACCCCTTCGATCTGGCCGGAATACATCGCGGAGAGGTGAATATTATCCTGGATGATTTTGTGGCTTTCAGGCGTCGTACGCGTTACGCCGCAATCGATCTGCGGGTTCGTGATCTGATCCGTCATGAACGAGAAGGGAACGGGCTCTTCATCCGGCCCCTGCTTATCCAACCCAGCCCAATCAATCGTGCGACCGTCTAGCCGTGCAGGTGTTCCAGTCTTGAGCCGCCCAAGTCCCAGCCCGGCGCGAGACAGAGTGTCAGACAGTCCAACCGAGGGTTTCTCGCCAACACGACCTGCTGGAATCTTTTCGGATCCGATATGAATGAGGCCGCGGAGAAATGTGCCGGTTGTCAATACGACTGCGCGACAGGCAATCCTGCGGCCATCGCTGAGGATCACCGCCTCTATCTGTCCGTCCTGAATCTCGACATCGTATGCGTCACCCTCGATAACGTCCAGGTTGTCGGTGTTCGCAATTTCTTTTTGCACGGCCTCGCGGTAAAGACGCCGGTCTGCCTGTGTGCGAGGGCCGCGAACAGCAGGTCCCTTCTTGCGGTTGAGCATCCTAAACTGAATACCACCTGCGTCCGCCATCCGGCCCATCAAGCCGTCTAGAGCGTCAATTTCCCGGACAAGATGACCCTTGCCCAATCCGCCAATCGCCGGATTACAGGACATGACGCCAATAGTGTCTCGCTTGTGGGTTAAGAGGGCGGTCAGGGCGCCGTAACGCGCTGACGCAGCCGCAGCCTCACTGCCAGCATGACCACCACCAATGACGACGACATCATAAACCATCGAATTTCCAACAAAGTACGAGGCGCTTGGACGCCTTGTGTTTCACGTGAATCATTTACCGATGCAGAACTCGGAAAATATGACGCCGAGCAACTCTTCGACGTCGACCCTGCCAGTGATACGTCCTAGCGACGTCGCTGCCAGACGAAGGTACTCCGAACGGATCGCAAGTTCCATACCTTCAGAATTCAACGCATCCCTAACATAGTCCAGCGTCTCTTCAAGCCGTTTTTTATGCCTTGATCGTGCAGGCATCAGGCTCCCAGCAATTCCAACCCTCTGATCGATCGCTGTTTTGATGGCTGACTTCAACGCATCTAGGCCTAACCCCGTTTTCGCGGAAATAAGGAGATCACCTGGCCCGGGGAGATGGGATGCCAGATCAGCTTTCGTCCGCACGAGTAGGCTGTGAGCATGAAGCTTTGCGACAAGATGTTCCGCATCCGAATCGATATCCGTAAGGTAAAGAACGAGATCGGCTTGGTCCGCCGTGCGCTCTGCGCGCTTGATCCCCTCTTGCTCCACGATATCGGTCGCATCACGCAGCCCCGCAGTATCGAACAGTGTTACGAGGTAGCCATCGATGTCGAGATCGACGCTGAGAACGTCGCGAGTGGTGCCGGCTATCTCTGTCACGATGGCCACCTCACGCCCACTTAAAGCGTTCATCAAGCTCGATTTTCCGACATTTGGAGCACCCAAAAGAGCGACCTTAAAACCATCTCGGATAATCTCAGCCCCTTGCCCATCCGCCAAATGGCGCGCAAGCTCACCTTCCAGACTACGAACGGCGGCCCAGACCTGACCCGCCACAGAATCCGGCACATCATCCTCGTCAGCAAAATCAAGTTCTGCTTCGATCAAGGCTCTGCAGCGCGTCAACTGGTTTGCCCAGCCGTCATAGAGCGCAGACAGATGGCCGCTGCTCTGTTCCACCGCGAGGCGGCGCTGCATTTCCGTTTCGGCTTGCAGGAGATCGGCAAGACCTTCAACCTCGACAAGGTCCATCTTGCCATTATCGAAGGCGCGTCTTGAGAACTCTCCAGCGTCTGCGGGACGTAGCCCAGGCATCGTTTCCAACAGCGCGAATATTGCCGCGACCACCGCCCGACTTCCATGAACTTGGAGTTCGACACAGTCCTCTCCCGTAAATGAGTGAGGGGAGGGGAACTGAAGAACCAGCGCCTGGTCTATAACATCGCCGTTACGGCCACGAATCGTTTTCAGACCAACTTGGCGCGGAGGGGGCAGTTCATCACCTGCCAAGCTTCGTAAGGCGTCGAGGGAGCTAGGCCCACTTATCCTGATGATCGCAACCCCTGCGGGGAGTGATCCGCTGGATAAAGCATAAATCGTATCAGTCGAGTAGGACATGCCAACGCTCACTTCTTGCATCGGCTCCAAGGTCGAAGCGGCCTTTGACGAGCACGATGCCACGAGTCAAACGAATAGAGCGTCCACAGCAAACGGCGCGTCGCGCTCCAAATAAAATGGCCGCGCCCGGTTCAGGAGCGCAGCCCATAATTCGCCGCGAGAATCCGGCTAATTAGATTATGTGTTCATCGAGTCGAAGAAGTCGCCATTGTTCTTCGTCTGCTTGAGCTTGTCGATAAGGAATTCGATTGCATCGGTTGTGCCCATCGGAGCCAGAATACGGCGAAGGACGAAGATCTTCTGAAGATCCTGACGCGGCACCAACAGGTCTTCCTTACGGGTGCCGGACTTAAGAATATCCATGGCAGGGAAGATACGCTTGTCGGCGACCTTGCGATCAAGCACGATTTCGGAGTTACCCGTACCCTTGAATTCTTCGAAGATCACTTCGTCCATACGGCTACCGGTATCGATCAGGGCCGTGGCAATGATGGTGAGCGAGCCACCCTCTTCGATGTTACGTGCAGCACCAAAGAAACGCTTTGGACGCTGAAGCGCATTGGCGTCGACACCACCTGTCAGAACCTTACCGGAAGAAGGCACGACGGTGTTATAGGCGCGACCAAGGCGGGTAATCGAATCCAGCAGAATGACCACATCGCGACCATGCTCGACAAGACGCTTGGCCTTTTCGATCACCATTTCCGCGACCTGGACGTGGCGCACCGCAGGCTCGTCGAAGGTCGAGGATACAACTTCGCCCTTTACCGAACGCTGCATATCGGTCACTTCTTCGGGCCGTTCATCGATCAGAAGAACGATCAGGTAGCATTCCGGATGGTTCGCTGTGATCGAGTGAGCGATGTTCTGAAGGAGAACCGTCTTACCGGTTCTTGGGGGCGCGACGATCAGACCGCGCTGGCCCTTGCCGAGGGGCGCGACAAGATCGATGACGCGAGACGACAGATCCTTCGACGTCGGAACGTCAAGCTCCATCTTGAAGCGCTCATTCGGATAAAGCGGCGTCAGGTTGTCGAAGTGAACCTTGTGACGGATCTTTTCCGGATCGTCGAAATTAATTGTGTTGACCTTGAGAAGCGCGAAATAGCGCTCCCCTTCCTTCGGTCCACGGATAGGGCCTTCGACCGTATCGCCGGTCTTCAGCGAGAAGCGGCGGATCTGGGAGGGAGAGATATAGATATCGTCGGGGCCGGGCAGATAGTTGGCATTGGCGGAGCGGAGGAAGCCGAAGCCATCCTGGAGAACTTCTACGACGCCTTCCCCGATGATCTCGACATCCTGGCTTGCCAGCATCTTGAGAATAGCAAACATGAGCTCCTGCTTGCGCATGGTGCTCGCATTTTCAACTTCCAGGGATTCGGCAAACGTCAGCAAATCGGTCGGAGATTTGCTTTTGAGTTCCTGTAGCTTCATTTCAGCCATGAAGAGAAAGACCGTCTTTAAAAATATGTAGGGGAGCGGCGTGTTCGCGAATCAGCTTCTGAGGTGCAACCGCAGCCGTCTGAATAATTCACATGCCAGGAGATGAGTGGGCTGAAAATAGCGTTTCGGGCCCGCCGCCGCAAGAGCAAAGCAACAATTCCGGGAAAATTATCGTGATCGTCAGTTATCCGAACGGTTTCACAACCACAAGTATGACTATGACGATCATGAGAACCGTAGGAACCTCGTTCATCAACCGCCAGTGACGGGCAGAACGTCTGTCTTCATCCCGGCCGAAGGCTTTTGCACTACGGCTGAAATAAACATGGGTCGCTGTCAAAGCGATCACCAGAGCAATTTTTGCATGAAGCCAGCCACCGCTGAACCCATAGACAGACCATGCGAGATAGAGGCCGAGAACCCACGTCACCATCATGGCGGGGTTCATGATTAGCCTCACCAGCCGTTGTTCCATCACCTTGAAGGTTTCAGACTGTGCCGAGCCGACCGGCGCATCCGTATGGTAGATGAAGAGCCGCGGCAGGTAGAGAAGGCCCGCCATCCAGGAGATGACAGCCACAATGTGCAGAGCCTTGATCCAAAGATAGGCGTCAGCCGGATCGACATGCAGGATCAGCGCGATAAAGCCGATGAAGACGGCGAGAGCGGCAGCAGCACGAAGATGCGTTTTACGGCCCGCGGTCGCCGAAATCTGCTTGTCCTCGCTCACAGTGACGCTCCCTGAGCACGCACCCGCGCCACCAGACGGGCCACGTTCTCGGGATCGGCCTGGGGCGTAATACCGTGGCCGAGATTGAAGATTAACGGTCCATGGCCGAGAGATTGCAGGATCGAATCAATCCCGTCCTCTAACGGCTTGCCACCGGCAATCATCAACATGGGATCGAGATTACCCTGAACAGGGCCGTCTTGTTGCAACTCGCGCGCAAAGGACAGTGGCACGCTCCAGTCGAGACCGATCGCATCAGCTCCGGTCTTGCGTCGGTAGTCTTTCAACAAAATGCCGGCGCCCTTCGCAAAGGCGATGATCTTGGCATCTGGCCTGCGCGCGCGGACGGACTGGATGATCCTCGCCACCGGTTTGACCGCATAAGCCTCAAACTCTTTCTCGCCCAACACCCCTGCCCAGGAATCGAAGATCTGCACGGCGTCAGCACCGGCATCGAGCTGCGCCACCAGGTAGTCCGCTGAAACCTCCGCCAGAAACGCCAGAAGCTTTTCCATAGCATGTGGATGCTGATAGCCGAAAAGCCGGGCAGGTGCCTGATCGGGCGTGCCATGACCGGCAATCATGTAAGTTGCAACGGTCCACGGCGCACCGCAGAAGCCGAGCAGCGTGGTCTGTTGAGGTAATTCAGCGCGCAGTTTGCCGACAGCTCTGAAGACCGGATCGAGATAACCGATAACAGCTGAGGCATCCAGGGCATCGATTTCAGATGCGCTGATGGGATCCATCTGCGGTCCCTTGCCTTCGGAGAAACTGACGTTCCGCTTCAAAGCATCCGGGACGACCAGAATATCGGAAAAGAGGATTGCAGCATCGAGGCCAAAGCGGCGGATCGGCTGAAGCGTGACTTCGGTTGCAAGCTCCGGATTGTAACAGAGGTCCAAGAAACTTCCTGCGACCTTTCGCGTTTCCCTATACTCCGGAAGGTATCTTCCAGCCTGTCTCATAAGCCAGACAGGAGGAGGGCTTACGGTTTCTCCGTTCAAAACCCTCATGACGTTCCGTTCGATCATTGCGCGCAGCTCTTCCAAATAAAAAAACAAAGAGATTTAAAAGATTTTCTATTTCTTAGAGTCGGTGAGTAGCAAGGATTAAAAACTTTCAAGCTGATATGCCGCAGTGCGCGGATCGCCTTGGCTCCTGTGTGATCATTACACGCGTTTCTTCAGCATTCCTTGGGAAATCCAATTTTCGCATTAATTTTCAGAACCTTGTCATGCGTCCCTTTGTGAGACGAGCTGTGGATAACAGGGGGACAACACGAAAGATGTTTTTCTTTATCCCAACGATTCACAGCAGCCTTTCTGCTTGCTACACCAAACACCGAAGTGTGGATAAGTGGGCGGTTTTCCGCCACGCAGGATCGACCGCGCGCGCCATGTCGGACTTGTCCAGCTTTATCAACAGGGAGGCAAAAACAGCGTGGAGAATAAAAAAAACTTCTTCCATCTGCACCTGATATCGGACTCGACCGGAGAGACTCTGATGTCTGCCGGGCGGGCTGTATCGGCGCAGTTCCACGCGTCCATGCCGATTGAACATGTCTATCCGATGATCCGAAATCAAAAGCAATTGCAGGCGGTGGTAGAAGAGATCGATCGCCAGCCCGGCATTGTGCTTTACACCATCGTCGATCAGCAGCTGTCGTCCTTCCTAGAACTTCAATGCCACGCGCTTGGTGTCCCTTGCGTCAATGTGCTGGAACCGATCATCGGCATTTTCCAGACCTATCTGGGGGCAACCTCACGCCGGCGCGTTGGTGCGCAGCATGCACTGAATGCAGATTACTTCGCCCGTATCGAAGCGCTGAATTTCGCCATGGATCATGATGACGGACAGATGCCGGAGCATTATGATGAGGCGGATGTCGTCATCATCGGGATCAGCCGCACCTCGAAAACGCCGACGAGCATCTATCTCGCCAACCGCGGCATCAAGACCGCGAATATACCGGTTGTGCCGAACGTTCCCCTGCCTGACAGCATCTATACGGCCACGAAACCGTTGATCGTAGGACTTGTCGCAACCTCCGACAGAATATCGCAAATCCGCGAAAACCGGGAACTTGGAGCAACGGGTGGCTTCGACCGGGGACAATATATCGACAGGGCCACAATCATGGAAGAGTTGAAATATGCCCGCGCGCTCTGTGCTCGCAACAACTGGCCTCTGATTGATGTCACACGGCGCTCCATCGAAGAGACGGCCGCTGCTATCCTTGCCCTGCGCCAACGGACACGCTAATCCGAATCCCGACATTCATCGGAGACAACCATGACGTCCGAACTGATACTTGCATCTGCCAGCGCCTCGCGCCAGATGCTCATGCGCAATGCAGGTCTTACATTTTCCAGCATTCCGGCGCAAATTGATGAGCGCGCAATCGACGCAAAGCTTGAGCAAGAAGGCGCCGCTCCCGAGGTTATCGCTTTGGAGCTCGCTAAGGCCAAGGCTATTGCCGTCAGTCTTTTACATCCGGAAGCCTTCGTGATCGGTTCGGACCAGACGATGTCGCTCGGCGACCGAATCTACCACAAGGCGAAAGATATGGCGCAGGCGCACGCCAACGTCCTGTCACTGTCTGGAAAGACGCACCGTCTGAATTGCGGCGTAGCACTCGCGAAGAATGGCGCAGTCATTTGGGATACCGTCAGCATTGCAAAGATGACGGTGCGTGAACTGTCTGCCGATTATGTGTCGCGCTACCTCGAACGATCCGGCTCGCAAGTGCTGTCCAGCGTGGGAGCCTACCAGTTGGAGGGAGAAGGAATCCAGCTATTCAGTTCGATCGAGGGAGACTACTTTACAATCTTGGGGCTGCCGCTCCTTCCTCTGCTGGCGCAATTACGGGAGCTTAGGGTGATCGATGGCTGATTCACGTGAAACATTAACCAAAAATGCTTTCGTCGTTGGCTACCCAATCAAGCACTCGCGTTCGCCGCTCATTCACAACTTCTGGCTCAAACAGTTTCAGATCGACGGTAACTACGGAGCGGTAGAAAAATCGCCGGAGGAATTTCCCTCGTTTCTCGCTTCTTTGAAGGGCACCGATACGCCTTATGTTGGTGGGAACGTGACGATTCCCCACAAGGAATCTGCCTACAGACTCGCAGACAGGCCGGACGATCTGGCTGAAGAGCTCGGTGCTGCCAATACGGTTTGGGTTGAGGATGGACTGATCCACGCCACCAACACGGACGGTTTTGGCTTTGTTGCCAATCTGGATGACAGACATCCGGGATGGGACAAGAGCGGCAAGGCATTGGTGCTGGGGGCGGGGGGCGCCAGTCGCGCTGTAATTCAGGCTATCCGCAATCGCGGTATTTCCGAAATCCATGTGGTCAATCGCACCGTGGAACGAGCGCGGGAACTCGCAGACCGGTTCGGTCCAGCCGTCCACGGGCACCCCATGGAAGCGCTTGCGGAAGTGTCGAAGGATTGCGGGCTTTTCGTCAACACCACCTCGCTCGGCATGGATGGGACGGACGTGCGCGATATCGACTTTTCACCATTGGCAGAAAACGCCGTTGTGACAGATATCGTCTATGTGCCTCTGAAAACGCCTATTCTCGATATGGCAGAGAGGCAGGGATTTGAAACCGTCGACGGGCTCGGCATGCTTCTTCATCAGGCGCGTCCAGGCTTCGATAAGTGGTTCGGCGTCAGGCCGGACGTTACGTCGAACCTTCGGTCGATGATCATCGCGGATATGGAAGAACACGCATGATTGTCATCGGTCTGACCGGCTCCATTGGAATGGGAAAGACCACAACTGCAAAACTCTTTGCCGACGAGGGTGTGCCAGTCTGCGATTCAGACGCCGTGGTTCATGATCTTTATCGCTCCGAGGCCGTCTCTCCGATTGCGGTCGCTTTCCCGCAAGCGGTGCAAGAGGGCAGGGTGAACCGTGACATTCTAAGCCATATCCTACGTGAGAATCCGGCTCAGTTTTCGGTTCTGGAGAGCATTGTCCACCCACTCGTTCGCAGCAAGCAGGACGCATTCGTCGCCGAGCATAAGCAAAATGGCGAAGCGGTTGCGCTTCTGGATATTCCTCTGTTGTTCGAGACGAAGGCGGAGAGCCGCGTCGATGTTGTTGTGGTGGCCAGTTGCTCGCCAAAAATCCAGCGGGAACGTGTGTTGTCGCGTCCTGGCATGACAGAAGAGAAATTCGCGATGATCCTGTCCCGGCAGATGCCGGATGTGGACAAGCGTCGAAAAGCCGATTTCATCATTGATACGGGACGTGGTATCGAGGACGCGAGAATGCAGGTTCGCTCGGTGCTTCGAGCGCTCTCCCAACGGACTTAAAACTCCGTACGCGACCTTGCGAAACTAGCGGTCATATCAGAAGGGCAGTCATTCCGATGCGCGAAATCATTTTCGATACGGAAACCACAGGTCTGGAATCCAAATTCGATCGTATCATCGAAATTGGCGGGATCGAGCTGATCAATCATTTTCCGACCGGAAGAAGCATCCACATCTACATCAATCCGGAGGACCGGAAAGTCCATCCCGATGCGCTTGCAGTCCACGGCATCACCGATGAGTTTCTGCAGGATAAGCCCAAATTCGCCGAGGTTGTGGACCAGATTCGAGAATTCTTCGATGGTGCCCGCTGGGTAGCGCACAATGCCACCTTCGATATGGGTTTCGTCAATGCGGAATTTGCGCGCCTTGGCATCGAGCCTGTATCGCCGGAATGGGTAACCGATACGCTGGCGCTTGCGCGCCGCAAACATCCGATGGGTCCGAACTCCCTGGACGCGCTCTGCCGTCGATATGGTGTCGATAACTCGCGTCGCGACAAACACGGAGCGCTTCTTGACTCCGAACTTCTGGCCGACGTCTATATCGAGATGATCGGTGGCCGGCAGACGGCACTTGGATTCGGCTCTGCGTCTAAAACGCAAATCACCGCACAAGAGGATGATCGTCCTACGCCACCGCTGCAGCGCGAGCGGCCACTGCCGTCACGCCTTGATGTGCAGGCGCTAGCTGCGCACGAAAAGCTTTTGCAGTCGATGGGTGAGAAGGCTATTTGGAATAAATACCGCAAGCCTTCTTGAACTCTCTGTGCAAGACACCGGACAACAAAAAACCCGGGCTCGATGAACCCGGGTTACAGAATGATCTTGGGCGATCCGATCAGTTCGGGACGGCCTGAACCTGAGAGCGGGCCTGTTCTTCGGCAACGCGCTGGGCAAACATCTGTGCGAAATCGATCGGGTCGATCATCAAAGGCGGGAAGCCACCATTGCGCGTCACGTCTGCGATGATTTGACGGGCGAATGGGAAGAGCAGTCTCGGGCACTCGATAAAGAGAACCGGCAGCATGTGTTCCTGCGGGAAACCGGTGATGCGGAATACGCCGCCGTAGGTCAGCTCGGCCACGAACAGAACCTTGTCGCCATCCTTGGCTTCTGCATTCAGCGTCAAGACGACGTCGAAGTCGGAACCGGAAATCGGGTTTGCATTGACGTTGACGTTGATGTTGATCGAAGGCGCGCCATCACGAGCCTGAAGCGAACGCGGCGCACCCGGATTTTCGAACGAAAGATCCTTTGTGTACTGGGTCAGAATATTGAGAGACGGCGCCGCGCCGTTCTGTGCGCCATTTTCAGTGGTCATGATGTGCCTCGTAAAGTGAATGCCGTGAATGCCGTCTATCATCTGGACCCGAGGCTTACAACCCTCCGGCGCCCTCCGGCAGACTTACTCTCTGGGTAGATTGCGGTCATTGCGATCGGGTGACCAGGGTGAATTGTTCTGACCTTCGCGATGAAAATCGTCCTCGTCCAGATCGACCACCTTTGACGATGTCGAACCACGCGGAGCATTGCGAAAACCGCCACGAGCAAAATCCGCAACGATGATATTGGGTCGAAAGATCGTCCAGAAAAACCGGCGCACCGCCGGCACGAGCAGCAAAACCCCGATAATATCGGTGAAAAATCCCGGAACGAAAAGGAGGATACCAGCGATGACACGCATGCCGCCGCTGACAAGCGCCTCTGCTGGCTGGTCGCCCGTACGTCCCGCATTTTGCAGATTTCGCACCATACCCAGACCACCATTGCGCAGAATGATGAGGCCCAGCATTGAGGTCAGGATGATCAATGCCAGTGTCGGCCACAGGCCGATTGCCTTCCCGACCACGATAAAGCCGGCAATTTCCAGAATGGGCATCAAAAGCACGATGATCGGCAGCAGTGAGAAACGCATATTTCTAGCCTTGCGTGTTGGATAGTGAGCAGAAAACCGATCTGCAGGAACCGCCGATTGAATCTGCATATTTGAAGATTGATCGGATGAAGACTATATGATGGTTCAACATTGGATTTAAATGGTGGTTTCGGTAAAAGATGGGCTCAAGCGACTTCATAACATTGTTTTTCCTTGTGGCGGCGGTGCTGATCTTTTTCCAGCTTCGCAGTGTGCTTGGCCGCCGCACCGGCAACGAGAAGCCGCCATTCGATCCTTTCAGCGCCCGTGAAACAGCAAAAGCGCCAAATGACGATAACAAGGTCGTTACCTTGGCGAAGCGTGGCGAAACGGATGAAAACCGTTTCGCTGGCGTGGACATGATCGCGCCGGCCGGTTCTGCTCTGAATGATTCCCTGCGCCAGCTTGTCGAGAGCGATCCGTCTTTCCAGCCGAAGGAATTTCTCAACGGCGCCCGGATGGCTTATGAAATGATCGTCATGGCCTTTGCGGACGGCGATCGGGATACGTTGAAGAACCTTCTTTCCAAGGAAGTCTATGACGGCTTCGATGCGGCGATCTCCGAACGGGAAAAGCGCGGCGAAGTGGTGAAGTCCACCTTTGTCGGCATCGAGAAAATCGATATCACACAGGCAACGGTGCGCGGATCCGAGGAACAGATTACGCTGCGCATCATCAGCCAGTTGATTTCCGCCACCTATGACAAAGATGGCAAGCTGGTGGATGGTGATGCGGAAAACGTATCCGAAGTCGACGACATCTGGACCTTCTCCCGCGATATCCGTTCTCGCGATCCAAACTGGAAGCTGATCGCGACTGAATCCGAAGCATGATCACGACGAGAGATTTTCACCTTCAAAAGGTGTCGTTCGATAAGTTGGAGGGCTGGGGGCAAGATGACCCCTCAGCCCTTTTTGCCGCGATGGGCGATATCCTGGCCCACCTGAATAAGGGCAAGCCCTACCGCAGTGCAAGCCTGGGTCTTTCGGCCGAGGATCTCACGGTGCTGCTGGAAAAGGCGAAGACGGCTAAGATCGACACTGCCGATCAGGCGCGCGCCTTCTTCGAGGAGAACTGCGTTCCCTTCCGGATTGTCCTGGCGGACGAAAAGCGTGGCTTCGTCACCGCGTTTTACGAGCCGGAACTGGAGGTTTCGGCAGTCCGGGACGAGGTCTGGAAATATCCGATCTACAACCGCCCGGGTGATCTGGTCGATATTGATGACAGCAACCGCCCGTCCACTATCGATCCCTATTATGCCTTCGCTCTAGAAAGGGACGGCCAGATTTCCGAATATCCGGATCGACGGCAAATCGATCAGGGCTATCTTGAAGGCAGGGGGCTCGAAATTGCCTTTGCTAAATCCAAGGTCGATCTGTTTTTCGTCCACGTCCAGGGTGCCGCGAGGCTGAGATTTGCCGACGGGTCGCTGAAACGCGTGACTTATGCGGCCAAAGCTGGCCATCGCTTCTCCCCGATCGGTCGCCTGTTATTGGATCGCGGAGAGCTCGTTCCTGCCACCGTCTCGATGCAGACGATCCGTCAGTGGCTTGCCGATCATCCCGACCAGGTGGATGAGGTGCTCTGGCATAATCGGTCCTACATATTCTTTCGCGAGGCGGACGTAGACGGGTTGGAGGTCGGGCCGATCGCTGCTGCTAAAGTGCCTCTTGTCGCTGGACGATCGCTCGCCGTCGACCGCCTGATTCACACCTTCGGTTTTCCCTTTTTCATCCAGTCGCAGAGCCTGACCCATTTGGATGGCGGAAAGCCGTTTGCCCGTTTGATGCTGGCGCTCGACACCGGCTCCGCAATCGTCGGACCCGCACGAGGCGATATCTTCACCGGTTCGGGAGATGAGGCTGGCGAACTTGCAGGCACCGTGCGCAATCACGCGGATTTCACTATACTCATCCCCAAAGAGGCTGCGGAAAGGTATCTCTGATGAAGGGTGGGCGCAAACTCGGCAAGGAGGAGCGCGTGCTGTGGGGCAAGGTTGCCCGCACAGCGCGGCCGATCTCCGGTCGCATGGAAGATCTGTTGGTCTTCGAGGACGTCGAGGTGAATCCGGCCCCTAATCCGCCCATCGCATCCGCCAAGCCCATTCCGCCATTCCCGCAGATGATTATAGAACCTGTGCCGGAGTCTTCCGCGCCAGGGGTGAAAAAGGATCGAGTGCATCACCCATTGGAAAAGCCGGTAAAGCGCAAGCTCACGCGCGGTCGACTGGCGCTCGAAGCACGTATCGACCTTCACGGCATGTTCCAGAGCGAGGCGCATGCGGTGCTTCTCGATTTTCTCGTGCGCGCGCATGAGCGCGGTTTGCGTCACGTGCTGGTGATCACCGGTAAAGGTCGGTCTATGGGCAGCGATGGGGCATTGAAGCGCGCGGTACCCATGTGGTTCTCTAAGCCGGAGTACCGCCACCTGATCTCCTCTTACGAGGATGCTTCCATGAACCATGGCGGCGATGGCGCGCTGTATGTGCGGCTGTCCCGCAGGCGGGGAGACAAGTCGTGACGCCCTTCGCCGAAGCCGTTCGGCGTCTGCGCGAGCAGAAGGGCGTGACGCAGAAAGACATGGCTTTTGCCATCGGTGTGTCGCCCGCTTATCTCTCGGCACTCGAACATGGGAAGCGGGGTACACCGAGCTTTGATCTGTTGCAGCGCATCGCCGGCTACTTCAACATCATCTGGGATGATGCTGAGGAGTTGTTCCGCCTCGCCGGCACTTCGCATCCCCGTATCATCATCGATACGGTCGGTCTTCCGCCAGAATATACCGCTCTTGCCAATGCGCTTGCGCATGATATTCGCAAGCTGCCTCGGACTGTGATAGACGAATTGTCAGCCGTGCTGCAAAAAGGCCGTTCTTGTGACTGAAAGTCGCGCTATCCCCTGTTTTATCGAGGGTTTGAGGGGCGCAGACTTTGGATATCGGGACGGAATTCCTATAGTCGGCCAACCGGATTGAAAGTGATTCGCTGCGATTGCGCGCCCGAAAAGCGGTACGCTCTGGCAGCGCCCATTGGAAAGAATGCTTATGACTGAAACACCGTCGAGCGAAAACAGCGTGAATACGGAATATGGAGCCGATTCGATCAAGGTTCTCAAGGGCCTTGATGCTGTGCGCAAACGTCCCGGGATGTATATCGGGGATACTGACGATGGGTCCGGTCTTCACCACATGGTTTATGAAGTGGTGGACAACGCGATCGACGAGGCGCTTGCCGGTCATGCCGATCTCGTCACCGTGACGTTGAATGCCGATGGCTCCGTCACCGTGACAGACAACGGCCGCGGTATCCCGACCGATATTCATACGGGCGAGGGCGTCTCGGCTGCGGAAGTGATCATGACGCAGCTCCATGCCGGCGGCAAGTTCGACCAGAACTCCTATAAGGTATCCGGCGGTCTGCATGGCGTCGGCGTTTCGGTCGTCAACGCTCTCTCCGTCTGGTTGAAGCTGCGTATTCGCCGCAACAGCAAGGTCCACGAAATCTCCTTCACCCATGGCGTCGCGGACAAACCACTGGAAGTGATCGGCGAATATGAAGGCCGCTCGGGCACGGAAGTCACCTTCCTGGCAAGCTCGGATACCTTCACGATGACGGAATACAACTACGCTACGCTTGAGCATCGCCTCCGCGAACTTGCCTTCCTTAACTCGGGCGTTCGCATTCTGCTTACCGACAAGCGCCACTCCGACATCAAGCAGGAGGAGATGGTTTACGATGGCGGTCTGGAAGCTTTCGTACGGTATCTCGACCGCGCCAAGAAGCCGCTGGTCGACAAACCAGTTGCCATTCGTGGCGAAAAGGACGGCATTACGGTCGAAGTCGCCATGTGGTGGAACGACAGCTACCACGAGAATGTGCTTTGCTTCACCAATAACATTCCCCAGCGCGATGGCGGCACGCATATGGCGGGCTTCCGCGGCGCGCTGACACGTCAGGTCACCTCTTATGCGGATAGTTCAGGTATCACCAAAAAGGAAAAGGTCTCGCTTCAGGGCGAAGACTGCCGTGAAGGCCTGACGGCGGTTCTCTCGGTCAAGGTGCCGGATCCGAAATTTTCCTCGCAGACCAAGGACAAGCTCGTTTCGTCCGAAGTGCGCCCTGTCGTCGAAAACCTCGTCAACGAGGCGCTCAGCACGTGGTTCGAAGAGCACCCGACAGAAGCAAAGATTCTCGTCGGCAAGGTGGTGGAAGCTGCCGTTGCGCGCGAGGCCGCACGCAAGGCCCGCGAATTGACCCGCCGCAAGGGCGCACTCGATATCGCCTCGTTGCCGGGCAAGCTTGCAGATTGCTCCGAGCGCGATCCGGCAAAATCCGAACTCTTCCTCGTCGAGGGTGACTCCGCTGGTGGGTCAGCCAAGCAGGGACGCTCGCGTGAAACGCAGGCCATCCTGCCTCTGCGCGGTAAGATCCTCAACGTGGAGCGCGCCCGCTTCGACAAGATGCTGTCCAGCCAGGAAATAGGCACGCTGATTACCGCGCTCGGCACCTCGATCGGCAAGGACGAATTCAACGCGGACAAGCTGCGTTACCACAAGATCATCATCATGACCGATGCTGACGTGGACGGCGCTCATATTCGCACGCTGCTCCTGACATTCTTCTTCCGGCAGATGCCGGAACTGATCGAACGCGGTCATCTCTACATCGCCCAGCCGCCGCTCTACAAGGTCACGCGCGGCAAGTCCGTCCAGTATCTGAAAGACGAAAAGGCGCTGGAAGACTACCTGATTTCGATGGGTATCGAAGAAGCATCGCTGACGCTTGGCTCCGGTGAGGTGCGTGTCGGCCAGGATCTGCGCGAAGTCATTGCTGACGCCGTTCGCATGCGCTCGCTGATCGACGGCCTACATTCCCGATATAATCGGTCGGTCGTGGAACAGGCGGCCATTGCTGGAGCGCTCAATCCGGAACTCTCCGCGGACGCCAGCAAAGCGGAAGCCACGGTTGCGGAAGTTTCCCGTCGTCTGGATATGATCGCCGAAGAGACAGAGCGCGGCTGGTCTGGCGAGGTTCTCGCCGATGGTGGCTTGCGCTTCCAGCGCATGGTTCGTGGTGTCAAGGAACTTTCGACGATCGATATCGGCCTGCTCGGCTCCGCCGACGCCCGCCACATCGACCAGCTGGCCGCACGAAGCCGTGAGGTCTATGCGACTGTTCCGGTCCTGCAGCGCAAGGATGGAAGTCTGCAGATTTCCGGTCCTCGCGCGCTTCTTGAAGCCATCTTCGCAGCTGGCCGCAAGGGCCTTTCCATGCAGCGATACAAGGGTCTTGGTGAAATGAATGCCGAGCAGCTATGGGAAACCACGCTCGACGCCAACGTTCGTTCGCTGCTGCAGGTCAAGGTCAATGATGCGACCGATGCCGATGGCTTGTTTGCCCGTCTGATGGGCGATGAGGTAGAACCACGCCGCGACTTCATCCAGGAAAACGCGCTGAGCGTCGCAAACCTCGATATATGATTTTGCTGTGGATCGTGTCGGCGCACGATTCACGTGAAACAGTTTGTTAAGAAACCCGGCTTCGATGCCGGGTTTTTTATTGGCGAGAAGGAAGAAAGTTTCGGTTATGCTCAAGCCGGAGGCTCAAGAATCCGGCTAATCGGTAAATCCCTGCAAGTCAGTCCGCGTTGCCCGTGAACTTGCCTTCGAACGCGATCTGCGACAGCGCAAGCCTCTTGCTCGGGACTTCGCGTTCTGCCAAGTCGTCAGGGAGCGTGCTCTTATGCGCGATCTTGCCGATAGCAACCATGGCTTCAACGGCATAACCTTCCGGGACATTCAGTTGCTCAAGGATCTTGTCCTTGAATATGCCTGCCATGCCATGGGCGTGATAGCCAAGCTTGTGGGCCTGCATTGCGAGAGCAAACCAGGCCGCGCCCGCGTCGAAGGAATGCGTCGCCGCTGGCTTCTTTTCACCGTCGCGGAGATTGTAAGTACGCGACAGAATGACGATCAGGGCAGAGGAATTCTTGGCCCAGCGCTGATTGCCCTCCATGAGAAGGCCAATAAAGTTCTCCCACTCAGCCGATCCATTCAACCCGTAGACAAAACGCCAAGGCTGTTGGTTGGAAGCCGAAGGTGCCCAACGCGCGGCATCGAGAATGGTCAGCACATCGTCCTTCGGCATTGGCTTGCCGTCATAAGCGCGAGGGGACCAGCGATCGAGGAAAAGAGGATCGACGGGGTAATCTGTGTCACGCGAATTGCTGGTCGTCATGATGTGTCCTTATCAATAGGAGAGGAAGGCAGATGCGATCGTATTTTTGCGGCCTCTTCATGGTCAAGGGGTGACAAGGATAAATAGTTCGTTCATATATGCATCATCTTGTCTGACAACTGGGAGAGATCCATGAAACTGATGCGCGTCGGTCAACCCGGCCACGAAAAGCCCGCCATTCTTGATGCGGAAGGAAAAGTCCGCGATCTCTCAGGCCACGTGAAAGACATAGGCGGGGAAGCGATTTCACCGGAAGGCCTGAAGAAAATCGCAGCACTGGATTTGTCCACGTTGCCAGTTCTAAACGAAGATCGCATCGGCGCATGCGTTGCCGGCACAGGCAAGTTCATCTGCATCGGTCTGAACTTCTCCGACCACGCTGCCGAAACAGGCGCTGCTGTTCCGTCCGAGCCGGTCATCTTCATGAAGGCGACATCAGCGATCGTGGGACCGAATGACAACGTCGTCATTCCACGCGGCTCCGAAAAGACCGACTGGGAAGTCGAACTCGGCGTTGTTATCGGCAAGACAGCGAAATACGTGTCGGAAGCTGATGCTTTGGATTACGTCGCTGGCTACTGCGTCTCGCATGACGTCTCTGAGCGCGCTTTCCAAACGGAGCGCCAGGGCCAGTGGACAAAGGGCAAGTCTTGCGACACCTTCGGCCCGATCGGTCCATGGCTCGTTACAAAGGATGAGATCGCCGATCCGCAGAACCTTGGTATGTGGCTGAAGGTGAATGGTGAGACCATGCAGAACGGCTCCAGCAAGACCATGGTCTATGGCGTTGCCAATGTCGTGTCGTATCTCAGCCAGTTCATGTCGCTGCATCCGGGCGACGTCATCTCCACCGGCACGCCTCCAGGCGTTGGCCTTGGCATGAAGCCGCAGCGCTTCCTCAAAGCCGGCGATGTTGTCGAGCTCGGCATCGAAGGTCTTGGGACTCAAAAGCAAACTTTCGTCGCCGATATCTAACGAACGAGGCGGTTCATCCCTGTCCTTGCCCTTCGCATTTCGCTGGAGAAGAGGGCAGGGTGAACCAAGCCGTTTTGTGCAACTGCGAAAAGATGCTAGACTGTCACAAAAGACGACGATGACGACGGGAGGCGTTTATTCGTGTTCTATCATCTTTATGAAATGAACCATGCGGCCATGGCACCTTTGCGCGCCAGCGCTGATCTAATGCGTCAGGCCTGCAACAACCCTCTCAACCCCCTGTCCAACACCGCTTTTGGCCGCAGCCTCGATGCAGGTTTCGAAGTCTTTGAGCGAATGACGCGCCGCTATGGCAAGCCCGAATTTGGCATCGCGAAGACTGAGATCGGTGGCAAAGCTGTCGATGTGTCGGAAGAGATCGTCTGGTCCAAACCTTTTTGCCGACTGATCCATTTCAATCGAAATCTGCCTGAAGATCGATTGGACGATCCAAAAGTTTTGCTGGTTGCACCGATGTCTGGCCACTATGCCACGCTCCTTCGTGGCACGGTCGAGGCGCTCCTGCCGCACGCGGATCTCTATGTAACCGACTGGATCGACGCCCGCACAGTTGCGCTGACCGAAGGCCGGTTCGATCTGGACGATTACATCTCCTACATCATCGAGATGCTGCATCACCTTGGTAATGGCACGCATGTGGTGGCTGTCTGTCAGCCCTCGGTTCCGGTGCTCGCCGCCGTTGCGCTGATGGAGGCGGATCAGGACGGCTTTGCGCCTGCCTCAATGACCTTGATGGGCGGGCCGATCGATACGCGCATCAATCCGACTGCCGTCAACGAGCTCGCCAAGGCCAAGCCCATCGACTGGTTTCGCGACAATGTCGTCATGTCCGTCCCATGGCCGCAACCGGGCTTCGGACGTGCGGTCTATCCGGGTTTCCTGCAACTTTCCGGCTTCATGTCCATGAATCTCGACCGGCACATGACGGCGCACAAGGATTTCTATCTGAACCTCGTGAAGAATGACGGCGATTCGGCGGAAAAGCACCGGGAATTCTATGACGAATATCTCGCCGTTATGGACCTGACCGCCGAATTCTACCTTCAGACAGTCGAAACCGTCTTCATCGAGCACGCGCTTCCGAGAGGCATGATGATGCACAGGGGCAGGGTGGTTGATCCAACTGCCATTCGTACTGTCGCGCTCTTTACCGTGGAAGGAGAGAATGACGACATTTCCGGTGTCGGGCAGACCAGGGCCGCACATGATCTTTGCCTGAACCTGCCAGCCGACAAACGTCGCCATTATATGCAGCCGGATGTCGGCCATTACGGCGTCTTCAACGGCTCTCGCTTTCGCAATGAAATCGTGCCGCAAATGATAGCTTTTTTTCAGACGCATCAGCGCCGGCCCTGAACGAGAGCGGATGGCTTTTCGCGGCGAGACGGGCTATGACCGTGTCCATGTTTTCGCTGCTTCGAAAGTCCCTGAAATCACCGTCTTCCCGCAAACCGGCGCATACCCAGCGCACGGTCGAGGTGGGCGGGCGCAACGTGCCGATCACGATCAAGGAAAACCAGCGGGCAACGCGTATTACGCTGCGCATCGAACCAGGCGGCAAGGCGCTGAAGCTGACGATCCCTTATGGCCTCCACCATGCGCAGGTCGATATGTTTCTTGATCGTCATCAAGGATGGCTTGAAACCAAATTTGCAAAGTTTTCTGCGCCGACGGGAATGAATGACGGGGCGTCCATTTCCATCCGTGGTACGCTCCATACGATCCGGCACTCGGGTTCAATGCGCGGCGTAACCCATATCACTCAAGATGAGGACGGTCAGCCTCTGCTGAAGGTGAGTGGGTTACCTGAACATACAGGCCGGCGCGTTGCGACTTTCCTGAAGAAGGAAGCCCGGGCCGATCTGGAGCGACTTGTTACCATCCATTCAAAGGCAGTTGGCAGGCCAGTGCGCTCGATCTCGATGAAAGATACGCGCAGCCGCTGGGGTTCCTGTTCGCATGAAGGGAACCTGAGTTTTTCCTGGCGCATCGTTATGGCGCCGGAAAGCGTGATCGATTATCTGGCCGCCCACGAAGTGGCACATCTTAAAGAGATGAATCACGGCCCGAAATTCTGGGCGCTGTGCAAGAAGCTCTGCCCCGAGATGGAGAAGGCGAAAGCATGGTTGAAGCAGAACGGCTCGCAACTTCATGCTATCGATTTTGACTAGTCTGCAATTGCAGGTTTGGATTCACGTGAAACATTTATTCGCATGTCCGCTTCGCCCGCATTTTGGCTCGACTCGCAAGGCGTTTCGTGTCACGTCCCAGTCATGAAAAGTGCCAGTATGCCGGACATCAAGATTTGCGGGCTGAAAACGCCGGAAGCCATTGAACGCGCGGTTCGGCGTGGGGCGACGCATATCGGTTTCATCTTCTTCGAGAAGAGCCCGCGCAACATCGAGCTGGATATCGCAGGTAAGCTGGCGGATGCCGTGCGCGGCAGCGTCAAAGTCGTTGCCGTCACCGTTAACGCCGATAATGACGAGCTTGATGAGATCATCGATCTTTTGAAACCCGATATCCTCCAGCTCCATGGAAGCGAAACCCCGGAACGTGTGCTCAGCGTCAAGGCGCTTTACGGCCTGCCGGTGATCAAGGCTTTTTCTATTCGTGACGCCGATGATCTTGCCAAGATAGATCCCTATATCGGGATCGCGGACAGTTTCCTGTTCGATGCCAAGGCGCCCGCCGGATCCGAATTGCCGGGAGGCAATGGCGTCTCCTTCGATTGGAGTGTTCTGCATTCTCTTGACGAGAGCGTGAATTACATGCTTTCCGGAGGTCTGAACGCGGATAACGTTGCCGAGGCTTTGGCAAAAACCGGAGCAAGCGGACTGGATGTATCGTCGGGTGTGGAAAGCGCGCCTGGTGTAAAGGATTTGGCCAGGATCGACGCATTTTTTGATGCGGTTCGATCGGCTAGGCTGCAGGGAGTTTGAAAGTGAACGAAACGCTGAAACCCAACTCGTTTCGCGCCGGTCCCGATGAGGACGGACGCTTCGGTATCTACGGAGGCCGCTTCGTTGCCGAAACGCTGATGCCTTTGATCCTCGACCTGCAGGCCGAGTGGGAAAAGGCGAAGAACGATCCGGAGTTCAAGGCGGAGCTTGAGCATCTCAATACGCACTATACCGGACGCCCAAGCCCGATCTATTTCGCCGAGCGGCTGACGGCTGAACTCGGTGGTGCGAAGATCTATTTCAAGCGCGACGAGTTGAATCATACCGGTTCGCACAAGATCAACAACTGCCTTGGCCAGATTCTGCTCGCCAAGCGCATGGGCAAGACACGCATCATTGCTGAAACCGGTGCCGGTCAGCACGGCGTTGCCTCCGCAACGGTTGCCGCGCGTTTCGGCATTCCTTGTGTGGTCTATATGGGCGCGACCGATGTGGAGCGTCAGGCGCCTAACGTCTTCCGTATGAAGCTTCTCGGCGCCGAGGTAAAGCCGGTGACGGCAGGCCACGGCACGCTGAAGGACGCGATGAACGAGGCTTTGCGTGACTGGGTCACCAATGTCGACGACACCTATTACATGATCGGCACCGCTGCCGGCCCGCATCCCTATCCGGAAATGGTGCGCGAGTTCCAGTCGGTCATCGGCAAGGAATCGCGTGAGCAGCTGCTGGCGCTGGAAGGCCGTTTGCCGGACATGCTGGTTGCCGCCGTTGGTGGCGGATCCAATGCCATCGGCCTGTTCCATCCGTTTCTCGATGACACGAGCGTCAAGATCGTCGGCGTCGAAGCGGGCGGCAAGGGGCTGGAGGGCGAAGAGCATTGTGCTTCGCTAACCGCCGGTTCACCGGGCGTTCTGCATGGCAACCGCACCTATCTGCTGCAGGATGGTGACGGCCAGATCAAGGAAGGTCATTCGATCTCCGCCGGTCTCGATTATCCGGGCATCGGGCCTGAGCACTCCTGGCTGAAGGATGCCGGACGCGTCGAATATGTGCCGATCATGGACAATGAGGCACTCGACGCCTTCCAGATGCTGACGCGCACGGAAGGCATCATTCCGGCACTTGAGCCGAGCCACGCTTTGGCGGAAGTCATCAAGCGCGCGCCGAAGATGGGCAAGGACGAGATCATTCTGATGAATCTCTGTGGCCGCGGCGACAAGGACATTTTCACGGTCGGTAAAATTCTGGGAATGGGACTCTGATATGACTGCACGTATGGACAAGCGCTTTGCCGATCTGCGTGCGCAAAATCGTCCGGCCCTCGTAACCTATTTCATGGGCGGCGATCCGGACTTCGAAACCTCGCTCGGCATCATGAAGGCGCTGCCGGAAGCCGGTGCCGATGTCATCGAACTCGGCATGCCGTTTTCCGATCCGATGGCCGATGGCCCGGCGATCCAGATGGCTGGCCAGCGCGCGCTGAAAGGTGGACAGACGCTGGCAACGACGCTGGATCTCGCACGCGAATTCCGCAAGCAGGATGATGAAACGCCGATCGTGCTGATGGGTTACTACAATCCGATCTACATTTACGGTGTCGATAAGTTCCTGGACGATGCACTGTCGGCTGGCATCGATGGACTGATCGTTGTCGATCTCCCGCCGGAGATGGATGACGAGTTGTGCATTCCCGCAGTCCAGAAAGACGTCAACTTCATTCGTCTGGCAACGCCGACGACCGACGAGAAGCGTCTTCCGACCGTTCTGAAAAATACGTCGGGCTTCGTCTACTACGTCTCGATGAACGGCATCACCGGCTCGGCCTTGCCCGATCCATCGACGATTTCCGGTGCTGTCGAGCGGATCAAGTCGCATACCGATCTGCCTGTCTGCGTCGGCTTCGGCGTCAAGACTGCCGATCATGCCAAGGCAATCGGTGCGGTGGCGGATGGCGTCGTGGTCGGTTCGGCCATCGTCAACCAGATCGCGCTGAGCCTCACCAAGGATGGTAAGGCAACGAACGACACCGTGCCCGCGGTAACGACCTTGGTAAAGGGGCTTTCGACGGGTGTCCGCGCCTCGCGCGCATGACATCGGGGCGATGTCAGGTCATGATCGACTTGAAATCGCCATTCTGATTTTGAATGTAAAAGAAGAAGAAGAGCGGAACTCGGTCGAAGTCGCAGAGATGCGTCGCCATTGCGCTCAACTGCTGCCGAAGGATCATCGGTTCAGCGGGGACAGTCAGGAGTAAAGAACGTGAACTGGATTACCAATTACGTACGCCCACGGATCAATTCCATGCTGGGCCGCCGCGATACCCCGGAAAATCTCTGGATCAAGTGCCCGGAAACTGGCGAGATGGTCTTCCACAAGGATCTGGAAGAGAACAAGTGGGTTATTCCCGCTTCCGGCTTCCACATGAAAATGCCGGCAAAGGCCCGTCTTGCCGATCTTTTCGATGGCGGTGAGTACGAAGCGCTTCCCCAGCCCAAGGTTGCGCAGGACCCCTTGAAGTTCCGCGATTCCAAGAAATATGCCGATCGCCTGCGCGACAGCCGCACAAAGACCGAGCAGGAAGACACGATTCTTGCAGGTGTGGGCAAGCTGCAAGGCCTGAAGATCGTCGCGGTTGTGCATGAGTTTCAGTTCATGGGTGGCTCGCTCGGTATTGCCGCAGGCGAAGCGATCGTGAAAGCGTTCGAGCGCGCCATCTCGGAACGCTGCCCCCTTGTCATGTTTCCCGCCTCTGGCGGCGCCCGCATGCAGGAAGGCATTCTTTCTCTGATGCAGCTCCCGCGTACGACCGTTGCGGTGAATATGCTAAAAGAAGCCGGCATGCCCTACATCGTCGTCCTCACTAACCCAACGACGGGTGGCGTAACGGCATCTTACGCCATGCTGGGTGACGTTCACATCGCCGAACCGGGCGCTGAAATCTGCTTCGCTGGCAAGCGCGTCATCGAACAGACCATCCGCGAAAAGCTCCCGGAGGGCTTCCAGACGTCCGAATACCTGTTGGATCACGGCATGGTGGACATGGTCGTCGATCGACACGCGATCCCGGACACACTCGCCAATCTCTTGAAGATCATGACGAAGGCACCGGCCAACGCATCTAAGGATACTCTGCCGTTGGCAGCCACGGCCTAAAGCCATCGAACGCGCTCCGGAGGGGTGGATGACGGATATGACGAAGCCTGACATGAGCGAGGCGGAACGCATCATCGAAAGATTGATGCAGCTTCACCCCAAGGGCTTCGATCTGTCGCTGGACAGGATCATCCGCCTCCTAGAAAAGCTTGGCAATCCGCATAAGCGCCTGCCGCCCGTCATCCATGTGGCGGGCACCAATGGCAAAGGCTCGGTCACGGCCTTCAGCCGTGCGCTTCTGGAAGCCGCGGGTCTGGCCGTTCACGTCCACACCTCGCCCCATCTGGTGAACTGGAATGAGCGCTACCGTATCGGCGTCGCCGGCGCTCCCGGTCGGCTGGTCAAAGACGCCATGCTTGCCGATGCTTTGGCGCGCGTGGAAGCGGCCAATGAAGGCCAGCACATAACCGTGTTTGAAATCCTCACCGCCGTCACCTTCGTCCTCTTTGCCGAACAGCCGGCCGATGTCGTGGTTCTGGAAGTGGGTCTTGGCGGCCGCTTCGATGCGACCAATGTCATCTCCAATCCCGCCGTGTCGGTCATCATGCCGATTTCGCTCGACCATCAGGCCTATCTCGGCGATCGCGTCGAACTGATCGCGGCGGAAAAGGCAGGCATCGTGAAGACCGGATCGCCGGTCGTTATCGGCCATCAGGAATATGATGCGGCACTCGATGTGCTGATTGCCACTGCCGAGCGGCTGAAATGCCCGACGGCGGTCTACGGGCAGGATTTTTCCGCCCATGAAGAACATGGCCGCATGGTTTATCAGGACGAGTTCAGCTTGGTCGACGCTCCGCTGCCGCGCCTGCCGGGCCGTCATCAATTGGGCAACGCCGCGGCTGCCATTCGTGCCGTCAAGGCAGCGGGATTCATCGTCACCGACCGCATGATCGAGAAGGCCATGACTTCGGTTGAATGGCCTGGCCGTCTGCAACGCATCACGCGTGGCCGCATCTTCGATCTCGCGCCAAAAGGCAGCGAAATCTGGATCGATGGCGGCCACAACCCTGGTGCCGGCGAAGTCATTGCCGAGGCTATGGCCGGTTTCGAAGAGAAGAGTGCTCGTCCGCTGGTGCTGATAGCAGGAATGATCAACACCAAGGATCAGGTGGGTTACTTCAAGGCCTTCGCAGGCATCGCTGAATACGTCTTCACTGTGCCCATCCACGGCTCGGATGCGGCAATAGATCCGGTGGTGCTGGCCCATGCCGTCTTCGATGCCGGGCTGACGGCGGCACCCACTTCATCGATTGAAGAGGCTCTGGAAGAATTGGGGAAGCGCCTCGACCCGGCCAAGCCCGCGCCACGAATCCTGATCGGCGGATCGCTTTATCTTGCGGGCAATGCCTTGGCGCTGAACGGCACCCCGCCGCAATAATGCGCGAATGATCTCACGAAAAAAGCCCGGCAGAGCCGGGCTTTTTACCTTGCGTATAGCAAACGATTAGGCGGCGCTGGAAATCCAGGCAGAAAGCGCGGTCTTGGGAGCAGCGCCAACCTTGATGTCGGCCACTTCGCCGCCCTTGAACATAGCAAGGGTAGGAATGGAACGAACGCCGAACTGAGCGGCAAGCTCAGGATTTTCGTCGATGTTCAGCTTTGCGACCTTTACCTTGCCGGAGAGTTCAGTTGCGATCTCTTCGAGGCTCGGTGCAATCATCTTGCACGGGCCACACCATTCCGCCCAGAAGTCCACGACGACGGGTTCGGCGGAGTCCAGAACTTCAGACTGGAAGTTGGAGGTATCGACTTTCACGGTAGCCATAATTGGCTCTCCTTTCAGTGAATCTGTTCGGCATTCATGTGATGCGGGAGGGACACATTTTCAATGTCCGGTATCTCACTTTGTCGAGATGGCGGCAAGGGCTTGTGACAGTGCTTCGTTCTTGACCGTCACAAAGGATGCATTCTCCGTGTAGACCAGCGCGCAGGTAAAAGACTTGTCCGGATAAAGCGGTTTCAGGATTTCGCGATAGATCGCAAGCTGCGCGATATGGGAAAACGGGATGGCGTTCTCGTTGGCCGGTGGCACCCGGTTGGTCTTGTAGTCCACCAGAATGACGCGCCCGCCGTCTACTGCCAGCCTGTCGATGCGACCGGAAACGGCAAAGTCCTGCCTGCCAAGACGCAAGGTTCCCATGATAGACACTTCCGCGCGACTGTTGACGGCAAAGGCGGGTTGGATCGCCGGTTCGGCAAGAACCGCAAGCGTGGTGCGGATCAGCCTTTCGCGTTCTCTGTCCGGCCAATGGCGTGCTGCACGCTCTGCATAGCGGCGGGCTGCATCTTCCCGCTCATGGTCAGGATATTCCGGCAGCGTCTGAAGCATCCGATGCACAAGCCGACCGCGTTGCAGCGCAAGGCCTGACGATGTTTCCGGCTTGGCAAAAAGCGGAGAGGTGATGAGAAGATCGTCCGCGCCGTCATCGACGATCGTTCCTGCACCGGAGGGACTGAGTGGCCGAGGAAGGGCAGGGGCCGGTGGCAGCGGTTGCATCAGCGACGCTGGAAGCGCCTCTGGGGTCAAACTCGGCACGGTATCTGCCTGCGCAATTGCTCTTGGAGCCTGTGCATTCATTCGCCACAGCAGACCGTCCCAAGCTTCGCCGCCCGCCTCGAACTGATAAGGCGCGCAGCGATTTTCGTCGGCGGCGAGCGCCCGCTTGATCATCTGGTGCCAGCAATCCGGATTTTCCTTTGGCCCACGATAACCGCAGACGATCAGATGGTCGGCAGCACGCGTCATGGCAACATAGAGAAGGCGGCGATACTCCTCTTCTGCTGCATCTCTCAAACGACTGTCGTCATGGTCGATCAGGGTATTGTCGAAACTCTTTCCGGGCAGCCAGACAGGAAAGGCGGCTTCCTTGGATTCGAGAAAGCGCAATCGCGGAACGTGGCTTGGAATGAATGCCTTCGAGCCGCCATCGACCAGAAATACCACCGGCGCTTCAAGACCCTTGGAGGCGTGAACCGTCATGATGCGAACTTCGCCGCGCTCCTTGTCCTGCTCGCGCTTGATTTCCGGTGCATCGGTCTCCAGCACGGAAATGAAGGATTGCAGTCCGGGAAGGCCGGTCTTTTCATGATCGAGTGCAAAGGAGAGAAATTCGTCTAGAACGTCGCTGGCTTCGTTACCAAGCCGGGCAAGGAAGCGTTTGCGGCCTTCATGTATGGTCAGCACCGCCGCGTAAAAATCATGGATCGTCGCGCTGCGGGAGAGGGCAATGAGGTTGGAAAGTGTTTTCAGCGTCCCGGCAAAACGACTGCCGTCCTCCTGCATGAAGTGTTGCAGGTGATCCCACACACTGGTTTTCTCCGGACGCTTGGCGGCGAGATCGAAAATATCGTCTTCGTTGTGGTTAAAGAGGGGGCTTTTCAGCAGGGCGGAGAGCGAAAGATCATCCTGTGGGAGAAGCACGAAGCGTCCAAGCGCCAGAAGATCTTGAATGGCAATGTGGTCGGTCAGTCGTAACCGGTCGGCGCCGGCAACGGGAATGTCTTTGCGCTGCTTCAATTCGCGTGTCAGCGCGTTGACGAAAGCGTGGCGCTTGCGCACGAGAACAAGAATGTCTCCCGCCTCGATGAAGCGTTCCACGCCTTTCTCAATCACCGTTTCCGTGCCGATCATCGCCGCGATGCGCGCTGCGATCCGGCGCGCGACGATGGCGGGCGGGGCGCTTTCGCGCAGCGCGTCGAAGGGTGCCGTCCAGTCTTCCTCGTCCTCCACCGGTTCGGCGGCGACCATATCCCACACTTCCACCGTTCCCGGCTGGCCGAGGCGGTTGGAACGGTGCTCAACGGGCTCATTGTCGGCGCTGAGACCCGCGGCATTTTCGGGCAGGGAGAAGACCTGATCCACCGCAGCCAGCACATCCGCCGTGGAACGGAAGGATAGCGGCAGGCGGACCGGATGAAATGTCTGCTGGACGGCAGTCACACGCCGTGCCGTCTCCTCACGCTCTTGAGAAAATCGCTCCGGCCTGGCGCCCTGAAAGGAATAGATGGACTGCTTTTCATCCCCCACCGCAAACAGCGTGCGCTGACCGGCGCGCGCCGTTTCGCCATAAAAGAAATCCGCCGCCAGCGATTGGATGATCGACCATTGCACCGGGCTCGTATCCTGCGCCTCATCGACGAGAATATGGTCGATACCCTGATCCAGCTTGTAATGCACCCAGGCGCCCGCCGTATCGCGGTTGAGAAGGGTGGCTGCGCGCTCGATCAGATCCTCGAAATCGAGTTGGCTGCGCTGCTTCTTCAGATCCTCGAAATCGCCGATCAGCCGGTCTGCCAGCGTCAAAGCATGTCTAGTTGCCTCCAACATGCGCAATGTCCGGTACCGGTCGCGGCAGGCAACGACATGGGTGCGTGCAAGCGTCAGGTCGTCCAGAAGATTTGGCGCTGCCGTCTGCATCGCCTTGTTGATGACAAAGGCATCGGATTTGCGCTCACCCTTCTGGGTCAGGAGGGCGCTTTCGATAAAGGCGATGCGCTTGAAGACATCCGTCTCTCTCGCTGCTTCCCTCAGCGCATAGGATACTTCATGGGTACGCGCGCCGCCCTTTTCGTCGGAGAGCGCCAGATAGGTATCGAGCGAAAGACCGGACAGACCCGGAAGCGGCCAATAGGCGATAGCAGTTGTCTCAAGTGTTTCACTCGCGCCGATGCCTGCATGGCGTCGGAGCGCCGCATCGATCCCACCGGTGCGGACGGCCTCTTCGAGAAAGCCGCGCAGAGGGTTACGATTGGCCACGATGGCGCCCAGCAGCGCTTCCAGTCCCGTCTCATCGGCAAGATCCAGCACATAGGCGAGCGCCTGTGCCAGTGGCGTGTCGCGCTCCAGAGAAACGGCGGTCAATAGGCTGCGGCGTGCTTCGGCAAGCAGGCTGCTCGCAGCGCGATCATCCAGAACCGAGAAGTGACCGGCAACGTTCGCTTCCAGCGGAAACTGGTGTAGCAGCGCTTCGCAGAAGGCGTGGATCGTTTGTATTTTCAGTCCACCCGGCGTTTCCAGCGCCTTGGCGAAAAGACGGCGCGCCTCCTTCAGCTTGATTGCATCCGGTATCCGCCCTTCAATGGAGGCGATGCGCTCCTTCAAGGCCGCGTCGGAAAGCGTTGCCCAATCCGCGAGGCGATCAAAGACGCGGCTCGACATTTCCGATGCGGCAGCCTTGGTATAGGTCAGGCACAGAATGGCGGACGGACGGCAACCGGCCAGCAACAGACGGATTACCCGCTGCGTCAAGACATGCGTCTTGCCCGAGCCCGCATTGGCCGACACCCATGCCGAGCTTTTCGGATCTGACGCACGGGTCTGCTGCTGTGTTGTCCAGTCGATCCAGGCATTGGGCTCGTCGCGCGCCGGGCCATGATCAAGCGCCCGTTCGGCGGCGTATTCGAAAAGATCATTCGCCATCGCCATCTCCCGGTTCTGCGGTGGACCATTCGGAAACGCGCGCAAGATGGTCGTATTCGCCACCATAGGATTGCTGTTCTTCCGGGATCAGTCGCGACACGAAGCCGTTCTTGCCCTCGCGTAGCGCTTTGATGAACTTGGTCAGTTGGTCGATGGAATCCGTTGCCAGCTCCACTGCGCTCTTCGGCACGGTCTTCGCGGTAGCCTTTGTATTTTCGTTGTTCACGACATCAGTACCGAAGCGTTCTCCGGGCCGAAGGCGCACATAGATTAGATCTTCTGGCTTTGGCGTGCCAGTATCGCGGAAAGCGCCGCGCATCAGGGCTGCGGCTTCGAGCGCCAGTTGCGGATCGAGAAGAGAGCGGGCCTGTTTCACCGTAGGGGAAAGACCCGTCTTGTAATCGACAATATCCGCCTTGCCATTGGTCTTGATATCGATCCGGTCGGCTACGCCCGTCAGTCGGATACCGGCTTCGGGAATTTCCTGTCCGGCGCGGGCCTCCACATAGGAGCGGCGCACCAAGGGACGGCGATCCTTCTCCCAGTTGAGAAACTCCCGCGCCACCGCGACGAAGCGCGGTCGCCAGACAATATCGATATGTGCGGGCAGATTTTCCTCATCGAAACACGCGTTCAATACGCGCATCATCGCGTTTTCCGATGCGGGTGTACCGGGCACATGGTCTTCGCGCGAATAAAGTTCGATGATGCGGTGGTAGAGCGTGCCGCGATCGGCAGCGCCAGGATCACGGTTGAACTCGTCCAGCGGATCGAGCTTCAGAATGCGCCGGGCATAGATAGAATAAGGATCACGACGCAGCCGCCCGACTTCGCTGAAAGAGTAGCTCTTCGGTTGCAGATCGGCAGGCGGGGTCGGAGAAGGTCGCCGGGCTGCGTCCTGAGTGTTACCTTCGTCCAGCATGGCGGCCCAATGCCGATAGGATTCACCTTTGCGTTTAAGTGTCTTGGCCAGCTCGTCGCCACCGAGCGCCAACAGCCTTTGCAGCCAGCGTGACGCAACGGCAGGTGTCGAACCCTGGCGCAACGCCCGGCTATAGATGATGTGGCGTGTACCATTTGCCATCTCGAAATCATGCGCGAGCTGTCCGATGCGCCGTTCCGGCGGCTCAAGCCCGATGGATGTTTTCATGCTGCGCGACAAGAAAGGATTGTTGGCGGTCTGACCCGGCCAGACCCCCTCGTTCAACCCGCCAATAATCACCGTATCGACACTCTGAAGGCGTGCCTCCAAAGCACCGAAGATGAAAACACGTGGATGACGCATGGCCCGTGGCTTGATCGATTCACCCGCGACAAAGGCCGCCACGATATCGATCCATTGCGGACCATCCGCCTCAAGCGCATTGCCACAGTCCAAAAGCTCGGCAAAAAGACTGGATAGCTTTTCCCCTGCTTCACCAGACCAGAGGCTCGCCAGATCGCCCGCCTCATCAAGGCATATCGCCTCGATCACACGGCCCGACCGCTCCGCCCAATCGGCCAGCGTCAGTCGAGAGGTCAGCCGACCCCGGATCGGATCGCGGTGGATAAAGGCCTGTTCCAGCGGTTCTATGGCCGACCTGATGCGGTTTGCCAGATCGGCGGCAACGAGGTGCGCGTCTTCTGACAGAGCCGTGCGCCAATGCGGCGGATGATGGTCCTCAGCGTGAAGCGTGATCTGATGCGCCAGAAGTTTATCGAGAGTGCCGAGCGTTGTCTCTTCACGCCCACCACGCAGTGCCAGAAGCTCGAGCGCTGCCACAGCCTGCATGATTTGCTGCTCGCTCATACCAAAGCGGCAGAGCGGGTGCTTCAACAGCGAAATGACCGCCACCGGATCCCCCGGCCGCAAGATCGCTTCCAGCGCCAGTTGCAGAAGGCCGGCCTGTGGCGTCGCGGAGAGCGGCGTACCGGCGGAGTCGTCCGCTTCGATGCCGAAGCGGGCAAGTTCCGTCGCAACACGTCGGCCAAGTCCGCGATCTGGTGTGATGAGGGCTGCTTGCGACGGTCCGTTCGCGCCAGGCTTTTCCAGCGCAAGCCGCAGCGCAATGGCGATAGCGGTGGCCTCTTCACGCTCGTTAGCTGCCTCTATCATCGAGGCTGCGGAAAAGGCATTTTGGAAGAAGTCCGCAGATTTATGAGCGCGCCATTCATTCCATTCGGCTGTTGCTCGCACCGGAGCAAGCGCAGTAGAAAAGACGGCAGCGCGGTTTTTCAGATCATCATCCACCGCACCGATCTGCTCCACATCGCGACGCAAAACGCCGAGCTTCTGCAACAGAATGAAGAGTCCATACTGAGAATGGGTTCGGCTTGCCGCGTCATCCGGCGCTTCATTGATCGCCTGCCACTGATCTTCAGGCATATCGCGGTCGAGACCGGGTAGCACGACAGTACCATGCGGCAGCGAGGCGACGGCGGCTATCAGATCCGCCGCAGCGGGAATGGAGCCGGTGGAACCGGCAACGATGATGGGATCGCTGCTGGCGCTCTTCTTCAGTCGTTCGGCTTCGGCGCGCAGAATGGCGTTGCGGTGACGCCCGGCAGAGGAGCGATTGAGTTCGGCAAGTCGGGCAGGCCAGAAGACGCTGGCAATCTTTAAAAAATCCGCCGTCAACTGCCACCACTGCGCATGATCGGCTGTATCGAGATCGGCGAGTGCCTCCCACTCCCGGTCTTCCGTGTCCATCGCGTCAATGACTTCGGAAAGCGCACGCGCCAGCCAGATGGCATCCGCCGGGCTTGTGGGTGCAACGAGCGGCGAATCGGAGTGGATGGCACGAATGGCGTCCGGCAGACTGTTTCGCCAGGCAAGGATTAGCCGCGCAAGCTCCACCAGCCGCGCCGTGCCGGAAATCGGGGGTGCAAGATCGATGGTCGCAGGCGTTTCGATATCGAAATAGCCGCTGTCGTCATCTGTCTCGCCAAGCGGTCGGATGACGGGCAGGATGGCCGAGCGACCGCCGAGAATATCGACGAATTCGGAGCGCAGCACACGGGCCGAACGCCGTGTCGGCACATAGACCGTGACGCGGGCAAGTGACAGCGGATCGGCGGGATCGTAGGCAAAGTCCTTCACGAGCGTCCCGTCGCACAGGCTTTGCGCCAGGGTCTTAAGGAAGGGTGTTCCCGGCGCGATGGTCAGGATGCGTTTGGCATGCGCCAATGGTTCGACTTTCTATCAAGGATCAGACAGCAGCGATGGTGCGCTCCGCATCCTCTATAGCATCCGGCTTGCCGACCGTAATCCATTGACCGTCGAGCATCACGCCGTAAAGCCTGTTTTTTGCAATGGCATGATCGAAATAGATGTTGAGATTGAACGCGCCCTCTGGGGCGTCCTCCAGCAATCGCGAATCCATGGCAATCGCGCCGGCATAGACGACCGGGTGCGGCTGGCCTTCCTGATACCGGGTCAGGTGACCATCTTCTGCGAAGTTGAAATCCTTCTTGCCGTTATGACCGGTCGTGCGATCCATATCGACGCAGAGCATCGCCATATCCATGCGGGCAGGATCGAAACCCGCCGCAAGTTTCTGCAGGTTGGTGGGAAGGTCTTGCTGTTCCCCGACCCAGAACAGATCCGCATTCATCACCAGCACCGGTCCAGGCGTTAGCAGTTTCAACCCTTTGGCAAGGCCGCCGCCGGAATTCATCAACTCCGCCCGCTCATCCGAGATCAGGATTTCGAGGTCGCGACGCGCTTCAAGATGTGTGACCATCTGGTCTGCATGGTGATGGACATTGATGGATACGGTCTCCACGCCGGCTTCGACCAGCAGATCGAGCACGTAATCGATCATCGATTTGCCGGCGATCTTTACAAGTGGCTTGGGGATCGTGTCGGTGATCGGGCGCATTCTCGTGCCGAGACCCGCCGCCAGAACCATCGCTTGTGTGATCGTCATGGGAAAAACTTCAATGAGAGTTGAGGTCTATGTCCGCGCGTGAAAACCAGTCGCGCAGCGGCGCAAGATCGGGGTGGTCCAATACGGCGCGCATATAGGTGAAGGTGCGCGGCATGTGCTTCATATAGCCCGGCTTGCCGTCGCGCTTCAAAAGCCGGACCCAAGCACCGACAAGTTTGCAGTTGCGTTGCGCCGCCATGATGGCGAAGGCTTTTAGAAATACGCGCTCATCGAAAGCGGGGTTTTTGCGCCGGATATCCAAGTACCGTTCCATGATCCGTGCCTGCAGATCCGGCGGGATGGTGACGCGGGCATCCTGCACCAGAGAGGCCAGATCATAGGCTGTTGGACCGATCATTGCGTCCTGAAAGTCGATAATGCCGACGTTGCGAGGCGCTGGTCTATCCTGCTGCCAGATGATGTTCGGCGAATGAAAATCCCGCAGGACGAGTCCCTTTTCGACATCGTCAAGCTTGGCGATCAACCGATCCCAGACAGCGAAGAAATCCTGTCGCTTGGAATCCGCGGTCGGTTTGCCGTCATTGATGTGGGGCAGATACCAGTCCAGCAGTAACGAGGTCTCGATCTTCATCGCATCGGCATCGAAGCGTGGAATGTCGTAACCAGTGCCATCAGGCAGCGGGATTGCCTGGGGCATCGACTTGTCGTGCAGGGCTGCCAGACAAGCAGCACTTTCGATGTAGCGCTCCTCGATCGGAGCGCCATCGGCATCCAGAACACCTGCGCGTCCCATATCGCTCAAAAGCAGGATGCCTTCATTCATATCCAAGGCGAGGATTTCCGGCGATGCGAAGCCCTCGCTCTGAAGATAAAGATCAAGCGCAACGAACGGCTCGACCGTGCGTGCAAGATGCACGATCTCCGAATAGGATTTACCATTGTGAAGGGCGGGGCCGGGCGGCTGTGGCTGCCAGTCCATCAAGAGATATTGATCGTTATTATCGCGCACCAGTTCGTAGGTGCGATAGGCGGCGTCACCACTGAAATAGCGCCGGGTAGCACTCGACTTGCCATTCCGCTCCAGAAAGCGGCGAATGGCGAAGACCCGTTCAAGCCGCTCGATATGGCGTCGCGACCCTTCAATCATAGCGCGCCGGCCGTCTTGCTCATGCGTCAGACGTAGCAGAATCGTCGATGCTTTTGGCAGGACATCGCTTGCCATCTCCGGCCACTCGATCAGGCAGACGCCGTCGGACAGCATCTCGTCGATGCCTAGCTCATCCAGCTCGGACACGTCCGAGAGGCGGTATAGATCGAGATGCGCGACGGGAAAGCGAAGCGCATAGGATTGGACGATGGTAAAGGTCGGGCTCGGTACCTCAAGCTCGGCATCATCTGCAATCGCCCGGATCAGAGCGCGTGCCAGCGTCGATTTGCCGGCGCCAAGATCGCCCACGAGTGCAACGGCAGTGCCGGGTCTAACGGCAAGTGCCAACTCCTCACCGAGCCGGATGGTATCGGCTTCATCTGCAAGGAAGAGCGAGATGGAAAGCGTCTCGTCACTCATTCGGCGGCAATGGACTGCGGCTGATCGTGCGAGGGAATGCGGCAGGTTACGACGGTGCCTTCGCCGGGGCGGCTGTCCAGCGTAACGGTGCCGTGATGCAGGCTCACGAAGCTCTCGACAATGGAAAGGCCAAGCCCGGCACCCGTGCGCCGTCCACCCTGACCGCCGGTCGAAAAGCGATTGAAAACTGTTTTCAGCATGTCCTCGGGAATACCAGGACCTTCATCTGCGACGGAGAAAACGAAGTCGCCTTCGCTTCTTTGGCATGTCAGGCGGACTGCCGACCCTTCGGGCGCGAAATTCACGGCATTGGTCAGAAGCTTTAGCAGGATTTGCTTCAGCCGCTGGTGATCCGCGACGATGGAGCCGAGATGTGCAGGTGCGACGATTTCCAGAGAAACACTGCTTTCCTGCAACCGATCGGTGATCTGCACGGCCACATCATCCAGGAGCTCGTTCAGGTCGCTCTCTGAGTAATTCAGATGCATGATGCCCGCATCGACGGTAGCGAGATCGAGAATGTCGTTGACGATCGTCAGAAGCACCGAAGAAGAGGTCGAGATATGGTCCAGATATTCCGCCTGGCGATCGTTCAGCTCGCCCATGCCGGGCGTCTTGAGAAGATCGGTAAAGCCGATGATATTGGTCAGCGGCGATCGCAGCTCATAGGAAACATGCTGGACGAAATCGTTCTTCAACTCGTCGGCCTTGCGCAGTGCCTCGTTCTTTTCCTTCAAGGCGCGTTCGGCCCGCACGCTGTCCGTCATGTTGACGAAGGTCAGCATCGTCTGCGCGTCTGGTAGCGGGATCACCGCGTAATCGAGCACCAATCCGGAAAGAAGCTCAAGCGTTCCCTGCTTGGAGTGCCGCTCGTCGTCAAAACTGGTGATGAACTGCGCAAAGGCGCGCCATCCATCCGGCTTTTCATAGGACTGCGAGCATGCGGCCTCGATAGCGCGGATATGCTTGCCCGCTTCTGCCTCTTCTGCGGTAATAGCCCACAGCGCCCGAAAAGCCGGATTCGACAAACGAATGCGCCCATCCGCGCCGAAAACCGCGACACCCTCGGCGAGATGATCGATGGTCTCACCTTGAACCTTGACGAGCGTATTATAGCGGGTCTGAAGATCGACCTGTTCGGTCAGGTTTTCGAACACCCAGGTGGCACCGCCCTGCGGATGCGCGGTGGCAATCACGCGCAGCGTCTGACCGTTGGGCAGGTGCCAGAGGTCGGTCTGGGTATCGAGTGCGCGATAGACCGAAAGTGCGGTTTCTTTCCAGCTCTTCCAGCTGAGCTGCTCCGGCAGTTTACCGGCGCTGCGAAGACGATCAAGAAGCTCGGAATTGCCGGGTTTCGATTCCAGGAAGACGAGATCCAATCCCCAAAGCCGCGAGAAGGCCTGATTGTAGAACTGCAGACGCTGTTCGCCGTCGAATATCGCGACAGGCGTTCCTAGGTGATCGAGCGTTTCCGCATGGCTTTTCAGCGTGCGCTTCAACTCCTCGCGGATTGTCTCGGCATCGGACGCGTCGATAGCGATCCCGGCAGAACCACCCGGTGTCTTGATATCGACCACGTCGAAGAAGGTGCGGTTGCCGGAAACAACAGTGGAGATCCGGTCGTGATAGGGCGATTCCGGCGTCGCGGTGGCGCGAATCTTCTGACGCGTCACCGTGTTCAGCAATTCGCGCTGTTCGGCGATTGCCTGCTGGGGCGTCGTGGCATCGACTGCAATCGCATAGGCATGGTTCACCCAGATCAGGGCGCCCTCATTGTTCCTGCGCCAGGCAGGTTGTTCGATGGAATCGAGAAGCTCCTGGAAAGTCGACATGGAGGAGAGCAGCCGCTCGCGCTCTACCCTCAACTCCGCCAGTTCGGCGCGCATGTTGTTGAGCGCGATGAAGCGGGCAAAAGCCTTGCCTCCCGACACGCGTCCCTGGACCTCGATGACTTCGCCACGCTGTGTTTCGATGGTGAGATCGAAGCTCTGCGCCTGGCTGCGCAGCATCTCGATTGCCTTTTCCAGAGGAGCGGCGGATGTTGGCCGAAGCCAGCGGCCAAAGGCCAGAAAGTCACTATCGGCAGCGGGAACGCCAGTCTCAGGCGGCAACTGACCGAGGAATTCCGGTCGCTCGCCGGTTTCTTCCCAAATCACGATCCGGCGCGACTTGTCGGAAATCAGCGCCTCATACTTGGAAATCTTGTTCTGCGCCTCAGAAAGTGCCGTGCGGTACTCGTTGACCTCGGCTTCGATATTGCCGCGTTGGCGCACCAGCCAGACGATGGAAAACAGGGTCGCGGATACCACGCCGATAAAGATCGAGTAGGTGATGGTTTCGCCGGAAGAGAAGAGACGTCCGCCTCTCTGGATCAGTGCGCCGTCCTGCGCCTGGACCGCAGTGGCAAAAGTGCTCAAGGCAGTTCCGGCAAGAAGGCTGGAGACAGCGCGAATCTTGCGGCGCAGTGCGCCTGCAACCGTCGTCAGACAACTGCGCAGTCGCTCGATGCCGGGCGTCTGATCGCCGCCGGTTTCCACGTCCTTTGTCACCCGCTGAAGCGAGTTTGCTTTTTTCACCGACATCCCCGGTCTGTCTCCGTCCTATGTGCCGCATCTTCGACAAGACATCCCATTTTCGCATGGGCATCCGCCCACACGAATCAAGTCTTGAGACAATACCGCCTCAGCAAATTTCCGGGAAGGGCGGGGCCAAAAAAGAAATCGCGGACTTTGTCAAGTCCGCGATACCTAGATGTGGTGTATTTGATGTGGATATTAACTATGGAATCAATATCTGTAGTGTTCTGCCTTGAACGGACCCGTCTTCGACACGCCGATATAATCTGCCTGCGTGTCGGAAAGTTCGGTCAGCTTCACGCCAAGCTTTTCGAGGTGGAGGCGAGCGACCTTCTCGTCGAGGTGCTTCGGCAGCACGTATACGTCGTTCTTGTACTCGCCCTGCTTGGTGAAGAGTTCAATTTGACCGAGCACCTGGTTGGTAAAGGAGGCCGACATGACGAAGGAGGGGTGACCGGTGGCATTACCGAGGTTCAGCAGGCGGCCTTCCGACAGAAGGATCATGCGGTTGCCCTTGGCGAACTCGATCATGTCGACCTGCGGCTTGATATTGGTCCACTTCAGGTTCTTCAGCGAAGCGACCTGAATTTCGTTATCGAAGTGACCGATATTGCCGACGATCGCCATGTCCTTCATCTCGCGCATATGCTCGATGCGGATGACGTCCTTGTTGCCGGTGGTGGTAATGAAAATGTCGGCGGAAGAAACGACGTCTTCCAGACGAACGACTTCAAAACCGTCCATGGCAGCCTGAAGCGCGCAGATCGGGTCGATTTCGGTGACCTTGACGCGGGCGCCAGCGCCCTGAAGCGAAGCAGCCGAACCCTTGCCGACATCGCCGTAACCGCAGACGACAGCAACCTTCCCGGCCATCATGACGTCGGTTGCGCGACGGATGCCGTCAACCAGCGATTCCTTGCAGCCATACTTGTTATCGAACTTCGACTTGGTGACGCTGTCATTGACGTTGATCGCCGGGAAGGGGAGAAGGCCCTTCTTGCTGAGATCGTAGAGACGATGAACGCCTGTGGTTGTTTCTTCGGTCACGCCCTTAATGGCATCGCGCTGCTTGGTGAACCAGCCTGGCGACGCTTGAAGACGCTTCTTGATCTGGGCGAAAAGAATTTCTTCTTCTTCCGAGCCTGGGTTCGACAAAACGTCTTCGCCGGCTTCCGCGCGCGCGCCGAGCAGGATGTACATGGTGGCATCGCCGCCATCATCCAGGATCATGTTGGAGACGCCGCCGTCGGTCCACTGGAAAATCTTGTCGGTATATTCCCAATATTCGGTCAGGCTTTCACCCTTTACGGCAAAGACCGGAATGCCGGCAGCCGCGATCGCAGCGGCCGCGTGGTCCTGCGTCGAGAAGATGTTGCAGGATGCCCAACGAATATCGGCGCCCAGTTCCTTCAGAGTTTCGATCAGGACGGCGGTCTGGATCGTCATGTGCAGCGAGCCGGAGATGCGAGCGCCCTTGAGCGGCTTGCTCTGGCCAAATTCGCTGCGGCAAGCCATCAGGCCTGGCATTTCGGTTTCGGCAATGTCCAGTTCCTTGCGGCCGTAGTCGGCAAGGTTGATATCGGCGACGATGTAGTCCTTGTCAGCGCTCATAAAGATCTCCTGCTCAAAATTGGCAGGGAACCGTGCCGCTGCCTTGCAATTCAGGCTGCGTTTCTAACAGGCAAAGGCTCATCTGGCAATAATGATATAAAGAAGTCTTTATGTCTTTATATGATGGTTATCAAAGTTCTTCGCCGAATCGATCGGCAACCAGCGCCTCGAGTGCCGCGAGCGCCTGTTCTGCCTGATTGCCACTCGCTTCTACCAGCACCGTACAGCCAGGGCTTGCGGCCAGCATCATGAGACCCATGATGGAGGTGCCGCCCACCGTCATGCCATCCTTGGAGACGGTAATGGCGGCATCGAAGCCTTCCACCATCTGCACGAACTTCGCGGAGGCGCGGGCATGGAGGCCGCGCTTATTGACGATCAGCAATTCCCGCGAAAGTGAGGACATAGGCGCTCTTCTTTACTTGCCGCTGAGAACGCGGCTGGCGACGTTGATATATTTGCGACCGGCGTCCGAGGCTTCCTGCAAGGCCTTGTCCATATTGTCTTCGCTGCGCACACCGGCGAGCTTGATCAACATAGGCAGATTGACACCCGCGATGACCTCCACGCTTCCGCTGCTCATTACCGAGATGGCGAGGTTTGAAGGCGTTCCGCCGAACATGTCTGTGAGGATAATGACGCCGTTGCCGTCATTGGCGCGCGCTACGGCATCGATAATATCCTGCCGTCGCTGATCCATGTCGTCTTCGGGACCAATGCACACGGTCTCGATCAACTTCTGAGGACCGACCACATGCTCTACCGCGTGACGAAATTCCTCAGCCAGCTTGCCATGAGTGACAAGCACTAGTCCGATCATGAAATGCTCCCTTACACACGCACTTGCCACCTGGACTTACGTTTGGTGTGCCGCCGTATCGCAATGCCGCAAACCTGTCCATCGGTGGGACCACATCTTGATGAGGAAAATGGGAAGCGCAAGCCCCCAAATGAGGGATTCTCGTTCACTTTCCCTTTGCTTTGAACAGATTTTGAGCAAGTGCAGCAAATTTTCCATAGGGCATGATGCTGGAAATCGGAATCCGGAAGAGTGGTAGCCTGTTGCCGGTTGGCAGATCCAGCCACTCATTCTCCGGTGGCAGGCGAGGACTATCCGGGTGCAGAACGGTCGTTATCGCACAGTCCATCGTTGCCGACGGGATGCTGGCGAGTTCGATAATTCCGCTGCCGCGAAGTTCCAGAAGTCCTGCAATACTCTCCGGACGCGCGACCACCACACGGTCGTCTTTCGAAGAGAGCCAAAGCTGGTCGTCTGCGACGAGCGCTGTGGCGAGGCCACACCGTTTTGCCTCGGTCATGAAGCTGAAAGCAAGTTCGCTCTTGCCGCTGCCGGAAGGGCCGACGAAAAGCAGCCCGGTTCCATCGATCATGATGGCTGTTGCATGGTAATTGATGCGGTCAGCGTTCATTTGTGTGTGCTGCGGGCAGCGATAGCGTGAAGCGAGCGCCGGAGATTACACCATATTTGTCGATGATGTTTTCCGCCTTCAGCGTGCCGCCATGGGCTTCGGCAATCTGCCGGCTGATCGAAAGACCCAAACCCGAATTCTGACCAAAACCCTCGCTTGCTGGACGGTCGGTATAGAAGCGCTCGAAAATGCGGTCGATGTCTTCTGCCTGAATACCGGGACCATTGTCTTCGACGCGAACGAGGCAGCGATCCTTGTGCCGCAACAGATGGACGAAGATGCGCCCGCCATCCTGAGAGACGAAAGAGCGAGCGTTTTCTATCAGGTTGGTGACGATCTGGCCGAGGCGAAGATCGTGGCCATTGACGACGTAGCTCGTCTTCACGCCCGGCTTGTGGTCGACCACGTAGTCGATGGTGACGGCCTTCTTCTTGCTGGAGATCTGTCGCGAGATTTCCACAAGGCCGTTCAGCAGCACTTCGAGATCGACGGGCGAGGAGTCGGCGCGCGCCAGTTCCGCATCAAGACGCGATGCGTCTGAGATGTCGCTGATCAAGCGGTCCAGACGTCTAACGTCGTGGAAGATGATTTCTGTCAGGCGCTGCTTGGATTCGTCCGTCTTGGCACGGGGAAGTGTTTCGACCGCGCTGCGGAGCGATGTCAGCGGGTTCTTCAATTCATGGCTGACATCGGCGGCAAAACTCTCGATCGCGTCAATCCGGTCGTACAGCGCATTGGTCATCTCGCGAAGCGCAATAGAAAGGTTGCCGATTTCATCCTGACGGGCAGAGAAATCGGGGATCTCCTCGCGCGCTTTGGCGCCGCGACGCACGCGGATTGCGGCAGCCGAAAGACGGCGAAGCGGTGTCGCAATGGTAGAGGAGAGAAGGAGCGACAGAACGATGTTCACCAATGTCGCGATGCCAAAGACGCGCATGATCGCCAGTCGCTCGGCATGAACGATCTTGTCGATATCACCCGCCTGGGTGGAAAGAAGCAGAACGCCAAGCACGGCGCGGAAGCGCTGCACCGGAACCGCCACCGAGACGATCAACTCGCCCTTTTCGGTGACGCGCACCACAGCGCCGCGAACGCCTGTCAGTGCATTCATCACTTCCGGATAGATTGAACCGTCGCCGCCTGGTGTTTCCTTATAAAGCGGCAGACTGCTGGGCTGCAGCATGCGATTGAAAAGGCTTGCAAACCATTCACCCCATGTCTGCGTTTCAGGCGTCACTGGCGGCAGGTCGTAGCGTAGCACCTGGCCACGCGAATAAAGATGGCGCGAATCGAGAAGCAGGTTCGCATCCGCATCGAAAAGGCGTGCGCGGGTACGGGTTGGCGAGATCAGCCGACGCAAAACCGGGGCAACACGCTCGGGATTGATCGGAAAGCTCAAGTCCTCGTCATTTGGCACCGGCGTGATGCTCTGTCCGGCCTGCAATTCGAGAAGCTTTTCCGGATTGATGGTGATCGAGTTGGTATCGACAGAGGCCGAAGCGGAAATCGCACCGGCGATGATTTCGCCCTGCGTCAGCAGGCTTTCGACACGGGCATCGATCAACCCTTCGCGAAATTGATTGAGGTAGAGAATGCCACCGACCAGAACCACGGTCGCCGCGACGTTGAAAAAGAGAATGCGGCGCGTCAGGCTGGAAAAGACTGCATTGCCGAAGATACGCCGGATGATCGTCAGCGGATGAATCCGGTGCCGCCGGCCGCTTTCACGGTCGTCGGCATCGGAGCTTTCCGATGCGCTATCCTGCGTCTTGTTCAACAATTGCGTTCCTCAGCCCGCTTTCGCGGAATCATCGTCCGGCTTTAGGCCGCTTCGCGGAAGCGATAGCCCACGCCGTAAAGCGTTTCAATCATGTCGAAATCGTTGTCGACCAGTTTGAACTTCTTGCGCAGACGCTTGATATGGCTGTCGATGGTTCGGTCGTCGACATAGACCTGCTCGTCATAGGCGGCATCCATCAGCGCGTCACGGCTTTTGACCACGCCCGGGCGTTGCGCCAGGGAATGCAGGATCAGGAACTCGGTCACGGTCAGCGTCACCGGCTCTCCCTTCCAGGTGCAGGTATGACGCTCCTGGTCCATGGCCAACTGTCCTCGTTCCAACGTTCTGGCTGCCTGATCGGCCGCAGTCTTCATCGGGCTTGCGCCCGGTACTGCCGCCTCGCGGCTGCTGGCGCGACGAAGGATCGCCTTGACCCGTTCCACCAGAAGACGCTGCGAGAAAGGCTTTGTGATGAAGTCGTCGGCGCCCATCTTGAGGCCGAAGAGCTCGTCGATTTCCTCATCCTTGGATGTGAGGAAGATCACCGGAAGGTCGGACTTCTGCCGAAGGCGGCGCAACAGTTCCATACCGTCCATGCGCGGCATCTTGATATCGAAGATCGCCAGCTGCGGCGGGCGTGCAATCAGCCCGTCGAGGGCGGAAGCGCCATCGGTGTACGTTTCGACCTTATAGCCTTCCGCTTCAAGCGCGATCGACACCGATGTCAGGATATTCCGGTCGTCGTCTACAAGCGCAATCGTCTGCATAAAGTTGGTCTCCATCGTCATTGCAATCTTTGCTCCCGACATTCACCCAGCCTAGGTTGTGCGCCGTGAACAAGTCTCATGAGTATAAAGGTGGAACAAATTGTGGCAAAGGCCAAGCCCTCAGAAAGCCCTGCTTTGCAGGAGGATTTTCTAGACTGCGTCAAGAGTCGGGATTTGCGAGCGGACTAAACCGATTTAAAAAGGAATAAAATCTTTTAAATCGATTAATATATTGAAATTATTAGATATTTTCGGAGTTGCGTCTTGCCAATTGTTTTTCTTGCGGGTAGCTTCACTGAAAATTTGAACGGCTCGCATTCAGAAAAAGGGAACGCGCCATGAAAGAACTCGGAGTACACAATACAGAAAACGGTGTGGCTGCACTTGGTCTGGGCGGAGCCGCGGTCGTGCATTACAACCTCATCGAAAGTGAGCTGTACGAAGAATCGATCCGCAATGGCGAAGCGGATGTGACGGTGGATGGCGCCTTGCGCGCCGTGACCGGTCAACACACCGGCCGTTCGCCGAAAGACAAATTCGTGGTGCGCGATGCCCACACCGAAAACGCCATTTGGTGGGATAACAACAAGCCACTGTCACCTGAGCATTTCGAAATCCTGCACAAGGATATGCTCGCGCATGCAGCCGGCAAGACGCTCTACGTCCAGGACCTCGTTGGCGGTGCCGATGAAGGGAATGCGCTGCCGACCCGCGTCATCACCGAGCTTGCCTGGCACGGCCTCTTCATTCGCAACCTGCTGATCCGCCCGGCGCGCGAGAAGCTGGCCTCATTCAAGCAGAAGCTCACCATCATCAACTTGCCGAGCTTCAAGGCTGATCCGGCCCGCCATGGCGTGCGCACGGAAACGGTGATTGCCTGCGACCTGACCAAGGGCATCGTGCTCATCGGCGGCACGTCCTATGCCGGTGAAAACAAGAAGTCGGTCTTCACCGTCCTCAACTACCTGCTGCCTGCCAAGGGCGTGATGCCGATGCACTGCTCGGCCAATGTCGGCCCCGATGGCGATGCGGCTGTATTCTTCGGCCTGTCCGGCACCGGAAAGACCACACTGTCTGCCGATCCGGCCCGCACGCTCATCGGTGACGATGAGCACGGTTGGGGCGAAGATGGCATCTTCAATTTCGAAGGAGGCTGCTACGCCAAGGCGATCAAGCTTTCTGCTGAAGCAGAGCCTGAAATCTACGCGGCAACGCGTCGCTTCGGCACGGTTCTGGAAAACGTCGTTCTCGACGAAAACCGCGTTCCGGATTTCAACGACAATTCGCTGACGGAAAATACGCGTAGCGCTTATCCGCTGCACTTCATTCCCAACGCCTCGAAGACCGGCCTCGCCGGTCATCCTAAGACGATCATCATGCTGACGGCCGACGCCTTCGGCGTGCTGCCGCCGATCGCGCGTCTGACGCCGGAACAGGCCATGTACCACTTCCTCTCCGGCTACACCGCCAAGGTTGCCGGTACCGAAAAGGGAGTGACCGAGCCGGAAGCAACCTTCTCGACCTGCTTCGGCGCTCCCTTCATGCCGCGTCACCCGACGGAGTACGGCAACCTGCTGCGTGACCTCATCGCAAAGCACGGTGTGGATTGCTGGCTGGTCAATACCGGCTGGACCGGTGGCGCCTATGGGATAGGCAAGCGCATGCCGATCAAGGCGACACGCGCCCTTCTGACCGCCGCCCTGACGGGCGAGCTGAAGAACGCACAGTTCCGCACGGACGCGCATTTCGGCTTCGCTGTGCCAACCTCGCTGGCAGGCATCGACAACAGCATTCTCGACCCACGTTCTACCTGGGCCGATGGCGCTGCCTACGACGCTCAGGCAAAGAAGTTGGTCAACATGTTCGTCACTAACTTCACCAAGTTCGAAGACCACGTTGACAGCACGGTGCGCGATGCTGCGCCTGGTCTTCTGGCTGCTGCCGAATAAGCGTTCGATCAATCTTCAAGAAAAGAAGCCCGGCCTCGCGCCGGGTTTTTTGTTTCAAGCTCCAATAAGATCGCTCTTGCAGGACTGACGGCGGTTTTCATTTTTACGCATCTGTGCCATCACGCCTGCCGGAGAATGATATGGCAAGCGCGCCCCTTTATATCAGCAGCAGAATAACGATTGCCGGATGGGAACTGACGGAGCAATTCGTGCTGGCGGGTGGGCCGGGCGGACAGAATGTCAACAAGGTCTCTACCGCCGTGCAATTGTTCTTCAACATCACGGCCTCGCCGGCGCTGTCGGACCGGATCAAGACCAATCTCGTCAAGCTCGGTGGACGGCGCGTCTCGAAAGAAGGTGTGCTGATGATCGAGGCCAGCCAGTTCCGCACCCAGGAGCGGAACCGGGAAGATGCGCGCGAGCGTTTGAAACAACTGATCCTCAAGGCAGCCGAGCCGCCGCCGCCGCCACGAAAAGCCACCAAGCCGACAAAGGGCTCCGTCGAACGCAGGCTGAAAGCGAAATCAGGCCGGTCGGACGTCAAGAAGATGCGCGGCAAGCCGGGCCAGGACTAGCCATCGTACTCCGCCCTTGGAGTTACAGCTTTCTCAACGCCACCATGTCTATCAGATGGTTCTGGCCTTTTCGCAGGATCAGGTCGGCGCGTGGCCTTGTCGGCACGATATTCTCGCGCAGGTTTTTTAGGTTGATGTTTTCCCAGAGACCCTCGGCGATCGCCAGTGCCGCCGTTTCCGAAATCGAGGCATAGCGATTGAAGTAGGAAGTCGGGTCGCGGAAGGCGGTCTTGCGCAGGTTCATGAAGCGATTGACGTACCAATTGTGGATGATCGTCTCGTCCGCATCGATATAGATCGAAAAATCGAAGAAGTCGGACACCATCGGCACGATCCGCCCGCCGGCTGGCAGGTTGCGTGCCTGCAAAACGTTGATGCCTTCGAAAATCAGAATGTCCGGTCGGTCGACATTGGTGAACTCGCTGGGCAGGACGTCGTAGACCAGGTGTGAATAGCGCGGTGCCTGGACGTTCGGCTGGCCCGCCTTGATGGCGGAAAGGAAGCGTAAAAGCGCGCCGATATCGTAGCTTTCCGGAAAGCCTTTGCGCTCCATCAGATTTTCGCGCCGCAACACCTCGTTCGGGTAAAGAAAGCCGTCCGTGGTGATCAGATCGACCTTTGGGCTGGAAGGCCAGCGCGCCAGAAGCTCTTTTAGAATACGCGCCGTGGTGGATTTTCCGACCGCCACAGAGCCCGCAATGCCGATGACGAAGGGCGTCTTGTTGACGTGTTCCATGTTGAGGAAGCGGTTGCGCTGCTCGAACAGCAGTTGCGACGCTTCCACATGGGATGAGAGCAGTCGCGAAAGCGACAGATAGATACGCCGGACCTCGTCGAGATCGATCGGGTCATCGAGCGAGCGAAGACGCTTCACCTCGTCGGCGGAAAGCGTCAAAGGTGTGTCGGCGCGGAATTTCGACCACTCTTCGGAACTGAAGAAGTGATAGGGCGAATATTCATCCGGCCGGAAATGATCGAGCGTCGTTGGCATGCCTTGCTCCCCCCTGCGTGCCATCGTCGTCATGATTGAGGCCTTGACGCCTTTTCCTGCAATCCGGACTGACCTGTTCGTCTCTCCAACTCCGCAAAGACATCGGAGAGAGGGATATCGGCAATCTTGAGGACCACGAGAAGATGATAAAGCAGATCGGCTGCCTCGTCCGTCAGGTTCTTGCGATCCTGCGAGATCGCCGCGATCACCGTTTCGACCGCCTCTTCACCGAGCTTCTTGGCCGCCTTGGCTTGCCCGGCGGCAAAAAGTTTGGCCGTCCAGGATTGATCAGGCGATGCGCTGGCGCGTTCGGCAACGATGCGCTCGAGATCGGAAAGGGAAAACCCGCTCATGCTGCTTGTCCTTTCAAAGATCAGTCGAGACGCATGGCAATGCCATGATCGGCCATATAGGCCTTGGCTTGCCCGATCGTATAGGTGCCGAAGTGGAAGATCGACGCTGCGAGAACCGCTGTCGCATGGCCTTCTTTCACGCCCGCGACCAGATCATCCAGATTTCCGACACCGCCGGAAGCGATCACCGGAACACGGACTTGATCGGCAATGGTGCGGGTCAGCGCGATGTCATAGCCGCTCTTCGTGCCGTCGCGGTCCATGGAGGTGATCAGCAATTCGCCGGCACCACGCTCCACCATCGTCACCGCAAATTCCACCGCATCGATGCCCGTCGGCTGGCGTCCACCATGGGTAAAGATTTCCCAGCGATCGGCTTCGTCGCTGGCCGACACCTTCTTGGCGTCGATGGAGACAACGATGCACTGATTGCCGAACTTGTCCGCCGCCTTTGCCACGAAATCCGGGTCTTTGACGGCTGCCGAATTGATCGACACTTTGTCGGCACCGCACAGCAGAAGCTTGCGAATATCGGAAACGGCACGAACGCCGCCCCCCACAGTCACCGGCATGAAGCAGTGATCGGCTGTACGCGAGACCACATCGAAAATGGTTTCGCGATTGTCAGAAGAGGCGGTGATGTCGAGAAAGCAAAGCTCGTCGGCACCGGCCGCATCATAGGCTTTCGCCGCCTCAACCGGATCACCGGCATCGATCAGATCGACGAAATTCACGCCTTTGACGACGCGACCGTCTTTTACGTCAAGGCAGGGGATAATGCGTGCTTTGAGTGTCATCAGACGGTCGCCTTTTTTTGAGTTTGCACGTCCTCGCCGCATTGCGGCTGCGGGCGACGCGGGCAGTCTTTCACATCAAGGCAGGGAATAATACGTGCTTTCAAAGTCATGCCCGTGCTCCCTTGATCAGCGCCAATGCCTCTGTGGGATCGATACGCCCGTCATAAAGCGCTCGTCCCGAGATCGCACCTTCCAGCTTTGCGGCATCCGGCTCCAGCATACGCTTGATATCGTCGATGGAGGCGAGACCGCCGGATGCGATCACGGGGATCGATACGGCATTGGCAAGCTCCAGCGTCGAGGCCCAATTGATACCGGCCAGAATACCGTCGCGGTCAATATCGGTGTAAATGATCGCGGCGACACCTGCCCCTTCGAAACGCTTGGCAAGCTCGATCACACCAAGCTCAGAGGCTTCCGCCCAGCCTTCAACTGCAACCTTGCCCCCCTTGGCATCGATGCCGACGGCAACTTGGCCGGGGAAGCGCTTGCAGGCCTCCAGCACCAGAACCGGGTCGCGCACCGCAACGGTGCCGAGGATGACGCGAGCAAGACCGCGGCTCAGCCACGCCTCGATATGGTCGAGTGTGCGGATACCGCCGCCGAGCTGCACCGGGTTCGTTGTGGATTTTAAAATCGCATCGACGGCCTCGCCATTGACGGTCTGTCCGGCAAAGGCGCCGTTCAGATCCACCACGTGCAGCCATTCGAAGCCCTGGTCCTCGAAGGCCTTGGCCTGAGCGCCGGGATCGGTGTTGTAGACGGTTGCCTGGTCCATATCGCCAAGTTTAAGGCGAACGCACTGGCCATCCTTGAGGTCGATTGCGGGAAAAAGGATCATGTCAGGGCTTCCAGCGCAGAAAATTCGAAATGAGGGCGAGACCGAGCGTCTGGCTCTTTTCCGGGTGGAACTGAGCGCCGGCCATATTGTCGCGACCGACGAACGCCGTCATTGCGCCGCCGTAGCTGGTGGTGGCGATGACGTCATCCCGGTTCTTCGCCGCCAGATGGTAGGAGTGGACGAAATAGGCGTGCAGCCCATCGGGTCCGGTCTTGATGCCATCGAAGAGCGGGTGAGGGCGGTGCAGCTCCAGCGTATTCCAGCCGATCTGCGGGATTTTCAGCGCCGGGTCCGACGGCGTCATCTCCACGACATCGCCTTCGATCCAGCCAAGCCCTTCGCTTACCGTCTTTTCCAGACCGCGCGACGACATGAGCTGCATGCCGACGCAGATGCCGAGGAAGGGATGACCATTCTTTTCCACCACATCGATCAGTGCTTCATGCATGCCTGTCACCGCGCTGAGGCCTGCGCGGCAATCGGCATAGGCGCCCACGCCCGGCAGCACGATGCGGTCTGCGGAAGCAACATGGTCCGGCTTGTCGGTCAGATCGATCGTTGCATCGATACCGGCTTCCCGCGCCGCTCGCTCGAAAGCCTTGGTCGCGGAACGGAGATTGCCGGAGCCATAATCGATAATTGCCACACGCATGTCAGCGCCTTCCATTCAAATCGAATTGGAACGAGCCCACAGGATCGTTCGTCATGAAACCGCCCACCCGATCACGGGTCTTCCACTCAGGCTGCGACACCAATGTCGGTGTCTGGTCCTGTTCGGGCAGGTTCGAAAAATACATCTCTTCCGCCGTGGAGAGATCGTGCGCCACGATCACATCCTTCAGTGTCCATCCCTTGGCGATCAGATGACGCTGAACCAGGTTGCGGCCTTCGAATCCGGCTACCAGTCCCACCGAGAGGGCAAAGAGAATGCCGATGATACCGAAGCCGTCGAGGCGTGCGACCTGACCTGCAGCGATCTGCAGGACGACAATCGATATGGCGACCCACCACATGCGGTGGATGGCGAACCAGATCCAGGGGAACAAAAGCGCAAGCCACGAAAATCGGTCGGCGATGAAGCGGGTGGTGCGGTGATCCCTGTCGGCTCCGCCCGGCGCTTCCAGAACCAGATAAGATGTCATTGGCGTTCCTGACGACGTTCGGAGCAGAGCCCTGTCGGGTGCTCTTCGGTTTTACCGGATCAGGCCAGCATGCCCTTTGTCGAAGGAATGCGGCCCGCCTGCCTGGGATCGATTTCTGTGGCGCTACGCAACACCCGCGCCACTGCCTTGAAGCACGTCTCGGCGATATGATGGTTGTTGGCGCCATAATGGTTGAGAATATGCAGCGTGATCCCGGCATTCTGCGCCAGCGCCTGGAAGAATTCGCGCACCAGTTCGGTATCGAATGTGCCGATCTTGGGTGCGGAAAACTGAACGTTCCAAACAAGGAAAGGTCGGCCGGAAATATCGAGGGCAGCCTTCGTCATCGTTTCGTCCATGGCGAGATCGAGCGACGCGTAACGGGTGATGCCTTTACGGTCGCCAAGCGCCTTTGCGATCGCTTGGCCGATAGCAATGCCGGTATCTTCGACCGTGTGGTGATCGTCGATATGAAGATCGCCCTTCACGTCGATTTCCATGTCGATCAGCGAATGGCGGCTCAACTGGTCCAGCATATGGTCGAAAAAACCGACGCCCGTCGAAATTTTTGCCGTACCCGTTCCATCGATATTCACGCGGACCGAGACGGAGGTCTCGTTGGTCTTGCGGGAAATCTCGGCTGTGCGCTCTGCCATTGCGGCTGCTCCTTGGACAATATTGCCGTTCCTTACCAGCCCGCACCTCAAATATCCAGTCATTCCATCGTCTTGTCGGCGTCGCCTAGACGGCCCGGTCAAGCAAGATTGCAATCGGCAAAACGGGACTTACATAAATTGCGAAAAGGACCGCCGCTTGTCAGCGGTTCGCGTGCTCTACATGCAAGGCCCGACTGGGCAGACAGGTGCTTTATGACAACAATCATTACAGTTCGAAAGGGCGGCAAGGTCGTCATGGCAGGCGACGGACAGGTTAGCCTCGGCCAGACGGTGATGAAGGGCAATGCCCGCAAGGTGCGCCGCATCGGCAAGGGCGAAGTGATCGCCGGTTTCGCGGGTGCAACGGCAGACGCTTTCACCCTTCTCGACCGGTTGGAAAAGAAGCTGGAGCAATATCCCGGCCAGCTGATGCGTGCTGCCGTGGAACTGGCAAAAGACTGGCGCACGGATAAATATCTGCGCAATCTCGAAGCCATGATGCTGGTGGCCGACAAGACGGTGACGCTTGCCATCACCGGCAATGGTGACGTGCTGGAACCCGAACATGGCGCCATCGCCATCGGGTCTGGCGGCAACTACGCCTTCGCCGCCGCCCGCGCCCTGATGGATTCGGAGAAGTCCGCGGAAGAAGTCGCTCGTCAGGCTCTCGATATCGCCGCCGATATCTGCGTCTACACGAACCATAATCTCGTCATCGAAACGCTGGACGCTGAGTAAGCGGACGCATCACCAACCCATGGTTCCTGCGGGCCGGGCCGTAACGGCTGGCCGCAACAGGAAGCCGAAAGGATCGACATGACCACTTTTTCTCCCCGGGAGATCGTCTCGGAACTCGACCGCTACATCATCGGCCAGCACGATGCCAAGCGCGCCGTCGCCATCGCCCTTCGTAACCGTTGGCGTCGCCAGCAGCTCGATGAGAGCCTGCGCGACGAAGTCATGCCGAAGAATATTCTGATGATCGGACCGACCGGTGTCGGCAAGACGGAAATCTCCCGTCGTCTGGCGAAGCTCGCCGGCGCGCCCTTCATCAAGGTCGAAGCGACGAAATTCACCGAAGTCGGCTATGTGGGTCGCGACGTGGAGCAGATCATCCGCGACCTGGTCGAGATCGGCATTGGTCTTGTGCGCGAAAAGATGCGCGCCGACGTTCAGGCCAAGGCCCATGCCAGCGCCGAGGAGCGCGTTCTCGACGCGCTTGTCGGCCAGACCGCATCACCTGCCACCCGTGACAGTTTCCGGAAGAAGCTGCGTGACGGAGAGCTGGACAAGAAGGAAATCGATATTGAGGTCGCCGATACCGGCTCCGGCATGCCCGGCTTCGAGATCCCAGGCATGGCGGGTGCCAACATAGGCGTGCTCAACCTGTCTGAAATGTTCGGTAAGGCCATGGGCGGTCGTACCAAGAAGGTCCGTACCACGGTGGAGAAATCCTATGCGGAACTCATCCGCGATGAGTCCGACAAGCTTCTGGACAATGAGCAGATCCAACGCGAAGCGGTCAAATCGGTGGAGAATGACGGGATCGTCTTTCTCGATGAAATCGACAAGATCGCAGCACGTGATGGCGGAATGGGTGCCGGCGTCTCCCGCGAAGGTGTGCAGCGCGACCTCCTGCCGCTTGTCGAAGGCACGACGGTCTCGACCAAGTATGGGCCGGTGAAGACCGACCATATCCTCTTCATTGCATCTGGCGCCTTCCATGTGGCCAAGCCCTCGGACCTGTTACCGGAACTTCAGGGCCGCCTGCCGATCCGCGTGGAACTGAAGCCACTGACCAAGGAAGACTTCCGCCGCATCCTGACCGAGACCGAAGCCAGCTTGATCCGCCAGTACAAGGCGCTGATGGCGACTGAAGAACTCGATCTCGACTTCTCCGACGATGCAATCGACGCCTTGGCGGACGTGGCGGTCCACCTCAACTCGTCGGTCGAAAACATCGGTGCGCGCCGTCTGCAAACTGTGATGGAGCGTGTTCTCGACGAGATTTCCTTCAATGCACCGGATCGCGGCGGCTCGTCGGTCAAGATCGACGATGCCTATGTGAAGGAGCACGTTGGCGATATCGCCGCCGATACGGATCTGTCGCGCTATATTCTGTAAGAGCGACCCGCCCTTACATTTGAAAATATTTGGGAGTGCGGCAAATCTTGCCGCACTCTTATTTTATCGGCCTTCTCTCGACATGAGGCATCGCTTTTCGTTAATGAATGTCGAAAGTCGATCCTCTGGATTATCCCAGCCCTGTGGCTGGCAAGAGATAAAGGCATCCGCTCGTGCGCAAAACTCTTCTGGCATTGGCCGCGCTTCTGGCCATTGGCACCGTTGTCCCCTCCTATGTCGAAGCCGCGACCGTCGTGCCTCCGGGAAACCGCAATGCGGAACAGCCGAATGTTCCGGGCGCGTCCGCGCGTCGCACCAAGGGGTCGAACTCTACTTACGAGCGGAAGTACCAGAAGGTCTATGAGCTCCTGTCCGGTGACAAGCAGCTGATCGCCAAGATCAAATCGACGGCAAGCCGCTACGGCATCGATCCGATCCATATGATCGGCGCCATCGTCGGCGAACATACCTACAATGTCGACGCCTATGACCGGCTGCAATCTTACTATGTGAAGGCGGCTTCATACGCCGGAAACAGCTTCCGTTTCGGCTATAAGGACGAAACGATCGCACAGTTTCTGACGCATTCGCAATTTTCCAAATGTCAGTCCAAAAGCGATTCCTACAGCCTGTGGAACTGTCGTGAAGATGTCTGGGAGGCGAGCTTCCGCGGCAGGAAGGTCGACGGCGTCAGCTATCCCGATAATCGTTTTAGCGCGGTTTTCTTCCAACCATTCTACGCCGGACAGACGTTCGGCCTCGGCCAGATCAACCCTTTGACGGCCCTCATGCTTTCCGATTCGGTTGCTCGCACCTCCGGCTACGAGAAGCTCGATGAGAACGATGCCGCTGCCGTCTACACAGCCATCATGGATCCCGATCACTCGCTCGCCTATATGGCTGCCGCGATCCGCAAATCGATCGATGACTACAAGTCGATTGCCGACATGGATATTTCCAGAAACCCGGGGCTGACATCGACGCTGTACAACCTCGGCGGCTCGCAACAGCGCGCCGCAGCGCTGGCGCAGAAAAATCGTCAGAGCGGCGGCACGGTATGGCCGGAAGAGAATTATTACGGTTGGCTGGTCAATGAAAAGCTGCCGGAACTGCAAAAGCTGTTGTGAGGGGAACAGGTTTGGCGAATTGTTTCCAATTTGGAAAAAATCTTTGATGCTGCGAAACGGTTGACGCGAGCCGGGTTCACCCTCCACTCTATGGACAATGACCATAGGGAGATATGTTGTGAGCCGCATCGAGCATAACGGACTGTCGTTCGACGAGACACTTTATCAGTTTTTGAAGGACGAAGTTCTGCCCGAAACCGGGCTGAACGCCGATGACTTCTTCAGTGGCTTTTCTGCCATCGTCCACGATCTGGCGCCGAAGAACAAAGCGCTGCTGGCAAAGCGCGATGCGTTTCAGGAAAAGCTGGACGACTGGTACCGCCAGAACGGCGCACCGTCCGATCTCGCCGCCTATGAAGCCTATCTGCGCGAGATTGGCTACATCGTGCCGGAAGGCGCAGCCTTCAAGGTCAACACACAGAATGTCGATCCCGAAATCGCCGAGCTTGCCGGGCCGCAGCTTGTCGTACCCGTGATGAACGCGCGCTATGCCTTGAACGCCGCCAATGCGCGATGGGGTTCGCTCTATGATGCGCTTTACGGCACGGACGCGATTGCCGAAGAGGACGGCGCCGAAAAGGGCAGGGGCTACAACCCCCGCCGTGGCGAAAAGGTCATCGCTTGGGCTCGTTCCTTCCTCGATGATTCCGTTCCCCTTGCAATTGGCAGCTGGGTAGATGTCAGCGGCCTCACCGTCGTCGATGGCGCTCTCACTGTCACTCAGGATGGCCAGTCGACACCGCTTGCCGATTCTGCGCAGTTTGCCGGTTTCGACGGCGACGCGTCGCAGCCCTCCGTCATCCTGTTGAAGACCAACGGCATCCATATCGAAATCGTCATCGATCCCTCCACGGCCATCGGCAAGGATGATCGCGCCGGTATTTCCGACGTCATTCTGGAATCGGCGCTCACCACGATTATGGACTGCGAAGATTCTGTCGCCGCCGTCGATGCCGAGGACAAGCTCATCGTTTATCGCAACTGGCTTGGCCTGATGCGCGGCGACCTTACCGAAGAGGTGTCCAAGGGAGGCCAGACGTTCACCCGTCGCCTTAACCCGGATCGCAACTATACAGCGCCGGATGCTTCGGCGCTGACGCTCCCCGGGCGATCGCTGATGCTGGTGCGCAACGTCGGCCACCTGATGACGAACCCGGCCATTCTGGATCGTGATGGCAATGAGGTTCCGGAAGGCATCATGGATGCCGTCATCACAGGCCTGATTGCGCTTTACGATGTCGGCCCGAGTGGCCGCCACCAGAACTCGCGCGCTGGCTCCATGTATGTGGTCAAGCCCAAGATGCACGGCCCGGAGGAGGTTGCCTTCGCAGCCGATATCTTCACCCGGGTCGAACAGCTGGTCGGCATGCGGCCCAACACCATGAAAATGGGCATCATGGACGAGGAGCGCCGCACCACCGTCAACCTTAAGGAATGCATTCGTGCTGCCAAGGATCGGGTTGTCTTCATCAATACCGGCTTCCTCGATCGCACTGGAGATGAAATCCATACTTCGATGGAAGCTGGCCCGATGATCCGCAAGGGCGACATGAAGCAGGCGGCCTGGATTGCCGCGTATGAGAGCTGGAACGTCGATATCGGTCTCGAATGCGGCCTGTCCGGTCACGCGCAGATAGGCAAGGGCATGTGGGCCATGCCCGATCTCATGGCCGCGATGCTGGAGCAGAAGATCGCTCACCCCAAGGCCGGCGCCAACACCGCCTGGGTGCCGTCGCCAACCGCGGCGACGCTACACGCAACCCATTACCACAAGGTCGATGTCGCGCATGTGCAGGAAGGTCTGAAGAGCCGCGGTCGCGCCAAGCTTGCCGACATCCTCTCCGTGCCTGTCGCGGTTCGCCCCAACTGGACGCCGGAAGAAATTCAGCGGGAACTGGACAACAATGCCCAAGGCATTCTGGGTTATGTCGTGCGTTGGGTGGATCAAGGGGTCGGCTGCTCCAAGGTGCCGGACATCAACAATATCGGCCTGATGGAAGACCGTGCGACGCTGCGCATCTCCGCACAGCACATGGCAAACTGGCTGCGCCACGGCGTCGTTTCGGAGGAGCAGATCGTTGAAACCATGAAGCGCATGGCGGCCATTGTCGATCAGCAGAATGCGGGCGATGCGGCCTACACGCCGATGGCCGGCAACTTCGATGATTCGGTCGCGTTTCAGGCCGCCGTTGAACTGGTGCTAAAGGGCAGGGCGCAGCCAAACGGCTATACCGAGCCAGTCCTGCATCGCCGCCGTCTCGAGCTAAAGGCAAAGCGGGGCGCGTGAGCGCCCCATTCACCAGGTCTTGGTGAGCGCTTCCTCTAAACGAGAAGCGTTTGGCCTGAAACGAAAAAAGCCGCCGGGACATTCCACGGCGGCTTTTTTGATAGGCATGTCCAGAGATTACTGGATAACGACGACCTTGGAGCTTCGGCCCGGACGGATGCGGCTGTAGAGATCGATCACGTCCTGGTTGATCATGCGAATGCAGCCGGAAGAAGCTGCGGTGCCGATCGACGCCCATTCAGGCGAACCGTGGATACGGAACAGCGTATCCTGGCCCTGTTCGTTGAAGAGATACATGGCGCGCGCACCAAGCGGATTGCTGATGCCCGGACCCATGCCGTTTTCAACGTACTTGGCCACTTCAGGCTTGCGTGCAGCCATTTCCTTTGGCGGATGCCATGTCGGCCATTCCTGCTTCCAGGCCACATAGGCTTCACCTGCCCAGGCAAAGCCCTGCTTGCCGACGCCGATGCCATAACGCACAGCCTTGCCGCCTGGCAGGATGTAGTAGAGGAAGCGCTCGCGAGTATTGACGATGACCGTTCCGGGCTTTTCCGCCGTTTCATAGCTAACGATCTGGCGATGAAACTTCTTGTCAACGCGGTTGATCGGAATGGCTGGGAGGGCGTAACCGGCGTCCGTGGTCGCGCCGTAAACCTCGTCACCGAAGATCTGTGCCGTCTCAACCACAACAGGCGCTGCGACAGGGCGGGCAGAGGAGGTTTCAGTCGTCGTGGACGCGCAACCGGCCAAGGCAAGGATGGACGACAGGCCGAGTGCAGTCATTGAAGTGCGAATGCGCATGGTGTTCTCGCGGAAAAATCGCTTATATAAGCGGTGCATGGAGCGATATTGGATAATCGGGTTATTTTCGATTACTCTAGGCTTTGCAAGCCATCGCACCGCAGCAAGACTACAGCTCGTGCGAAAATGCTGCTTCATGGTCTTTTTGCAACAATTTCACGGAGCGCTTTCCAGAATCGATCGATGACTATTCTTTCGTTTACAAATAACAATCCGTTAATCGACGGTCGCCAATCTGAAAAAGCCATGCTTGTGCGCCGGGGCGTGCAGATATTGCTGAACGAGATGCGCCATTCCGTGTTGCCGGAACTTGCACTTTCCAGCGGCAGGCGGGCTGATCTGATCAGTCTGTCGGTCAAAGGAGAAATCTGGATCATCGAGATCAAATCCTCGATCGAGGATTTCAAGGTGGATCGCAAATGGCCGGACTACCGGCTGCATTGTGACCGGCTGTTCTTTGCTACCCATGCCGAGGTGCCGCTGGATATCTTTCCGCAAGAGTGCGGCCTGTTTCTTTCCGACGGTTACGGAGCCCACATGATCCGCGAAGCGCCGGAGCACAAGCTCGCTCCCGCCACGCGCAAATCCCTGATGCTGGATTTTTCCAGAACCGCAGCCCGACGCCTGATGATGGCGGAATGGTCTACCGGCACCAGCTATTCGGATTGATCCGTTACCGTCGTTCTATTTAGGCGCCCGTTTGGCCAAAATGCGCTGCAGAGTACGGCGATGCATGTTCAGCCGCCTAGCCGTCTCCGAGACGTTTCGCTCGCACATTTCATAGACGCGCTGAATATGTTCCCAGCGAACCCTGTCGGCAGACATAGGGTTTTCCGGCACCTCCATCTTGTCGCCCTCGCGCTGGGTCAGCGCGTTGAAGACATCGTCGGCATCGGCGGGCTTCGCCAGATAGTCCAGTGCCCCGAGTTTCACCGCCGTCACGGCGGTCGCAATATTCCCGTAGCCTGTGAGAACGACGATTTGGGTGTCGTCGCGATGCTGGCGGATCGCCTCGATCACTTCCAATCCATTGCCATCACCCAAGCGCAGATCGACCACCGCATATTTCGGCGGCGCGCTTTTCGATTTCTCGATCCCTTCGCTGACCGATTCGGCGGTATCGACCACAAAGCCGCGGGCTTCCATCGCGCGCGCCAGACGGCGCAGGAACGGACCGTCATCATCAACCACCAGCAGCGATTTGTCCGGACCAATCGCATCCGCGGCTGTTGCTGCTTCTGCCTGCTGGTTCTGTCCGTCATCCACCATGGTCGCTTCCTTCGGTCGTTTTATTATCTTTGGTTGGTGCCTCTTGGGCGATCATACGCTTCATGCGCTACAAGCGTAAGAGTTTCCTAACAAACTCCAAGATCACCGACTGTTACTATCCTCCATAACCGAGCGCGGCCAGATAACGGTGACCCTCGCCCCTGCGGCATTTGGTCCACGGTTTTCGAATGTCAGCGCCGCACCGGAGCGTTCAAGCAGCGTCTTGGCGATGAAAAGCCCAAGCCCAAGTCCACCTGCGGTCGTGTCGTTTTGCCGATTTGTCACATAAGGATCGCCGATCCGCGCGAGAATATCCGGCGAATAGCCATCGCCATCATCTTCGATCATCACCTTCACCTGATGCTGATCATGCGACACGGTGACAGTGACCATATCCTTGGCGTAATCGACCGCATTTTCCAGCAGGTTTCCCAACCCGTAGAGAATCCCGGCATTGCGGGCGCCTATCGGCTCACCGGCGCGCCCTGATTTTTCCACCAGCTTCAGTTTGACCCCGAATTCCCGGTGCGGCGCCATCACCTCTTCGATCAGCGACGACAGCGGAAGCCGGCGAATATGTTCTTCGCCCTCGGCGGAGAGCGATGTCAGCCGGCGTAGAATGTCTCGGCATCGCTCGCTCTGGCTGCGCAGCAAAGCCACATCCTCGCTAAAGCGTTCGTCCTTGCCCAGTTCGCGTTCCATTTCCTTGGCCACAACGCTGATCGTCGCAAGCGGTGTTCCCAACTCATGGGCCGCTGCGGCAGCGAGTCCATCGAGTTGCGAGAGATGCTTCTCTCGTTCCAGAACCAGCTCGGTCGCGGCCAGCGCGTCGGCAAGCTGGTTGGCTTCATGGGAGACGCGATAGGCATAGAAGGCGGCAAACGACATCATCGCCACGATCGAACACCAGATGCCGACATGGATGATAAGCTGGATCGGCAGTTCCTCACCCGGATACCAGGGGACGGGAAATGGCGAAAATGCGATCGCTGTGGCGCAGACAAGCGCGAAGAACAGCAACACGAGAGAATGTTTCAGCGGCTGGGAGGCAAAGGCAATGATGACCTGTACGCAGATCAGCGGCGCAAACGGGTTCGACAGACCGCCGGTAATGTAGATCAGCGCCGTCAACTGCAGCAAGTCGAAGGCCAGCAACAGCGTCGCCTCCCACGGCTCAAGGCGGTAGGTCGCCGGAAAGCGTGCGGACAGAAACAGATTGGCCGTTGCAAGAGCGGCAATAAGGAGCGCGCAGGTGAGAAGCGGCAGGGGGAAGCCAAGAACCAATGCCACGAGTAGGATCGTGGCGCTCTGTCCGGCAACCGCAAGCCACCGCAACCAGACGATGGTCTGCAGGCGTATTTGACGGCTGGCACGGCCGAAACGTGTCGTCTCTACGGGCTGCTTTGCCATCGGTCCCTCTTCGTCATGTCATGTGCCGCGCGGCTTGGCGCGGTGCGTGGGTTGTGCGGATGCTGGATCTTCGGGCCAGGGGTGGCGTGGATAACGCCCGCGCATGTCTGCGCGCACATCCTTCCAGGAGCCAGCCCAGAAGCCGGGCAGATCCCGCGTGGTCTGTATCGGCCTGTGCGCCGGCGAGGTCAATTCTAGGAGAAGTGGCAATTTTCCCCCGGCTACACTCGGGTGCTCTTTCAAGCCAAAGAGTTCTTGTACGCGGATGGTCAGCGTCGGCTCCTCGCCATCATATTGAATGGGATGCTTTTGGCCTGTTGGCGCTTCGAAATGAGTCGGTAGCAGTTTGCCAAGCTGGCGCAGTTCCTCATGCGGCACTAGCGAGCGCAATCCTTCGATGATGTTGCCGCCACTGATGTCATGGATTGCCTTGGCATCGTGCTGGAACGGCACGAACCATTCGTTCAGTCTGTCGATCAGTGCTGTGTCGCTCATGTCCGGCCAGGGCGCGCCGACACTGCGGTACAGGAAGCCCAGGCGATGGCGCAGCTGCTGCGCCTCCTTCGAAAAGGCCAAAATATCGAGACCATGCTCACGAAGGCCATTTGCCAGCGCTTGCGCGGCCTTTTCGCCGATGGGACGCGCAAGAGGTGTTTCGTCCAGGATAATGGCGCCGATACGCGAGACGCGCCGGGCGCGCACCTGTCCGCTCGGTTTGTCGAAGAAAAGCTGGTCTTCCTTGACGATTGCCTCGGGTAGAAATGCCTCCACGTCTCTAAGGCTGATCGACGCCGCGGCCAGAATTCTCGGTCGTGCGGCGCGGCCGACAATATCGGCAACCACCAGCATCTTCTCCGTCGCCAGCCGTTCCGTCTCTTCCAGCTCTCCACCCCGGCCATTGGCCATGACATAGCGACCGCGCGCGCCCCGTTGAAACGCGATGCGGTCCGGAAAGGCATACAACAGAAGCTGCCCCGCCGTTAAGGTCGTTGCTGCAGTGGCCCTTTTGCCGGGAAGCGAAGAGGCGAGCCGTCTTGCCAACCCCTTGGCGGCCATTGCCCGCTCAGACTTTTCGCCTTTGAATCGACGAAGCCGCTCATCGAGATCGATATCGTTGCCGCCAAGTCCCTGCTCTGTGAGCAGAACGGCAAGCAGCGAAGCGTCTTCGCCGCATCCTTGCTCACCCGCTGCGATCACCATCGCCGCGAGGCGAGGGGGCAACGCCATGTCGCGCATCAGCTTTCCGCGTGCGGTGATTGCACCGGACTGATCGAGGGCGCCGAGGCCAAACAGCAGCGCATTCGCTTCTTTCAACGTGGCCGATGGCGGCTGATCGAGAAACATCAGGCTTGCAGGGTCACTGACACCCCAATGGGCAAGATCGAGCGCGAAGCCGGAGAGATCGCTTGCCAAAATCTGTGGTGGCGTGAAGGCCGGCAGTGCTGCCGTCTGTCCCGCATGCCATAGGCGGATCGCGATGCCTGGCTCCGTTCGCCCGGCACGACCCGCGCGTTGTTCGGCAGAGGCGCGCGACACCTTCACCGTTTCCAGCCGGCTCATGCCGGTCGAAGGCTCGAACACCGGAAGCCGTTGCAGCCCGCTATCGATCACGATCCGCACACCATCGATGGTGATCGACGTTTCGGCAATCGAGGTTGCCAGCACGATCTTGCGCTTGCCTTTTTCCGTCGGCTTGATCGCTGCGTCCTGCTCCTTCTGGGAGAGATAGCCGTAAAGCGGAATCACCTGCGTCTGTGGATCGAAACGACCCTCAAGCCTCTCCGCTGTCCGCTTGATCTCCGCCTGCCCGGGAAGAAAGGCGAGTATCGAGCCTTGCTCCGCGCCATGCGCCTCGATGATCGCCCGCGCAGCCTTGTCTTCGATCCGTTCCTGTCCTGTCCGGTCTTCGTAGCGAATATCGACCGGAAAGCTGCGACCGAGACTGGTGACCACCGGAGCATCATCGAGAAGCGCGCTGATCCGATCCGCATCCAGCGTCGCGGACATCACGAGAATACGCAAGTCGTCCCGCAGTCCGGATTGTACGTCGAGAGCCAGTGCCAGACCGAAGTCGCCATCGAGCGAACGTTCATGAAACTCGTCGAAGATGACGGCAGAAATACCGCTGAGTTCGGGATCATCCAGCACCATCCGCGCGAAAACACCTTCCGTCACCACCTCGATCCTCGTTCTTTCCGAAACCCGGTTGTCGAGGCGCATGCGATAGCCGACAGTTTCGCCCACTTCCTCCTTGAGTAACGATGCCATCCGGCTCGCCGCGGCCCGCGCTGCAAGCCGTCGTGGCTCAAGAAGGATGATCTTGCCATCGCTAAGCCAGGACTGGTCGAGAAGGTAAAGCGGCACCAGCGTGGTCTTGCCGGCTCCAGGCGGTGCGCAAAGAATGGCTCTCCCGGCCCGGTGCAACTTGTCTCCGAGTTCCGCAAGCACCTCCGTGACAGGAAGGGTGCTTGCGTTTTGCAGTGCCGCTTTGATGATTGGCGTCATGGCATCAATTGGTCCGTCGCGTCACGCTCTCATAGGCGAGAATGGCACCGGCCAGATCTTCAAGTGCTGCACCCACCGATTTGAAAAGCGTGATCTCGTTATCGTTCTCGCGGCCCTTGTGACGCCGCGAAACGAGATCGGCAAGCTCTGCCTTAATGTCTGGTCGCTGAAGCACGCCCGCGTCGAGGGGCTGCACGATGTCGCCACCCTCCTTGAGGGCGCCATCGAAGGTGTCGACAAACACGCTCGTACGCCGGATCGCCTCATCGTCGCTTTCGCGCATGGACGGCTTGAAGGCGCCGACGAGATCGAGATGCGCGCCGGGCTTCAGCCATTCGCCCATGATCAATGGCTCGCTGGAAAGTGTAGCACAGGAGACAATATCGGCGTTTCGCACACCAGCTTCTAGATCGGCGCAGGCAAAGGCGTTCAGGCCTATCTGGCGTGCCTCAGCCGCTGCCTTTTCCGCGGAGGCGACATTTCGTCCCCATATATGGAAGGTAGATATCTGTCGCACTGTCGCATGCGCCTGCATGAGGTTGAGTGACAGCCTGCCAGTCCCGACCATCAGCATGGATGACGCATCGCGCCGCGCAAGGTATTTTGCTGCCAGAGCGGATGTCGCGGCTGTGCGCCGTGCCGTAAGTTCGCCACCCTCAACCGCAGCCAGCATCTCGCCGGTCTTGCCAGAGGAAAGAAGATAGGTACCGAAGATCGCGGGCAGCGCGCGTGTGCTGTTATCGGGGAAGACCGAAAGGATCTTTACACCCATATAGGAGCCAGGCACCCATGCGGGCATCATGAGAAGTGTCGCATCACGCTCGCCTGGAACAGTGACCTCATGATGATGCCGCACAGGCATCTCACAGCCGCCACGGAACATGGTTTCGATCGCATCGATCAGCCGCGGCCACGCCAAGGCGTTGCGCGTTTCGTACTCATTCAGAACCAGCATGGACTTCTCCCTCTTCTCTTATGCCTCGAACTTAGCATGCCAAGCGGATCAGGAAAGAGACAGGTGATTTGCAGAATTCAACACAAGCCCTGCAAGGGTGTTTGGGATGCCCTCGAACAAAATATCTCGAAAAACATCATTAATTACGCGTACTTACGGAAAAACGACAGATTTATGAAAAACGTGTGTTGACTTGTTTGGGGGTGTTCTCTTATAAGTCCGCTCACTGACGAGGGCGGCGGCGCTGCTGGCGACGAAGTCCTTTGTTCTAGAGAAAATCGGAAAAGATGAGCTGATGCTTGTTTCTCTTGGGTCTAGGTTGACTTGAGGGGTTTGATTTTTTGACACTTGATTGGTGTCTGTTTTTTGACAATTGAATATGAGAAGAAAGAGAAACGTGGGCGGCGAGGCTTGCGGGATCCTGGAGTAATCTGGGGTTTCTGGAATAGA
>CAJYTK010000007.1 GCA_913777615.1 uncultured Agrobacterium sp. | reverse complement strand
CGCCTTGATGATCACATGCTCTTCATAGTCATGCTCGGGATGGGCTACCTCGTAAGGCGTAAAGCGCCGTCCGGCTTCGAGGATGCGGGAGGTGGATGCGCCGAAGACGCGGTCGTGGTCGGCTTCGATGGCTTGGGTTCGAAGCTTCTGGGCGCGTTCGGCTTCTGCCACCGTCTTGATGCGGGAGGGATATTCGTAAAGCTCGCGCTTTGTCGCGTCCGGCATCTGCACCAATGATGGCGTCATGGTGCCCGGCACCATCGAAGGTGTCTCGAAGTTCCAGTCCGCCCCTGCCCGCTGGCCCGGAACATAGGAGAAGCGTCGCGCCCAGTCATTGATGTGGTTGCGGTCCGAAGAGCCCTGCGCCAGCCTTACCCTGCCTTCGCCTTGAGCGGAGGATGAAGGCCCAAGCCAGCCATTGCCGCTGTCGGCAATATGCAGCTTGTGGGAGCCGTCTTCATGGCTGAACCAGTAGAAGAGCCCATCTTCCTCGAAGCGGCGCAGGAGGTAATCGAGGTCCGTTTCGTTCCATTGAACGCTGTAATGCTGCGGTGGCGGTGGCGTGATGATGCCGGATGTGTCGGGTGCTGGAATGCCATGTTCAGAAAACAACGTCTCGGCAATCTCAACCACCGTCTTGTCCATCCAGATGCGGCAGTCGGAGCGGCGGGACAAAAGCCACATTTGCGGGCGAATGGTCATGGCATAGGAGCGAAGGCCGCGAGTGATGGGCGGGCCTTCATGTAACTCCGTCACCAGACCGTTGAAGGGGCGACGCACGCCGCTGCCCGCTTCGCCATCGCCTTGGCTTACCTCCACTGAGACATCCACCAGACGACCGATCAGTTCCTCGGGCTTGACCACTTCCTTCTTGGCACGGACGCTGAGTTGAATCTCGAAGAGATGCGACACGCCCTCTTCGATCACCATGCGTTCGGGAAGAAGCTGGTCTTCTCCCAGCGGCGACTTGACCTTCAGAACACGGCTCGCCTGAATGAAATCAGACGATGAGGGTTGGTCGGTCATGGTCTATCTCCGCAATCTATCAAATGAGAAGCGACACGCATGGATTATGGCTTTCACTACTGCTTTTTGCGAAGCAAAGCGGCTAGACCCTGCTTCGAATATTCGCACCTGGCTATCCGCCCGAGGAAACGAACTCGATCAAGTGACACGACGTCGGTTTGGGCGTTCGTCACCGACGCTCTCCAACCAGATAGGCGTATTTGAATTTGGTCGCGTAGTTGGGAACGGCATCGGCCTTCGGCCCGAACATCACGTCAGGTGTCAGAATGGTGCCAATCTCTTTTGCGCTCGGCGCGGTACCGAGCAGGTATATGTCTCGCGACAAGAACATTTGATTGCCGAAAGAGTTGGCGACAGCGTAGTTTACCTGCAGGGCAAAAGCGCTGTGCCCATACTGCAGCAACGCCTGGCCAATCTTCGCTTCATGGGCCTGTAGCCACTTCCGCAACCAGACGGAAACGGAGTGTTCGTTCAGAGCGGCCGCAGCCTGGCTGAAAACCGCAGCCGCAGCGCCGCCAACTGCGGCCCGCTGGTTGAACTGTCTGGGGCCATCCGGAAGAGTCATATAGGAAAGATCTGGTCCCCTACCCATTTTTTGAGGGGCCACGACTTCGTCCTGTCGCACCGGGCGAACAGTAAAATTATCAGTAGAAACGGAAAAATTGGGCATTCAAGACGCCTTCCATGATGGACGATACAACCAGCATACGCGGCCCCGTGAGCACTTGAGCACCATCGGTCCGCAAAGCCCGGGATAGGTAATCCGGTGCCCGTGGGGGCACCGGATCAACATCATCAGGCGGCCTTGGTCGTCGCCAGATCGTAAGAGGCGATCATTGGAGACTGAGGCGTGTTGTTTTCATCTGCAGGAGTGTACTTCACTTCGATCTTGGTGAAGTTCAGCTTGATCGTCTCGACGGGACGGTCGCCACTGGAGTCGACCGAATAGCTGGCGATCAGCGTGTTGGTTAGAAGATACTGGATATAGGTATTGCCGGGATCGCCGGTGGTGACCAGGTGAATGGTCGCAGTTTTGCCCTGTCGGCCAGAGCACGCTTCCTGGAAAAGCTTTGTGGAGGAGGAGTCGCTGACTTTCGTGAGAATGACTTCCGATATAGTTGGCTCGGATGCCTCACGATTTGCTGCAGAACCAGCAGCGGTGTTCATGTTTCGCGTCACATTCCAGTGGATTGCTTCGATGTCCATCCACTTGCGATGTTCCTGATGAGTCGCATCACCCTGAATACCGTCCAACTGCAGATAAATTGGCATGCTGTAAGCTCCTGTTTTAAACGACCTCTTGCTCCGAGGCCCCGTTACCTTTCGACCTGACGCCGCACACGCCGGGTTGCCCCTTTGGATGCGACAACTTCATCCACCCCGGTATCTGCCGGAGCGAAATCGCCTTTTTCCCCAGCCGCTTCGGCGCGAACGCCGAACCGCGTGCCATCAAAATCGACAGTGACCTTGTCAACGGTTTCGCCGGCGACAACCCTCTCAAGGAAGAAGCTTGAGAGAGGTGGCAGAAGATCCTTGCCCATCATGATTTCGATTGCGCGTGCCCCGATGTCGCTGGAGCCCGCCTTGTTGACCAGTGCTGCCCGCGCCTCATCGGAAAGCGAAAGCTCCGCTCCGTAGGTAGCCTTCACGCGATCGCCGATTTTTTCGATCTGAATATCGACAATCCTGGAAAGCTGTTCAGTGCCAAGCGGCATGAATGGGAGAATGATCGTGCGGCCAAGGAAGGCCGGTTTGAACTGCTTCGTCAGTTCCGGCATCAACAGGGCTTCAAGCGCCTCGCCTTCCGGCATCGTGTCAGGGTCAGCCGCCAGTGCTGAGAGCAGATCCGAGCCCGTGTTGGCGGTAAGAACGATCGTGGTGTTCTTGAAGTCGATGTCGCGACCTTCACCATCGCGCAGAACACCCTTGTCGAACACCTGATAGAATATATCCTGGACGCCCGGATGCGCCTTGTCGATTTCGTCGAGCAGAAGCACGCCGAAGGGGCGCCGCCTAACGGCCTCCGTCAGCACACCTCCCTCGCCATACCCTACATAACCGGGAGGAGAGCCGAGCAGCAGCGAGACTTTGTGCTCCTCCTTGAATTCCGACATGTTGATGGTGGTGAGATGGTTGCTGCCGCCATAGAGAAGGTCGGCCAGCGATAGCGCCGTCTCGGTCTTGCCCGTACCGGACATGCCCACCAAAAAGAAAACCGCAGGCGGGCGACGTGGGTCGGAAAGGCCTGCGCGAGCAGCGCGCATGGCATCGGATATCCGTTCGATTGCAGCGTCCTGACCAATAACCCGTTGCTTCATCCGCTCGTCGAGTGTCCGAGCGCTCTCAATCTGGTCCGCGAGCAGTTTACCAAGCGGAATGCCGGTCCAGCGTGATACGACGGAGGCGATAACCTCCCTGTCCACCACGGTGGGAATAAGCTTTTCGGCATCAAGCTTTGAAGAGGCGATCCGCAGGGGCGCGACATTTGACTGGATCGGTTGATCGACGGCCTCTTCGGACGCCAGCAATTCGCGCATCTCCAGATCATAGCGCGCCTGCAAATCGTGTATCTCTGTTCCCAGAGACGAGATTTCGCCCTCTATCGCTGCCTGACGCGCAGCCACATCGTCACTGGCCGGTTCACGCTTCAACCATTCAAGTTCCGTGGCCAGAAGGCGCTGTTCGCTTGTCAACGCGCCAAGCTTCTGCGGTAATGTTTGCCGGGCAAGCGAAACAGCGGCGGCCGCCGTATCCAGCAGGCTGACCGCCTTGTCGGGAAGCTGCCGTGCCGGCAGATAGCGGGCCGAAAGCTGCACGGCCGCGACAATCGCGTCATCGCGAATGATCACGTTATGATGCTTGACGAATGTATCGGCCACACCTCTCAGCATCCGGATGGCTGTCGCTTCGTCCGGCTCACGAACATGGACGGGCTGGAAGCGCCGGGTCAAAGCGGCGTCCTTCTCAAAATATTTCTTGTATTCGCTCCATGTGGTCGCCGCGATCGTTCTCACTTCGCCGCGCGCAAGAGCGGGCTTGAGAATATTGGCGGCATCTCCTTGTCCGGCCGCGCCGCCAGCGCCAATCAAGCCATGGGCCTCATCAATGAACAGAATGATCGGCTCTACCGACCTTTTAACCGCGTCGATAACGCCATGCAGACGACGCTCGAATTCGCCTTTAACACCGGCACCAGCCTGAAGCAGGGAAAGATCGAGCGTCAGTAGCCGAACGTTCTTGAGTTTCTCCGGCACATTTCCCGAAACGATTTCGAGTGCCAGCGCCTCCGCCACAGCCGTCTTTCCAACACCCGCCTCGCCGACAAGAATAGGATTGTTCTGCCTGCGTCGGGTAAGAATATCGACAATCTGCCGGAGTTCGTCATCCCGGCCTATAACCGGATCAATGCGACCGGCTCGTGCGTCGACCGTCATATCCTGGGTGTAAAGACGTAAGAAATCGTTAGGCTCTGCCGATCGAACCGTCCCGTCGTTGGGCAGTTCTTCCCCGCCTGCCTCACTGCCACTTCCGGCGCTCCGCAGTCGCTGAAGAGCGTTTCGGTCCATGCTTTTCAACGATGGAAAAGTGGATCGAACGAGAGATCGAAGAGATTCCTCTTCGTCGAGCGAGAGAAGAAGATCAGCAAGCACAACATGCTTACGGCCTGCCTCGAGAGAGGCAAGCAGCCAGGCCTGGCGGCCCGCAGAAAGCACGTTTTGCGACAGGGATAAATCCTCGCCATTGCCAACAATCGCGTCTTCCAAGCTCCTGTCGATCTCCGAACGCAAACGCTGCAGCGGAATGCCCAACTCGTTCAGGTCAGCAACAAAATTCTCAGATTCTACAACCGACTTCAGCCAGTGTGGAAGGTCAACGTAACGATGGCCCATCCGTACCGCAATGGATGCGGCGGCCTCCAAGGCGACCCGCAGCCCAGGCTCAAGCGCTCCGATGAGGCGATTGAGATCGATATGCGACATGCGAAGAGCCTCCCGGCCTTAATCAATTCACAACGTTGCGTAGTACAATTAAGATGATGAACCTGAGTTGTCTAGCCACAAGTTGATTTTTTTATTTAGTAACCGAAAAGGCACATGCCGCAATTTAGACACATTTTCAGGAAGTCTGTCTTAAGTCTGACAGTTGTATATCCTTACGTTACGGAAGAAGGCGTCACAAAACTATTACATTTACTAGAGGAAAAACTGCATTTGGACGCGAAAACCGATAAAGCTATTGTAGAATTTTCAGGAGATTGCGGAGAAAACATTCGCGACAATGCTAGAACTCGTGAAATATATTACAAGATTAAGGACGAACGAAACCAAGCACGGACAGAAGAGCGGACGGCTTCGCCGCAGGAAGTTCTGAAAGTTTCGAGTAACTGGGAGAACGTCAACAATCTTGGATTGCATATTATATATTCCGAAAGTCGTGACGTTGAAATTCTAGCGTGGCTGGCGGAAGCAAAGTTGAGGCTTGAGGGTTTCGCTGGCCTTCATCAGGTTTACGAAATGTGCGAGGAGATTTTTCTCAACCATTGGGAAAAGATTTATTCGATTGACGACGAGAGCGAAGAGGACAAATTCGCGCCATTCGCTGGGTTGAACGGCGTCGGCAGCGAAGGATCGCTTGTCCAACCTCTACGCCTCACATCTCTCATTCCCGGGAAAAAGTTTGGCGAAAGCAGCCTCTGGGACTTTCAGTTAGCGCAGCGCCCGAATGAAACGGCACTTAAGGAAGACCTCTATCGCGCAGCGACGGAAGCCGGAAGTGCCGCCATGTCCTCTCATCTGGCAGAGGTGAATGCTTGTCTTTCGGCCTTCGACCGAGTGATGGCGCTTTTGACCGAGCGTTGCGGTCAATATGCACCTCCCAGCTCGAATATACGTAACGTGCTGATCGAAGCCTCAACCGCAATTCGCTCTCTTGGTGGCCGCGACTTAGATCAGCCTCACATCCGCGATGCCTCCCCTGCCCCGGTCGACGATCATACGTCCACACCAGCCACAACACGCCAATCCACTTCTCTCAACCCAGAGGGTATTCAATCCCGAGACGAGGCGTTTGAAACTCTTCTTTTGGTTGCGCGTTATTTCCGTCGAACTGAACCGCACTCACCTATTTCGTTGGCAATCGAAACATTGGTTCGCAGGGGGCGCATGGATTTCTCAGAACTGCTTGCAGAGCTTCTCCCCGAGGCCCAGGCCCGCAATGCTGTTCTCACCGCAGCTGGGATCAAACCCAGTGGTGACAATAACGCAAACCAGTAAGCCGGAGCGCAGATGCTGCGCTTTTCGCAATCAACCATGCGGATACGCATGAAGGAGGTCTAGATGGCAAGTGTTCATGAAAAGCTCGAACGGGTTCGCAAACCGCGCGTCCACATCAAGTATGAGGTCGAAACCGAAGGCGCGATGGTTGTTAAGGAGCTGCCTTTCGTTGTTGGGGTTCTTGGCGACTTTTCCGGCAACCCCACACAACCGCTGAAACCGTTCGGCGAGCGTAAGTTTGTCCAGGTGGATCGGGATAATTTCGACGAGGTCATGCGCCGCATGACGCCAGGCCTCAACATCGCGGTGCCTAACACGCTGGAGAAGGATGGAAGCGACATTCAGGTGAACCTGAAGTTCGAGAGCATGGAAGATTTCGAGCCAGGTTCTATCGTTCAGCAGGTGCCGGCGCTGAAGGCACTGCTGGATGCGAGAAACGAACTTCGCGATCTCCTGTCCAAGGCGGACCGCTCCGAAGATCTTGAGCGCATGCTGGAAGACATCCTTCAGAATAAGACCGATTTGGCCAAGCTGGTTTCCGAATTGAAGGAAAAGAACGGCGCTCCTCAGTAATCGCGCCCTGTCGAAACTTTCGAACAGCCCCACAGCCGGGGCTTTGAACGGTTCTAGCGGCAGAACTGGCCGCAATAGGAAGGATTGAAACATGAGCGCCGAAAGCCTGCTGAAAGGCGATACACAGGTCACGACTGCCGAAGAACATGGTCTCTTGTCCAAGGTGGTTGCTGCCACAAGGCAAACTGAACCTGACCGTGCGCAAAATCTGCTGCGCACCCTGACGGACCAAGCCCTTAAGGGTACCGTCAAATATGACCGCAACCTGACAGTAACCCTGAACAGTGCCATTGCGGAGTTGGACAAGACGATTTCGGAGCAATTGGCTGCCATCATGCAGTCTGCGGAATTCGCCAAGCTTGAAGGCACATGGCGCGGATTGAACTATCTGGTCAAGAATTCCGAAACGAGCGTCAATCTCAAGATCCGCGTGATGAATGCGAGCAAACGGGAAATCTCGCGCGATCTCGAAAAGGCAGTCGAGTTCGACCAGTCCCGTCTCTTCAAGTCGATCTATGAAGATGAGTTCGGAACCCCGGGCGGAGAGCCGGTCGGCGCTATCATCGGTGACTACGAATTCGACAATTCCTTTGATGACGTCCAGACACTTCAGGGTGTTTCCGCGATTGCGGCAGCGGCCTTCGCACCCTTCATCTCGGCCGCAAGCCCGCGCATGTTCGGCTTCGAAGACTATCGCGATCTCGCACGCCCCCGGGACCTGGAAAAGATTTTTGACACGGTGGAGTATGCAAAATGGCGCAGTTTTCGCGAAAGCGATGATTCCCGCTTCGTGACGCTGGCTCTGCCACGCGTGCTCGCGCGGATGCCCTATGGTCCCAAGACCAATCCTGTCGATGAATTCAATTACGACGAAACCAGGGGAGCGGCGAATGGCGATCTGAAGCACGATGAATATTGCTGGATGAACGCCGCTTACGTGATGGGCACCAAGCTTACTGACGCCTTTGCCAAGCACGGCTGGTGTACAGCTATCCGCGGCGCTGAAAATGGCGGCAAGGTCGAAAATCTCCCCATGCACGTCTTCTCCAGCGACGATGGCGATCTCGATCTAAAATGCCCAACAGAGGTGGGAATCACCGACCGCCGCGATGCCGAGCTCGGAAAACTCGGTTTTCTCCCACTCTGCCACTACAAGAATACGGATTACGCGGTATTCTTCGGCGCGCAGACAGCACATAAGCCGAAGCTGTACGACCGTCCGGAAGCAACTGCCAATGCCGCTGTTTCGGCTCGTCTGCCCTATATTATGGCGACGTCCCGCTTCGCGCATTACCTCAAGGTCATGGGACGCGACAAGATCGGCTCCTTCATGGAAGCGTCGGACTGTGAAGTCTGGCTCAATCGCTGGATCTCCAATTACGTCAATGCCAATGAGCAAGCGGGCGAAGAAAGCCGGGCGAAATATCCGTTGCGAGAAGCCAAGGTCACTGTTCAGGAAGTGCCGGGAAAGCCCGGTGCCTATAACGCAGTCGCATGGATGCGTCCGTGGTTGCAGATGGAAGAATTGACCACCTCGCTTCGTATGGTCGCTCGCATCCCATCCAAGAACTGAACCCTAGAAGGCGGGTGCGTGCCGTCCGTCCCGCCCTTTCCTCGGAGCGTTTCTCATGGCGCCAAAGTCCTTCACGGACGCCCGCAGTCTGGTCGATCAGCTCATCGCCTTTATTGACGATGCGCTGAACGATCAGGTCAATGCCATTTTGCATCACGCCGATTTCCAATCGATGGAAGCAAGGTGGCGCGGTCTTGCGATGATCGTGCGAGAAGCGTCGCGCAGCGACGAGGTCAAGGTTAAGCTGTTGAATGCCAGCTGGCGGGAACTATCACGCAACCTCGAAAAAGCAACTGACTTTGATCAGAGTCAACTTTTCGAGATCGTCTACAATCGCGAATTTGGCATGCCGGGTGGCGAGCCGATAGGCATCATGATCGGCGATTATGCATTCTCGCCCGACAGCAAGGATGGGGCCGACTGTGTTACGGCGCTTTCGCAGATCGGCATGGTCGCGGCCGCAGCCTTCTGCCCATTCATTGCCGCAGCCTCGCCGGAAGCCGTGGGGTTGCAGGATTTTTCCGAGATGAGCAGGGTTCACGATTTTTCGTGGTTAAGGCAGGAAAAGTCTCGCCTGAGGTGGAACGCGCTCAGGGCCCGCGACGATTGCCGGTTCATCGGCTTGGTCGCGCCCCGGATCTTGATGCGCTCACCCTATAGGGCCTTTTCCAGACGCCGGAACGATCCTTTTCCTTTTCAGGAGCATATCGCCGAAGACGGCACGACCCTTCTATGGGGCAATCCGGCTTTCGCCTTCGGCACAATCGTCGTGCGTAACTTTATCGACAGCGGCTGGTTCGCCGACATACGTGGGGTGACGCAAGACGGCATCGACGGAGGCATGCTCTCGGCCTATCAGCTCCCACCGCTTGACTTTGGGCTGGAGAGCAATGGCCTCTCCGCGCAGCCACCGGTCGAGGTGCAGTTGACGACTGGCCAGGAGCAACAATTCTCCGACCTGGGTCTCGTCCCGATTTCCACCACTTATCTTTCAAGCATGGCGATCTTCAATGCAAATCAATCGCTGCATGCCCCGGGACATTACGCCAGCGAAAGTGCGCGCCAGAACGCCCGTATCGCCGCCATGTTGCAATATGTGCTCTGCGCCTCCCGCTTTTCGCACTACCTCAAGGTCATCATGCGCGACGACATCGGTCAACTGAGCGACGCAACCGTGATCCAGCGCAAACTCGAAGCCTGGTTGTCCTCCTACACGCTCGGCAATGACGATGCTGAAACCTCTCTTCGAACACGCTATCCCCTGCGATCCGCGGGCATCACTGTGTTCGAGATTCCTGGCAAACCGGGCAGCTTCTCCTGTACCGTGCGGATCCAGCCGCACTTCCAGCTGGATGACGTGTCCACCAGTTTCCACCTGATCGCCGAAACGGCGACACCGTCCGCGTCCACGCAATGGACATCGGCCGAGCCGAAAAGGATTTCCGCATGAACTTGCGCGCCGACATTTCCAGCCTCCTCGACGAAAACCAGATCGATACCGCGCTTTCGCTTGCCAAGGACCAGGTGAAGTCCTCACCGTCAGACAAGGAAGCCCGACACCTCTATATCGACCTGCTAATCCTCGCCCGCGATTACGAAAAGGCAGATGCTCAGTGCGGTCTGGCTGCGACGTTCTCGCCCCAGGACAGCGTCGGATTTTCGCTCCTTCGCCAACAATTGCGCGCCATGGCGGCGCGTGATGCATGGTTTACGAAGGGTGCAGTGCCGGAATTTCCAAGCGGTCCGAGCGAACTGGATCAACTGGCGATCAAGGCGAACATCGCGGCGAGCGAGAGCAACATCATCGAATGTGCTGACGCCCTAAGCGATTTGGATGAAAAACGTGGCGACGTTCCGATGTTCGTCAACGGCAAAAAAGTGAGCGATATCAGGGATCTAGACGATCGTATTCCGCACGCACTTGAAGTTCTGACCAATGGCGGCAGGTATCTCTGGATCGGTTTCGACCGGATTGAAAGCCTGACGATCGGAGCGATGACCCGTCCACGCGATCTCGCCTATCGCGACGCCGAACTGACACTCAAGGATGGCGCAGTCGCATCGATACTCGTTCCCGCCATCTATCATGGCGAGGACAAGGCCGCAGTTCTACTGCTTGGGCGGGAGACTCGCTGGGACGAAGACAGCAGCCCATTGGTCACGGGTCAGGGGCAGCGATGCTTTTTGGTCGGAGATGATCTGATGCCGTTCCACGAAATTACGAGCATTACCGCGTCTCCTGCAAAAGACGAAAGGAAGGTCGCGCGTGGTTGATCCGCTGGAGCAATATCGGCCGAAGCAGAGAACGCTGTCCCGCTCAGTACTGGACAGGCTGCTGGACGATGCGCCGGACGTGGATAGAGATCCGCTGGTCAGCCTTTCGGATCAGGTCAGGGAAATGCGGGAGGTGATACGTCGTGACCTCGAAGCGCTTTTGAACACCCGCCGAAATCCCGCCGGTCCGCCGGGCTCCCTGAAGGAACTCAATGACGCACTGGTCTCCTACGGTATGGATGGTGTTTTGTCTGCGAACCTCGTGACGGATGCATCCAAGGAAAAACTTGCTCAGAGCATAGAGCGCCGTATCTCGATGTTCGAAACCAGACTGTCCGATGTGCGGGTCACCATCCTCAAAAACCGCATGGAGGGTGAGCGTGCACTGAGAATGAGAATTCAGGCGACCTTCCGCCTGCATGAGGGCATGCCGCCAATCAGCTTTGAATCCAAGATCGACCCGTCGACACAGCGCTTCCATGTGGAGGCCGCCAATGGCTGATGGCTTTCTCGAGAAATATAATGACGAACTTTATGCGCTGAGAAAGCGTGCCTCGCGCTTTGCCGCTGCCTTCCCCAAAATCGCGGGCCGTCTGCGCATGACGGGCGATGTTGCCGACGATCCCCATGTGGAGCGATTGATCCAAAGCTTTGCCTACTCAGCAGCTCGCGTGAGACAGAAGCTGGACGATGAATTTCCCGAGCTCTCGGACAGCCTGCTCGAAACGCTTTACCCTCATTATCTGGCACCGCTCCCGTCCATGAGCATCGTCCAGTTCGAACCGAGCGCGTCTCTCGCGGCGGTACAGACGCTTGTCCGCCACAGTGAAATTCTTGCAGAACCGATCAATGGAGAGAGCTGCCGATTTCGCACCACGCAGAATGTAGAGATCGTGCCACTGACCATTTCGAGCGCGGTCCTTTCCGGCCAGCCTATCGACGCACCATTCTCCTCTGCTTCGGCGGGTGCGGCCAGTTGCCTGCGTCTTTCGCTGCGCACCACATCTCCGCGCCCATCGACTTTGCAGGAAATGGGGCTCAAGAGGCTTCAACTTTTCATTTCCTCGGCCTGGCAACAGGCAACGGCGCTTCATGAGTTGCTCGCGAACCATTGCGTCGGAATGGCGCTGGCGCGTCACGCGGAAGATTCGCAAGCCGTCTTTCTTCCGCCAAATTACCTAAAGCCTTCCGGCTTTGCGCGCGACCAGGCCATGCTGCCGTATCCCGCCAACAGTTTTGACGGCTATCGGCTTCTGACCGAGTTCTTTGCCTTACCGCAGAAGTTTCTCTTCCTCGACATACACGGTGTCGAGCGCTGGGCCGGTGGCGACTGCGAGTTATATATCTATCTGAACGCGGCGGATACCCGACTAGAGCGCTTGGTTTCAGCCAGGGACTTCGTGCTGAACGCTTCACCGGTCATCAATCTCTTCCAACAGAGTTGTGAGCCTTTGAGCCTGGATGGCACAAGAACGGAGTACCGGCTTTTGCCGGATGCCCGCCGCCAACGAACGCGTGAAATCTATTCGGTCGAAAACGTCCAACTGACAACCCGCGACGGGGCGATTGAAAAGACCTCTCCTTTCTTCGGTCGTACGCAAAAAAACAATGGTTCGAATGTTTTCTGGCAAACATATCGTCGCTTTGACGAGGATGACGGCTCCTCTGATACCGACATAGCTTTTGTAGACGAAAAGCGCGGGCCGCTGGGACCAATCGATATCGTCGCCAGCATCGATACTTTGTGCATCAATCGAGAGTTACCAAGCCAGTTGCCCTTCGGTGGCGGGCATCCCCACCTGCAACTTTCCGCCGGCAACGAGGCTGTGCAGTCGATACAGGCGCTGATGCCACCGACACCCGCCGTTCGCATGAACGAGCGCAGCGCCCGCGAATGGCGGCTAGTCTCGCATCTCCTTTTGAACCACCTCTCCCTGTTCGATAGTGGCGGAGCGGCACTTAAAGATATTCTCTCGCTCTACGCGTTCCGGGATTCACCCGAGACGCGTCAGCTTGTCGACGCCATATCCAATGTCGAGGCCCGCAATTCACACGCCAGGCTTGGTGCTGCCGTGGTGCCCGGAACGGACGTAGCGCTCGAGTTCGATCCAGCGCTGATCGACAGGCCAGCGGCATATGTTTTTGCAGGCGTGCTCAATCATTTCTTCGGGCTCTATACCTCGATCAACAGCTTTACCCGGTTGACGGTGACCATGCGCGGCCAATCCGAACCTATCGCCCTGTGGCCCGCGCGCGCGGCAGACCGCCCGCTGGTTTAGGAGTGTCCATGCCAACGCAAGCAGAAAGCCTGAAGCATAAGCAGGAGGTGCTCCTCAGCACTGATCCCGGTCGCTTCGATCCTGCGACCGCCTTTCGTGTTGCACAACACATTACGGACGAAGAACGACTGGTCGTAGGCTCCCATGGAGGGACAAACCCGATTACGGCTTTCGTCGGCGGTTTTCGCAAGAAGGGAGATGATGCTGAACTGCGCTCGGCGCTCGTTCCTATCGTTGGACCGCTCGGCTCACTGCCTCCTGCCTATAACGAACTTATCCAGCGAGAAGACCGTAACCGCTCCAAGGCACTTGCGAGTTTCTTCAACCTGTTCGCCACCCGTTTCAGCGAACTCTTTGTTTACGCAACAGAAAAATATCGTCTCGCTCGCAGGCTTCGTTGGTCGGACGATCGACGCGACAGCCAGTTTAGCAAGACACTGCTGGCGTTAACCGGCTTTCGTACCAAGGGAATTGCCAAAAATGCGGGTGTCAAACAGGACGTCATGCTTCGCTTCAGCGGGCTGCTTTCAAACCGCACGAGGAATGCCACGGCGCTGACCTCAATGCTTTGCGAATTTACCGGTCTGCCGGTCAAAGTCGAACAGTTCCGCCGTCGTTGGGTTTCCATCCCCAGTAGCGAGCAGAGCCAATTGGGTCAACCCGGCGGGCTGCTTCTGGGACAGAACACGACAGCCGGTAGCAGTATCGAAGACTTTGCCGGAGGCTTCCGCATCGTCGTCGGCCCGGTCTGTTATGCCGACTATCTCGCGCTTTCGCCGGGCTCCCGCCGACTCTCGGAAATTTTCGCACTGACACGGCTTTTCACCGGTAGCGCGCTGGAATTCGACGTGCAGGTGATCCTCAGGAAGGAAGACATTCCATTTTGCCAGCTGGGCAACAGCGCCAGCCCAGCGCGGCTTGGTTGGAACAGTTGGGCGCTCATAGCCCCTGCAGGCAAAGACAGCGCGGATGCTATTGTTACCGAGCGCGAGGGTACGGCACTCGGTCGGCTGGGAGTTGCAACATGAAACTCGTCCTGAAGCAAAGGCAACAGGATGGCAGCAACCAGCCTTCACGCTGGAGCTTCGAACATGGCAAGCGCGTGCTGGGACGATCGAACGATTGTGACTGGCAAATCGCTGATGGCGAACGGCGCGTTTCCAAGCTCCATTGCACGCTCAAGCGCGACGGTCAGGGGTTTTCCATTATCGATCAGAGCGCAAATGGCACTCTTGTCGATGGCCGACTGCTGCTCGAAGGCCAATCCGCTGCGCTAAACGACGGATCGCAAATCGAGATCGGCAACCAGTCCTTCGAAGTCGCCATCGTCGGCGAGCCTGACATGGATTTCGGCGATCCCGACCAGACGCTGAGGGTCAGCAACGAGGAGCTGACGATCTCCGCCATACTCTCCGATATTGCACCTGGCGGACGCTCGGCACGCGGGGTGCTCGGCAACGCAGACGCTAACGCAGATTGGCTGGAGGACGACCACGCGCGCCTCAAGAAGGGAAAGTCGATCTCCCGAAACGTGGAAATCGGCTGGAACGCACCTCCGTCGTCGAACGGTATCAGCGCTGTCCTTCCCGACGACTGGAATGAAGAGCCGGTAGAAAGCAGCCGCCACGAGCATACTGACGCGCTCAATATGCCGGTCAAGGTCTCACGACCGTCGGTAGACGCTCGAGAGGAGTTCGAGACCGTCTTTGCCGGGCCGAAGGACCTACCCGACACGCAAGTCCTGGAACCACAATCGTCAACTCCGGAGAGCGAGCTGAAGGATTTGCTATTCCAACTCGAAAGGGAGTGCGCGGACTGCATGGCGGCGCTCGATATCGGGACCGAAGCAATTGAGCTTTCGCGAGAGGCGAGTATCGCGGCAAGGCTGGAAGCAATCATTATCCAACAGAGGCTTCTCTCGACGTCACTGGAAAATCTGATGCGTGTCTCCACGCAAAGACTTGAGCCGAGACTGCTGGAAGCCAGGGCCGATGCCGGTAACGACCTGCGCTCAAAAATCGAACGCAAGGACTGGCGCGGTATCGTTTCAAGGCCTGACTATTGGGATTTTTACAAGAAGCAATTCGAAGAAAACGGTCGTCAGTTGTCGATCCGGCAATTCCTCCAGCGCGCAGCGCTCGGCGGAGCATACGAGCAGGATGACATAATGCGTGAAAAAGCAAGGTATCAAGGGGTAGGCAAGCAACATGAGGCATGAAAATCGCGTTGCCTGGAGCGAGGGCATGTTCCTTCGCGTTCAACATTTCCAGCAGGCCGATCGCTGGACCGAGCGATTGGTGCGTAATACGACGCGCAACCTTTCGGCCTATCCCTGGGGTGTCGCGGAGATTGGGGTCGACCGTAGCGCCCTTGCAATCGGCCAATTCGCGTTGTCGAATGTCCGTGGCATCCTGCCCGATGGCACACCGTTTGAAGCGCCTGGCGATACGGACCTGCCCCCTCCCCTTGAACTGGATGAAACGGTCAAGAACGCTACTGTTTATCTGGCGCTTCCTGCCCGCCAACCCGGCAAGGCTGATATGTCCTCGGCTTCAAGGCAGGAAACCAACAGCGTGCGTTTCGTCGCCTCAAACTACGAGGCGACTGACGCCAATGTGGATACCGATTTTGTCGCGCCGATCGACGTCGGTCGCCTCAGTCTCAAATTCCTGAAGACCGGCGACGACGTCTCCGGCTATGACCTGATAGGGTTGGCACGCGTCATTGAAGTGCGATCCGATCGTGCAGTCATCCTCGATCCCGACTTCATTCCACCCAGCCTGAATTGCGCAGGATCATCCCGCCTCACCGAGATGATGACGGAGCTTCTGGGTATCGTTCGACATCGCGCCCAGGCAATTTCCGAGCGTATCGGCGACCCGACGATCCGCGGCACGGCTGAGGTCGGCGATTACTTTCTGCTGCAGATTCTCAACCGAGCAGATCCGCTGCTGGCCCATCTTGGCGCAAACGCCACCCGCATCCATCCAATCCGCTTCTATGAGGAGTGCCTGCAGCTTGCGGGTGAGCTTGCCACCTTCACGACGGAAAAGAAGCGCGCAACCGACTTCCCCCCTTATCGCCACGACGATCTTAAAGCGAGCTTCGGCGCGGTGTTCGATGACCTTCGCGCGTCGCTCTCCGCAGTTCTCGAACAGGCTGCGGTCGCAATCGATCTGGTCGAGCGTCGACATGGCGTGCGGGTCGGAACTATTCACGACCGTGGACTTCTGCGCGACGCAGGCTTCGTGCTTGCGGTACGGGCCGACATGCCGGCGGAGGACATTCGTCGCAGGCTGCCAGCGCAGATCAAGGTTGGCCCGGTCGAGCGAATTTCGGAACTGGTCAACGTTGCGCTGCCAGGTATTCCGGTACGCTCTTTGCCGGTTCTTCCGCGCCAGCTGCCTTACCGCTCCGGCACCATCTACTTCGAAATCGATACCAAAGCACCTTTGTGGAAACAACTCGAGACCTCTGGCGCAATCGCTCTGCATCTTGCAGGCGACTTTCCCGGGCTTGAATTGGAAATGTGGGCGTTACGCGAATGAGTGACCAAAAGTCCTCCTCTTGGCAGGATCTGCCGACGGTGGTCGAAATCACCGAGGAAAGCCGTCAGCGCAACCAGAACGCTCGTAATATGGCGGCGTTACTGGACGATATCATCGAGCCGAACGAGGCGAGTGAACGAGCACATGGCCAGATGGGCGCCCTGCCAATAGACGCGCTCCTGACAAATTTCCGTTTCGGCGGCGAAGACGTGCCGACGTTGGTCCAGTCTGCCGCACCACTTCTCAATCTTGCCCATATGCTTCGTTTCAGCGAGGTGCAACCGGATCCGGATCATCTGCGGCGCGCCTGCCTTGAGGCGATTACCCGCTACGAGCGCGACCTTGCCTCCGCACGCATCGGCCCGGAACGGGCAAGAGCCGCCCATTATGTGGTTTGTGCAACTGTGGACGACGTGATCCTTAGCAAGCCTTGGGGCGTCAGGGCGGGCTGGGCTCGCTCGGGCCTCGTCTCCACCTTCCACAATGATGTGACGGGAGGTGACAGGGTTTTCGACATCCTCGATCATTTTCACCAGTCGCCTGGCGCCAACAAAGACCTGCTGCTGCTGATCTATCTATGCCTTTCGCTTGCATTCGAAGGGCGTACCCGCGTTTCTCCCAAAGGCGCGCTTGAGCTCGCCCGCATTCGAGACAGTCTCTACAAAACCCTGATCGGCCAGTATGGCGTCTTCGAACGCGAACTTTCTCCCCATTGGCAGGGTGTCGAAGCACGACATACGCCGCTTAAAACCATGTCGGCACTATGGACATTGCTGTCGGTCCTCGCGCTTGCCTTCGCGCTTGGCTATCTGTTCTTCACGCTGTCTCTCAACGACGCGTCCGATGCAACCTTCGAGCGGCTTGCAAAGCTACCGCCATCGCAAACGCCAAGCGTGCTGATCGCTCCACCGCCCGAACCGCCTGCAATAAAAGAGCAGCCACCGAAGGTTGCAGAAGTGCCTCCTGTGGTGAAGCCGCCTGAGCCTTCCAGACTCCAGAAGCTGATGGAGTTCCTGGAGCCTGAGGTTCAGGAGAAGTTGGTGACGCTGGCCGAAGTCAATGGGCGTCTGCGGGTACGCATCAACAATTCCGGGCTCTTCGAGACCGGCAGCGCCGAAGTCAGCCCGAAGTTCCGAGATCTGATCCAGCGTATCGGCGGCGCGCTGTCGGCGGAGAAATTCCGCGCCGTCGTCATCGGCTATACAGACAATGTGCCGATCAAGACGGTTCAGTTCCCGTCCAACTGGCATCTATCCGAAGCGCGCGCCAAGGCGGTGGGTGATATTCTCTCGCAGTTTACAGGCCCGGAGGCAATTCTCACCGAGGGGCGCGCAGACAGCGATCCAATTGCAGATAACGCCAGGCCCGAGGGTCGCGAGATGAACCGCCGAACTGAAATCATGGTGCTGACCAATCCGGATGAAAAACTGAGCGATGCCGGCATTCTCTCGCCGACCATCACAACGACGCCCGGACAGCAGCCAGGAGCCCAGCAATGAACCCGCTGAGTTACTTTTATACGATCCGAGCTTATGTCGAAAGCTATGCCTCACTCGTCGGGCGTCGCTTCATATCGCTTCTCTGGGCCTTAGCGCTTTGCGTCGTCATCTGGTTTTACGGCTATCTGGTTGCATTCGGTGATTTCAAGCCGTTCGGCACCACGCAGGCGCGGCTTATCGCTATTGGCGCAGTCCTCGCCATTTGGGTCGTCTATATTGCGCTCGCCATGTTCCGTGCCCGCAAGCAGGACAAGGAACTGATCGATAGCCTTGAACAGGAAGCGCTTGCCAATCGCAACGCGGAAGTGGGCGAGATCCAGACGCGGCTCAAAGAAGCACTGGCGCTTCTGCGGCGCATCACCAAAAAGCGCTTCGGCTATATCTACGATCTGCCATGGTACGTCATCTTCGGCGCACCTGGATCTGGCAAGACCACAGCACTGACCAACTCCGGCCTGCAATTTCCGTTGGGCGATGCCCTTGGCGAAAATGCCGTGAGAGGTGTTGGCGGAACGCGCAATTGCAATTGGTGGTTCTCAGATGAAGCAATTCTCATCGACACAGCCGGGCGCTACACGACACAGGACGATCTAGACGGATCTTCGAAGGCCGGCTGGGAAGGTTTCCTCAATCTTCTGCGCCGCTATCGTCGCTCTCAGCCAATCAACGGAGCCCTCATCACACTTTCGATTCACGATCTTATGACGCGCGATCCGGAAGAACAGCGGCAGGAATTGCGTTCACTTCGCCAGCGCCTATCCGAACTCGACGAATATCTCCATGCCCGCGTACCGGTCTATCTGGTGCTGACCAAGGCCGACTTACTGGACGGTTTCGTCGAGTTCTTCGACGGCTTCAACAAGACCGACCGCCAGCAGGTTTGGGGTGCGACCTTCAAGCTCGATGAGAGCTATACGTCCCAGTCTCTGCCCCAACGTTTCCTGGAAGAATTCGAGCTTCTTCAGCAGCGCGTGGATGCCATGCTCATCGAGCGGCTCCAGCAGGAGCAGAATGCGGAGATCCGGGGTCGCATCTTCCGCTTCCCGTCAGAACTCGCCAAGTTAAAAGACCGGCTGCACGACGCCTTGAGCGAGCTTTGCGCCAGTTCGCCCCTCATCGAAGCTCCTCTTCTACGCGGCGTCTACTTCGCCTCCGGTACCCAACCGGAGTTGGACACTGCCACCACACGGGCACGGCGCAGCTATTTTCTTTCACGGCTTTTCAAGGACGTCATTTTCCCGGAAGCCGCACTGGTGATGCGAGACAAGCGTCTTTCGGGTCGGCAGCGGCTAGTGCGTCGTCTCGCCTATGGCGTTGCGGCAGTCTTCATCGCAGTCGTCTTTGCCGGCTGGATCAGTACCTATTACTCCAACACGCAGGCTCTTGCTGAAGCAGACCGAAAGCTCGATACCTACGAGCGGCTCGTACAGGGCATTCCCGTCCGGGATGTATCCGACGCAGATTTTCTGCGCATCATGCCTGCCCTGGACAACTTGCGTGATGCCAGCTCCGGCTTTTCCAGGGAACGCCTCTGGAACGTCGGCTTCGGTCTCGATCAGAAAGACAAGATCGCCGGACGGCAACGCGACGCCTATCAACGCGCCCTCAATGCACTCCTTCTGCCGCGCATGATCGTACAATTGCAAAAACAGCTAGAGGATGAAAAGGACGTCACGCGAACGTTCAATTCGCTAAAGCTTTACGGCATGCTGGGCGGATTGGGCACTTTGGATCGCGATTTCCTGACCGTCCAGGCCGAGGACATGTTCGCGTCCCTTTACCCAGGGGATGGTAGAGCGGCTGCACGTGAATCTCTCAATGCCCATGCCCGAGCCCTTGCCACTGGCAATCTCGCCCCGATCGAACTCGACGCGCGGCTGATAGCCAAAGCGCGTGAAACTATCGAGGGACAGAGTATTGGCGCACGGGCATACGATATTCTTGCAGGGCTGCCACAAGCACGTACGCTGCCGGAATGGACTCCGGCCACGGCATTTGGACCTCTGGGTGAAAAGGCTTTCGAGCGCCGCAGCAAGACGCCCATGGTGGATGGCATCGAGGGATTGTTCACGGCAAATGGTTATCGCAATGTCGTGATCCCGCAAGTCGCTTATGCCTCTCGCGTGGCGCTCTCGGAAGCGTGGGTTCGCGGCTCGGACGATGCCGTGCGTGGCATAAGCGTCGAACAAGTAGCGCAGGCCGCGTTGCAAATCTATTTCGACCGTTTTGAAAAGCGTTGGGCCGACGTTCTGTCGGACATCCGCGTCAAGCCATCGCAGACGCTGGGAGATGCTGTCGAGACGACGCGCATTCTTGCCAATGACCGCAATGTCGTAATGGAGGCCGCAAAATCTATTGCGGACGCGACGGACCTTCGTCCAAATGCCGGCGAAAACATCACCACGCTTGCCTCGACGGCGGATGGCGATACGACTGCGATGATCCTTTCAGCGACGGTTAGTGCCGTGGATCCCTATGCGCAACTGCGCGAAATGCTGGCTGAAAAATCCGCAGCCTCTCAGATCGAGGCGCAATCGCCAGACAATAAGACGGCTGGCTCTCCTTCCGAACAGTTGCTTGGCAACCTCAAGACGTTGAACGAGCAGCTGGCTCGCTCCTCCACCACGTCCGACGAGGTGGCGAAAGTCTTCGATGTCGATAGCCAGTTGACGAAGGCAAATCAGGACCTGTTGCAAAAGGCGCGCCAGCTGCCTGCACCGCTCGATATATGGATCGCCGGGGTGTCGGCGGATGTCGGATCGCTAGCCGTGAAATCGGCAAGGAGCCGGATCGCTGATCTTTGGGCGGCGGACTCCGCATCCCTATGCTCGTCTATCGTTTCCGGAAGATATCCGTTCGACCGCGCATCTCCGCGAGATGTTGCGATGGCCGACTTCACACGTCTTTTTGGACCGAAGGGCGTGTTCCAGACTTTCTTCAAGCAGCGCATGGAGCCATTCGTAGACAAGACCACAACACCATGGAGCTGGAAGGGTACGTTCGGCTCGGCTGGCATTCCCAGCGAAGCCATAGCCCAGTTCGAAAACGCAGATAAGATTTCCCGCGCTTTCTTTCCAAACGGCAGCGAGGTTCCGGCTGTGTCCATCAATGTGAAGCCAGTCTCGCTCAGTGAGCAATCAAGCGCGGTGATGCTGGAAATAGAGGGAGAGCGGGTGGTCTATTATCACGGCCCAATCCAGGCGAAGTCAATTGAGTGGCCATCGAAGGAAAACTCCGCCAGCTTGTCCCGCATCGCCTTCCAACCAGGCGGTTGGCAACAGGCGAAAATCGAGAATGGCGACTGGTCTCCGTTCCGCTTATTCGACGACGCAAAAATCGAAACGCAAACGGGTGATATCATGAGGGCGCGTTTCGAGAATGAGGGGCAGACAGCAGAGTTTGACATTCAGTTCGGATCGGTCCTCAACCCATTCAGACTGGATGCTATCTCGCGCTTTTCCTGCCCAACACAATTCTGATCTGGACGCGCAAGAGCTTATAAGGAGGGGAACATCATGAATAATGGTATGGATCAAAGACAGGTCATGCCCGGCTGATGATCAAGCCAGGCCAGAAGCCTGCCGTTGCGGCGTCAGAAAGCGACCGCATCGGTTTCTTCGGTAAAATACCAAGCCACGGAGATTTCATCTCCGAGGGCATTGATCGTGAGTTTGTCGCGAGGCTCGACGAGTGGTTGCGTGCCGGCATGCATGCCTGTGCCGACCATTACGGTGCGTCCTGGTCTTCGATCTTCTCCAGCTCTCAACCCATACGCTTTATCGTGGAAAGCGGCGCATGGAGCGATAGCGCCTATGCCGGCATCCTACTGCCAAGCCGTGACCGCGTTGGTCGAAAGTATCCATTGGTCGTTCTGGCGCAACTCGCTATGTTTCGACTGCACCCACGAACGCTTTATCTGGATGAAACCTGGTTCATGGCTGCTGAGGCCTTGGCTGAAACCTCGATGAATGAGGATTTCGACATGCACCGATTCACATCTGCGATAAGGCGGCTACGCTTACCCAAGCCAAAAGTAGACGAGGATGCTCCTGCTGCCATTGCAAGACCTGATAAGCCGACGAGCCTCTGGTGGCGGATCGATGAAGAAACCCGTCGACCGAAAGGCGTGAAGCTGGATGGAAGACCTGGCACTGAAGATTTCGTCAGACTTTTTCAGGACAGCGCTCACTCACCTGAAACCGCCACGCACTCGCAAGAACAGCATCGGACAATAGACGCAAGGACCTCAGTTACCAAGCTGAGCACGCCAGCCGCACGAGCCCTGGCGCCTGAGCCGAATGCGCCAGCCTCTATAGTCTATAGCTACGCAACGCATGCGGGAACGAAGTTGTCGAACAACGCCGACTCGCTCTTTGTTTCCAGCAGGCCTGCTCTCTTTGCCATTGCGGATGGGATCGGCGATGGGCAACCGGCGGCTGAAGCCGCCCGTTTGATCGTTAACCTTCTTGCGGATGTGACAGAAAGGGGCGATCAAGACATCGACCCGCAGTCGATTAGAGGAAAACTCGGGACGGCCAACAGCCTCCTTCTTTCGCGACAGGTCGCCGAGGGTGTTCCGCGGCCTGGAGCGAGTGTCGTTACAGCCTTGATTTCAAATCACGCGATCGCGGTATTGTGGTCGGGCGACGCCAGGGCCTATCTTTTGCGGGACGGCACGATGCATTCGCTCACCCGCGACCACGTCATTGTTGGGATGAAGAAAACACTCGCGCAATATATCGGCCATTCCCAGCAGTTCCGGCCAGACATCAGTCGAGAAAGCTGGGGGAGGAACGACAGGTTGCTGTTGTGCAGCTTCCCGCTTGTCCAAAAACTGAAAGAGAGAGCGGTGGCTGAAATCCTGTCCGGGACCGCGCTGGAGGACTGCGCGAATGCGCTCGTCCAGGAAGCGCTGATCGAAAATGTTAAAGACAACATCAGCGCCATTGTGATTGGTCACGACCTTGGCCAGCGATAAGCGCCCCGACCCCACCCTTGTCGCACAGCGCTATGCCGACCTTTGGCAGGCCATCCAATTTGATGACCAGGCAAGACGTGCGCCCAATGAAGAAATGGAGTTGATCGAGCAGGTTCGAAATGCGCTCGACCGAAAGGCACCGAACCTGCTCCCAGAAAGTCATATCCGGATTGCAAACAGCTTTCTTGTCGAGGCCGTTGCAATTGCAAGCGATCAAACGGAAATACTGCATGTACGACACATAGATCTTGGCTCGTCACACGGGCTCAAGACCCTTCGCCAGTCCTGGTGCGACGACATCGTCCTTACGCAGTCGCTCAGGCGAGAGGCAGAAACCGGCCTACGTTTTCGGCATCCAAACATCATCGAGACATCGGCTTTGCTGAGGCTGGAGGACGGCAGACCAGGATTGTTGATGCCATGGCACCCCGTGACGCTCGCTTCGTTACCAAGCGACCAATTCCTCGATGAACAAGAAGCCTCCATGATCCTGCGGAGCGTTCTCCTTGCGCTCCATGCGATACATCAAGAGGGACTTGTGCATTGCGACGTGACACCAAGCAACATCTTCCTGAGAGAAAACCATTTCGAACGATCGATGCTGGGAGATTTTGGCATCACCATACCGATCGGAACAAGGCATAAAGATATTGGCCTGGAACGCGCTGGATCCCCGGAATTCGCCGCGCCGGAGCAATGGCGAGGTGAGCAGGCCCACCCAGCGCAGGACATTTACGCTCTAGGAAAGCTGGCAGAAAAAATCGCAAGCAGGATAGCCGAACGTCGGATGATATGGAGCGAGCTGATTGAGCGATGCTGTCAGACGCGGCGGGAGGATCGACCTCAAAGCGCCTGGGAAGTTCTTCAAATGATACCGGAATGACGGCCCAGCCTCACCCGCTCGCTATCCGAAAACTTTCACACTGGAACCGCATTGTGACCGGTCAAAGTCACACCTAAAGCGGTCGCCCTTAACGCCCATCCATGGTCCGCGCAAAACCGCATCAGTTCTGCGCGAATGGTGCTTTAATTCAAGTTTCCTGGCTGAGGCGCAGCTGCCGTCGGCACGCTCTTCTGGAACACGGTGAGCAGCTTGGCAGCATCAACAAGTGGAGCGTTGCTCGCATAAAGAACATCGCCCTTCTGCATCTGGAACATCTGCATTAAAGCAATGCTGGAAGCGTCACGCATATTCACGCGATAGATCACAGGACGCTTCTGCGTCAGCACTTCGCCGCGCTCCTTCGACGCGGTAGGACCGACAGAGCGGAGTGGAACCTCTTCGCTGCGGAAAACATAGACGTTACGGGAGTCCGCTCGATCGTCGAGGAGGCCGCCCGCGCGACCGACGGCCTGCGCCAAGGTCAACTTGCCGGTTTCGAACTGAAACTCGCCAGCGCTCTTGAAAGCGCCGAGCGCCGTGAAACTGGATGCATCACCGTCGATCATGATCTGGTCGTCGGGCGACAAGCGAACATTCTGCCGGTCCTCACGCATGACCCGATCAAGGGTGGCGCTCGCTCTCTGCTGGCCGCGCACGATCGTGACAGTCGCAGCTCCCGGCGCTACGCCAGCTCCACCCGCCTGGCTTATGGCATCGAGAACACGCTCCTGCCGCGCTGTCAGTGGGATTTTACCCGGAGTCTTAACCGCACCGCTCACCATAACAGCACTCGTCGGCTTGTCGACAACCGTTACGACCGCCTGCGGATTGACCGCAGATCCCTTCAATCCCGCAACAACTTGGTTCTGCAAGCCTTCCGGCGTTGAATCAATGACCCGCTTTTTGCCCACGAATGGCAGATTTACGCTGCCGCTTTGATCGACAGTGAAGCGCCCGAGGTTGAGCGTCTTGCTCTGTGTGGAGGAGAACAGACCGTCTTCGCCAGTGTCGAGCACAGTAATATCGACAACATCGCCGCGTCGCAGACGCTGAGCATTATAACCTGTATTCCGCAACGCCGCGAGACCTGGGCCAGCCGAATAGGACATGATGCTCGCCGTTGACGTCGAAGCTGGCGCATTCGCAAGATCGATGACAGGAATTTTCTCATGCGTATTGGGTAGCGTTGCGGAGCGAATGTTTCCTGCCGTGGGTCCGTCAGAAGGCCTTGCGCATGCGCTTAACACGGCCAAAAGAAGCACACAAACAATCTTCTTCATCCTCAGTCCCCACGAAAGAATCAGCTACACGCAGGAATAGCATCAAAGGAAGAAGCCGCAATATCTTTAAACCCCAAAATTGAAAAAGCCTTTCAATCTCCTCTTGTCTGTGTCGAACACGCAACCTCAAAGTCGCCAGCAGTAACATCGATCTCACAAGGTTGGCCTAACTCCTATTGAGCGCGGGACGAGGAAGATACTCCGCAAGCGGTCCGCGCCGCTGGCCGCTCCACTTGGAGCGACCACGCGGCTGGCACTTTCCAATCAGAATTCGTCCCACCCTGCTTCTGCGACCTGCCTCCTCTGGCCGCCGACAGAGGCAGCAATCTTCGTCACCATCCTGCGGGCTGGTGAAGCGACAGGTAGATCGCTCCTGGATGCCAAGGCGATCGGCTTCTGGCTCATCGCCGCTGGCTGAGCGCCGAGCTGGAAACCTTCTACGAGCCCGCGAAGCCGCGCCGTCTCTTGCGCGAGAGAAGCGCTTGCTGCATTGGTTTCCTCCACCATTGCCGCATTCTGTTGCGTGACCTGATCCATCTGGTTTACGGCAGAATTCACCTCTGAAAGACCGACAGCCTGCTCTTTCGCAGAGCTGGCGATCGCCTCCATATGCTGGTTTACCGTGCTAATGTTCTCATGAATGATGCGCAGAGCGTCGCCGGTCTCGCTGACCAACTTTACGCCGGTACTGACCTCTTCGCTTGAGTTTCGGATCAACCCCTTGATTTCCTTTGCAGCCTGAGCAGAGCGTTGAGCAAGTTCGCGCACTTCCTGCGCGACAACTGCAAAACCCTTGCCCGCCTCACCCGCGCGGGCCGCTTCGACACCAGCATTGAGCGCAAGCAGGTTGGTCTGAAAAGCGATCTCATCGATCACACCGATGATGTTCGATATTTGATTGGAGGAGCTTTCAATTCTCGACATGGCCGCTACGGCATCGGCGACAACCTGTCCCGACCGGGTCGCGTTGCTGCTGGCGACGATCGCCGCATGGCGAGCATCATCCGCACGTTTGGAGGCATTGTTCACGTTGACGGTGATCTCATCGAGAGCGGCTGCGGTTTCCTCAAGTGACGCGGCCTGCTGCTCGGTCCGCCGCGACAGATCCTCTGCGCTTTGGCTGATTTCCCGTGTGCCGCCGTCAATCTGGTCGGTGGAATGCGCGACAGCACTCAGCGCGTTGCGCATCTGGCTCAGCGCTTCATTCATCGTCCGCCGAAGCTCTTCGAAATCGGACGCGAACGGTTCGTCGACATTGAACGACAAATCACCGGCCGCCAACCGTTTCAGTGCCTCACCGATGGTGTTGACGGCATGAACACGGTCAGTCACATCGGTCGCAAATTTGACGACCTTAGTGACCTTCCCCGTCGCATCAAGAATGGGATTGTAGGCAGCATTGATAACGACGACCTTGCCGTTTTTGCCATAGCGGGTGAATTCTGCTGACTGCACCTCGCCTTTTCGTAGCGCTGCCCAGAACTCCTCATATTCGCGTGAATGTCCGTAGGAAGGCTCCACCAGGATCTTGTGTGAACGGCCCTTGATTTCTTCCAGCCGATAGCCAAGCGCTTTCAGAAAGTTTTCGTTTGCAGTGACGATCTCGCCGTCGGTGGTGAACTCGATGATCGCCTGCGAGCGGCTGACCGCTGCCATCTGATTTTGGTAGTCCAGGTTCTGCAGTCGCTGCTTGGCATCTGCCCACTCGACCGCGAAGCCAGAAATCTTGCTGCCGGTACGTAACGGCGTCACGAGCAGATCAAAGGCTCGATGTCCGATCCAGATGGTTGCCTTGTGCTGGTTCTGCAACTGAGCAAGCATATTACGCTGGTGCGCGGGATTCTTGTGAAAAATGTCGATATTGCTGCCGATCAGCTTGGAGAAGTCGAAGCGAGGCAATTCCTTCTTCAGGTCCGACTCCGCCTCTTTCAGCAATTCCTGCACGGCTTTATTCATATACCGGATATTGAGACCAGCATCGGCGATCATGATGTTGGCGCTAATATAGTTGAGCGACTCTGTCTGCATGGTCGTGGTGTTGGAGAAGCCAAACATGCTGTGATACCTTTTCGTGGTTGTAGGAGGCGACTTCGAGCCGAAGTCCTGAGGTTTCATCGATTTATAAAATTGAGCATCCATAAGGGCTGGGCGACGCGGCGTTCGCACCTGACCAGAGGCATGGTTAGCCTGGAGGATGAGATGGGCGCCAAGGACGGCAAAGGCTTTCTGGTCGGCTGATCATCCACCGTCCTAACAGCCAGTTAGCTCCAACCTCATTCAAAGTCGTCTGCGTTATGCCTGCATCATATGCGAGCCAGGCGGCCCCGTTATGTTGGCAGCCGGCCTTCCCAGGAAGTATCCCTGCCCTATGTCACAGCCGAGCTCCGTCAGCTTGCGCATCTCGCTTTCGCGCTCGATGCCTTCCGCCACGATCGTCATGCCGAGCCTCGACCCCAACGACACGATCCCCTGCAAAATCTGGTTCTGCTTCTCGCTATGTTCGGAACTCGAGATAAAGCTTCGGTCGATTTTGATCTTGTCGAATGGATATTGAGCCAGTTGCGACAAGCTGGAGTAGCCTGTGCCGAAATCATCGAGCGCGATCCTGATCCCGGATCGGACGAGACTGTCGAGGACAAAATGCGCGCTTTCCGCATCTTGAATGATGGCGCTTTCCGTCACTTCAAGTTCCAGCCTGTGAACGGGAAAACCCGTTTCATCCAAAATCTTGAGAATACGGAGCCCGAGTTGGCGGTCGTTCAGCTGCGCGGCCGATATGTTGAATGCGAGTGTCGTCTCCGCAGGCCACGATGCGGCATCGCGGCAGGCACGCAGGAGTAGACTGCTGGTTAGGCGCGTAATCAATCCCAACTCTTCAGCGAGCGGGATGAACTCTGAGGGAGGGACGAAGCTTCCGCTTGGCGTCTTCCAACGTGCGAGCGCCTCGTATCCCACGATCGCCCCGGTCTTGAGATCGACAAGGGGCTGATAATAAGGAAGGATGGCGTCCGCATTGATCGCTGCTTTCAGGCTCGCTTCCATCTTTTCACGTTTACGGGTCAGGGCAGCCATGGCGGAAGTGAAAGCAGCGGTGACGTTGGGACCGTCTTTCTTGGCAACATACATCGCACATTCCGCAGCGCGGGAAAGACCTGGTCTGTTGTCGATGTCACAAGGATAGGCGGCGTATCCGAGATTGGCAGCAATCTCGATCGAGGCACCATATTCAACAATGGGCTGCCCGATCGCCTGCATGATCTTATCTGAATGAAGATCTGGCGCTGCAATATTTTTGCTCAAGACGATGAATCGGTCGCCACCGAGGTGAAATACCAGATCTGATGGCTCTAATTGAGATAAACGCGAGGCTGTTGTCTGAATGACAGCGTCGCCTAAACTTTGACCAAGTTCGTCATTGACCTTTTTCAGTCCGGTAAGATCGATACTATAGGCAACGCACGCTTCGTTGTTTGCCTGCCCGCCGGATGGACCAGCCAAGTGCAGATTGAGCATCTGCCTATTCGGGAGTCCGGTCAGACAATCGTGGAGTTTTGCACGATCGACTTTTGCCTCCGCCTCGCTACGTCGGTCCACTTCTTCCAGAAGGTCCCTGACGCGCAATAATGAATAGACCAACCCGAGAGCACCACCGACGTTCAGCGCGACAAAAAGCTCGTCGAGCTGGTAGGCGTCATATTGGAGAAAGAAGGCATCGAGCGTCTCGTGGGCATTTAAAAGGACAGCTAATCCGGCGATCGCTAGAAAAGCAGTCCACCAGACCACGATGGCAACATGGTATCGACTACGAAAATACGCCATGACACCTCTCTACCGGGCTTGGCTTCATGCCGTTTAGAGATGCCTCCATCGGCACCCTATTGGACGCGACAGAGCAACTGGCCTTGCGTTATCGCAAAGTCTCTGTAGGGCGCGGTCCGGGCGATGTGTGAGCAGGGCGCGGAGTGGCAGCGGAAGCAGATCGTCACCTGTCGAGACGCTTTGACTTCGCCTCTCGTACGGCTCCAAATTTAGGGCCAATTCATGAAGAAATGCTTAATTCGAATATTCAGAACACATCATTTGCCCATCAAAGGAGCAAAAAAATCAAATCTTAAACTATCGTCTAAGGTGGAGCACTATGGCCGCGACGCTATACTTGGAAAAACGCCATCTAGGGAAGAAAATTAGAACCTTATTCGATCAGGCCCCTACGGATCGCCTCCGCGATTGCATGACTGCGGTTCTTCGCGCTTAGCTTTTTCGTCGCTGCCTTGATATAACTGTTCACGGTATCCGTGGTGTAACGGCAAGCAGATGCGATCTCTTCGCTGGTCTTTCCCAAGCTCGCTATTCTCAAGCAGTCGAGCTCGCCATCTGTAAGACGCATTTCCTGCGCTGCGAAACGCTCCATGATGGGCTTTGTGATGATCGTATGCATGGTGCCCGAAATATCTCCCAGAAAATCGATCTCTTCTCGATCAAAAGGCGTCGAGCGGGAAAATGTCACTGCACCGAAAATGCGTGAAAGGCGCCGGATGGGAAAGAGCGTACGGTTCAGCACGCCAAAGGTGTGAGCCAGATATAGCAGCCGTTCCGAGGGCGGATCTTGCTTATATATCTCCTGCTCGATCACGACGCCTGTGGCTGTCGATGAAGCCTTGACGAATGGATCTGAAGCCAACAATCCATCGCCATAATAGGCATCGAGATATGCTGGGGGAACGTTGGTGTCGATCGAATGGCCGCTGCCGAACCGATAGCCATCAAGGTCCAGTCCGGAAACGGCAAAAAAGTCAAATGGGACCGCTGCGCGAAGTCGCTCTACGAAGGGATGAGATGGCAAGTGCCGTCGCACAGGCAGTGAGCTAAGATCTACCGCATGATCGAACGAAAGAGTGGAAGCAAGCGTTCGCGAAAATGGCATAGTAAGCTCCGAGATGAACCCTAAATATCAATGCCAAAACTTAACAAAGGGCAAATGATCGCCTTATCCACTTGAAATTGCTCGCGGTGCGCACCACAACTGTTCTTCTCAAGGGCGAGCAGAGGCCACAATACGGGCCGAAACCTTGCGGTTCTCAGCCCTAGCGGTTCTTTATTCCGTTGCTGGGGTTACGCCTGATTATATCGCCGCGCAACAGCAAAGCATCAAATGCGAGCGCTGGCTTAGCCAAAACCACGGACGGTCATACCGGCATAAACGATATCTACGTGAACTGGTTGACTATATCGGTCATTAGACGAGTAAGCGAGGCGCAGGAGCCGAATGGCCAGCTCGGAGCGCCAGTCAGCCGGACATGTCCGTTTTTGACAACGGGAAGCAGGGGCCATAGCGGGGAGTTGCCGAGATCGTCGGGAAGTTTTTCAGATAGAATAGCCAAAGTGCTATCGCCATCCAACGCCGCCAGGCCTTCAAGATCGATCGTCGTAAAGCCAAATGGCTCGGATGGCAGATCCATGGGGTCTGCAAAACCGAGTCTCTTGAGTATCCCGCAAATTGCAGCATTGGGCGCGAATATCCGCAACCGCGGAACACCCGGTAATGGTTGCGCAACAACCAGTTTTCTACCCACGATGCGTGATGCATAGCGCGACTTTAGGTTCTCGATGTCGTCGTCGAAGCGCATGAGAAGGTCGTTTGCATTCGAAGTTCGAGAAAGCGCTTCCCCGACTTGCCGTGTACTCTGGTAGACACTCGCCAGCATTCCGCCATCCTTCGGCTGATCATCGATCAGATGAGTGGTAGCGATTGAGCCAAGAGCCTGCTCGATAGATGCATGCCGGTAATGTGATGTCAGAATGATATCCGGCCGCAGCCTGCGGATCGCTTCGAGGCTCGGCTGCTGTCTCCGGCCAACGTCGACCGCATTGGAAAGGCGCTCCGCAGCGATATCAACCCAGGTTTTGTACCCGCTAATCTCGGCGCAACCGACCGGTGATAGTCCCAGCGAAAGCGCAATTTCGGCAACAGTCCATTCGAGCGTGACGATACGAGCCGTTCCAGCAGACGCGAACGCCCTTGGCGCTGCGATCATTGCCGCAGCTCCACCCAGAAACGACCGCCTGTTCGAAGTGCCTACCACTTGACGCTCAGAGTTCCCACGACCGTCAGACCCTGTCCGTAATAGCATTGGGTCGGCGTGTTACAACCAGCGACATAGGTCTTGTCTCCGAGGTTATATCCATTGAGCTGGAACGCGTAACGGTCATGGTCGTAACGGGCGAAAGCATCCACCAGCGTATAGCCTGGCACGAAGAAAGTGTTTGCCGTGTCGCCTGCTGTCTTGCCGATGTGGCGAACACCTGCTCCGACGGTCAGCTTGCCCTCCCAGTTGTCCGGCGTCGGCATGTCGTAGCTGACGAAAAGTGACTGCTGCTGCTTGGGGACAGTATAGGGCATCTTGCCCACCTGAGCCGGCGTCCGGCTTTCGGTGACCTCCGGCTCCTGAAAACTTGCCGCCGCGGTCAGGTTGATGCGATCCCAAAGCGTCGCACTCCCCTCCAACTCTATCCCGCGCACCCGCACTTCATCGGTCTGGTAGTACACACCCGACACGCGATTGACGACATTTTGCTGTGTAGCCTCAAAGCCGGAAAGTGTGATGCTGAAATCCTCGCCATCTGGCGCATATTTGAGGCCGATCTCCTTCAACTCGCCCTTCGTAGGCTTAAGCGGCGTTGGTGCGAGCGTCAGCACTGGCGCAAAAGACGTGGAGTAGAGGGCATAAGGAACGAAGCCGTTATCGAAAACATAAGCGGCGCCGACTCTACCGGTGAAGGCAGAGTGGTCCTGCTGGTAACGCGTGGTAATACCTGAGCTTATAGCCAGACTGTCGGAATCATTGCTCACGAAGTCCTGGCGAGCACCAAGGGTCACGCGCAGGCCACCCCATTCCATCTGGTCCTGGAGGTAAACTCCGACTTGCTGCTGAGTTTGATCGAGATGAGTGGTGATTGGCGCTGGCTGCACGCCGATGCCGTAAACCGGATTGAAGAGGTCGAGGTTAAGCGTCGTATCGGTCCGCGAACCCGTTCTATTGACTAGATTCTGCCACTGGAGATCAATCCCACCGAGAAGCTTGTGAGCAACCGGCCCGCTGTCGAATTGATATTCGAGGTTCGTGTCGAGTGCCAGTGCGTTCAAAGTTGGCTGTGCATTGTAAGCGAGGCGAGAGAGCGTACGCTGGTCCGCACCAAGACCATTGCTGAAAAGATTCTGGTAATTCACATCCAGATAGGAGTATCGAAAATTCTGCCGAAGAACGAGATCCTCATTCAGCGCGTGCTCAAAGCGGTATCCGATATAGGCGGTTTCCTTATCATAGATTGCCAGTGAGGGATCGCCGTCTGAAAAGTTGCGCGGAATTTTTAGTCCGAGGCTATTGGGAAAGATCGTTCCGACAGCGGGAAGAAGCGATGGTACCTGGCCCGCTTCATCCTTCATGTAAGCGCCATATATCGTCAGGCTCGTATCTTCGTCCGGTGACCACTTGACGGTTGGGCTGATAGCCGTTCGGTCATTCTTGCCGAAGTCGTTCATAGTTTCTGCATTGCGGACTACCCCTTCCAGGCGATAGGTAAAGTCGGAGTCCGCCCCGAGAGGGCCAGTTAAATCGAACCCTAATTCCTTCTGCTTATAGCTTCCAAAGCGGGTGTAGACTTCTCCTTTAGGGGTTTCCAACGGGTCCTTGCTGACCATGTTCACCACACCGCCGACGTTTGTTTGCCCGAACAGCGCTGAGCTCGGCCCGCGCAGCACTTCCACCCGGTTCAGGAAATAAGGTTCGACACGAAAGCCCGCGTAGCCGCCTGTCTGGTTGGCGATTTGCGGAACGCGTAGCCCGTCCAGATAAAGATCAGCACTGAAACCACGGATACTGAAGTAGTCAGAGCGCGGGTCGTTGCCGTAACGCTGGCCGTTGACATTCGCGCTGTAAAGCAAGCTATCGGCCACCGTTTGCACCGCCCGATCGGTCATCGCACCACGCGTAATTACGGATACCGATTGCGGCGTTTCGGCAATCGGCGTGTTCGTCTTGGTGGCGGAAGCGGAGTTGCTTGCCACATAGCCGCGCTGTTCCACGCGAGCACCTTTTTCTGCAGCACCTTGAATAACGATTGTCTTGAGGACTGTTGCACCGTCAGCGTCTTGCGCTTTCGCATGCTGAGGATGGAATGCGATTGCACCCACGGCGGCAGTCGACATCATGAACAGCAAGCCCCTTACACTAACCTTGTGGTGAGGCGTCATGGGGAGGCGGAGGGCGGCGTTATGCATTGCGGGACCTGTTATAAACTGTTGCCGAAGCGGGACGCTCCGGAAAGTCCGTTTTTCATCACATCCCGCGCGCTCGGTGGCTTAAGTAGACTTTTTTTATCAGCATTGTCAGGTCAAAATCGAACTTCGATGGGCCACTTATTGACCCGTTTTCTATTTTCATGCCTTTAGGCATGAAATGGGCCATTCTTTCGTTTTGAAAAACTGACATGATGTGGCTATGGCTCTCCCGTCACCATCCATTGAAGCGTCCGCGCAGAGAACCGACTTGCACGAAGCCGAAATCCGAAAGCCGCAAAGAGCAGCCGATCTTCAAAACGTGCAGCGGCCGATCGCCGCCATGGCACGGACTTATGAACAGAGCGTCGATTTTGGCTGGCACAGCCATCGTCGCGGCCAGCTTTTGCAGATCGTCGACGGCTTCATGACCGCACGAACACCTGACACGTCATTCATCATTCCCAGTGGCTACGGCTTGCTGATCACACCGGAAATCCCCCACGCGGTCCACTCTCATGGGAGGGTATCAATGCAGTCGATTTACATTGAACCGCACCCCGGCGTTTCGCTTCCATGGGAACCGGTTCGCGTGATCGCGACATCCCCACTTCTATCCGCCACCGTCAGCGCGTTTCTGGAACAGCCGACGCTTTATGACGAGGATGCTCGTGGTGGACACCTGGCTGCATTGATCCTTGAAGAGATCGCTCTTGCCCGCGAGGGACCGTTTGCTCTACCGATGCCGAGCGACAGGCGGTTACAGCGGCTTTGCCGCGATCTGACCGAAACCCCATCAATCGATCTCGATATCGATCAATGGGCAGACAATCTCGGCATGAGCCGACGAACCATGACACGGAAATTCCGAACTGAGACCGGTATGAGTTTTGCCGAGTGGCGGCGTCGCTTGCGCACAGCGCATGTCATGCGCCGTCAGGCGGAGGGAGCCAAGCTCGAAGAAGCGGCGGCCGATGTCGGTTACCGCAGCCTGTCCTCTCTGCGCAAAGCTTTGCGCGAGGCGTCGGTGTGACGATCCTCATGAGTCATGCGCCAGCCGACCCAATTGCGGCCGAAGCCGTCGACGTGAGCGTAACCTTTGATGAAGCCACGGCGCTGAAAAACGTGTCCGTCGCCATGGTTAAGGGACGCATTACCACGATATGCGGCGCAAACGGCTCTGGAAAAAGCACTCTTCTGAAATGCCTCGCGGGGCTTGAAAGACCGACTTCTGGGCACGTGCGTCTGGCGGGACACTCGCTGGAAGCGATGCCCCGACGCGAAATCGCCCGACATATCGCCGTGATGAGCCAAACGCCGGAAACTCCAATAGGCCTGACAGTCGAAGAACTTGTCGAGCAGGGCCGGTACCCTCATCGTCCCTGGCTCGGGCGGCTCTCTGATCACGACTTCACGATTGTCGACAGCGCGATTTCGCGGGTCGATCTTCACCATCTGCGCCACCGCCAAATAACAACTCTCTCTGGCGGCGAAAGACAGCGAGCCTGGCTGGCGATGGCTCTTGCGCAGGAGCCGCGTGTTCTGTTTCTCGATGAACCGACGAGCTTCCTCGATATCAGACATCAGGCGGAACTTCTGACGCTCCTTCGTAGCCTCAATCGAGATGATGGGCTCACGATCGTTGCAGTCCTCCACGACCTCAATCACGTAATGGATATATCTGACGACGTCATACTGATGCGTAGAGGTCAGGTTCTCGCAACAGGTTCGACCAACAACGTGCTTCAAACCAGCCTTTTGCGGCAAGCTTTCGAATGCAGGGTCGATATCGTTGCGCACCCGGATGGAACGGGCAGACAGTACTGCATGGTCGACTGGATCGATGCGCGCTATCGCCCGAACAATGCGGTCTCAACGTGACGGCGAGTTTGCGTTTCATCTCGCCGTCCGCAATGGCATCGGCGATCGCGTGGCCGGTAGCCTTGGCATTTTTTCTGGTGTTGGCGGCCCTTGAACTTCGGGCGGGAAGCAGTCTGGTCAGCTGGCGCGACATCCTGGTGTTTCCATCACAGCCAACGACGCTGGCGCAAGCAATTCTGGAGACTGTCCGTGCGCCTCGTCTGATCGCTGCCGTTCTGACCGGCGCTGCGTTGGCAGTCGCGGGCTCTGTCCTGCAAAGCGTGCTGCGAAATCCTCTGGCCGCGCCGGATATATTGTCCGTTACAAACGGCGCACAGCTTTTCCTCGTGATGGCCACTTTATTGCTGCCTGTGGCCATGCCGCCCCTTATCGCAACCAGCGCCGGCGGTCTGACGGGCGCAATCGCATGCCTCATTCTGGCCGGTGGATTTCGTGCGCCTGCCGGACGACTGGCCCTTGCAGGTGTCGCGATTTCCCTCTGCTTCTCGGCCTTGTCGTCTGCAATCGTGCTTCTGGCCGACGAACGTTCCTCGGGCTTGCTGCTTTGGTCGTCCGGCATTCTGGACCAGACCGGGTGGGGAAAGGTGTTAACGACAGCGCCGGTCATTATCATGTGCGCCGTCACCTTGGTGCTGTTGGCCCGTCAACTCGATCTCCTTGGACTGGGCGAGCAGACCTCCGCCAGTCTGGGCATGACACGGGCTGTCACTCTTATTAGCCTTGCATGCGCCGTTCTCCTGTGCGGCTGCGCCGTAACCCTGGCTGGGCCTGTCGGCTTTATCGGGCTTGCTGTCCCGAATATGCTTCGCGCACTCGGTCTCGCACGGCACCACCGCCACTTACCGCTATCGATGCTTTGGGGTGCCAATATGTTGGTTCTTGCCGATGTGATCACCCAAACGTTGGCAAGCGGTGGCACCATCGTTCCAACAGGTGTGACGGTCGCCTGCCTCGGGGCGCCCATCATGCTGTTTCTTCTGCGCGCCGCGAAGATCGGCGGGGAACGTCGCATTGGTTTGCCAGCGGGAACGACACGCCCGCCCCTCTTCCGCGTTCTTGTCGCTCTGGCCGTGGCAGCTTTTATCAGTGCAACTGCCGGCCTCGCCGCCGGTAACAGCCTTTCCCTCTCGATGAGCGAGATCGTCATCAATCTCGACCTTCGTCTCCCCCGCCTCCTCGTCGCGCTTGGATGCGGGGCATTGCTGGCTGCCGCAGGCAGCGTCATTCAGGCCGTCACACGCAATCCGCTTTGCGGACCGGAAACGTTAGGAATCACACAGGGAGCGGCCTTTTGCAGCCTTCTGGCACTCCTTTCAGGACTATTGCCAGCAACCTTGCCTTTTCAACTCGTGACCTTGGCGGGCGCCTTGGCCGTTGTCCTGAGCTTGAACGTCCTTGCCCCCAAGCAGGGGCCTGAAAAATTCGTTCTGGCGGGGGTGGCTATCGCTGCAAGTATCGCTGCGGCGTCAACGATCGTCGTCGTTGAAGCGCGCTTGCAAACTGCGCAGGCGCTTTCCTGGCTGGTGGGCTCCACGCATGCGCGCGGCTACGACGACGTATTCATGTTGATGCCCTGGGTCGTCGGCCTCCTGGTGATCGGCACACTATACACACGCCACCTCGACACTTTTTTGCTTGGCGATGAAAAAGCCAGATCGCTTGGCCTAATGACAGGCAACGCTGGCCGCTACGCCATGGTCTACGCCGCTGGTGCAGTGGCAGTCGCCGTATCGTCCATTGGCGCTATCAGTTTTATCGGCTTGCTCGCTCCCCATGCCGCCCGCCTTCTCACCGGACCGCGCCATACAAAGAGCCTGCCCGTTGCAATGGCGATCGGTGCTGTTGCCCTTGCGCTGGCAGATACCGTCGGTCGCAGCATCATCGCCCCACTCGAACTCCCAGCCGGGATCGTCACTGCGATCATAGGGGCGCCGGCCTTCACAGTGTTGTTGCGCAAAACGCATAACGACCATGTCCGACGACCGACCGTTCGGAGGTTACGGAGGTCGAATGACATTGAGCCGAAAACAGCTGCAAGAAAACGCCCCTGAGAAAAGGGAGCTTTCGGCTTCGCCGCAGCACTTTACTAACATCAAAACAAAACATCGTAGTCGGAAGAGGAGACAAGTTTGAAACGGCTTTTGAAACTGCTGATCGGACTAGCATTCGTCATGGCGTTCGTTCCGAGAGCCTCGGCGCAAACAACAGAAGAAGATCATAACGCGACCGTTGTGAAGATGAATGCCTATGTTGCCTTCATGAACCGTGCGATCCGCGCATCGGACTCGCTCGCTCGATATGAAAGTTGGGTCAACATGAAGAAAGGACCAACTGGAAAAGAACGCATCATCTACGGCCTCTATGCGCCGTATGACGTACGCTCCGAAATCGCAGAAGCCGAAAAAGTCACGGGTGCCGATCCGAAAATGCCCGAGCTGGATACTGCGATGACACGGTTCATCACTGTCTACAAACAGCTAGCGCCCGTCCTCGAAAAGGCCAGCAAATATTATGATCGCTCGGACTACAAGAGCGACAAGATGCAGGGTGGCAAAGAGTTTCACGCCGAAATCATCAAACATGCCGACGAATTTTCCAAGGCACGGTCGGAAGCCGACACGCTCCTGGCGAAGGAGAAGCGAACGATCGATCTGCAGGAATTGGCCGCGCTTGAAAAGGCCGAAGGCAAGACGTCCCGCTGGCATGTCCGCAATATCATGATCAAGGCTCAAGCCGTCATGGAGACATTGCCGAGCGGCGACAAAACGAAGGTCGACCTCGCGGCCTATGATAGCTCGCTCAAGGACTACGCGGAGGCCGTCAAAACGTTCGACGACTACGCAACCGAGCATCCAGGCTCATTCCACGTCTTCGAATCCAGCCCTGGAACTCTTCTTAGTAAACTCAGGGATTTTCAGGAGAAACTGGAAAAGTACAAGGGCGATGCGCGTAAAGCTGCAGACGATCTCGAATGGATTTACAACGACTATAATATGATGGTTTCGACGTCTCAGAGTGCAACCATATTCTCGAAAGACTGAAACGCTTCCCAGGTCCACAATGACTTTCCCCGCGCGTCTTCATGGCGCGGGGAAATCCGCGAGCAACCGGCAGAAAATCGCATCAGCCTTGATCGGCGTCCACCCGGTCGCCCTTGCTGTCAAACACGTGGAGCTTCGCTTCCGGCAAGCCAACGCTGATCGATGCACCAGGCTGCAAAAGGGCGCGGTCCGAAGAGAAGAGCTTGAAGGGAAGCCCGTGAACCGTCAGGTGCAGAATGATCCCGAGACCCGTCGGCTCAACGAGGTCAACCTTGGCAACCACGCCACCCGTCTGCGGGGCGACGAGCACATGCTCGGGACGTATACCAAGGGTCATCACCTCACCATTCTTTAGCGGGATTGTCCGACCGAGTGGCAGCTCGCTACCATCCGGCAGCGCCATTGCGCTTCCATCTGGCTTCTGGACACAATGGCCCTGAAGAAAGTTCATACCCGGTGAACCGATGAATTCTGCAACGAAGAGATTGGCTGGACGATCATAGAGGTCGAGCGGCGCCCCAATCTGCTGCACATATCCGGCATTCATGGCTACGATGCGCGAAGCGAGCGTCATCGCCTCGATCTGATCATGGGTCACGTAGACAGAGGTCGCTCCAAGATCCGCGTGCATCCGCTTGATCTCGGCTCTCATCTGCTCGCGAAGCCGTGCGTCAAGGTTCGACAGGGGTTCGTCAAAGAGGAAGGCTTTTGGCTGGCGAACGATGGCACGGCCCATCGCCACGCGCTGACGCTGGCCACCCGAAAGCGCTTTAGGGCGTCGTGCAAGATAAGGGTCGAGACCGAGCTTGCCGGATGCCGCAGAAACCGCCGCAGCAATGGCATCCTTGGGCCTTTTCCTCAGTCGCAGGCTATAGCTCATATTGTCGGCAACACTCATATGAGGATAGAGCGCGTAGGATTGAAACACCATGGCGATGTCGCGATCCTTGGGCTTGAGATCGTTGACCAGTTGGCCATCAATGGAAAGCGTTCCCGAGGTGATCTCCTCCAGACCCGCAATCATGCGCAGCAACGTCGATTTCCCGCAGCCTGAGGGACCGACGAGCACGACGAACTCGCCATCTTCAATTTTCAGATTGACGCCGTGCAGGACAGGATGGTCGCCGTAGGACTTGGCGACGCGGTTAAGCTCTATGGAAGCCATGGAATTTATCCTTTCACTGCACCGGCCGTCAGGCCCTGCACGAGATATCTTTGAATCAGCAGGAAGAAGAGACAGGCCGGAATGAGCGCCAAAACGCCAGCGGCCATCATCTGCCCGAAATCGACGGAGAATTTCGAGACGAATGTCAGCAGCCCCACGGGGAAGGTCGCGCTCTGATTTCCAGAAATCAGCATTAGCGCAAAGAGCAACTCACTCCAGGCCGCTGTGAAGACGAAGCCGAGCGTTGCTGCGATCCCAGGCAGGGTCAGGGGCAGAATGATCTGGCGGAACGCGGTGAAGCGGCTGGCGCCATCAATCATGGCTGCCTCCTCGAGGTCCTTCGGAATGCCATCGAAGAACGACTGCATGAGGAACGTCGCGAAAGGTACGTTGAACGCCGTGTAGACGATGACGAGGCCCGTCAGACTGTTGGTCAGCCCCAAGGGCGATAGCATTTTGAAAATCGGTGCCACCAGCATGACCAACGGAAACATCTGGGTGATCAGCATCAGGGCGATGATCCAGTATTTCCCGCGAAACTGAAAGCGAGACAGCGCATAGCCGGAGAGCGATGAAAGCACCGTCACGGCAAAGGCGGTCGATCCGGCCACGATGACGCTGTTCTTGAAGAATGTCGGAAATGCACTGTTCTCGATCACGAAGCGATAGTGGTCGAAGGTCGCGCGCGACGGCCAAAGGCGCACGCCTTCGCTATAGAGCAAGTCGTTCGGAGTGACCGAGACTTTAAGCAGCCAGAAGAGAGGAAAGAGCGCAAAGGCTATGTAGACGAGGATCGCCAGACGGTGCGCGACGGTAAGAAAAATTCGGCCGGTCACGGATCAATCCTTCTCGATAAGGCGCTGGCGCATGATGACGATCAGCATGGAGTAAGCGAGGAGAAGGACCAGAAGAACCAGCGCGATTGCCGAGGCATAGCCAAAATCCAGCCGCTTGAAGGCCTGGGTGAATATGTAGCTCGCAACGATCTGCGTGCGGTCGGCTGGCCCACCATTGGTCATGACGATGATAAGGTCGGCAAAATTGGCGATCCAGACGGTACGAAGCAGAACGGTAATCGCGATCGTCGGCGCGAGAAAGGGCAAGGTGATCGACGTGAAGCGCTGAAGCGGGCTCGCGCCATCGATGGAGGCAGCTTCGTAAAGATCCCGCGGAATGGCCTGCAAGGCAGCAAGCAAAGTGATGGCGAAAAACGGAATTCCCCACCAGACATTGGCGATGATCGGACCCCACATGGCCAGGTGCGGATCCGCCAGAATATTGTTCGGCGCAGAGAGCATGCCGAGCGATGTCATCCAGTACGGCAGCGGCCCAATCACCGGGTTGAACAACCATGCCCAATTCAGCCCAGCGAGAAAGGTAGGAACGGCCCAGGGAAGGAAGACCAGTGCCTGAGCAATGCCACGCCCGGCAAAAGGTTTGTCGAGCAGAAGGGCCAGAATGAGGCCAAAAAAGAATTGCAGGAATACCGAAGCGCCTGTCCACCAAAGCGTGTTCTGCAGCGCGCGGTAGAAAGCGGCATCCTGGGACAGGGTCTTGAAGTGCTCAAGCCCAACGAAGCCCCCGGAGAACGGCTTGAGCAATTGAACATCGCGGAATGCGTAAGAAAGCCCGAGCACCAATGGCACCATCATCACCGTGACGATAAGAACAAGGACTGGCGCGCTATAAAGCCAGGGTTCGGCTGCAGCAGCGAGTCTTCGCGACATGGGTTTGCGCGACATCGCAGGTGCGGCGCTTGAAAATGACGACATCAATTGCTCCTCAGCGTAATGATTTCTAGGCCGATGGCCACGCGCTGATCTCAGCTTTGAAACACGTCGCAAATGCCCACTCTTATTTTGCGACAAATGTTTCAAATAAAACAATAGGTTATTACACTATAGTTAATCTAGTTTAGCACGAGACTATATATAGCTGACTTGGGAAGCGGCGCGCCATTTAGCGGCGCACCGCCAGCCCTGTTACTTGGATTGCATGAACTTCTGCTGAGCCTTCGTCATGTAGTCGGCCCACTGCTTGGCGAGGTCTTCAGGGGTAATATCACCCAGAAGAGCTTCCTGAGAGGTCTTGATCACGAGCGAATCCTTGAAGAAAGCAAACTCTTCGAGATAGGTCGGCATGGTTGTCGGCACCGCGTTCTTGTCGGCCAGTTCCTCGAACCAGCCCTTGAACTGCTCGCTGGCGTAGAAAGGATCTTTCTCGGCGGAGGTATGAACCGGAAGAGCGCCGGTTTTCTTGTTCCACTCGATATTGCCTTCAGGTCCTTCCAGCGTCTCGATAAGCTTCCAGGAAAGATCCTTGTCCTTCGAAGAGGCCATCATCGACCAGCCGGCGAAACCGATCGTCGGGAAGGTCTTGCCATCCGGTCCCTTCGGCATGGTCATGACACCGAAATCTTCGCTTTTCATGCGCTGTGCGATGGCGATCAGAGCGTCCGGATCCTGATCGAGAAAAGCGCAGGTGCCGGAGTAGAAGCCAGCGACGATTTCGTTGAAGCCCCAGTTGACGCTATCCTTCGGTGCATAACCGTTCTTGTAGAGATCGACGAGATAGGTCAGACCCTTGACCCAGCCGGGGCTGTCAAATGTGGATTTTCCATCCTCGGTGAAGAACTCGTTGGAGCCCGCCATGGAGGCACCGAACATAACCCAGCCGTTTAGACCGCCCGGCCCACCGCGCAAGCAATAGCCATACTTGCCGGGAATGGCCGAAATTTTCTTGGACGCGTCCGCGAACTCTTCCAAGGTCTTTGGTGGCTCCTTCACGCCGGCCTGTTCGAGCAGCTTCTTGTTGTAGAACATGGCGCGCAAGTAGAAGCCGTAGGGCAGCATGTAGGCGGTATCTTTGACATCGCGGCCAAGCTCCAGGGCTCGCGGTGTCAGACCGGGTGTATATTCCCACTTGGCCAGATAGGGCTCAAGGCTTTCGAGCATGCCATTGTTGGCATAGAGGGACAGCCAGGTGTCAGGCATTTCCATAACGTCGGGAACATCGCCTGCCGATACCATCGTAGCGAACTTCTGGAACGCTTCGTTCCAGGGAAGCGAAATGATGTCGACCTTAGTGCCAGGATTGGCAGCCTCGAATTTGCTGACGAGGCTCTTCAGCGTCTCGGTGCGCTCGGGGCTGGTGATGACCTCCACAAGTTTCAGGGTCGTGTCGGCAAGCGCCGTTCCTGCCATCATCGCGGTAAAGAATGCTGCTGCTACCAGTTTTTTCATGTCGTTCTCCCTTTTTGTTGTCGTCAAGATGCGTCAGGCTGCGGCAGACGCCGCTCTGATTGCTGGTTCAAGATCGTTCCAGAGAGCCTCGGTGCCCTCCAGACCCACATGCAGGCGTACGGAGCGCGCGCTGATGCCGAAAGTATGCGCGGAATTCGGCTGCGCCTTCTGCTCAAGCACCACTTCGCCAGGGACGATCAGGCTTTCATGCCCGCCCCAGGAGACCCCCAATTTGAAAAGCTGAAGTTTGTCGGCGAAAGCCCGCACATCCACCCCTTCACGGAAAATGAAGGAGAAGAGTCCGGACGTGCCGTTCAGCCCGGGCGGAAGCCGGTTCGCGAGTCCCGGATGGCAAACGGTCTCCACAACATCGAGCGCCTGCAGACGAGAAGCGATCGTAAGCGCCGATTCCTGATGCGCCTTCATCCGGATGGGCAGCGTGCGAAACCCTCGGATCAACAGCCACGCATCGAATGGAGACATCTTGCCGCCGAGATAGGGATAGGCCTCAGCCCGGATGCAGTCGATCATGGCCTTTGAACCGGCAACGACACCGGAAACCACATCGCTGTGACCGCCAAGATATTTCGAAGCGGAATGCACCACCATGTCGACACCAAGCGCCAAGGGCGTCTGGAAAATCGGACTTGCCCAGGAGTTGTCAATCACGGAAATCGCACCATGGCGTTTAGCAATCGCAGCCAATGCACCGACATCGTGGGCCTCCATTACCCAGCTTGTCGGACTTTCCATGTAAAAGAGCTTGGCGCCCGGCATAGCCTTCTCGACAGCGGCCTCATCGCGACCATCGACATAGATCACCTCGACCTGCATTCGCTTCATCAAGGTGCCAAAAAGGCGAAACGCATCAGGATAGACGTGGCGTACCGCAACGATGCGATCGCCAGGAGAAACGAAAGACAGAACGGTGGAGGAAATCGCTGACATGCCACTGGCAAAGCCAAGCGCATCTTCAGCACCTTCGAGCTTTGCGAGCATCTCTTCAAACATGCGAACAGTCGGGTTCAGCCCGCGGGTGTAAACAGGACGGCTCTTTTCGCCGCGATAGGTTGCGACCATCTCATCGTAAGTTGAGAACGTGAAAAGAGATGTCTGGACCAGAGGTGGCACCACAGCTTCGAAAGCGTGAGTATCATCATGGGCAACGATCAGCGATGCAGCATCGAAAAAATCAGAGCCTTGGCTCATTTGGACATGTCCTTGATATCTTCCTCGACAATGGCGAGAATTTTCAGTGTTTCCTGCCGCGCTGCCACGGGGTCTGCGGCAACGATGGCGTTGAAGAGGGTACGGTGAAAGGGAAAGGAGCGGGATGCAAAGTCAGGCCTATCAAACGGCTTGGACCAGAAGCGCTCGAAACCTTCGCGCATCTGTTCGAGCAACTGCTTGAACAGCGAATTATGAGTGGCGTCATAGATGGAGAGGTGAAAGGCAAGATCCGCCTTGCCGGACGTTCCCTCGGCGAGATGAACACGCTCCATCTCCTCCAAGCGCAGACGCATGGTTTCGATGTCGTCGTCCGTGCGACGACGAGCCGCCGCCATCGACGCCTCGACCTCGATGCCGCGCCGCACTTCCAGCGTCATCAAAAGCGCATCGCGCAGGCTCTCTGCCTCGATGGAGATGGGCATATGCACAGTCGCGGTGGAGATCGGCTTTAAAAGATAATTGCCGCTTCCCTTGCGGGAGTCGATAATCCCAAGAGCTTGGAATTTGCGGATCACTTCACGAATGGTGGAGCGCCCGACGCCAAGTGCCGACATCAACTCACGCTCGGCAGGAAGACGGCTCCCCGGCTTCAGGTCAGCCCGCTCGACAAACTCGACAAGCGCGCCCTCGACCTGCCGCACCCGGTCCATGACCGGTAGAGGAGCCATCGCGTGCTTTTCGAGTGTCTGATCCATTTGCCCCCGCAATATCAGCCCATCTAAATTGGTCTGACATCTTACCGATTAACATAATCTTCATTTTGTCAGGGCGTCAAGCGTCGACAGTGCGAGTTTTTGCCGCCTGAATTCTAAAGAAGCAGACTTCATGCTGGGTAGATTTGGGGAGGGCTTATCACCGCATATGCTAAAGGAATGTAGGTAGCTTAAATCCGCAGAGCTTTACCCACCTCCCATCAGAAGAGACTGGTACTTGCATGAGTCAATGATCCACAATGTGGCTCAGAACGGGTTCTCGCCGCATCAGTGTCAGTTTCCTGAAATCTTCGAACTCGACTGATTGCGTTGCTCAATCATAGCCAGCACCTCGGGTCGCGGTATCGCTTTAGAGAAGTAATAGCCCTGCGCGAAAGCACATCCGAGGCTTTTCACCATATGGAGATCTTCTTTCGTTTCGACACCTTCGGCGACGACTTCAAAGCCGAGCGCGTCTGAAAACTTTACCATCGCCTTCATCAGTGAACTGTTTGTAGAGCCAGCGCGCGTTCCCGTGACGAATGATTTGTCGATTTTCAGCCGGGTAATCTGCAATTGCTGCAGGGTCGCCAAGGAAGAGTATCCGGTCCCGAAGTCATCGATCGCCAACCTGACATTCTTCTCCGACAGAGAGTTTAGACGCAATTTGACATTTTCCTGATCGATGGTCGCGTCCTCGGTGATTTCCAGTTCGATCCTGCTCAGTGCAATCCCGTCAGCACTGAAGCACTCCATGATCAGGGCCTCGACATCGTTGCGCGCAAGCTCTCGAGGAGAAATGTTGATAGCGATCATGACGTCGCTCTCGCCAAGCGCACTGAGGGTGGTTGCAACATCCTTGAATATATATTTTAAAAGTTCACCCGAGCGCCCAATCGATGAGGCAGCAGATACGATCTTGGGTGGCGAAATCCACCCCAGTCGAGGATGATGCCAACGCAGCAAAGCCTCAAGGCTTTCAATCTGCTGCGTATCGCTGCGAACAATCGGCTGGTACCAAACCTCGAGGTTCTGCTGGGCAAGAGCTTCTATCAGACCGATTTCAATATCGCGGCGCCTTTCGATTTCATCGCGCAGATCGGCATCGAAAATCCTGAATTGGTTGCGACCGTCTTTCTTGGCCGCATACAAGGCAATATCCGAGCACATTAAGGCATCGTCCAAGGCCGCGCCTGAGCCATGGTAAACACCGATGCTGAGGCCAAGCGTCAGAGGCTCGATCCCCAAATAAGGGCGAGAGACTGCGCTGATCAAAGTCTTTGCCAGAAACCGGAAGCTGGAATCGGCACAGGGCTGCGTCAAGACAATGGCAAATTCATCACCACCAAGACGCGCTGCAAATCCGTGCTGGCCGATAACTTCCTCTATCCGTTTGGCGGCTTCGATGAGAACCCGGTCGCCAGCCTGATGCCCGAAAGCGTCGTTGATCGACTTGAACCCGTCGAGATCCAGCATGAACATGACAATGTCTGCCTGAAGGGCAAAAATAGGCTCTGCTCGATCCGAAAAGCCGTGCCGGTTGAGCAGCCCGGTCAGTTTGTCGATCCCCATAAGTTCAGAGGCGTTTCGCGCCAGCATCAGGGCCTGATTTGTGGTCTTCTCCAACTGACCAGAAAGAGCAATCGCTTCATTTCTCTTCCTGCTGTCATTGCAGAACAGTCTCTCGTTCACTCTGGACCCACGAATGAGAGCAAAAAGGTAAAGGCCGACAGTGATTGAGATCAGCAGTTTGTCGAGGCCGCCCGACTGTTCAAGCCAATATGCGCTGGTGACCAGTGGCGGCGTGATAAATGCGGTGGGCACATTGGCGAACGAGTACCCGTAGGTCACTGCCCCAGCAGTGAGACCGCACACGATCAGCGCGTAGAACAATGTCTGAGGAGATGTGTACCAGTCGCAAAGCACTGGAACCCACGCCCACACAAGGCCCGATGCCAATGCGAGAACGATATGCAGGCGCAGATAGTTTTGGGTCGTTTTGTATGAGGCCTCGAGGTCACCGGCGGAGTCTCCGCTTGGCATCGTCGGCAACGGAAACTTGCAGGCAACCAGCCTTGCAGCGTTCGCCACCGTTGACAGGACAAACCAGATCGCGCCCGCTCGACCGTTGCCATAATAGGTAGCCACTACCAAGGCACAAAGTCCCAGCACGATGTTGATCGGTATCGATAGCGCAACCATTTTGCGTAGAGTGACCAGCTGATCTCTCTTCACACTGGCATCGAAAGTTACCGAAGTCATGGAGCGGCAATATCCTTAAATGAGAATTGCCTAATGTTATTTGCCACAACCTACGGAAGTGTAAACATTCGAGAGTGGGAACGGTCATACCGCGCGTGCGGCATAGCCAGCGTCATCCACTCTGCCAGAACGGCTACTTAACGGACTAATCTTCCAACTCGATCCATACCGGTGCATGGTCACTGCTGCGATCCCACCCTCTCACATGCTTGTCGACTTCGGCGGCGACGAGGCGGCAAGCAGCCTCCGGGCTAAGAAGGAAGTGATCAATTCTGAGACCAGCATCTCGGCTATAAGCGTTCCTGAAATAATCCCAGAATGTGAAGACGCGCTCGTCAGGATGAAGAGATCTCAGAGCGTCAGTCCATCCTTGGTCAACGATCGCCTTGAACGCGTTTCGCACCTCGATGCGAAAGAGCGCATCGTTCTTCCATCGCTCCGGTTTGTAGACATCGAGTTCAGTCGGCATGACGTTGTAATCGCCGACGAGGATCGAAGAGACGTTGAGCTCGAGAAGCTCTTCAGCGTAAGCCCGCAACCGCTTGAGCCATCTGAGCTTGTAATTGAATCTTGGACCGGGATAGGGATTGCCGTTAGGAGCATAGAGACAGCCGATCAACATCCCATCGACGATCGCTTCGATGTAGCGGCTTTGATCGTCCTTGCTACCGCCTGGCAACGTCCGTCTCGTGAGATGCGGCTGCTGGCCTTTGGCCAGGATTGCTACACCATTCCAGGATTTCTGCCCCAGCCAAACGGCACCATAGCCGGCCGCCTCTATCGCCTTGATCGGAAACTTGTTCTGCGGGGCTTTCAACTCTTGAAGACAGACAATGTCCGGCGACGCCTCATCAAGCCAATGGATGAGGTTCGCCAGCCGCCCGTTCACACCATTGACGTTGTAGGTCGCAATTTTCAAGTTTTGACCTCGTCCATACCGTGCAACGCCGTACGAGCCTTTAGCACCGGCGGCGCAGAAAGACCGAGCGTCAGACGCTCGGCCTTGCCATTTCAAATTTTGCGATCCACCGCATATTCGGGCGCTCTACACAGGCTCATTTAATGAGAGCTCGCACCTCAACTGCGGTCCGTATCGCCATTTTGAAATGTCCGGCGTCCATTGTTCTGAGGCGGCTCGAATTCGTCAACGGGGGACGGCACGGGTTCAACAGGATCGTGCTCAACACCCTCTGCAGCAGGCCAGTCGTTAGATGGCTCGTGGACCTGCTCCTCGTCGACTGTCCCAGTCGACGTTGGCGGCGATACGCCACCGCCATGATCTGCCGACCATGTCTGCGTGTCGTTTTTGTCGTTCTGATTGGATTTGTCGTTCATCACCAAACTCCCAAGTTGCGAAAGCTAACCCGATAGAACAAGAGTTGTTCCGCGCAAAAGGTTCTGCTCTGCCAACTCGCTCAAGATGCAGGTTGCCATGACCTGCCGGCACAAGCGTTGATCATTCTCTGATCTGTTGCTGCGCGTCGGATCTTCCTAAAGGCTACGCGGAAGCTCGCCGCTCATCGTTTGAGCCGCAAGCCCGTGTGCCTTTATCTCTCCCACGGGGGAACGAAGCGGCGATCTTGGTAATCCGCGAGGTATCCCGAATGAATCGGGTTCAGCCAGTTATCACCCTTGAAGAAACCGATGGCGGACACGACCATCCCGCCATCGACCGGCGTGACGTCAAGAGCTGACCGAAAGCTTCCTTCCGTGCCAACGTTTTCCAAGGCGTCGAGTACACCAAGCCTCTCGTCATCGATCTCGAACAATTCGCCGCGAACGCGAAGCCCCTGCCCGGGTCGATCCAGCATCATCGGGCCGAAAAAATCGGCAGCAATGTAAAGTGGATAGGGCTTTAGCGTTTGCACATCGCCAATGTAGCGAGCGCCGGACAGACCCTTATCGTGGAGAGCAAAGCCTCGTTTTAATGTCCCATAAATAAATACGTTCAATGCGAACTCCTACAATGCCGCAGGTACGAACGCAGCATTTGGAGAAGTCGTTCCGGTTGGATTGCGCACAACCAAAGGCTTTGAGCGATCAATGTCAATTCTCAGCTACGAGATGACCCTTCGAGACTTCACGAAACCGCGCAGGCATAACCTTGTACTCTACCGGGCGTATGGGGCTCTTCAGTTCCTCGACGACAGCCGCGCCCTTAACCCGGCGACGCTCCGGGTCGGGAACCGGCACCGCAGCCATGAGGCGCTTCGTATAGGAATGCTGCGGGTTGCCGAAAACGGCAGCGCGCGGCCCGATCTCGACAATCTCGCCGAGATACATGACCGCTACCCGATGACTAACGCGCTCTACAACAGCCATGTCGTGGGAGATGAACAGGAACGACAATCCGAGGCTTTGCTGAAGGTCAAGCATTAGATTGATGACCTGCGCTTTGACCGATACATCCAGCGCCGACACGCTTTCATCGGCCACGATGACCTTCGGCTTCAGGGCCAATGCGCGCGCGATACATACGCGCTGCCTCTGCCCGCCGGAAAACTCGTGCGGGTAGCGTCCCGCCATGTCCGGTGTGAGGCCGACCTTTGTCAGCATGTCCGCGACGACGACCTTCGCCTCTTTCGCATTTCCCATCTTGTGCTCAAGGAACGGCTCGGCAATTGCCGCACCGACGGTCATGCGCGGATTGAGCGAGGCAAACGGATCCTGGAAAATCATCTGGACGGATTTTCGCATCTCGCGCATCTCTCTTTTGTCCAGCGCCAGTACATCGCGCCCCTCTACGATTACAGAGCCACTATCCGGCTCGATCAGGCGCATAATTGCGCGTCCTGTCGTCGACTTGCCGCATCCGGATTCGCCCACGAGCGAGAGCGTTTCACCCGCCTGAAGATCGAAGGATACATTCTCTACCGCGTGTACGCGTCCGGTCAACGAACCGAAAAGGCCGGAATGAATGTCGAAGCGCTTGGTGAGATTGCGAACTTCCAACACGGGACGACCTTCAACAACGGTGTCCTTCACCTCGACAGGCACATCAGACTTACCCGTCCCTACATCCACCACCGGAAAGCGTAGAGGTTTCTGGTGTGCTTGCATGGAGCCTAAAACCGGGACGGCAGACAGAAGAGCGCGGGTGTAGGGATGCTGTCCGCGGTGGAAGATATCTGCCGTCGCGCCAGTCTCAACCTGCTCCCCACGGAACATGACCACAGTGCGGTCCGCGATTTCGGCAACGACTCCCATGTCGTGGGTAATGAAGAGAACGGATGTCCCTTCCTCCTCCTGCAACATCTTGATGAGATCAAGGATCTGGCCTTGGATGGTAACGTCGAGTGCAGTGGTTGGCTCGTCGGCGATCAAGAGAGCGGGTTTGGTTGCCAGTGCCATGGCAATCATCACGCGCTGGCGCATGCCGCCGGAAAAGCGGTGGGGATATTCGTCGAAGCGAGACGCCGCAGACGGAATGCGCACTTTCTCCAGAATACGGATGGTCTCGGCACGCGCATCCGCCTTGCTCATCGGCAAGTGCGAAAGCAACGCCTCGGAGATCTGATCACCGATGGTGAGCAACGGATTGAGGCTCGTCATCGGTTCCTGAAAGATCATCGCAACATCGTTGCCGCGCACCTTGCGCATCTCTTGCTCCGAGAGAGCAAGAAGATCGCGCCCGCCGAGCAAGACCTTACCCTCTATCCTGCTCATATCCGGCTGCAACAGTCGCATGATGGAGAGCGATGTGACCGACTTGCCGGAGCCGCTTTCACCGACGATGGCAACCGTCTCGCCGGGCATCACCGTAAAGGAAATGTCACGCACCACCGGTTTCCAGGCGCCATCGACAAGGAAGGAGGTTCTGAGCTTTTCCACCGCCAGAACCGGGCCGGTCGCCGGCTCGGTTACGGTCTTGTTTAAGGTGCTGGACATCATCATCGTCATTCCTCATCAGACTTCGTGGAAGCGGCAGGGCGTTACCGCCCTAGCCGATCGAAAGGCTCAGTCGGGCCAGCGCAAGGCGCCATCGAAACGATGGCGGCTCAAGTCCTCGAACGGCGTGGCGATCACCTCGTTTGAAGCGCGTGCAGTATCCAGTTCCTCAGCAAGCCGGGCTGCGACAATGCGTTCCTGGCCGGGGTGGAGATTGCAGGGGTCCAGGTAGAAGTAATGATGCTCGACCTCATGGTCGCGCACGATGATCGGTGTCGGGCCACTGCGAAGACGTGCGGCAAGATCCCACGCGGTGATGTGGGCTTCCTGCGGCGAGACGATCACGCGCATACGATCGAGCGGATTGTTGGTCGGGTCCGGCTCGATCAAGGCGGTGATGCCGGGGCGGTTGGCAAGCGTTTCCTTCCAGAGGTTCAGATAGCCGGTCTCCCGGTCGCGAATGCCGGCGTGGTCCCGCTTTTCCCAAGCCTCCAAAGCCGCCATGACGCCGAAGATGCTTTCCTTGCCAACCTTCATGCCCCGACCGATCCCCATATTCTGAAGGAAGGCGTTGCGCACGAGTTCTTTCTTGCCGGCCACGATGCCGGAGGTTGGGCCACCAAGGAACTTGTGGCCGGAATAGAGCGCGATATCGGCGCCCTGTTCCAGGAATATCCGCAGGTCGTATTCGGATGCGGCATCAACAATGACCGGCACGCCATTGGCATGCGCGATCTCGACGAATTCCTTGAGATTGAGCAAGCCGTAATCCACCACATGATGCGACACGACATAAACGGCAGCCGCTGTCCGATCGGTGATGGCATTTTCCATGTGATAGCGATGCGTGGAGGTCGCCTGGCCGATCATCACCACCTTGCCGCCTGCAAGCCGGATCGACTGATCAACCGGCGCGCCATAGCTGACGACATGCCCCATCTGCACCAGAACCTCGTTCTTCGGCGACGAGGTGTCCGGCAGTTTTTCGATCGCCAGAAGGTCAGGACCAGTGATTGTGGCAGCCACCGCAAGGCTGATGCCGGCCGAGCAGGACGCCGTAACGAAACCAGCTTCGCCGCCCGTTAAACGCGCAATGATGGTGCTTGCCTTGCGTTGAAGGTCGTTGATCTCCACGAATTGCGGCAGGATCGCCGCCATGGCCTCGATCGCTTCCGGAACCACAATGGACGCACCGAGGCTCGTCATCGTGCCTGAAACATTGATGACGGGGCGAAGTCCGATCTTCGTGCGGATATCGTCTGACATTCTCTTTCTCCAGTCTGTCGGCCTGTCTGGCCGTGATTTCTATTGCCCCGTGAGAGCCTATGCCATAATAACGCAATAGGTTCTTTGATCCGCGGGAGCGTGAATTGGATATGACGTCTTCATCTGCTGAAGCCTCCGAGCTTTCCTCGTCCGAGGACGTCGGAAAGGTGCGCCGCTCGCGCGTCAGCGGCATCGACCGCGCCATTCAGGTCATCGACTATCTGTATGAAACCGGCGCACCGGCGGGTGCCTACGCCATCGCCAAGGCAGTGAAGGCGCCGCTTTCCACGATTTATGCCATCATTGATGACCTCGTGGACAAGAACATGCTTGCTCGTAACGACGACGGCAGCATCTGGCTTGGCGCCCGCCTCTATCATTACGGCCTCGCCTATGCGCGCTCGCTGGATTTCATGAGTGTCGCCATGCATGAGATGCACGATCTCTGCCGAGCTGCTGGCGAAACCGTCCAGGTGTGCGGGCGCGACGACGAGCATATGCTCGTTCTCGCCATGGCCGATGGCCCAAGCCATTTCCAGGTGGCGTCGCGCGTTGGAACGCGCGTGCCGCTGAACTGGACGGCCTCTGGGCGCCTTCTGGTGGGCCACATGCCGGAAGAGCAACGCATCGACCTCTTCAAACGTGGCGCGCGCATATCGCCGACCGGACGCGCCACAATCGATGCCAAGAGCCTTTCGGACGCGGCGCGCAAGGCCTTTGAGGAACGCCTGTCGATCCAGGCAGGCGAATCCGATTACTCGGTTGCCTGCATCGCCTCGCCGATCGTCGACAGTCGCGGAGACTGCGTTGCGACGATTTCCATCGTCCTTCCCGAACAGAAAATCGTGGCCGACAAGACCGGCTATGCAGACCGGGTCAAGGCGTCGGCCGCACGGATCGAACAGTTGATGGGATGGCGCAACCACTAATCGTCTCCTTGCCGGTCAATCCTGCAACGCGATGATCGCTTCGATCTCAACGGTGATGTTTCCCGGAAGCGAACCGAAGCCGACGGCAGAGCGGGCATGGCGTCCCGCTTCGCCGAAGACAGCATTGAACAGGTCAGAGCAGCCGTTGATGACCTGCGGATGATCCTTGAAGTCGGGTGAGGCATTGACCATGCCAAGAAGCTTCACCACCCGTTTGACGCGGGAAAGATCGCCCAGCGCCTCGTTCATCACCGCCAGTAGATTGATGCCCGTCAACCTCGCATCCTCATAGGCCTGCTCGACCGAGACATCCACGCCAACCTTGCCGGTATGCATGAAACCATTTGCTTCTCGTGGGCCTTGCCCGGACAGATAAAGCATGTTGCCTTCAACGACATGGGTCACAAAGTTTGCGATGGGCGGCGGTGCGGGCGGCAGGTCTATGCCGAGCGCGGAAAGCCGATCGCGCGGCGTCTGCGCCTTGGCTTCGATCTTGATCGGGGACTGTGTCACGCGAACTCCTGTCATCTTTTCATTCATTCCAGCGGCAATCCGCCATCCTATCGGTACGAGTAGCCGTGGCTGTGCCGCACAAGCTTGCGCGCGCGGGGTATGTAACGGCTAGCAGCAACGGCCTCTCCGCCGATGACCGCGTAGCGTGGCTCGAAGAGCTGCTTCAGCACCGAGACATCGCCATTGGAGTCGGTTGCTTCCAGATCGGAATCGACGAGATCGAAAATGGTGAAATCGGCGCGCGCGCCAACGGAAAGCCGGTTCTGCATATCGAGCTTGATGACCTCAGCCGGCGCATGGGTCACGGCGTTCACCACCTTGTCGAAGGGCATTCCGACCGACAGCAGCTTGGACATGGTGGTGGCCAGATCCCAGACCGGGAAGTTCATCGAGTGGCCGTGCAGGTCGGTCGAGATCGAGTGCGGCAGAAGCCCGCGCGCAATCGCCGCTTCCGCCACCTTGAAGGAGAATGATGCTCCCCCATGGCCTATATCGAGCCTCACACCTTCGGATGCGCAACGCTCCGCCAGATTGAACAAATCCTCGTCCTCCATGATCGAGGAGCCGGATTTGCCGTTGAAGCAGTGGGTTACGACATCGCCGGGGCCTAAGATTTCCAGCACCTCATCATAGAGTGCTGGTGGTTCGCCGACATGAACCATCATCGGCACCTTGAGGATCTTCGCGATCTTCTTGCCAAGCTTGACCGGTGTCACGCCCCAGGAACCGGTGATGACATGGCTGGCGCGAACCTTGAGGCCGACGATATGCTCGCTGTTTTCGGCGTAGCATTCGAGAATGCGGTCGAGATCGATGTCCCTGATATCGCGCAGTTCTGCTACGCGGTTGCAGGCCACAAGCCCGATCGAACCGAGATTGAGGAACGCCTTAATGCGTTCTCTCGACGGCTCGATGATGTACTCCCTGAAACCATGGAAATTGGCTTCACCCGCCGAACCCGCATCCACCAACGTCGTCACGCCGCGCTCAGCACCACACTCGGAAGGCCGGATCGAGATATCGGTTCCGCCGTGCCAGATGTGAACATGAAGATCGACCCAACCTGGCGAAATCCAAGCACCTTTGCCGTCGATCACGGTCGCATCGTCAGACGCAAGCGCCGGTCCAATAGCGGCAATCTTGCCCTCGCCGTTCACCAGAATATCGGTGGCGACATCTTTATCACCTGCGCCAAAAGCCATGGGCTTGACGTTCTTGATCAGCAGCGGCTTTGCGTGTTGACCGGTCATATTACAAATCCCTTCGTAGTCTTGGATCGAGCATGTCCCGCAACCCGTCGCCGACCATTTGCAGCGAAAGGACGGAGAGAATGATGGCAAAGCCGGGGAAGTAGGTCATCCAGTCGGCTTGCCCGATATATTGGCGGCCAGCGGCAATCATCGTGCCCCAGGTCGGAATTTCCGGGCTGACACCCAGCCCGAGAAAAGACAGGCCCGCTTCCGCCAGCATGGCGCTGGCAAACAGGAACGAGGCCTGCACCAAGATTGGCGACAATAGATTGCGCAGCACATGCCGCGTCATGATGTGAAAGGTGGAGATGCCCAGCGCCTGAGCGGCCTCGACATAGGGAAGCTCCCTGATGACGAGCGTAGAGGCGCGCACGATACGGGCAAGACGCGGCGAATAGACAATCGACAAGGCGATGATCACGGTGGTGAGCGATGGCCCCAATGCTGCGACAAGCGCAATGGCAAGAAGAATGTCCGGGAAAGCCATCATCGCATCGATCAGCCGGGCAATCGGTGTGTCCAGCCGCTTGAAGAAGCCGGCGAGCAGCCCGAGCGTCACACCGATGATCGCCGACAACGTCACAACGGAAGCACCAACGAGCAGCGACAAACGGCCCGCGTAGATGGTGCGCGAGAAGACGTCGCGGCCAAACTCATCCGTGCCGAACCAGAAGGTTTCGCTGGGCGGCTTGAGGCGATTGACGATGGACAGCTTAGATGGCGAGTAAGGTGCAATCCAGGGCGCGAGCGCGGCCAGAAGTACGAAGATGACAAGCACGAACAGGCCAAAGGCCACCGTCTTGCGTTTCAGAAAGCGTTTCAGAAACTTCGTGCCTTCGCTCGCTGCAGGCGTTGGAGTGGTCGTGGCAATATCCGTCATCGGTTCCCGCCCCCTTTAGTAGCGCACACGCGGATCGATCAGCAGGTAGAGCATGTCGATCGCGAAATTGATGAGGACATAAAGTGCTGCAATGACGAGAAGCGCGCCCTGAATGACGGGATAGTCGCGCCTCAGAACCGCCGAGACAACGAGGCTACCCACACCCGGAAGACCGAAGACGGTCTCCGTCACAACGGCGCCCGAGATCAGCACCGCCGCCGTCAAACCAATGACGGTGAGTATGGGGATGAGTGCGTTCTTCAGCGCATGCTTCATGACGACGCGGCGTTCGACGACACCCTTCGCCCGGGCGGTTCGAATATAATCGTCACCCAGAACATCGAGCATCGACGCGCGGGTGAAACGCAGGATCAGAGCCGAAGACACTAGTCCAAGCGCGAAAGCCGGCAGCGTCAAATGATACATGCGGTCAATGAAGCTCGAGCCCGGGCCGCCGTAGCCGGAAACCGGAAAGAGGTTCAGCCGCACAGCAAAGAACTGCATGAGAATGAGGCCAAGCCAAAAGCTTGGGATGCTGGCCGCCAGCATCGCAACCGTCGTTGCGGCCTGATCGATGAAAGAGCCCCGGCGATAGGCGGCATAAATGCCGATCGGCAAGGCAATGACACTGGCAATCAGCAGCGAAAACAGCGTGAGAAAGAAAGTCGGCTCAGCGCGATCGAACAATGCCGCGGTTACAGGCATGTTGAGGAAGATCGACTGACCAAGATCGCCCTTCAGCATTTGGCCTAGGTAGTAGAAATATTGCACCGCCAGCGACTGATCGAGCCCTAGCCTGGTTCTCAAGTCCGCGATGTCTTGCGCAGACGCATCCGGTCCAAGCATGACGGCTGCGGGATCGCCCGGTGTGACGCGCACAATGATGAAGACGATCGTGACGACGAGAAACATCACGACGATCATGCCGATGAGGCGCTGGAGGATATATCGGATCATGGGCTTCGTTTTCCCTTGTCGCAGGGTAAAGGAGTCTGCTCGGACACGCTGTGATGAAATGCGCTTCGGTATCGCGCCAGCTCTCTACGCGTTCCACAGAACACGAGGCGATCACTGGCGCGATGCCGATCAGTCGAACCACTACTTCTTGATGGAAGCGTTCCAGAAGTAAGGCCAAGGTGCCGCTTCAATACCTTCGATCTTCTTTGACTTGGCGGCGACCGCATTGAAGTCGCCGATCTTCATGTAGGGAATTTCCTCATACATGGCTTTCTGCACATCGGCCCAAAGAGCGATGCGCTTCTGCGGATCGGATTCCGCCGAGAAAGCCTCAACCGTCTGCTTGCGCAGAGGCGTGTCCCACCAGCCGGGCGATGTCGGAGCAAGAGAACCGATCAAAGCGGGTTCGGGAAGGAATGGGCTATGGGTAATGTAGATATCCCAAAGCGCCTTGTCGGCACGGCGCTGGGTCAGCGTTGCCCAGTCCACCACCTGCATGTCCACCTTGAAGCCTGCAAGCTTGAGATATTCGGCAGCGACCTGCGCCATCTTGTAGTGGAACTCATACTGGCGGCTGGTGAGAATGCGGATCGGCTTTTCGCCGTCGTAACCGGCAGCCTTGGCGGCTGTGGCAGCGCCTTCCGGATCGGCAATATTGTAGTTGCCCTCAACACCCGCATCCGTATTCCAGATAAAGTTCTTCGGGTAGATATCGCCGTCAAGCGCGTAGAAGTCCGTGCTGCCGAAGGCTGCAGCCAGCATATCTTCCATGCTGAGTGCCTGGCGGATCGCCTTGCGCATGGCAACATCCTTCGCCAAGCCTTCGGCCGTGTTGAAGACGAAGACAGGATAGCCGAAGGGCTTCAGTACCAAGGGTTCAGTGGCGGAGGAGGATTTGATTTTGTCGAAGGACTCCACCGGAATGGAATCGATATAGTCATATTGCCCGGAGACCGCTGCCTCGACGCGAGTATTGGCGTCCGGCACCGGAACGAAGCGGATCTCATCGAGATATTGATGCCGCGCGCCGCCATAACCATTGCCTTCGCCGTCGCGTGACTTGTAGCCATCGAAGCGAATGAGCTGGATATATTGATCCGCCTTGCGCTCTTTCAGCATGTAAGGGCCAGTACCGATGAACTCCTTCATAGGCTCTTCCTGCTTTTCAGCTGGAAGAATAATGGCGGCCGAATTGTTGAAGGCGAGAAGCGAAACGAGTGGCGCGTAAGGCTGCTTCAATGTGATCGTCACGGTCGAGGGATCAGTCGCTTCGATCTTGTCAATGAACGACGCAGCCTGCTTGCCGCGAGAGGCAACCTTAACCCAACGATTGAGAGAGGCAACGACATCGTCCGACGCCATATCGGAACCGTCGTGGAACTTGATGCCGGAGCGCAGCTTGATCGTGTAGGTTTTACCGTCCGCGCTGATTTCAGGAAGGCTTTCCGCCAGAAGCGGTGCTGTCTTCCACTCCTTGTCGAAGGTGTAGAGCGTTTCGAAGATATGCTGCGTGACGATGCCGACGAGATCGGCGGTGGAGGCCATGGGGTCAAGTGTTGGCGGCTCACCAATCGTTGCGACATTGATCACCCCGCCGCGATCCTGCGCGAAGAGAACCGATGGGCTAACGATTAACGCGGTGGCGAGAAGAAATGCGAGCTTCAGTTTCATATCATACTCCCAGCTTCATTGTTCCGTTATTATGTTATATAAGCTTTTATAAGAGAATAACCGAAAGGGAGAGGCTGTCAATCTGGTTGTTGCTGCTGAGAAACGAGAAAGCTGATAAAGAGCGGACGCACATGTTGACCACGGCGAGCGCCGGCCCCATCTAAGCCTCCATGGCGAAGAAGAAATCCACCTGCGTACCGCACCTGAGAGAGTCGTGGACGCTGCAGCCCGCAGCAACGCTAGGGTCGTCGGTTCGCGCCAAGGGTATCTTGATGGAGTTGCGGGCCAAATTGCCTTTGGCGGTTCGCAAGGATTTGGATATTGCAGGCGTGGTTCTGACACTGTCGGTGCCGGAAGACGACGAAAACGACTTTAAGGCAGCAAGCGCCAAAATCTCCAAACTGCTGGAAACCATGGACAGCCTGCCCGTTTTACCGCGCGAGATCGAAGATATCCTTACAATCTCCACGACAGAGCGTCGTCGGTGGCTCGAGGATGGTCGCTTACCAAGCGGCGGGATCAGAACAGTGAGACTGCGTGGCCGGGCGAAACGGATCACCTTTCACGTCTTCGAACCGAAGGTTGTCGAAGAACTTCTCAACAGCGGCGTCATCGACGAATGGCGAGAACACGATATTGCCGCGAAGGCGGAGAACAGGAGGCGTGCGGCGCATCAAGCCAAGCTGACGCGCTCGCTCAAAAAGGCGAAGTTGGCTCGCCCGGCGAAACGTAACTCAGCCGAACTCTCCGGGTGGGAAGAGTTCGACCGCGATGGCCTTCTCAGATAACGCAAAGTTACGCTGAGACGCGGGCGACAAGCGGCGCCTGATGGACGACAATACGGGCGTGGTAGGGTACGCGCTGGTATAGATCGATCACGTCCTGGTTGACCAGTCGAACACAACCAGATGACGTCGCTTTGCCGATCGACTGCCATTCTGGCGAACCGTGGAGGCGGTAAAGCGTGTCCTTGCCATCCTTAAAGATGTAAAGCGCGCGCGCACCAAGCGGGTTCTTGATGCCGGGATCCATGCCTCCATTTTCGACCGAGAATCGTGCCAGTTTGGGCTGGCGAGCAACCATTTCGGCCGGAACCTTCCAGCGTGGCCACGCCTGGCGCCAATGAACGATCCCCTCACCTTCCCAGGCAAAACCGTCACGGCCGAGGCCCACACCATAGCGCATAGCCGTGCCGCCGGGTTCGACCACATAGAGGAAGCGGTTTGGCGTATCGACGACCACGGTACCGGGCTTTTCGCCTGTCGGATCCAACACACGCTGACGGTAATATTTTGGATCGATCTGCTGGTAAGGGATCGCGGGAAGCATGTGCCCGCCATCCTCCAACGCCGCATAGCGCTGCTGCAACTCCGCCTCATCTGGCGGTACGATGGGCCGCCGAGCTGCTTGCGGCACCACGGCCGGCGTAGAGTTGGTTTGGCAGCCTGCGAGAGCGGCTGTTGCGGAAAGCGCTCCAAAGATGAAGCCGCGACGGGATACGCGCTGAAGAAGTGTCATGTGGGAGATCCATAGAAATTGCGCCTCCTTCTTGCCGATGGAACACCATGTGGCAAGCGGTGGAGGATCACATCCATGGCATCACACTCATATAGAACAAACGCTGCGCCAAAAGTGTCACGGTCATCGTGAGTGAGCTTGGATCACCTCAAGAAATGCCTCGCCGAAGCGCTCTAGCTTGGAAGGCCCGACACCGGAAATATCCAGCATCTCGTCCTCGTCCGACGGCCGTTCCGTCGCAAGTGCAACCAGTGTCGTATCAGGGAAGACGACATAGGGTGGAACCCCCAGCTCCTTGGAGATTTCCATGCGCACCGCTCGCAATGCCTGGAAGAGTTCGAAATCGGCGCCTTCCAATCCAGACTTTGCATTTGCAGAACTCGCCGAAGATGACCGAGCCGCTTTGCCGGTCGTCGGTCGGTCCTTGCGAAAGCGGACCTGGCGTTCCTTCTTGAAGACGGCGCGAGAGTCGGGCTCAAGCTTCAAAGCGCCGTACGCGGTATGATCAACGCTGATCAGCCCCGCCGCCAGCAGCTGGCGGTAGACCGATTGCCAGGTCTTTGCCGGAAGATCCTTGCCGGCGCCGAAGACTGGCATATCGACGTGACCGAAGCGGATCGTCTTGTCATTCTCATTGCCAAGCAGAACATCGACGAGGTGACCGGTACCGAAGCGTTCACCCGTGCGATAGATCGCCGCCATCGCCTTGATCGCGGCTTCCGTCCCGTCCCAGGTTTCAACTGGTTTCAGGCAGGTGTCGCAATTGCCGCAACTGCCGCCGTGAGATTCGCCGAAATGCTTGAGGATCGCCTGCCTGCGGCAGCCGGCCGTTTCGCAAATGCCGAGCAGCGCATTGAGTTTGGCGCGCTCGACGCGCTTGATCTCTGGGCTTGAATTGCCCTCGTCGATCATTCGACCGCGTTGGATGACATCGGCCATGCCATAGGCCATCCAGACGTCGGACGGTAGTCCGTCGCGCCCAGCGCGTCCCGTCTCTTGGTAGTAGGCCTCCACCGATCCCGGCAGATCAAGATGCGCCACATAGCGCACATTCGGCTTGTCGATGCCCATGCCGAACGCGACCGTCGCCACGAGGCAAAGGTCTTCTTCTTTCAGGAACGCGTCCTGATGGCGGTCGCGCATCTCTCGCTCCATGCCTGCATGGTAGGCAAGCGCTCTTATGCCCTGCGTGTTCAGCCACTCCGCCGTTTCCTCCACCTTGGCGCGGGAGAGACAGTAGACGATACCGCTCGATCCTTTATGGCGCGAGAGAAAGCGCAGCAATTGCTGTTTCGGCTGGTCACGCTCGACAATTTCATAGGCGATGTTGGGGCGATCAAAGGAGGTGCTGAAAACCGCAGCATCTTGAAGCTGCAACCGTTCTATTATGTCATCGCGTGTATGAGGATCGGCCGTCGCCGTCAGCGCCATGCGTGGAACGCCAGGATACTCTTTTGCGAGGCGACCAAGCTCACGATATTCAGGCCTGAAATCATGGCCCCACTGTGAAACGCAATGTGCTTCGTCAATCGCAAAAAGCGCTATTTGCGTGCGACCAATGAATTCCTTGAAACCCGGCGTTACGATGCGCTCGGGTGTAACGTACAGAAGATCGAGTTCCCGGTTGTTCACCGCATTGCGCACGTCCATGAACTCTTCGCGCGAAAGGGACGAATTGAGAGCCGCGGCACGAACCCCGAGTTGCTTCAGCGCTTCTACCTGGTCGCGCATCAGTGCGATCAGGGGCGACACCACAATGCCCAGCCCCTCCCTGCACAGCGCCGGAACCTGGAAGCATAGCGATTTGCCCGCACCTGTCGGAAACAGGACCACAGCGTCGCCGCCTGCCATGACTTGGTCGACGACCTCGTGCTGGCGCCCACGAAAAGACGCGTAGCCATAGACGCGTTTCAGTAGCGAGAGTGGTGCTTCGCGGGCTTCATCGACAAAAAGGCGGCTGGTCGGACTCTGAGATGGCGGCATGGAATCGCTCATTACGCTAAAATCACTCTATGCCATAGGTCAGAAATTTTGCGATCAAAAGCCTGAGGCCATTCCAGAACGATACCTGCGAAAAAAAATCCATCTTGATTGAGACTGCCAGAATGGCAGGAACCTTCACTCAGCCCCCGGCGTTCCTCATTTTTACGAGGAGCGCTATTTTGACACCCATGCCAATCCGCTATCGCGCAGATCTGGAAAGCATTCGAGACGATGAGGCGGAAACCGTTTCCGGACTAATTGACCAGTTCGATGTCATCCTTGAGAAAACCGCCGAAGACTACGGCCACGCGGTGAGGTCCGTACACGCCAAATCGCACGGAATCATCGAAGCCGAGATGACGATCAGGCCGGACTTGCCGCCGGAGCTCGGACAAGGTCTTTTTGCGACAGCCGGCACCCACAAGGTTTATATGCGCCTGTCCACCAATGCGGGAGATATTCTTCCAGACGCAGTATCCCTTCCTCGCGGACTGGCAATAAAGGTCCTGGATGCGCAGGGGCCGCGCTTACCTGATGCCGAGGGTTCTACCCAGGATTTTGTGATGGTGAATGGGCCGGTCTTCCAAGCACCCGACTCAAAGAAGTTTCTCTCCAGTCTAAAACTTTTGGCCAAGACAACTGACAAGATGGAGGGCACCAAAGTTGTTATGTCCAGTGTCCTTCAAACCGTCAACAAGGGCCTTGAGGCTGTGGGTGTTTCCAGCCCCACCGTCCAGTCGCTCGGTGGCGCACCGAACCTCGATCCGCTTGGCGAAACCTATTTCAGCGTTACGCCGTTCCGCTACGGAGATTATGTCGCCAAATTCCGCCTTAAGCCCGTCTCAGCGGACCTGACCAAAAGAACCGGAACCGAAATCGACGCAAGCGTTCGTGAGGATGCCATTCGAGAAACGGTGCAAGCGGAAATGCAGAACACCTACGCGACTTGGGAGTTTCAGGTCCAGCTCTGTCGCGACATCGAAAAGCAGCCGATCGAAGATCCAACTGTCGAGTGGAAGGAGGACGAAGCGCCTTTCTTCACGGTTGCGACCATCACCGCGCTCCCACAGGACAGCTGGAGCGATGGCAACGTCAAAAAGGTCGACGAGGAGATGCGCTTCAGCATATGGACGGGTCTTGCGGATCACCAACCACTGGGCAACATCAACCGCGCTCGCAAACAAACGTACCGCCACTCCGCGGAGTTTCGCGCGAAGTTCAATGGCTGCCCGTTTCACGAGCCAGCACAATAAGCTTGCCAACTAGCATCCATAAGGTGCTCGTCACAGAGCGCCTTTCTGTCGCATGATTGGAAGAACGCCATGACCGATACGATCCCAAATCCCGAGTCTGAAGGTCCCTCCGGTGGTTGGGGATCAGTCAAGTCGATTGCGCGCATCCTGGGCGACGACAAACCATCCCCAATGGTGCTTGAAGAACTGGCCCGGCAAAACAAGCCGGGTGGCGTCATGTGCGTATCCTGCGCCTGGCCGAAACCGGTCAATTATCACCCATTCGAGTTTTGCGAAAACGGTGCAAAGGCAACAATATCCGATTTGACCAGTGCCCGCTGCACACCAGACTTCTGGACCGATCACACGGTCAACAACCTTCGAGAATGGAAAGACTATGACCTTGAGCAGACTGGGCGACTGACGCATCCATTGCGTTACGACAGCACGAGCGACCGTTATGTGGAGGTGTCCTGGGAGGAAGCATTCAATGACATTGGTCAGACTTTGAAATCGCTTCCGCATGAAAGCGTCGTTTTCTACTCCTCCGGACATGCGGGACTTGAGGCATCTTACCTGTACGCCCTCCTTGCCAGGACGTATGGAAACAACAACCTGCCTCAAAGCTCGAATATGTGCCATGAAACGACGTCCGTAGGCCTGAATAAGGTCATCGGTTCGCCTGTCGGCACGATTGTCTGGGATGACCTCGACAAAGCCGACGCTTTTTTCTTCTTCGGCCAAAACCCTGGATCCAATAGTCCGCGCTTCCTTCATCCTCTACAGGAAGCAAAGAAGCGGGGCGCCAAGATTGTGACGTTCAATCCCGTCGTCGAACAGGGGCTTGTTTCCTTCGTCAATCCGCAAAGCCCGGTGGACATGCTGACGGGTCACGAAACGCAGATTTCGGACGAATATCTTCAGGTCAGAGCGGGAGGAGATATTGCCGCGATCCTGGGTCTCTGCAAAGTCGTTGTCGAAGCGGATGACGCAGCCCTCCGCGCTGGAACTCCACGCATCCTCGATATCACCTTCATCGAGGAGCATACCGTCGGACTGGAAAGCTTCATCGATCTCGTTCGAGACACGCCATGGTCGGCAATCGAGCGGGAGAGCGGACTGACAGAGGCAGCCTTGCGCGGCGCGGGTGAACTTTACATCGCCGCCGAACGCGTGATCGGCGTCTACGGAATGGGCTTGACCCAGCACTCCCAAGGCGCTCTGAACATCGCGATGATCGTGAACCTGCTTCTGCTGCGGGGAAATATTGGTAGAGAGGGCGCAGGATGCTGCCCGGTCCGCGGCCACTCCAACGTCCAGGGACAACGTACAGTCGGAATAGCAGAGAAAACCAAGCTTATTCCGATGGACAAGCTGAAAACCCTGTTCGACTTCGATCCGCCAACCGAAGACGGCACGACGATCGTGGATGCGGTCAAAGGCATGATGGCTGGGAAGATCAAAGCGACCATTTCACTTGGGGGAAATCTGGTTCGCGCAGTCCCGGACCAGAAAGCGATGGAAGCGGCATGGGCAAGCCAGGATTTGACGGTCGTCGTGTCCACCAAGCTCAATCGCAGTCATCTGTTTCCCGGCCGGAAAGCATATATTCTGCCGTGCCTCTCCCGTCTTGAACGCGACGAGCAGGCCTCTGGTGCGCAGTCCGTGACCACCGAAGACAGCTTCTCGCATATCTCAGGCTCAGTTGGCAAAAGAACGCCCGCCTCGAAACATCTAAAAAGCGAACTGGCCATCGTGACAGGGATTGCAAAGGCGGCGGTCGCCCCCAATCCGAAACTCAAATGGGATGAATGGACGGGCGACTACGGCCTCGTCCGGGATCTCATCGAAGCGACCTACCCAGAAGAGTTCCGCGCCTACAATGAACGCATGTTCGAGCCAGGAGGCTTCTATCGCGGCAACGCAGCACATAACCGCATCTGGAAAACCGAAGAGAAAAAGGCGGTCTTTACAACACCAAAGCAGTTGAATGCATTGGCCTTCGATGATGCCGATGGTCGCTATCGGCTCATCACCATGCGGTCGAACGACCAGTTCAATACGACGATCTACGGCTATTCGGATCGCTTCCGCGGTATCGAAGGTACCCGAGACGTGCTGTTGATGTGTCGGGAGGACATCCAGTCAGCCGGGCTGTCCGAAGGACAAGTGGTCACCCTTGTCAGCGACTTTAACGACGGCGTGGACCGTGAACTGGCAGGGCTTAAGGTCAGGGAACACAATCTTCCGAAGGGAACGATTGGTGCCTATTATCCTGAAGCTAACGTGCTTGTTGCTATCGATCACCATGACGAGCTTTCCAAAACGCCTGCGTCGAAGGCCGTTCCAGTGCGCATAAGAGTTTGAGACGTCTTGCGCTCGCAGGCTCCGAATAACGCAAGACCGCATAGGGACAGGCGGTCTTCGCCAAGCGCTACTCCAATTGCCCGCAGGCAAAAACAGGTCGGCTTCCACACGCTACATGATTGCATAGTCTAGCAAGGGGTAGGGTGACCGGCGTGTGTCGAACCAGTCCAGAATGTCATACATAGCACAAGATAAGAGCGAGCAACTTCGCACTTGCGCGCAGGCGCCGATCTTGGGAGAACAGCCCTCACTGCCCGTTCGAATGCATCACGGACCAACTTGATCATGGCTACATCTCATCATGAGTTCCCTGCCCCGGAAAATCTGGGGGACGCAGGCTCAGCCATTCGCAGTGAGCGGATGATAATTCTTGGCAGTCTGGACACGGCGAGCTTTCTGCCCTGGATTAACCGCCACGCCGCTAAGCTGGGCCTGAGACAGACAATCCATCATGCTGATCAGACACGCATTGACCTTATACTCACCGGGCCGCTCGAACTAATCGACGCCATGGAAATGGGATGCTCTCTGGGTCCGATCAGCGTCTGGGTAGACGATATTCAGCGCGTGGAAGCTGTAAACGAAAGCGTCTGAACAGCCGTTGATGGAAAACTGTACGGCTGCTGCAAAATAGCTTTTGCGTAAATATCAGTCATAGTTGCGCGTGCGAAAATTTTATGCAAACGTGTCGAAGATGCCGTACGATCCTGTGCGCTGTCACCACCTATACTCTGAGGCTAAGCCTCTAAAATCATTCGGAAGTTTGAAATGCCTCAGGATATCTTCCCGGCCTGGACGCCCGTCGCGCTATCGACGGATTTGCCGGAGGCATCCGTCATTCCTGCACGTATCGCCACAGCTGCATTGGCCCTTTGGCGATCGCAGGGCGGTACGGTTTCAGCGGTTGCCGATCGCTGTCCACATCGCGGAATGCGGCTTTCCCATGGCTTCGTTCGCGGCGCGGCGCTGTCGTGCATCTACCATGGCTGGCGCTACGGCAAGACCGGTCAATGCCTTGCCATCCCCGCACACCCCAGCCTCGCCCCGCCCGACGCCATCCGTGTCGCGACATATCAAACGGGCGAACGCGATGGAGTGATCTGGGTGTCGGCCAGCGACGAACGCGGTGACGTGCCCGCACATGACGGCATGACGGGACTGCGAAGCATAACAGTTTCCGCAAAGCCGCAGACGCTCGCCGCATGCATTGGCAGCATTCCGGTAGGCGACGCTATCGAGTGGGCGGTCGATGGAACAAAGGCTCGCCTGTTGCTGGCGCCATCTGGTGAAGACGGTACGATCCTCGTTCATCTGCTGATCGAGAGCGGCGCGACGATGGTTCAGAAAGTTGCCGCATCACATGCTTTGGAGGCAATCCGTCGCCATGCCGAGGCCCTCGAACACCAGGGAGAGACCGCATGAGCCATTCCGCGATGATCGATCAATGGTATCCCGTCGGCCTGATCAGCAGGCTTCAGCCTGAGGGGCAGGAAACCCTGTTAATGGGGGAGGCAATCCGCGTCTCCGGCACCGCCGACGGCAAGGCGTCGGTCATGACCGCTGACGGGCGCGCTCTTCCTGTGACGGAGCGGTACGGGCATGTCTGGTCCTCTCTCGGCACACCCCAAAAACCACTTTTCGACATTCCCGAGGCAGAACAGCCTGGCCGTCGACTGGTCGATGTCGGCGTCGTGCGCGTGCGCTGTTCGCCATTGCGCGCTGTCGAGAATTTCCTTGATATCGCGCATTTCCCTTTCGTTCACACCGACGTTCTGGGTTCGGAGCCTCATACGGAGGTGGAGAATTACAAGGTAGAAATCCGAGAGGATGCTGACGAAGTCTGGGCAACGCAGGTGAAATTCTACCAGCCGCAGGCGGCAAAATCAGCCAGTGGTGGCATCACGACGGAATATATGTACCGGGTGCCGGCGCCAACGTGCTCGGTGCTCTACAAGACCTGCCCACCGAAGCCTGGTGAATGGGACGTGATCACGCTGTTCGTTCAACCTTTGACGGAGGAGCTCTGTGACGTGTGGCCGTGGATGGCGCTCTATGACGATGAGACGCCGATGACCGATCTCATCCATTTCCAGCAAATGATCTTTCTGCAAGACCGCTCGATTCTAGAAAACCAGATTCCACGCCGCCTACCTCTCGATCCCGGCAGGGAAATCCCCACCCGCGCCGATCTTACCTCCGTCGCTTACCGCCGCTGGCTGAAGCGCCACGACTTCACCTATGGCGCACAGCTGGTAGCCCAATGATCCTTTACGACTATATTCTCTCGCCGAGTTGCTACAAAGCGCGCCTCATGGCCGCACTCACTGGCATCAAGCTGACGCTTCGTGCGGTCGATTTTCATCCGGGTGCAGAACATCGCAGTCCTGAATTGCTGGCACTGAACCCGGCAGGCTCGATTCCGATCCTCGTGGACGGCGACCTCGTTCTAACCGAATCCTCCGCCATCCTCGTCTACATCGCAGGCAAGGCGGCACCCGCATGGCTCGGCAGCAGCGAGCCCACGATAGCTGCCCGCATCCAGCAATGGCTTTCCTTCTCCGCTCGCCTCACCGCAAGTCTCGGCGGAGCGCGCTTGCATGAAATGCTGCATCGTCCGGGCGATATAGATGCCTTGCGTTCAAGCGGCGTCATCGCACTCAGGGAGCTGGAAGCGGCCCTCTTCGAGCAACGGCTGAAGTGCGAGGCATTTGTGGTCGGCAACTCACCCACGATCGCCGATATCGCCTGTTTCCCTTATGTGGCACTCGCCCCCGATGGCGGCGTATCTCTCGATGCCTATCCCTCCATTCGCCTGTGGATGCGCGCCATCAGATCATTGGACGGCTTCATCGAGATGCCCGGCATCCATCGCCTGCACGAGTTGAAACCTGATCCGCATGAGATGCCAGCGGTGAGCGAAACGGCAGAGGCGTGACGAGCATGGCTGGGCATTTGCTGAAAAATTGCGCTGCGGTGATTGTCAACGACGGCAATGGCATGACCGTTCGCCGCAATGTCGATCTCTTGTCCGAAGGTCCGACGATCAAGGCCATCGGCGAGAACCTTGCGCACGGTGTCCTTCTTGAAGACACCGAGATCACCGATGCCACTGGATGGTTTGTCTATCCTGGCCTAGTCAACACGCACCACCACTTCTTTCAGTGCTTCGTGCGAAATCGTGCCGAACTCGACTGGACGAAACTCTCGGTCATCGAATGGCTTGATCGAATCTACCCGATCTTCGCGCGGCTGACCGAGGACTGCTTCTATCATTCGTCGGTTACAGCCATGGCCGAGATGATCAAGCATGGCTGCACGACGGCTTTCGATCACCAGTACAATTTCCCGCGCCATGCCGGCAAAAGGCTGATCGACCGGCAATTCGACGCGGCTGATCTGTTCGGAATGCGCTTCCACGCCGGTCGCGGAGGCAATTCGCTACCGAAATCCGAAGGCTCCACCATTCCCGATGAGATGCGGGAGACGACGGACGAATTCATCGCCGACTGCGCCCGGTTAATCGACACATATCACGACGCCGCACCCTTCGGCATGCGCCAAGTCGTGGTTGCACCCTGCCAACCGGTGAACGGCTACCGCGAAACTTTCGTGGAATCGGTTCGCCTTGCGCGGGACAAAGGCGTGAGACTGCACACCCATGTCGGCGAAGGCGAGAGCGAAGTGATCCGAGCACGCAACGGCCTTCGCACGGTCGATTATCTGCACGAGATGGGGTTTGCCGGACCGGACACCTTCTACGCTCATTGCTGGGAACTGAGCCATGACGAATTACGCACCATGGCAGCATCCGGCACAGGCGTCGCCCATTGCCCTGAGCCCGTGTACCTCGTCGGCGCGGAGGTCACCGACATTCCGGCTATGAGCGCGTTGGGAGTACCTGTTGGCCTCGGCTGCGATGGCGCTGCCTCGAACGACAATTCCAACCTCATGCACTGCATCCATTCCGCCTATATGTTGCAATGCCTCGCCGCTTCGACGCGCGCTCATCCTGTGCCGGCACCGGCCGATTTCCTTGGCTATGCGACGACAGGCGGCGCTCAGCTCCTCGGTCGCACCGACATCGGCCGTCTTGCGCCCGGCATGGCCGCCGATCTTTTCGCCATCGACACCCGCCGCATGGATTATGTCGGCACCCGCCACGATCCTCTGAGCCTGATTGCCAAGGTCGGCATCGGCATGCCGACGGACATGACCATGATCAATGGACGTGTCGTTTGGGCAAAAGGCGAGTTTCCCGGACTGGACGAGGGAAAACTCTTTGCCGACGCAGAAGCGGCGTTGGCGACAATCGATTTTTGAAACGACACAATCAACAAGGGGAACCCACCATGATCAACTCGCTTAACCGCCGCACGCTCCTAAAAGGCGTCGCACTTTCAGGTCTTGCCAGCGCGATCGGCGCGCGCGCCACATTTGCGGCAGACAAGCCGCTCGGCATTGCGCTCGTCGTTCCTTCGCCAATCGGCGATGTGGGTTGGGGCCATGCATTGGCCGCCGGCCTCGAGCCGATCAAGGCGGCCTACGGAGACAAGGTGAAGGTGACTGTTCTGGAGAACATTGCCGAAGGTCCCGATGCAGACCGCATCATGAACAAGACAGTGGCCGACGGAAACAAGTTCCTGATCGCTGGCTCCTTCGGCTATCAGAACGGCGCACTACAAATCGCTCGCCGCAATAAGGACGTAACCGTCCTGCATGCATCCGGCTTCCAGGTCGCGCCAAACTTCTCGCCCTTCGCAGCGAAATATTTCCAGGGCACATATCTGATGGGAATGGCAGCTGCCGCACTGACAAAGTCAGGCAAGCTCGGTTCAGTTTCGGCTTTCGCCATTCCGGAACTTATCACTTCCATCAACGCCTTCACCCTCGGCGCACAAGCGGTCAAGCCCGATATCGAGGTTTCCGTAGTCTGGGTGAACTCCTGGTTCGACCCTGCAAAGGAACAGGAAGCGGCCAAGGCGCTGATCTCGCAAGGTTGCGATGTGATCTTCTCTAACGCACAGGATACGCCTTCCGTGATCTCGGCCTGCGAGGAGGCCGGTGTCTACGCGTTTAACCTTAACTCGTCGATGAAGAGCTACGCGCCGAAGACTTATCTCGGCTGCGTCGCGACCGATTGGTCGCCCTTCTTCAAGGCATCCGTCGATTCTCATCTTGCCGGAAAGTTCAAAGGTGCCAATGCCTTCCTCGGCATGGCTGATAAAGTCGTCGAAGTCGTCGATTGGAATACCAACGTACCGGCAGACATGGTGACGAAGATCAAGGCAACTGAAGCGAAGATTGCAGATGGAAGCTTCTCGCCCTTCACTGGCCCGATCACGAAGGCCGACGGCAAAGAAGGTGTGGCAGCTGGCAAGACGCTGACAGATGCGGAGATCGTTGCCATGGACTGGCACGTCAAGGGCGTCAAGACGCCGCTGCCGAAGTAATCGGACATGCCTGAAATCGCCCTCACCGCGTCGGGCCCTGGCGATCAAGCGAAAGCTCCACTGCTGTCGCTGCGCGGCCTGTCTAAAAGCTACGGCCAGATCCGCGCCAATCAGGCGGTCGATCTGGATGTGGCGGAGCATTCGATCCACGCCATTCTCGGCGAAAACGGCGCTGGCAAATCCACGCTGATGAAGCTGATATATGGTGTGGAAACGCCGGACGAGGGCACAGTAACATGGCGCGGCGAGCCGATCCGGCTCGCCTCACCCGCCGATGCTCGCCGCCAGGGCATCGGCATGGTCTTCCAGCATTTCTCACTATTCGAGACGCTGACGGTTGTCGAAAACATCTCACTCGTCGTCCCTGGAAGGAAGAGCGACCTCATCGCGCGAGTGCGATCACTCGGACGTGATTTCGGCCTCGATGTCGATCCGCTTGCCCATGTGCATGCGCTTTCGGTCGGCGAGCGGCAGCGTGTGGAGATCATCCGCTGCCTGATGACGGACCCGAAGCTCATTATCCTTGATGAGCCAACGTCGGTGCTGCCGCCGCAAGCGGTCGAAAAACTTTTCGATACACTGAAGCGTCTGCGCGAGCGCGGCGTCTCCATCCTCTTTATTTCTCATAAGCTTGAGGAAATCCGCGCCATCTGCGACCGCGCCACCATTCTGCGCGGCGGGAAAGTCACCGGCCATGTCGACCCGCGCGAGCATGACGCGCATGATCTGGCCCGCATGATGATCGGTCGTGACATGCCGGAAATCAAAACCGCGACCGTCGCCGAAACCGGCGAGAAGCGTCTCGAGTTGATCGGTCTCGACCATACGCCTGTCGACCCGTTCGCTGTGCCGTTGAAGCGTGTGACCCTCGAAGTAAAATCGGGAGAAATCGTCGGTATCGCAGGCATTTCCGGCAATGGTCAGTCAGAACTATCTGCCATCATTTCCGGAGAAACCCGGCTTGGGCGCGAGGCAAAGGATCGCATCTTCATGATGGGGGTGGATGTCGGCCGTCTTGATGCCGCGGCCCGCCGCACACTAGGCTTCGCCTTCGTGCCGGAAGATCGCCTCGGCCGCGGTGCCGTGCCGGAACTGTCGCTTACCCTCAACGCTCTTCTGACCGCTCATCCACTCGGCTTGCTCAAGTCCGGTCTTATAGATCAGGCTGGCGCAAAAGCCTTCGCCGAGGTCTGCATTCGCGATTTTGATGTGCGCACACCGGGGCCCGAGGCGGAGGCCGGCGCGCTATCCGGCGGCAACCTGCAAAAGTTCATCGTCGGCCGCGAGATCATGCTCGGACCAAGACTCCTCTTCGTCGCTCAACCCACCTGGGGTGTCGATATCGGCGCCGCCATGGCCATCCGACAAAAGCTGATTGCCTTGCGTAATGCCGGCATGGCGATCCTGGTCATTTCCGAGGAAATCGAAGAGCTTTTCGAAATCTGCGACCGCATTCAGGTGTTGAATGCCGGAACGCTCAGCCCCTCGCTCACCACCTCCGAGACCCGCGTTGAAGATGTAGGGCGCTATATGATCGGCGCAGATCCCGTTGCCTCCACCGAAATCACCTCTGCCGGAAAGCTATCCGCATGAGCGCCTTCCCTCGCCTTATGCGCCGCGAGCGTGCGTCTTTAACCGCGACGATCATTGCGCCACTCGTAGCGCTTGCCATCGCGACGCTGATCAATCTGGCGCTCTACGCCGTAATGGGCAAAAGTCCTGCAGCTGTCTTCTACGCCATGCTGCTTGAGCCATTCCTGTCATGGGCCTCCTTTTCCGAGGTGCTTTTGAAAATTGGGCCGCTGCTACTGATCGCACAGGGAATTGCCATCGGCTTCCGCGCCAAGGTGTTCAATATCGGCGCCGAGGGGCAATTCATCCTCGGGGCGATCTTCGCATCGGCCATTCCGATCTATTATCCGGAAGCGACCGGAGGCTGGATCTGGCCCGCCATGTTGCTCTGCGGTGCCATAGGCGGCGCGCTCTGGGCCGCGATCACAGCTTTTTGGCGTGTGCGACTGAACGCCAACGAAATACTCGTGTCCTTGATGCTGAGCCTCGTTGCGGCGCAGGTGCTCAACTATCTCCTGCTTGGTCCATGGAAAGACCCTAACGGCTTCAACTTCCCGCAATCGGTGATGTTTCAGTATGACGCCATGGTCCCGATCCTGATCGAGGGTACACGGGTCAACTGGTCCTTCCCGCTCACGATCGTTCTGTCGCTTGCGGCATACATCTTCATGCAGAAAAGCTTTCTGGGCTACAAGCTGCAAGTGGGCGGCCTTGCTCCCCGTGCGGCAGAGTATGCCGGTTTCAGCCAGGGCCGCGCCATCTGGCTTTCGCTTCTGATCGGCGGCTTTGCCGCTGGTCTCGCGGGCGCGGCGGAAGTGGCCGGGCCAATCGGGCAATTGCAGCGGTCGATTTCCACCGGCTACGGCTATGCCGCCATCATTGTTGCGTATCTCGGCGGATTGCATCCTATCGGCATTATTCTGTCGTCGCTGGTAATGGCAGTAATCTACATCGGTGGTGACAATGCCATGGTTTCGGCTGAACTGCCGATTGCAGCGGTGCGAGTGTTTCAAGGCAGCCTCTTGGTCACCTATCTCATCGCAGTCGCCTTCGTGCGCTACCGCCTGGAATGGCCAAAACCCGCAGATCGGAGGCCGGTATGAACGCCATAGACTTCATCCTCTCCGGCATGCTGGCAGCAGCGACACCCTTCCTGCTCGCAGCATTGGGCGAGTTGGTCGTCGAACGCGCCGGCGTCCTCAATCTCGGAGTGGAAGGACTGATGGCACTCGGTGCGGTCATTGCCTTTATCGTCGTCTATCATGGTGGCGGTCATGTGCTGGCCTTCCTCGCAGCCGGCTTTATCAGTGTCCTCCTCTCCCTCGTCTTCGCGCTTGTTGCACTCGGTTTTCGCGCCAATCAAGTCGCAACCGGCCTTGCCATCGGTATTCTGGGCCAGGGCCTCTCGGCTCTCTTCGGCAAGACCTACGAGAGCTTGACCGTCAGGGGGCTGCCGAAAATTGCCATTCCTGGCCTCTCCGATCTTCCCGGCATCGGCGGTCTTTTCGTGCAGGATATCGTGGTCTGGCTCTCGCTTCTCCTAACGCTCGCCATCTGGGCTGGCTTCACCTTCAGCAAGACGGGGCTTGTCATTCGGGCTGTCGGTGAAAACCCCAAGGCTGCACACGCGATTGGCTATTCTGTCATCGGCGTGCGTGTAGCAGCTATCGCGTTCGGCGGCTTGCTGGCTGGCTTTGCCGGCGCCTATGCCTCCGTCGTCTACACGCCGCTTTGGGCCGATGGCATGATTGCCGGACGTGGCTGGATCGCAATCGCACTTGTCGTCTTCGGCACTTGGTTGACAGGCCGCATCTTTCTCGGCGCATGTCTGTTTGGTGCCGTCTCGCTGATGAGCCTTGCCGCCCAGGCAACAGGCGTGGAACTGCCCTCGCAGCTCCTCTCCAGCCTGCCCTACCTTGTCACCATCATCGTACTTGGCATCATCTCGGCCAACAGGCGGCTGTTGAAACTTAATGGCGTCGCCTCTCTCGGAGAGCCCTTCGAGCGATAAGACAGATAGACAATAGGATGCGTCTGACCGAATTCCGGTCAGATTCAAACCTTCGCAAGATCAAGAAGATGTCGTGGCAAGCTGTTCATGCATTGCGTGCCGTTGGGCGTCACCAGAAACTGGTCCTCGATCATCAGTGCCCCGAAGTTCTGCCCATAGAAAGGCGCTTCAAGCGCAACGACCATATCAGCCTCGATGATTTCCAGGCTGCCTGCCGAGAAGAACGGCCATTCCTCAATGCCGACGCCGCCGCCAACCGAGTGGCCGAAGTGTCCGCGGTAATACTCCCCGAACCCATCGCGCCGCATGGACTGGAGCATGGCATCATGCACCGCGCCGAACGTGTTGCCGGGCCTGATCTGTTCCAGCCCTGCATGAAAGGCAGTCTCAAGCGCCTGGAAAATATCTTGCGCCATAGACGGTGCCGGACCGTAGGTCATCGTGCGCGCACCATCGGATGAGTAACCATCAACCAACGTGCCGACATCGGCCTTGATCAGCGCTCCGGGCGTGACTTTAGCCGCACCGTCCGAAAGGTCTGCTCCAACGGAGATATAATCCCAATGGCCACTTAGCGAAAAACCGCCCGCCTTGGCAGATTCCTGCGCACCCGCTTTCCAGGCAGCAGACAGAGTGGGCACGGAGGCGTTTAGAGAAACAGCCTCCATCATGCGCTTCAACCCAGCTTCTGCCGCAATCGCGGCCCGCGTCAGTCTTTCAATTTCTCTTGTTGTTTTGACGACACGCAACCGTCGCAGCACCAAGGAACCATCGACCCAGTGAACGGCAGGAATGGAGTGTTTCAACGCCTCGAAATCCGCCGCGGGCATGAACTCGAGATCGATGCCGATCTTCGCATTTGTGAGGCCGTGGTCCCTCAAGAGGTCTGAGAGGAGATTGAAGCACGTCGCACGGTCAAAAGTCTCAGGTCGCTTTCCCGCTATACCAGCCCGTCTATATGCCTCGTCGATATCGCAGATCGCCTTGACGCCTGACATATCAACCACGTCGATCCAGATGCGATGCGTGCGGATTTCGATCTCTGGCGCCCTCTGCCTAACCATCGGAGCCGCATGGTCGCTGACGATGGCTGCAAGCGGTCGCTGAGCATTTTCCGGCACGAGTGCAATGGCGGCACCGGCCCTGCCCCACATGGTGGCAACGCCTGCGGGAGCACCGATCGCATACTGGAATGCCTCCGGCTGGAACAGAACCAAGGCATCGAGATCGGCCTCTCGCATGAGCCGCTCGGCACGCTTCCTGTCCAAATCGCTCACGGTTCGTCTCCCACGCAAAGCCCCGCATCGGACTTACCCGAGGCTGAGGAAAATCACCAGCCGGAATCCCTTTTGCGAGCCAGGCCAGCTATGGCTCAAGCCAAGACCAGATGTCCGGGCGACACTTCGCGATATTCACGCGGCGGCGGCACATATCCGACAGGACGAACCGGGCTCTTGAGTTCATCGGTACCGGCGCCACGCCTGATACCGCGACGAGCCGGATCGGGTACAGGCACGGCGGCCATCAGCTTCTTGGTATATGGATGCTGCGGATTGGCGAAAATGTCGGAGCGCGGTCCGATTTCGACGATCTCGCCGAGATACATCACAGCAACCCGGTGGCTGACGCGCTCGACCACCGCCATGTCATGACTGATGAAGAGGAAGGCAATCTTAAACTGCTCCTGCAAATCCATCAACAGATTGCAAACTTGCGCCTTGATGGACACATCGAGAGCCGAAACGCTTTCGTCGGCAACGATTACTTTTGGATTGAGTGCCAGTGCGCGTGCAATGGCAACGCGCTGGCGTTGACCACCTGAAAATTCATGCGGGTAGCGCTCCATCATTGCCGGCGACAATCCCACTCTCTCCAGCAATTCCGCAGCTTTACGGCGTGCCTCGGACGGCGAGGCAATGCGATGCTTTATCATCGGCTCCGCCACAGCAGAACCGACGCTCATGCGGGGATTAAGGCTGGAGAATGGGTCTTGAAAGATCATTTGCACGCTTCTGCGAAGCGATCGAAGTCCGGTTGGATCTAGACTTAGGACGTCATAACCGTCGAGCGAAACCTTGCCCGCCTCGGGCTCTACCAGCCGGGTGATGGAACGCCCCGTGGTGGACTTGCCGCAGCCGGACTCACCCACCAGCGACAGGGTCTCGCCCTGAAACAGATCGAAGCTGATGTTCTCCACTGCATGAACCGCGCCCGTCACCCGACCGAACAGGCCTGAGCGAATTTGAAAACGGGTCACCAGGTTTTTCACGGAGAGAACTGGCGTCAGGCCACCGTCTACGGTGTCCGCTACCTCGACGCTCTCGCCCACCTCTCCCGTTTGCATATCGACCTTGGGAAAGCGCAAGGGGCGGCCATGCCCGTCCATAGAGCCAAGTTTTGGCACTGCCGCTAGAAGCGCACGTGTGTAAGGATGTTTGCCCCGATGAAAGATATCCGCTGTATCACCGGTTTCGACCTGGTCGCCACGGAACATCACAATGGTACGGTCTGCAATTTCGGCGACGACACCCATATCGTGAGTGATGAAGAGGACCGCCATGCCGTCTTCTTCCTGCAAGGTCTTGATCAGGTCGAGAATCTGCCCCTGGATGGTAACGTCCAATGCGGTCGTCGGTTCGTCCGCGATCAGAAGCTTCGGCTTTGAAGCCAGCGCCATCGCGATCATGACGCGCTGACGCATGCCGCCGGAAAACTGATGCGGATACTCATCGAAACGATTGGCCGCATTTGGGATGCGCACCTTTTCCAGAAGCCTGACGGTTTCGGCCCTGGCCTCCGCTTTGCTCATCGCCTTGTGTCGGATCAATACCTCAGAGATTTGACGCCCCACCGTGAAGACGGGATTGAGCGACGTCATCGGCTCCTGAAAGATCATAGCGACATCGTTGCCGCGCACATGGCGCATCTCTTTTTCGGAGAGCGACAAAATCGATTTGCCGCTCAGTTCGACCTCGCCTTTGATCCGGCTGACCAAAGGATCAAGGAGCCGCATCAGCGAAAGCGACGTGACACTTTTGCCCGAACCGCTTTCTCCGACAATGGCGACCGTTTCTCCGGCCTTCACCTCAAAAGAGAGACCGCGAACCACGGTCTTCCATTCGTCATCGACCTTGAAAGAAGTCGTCAGGTTTTTGACACGCAGAACTGTTTCGTTGGAGGTTTGCCGTTTGGTCGTCATGGCTCATCTCCCCACAGCATAGGCCTGCATCAGGCGCGGTGTTGCTGCTGCACGAAGCAGCCCATCCTGATCGCGTCGTGCTGCCGTCAGACGACCGACGGTCCAAGGCTCGGCAGGCGTCACGTCATGGCCGCGGCTGCGCAATTCGCGCAGCGCGTCTTCGCCGACGCTGGTCTCGATCATCACGTTGCCCGGCTGGCGAGTGCGCGGATAGAAAGACCCCGGGAAGTGCGATGTGTGGAAGAGCGGCAGATCGATCGCTTCCTGCAGGTTCAAACCGAAATGGGCGTAACGAAGGAAGAAGGAAAGCTGCCACTGGTCCTGCTGGTCGCCACCGGGCGTTCCGAATGCGAGCGTCGGGCGGCCCTCGAAGAGTGCAAGCGACGGCGTCAACGTCGTGCGGGGGCGCTTGCCGGGGGCCAGTGATGTTGGAAGACCCGGCTTCAGCCAGAACATCTGCGCGCGGGAATTCAGGCAGAAACCGAGGCCTGGCACGATAGGCGAGCTTTGCAGCCAGCCGCCGGACGGGGTAACCGAGACCATGTTGCCCTCACGGTCGATGACATCGATATGAACCGTATCACCACGCTTTTCTGTCAGATGCGACATGGTCGGTTCATAGACCGCACCGATCCCCTGCATGGAGTTGAGCATCGAAAGCGTCAGATCGCGCTGGTTCTCAAATCCCGGCACGAGTCCGGGACGCAAATCCATCGATGCCTTGTCCGAAATGAGCTTTCGGCGCTCATCATTGTAAGCGTCCGACAGCAAGGTCTGCACCGGCACCTGCGCGAATTCCGGGTCTCCGTAGTAAACCTCACGGTCGGCATAAGCGAGTTTCATCGCCTCAACGACGGTGTGGACGAAATCCGGACCAGTCGGATCCATCTTGCCAATATCGAAACCCTTCAACAGCGCCAGCGATTGCAACAGCACCGGGCCCTGCCCCCAAGGGCCGGTCTTGGCAATCGTCCAGCCGTGGTAGTCATAGGTCGTCGGCGCATCGATCGTTGCCTGATAGCCTGCCATGTCATCAGCAGTCAAAACTCCCTTGTGTCTCGATCCGCTCGCATCCATCACCTCGGCGTCAGCCAGGTAATCACCAATCTTCTCGGCAACAAAGCCACGATAGAAGGCATCGCGCGCCGCCTCGATACCGGCTTCACGGTCACCTTTGGCTTCCGACTCCTTGACGATCCGCTTCCAGGTTTCGGCAAGCACTGGGTTCTTGAAGCTCGAGAGCGGCAGCGGCACGGCGCCTCCAGGCACCCATGTCTCATAAGACGTTGGCCATTCAGTTTGGAAGAAATGCGCCAGACCTGCAATTGAGGCAGAGACACGCGACAGAAGCGGATGACCGTTTTCCAGATAGTGGATGGCAGGCTCCAGCACCTCGCGAACACTCATCGTGCCATAATCGCGCAGCATCAGCATCCAGCCGTCAAAGGCTCCGGGAATGACGGTTGCCAGCAGGCCATCGCCAGGGATGATATCGATGCCCTCGCACTTGTAGTGCTCGATGGTTGCGCCAGCAGGTGCCGGGCCCTGCGCGCAGATGACCTCGACCTTGTCCTTTTTCTTCGAATAGATCACGGCAGGCATATCGCCACCTGGACCGTTCAGATGCGGCTCGAGAACCTGAAGCACGAAGCCCGTGGCAACAGCTGCATCGAAGGCGTTACCGCCCTTTTCGAGAATGCTCATACCGACCGATGAGGCGATCCAGTGAGTCGAGGTCACGACACCGAACGTACCGAGGATTTCAGGGCGGGTTGTAAATGCGGTCATGGGAAAAGGTCCTTCGGGAATGTCAGTGTTCACGCGGATCGAGCGCATCCCGCAGGCCATCGCCTAGCAGATTGAAACCGATCACCACGAGGAAGATGGCAGCCCCCGGCCACATGGCCATCCAGGGTGCCTGAGAGAGGTAGTTTTTCGCGACATTGAGCATCGAGCCCCAGCTTGCAGCGGGCGCCTGCTGGCCAAGTCCGAGAAAAGAAAGGCTGGCCTCGGCGATGATCGCGGTGGCCACCGTCAATGTTGCCTGGACGATGATGGGCGGCACGATGTTCGGCAAGATGTAGCGCAGCATGATATCGTGGTGACCAAGCCCGATAGAGCGAGCACCTTCGATGTAGTCCTCCGTCTTGACCGCCAGCACCTGCGCGCGCGTCAGCCGGATGAAGATCGGCATGGCTGAAAGACCGATTGCAATCATAGCATTGGTGAGGCTTGGGCCGAGGAACGCAGCCAGCGCGATCGCCATTATCAGAAACGGCATAGCGAGAAAGGCTTCGGTGATGCGCGAGATGATCTGATCCAGCCATCCGCCGAAATAGCCGGAGATGAGACCAAGCGGCACACCCGTAATCACCGCTATGAAAACGGAGATGACGCCTGCCATTAACGACGCCTGCGCGCCCCAGATCATGCGTGAAAATATGTCGCGACCGATATCGTCTGTGCCAAGCCAGTGCGCCGCAGACGGCGCCTTGCGGATGGCGCTCCAGCTCGTGGCATAGGGATCGGCGATCGGCAGAAGCGGTGCAAGAAGCGCCACAAGTCCGAAGAACACGATAATCATAAGACCGGCGATGGCGCTTTTATTGCGCTTCATCTTCCTCCAGGCGCGACTTTGAGACCGCTGGGTGACAGGTGCAACAGTTTGAACGGTCGCGCTCATATCGCAGCCCTCATGCGTGGATTGAGGAGAACCGTGACAACGTCTGCCAGAAGGTTCATCAGGATGAAGCCGATAGCGGTACATAGAACCACGCCCTGCACGACCGCATAGTCACGGGTGAAGACGGCATCAACGATGAGCTTTCCAAAGCCCGGAATGGTGAAAATCTGCTCGGTCAGAACCGCCCCCGCGAGCAACTCACCGAACAGCAGCGCCGACAATGTGATGATGGGCAGGAGCGCATTTCTGAAGGAATGGCTAAGTACGACCTGCCAGCTGGACAGGCCCTTAGCTCTGGCGGTGCGGATATAGTCTGATTTCATCACCGAAAGCATTGCCGAACGCGTGTGGCGCATCAGCGTTGCAGCCAGGGCGTTGCCGAGAACGAAGGACGGCATGATCATTGTTTGGAGAGATCGCACAGGATCGACAAAGATCGATTCATATCCCGATGCCGGGAGCCACCCCAGTTGAACCGAGACCAGAAGAATGAGCATGATGCCGAGCCAGAAATTCGGAATGGAAAGACCCGAGAGCGCGACGATGTTCGACACGTAATCGATCCAGCTATTCTGCTTGACCGCGGCGAGAATGCCGATCGGAACGCCGATAACCAAAGCGAAAAACATGGACATGACCGCAAGCTGAATCGTCACTGGGAGCTTCTGCCCGATGAGCTCGAGAACCGGCTGATTGGTCCTGAGCGATACGCCGAAATCGCCTTGGACGACCGAGCCGAGCCAATAGAAATACTGGTATACGACCGGGTCGTTCATCCGATACCGCTCCCGCAGCAGTTCGATGACCGCAGGATCACGCTCTTCCCCCGCCATCGCCAGGATGGGATCCCCTGGCAAAAGCTTCTGCAGCGAAAACACAAAAATCGAAATGATCAACAGTGTCGGTATCGCAACCAACAACCGCTTACCAATATAAATATGCATGGTGGAAATCCCTGAAAGCCTGGACGCCAGGAGACGGAACAGGCGCCGCGTTTCGGCGCCTGAACCTATGTTATCAAGGTCTTAAGAGCCTTTCTTCACGCCGGCCAGACGGATCATACCGTCCGTCGATGGCGTAAAGCCCGTCACCGCTTTCGACGTGGCATAGAGATAGGCCTGATGGCCGAGATAAATGATCGGAAGATCGTCATTGAGGATCTTGGTCGCAGCATCATACTTCTGCTTGCGCACTGCGTTGTCGGTGGAAGCACGGGCTTCGTCCAGCAACTTGTCCACCTCAGGATTGCAATATTTGGTATCGTTGATGCCGCCCTTACAGGTAATGAACTGATGGATATTGCCATCGGGATCGGACCGACCCGACCAGTCAGAGCGCGACAGGACGTAGTTGCCCGCAGTCTGCTCCGAAAGGAGTGTCGCGAACTCCGTTGCCTTTAGCTTCACGTCGAAGCCTGCTTCCGCCGCCATGGCCTGGATGACCTGCATCATCTGCGTCTGTGTGGTGTTGTTGGCGTGCTGCAGTTCGATTTCGTAGCGCTCGAAGCCGGCTTCCTTCATCAAGGCCTTGGCCTTCTCGACATCGCGCGCCGGTACTGGAACATCCTTATTGTACCAGGGGCTCGTCGGCGGCCACGGCTGATTACCGGCCATCGCGGTGCCTTCGAAGACGACCTGGTTGATTGCCTCACGATCGATAGCTAGCGAAAACGCCTGGCGTAGACGCTTGTCTTTTCCGAAAGGGTTGTCGGCACGCTGACCGTTGGCAATGTTGGCATAGAGCGCCAGATAGCCGGGGCCTACGACCTCGCCATATGTGAGCTTCGGATCTTCCTTAACGGAAGCGGCGTCGGAAGCAGAAATGCGCTCCGCCATATCGAGATCGCCCGCGCGCAAGTTTGCCAGACGCACGGTGGTGTCCGGAATGGGCAGGAACGTCACCTTGTCTAGAAAGATGTTGTCCTTGTTCCAGTAGTCTGCAAACTTCTCCAGCACGATCCGGTCCTGCTGGATCCGTTCGGCGAACTTGAATGGACCGGCGCAGACCGGCTTCGAACCGAAGTTGGCACCAAGCTCCTTGCCCGCTTTCGGAGAAATCATCATGCCCGCGCGATCAGAGAGCTGGGCGAGCAGGCTGGCATCCGGCTTCTTCAGCGTGAACTTGATTTGGTATTGACCTGTCGCCTCGACCTTGGCAACGGAAGCCAACTCGCTCTTGCGGCGCGATTCCGGCATCGTCATGTTGCGCTCGATTGTATAGACGGCAGCTTCTGCATTGAACGGCGTGCCGTCATGGAAGAGTACGCCTTCACGCAGATCCATCGTCAGCGTGCTGCCATTGTCGCCCCAAGCCCATTTCGTTGCGAGCTGAGGCACCACGGCGAGGTTATTGTCGAGATCCACCAGCTTGTCGCACATGCTGGTGTAGACGAGGCGCCCCACGAAGGTTCGTGACTGAGCGGGATCGAGTACATCGGCATCGTCCTGCAAACCGATGCGGATTTCAGCGGCAATGGCCGAAGACGATATCAGTGCCGCTGCCAGCAGAGCACTCGAAAGTTTTGCAATTTGTCTCATGTCGTTCTTCCTCTGATCGGTTTGAGGCAGCCGGTTTTCCGGTTCTTGCCATGTTCGTCGTTTTTCAGGTCTCTCCCTTTGCCCCATGATCGAGATGATCCATCGATGTTTGGCGGATCAGACGTTCCTGGAGCGTCAGAAGGTGATTTCGCATAGCCTCGCCCGCTTTAGCCGGATCGCATGCCGCAATCGCATCGATGATTTCGGCGTGCTGGTCGCGCGATTCCTTGAGTGTGTCGTCGACGCGCCGCGCCCGTTCCCGGACGGCCTGCCAGGACGGGTCCTGACGGACTCGGTTCACAACGTCGAAAAGCGAAAGAAACAATTGGTTGCCGGCGCTCTGAGCGATCAGACGATGAAGCGAGCCGTCCCAGAGCTCACGCCAGTCTGCGTCGGTGCGTTCATAAATCTTCGCGCATGTTTCTCGCATTCGGAGAATGTCCGAGGGCTTGGCCCGCATGGCAGCGAGCTGCGCCAGTTGCGGTTCGATACGAAGCCGAACCTCCATGATCTCCATGAAGTCGGTGCCAGGCACCAGGCTTGCTGCATGGTCACCCCAACTATCGGGCTTTTGGCCAAGAAAGGTTCCCGCTCCTTGGCGACGCCAGATCAAGCCCTCAGCTTCAAGCACCTCCAAAGCGCGCCGGATCTCTCTCCGACCGGCGCCAAGTCGCTCGCTGAGCGTGCGTTCCGTCGGCAATTTTCCATCGCGTCCAAAAGCACTTACGGCAATAAGTTCGCGTAAACGCTCAAGCGCAAAATTGGCATTTTCGGGTCCGACGATGCTGGATTTTTCGTTCATTGGTTCGTACCAATTCAATATTGGTTCAATGAATGACGAACACGTCCTTTCGTCAAGCCTAAATTTTATCCAAGTAGAAAATTTATGCAGGACAACAGCAGCGAAGAGGATGATTGCGGCTAGAAGACACGAAAAAGCAGCGGCTATGTTGCTGGCCGCTGCGGATAAAGAACGTCAGGTTGATCGCCGAGCTAAGGCAATATCAAGCTGCCAAAGCTGTTCGATGAACTTCCATAAGCTCATGATAACATGATGTATTTCCGGCAAGAACCGGTTGACCTTCGAAGAGCTTCTCACCTTCCAGTGAAAAGGGCATGAACTGCCCACCAGCCTCTTTCACCAGGCAAAAACCCGCCATGCAGTCCCAGGCGCGCATATGAGGCTCGTAATAGCCCACCAGGCGACCTGCCGCCACATAGGCCAGCATCAACGCACCAGATCCATTACGGATGAAGTTGCCGCCGCGGGCCATGACGTCGCAGATAATCCGACCGACTCGCTCCGGGGTGACGTAGTTGTTGCAGCCGATCCCGGTCAGAGCATTCTGTATCGTTCTGGAGGGATCGAGCGTCAAAGGCACGCCGTTCAAGCTTGCACCCCGCCCTTCGGAAGATGCGTAGGTTTCGTCTGCGCATGGAACGCGGATGACACCGATGACCGGCTGGCCGTTGCGAACCACTGCGATCGACACACACCAGCTCGGCATGCCGTTAACGAAAGGAGCGGTGCCATCGATCGGGTCCACGACCCAAGTGTAGCCAGACACGCCGTCGTCGTAGCCATGCTCCTCACCCAGGAAACCGTCGCCGGAGAAGACTGCCGCAACGCGCTCCCGCAGCATGGTTTCGACGTTGCGATCTGCGATCGAGACGACGTCCTGGAGGTCTCTTTTCGTCTCTACCACAAGGCTGTCGCGCTTATTGAAATAGTCGAGCGCCATCGCCCCGGCCTCAACCGCCAGTTCCTTTGCGAGCGCAAAGCGCTGCTCGAGGTCGTCATTCCGTTCTGTCATTTCCGATATCCTTGGTTCAATCCGCAAGTGTCACGCGTCAATGAGCGCTATGCCACGGTTTTTAAAACTCAGTGTGACGTCGCTGGCTTCATTCACAGTCTGGGCCATGTCGTGATCGACGATAAAAAGTGTACCCACTTCCGTTTCGACTTCATATTCGACGTGGCCGCCAAGATAGGCCGTATGCAGGACACGCCCCGGCATCCCGCCCTCACCCGGCGCGCCGATCCGGATCGATCCTGGACGAACGGCAAGTTTCGCAGCGCCTGATCGCGGCTCTCTACTTTTGATTCGGTGCTCGCTCTGACCAATGCGAACGACCGCGTCATCGCCTGTCTGCGAGACGACTTCGCAGGGTACGACATTCGCCTCGCCCATAAAGTCTGCAATGAAAGACGATGCCGGGGCTTCGTAAAGTTCGCGCGGAGCACCTGACTGAGCAACAGCGCCATCTTTCATGACGATGATGCGATCCGACACAGCCAATGCCTCGTCCTGGTCGTGTGTCACGTAGACCGCGGTAAAGCCGATGCGTTGCTGCAATTCGCGAATGTCGGTGCGCACGCGCCGGCGCAGTCGGGCATCGAGGTTCGACAAAGGTTCATCCAGAAGAAGCACTTGCGGTTCCAGCACGAGAGCGCGCGCGACTGCAACACGCTGCTGCTGGCCGCCGGAGAGTTCAGCCGGAAGACGGTGACCCATGCCGGCAAGCCCGACAAGCCTCAACCCTTCTTCCGCCTTGTCCCGCGCCTCGGCCTTTTTCAACCCTGAAGACTGAAGACCGTAGGCCACATTGTCGAGTGCGCTCATATGGGGGAACAGCGCGTAGGACTGGAACACCATAGAGACATCACGCTCATTGGCGGGCAGCATGGTGACGTCTTTGCCGCCGATCAGGATGCGACCGGAGTTCGGATGTTCCAGCCCAGCCAGCATTCGAAGCGTCGTTGTCTTGCCGCAACCGGATGGGCCGAGAAGTGTGACAAGTGTGCCCGGCTCGATCGTGAGCGATAGATCCGGTATGGCAGTAAATGCGCCGAAGGTCTTGAGAACATTCTGGAAAACGACTGAACCGGGTTTAACGGTAATCATGCGGCTTTCTCCTGAGGATTGGATATGGATGGAGTTTGCGAGACGCCGGCAACGCGATTTTCCCGGCGCAGACGTCGTTCTCCTACTGCGAGCTGGAACCCGGCAATAACGGCGATCATGACGACGATGAGCATGGAGGAATAGGCAATCGCCACCCCATATTCACCATTCTCGACAAGCCCGACGATATAAGATGTCGCCATATTGTACTGGGCGCTAACGAGGAAGATCACGGCGCTGATGGATGTGATGGCGCGCACGAAGGAGTAGACAAGTGCCGCTCGAATGGCCGGACGAAGCAGCGGCAGAACCACCAGCCTGATCGTGCGGAAGCTGTTGGCCCGTAGTGTCAGCGAGGCTTCATCGAGGCTCTTGTCCAACTGGCTCATGGCTGCGATGCCGCCACGCACGCCAACCGGCATATTGCGGAATACGAAACACATAATCAGGATGATGGCCGAGCCCGTAATCTCCAAAGGTGGCAGGTTGAACGCCATGATGTAGCTGACGCCGATAACCGTACCGGGAATGGCAAAGCTCATCATCAGCGCAAATTCGAAGAGATTGCGCCCGGCAAATTTCTGCCTGACGATGATGTAGGCGGTCAATAGACCGACGGCGGCGGTAAGCGGTGCTGCGATCAGAGCAATTTCAAGTGTCGTCCAGAAAGAGTTCCATGCAACGCCGGTCCAGGCAATGGAGCCGTTGCTGATACTGACGGAGAAGGCGCGGACGTAATGTTCGATCGTTAGCGTATTATCCAGGCCCCAGGTCTTCACGAAGCCACCGATCAGGATCATGCCGTACACGACCACAGTGAAGATCATCCACGGCACCACGAGGGCGTGAACGGCGATCGACATCGATTTCGGCAATGCGATATGCGCCCCGCTATCGCCCTTACCCGTGACCGTGGCAAAGTTCTTGCCCGCCAGCCAAAAACGCTGAGCCAGGAAAGCGGAGAGTGTGAAGCAGAGGAGAACAATGGCAAGCACCGCTGCCCTTGCGGGATCGTTCTGCGAGCCGACGACGGCGAAGAATATCTCGGTCGAAAGAACGCCGTGGCTCCCGCCCAGCACCAGTGGGTTACCGAAGTCGGCCATGCTTTCGATGAAGCCTATGAGAAAGGCGTTTGCGAGACCGGGCTTCATTAGTGGCAGCGAAACGCGCCAGAAGGTGCGCCAACGGTCGGCGCGCAATGTCTGGGATGCCTCTTCCATGGATGGGCTAACCCCTTCCACCACGCCTATGAGAACGAGAAAGGAAATGGGCGTGAAGGACAGAACCTGGGCGATCCATATGCCTGTCAGGCCATAGAGCCAGCGACCGGGCTCGACACCGAAAACGCTGGACATGAATTCCGTCACGACACCGGCGCGGCCAAAAAGCAGCGTGAGCGCAAGGCCGATCACAAAGGGCGGCGTGATAATCGGCAGCACCGTGAGCAGCCGCAGGCCCTTCTTGAAGGGAAAGCGCGTTCTCGTTGCGACCAACGCAAAGGCAAGTCCGAGGATTGTCGAGCCTGCGGCCGTCATGAGCGCCAGAAACAGTGTGCGCCACGCAACGCCACATCGTCCGGCACCAATGGCGCAATCAAGACTCCAGATGCCAGGATCCTGCATGTTGCGAATGAAGCCATCTGGATTGAAAGAGCCATCGAAATCCTGCAGCGCGCCTACCATCATGCTGCCGATAGGATAAAAGACGAAAACCCCGACCAGGAAGATCAGTAAGGAGATACACGAAACGATAAAGGCATCGCCCTTCATGAAGCCGCGTTCGGCAAGTCCGAACGAGATGAAGAGAACGAAGACGAAGGCCATCGTCACTGCGCCGGCGCCCATGGATGGCTGACCATCAGACAAAGGACCGAAAATACCTTCGCTCGCCTGCCATGCCCATCCTGAGAACCCGATGGCAAGTCCTTGGAGCACGAGGAAGCCAAGGCCCAGACTGCCCGCCGTTACCAGGATGCCTGCCCGCTTGTCGGCATTTGACATCGTCCTAGCCGCTGCTCCCATAAGGAAAAACACGAGGATACCGAACAGCCAGATCCGGCCTTCCGAAACCATCTGGAGAATGCCCGGAGCGACTGTTTTCGACAGCGGAAACTCCGCAAGCCAGCCGAGGCCAAAAAAGCCGCTGTCGATACGGTACCAGGGAACGAGCACCAGCGCGGCCAGTCCCAAGGCCAGAACAAAGTCCAGCCGGCGATTGCCATGGGTCATGGTCAACCTCACAAATTTGAGTGCGTCAGACAAGGGCCGCCTCTATCTCCGGCATTACGGCACGCGGAGATAGAGTCAGCCGGGAGCTATCGATCAGTTGGCGACTGCGCCGACATCCTTGTCCCAGCGTTCGAGCAACTGCTTGCGCTTTGCAGGATCGCCATATGTCTTGAAGTCATAGTTGATCAGCTTGATATCCTCAAAGCGCGGCGCTTCCTTCGGAATCTCGGCATTCTTGTTGGATGGAAGCTGGAAGGACTTGGCGTCTTTCATGCGCGACTGAACGTCGGGTTGTAGCGCCCAGTCGTACCAGATCTTGGCGTTCTCCATATTACGCGCACCCTTGACGATCGACATGGATCCGATCTCATAGCCCGTTCCTTCGCAAGGAGCGATCGACTTTACCGGAAAACCTTCCGCCGTCATCGCCACTGCATCGTGCATGAAGACGATGCCAAGCGCCGTTTCGCCGCGCGCTGCGGCCTTCACCGGGGCAGATCCAGACTTGGTGTACTGAGAGATATTCGCATTCAGCTTCTTCAGGTAATCGAAGGCCTGATCTTCGCCCATGATCTGTACCAGCGAAGCAAGCGCCGTATAGGCCGTTCCCGATGAGTTCGGGTTGGCGATCTGAATTTCGCCCTTCAGTTCAGGCGCCAGAAGATCCGCCCAGCACTTGGGCTCCTTGTAACCCTTCTTCTTGAAGATGTCGGTGTTGTAGCCCCATCCGAGAGCGCCGGCATAAACCCCAACGGTCTTGTAGCCGGCGCTTTCCGCCTGGTTCTTCGCCCAATCCTGCAACTGGTCAAGCATCTTCGATTTATACTCGAGCGTCAGGTTTTCGGACGCTGCCTGAAGATGGGGATCGCCGGTACCGGCCCACCAGACATCGGTTTTCGGATTGCGGGCTTCGGCGCGGATTTTCGCATAGGCCTCGCCGGACGACATGCGCACCATATTCACCTTGATGTCGTGGCTCTTTTCGAAGTCGTTCTTCATCTGCTCGCAGATCACCACATCCGCAGCGCAGATGACGTTGAGATCGCCGGCGGCATGGGCAGGAGCGCCCATAAGAGTGGTTCCTGCCAGAAGCAGGCTGGAAATAAGTGTCAGTCGCATGTTTTCCTCCATAATTTGCGTCTGAATTCTGATCTTGGGGGCAAAACTTCGCCATTCGGCATCCGGTCGGCTGCCGATCTTTTTTCAATTCGAAGCTTGCTTAATTACTGGCTGGGCGGATGAACTTCCGTGTCAAATCTCAGAAGGAGCCTGCCCCTTTCCTCCGGTGTGCCAAACGTCGCAAAGTCATAATCGACCATTTTCATGATCGAGAGGTCAGGGGCACCAGACGGCAAGGCCGCCTTCGCATTGGAAGGAACCTGGTTTTGCCCCGCTGCCGCCCCCGTCGCCTGACCCGCCGGGCTCAGTGAAAAATCCACAAAGCGCCGCGCCTCATCCCTGTTTTTTGTCCCGCGAACGATACTGACCGCACCGATCTCGTACCCCGTTCCTTCACACGGGGCGACGATGACCAGCGGGGCTCCTGCCTCCTTCTGCGTTACCGCATCATGCATGAAAGATATGCCGATCAGGGCCTCCCCGCGGGCGGCAGCCTTCACAGGTGCGGAACCGGCTTTCGTATATTCCGCAACATTGCGATCAAGCGCCTTCATGTAAAGAAAGGCGTCGTCTTCGCCAAAAAGCTGGACCAGTGTTGCGAGCGTAGTGAAGGCAGTACCCGAATAATTCGGATTGCCGGTCATGATCTTTCCGCGGTAGGCATCGCTGATCAGGTCTTTCCAGCATGTCGGGGCTGGTAGCCCCTCTTTCTCAAGAAGGTTTCTATTGTAGGCAAAGCCGAGTGCGCCAGCATATATACCGGCCGCCTGCCCGCCCGACATGGAAAAGAAGTTCTGCGCCCAGGGAAGAAGCTCCGCTTCATGGGGAGACAGATAGGCCTCCAGTAGATTTTCGGAAGCCGCCTGCAGATGCGTATCTCCCGTGCCGCCCCACCAGACATCAATTGTCGGCGCGTCCTTCTCTCTCCTGATCTGGTCTAGAACTTCGCCCGTGCTCTTGCGCACCATGATCGTCTGTACGCCAGTTCTCAACTCGTAGGCACGCTGCATAGCCGCGCACCATGCCTCGTCCGCCGCGCAGAGAACGCTCAGCTTTTCGCCATCCTGCGCAACGGCGGCGCCACAGACCCATAAGGTCAGCCCGGCGCTGAATGCAGCAAGCAGTCTCTTCACGACAATCCTCCCTGGAACCTCCCCGTTCCGATCTTGTGCGTCAGGATGCCAGAAGCCAGCACTTGTGCAATCTGAGAATGGTTACCGATTTTTCAATGCGTCGGGCGAAGGGGCGGAGATCGTTACGAATATTACAATTGTAACAACGCTGATCATCATCCACCTTTTGAATATTCCTTCGCTCTTGCCTATGATCGCTGGTGGGAGGACTACACCGTGCAAAACCAGAGGATCAAGATACTGATCGTCGAGGACGATCCGGATATGGCGGAGCTTATTTCTGATCTCGTCGAGGCCGAAGGCTGGTCTCCGCTCGTCGTTCACTCCGCGGAAGAGGCTACCGCAACACTTGGCCGGGAACAGATGCATCTGGTTCTCCTGGACCACAACTTACCCGGCATATCCGGTAGGACCTTTGCCCAACGCATTCGAAATGTATTGGGATTGAATGTCGGAATTGTCATGGTCACCGCTGCGGGAAGCGCCACCGAACGCGTGCTCGGTTTGGAAACGGCGGCCGATGACTACGTGGTCAAGCCATTCGAGCCTATCGAGTTGACGGCGCGCATCAAAGCGGTTCTTCGTCGTGTTGCGCCATCTCTAAAGGTGGAAAAGGAGCCGGAGCGCGAACATGAGCCTCACTCGCTGCGACTTGGAGATTGGGCGGTGGATCTGTCGGCACGCCGGGCAATGTGCTTGGCCGATCGCAGCAAGACGCTGACCAGCGCGGAGTTCGCGCTCCTGGAAATTCTTGCGGAAACACCGAACCGCCCCGTCAGCCGGTCGCAAATCCTCGATCGCCTGGGAGCAGAGAGCGACCGCTTCATCGATCGCAATGTCGATGTGCTGGTTCTGCGTCTGCGCCGGAAGATCGAGCGTAACCCAGACCTGCCTCAGCACATCCAGACCCGCAGGGGCAAGGGATATGTTTTACATACCGAAAATGCCGGGCAATCATTGTGATCAACCGGCCTTTCCTTCGGTCCATCGCTTTCCGTCTGCCTTTCGCCATCATCTTCATCTGTTCATCGGTCTTTATACTATCGGCAGTGGCTATCTACGGCCTGCAAAAAGCCAAGACGGAAATGGCGACCTACAGTTCGCAGGCATTTTCCAGCCTCGCGCGCGCCTCTTTGATCTCGCGTCGGGTAGCAGATCTGGTGTCCAGCGCGCCGTTATTGATGAACGCAACGTCTCCCTATCGCGTTTCGAGCGAGAGCCGCGCCGTCGTGGTGCAGGTCGACAGCCTGCTGCAAACGATTGCGCAGTACAGGCAGGCAGAAAGCCAGGTCGCGCTTCCAAACGATGATATCGTCAGCCTGCTGCAAACCATTCGCCAGCAGACCCTCTCACTCGCCGCGGACGCAGACGCGGCCCAGCAACACAAGGCCGAGGCCGCCGCAACATTAGGAAAAATCAGCGCTGAGCAGACCGTAAAAGACGACGCGCTTCGTCGTCGGCTTAACGCCCTCGCCCAGGCTGCCGCCAATTCTGCCAGTCTGTTCCAGTTGGGCGAACTTCAGCGGCGCTTCACGGCCGAGACGGGATACGGTGCAGAAGACGCGACGAGATCGGGAGATCTGAGCAACAAAGCGCTCACACTTTACAGAAGCGTTTTCGATGCCCAGACCAAGTATCTGCTGGAAATGTTTGCCATCCAGTCGTCGGCATCAAAACTTCATGCCGTTTCCCGCGGCCTGTCCCACGCCACTGAAACGCAAAGCCAAGCCGTTGCACGCCGATTGACTGATGGCCTCGCCTCGGCATCGGCGGCACTAACCCGGCTGATTGTCATGGTCGCCATTGCCTTCGTGATTCTCGTCATTCTTTCGACTTTGTCGATCCGTTCCGTCATGCGGGTGTCAAACGGCATCACCGCGCTATCAGGAGGCATGAATTCCCTGGCCAAAGGCGAGCAGGAGGTCACGCTGCCAGCCTATCGCGGATCGGAAACAGAGCTCATCCGCCTATCGGACGCCTTCCATGCTTTCAAGGACAGCGTCGACCGCGTGTCTCGCCTTCGCCGCACAGCGGAAGCTGCGGCGCGGACGATCCGCTCCACTTTCCGGACGATGAATGAGGGCATCGCCCTTTTCGATGTTTCGGGCCAGCCGATCACCATGAATAGACGCGTCATCGAGCTTGTCGGCAGACGTGGCGGATCGTCGCGCAAGCTCCCGTTGCGCAATTTCATAGAAACGGTCCCTGAAATCGACCCGGCCCTTTTGCCGTGTGACGGAGACCCCGGCAAGCTTGCCACGCGACTTACCCTGCGCCACCGAACCCAGGATCAGCAGGTCACAGAAATAGCGCTTTCCCGTCAGCCGGATGGTGGCATCGTTGTTCTCGCGCGGGATGTCACGTCGCTTGACCGGCAGGAGGCGGAGGCTGCAAAAGTCCAGCGCCTGGACGGTATCATGCGCATGACCCATCAGCTGAGCCACGAAGTCGGCAATATGATCGGCATCATTACAGGGAGCCTCGGGCTTCTGGAACGCGAGACGGGCTTCAGCGAGCGCCAGCAGCGCAACATCAATCGCATTCGGAAAGCGGCGGATCGAGGTCGGGCACTTGCCAGCAGTATGCTTTCCATTGGCAGCCAGCACCCCATCCACCCAGCCTGCGCGGACATCGGAGCTCTGCTGAAAGGGATGGTGGATGTTCTGGAAATCGCCGTAGGTCCGCGCAATCAGATCAGCCTCGACATCGAAGATGATCTACCGAAACTCGCATTGGATGCGGCGCTTTTCGAACAGTCGATTTTGAACCTCTGCCTGAATTCAGCTGCCGCCATGCCAGACGGCGGATCTATCTCCATTTCTGCAAGAATGCGCGACGATCTTCTAGACGTCTCCGTCCAAGACGATGGACAGGGAATGGATCAGGATGCCGTGGACAGGGCTTTCGAACCTTACTTCACGACCCGTTCTCAGCAGGGAGGAACGGGCCTAGGCCTTGCCATGGTCTATGGCTTCATGCGCCAGAGCGGCGGCGATGCAAGTATCGCGTCAAAACCGGGTGATGGCGTACGAGTGTCGCTGACATTTCCTGTGCCCGATCGGGTTTAAGACATGTGAGCGGGGAGCCGGACCAGATTTGCCGATTGGATGTTGAAAAACAACGCCAAAAGTCACGGCAAGCTAGCTATGCTGGCTTGCGCGGCAACCTTGGCGTGCCTAAAACGTGCCTGATCGAATTTTTCATGAGAGGACAGGCATCTTGGAGCAGGCAGACACCAAAACCGGCAAGCGTCGAAACAAGGCTCTATGGGCAGCAGCGGCAGTGATTGCCATTGTCGCAGCAGGCGCGGTAGGCGGTAAGGCGTTCTATAAAGCAAAAGTCAATGAACTCATCGCTCAAAGTGGAGCCACAGCGGCTTCGGTCGATGTCGATTTTCAGGGGCGAGTCCATATTCGTGATCTGACCTTGCCGATCCAGGAAGACGAAACGTTGCGCATCGCAGCAATTGATGGACGCCCGAAGCTGCCATTCTTCGATGGCGCGTTGGAACTCAGCAATATTTCTTTCGATATCGCCAAAACAAAGGTCGTTGTTCCAAGCGCTCGCATCGATAATGGAGAAATCAAGTCTTCCGGCCAACAGGTCGAAGGTGCGAAAACGCTGTCCCAGCGCCTTGAACGCCTTTCGGCCCGCAGCGTTTCCATGCCGGAATTGACACTTACCCAGCCGGCAATGGCCGGTGGCGAGCAAAAGATCGTCTATTCTAACACAACGTTTTCGGACATCGTCGATGGCCGGATAGCGCGATATTCGATCGAGAAGACCAATATGGATTTCTCGATGAAATCACCTGACGCAGATGGGGCGGGTCAAGCCACGCAAATGAAGATGTCGACCGGTGAGATCAAAGGTCAAGATGTCGATGTCCCCTATATCGCAAGGCTCTATACCGAACGGGCCGGTCCCGATGACAAGCAGGCAAAGCAGGTCTATGGCCCAATGTCGGCCGTAAACGTATCGATTTTCGATCAAAAGGCACGGATAAGCTACGACGAGCTCAGCAGCACTGGATTCAGCGCAAAGATGCCGACCGAGCCACTTGTGGAAACGTTGGCATCATTGACGGAGGTGAAAGATCCAAGCGCGCTTGAACCGGCGGAACGCAAAGCTTTCTTCTCCAAAGCCCTCTCGATTTTCGACATGATGGGCACGAGCGACATTCGGATGAAAGGCCTGAAAGCTCACGATGTCGATAAAGCATCGGGCTCTGAGGGCAAAGATTCCGATTTCGTCATAGAAAACATGGATATGAAAATCGACGGCTATAAGATCGATTTCGGTATCAATGGTTTGTCGGTACTCAATGGTGGCGATAAAGTCGTGGTCGGTGAGATCGCGATCAATGACTTCGATTGGAGTTCCACTGCCGAAGGGATTCGCGAGTTCGCTGGATTGGGCGACCAAGAAATAGCAACCTTCGAATACAAGCGACTGATGCCGGCATTCGGCCGCATGCGGTTCGGCGGTTTGGATTTCGATACATCTGCACCCGAATCCTCCGAGGACGCAGAGGCGGGCGCTCCTGAGCGGATCAAGTTCACGCTCGGAAAATTCGAGTCGGTGATGTTAAAGCCCATCAACGGCATACCGACCGACGTCGAAACCACGCTGGAAGACCTTACCATCCCCTTCGCTGAAAATTCTGAGGAGTTCGCCATGGCGCGCTCCCTCGGCTTGAAGTCATTCACCTCCTCCTATGCTCTTTCCACCTTCTGGGACGAGCCGAAAAATGATCTTGTCATTCGAAAGATGTACTTCAGCGGCAAGGACATGGGCAGCATCGAGATGTCTGGCCTGTTGAGCGGCGTTACCAGACAATTCTTCTCGTTGGACGCAACCAACGCTCAAGCTGCGCTTCTGGGTTTGACGGCCCGTGAACTGAAGCTGACGGTTAAGGATGAAGGCGCCATGGACCTGATGATGAAGGCCTACGCTCTTGAAAATAACGTCAGTGAGGCGGAGGCGCGCGCCACACTGTCACTCGGAACGACCGTCATACTGCAGCAGGTTGCAGAGGAGCGGCCAAAGCTCAAGAGCGTCGTTGATGCGCTCGCAGCCTTCGTCTCCAAACCGGGAACACTCACCGTCACTGCCAAATCGAACGCACCCAACGGTCTGGGCGTATTCGATCTGATGGCCGCATCCCAGGACCCGATGCTTCTGCTTGACAAGGTCGATATCCAGGCAGCGGCGCAGTAAGCCACTGGTATTACGTTAGATGGAGCGCGCATCAAGAGTGCGCTCCATCGTCCTTCTTCTAAAATTTGTTCGATAACCGGGGTGCGGCGGCTCTGAGAACCAGACTTGGTTGCCGCGCTTCAGGCACAACTTGCAAGCAACCATCGGTCCTTTCCGGCCGCTTTCGCCTGATAAAGCAACCCATCCGCACCGGCCACAAGCTCATCGAGCGGCGTTTTCGTATCGGTCCAAACGCCGCCGATGGTGGCGCGAACCTCGACCATGGACCCGCCTATATCAACCGGCGCGCGCATGCTCTCCACGACCCTGGCGGCAATCTGCTCGGCAATACCGAGATCACCGGCGAGCACGATCACGAATTCATCGCCACCCGTGCGACAGACGAGGTCTTTGGACCGAACATTCAGCTCGAGGCGTCTAGCGGTTTCCAGCAGCACCTTGTCGCCTGCCGAGTGACCATGAACGTCGTTGACGATCTTGAAGCCATCTAGGTCCATCAGCAGAACCGACAACTCCCCCCCAAAAGAGAGCAGCGGATAATGCATGGTCAAACCGCGTCTGTTGAGCAGACCTGTAAGAGCATCCGTCTCCGAGCGACGCTCAAATTCCTTCAGGCGCAGATGCTCATCGGTAAAGTCGATGGCCACGCCCACGATACGGCGGGGCGTGCCGTCGGGATTGCGTAAAAGACGGCGGTCGCAACGAATCCAGCGCTCACCCGAGACGGTGTTGAGACGATATTCGGCGCAGGAGTGGTCCACCTCACCGGTCAGAAGAGGCGTCAGATCGGCAGAGGCCATGTCGCTTGGGTTGACCCTGGCGAGGTAGCGCTCGAGATCGAGCCGTTCGGCTTGAGGCCCCTCTATGAACTGGGCCAGGCGATCTGACGTTTCGAAGTGACCTCTTGCCACATCCATATGCCAAAAGCCGCCGCGCACCGCCTCCATAGCAAGCTCAAGCTGTGCCGCCTTTTCCGCCAGTTGACGTTCGCTCTCCTTCTGGGTGGAGATATCCTGAACCTGCGACAGCAACTGCACGACATTTCCGGTGGAGCCCCGCATTGCCGTCAGATGGATCACCACATAGACGACGGCTCCGTCTTTTTTGACGTAGCGCTTCTCGATGGAATAGCCATCGCGGGTTCCGGCGATGACCGAATTGAACAGTGTCTTGTCACGGTCGATATCGTCTGGATGGGCGAAATCTGAAAATGACATACACTGAAGCGCATCGAGAGGTATGCCGACGAGTCGGGAATAGGCCGTGTTGGCTCGACGGATGCGACCATCAACATCATGAAATACAATGCCGACCGGAGCATGTTCGAAAGCGAAATCGAAGAGCGCCAAGCGAGCTTGTGCATTTTCTCTCAGCCACTGCTCCCCTTTGTGCAAAATTCTCTCCTCGAACCAAATGAAGTGCCTATTTATTAGTAGGCGCGAATGTATTTGATTCAAGCACAAGAAATCATCGTCGAGTCTCGTCACCGTCTTGACCGGACGACGAAACGACGGGCTGTGCCTACAATATTGGCGGCAACGTCCTGGCTAGCGTTAAAATGTAAGGCCCGGCACAGCCAATGGATTGTCTGTCATTGCCTGACGATCCGGCCTGTCGATCGTCGCCGTTCCGGTAAACGCCGCGAAGAGATCTTTCACGAAATCCTCGCTCAAATCCTTTGTGATCAGCACCATGCGCGTGCGGCGATCCTCCGGATCGGGCCAGCCGTGCAAACGCTGCGGCGGATGAAAGATAGACTGCACGCCATGCAAAACAAGCGGCCTTTCCGTATTGTCTGAAAGCGCCACGATCGCCTTCATACGCAGAAGCTTTTCCCCATGGGCGGAGCGCAGCAAATCCACGAACATCTCTATGGCCATCGGATCGATGGGGCGATCGTGCAGAATTGAGAAAGATCGGATCGATGCATTGTGCCGGTTTACATCGTGATGGTGATGTCCGTGATGATGTTCATGATGCTCGCGACCATGATGGTGCTCGTGATCGGTAGCCTCCTGCCCCAGCCAGCGTCCCACATCCGGAGTCTTACGAGTGGCATCGTAAAGACCGTTATCCAGTAACGCGGTCGCGCTCCACATCTCCTGATCTCCATCCTCGATATCAGCTCGCGGATTGAGTCCCTTCAGCCTTTCGTTAAGCAGCGCGACTGCGTCTGGAGCGGCGAGCTTGCGCTTCGTTAACACCAGCCGATCGGCAACCGCCACCTGCTTGATGGCTTCTTCATGGTGATCGAGCGTCGACGCGCCATGTACGGCGTCCATGACGGTGATCACGCCATTCAGCATGAAATTCTGCGCGATGACCGGATTTCCCATGATCGATTGCATCACTGGCGCGGGGTCGGCAAGCCCGGTGGTCTCGATGACGACACGTTTGATCGGCTTCAGGCGCCCGGTTTGAATGCCGTCCATCAATTCGGCAAGTGTATCTACCAGTTCACCGCGAACCGTACAGCAAAGGCAGCCTTCGGCAAGCTCGATGATACCATCGCCCGAACGCTCCACCAGCAGATGGTCGATGCTGACATCGCCGAACTCGTTGATAATGATGGCCGCATCAGCCATTTCAGGATCTTTGAGAAGCCGGTTCAACAGCGTTGACTTGCCCGCGCCGAGGAAGCCAGTGAGAATGGAAACCGGTATGCGTTCGAATGCCATGAGGCACCTTTTCGTTATAATATTACAACTCTGCCCGATGTATCACAGTGTCAGCCAAGAAAGAAAGCCTACGATCGTCGTTCGGTGGCGTGGGCCGTTGTGAGCTCGTTAGACGCTTAAAATGCAGGGCGCGGTATCGGCACCGGCACATTTGCCATTTCCTTGCCACCATTACCTTTGGGCTCGGCTGGTACGACCGGCTCGGTGCCCGGAATAAGGCCCGCAAAGGAATAGACAGGCGGACGTGTCATCTCGCGAACATAGGGCGACTTGATGATCATGCGCCCTGCCTCGTCGCGGCTTTCGCTGCGTACCTTTGCGGCTTTCGGATTGCAGATATCCTTGCTGATATCGTTCACCGCAACCGTATCGCCATAGGGTGCGAGAGAGGCAAGCGATACCCCCTGCCCCGCAGGCGAAGTCAAGCCGAGCTGCAGCAATTCGGCAGATTCATCGGTCCGCCCGGCGAGGCTGTCGGAACCAAGAACCACGGAAATGACCTGCCGTCCGTCGCGCTTGGCAGAGGAAACCTGATTGAACCCGGAAGCGCAGATAAAGCCGGTTTTCATGCCGTCCGCCCCATCGAAACGGCCGACCAGCATGTTGTAGTTGGCGTAATTCTTCTTACCCGTGGTCACACCTTCCAGAGAGAAGTAACCCGAATATTCTGGAAACTCCCGCTTGATGATGAGCGCGAGAAGGGCGAGATCGCGCGCCGTGGTATATTGCCCGGCACCTGGAAGACCATTCGGATTGATGTAATGCGTAGACGACATGCCGAGGCGCGCAGCTTGCGCATTCATCTGAGCGACGAAATTTCCTTCGGTGCCACCGATAGTTTCGGCAATCGCCACAGCGACATCATTGGCCGACTTGATCAGCAATAGCTTCAGCGCGCTATCAAGAGTAAGCTTCGAACCGGGCTTGAAATACATCTTGCTGGCAGGTTGATCGGACGCATGCTTGCTGAAGACGACGGGCGTATCCGGACTGAGCTTGCCGGATTTCATCCCACTGAACGCGATATAGGCCGTCATCAGCTTGGTCAGCGAAGCCGGATACCATTTGCGAAAAGCTTCCTGATGCGCGATCACCTTGCCGCTTTTGACATCCACCACCATCTTGGGATTGGCATGAGCCAGCGATGTCATCGCCAATATGCTGGCAGCTATAGCGGCAACTATTTTTGAAAGTCGTCCGGCGGCGCGGCGTGTTCTGCGATCGTCTTGCAAGGCGTATCCTCAAATTCCCGTCTTCTTGGCGGGATTGGCAATATTCACCATATATGGCCTAGCAATGGCAAACTCCATTGATTGCGTCAATTATGCGGCGCAATATCAAGACAGAACCAGCACGATTCACGCATGCCGATTTGGAAGTCAGGACCGAGAGAATGCCGATTTTGAATAGAGCCGCCGAGTTACAGCAAGAAGCGACGCAGTGGCGGCGTCACCTTCATCAGAACCCGGAAATTCTCTATGATGTGCATGAGACCGCCCGCTTCATTACCGAGCAGTTGACCGCGTTCGGCGTGGATGAAGTCGTCAATGGAATCGGCCGCACAGGCGTGGTCGGCGTCATCCATGGCCGTAGCAAGACGGGCCGAACCGTCGCTCTGCGCTCCGATATGGATGCGCTTCCGATACTTGAGGAAAGCGGCAAGCCCTGGGCATCGACCACGCCCGGAAATATGCACGCCTGCGGCCATGACGGGCATATGGCCATGCTGCTTGGCGCTGCGAAATATCTTTGCGAAACCCGCAATTTCGATGGCTCCGTCGTGGTGATCTTCCAGCCTGCGGAAGAAGGGGGTGCCGGCGCGCTTGCTATGGTGGAAGACGGGCTGATGGACCGCTTCGGCGTGGACGAAGTCTATGGCATGCACAATATGCCGGGTATTCCGCTAGGCCAGTTCGCCATCCGCAAAGGTGGCATCATGGCCGCACCGGACAAGTTCACTATCATCGTCAAGGGGCAAGGCGGCCATGCTGCTCAGCCACATCGCACCGCCGACCCTATCGCCATTGGCGCACAGATCGTTACCAATCTGCAGTTGATCGCGTCTCGCAATGTCGATCCGGTACGCTCGGTTGTCGTGTCGGTGACGCGCTTCCAGGCAGGGACCAGCCACAACATCATTCCCAACGAGGCGATGATCGCCGGCACGGTGCGCACTCTCGATGAGGGGGTCCGCGACATGGCTGAAGCGCGAATTCGCCAGATCGCCGAGGGTATTGCTCTCGCCAACGGCGCCCAAGCGCAAGCCGAGTATCACCGTTATTGTCCAGTGACGTTCAATCATCCGGCAGAAACGGACTACGCCGCTCAGATCGCCCGCGATGTCGTTGGGGCAACCAACGTCGATGCGGATGTCGATCCATCCATGGCGGGGGAAGATTTCTCCTATATGCTGAATGAGCGCCCCGGCGCTTTCATCTTTATCGGCAACGGCGACACAGCCGGTCTTCATAACCCAAGCTACGACTTCAATGACGAAGCAATCGCCTACGGCATTTCCTATTGGGTAAAACTCGCGGAGCACCGCTTGCAGGACTGAGACAGCAAATTTCTGGGCACCGCGACTGCATGCCGCTAGAACGCGGTTGATCCTTAAAGCGCGGTGGGCTAAAAGCACCACTGTGTGTCCACGTAGCTCAGCAGGATAGAGCACAGGATTCCTAGAGAAATTGGGGGTCGCGACCGGAAACGACGCGATCGATCTGCTCAAAGTCGGGGAACGCTTCGCTGTGCTTTCAGCATGCCAATCCCGAGCCAAGCTTCGGAGAAATCCGTTGAAGGTGTAGAGACTGGATGGGCAGCACCTAAAGGCTTCAAAGCCCATGGTGAAGGGACAGTCCAGACCACGAACGCTCCCACCCAAAAAGGCGGGACGGCGGCGAAAGCCGAAGTGGTATGAATCCTGGGGTCGGAGGTTCGAATCCTCTCGTGGACACCAATTGTGCAATGAAATCAAAAACTTAATGGATTGTCGCGTCGGTGACGCGTGGAATTGTCAATGTTACCATTCTATCGATCATCCTAACTGTCACCGCTCATCTGGGATGCGCGTATCGCGCCGAAAGCTCCGTCCAGATACCGAAACTTAAGTCGCCAATATCAATGCGACTTCCGAGGCGTCTCGGATTTTGAAAAGGTGCGACCCGGCAAGGAGTGACAGCGTCGAGCCCGACTGTGGGCAGTCTAGTGGCCACTCTTCCGTTCCATGCGCATCATAGCCGCTGCTTTTTCCGCAATCATCACCACCGGTGAGGCGGTGTTGCCGGAGACGATCCGCGGCATGATCGAAGCATCGACAATGCGCAGCCCCTGAACACCTTTTACACGTAGCGCTGGATCGACCACGGCGTCAGCGTCCACTCCCATACGGCAGGTACCGACGGGGTGAAATATGGTGGTGGCGATATCGCCTGTCTTTTTCAAGAGCTCATCATCGTCCTGGAATTGAGTGCCGGGAAGGAGTTCATTTGGCTCATAGGGCCGCAGGGCATCGGTCGCCATTACTTGCCGGGCCTGACGGATTGCCGCGATAGCAACCGAACGATCTTGGTCTGTCGACAGATAATTCGGCCTGATCTCGGGTTGCCGGTCAGGATCGGTCGAGGTGATGTGGCATGTCCCGACACTGCTCGGCCGCAACTGGCAGACCGACACGGTAATGGCCGGGAAAGAATGCAAAGGATCGCCAAGCTTTTCGGTAGACAGAGGTTGCACATGGTACTCAATGTCCGGACGGTTCGCGCCCGGAGTGGACCGCGTAAACATGCCGAACTGGCTCGGCGCCATCGACATTGGCCCCGAGCGCATCAGCGCATATTCCGCTGCGATCTTGATCTTGCCTCGCCAGGAGTTGGCCAGCTGGTTGAGCGTAACGGTGTTCTTTACCTTGAAGACGGTGCGAATTTGCAGATGATCCTGTAGGTTCTCGCCCACAGCCGGTCTTGCCAGGTTGACCTCGATTCCGAGCGAACGAAGACGCTCCGGATCGCCGATACCGGAGAGCTCCAAAAGCTTCGGTGAGTTGATGGCGCCGGCTGCCAGGATCACCTCGCTGCTGGCTTTTACATGGAAAAAACCTGCGGATGCGCGATACTCAACACCTGTGACGCGGTTTCCATCCATGGTCAGTCGCTCCACCAGCGCATGCTTGATCACACGAAGATTGGGGCGCTTGAGTGCAGGACGCAAGAAGCCGCGTGCCGTGTTCCAGCGCACGCCTTTGTGTTGGTTCACATCGAAGAAACCTGACCCCTCATTGTCACCATCATTGAAATCTGCGCGTGGCTTGATGCCCAGTTCGCCTGCGCCCGCCTGCACTGCCTCGAGGATTTTCCACTTCAGCCGCTGGCGACTGACCTTCCACGGACCACCGGTCGAGTGCATCTCACCTTGCGGACCATGATAGTCCTCTGATCGCTTGAAAAAAGGTAGAACGTCTGACCATCCCCAGCCCTCATTGCCGAGCTCACGCCAGCCGTCATAATCGGCTGCCTGTCCGCGCATGTAGATCATGCCATTGACCGATGTGCAGCCACCCAGCACCTTGCCGCGTGGGTAAGCAAGGCTGCGCCCATTGAGGCCCGCTTCGGGTGCTGTGCGCATCATCCAGTCGGTCCGCGGATTGCCAATGCAATAGAGATAGCCAACGGGGATCTGCACCCAATGATAGCGGTCGGAGCCCCCTGCTTCCAGCAGCAGGACACGCACAGATGGATCTTCGCTCAGGCGGGCAGCCAGCACGCAGCCTGCCGTTCCGGCACCGACGATCACGTAATCATACTGGCCATCCAGGCTTATCGTTCCCGCCATTGTTCACGTCCTTTCTGGTGCCGGTGATCGCGATGGAGCACCACGAACCATCTCACCCTAATTTTTCGATGCGTTCCAGAGGTTGCGCATCTGCCTGCTGAGATCTCGCGCATCGAGCCATCTCGCCGCATTTAAAGACAGCGCAACAGAACTAGACCTCACGATTGAATGCTTTTTGCCGGTCCAATGATATAGTCGAGTAAAATACAATCCGCTTACGCCATCAAAGCTCGGCCAACCGGCAGCTTGCGTCCGTGGCGGCTGCTGACGTTCCTCCCCCAAAAAAATCAGGCCATTTTGGCCTGGAGTTTTCCGCGTACGATCCCTGAGAGTAAGAACAGTAGATTCGATGAAAGCATCAAAGTTTTCGCTGCGCATTCATCCGGTCCAACAGCATAGACAGCGTTTTATCGATCACTTTTACCAGAAACCCCAGTGCGCTGAGAAAGCGCTTTAATCAGTCGTTATCGTTGGGAATGTTCAGCAAGTGTCCACACGCCTTGCAGTGGACGGCGTCCACCTCGTGGCGCTGAAGCCCACAAGCCTCGCAGGGGTAGAGCACTTTGTAGGGGCGGACGATAGATTGGGCCAACCTGACAAACAATGAAATGCCGACGATCATGGTCACGACAGATGTGAGTTTGCCCAATGGACCAGGAAGCGTTATGTCCCCGAACCCTGTCGTGGTCATGGTCGCGACAGTGAAGTAAAGAGCGTCGATAAACCCGACAAGGCCGTTCTGGTGATAGAAAAACGTCGTGTACACGAACCCCGTCACCATAAACAGGAACACCAGAAAGTTGAGGGATGCCCGCACGACATCCCTGTAGGAATGACAGCCCAATCGTTTCAAAATGACAGCAAAGAGCGGACTCTCACCTATGGCCCAGAGGCGCATCGCTCTGAGGAAGGCGAAGTTGAAAAGAGCGTTGGGAAAAAGAAGCGTTCCAAGAATGACAAGATCGATCCAGGTCATCGGTCTTTTAAGAATGGCGCGCAGCGAACCAGCAGCAAAGATCCGCGCCAGCAATTCGGCAAAAATCCAAACCGCGATCATGTAGTCGATGATCAGATAGGAAGGTCCGCTTCGCAAGAACGGTCCGAAGATGAAAAACGAAATGATCGTCACATCGATCACGGCGAGCGCCGCTTGCCAGCGAAGCGCCCACCTATCGCCTCCGCGCTCGACGCGGCGCAAATTCATCTGCAAAATCTCTAAACGAGACGGCATGGATCTTCTGGTTCTTGTCGGTGAGGCCATTTCTCACGGATAAGCGCGGGATGTCATTGGGTCAACGGCAAGAACGACGGCCGCATGTAAGAGCTCCAGATTCAGTCCGATGAGGTGAACAAGCGGATGGAGCAAAATCGCCGCTCAAACCTATGGTCGAACTGGTTCGCGCCTCGGCAAAAGCAAACTGATCTCAATATTGTCGGTTGGGAAAACCTGACCGACGGACTACTCGTGGCGCAGAGCTTCGATCGGGCTAAGGCTTGCGGCGCGTCGCGCAGGGAAATAGCCGAAGACCACGCCGATGGCGGCTGAAAAAGCAAAAGCGATGGCAATGATCGTCGGGCTCGTGACGAAAGGGACCCCGAGGAAGCTCACAACCGAATAGGCCAGTGCAAGGCCTGTCAAAATTCCCGCAATGCCACCGAAGGCCGAAAGCATGACGGCCTCGACGAGGAACTGCGTCAGCACCTGTTTTTCCAAGGCGCCGATAGCAAGCCGTATGCCGATTTCGCGTGTTCGTTCAGTCACCGAAACCAGCATGATGTTCATGATACCGATGCCGCCGACCAGAAGACTGACGGCAGCAACAGCACCGAGCAAGCCCGTCAGCAGCGTCGTGGTTCCGGTCATCGCGGACGCGATCTGAGCCATGTCATTGACGGTGAAATCGTCCTGGCGGCCAAGTCCGATGCGCCGGCGCTCACGCAACAGGTTTTCTAGGTCGGATTGCACCTTGGCCGTCGACACCCCATCCTGCGCCGAGACCATAATGGAGGAAATGGTCGTCGTGCCACCGATGCGGCGCTGATGGATTTTCAGCGGCATGATCACGGTGTCATCCTGGTCATCGCCAAGCCCGGACTGCCCTTTGCGCCCCAAAACCGCGATGACCGGGCAGGAGATATTACTAACGCGGATCGTCTGACCCACGGGATCGGCTGAACCGAACAGCTCCTGGCGAACAGTTTCACCAATGATGCAGCCGATCTGCCCACCGCGATCTTCAGCAGGCAGAAACTCGCGGCCAAGCGCTATCGTCCAGTCTTGGGCAATCAGATAGTCGTTGGTGGTTCCCACGACACTTGTCTGATGATTTTTTCCGCCATAGATAACCGTTGCCGCGGATGACCTGTTCAAAGGCGCGACGGCCCTCACACCGCTGATCTGTTCACGGATGGCCTGCACATCGCTATCTGTAAAACGTTTCGCGTCGACACTGGCGCGACCCGGGCCGAATTGTCCGGGCCTGAGGAAGAGCATGTTGGTGCCGAGGCGCGAAAGCTCCGATTTAACCTGCGCGGTCGTGCCGTTACCGATTGTGACCATGGCGATGACTGCTGCAACACCGATAACAACACCAAGCACGGTGAGGAATGACCGAAGCATATTGCGGCTGATGGCACGCATGGCAAGCCTGACGGTTTCAAAGAACATCCGCGTCCTCCCTCATCGGCTCGGCGGCGCTGTCTGAATCCAGATGGCCATCGACGAAACGCAGCAGACGTTTGGCGTGCGCAGCGATGTCCTCTTCGTGGGTCACCATTACGACGGTAATGCCGCGATCGCGATTAAGCGAAGTTATCAACTCCATGATCTCGATACTGGTTTTCGTGTCGAGATTGCCCGTCGGCTCGTCTGCAAGAAGCAGTGCCGGCTTGGTAACGATGGCGCGCGCGATCGCCACACGCTGCTGCTGGCCGCCAGAAAGCTCCTGAGTGGTGTGGTGCTCACGCCCCTTAAGCCCCACCTGCGCTAAGGCCTCCATGGCAAGTGCGCGCCGCTCCCCGGATTTCATGCCGCGATAGATCAGGGGGAGTTCGACATTCTCGACAGCCGAGGTGCGTGACAGCAGGTTGAAGCCTTGAAAGACAAAGCCCAGCATATGGCGGCGAAGCAGCGTCAAATGCTCATTGTCAAAGCCGCTGGTCGGCACACCCTGAAACAGATATTCCCCTGCGGTCGGAGTATCCAGGCAGCCGATAATGTTCATCGACGTGGATTTTCCGGAGCCGGACGGCCCCATTATGGCGACGAATTCGTGTTCCTTGATCGACAGGCTGACGCCGTCCAGCGCCCGGATGGCCGCTTCGCCTTTGCCATATTGTTTCACCACATCGCGGAATTCGATCAGAGGCGGCGCGCTCATGCTTTCACTCCCGCCTAGCTGCTGCGTTGGGTTGCGTCGGTGATCACTTGGTCGCCGGGCTTCAACTCTTCCGAAGTCACGGCGGTGAACTGGCCATCGGTAGAGCCAGCCTGGACAGAGACGCTCAATGGCGTGCCGTTGCGCAATACCCACACCTGACGCTTGCCCGCTGCAGCCTGCTCGGCGCTGCCTCCGCGCGATCTGTTCATACGCGGAGGCCGGAACAAGCCCATGAGGCCGCCACCGCGCGACGCATTCTCGCGGGGCGGTGTGTAGCGCAAGGCAGCGTTGGGTACCAGCAGCGCATCCTTCACATGCTCGACCACGATATTTGCGGTCGCCGTCATGCCAGGGCGCAGCAACAGCTCTGCATTATCGACGGTGAGGATACCCTTGTAGGTCACGACATTGGATACGGTTTCCGAAGCAAAACGAACGGTTTCGATTTTTGCTGGGAAACGGCGCTCAGGATAGGCATCCACATTGAAGGTCGCCTCCTGACCAGCCTCGACTTTGCCGACATCCGCTTCATCGATCGAAACCTGAAGCTCCATGCGGCGCAAATCTCCTGCAATAGTGAACAGCACAGGCGCGTTCAAAGACGACGCCACGGTCGCGCCGGGATCGACATCACGCGTGAGGATGACGCCATCGATAGGAGAAACGATCTTTGCCTTGCTGAGATTGACCTCCGCAAGCCGCAAATCCGCCTCGGATGAAAGCACGCTCGCCTCATTGACTTCCAACGTTGCTGCCGCAGCATCGCGGTTAAACTGCGCGGCATCGAGATCCTGCTGGCTGGACACACGGCTTTGCACCAGCGAGCGCAAGCGTTCGAGCGATGTATTGGCCGAACCGAGATCTGCCCTCGCCTTCGCTACGCTGGCTCTTGCCGAGGCGAGTTTGGCGCGCGCGCTTTGCACATCGGCTTCGAGTTTGTTGGTATCGAGTTCGGCCAGCACGTCTGCAGCCTTGACGGAACTGTTGAAGGTCACATTGACCTTGCGGATAGTACCGGAGAGTTCGCTCGATATATCCACTTGGTCGGTGGGCTGAACCGAACCGGTCGAGGTGACAATGACGGAAAGATCGCCCCGCTTTGCCTCCTGCGTCGTGTAGCTATAGGCCACCCTCGCGCCCGCGAAGGCAAAATAGTAAGTCGCTGCGCCTGCGATCATCAGCAGCGCAAGAAAGATATAGAGCGAACGTCTCGATTTCTTCTTGCCCGTTTTCGAAGACGCCAGAATGTCGCGAAGGTCCGGCTTCGCATTCTGGCTGTTCGTATTGTCGCTATTGGCATCCAACTCGTTCATTCCCATTACATGAGCGATTGCAGAAGTCTTAAGGCTTGATAGGTGGCTATCGAAGGCCGCTACCGCAACTGCTAAAATACGTCTGCCGGATCGCTTGGCACAGCCAGAGGGATGGGTGAAGTGAAAACTTCGTAATCTGACCCGGCTTCCGACAGCGCTTTAAGGAAGTGACCGACCGGCGATCGAGAAAAAACAAACGAAAAGGTGATTTTAGCTGTTGCAGGGTCTGCGGTAACCGTGTATCTCCCCGCTCACGACATCGGCGGAGTGTAGCGCAGTCTGGTAGCGCATCTGGTTTGGGACCAGAGGGTCGGGAGTTCGAATCTCTCCACTCCGACCATTCGACAAATCAATGATTTGTCTGAAATTTATTACTTCCCTATAATTAAATTTTTTGTGAGAGCTGAGCGGGCTCCGATATTCGGGATTTCGCGGCTCTATGAAGTATCAAGTCCAGAACGCCACTCATTACGCATCGAATCGCGATCTCAAGCCTTGAGCGAGTCAGGCACCGCCTATTGTTGGGAGACCAAGATCGATTTGCCCTTAGCTGAGCAAATTCAGCATGTCAGGCGTCATACTCCAAATTGAAAGTGCATCCAGATCAAGACGCAAAGCGCTACGCCGCCTATGACGACCGCCAAAATCTTGCCTTGACCGGGAGGACGGGGTTTTTTCGACGGCTGCGGCTTGCGGAACTTGATGACGTTATCGCTCATGATCGGTGTCTCCTCTTGGTCGCCGCGATACAATCTGCTTCGCGCGTCTCATTCAAGCGTGCCATTGGCTTTTTTCTGTTGTCGAAGCCTGCGATCTTTCGGTGGGGTGCCATGCTTCTATCGTCCTTGAACCCATGCACCGCTCTTTCAGAAAATCGATTACGATTTTAAGACCGATGCTGTAGCATCTACCAACCTACCGGCTTGACTTCGCGCATGAGTCGGTCCAAGTGAAATTCCGATGCCGACCGTAATACAATGGTTACGGAAGGCCGCGTAGAAAGAGCGTCATCGCGCTTGAGCGCAAGACTGGAGCAGTTGAAATGTCTGCAAAAATTTATCGTCCGGCAAAGACCGCCATGCAGTCTGGCAAAGCCAAGACGAATATCTGGGTGCTGGAATTCGACGCCGAGGTTCCGCGCAAGATTGACCCGATCATGGGCTACACGTCCTCCTCGGACATGAAGCAGCAGGTCAAGCTCAACTTCGAGACGCAGGAACAGGCAGAAGCCTACGCGCAGCGCAAGGGCATCGATTACCGCGTGATCCAGCCAAAGGAAGCAGAGCGGCAGACGGTTTCCTACACGGACAATTTCCGCTACACCCGCACGCAGCCTTGGACGCACTAACCGTTTCCGGCGCCTTCACGGCGTCGTAAGTGGCCCCTTAGCTCAACTGGATAGAGCAACTGCCTTCTAAGCAGTAGGTCGCAGGTTCGAGTCCTGCAGGGGTCGCCATACACTTTACAAGCAATTGATTTTTTAATGTGAATTTCACGCAATCCCTCACTAGAAAACACGTGGGGATAGAGATCTTCGGATAACGCTTTCTTCTCGTTGGGTCCAACCCGCCTATCCTAAAAGCAGCATCAACGCTGATGCGGCGCGATCCATGCCTCGATCATCTACGCGGCCCCTTGTTGATCGTCGCCTCCATCCGCGGCACGTGTTCCTCAATCAATTGGATCGTCACGCTTTTGTCGGTCATCATGTTGGGAACGGGAGCGACCATCTCGCTGGATGATTTTCTTGAGGTCGTGCAACGGCCTTTCGATGTGACGTTCGGCTTGGCGGGCTGGTTTTTGATCATGCCGCTTCTCGCAGTTTCGCCGATAAATCTCATCCCGACGCCCCGGAAAGTTGTCGCTAGCGTTATACTTGTTGTTGCCGCCCCAGCGGCACCTTCTCGAATGTCATGACCTACCTCTCAAAAGATCATGTTGCCCTTTCGGTCGCCTGCCCATCGGTAACGACACCTGCGGCCCCGATCATCACGCCTCCCCTGGTCTGGGTTTGCCAGCTAGCACTAGCCTGTCCATGGCTGGGCGAAGTTCATGGGCATCATCAAGCGGTCGTCATACGACTGGCGTTCGGTGCGCTTCTCTAGAAATTGCTGCCATCCTTTGTCAGAGCAGCCGTTCCGGTGCTGCCGCTGTGGTCGGCGGGTCCAAAGCCTCGATTGTCCAGTCAGGCATCATGATTTTCGGGATGGTTTTCCTGCATAATGGTCTTGGCGATCCACTTGATTTGTTTGCCGCAAAGACAGTCGGGCTGACGCTTGCTAAACGCAAAGCGATCACAATCGAAGTCGGCATGAAAAATTTGCGGCTCGACGCTGCGCTGGACAACACGTATTTCTCGCCACCGGCAGACGTCCTGAGCGCGATTTTTCAGTGCCGGGCACAACATCGGCGCATGACTGGCGAACTGGTTTGCCACACGGGAAAGCTGAGCACGAGATTGCGAAAGTCGGCCTCCTCTCAAACTTGCTAAATCGCCTCTCGCTCTCCATATGAATGAGATGCGAATTGGGGAGTAGGACCGTGAGCGTTGCCTTTGTAAAAGAAGAAAGTGCAGAGACTGCAGCGGAAACCCAACTGCCGGATCGCCCCATCTCCCAACATCCCAATCTCGTCACTGAGGAAGGTCTCAAGCGCCTCGAAGAACAGATGAAAGCTGCCCGTGCGGCACACGAGATTGCCAATGCGGTAGAGGATGTGAATGAACGCAGGCGCCAGATTGCGCCGCACCTCCGAGATATCCGCTATCTTGCGGAGCGGCTGCGCACCGCCCAGTTAATGCCCGCCCCAGAAACGACCGAGATTGTTTCTTTTGGAAGTACCGTCACCTTCACTCGTGAAGATGGTCGCGTCCAAACCTATCGTATCGTCGGCGAGGACGAGGCAGATCCGAAGGCGGGATCCATTTCCTACGTTTCACCCGTTGCCCGTGCACTAAATGGCAAGGCTGTTGGTGATATTGCCACGGTGGGCGGACAAGAACTGGAAATAACCGCCATTCACTAGGCCACCAGTTGCAGGAGGTTGAAATAACGGGTAACTGCCCTGTTACTTGACTTTCAGCAAAAGGTTTACTGCGCATGGCGTTGGAATTCCTCGTCACTCATTCCGGCGGCTTCCATGCCGATGAACTGCTTTCCAGCGTCATCCTCACCCGCCTTTATCCAGGGGCGCAAATCGTTCGGAGCCGCGCGCCGGAATGGATCACGCCTTCAAAAGACCGGATCATCTATGATGTCGGCGGCGCTTATGATGCAGAGGCGCAGATCTTCGATCACCATCAGCGCGGTGCGCCGCTGCGTGAGAACGGCCAGCCCTATAGCTCATTCGGCCTTGTGTGGAAGCACTACGGTCGCGACTATCTCACCGCGCTTGGCATTCCTGCAGCCGACATCGAAGACGTCCACGCGTCTTTCGACAAAAGCTTCGTGCTACCGATCGACCTCACAGACAATGGGGCGCTGAGTCCTGCCATTGCCGGAGAACTCGCGGGCCTTACCCTGCCGTCATTGCTAGAAACGCTGAAGCCTTCGTTCGACAACCGTGAACCAGGCGCCGATGACGCAGCATTTCATGGCGCGCTTACGATTGCTCGCGCGTTTGTTGAAGCCGGGATCGAGAAGAAAGCGGCAAAACTCAGAGCAGAAACGCTTGTTCTAAAAGCCATAGAACAACAGACCGGCGAAAGCCGCATTCTGGAATTGCCGATCGGAATGCCCTTCCGCCCGGCCATCGTAAAAGCCGGTGCAGACCACCTACTTTTCGTCGTTCACCCGCGTGATAAGGACTGGTGCGTAACAGGCATCCGCCGTGCTGAAGAAGGCTTCGAACTTCGCGCCGATCTTCCGGTTTCCTGGGCGGGTTTGACCAATGGCGATCTGGAGCGGGCAAGTGGTGTCGAAGGCGCAACCTTCTGCCACAATGGTCGCTTCATTGCAGCGGCAAAGACGCGAGAAGCCGCAATGATGATGGCGAAAATCGCCACGAAGGAAGCCCTGTTAGAGCGGCAGTCTGCCTGAATACTGCTTGGAAAACGAACCGAAGCGGCGCGTGAAGACAAGCACCGCAATGCCACGGGCACCTATCAGACGCTTGCCTCCGCCTCACGCTGTTTAGCGAGCGCTGCAAGATCTGCCGCCTTCAGTTCGACGGATTCGCCGCATCCACAGGCCGATGTCTGGTTCGGATTGTTGAAGGTGAAGCCGGAGCGCATCTTGGTGACTTCGAAATCCATCTGCGTGCCCAGCAGATACAGCACAGCGGAAGGCTGCACCCAAACCTTTGCACCGTCGTTCTCGATCAGATCATCCTTGGCATCAGGCTCCGTGACCAGATCGATGGTATATTCCATCCCGGCGCAGCCGCCTTTTTTGATGCCGACGCGCACGCCCTTGGCGTCCGCACCGGAATTATCGACGATCGCCTTGACGCGAGAGGCCGCAGCCTCCGTCATTGTCATCACTGCAAAGCCCATGGGCTCCTCACTCCTTCGACAGTCGGGTTCAAGGCCCGATGTTTATGGACTCAAATCTAGTCCTGCGTGGCGATGGTATCAAGACGTGCCCGCTGTCTAATCGACCGCGATCAATACCAGCCAACCGCAACCTGCGCTTCTTCCGACATGCGATCCGGGGTCCATGGCGGATCAAAGGTCATTTCCACCGTGACGCCGGATACGCCCTCGACAGCGCCGACCGCGTTTTCCACCCAACCCGGCATTTCACCAGCGACCGGGCAGCCAGGTGCTGTCAGCGTCATGACGATCTTGACCATACGGTCGTCTTCGATGTCGATCTTGTAGACGAGACCCAATTCGAAGATATCGGCCGCAATTTCAGGGTCGTAGACAGTCTTCAGCGCTGCGATCACATCGTCACTGAGGCGCGCCAGCTCATCCGGAGAAAGACTGGAGGCTTTAGCGGGGGCAGGTCCAGCCTCTTGCGCGGGCGATTGTGCCAGATCCTGTGGCTGTTCAGTCGTGTCGGTGCTCATGGTCCTGATCCTCTATCCGATCTCAGGCGAAGAATTTGCGGGCATAATCGAGCGCTTCGGCCAGCGCATCCACTTCCGCGCGGGTATTGTAGAGCCCGAATGATGCCCGGCATGTGGAGGTCACGCCGAAGCGTTTCAAGAGCGGCATGGCGCAATGTGTACCGGCACGCACGGCAACACCTCGCCGGTCGATGACCATCGAGACGTCATGGGCATGGATGCCTTCGAGCTCGAAGGAGAAGATGCCGCCCTTGCCCGGTGCATTTCCAATGATGCGGAGCGAATTGATGTCCCGCAGCCGCTCTGCCGCATAGGCGGCAAGATCCGCTTCATGCGCGGCAATTGCCGCACGCCCGAGATTGTCCATATAGTCCAGTGCATAACCCAGTCCGATTGCCTGAACGATCGGCGGCGTCCCGGCTTCGAAACGATGCGGCGGCTCATTGTAGGTGATCTCGTCTTCGGAGACATCGAGGATCATTTCCCCGCCACCCTGGAAGGGACGCATCTCTTTCAAGCGGTCGGCCTTGCCATATAGAACGCCGATGCCTGACGGGCCATAGAGCTTGTGCCCGGTCATGACATACCAGTCGCAATCGATATCGCGTACATCGACCGGCATGTGAACGGCGCCCTGGCTGCCATCGATCAGCACCGGAATACCGCGCTCATGCGCGATACGGCAAATTTCCTTGACCGGCACGATGGTACCGAGCGCATTCGACATATGGGTAATGGCAACGAGTTTAGTGCGCTCCGTCAGGCTTTTTTCGAAAGCCTCGATATGAAACGCGCCCTCGTCATCCACCGGCACCCAGACGAGCTTGGCGCCTTGGCGCTCGCGAATAAAATGCCAAGGCACGATATTGGAATGGTGCTCCATGATCGATAGGACAATCTCATCGCCCTCGCCGATCTTCGGCATTCCATAGCCATAGGCAACCGTGTTGATCGCCTCGGTGGAGGATTTGGTGAAGACGATCTCGTCCACCGAGCCGGCATTCAAAAAGCGCCGCACCTTTTCGCGCGATGCTTCATAGGCATCCGTTGCCGCATTGGAGAGAAAATGCAGGCCGCGATGCACATTGGCATACTCGTTGGAATAGGCATGCGACACCGCATCGATCACCACCTGCGGCTTCTGCGCGGACGCGCCATTGTCCAGATAGACAAGCGGCTTGCCATGGACCTCGCGCGACAGGATTGGAAAATCCTTGCGCACGGCCTCGACATCGTAGGGGGCCGCTTTAACGGCGCGTTCGCTAAAATCAGGCATGAGCGTCCAACCAGCTGGAAATGATACCCTCCAGCGCCTCTACCAGATTGTCATCTTCCAGTTCTTCGACAATCTCCGCAACGAACGCGTTTACCAGCATCGCGCGCCCCTTCGCCCGCGGCACACCACGTGCCATGAGGTAATAGAGGTGCTTGGCGTCGATATCGGCAACTGTTGCGCCGTGGCCGCACTGAACGTCGTCTGCGAAGATTTCAAGCTCCGGCTTAGCCGAAAACTCGCCGTCGTCGGACATCAGAAGCGTGTTGCAGGCCATCTTGGCGTCGGTCTTCTGAGCATCGGGTGCAACCCGGATCATGCCCTGGAAGATGCCCTTCGCACGATCGAAGACGACATTGCGGAAGATTTCCGTTGACGTCGTGTTCGGCACGTTGTGGCCAAGAACCATCGTCACGTCGGTATGGGTTTCACCGCCCAGCAGATTGACGCCTCGAACGGACAGATCCGTGCCTTCGCCCTCGACATGGATGCGCAGTTCCTGGCGCACCAGTTTGCCGCCGGCATTGATGATGAAGAGACGAAGATTTGCCTCGGCACCGAGCTTGATGCGCAACTGCGCCAGATGCGTATCGGCTGCACCTTGCTGCTGCAGCAGGATATAGGTCGCTTCCGCGCCGTCTTGTACCTCAAGATCGGTGACATGCGTGACGAGAGCCGCTTCCGCCGAAACAGATAGATGACGCTCGATGATCGTTGCCTTTGAGCGCTTGCCGAAGCGAACCGGCGACCGGCTATGAACCTGCCCGGCGCCGTGGATCACCTGAAGTTCGAGCGGCTGCTCGATGTCGGCTTCATCCGGAACGGTAACGGAATAGCCGTCACGTACGAAGCTGCCATTCAGGCGACCGATCATGTCGTCCTTGTCAGCGGCCACGAGTGCGGCGGCAGCCGTGCCATCCAGCAGGCTTTCTGCATAGCTTTCGACTTCGAAACCAGCAATGTCGGCGTCTACAGACTTACCGTGTAGCAGATAGATCGCTTGCGAACCAGCAACAGCAGGATCACGCTTCTCGATCAGCGGCGCGGAGGCATCCTCAGGAATGCTGCGCAGCAGGCTCTTCATATCGGTATAGTGCCAGGCCTCGATGCGGCGGGTCGGCAGACCGGCAGTCTTGAGATCGTCGAACAGCACGTCGCGCGCAGCAACCACGTCTCCATTGCCGGGAAGCTCGCTGAACTTGGCCGTGAAGGCTTCAACCAGTGCGGTCTCCGCAGGTGTCAGCCGGTTTGTCGTTTGAATATTCATGGACATGGTCTCCTGGCCCGTTAATCAGGCCGCTTCACCGATGATGTCGGCGTAACCATTGTTTTCCAGTTCCAGCGCCAGTGCCTTGTCGCCCGAACGGATGATCTTGCCCTTGTAGAGAACATGGACGCTATCTGGTACGATGTAATCGAGCAGGCGCTGGTAGTGGGTGATGACCACGGTGGCGCGATCAGGCGACTTCAGCGCGTTGACACCGTCAGCAACGATCTTCAGAGCATCGATGTCGAGACCGGAGTCCGTTTCATCCAGCACGCAGAGCTTCGGCTCAAGCAGCGCCATCTGCAGGATCTCGGCACGCTTCTTCTCACCGCCGGAGAAGCCGACATTGAGCGGACGCTTCAGCATGTCCATGTCGATCTTCAGATCGCCTGCCGCTTCCTTCACCTTCTTGATGAAGTCCGGCGTCGTCAGTTCAGCTTCGCCGCGTGCCTTGCGCTGCTCGTTCATCGCAACCTTCAGGAACTGCATGGTCGCAACGCCTGGAATTTCAACCGGGTACTGGAAGGCGAGGAAGATACCCTTGGCAGCGCGTTCGGCAGCGTCGAGCTCCAGAATGCTCTCGCCATTGTAGAGAATGTCGCCAGAGGTCACTTCATAGTCTTCGCGGCCCGACAGGATGTAGGACAGCGTGGACTTGCCGGAGCCGTTAGGACCCATGATGGCCGCCACTTCGCCAGCGGCAACCTTCAGGTTTAGACCCTTGATGATCTCGGTTTCGGTATCGGCGATCTTTGCGTGCAGGTCGATGATTTCAAGCATGTTGTTATCTCTCAATCTAGTTTTCTCTTGCGCGAAGAGAAACGGTCAAATGGTTGAAGCGCGTCGGAGAGCCAAAAGATGGCAATCATCCCGGTCGCGCTTGCGATTAAAATTAGCTTGGCGAACTCACGGCCCGCCATCAGCCCACCAACTCCAATGAACACCCCGACCATTGAAACGAAAATGCACAACACCATCAAGCGTGAGCTTTTCGTCAAGCGGGGCACCTTCATTATCCGACGCTACCTTCCAGCGAGATCCCGATCAGTTTCTGCGCTTCGACGGCAAATTCCATCGGCAGTTGCTGGATAACGTCCCTGACGAAGCCGTTGACGATCAGAGCGATCGCGGCTTCTTCCGGAATGCCACGCTGCAAGCAGTAGAACAGCTGATCCTCGGAAATCTTGGACGTGGTTGCCTCATGCTCGAAATGCGCAGAGGCATTCTTTGCTTCGATATAAGGCACGGTATGCGCACCGCACTTGTCGCCAATCAGAAGGCTGTCGCATTGCGTGAAGTTGCGGGCATTCGTTGCCTTGCGATGGGCCGAGACCTGACCGCGATAGACGTTTTCAGAAAAGCCCGCCGCGATACCCTTGGCGATGATGCGGCTCGACGTGTTCTTGCCGAGATGAATCATCTTGGTGCCGGAATCGACCTGCTGGTAACCGTTGGAGACAGCAATCGAGTAGAACTCGCCACGGCTGTCGTCGCCACGCAGAATGCAGGACGGGTACTTCCAGGTAATCGCCGAGCCGGTTTCGACCTGCGTCCAAGAAATCTTCGAGCGATGACCGCGGCAATCGCCACGCTTTGTCACGAAGTTGTAGATCCCGCCTTTGCCTTCCTTATCGCCCGGATACCAGTTCTGGACGGTGGAATACTTGATCTCTGCATCATCGAGTGCAACGAGTTCTACGACAGCTGCATGAAGCTGGTTCTCGTCGCGCTGCGGTGCTGTGCAGCCTTCCAGATAGGAAACGTAAGCGCCTTCTTCCGCGATGATCAGCGTGCGCTCGAACTGGCCCGTGTTCTTCTCATTGATGCGGAAATAGGTGGAAAGCTCCATTGGGCAACGCACGCCCTTGGGAATGAACACAAAGGACCCGTCGGTAAACACCGCGGAGTTCAGCGTCGCATAGAAGTTGTCGGTCGTCGGAACGACGGAACCGAGATACTTCTTCACCAGCTCCGGATGCTCGCGCACGGCTTCCGAGATGGACATGAAGATCACGCCAGCCTTCTTCAATTCTTCCTTGAAGGTGGTGACGACAGAGACCGAGTCGAACACGGCATCAACCGCCACGCGACGGTTTTCCACGCCGGCCAGGATTTCCTGTTCCTTCAGCGGAATGCCTAGCTTCTCATAAACCTTCAAAAGCTCAGGATCGACCTCATCAAGCGACTTGGGACCAGGCGTGCTCTTCGGCGCGGCATAATAGTAGAGATCGTTGAAGTCGATCTTCGGATAATTGACGCGCGCCCAGGTAGGCTCTTCCATCGTCAGCCAGCGCTGATAGGCATCAAGACGCCATTGAAGCAGCCATTCCGGCTCCTGCTTCTTGGCGGAGATGAAACGGATCACCTCTTCCGACAGGCCTTTCGGCGCCTTGTCGACTTCGATCTCGGTTTCGAAACCGTATTTGTACTGGTCCACATCGATCTGGCGAACCTGATCGATCGTTTCCTGAACCGCTGCCATTGTCGTTCTCCAATCTCGCCGGATACAAGGTCCGGTGGCTTGTCAACGTATCAAGACGGAAACCCCGCCTTCATGCGCGTTTCACATAAATGCAAGGGCCTTTCGAGGCCAGCGCTTTCATGCGTTTATTTAAGAGCGGGTTGGCGTTTTTCCCACCGCACCGCAAGCGAAATTTTGACATTTCGCAGTTTATTCCAGCCCTCAGGCTGCCTGACCGGACAGCTTGCGCCGCCCTGCAATCTTGCCGAAGGCCTCAACGGCCTTCTCAATGTCGTCTTCCGTCGTAGCATGCCCCAGCGAGATGCGCAGGGCACCAAGTTTTGGATCCTGCCCCATCGCAGTCAGCACGTGACTCTCCCCGACCTTGCCAGAAGAGCACGCAGAGCCAGCTGATAGAGCGATGCCCTCGATATCGAAAGCGATCTGCCCCGTTTCCGACTTCAACCCGGGAAGCGTGAAGAAGGTGGTGTTGCCAACCCGCGTCACATCGGCACCGTGAATGATCACATCCGGAGCGTTGGCGCGCATTCCATCTTCAAGCCGCGCCCGCAACGTCGCCAAGCGTGCGCTTTCTGTTTCCTGCATCACCGCTGCCTCCTTGGCGGCAACGCCAAAGCCAATAATGGAAAGCGTATTCTCCGTGCCCGAACGATGACCCTTTTCCTGCCCACCACCATGGATGAGCGGCAGCGGCATCATCACTTCACCACGGGAAATCAACGCGCCCGCGCCTTTCGGGCCGCCGATCTTGTGCGACGAAACGATCAGGAAATCCGCATCCAGCGCATCGATGTCGACAGCGATCCGCCCGACAGCCTGAACGGCATCAACGACCAGCAATCCACCAGCGGCATGAACCAGTTGCGCCGTTTCCTTCACAGGCTGGACGATACCGGTTTCGTTGTTCACTAGCATCAGCGCCACCATGGGAAGGCCCGATGCTCGATCATGCTGGGACAGCAGATGTCCGAGCGCCTCGATATCGAGCATCCCGTGCGCGGTCACCGGAACTTCGGTCATGGCGGACTTGTCGAACCGCCCGCCTTCTCGAATGGCAGGGTGTTCGATTGCCGAGACATAGAGATGACTTACCGTCAGGGGCGCACGGCCCATCTTGAAGCGCGGCGACAGCACGAGGTTGGCAGCTTCGGTCGCGCCACTGGTAAAGACGACGTGCGAGGCTTGCCCACCGACCAGAGCGGCGACATCGCGGCGCGCGGCTTCGACTGCGGCGCGAACCCCACGGCCTTCCTTATGGACGGAGGATGGGTTGCCGGAAAGATCGAGAGCAGAGACAAGCGCATCACGGACGGCGGGCAGCAAAGGTGCTGTCGCATTCCAGTCCAGATATGTGCGCTCCGCTGTGCCCATGGCGCAAATCGTGCCTTTATCCCGATCATTCGCGCGTTAAAGCGCATTTTCCTTGAAATTTCCGTCACCCTTGCCTTATGACACAACCAACAGCGCCACGGAACACAAGTTTCGAACAGTTCTAAACTAGGTTTTAGAAAAGCTGACCATCTACGTCAAGTCTTCTTGCCGGTGAAAGCGTCAGAAACATAAGAACCGACCGGAGTATCTATGCCCGAAGTCATTTTTAACGGCCCCGCAGGTCGTCTCGAAGGCCGCTACCAGCCCTCCAAGGAAAAAAGCGCCCCGATTGCCATCATTCTTCATCCGCATCCGCAGTTCGGCGGCACGATGAACAATCAGATCGTCTACCAGCTCTTCTACATGTTCCAGAAGCGCGGCTTCACGACGCTGCGCTTCAACTTCCGCTCCATCGGCCGTAGCCAGGGCGAATTCGACCACGGTGCGGGCGAGCTGTCGGACGCTGCGTCTGCACTCGACTGGGTGCAGAGCCTGCATCCTGATTCCAAGAGCTGTTGGGTCGCTGGTTACTCTTTCGGTTCCTGGATTGGCATGCAGCTTCTGATGCGCCGTCCGGAAATCGAAGGCTTCATGTCGATTGCGCCGCAGCCGAACACCTACGACTTCTCCTTCCTTGCACCCTGCCCGTCTTCTGGCCTGATCATCAACGGCGATGCGGACAAGGTTGCACCTGAAAAGGACGTCAACGGCCTGGTCGAAAAGCTGAAAACTCAGAAGGGTATTCTCATCACCCACCGCACCGTGCCTGGTGCCAACCACTTCTTCAGTGGCAAGGTGGACGAGTTGATGAGCGAATGCGGCGACTATCTCGACCGCCGCCTGAACGGCGAACTGGTGCCGGAGCCAGCGGCCAAGCGCATTCGCTGAAGATCGACAAGACATTCAAAGCCGCCGGTCACTCCGGCGGCTTTTTTTCATTATGACAATGTGCCATTTTAATGTGTCACTGTGACCGGGCTCAGTTCACATCAACTTGACCGTACTGCGATTTGATCGTGCATGACGGCAGTATATTCAAACGTCGGACACACAAGCCCCTCAATGGTCATGGGTTGGCACAAGCGCATCCCGATCTTGGTCAGGACGTTCTGCGAGGCAATGTTGTTCGGGTGGGTGAAAGCAATGAACTTGTTGGCGATTTTTCGGTCGAAGAACCAGTCTCTAAAGGCCATTCCAATTTCCGTCGCATAGCCCTTCCCCCAGTCGGTTTGACACAGCGAGTAGCCTAGTTCGAAATCTGGCCTCTCTCCCCCAAAGAAGGAAAAACCGGCCCTCCCGAGAAAACGATCGTCGTCACGCGAAAGAAGCTTGTACTTCGTGGTGCCATAACGGTGGTGATCCTCGACCCAGCGCGACAGCCGTTCTTCGCACTTCTCCAGGCTCCAGGGTGCCGATCCCGTCAGATACCGTGTCGTTTCGATTGTAGAGTGCAGTTTATGGACAAGGGCAACGTCGCCAGGCGCCCACATAGCGACTTTCAGCCTCTCGGTCTCGAATATGACTTCCTCGTACATTCTTCTGCCTTCCCTTTGCCTCACCGCTCTCTCCCGCCGTCCGCGTGAAACGCAGCGCAACCAAGCCAACATTCATGGCCGAAACGGGTGTAATTTTCAAAAAACAATGATAAAGCCGCTGCCATTCACTGAAATGCAGTGAAGGTAACGACAATCCAGAAAGTAAAAGGTTATGTCCAGGTTCAAGTCCGATTTCCTCCGCACGCTCGATGAGCGCGGCTTCATTCACCAGATCTCCGATGAGGCAGGTCTCGACGAACTGTTCGCCAAGGAAACCGTGACTGCCTATATCGGCTATGATCCGACCGCGCCAAGCCTTCACGCGGGCAGCCTTATCCAGATCATGATGCTGCACTGGATGCAGAAGACCGGACATCAACCGATTTCGCTGATGGGCGGGGGCACCGGCATGGTCGGCGACCCGTCGTTCAAGGACGAAGCGCGTCAATTGATGACCGTTGACACGATCGAGAGCAATATCGCTTCGATCAAGCGCGTGTTTTCGAACTACCTCGACTATGATCGCGCCGAAAAGCCAGCACTGATGATCAACAATGCCGACTGGTTGCGCGAGATAAACTATCTCGAGTTTCTGCGCGACGTGGGCCGCCATTTCTCCGTCAACCGCATGTTGTCCTTCGAAAGCGTGAAAACACGCCTCGACCGCGAGCAGTCGCTGTCGTTCCTCGAGTTCAATTACATGATCCTTCAGGCCTACGACTTCGTGGAACTGAACAAGCGCACTGGCTGCCGTTTGCAGATGGGTGGTTCGGATCAGTGGGGCAATATCATCAACGGGATCGATCTCGGCCACCGCATGGGAACGCCGCAGCTTTACGCATTGACCTCGCCGCTTCTGACGACCTCATCAGGTGCAAAGATGGGCAAGTCGGCCAACGGCGCGGTCTGGCTCAACCCCGATATGCTGTCGGCCTATGATTTCTGGCAGTACTGGCGAAACACGGAAGATGCGGATGTCTCCCGCTTCCTAAAGCTCTACACCACGCTGCCGATGGACGAGATCGCTCGGCTTTCGGCGCTCGGCGGCTCGGAAATCAACGAGGTCAAGAAGATCTTGGCGACCGAGATCACCGCCATGCTTCATGGTCGGGAAAACGCAGAACAGGCTGCCGAAACCGCTCGCAAGACTTTTGAGGAAGGGGCGCTTTCCGACAACTTGCCGTCGATCGAAGTGCCGAAGACAGACTTGGAAGCAGGCATCGGTCTTCTCTCGCTGATCGTGCGTGCCGGTCTCGCCGCGTCGAACGGCGAAGCCCGTCGGCACGTTCAGGGCGGTGCGGTGCGCATCAACGACGAGAGCGTTTCGGATGAGCGCAAACTTATCGGCTCGGGCGAAGTCACGGCAGATGGCGTCATCAAGCTTTCCCTTGGCAAGAAGAAGCACATGCTGGTGCGACCAGCCTAATCCATTGCCAAAGTCTGAGGGCCGCGAAAGCGGCTCTCACATCAATCTGATCAAACACTTGAACGCGACCCAAGATCGCGACGTCAAAACTCAGGGAATTCGAGCTTCGAGGTATCGTAGCCGAGTTCCTTTGCCTTCCTGACCATCACAGCCAGCTTGGCTTTGGACGGAACGGAGCGAGAATAAATCCACAGATTCTCCATGTCCGGCGTTGCACTGATGAACCACGTCTTGTCCGGTGAATTGTAGAGCACCCAGTAATTGAAGGTGATAAAGAGCGGATAGCGAACCCGCATCTTCGCCATGGTCTTTTTTGCGTCCGTTATCGTGCCAATTCCCTCGATCGTCTTGAGCTTTCCGGTCGGCGATCCTTCGCGGCATCCATCCTCAATCACCACCTGGCCGGGCGAAGAGCCGGGCTTGTAGATCGAATAGCCAGCCACGCAGCCATCCGTCAGCCACATGGGCGTTCTGCCAATTTCGAGCCACTTCCCGCGATAATGCGACATGTCCGTCTGCGCAACCGCTGGCGCTTTCCCCATCTCTGCCTGCGCTGGGGAAAAGACGCTGGTGCCCAATGCGCACGAGACGAGGCCTGCGCTGGCCCATCGAAGCAATGTGTTCATGCTGGTTCTCCGCCAAAGTGTCGCCGGAAACGCTCGGCTTGCCAAAGCGGTTGCATCAACAAGATGGTGAAGAGGATCAGGAGATCACGGAGCGTCCATCGGGATATTCCGCCGGTCCCTTCACCTCCAACAAATTGTCGAAAGGATCGCGGATATAAAAGGAATGCCCCATGCCACGGGCGCCGCCATGCATCGCCTCACGCTCGATGGTCACCCCATGATGCTCCAGATGTGCTCGCAAGGCATCATGCTCGAACGGTCCCGTCGCTATGCAGACATGGTCGACATTTCGTCCACCGGCCACCGGTGGCGTAGCCTTGTGCCCGCCCGGGTGGGTGATATCCCAGAGCACGATCAGAGACGCACCGCACCAAACCTGCTCCATGCCAAGTTCCGGGTAGGAGTAACCCGGTCGGCAGCCCAAAACATCATGGTAAAAGGCGAGCGCTTTTTCCATATCGTCTACCAGCAGCACGACGTGGTCGATCCCCACGAGCGAAAACGGCACATGCGATTCCACGAAAGATCCTCCCAAACTGACGGCAACAACCATCACGCAATTGCGGGCGGGGTCAACCGCAAAACCTCACGGAGAACCGGCAACGCCGAGTCGCACCATCAGATCGTCCACAGAGGTCTCGCAACTTACCTCCAGCTTTTGCAGAGACAGGCGTGATATCTCCTCATTGATAAAGCGGTTGAAAGCGAGGGCACGCTGAGCGAACTTGTCGATCAGAAATCTCTTATCAGGATCACGCGCCTCGTAATCACTTTCTACCTTGATGCGACGCCCCAGCACACCTTCGGCAGCCACGAGCCAAGTTGCGCTAATATTCTGCGTGTCCAGCTGCGCAACCAGTTCCGGCAAGAGTGCGGAACCCTCCAGCACCAGACGTTCCCTTCCCTCGATCAGCGGCAGAACCAGCGGTGTCCACATGGATCGATAATGAGTAAGTACCGACTGCATCATCTCATCCAGCGACAGATCGCGATAATGTTCGACGACATGCGGCGGCAGTTGCTCGGGCGGATCGCGCCAAGGCCTTCCGGGATGCTTGGCGAGACTATCGGTCGATATGCAGCGACAATTGAGGCACTCCGCAACGGCAGCGGCCAGTGTCGATTTTCCCGCATGGGATGGTCCGCCGATGAGAAACAAGCGATTAGTCATTGGCTCCCTCGTACTATTTCTGCAAGCAGCAAAAACCGCGAAGACTAGACGCTGTCAAAGGCATTTTTAGGGAGGATACGAAGCCAAGTGGCACGCCCTAGGGGAGTCGAACCCCTCTTTTCAGAATGAAAATCTGACGTCCTAACCGATAGACGAAGGGCGCGTGCGCTTGGTTTGTGGCGCCCTTATAGTCAGAGGTTTTCGATACCGCAAGCGGTAAAATGCGCGATTTGACAAAAAAATGACATCACGCCCGCAAAGCCCTGAAAAACAAGGATTGGCTATTCAAAACAAAAGCTTGTTCGATTGCAAAAAAGCCCGCGGCACCGGTTGGGACGGGTGCTGCGGCTTCTCATCTCGATGGATAACCGTCGAGACGTGGGTGCTCAAAGCGAGCGTGTCCAGCGCGATAGAATAGCCTTGCTTGTCTCTTCGTAGGCCTCTGCGCGAGAGAGGCCGATGTCGGCAAGTTGTTCGGTGGAAAGATCATAAAGGCTAAGGCGGCTCTGGCGTCTGGCGTGCCAATACGACACGCGCTGCAACATGCGTGCCAGAAAGCCTGATGCCTCCTCCGGCGCAAAAGGCCTTGCGGGCGTCATCCGGTCACGGACGGACATTACCCGATGTGACTCACCGCTGCTCTGATCCGTCGAAGCTAGATATTCTTCCATCCTGCGCATGATTGTACCCTACCTTGTATTCAGCGCTTGCGATCAATCTCGAGACAATCAATACAATTGACATCGACAGGGATACAATTTATATATTGTCACCATGACAAATTGGCTTCCGAACATCGGCGAAGGCTCCGGCCCAATCTATGTGCGTCTCGCAGACCATATCGAAGCCGCGATCGCAGACGGCGTGCTGGCACCAGGTACGAAGTTGCCGCCGCAACGTAATCTCGCCTTCGATCTTGGCGTGACGATCGGCACGATCAGCCGCGCCTACTCCCTGATCCATGAACGTGGCCTCGTCAGCGGCGAGGTCGGGCGCGGGACCTATGTGAATGATCGTAAACCCGTAGAAGCGATATCCAGGGCAATGGAAAGTCCGTTCGGCGGAACACGGGTATCGATGGCCGCCCCTGGCCAGATCTCGTTCAACGGCACCGCTGCACCGGACAACGGCCAACAAGGCATTATCGCCGCCCATGTGACTGAGATCGTCAAGGACAAGCCTTCGGAGATCATGGACTACACACGCACCTTTCCGTCATTCTGGACGGAAGCGGGTGCCAGATGGCTTGCTCATCAAGGCTGGTCTCCCAAGCCTGAAAATGTCGTCACGACACTTGGCGCCCATGCGGGCGTAATGAGCATCATCACCGCAATGACAGCTCCTGGGGACCGGATTGTTTTCGAACCGGTGACCTATTCGCAGATCAGCCGTGCGGCATCCCTTTCCGGCCGCCGTATCTCGATTGTGGACATCGATGCCGACGGCATCATCCCGGATGAGTTCGAGCGTATCTGCGCACAGCAACACCCAAAGATCGTCTTCTTGATGCCTGCGGGCCAAAACCCGACCTGTTCGACACTCCCCCTTGAACGCCGCAAGGCAATCGTCGAGATCGCCCACCGCCACAATGTCTGGATTGTCGAAGACAATCTCTACGGCGCGATGACAGGCAACGAACTGCCTTTGATCGCCGAGCTTGCACCTGACAGAACGTTTCTGGTGAACGGTCTTTCCAAATCGGTCAGCGCCGGCTTGCGCGGCGGCTGGGTCGCCTGCCCGCCAGCCTTCGTCACGCGCATTCGGGTGGCGCACAAGATGCTTACCGGTGGCATTCCCTTCCTGATGGCGGAGCTTTCCGCGAGGTTAGTGATCAGCGGCGATGCGGATTCCATCCGCAAGGCATGCATCAGTGAAATCGAGACGCGACGAGGTATCGTCAGCGAAACTTTGAAGGGCGTTGATTTCAATAGCGCGCCGGGAATTGCGTTCGTCTGGGTGAAGCTTCCCGAGCCCTGGCTTTCAGGTACGTTTCGCAATGCCGCGATGAACGAGAATGTTCTCATTGACGATGAAGATGAGTTCAAACCCGCCAGAACCGATCGGATATTTCATCGAGTGCGCATCAGCTTTTCGCTACCCAAGACCCATGACGAGCTAAAACGCGGGCTCAGTGTCTTGAGAAGGCTCCTCGACAATGGGTCCGCGGGCTACGACAGCATCGAGTAGAGGCGCGCAAGACGCTGAATTGAAGGCCCGCAAGGGCATTTTCCTATCGCAAGAGAGCATGTCTTAGGGTAAAGAACCGGAAATTCCCGTACCGGCTCGAACCCCGTGAGACCTATGACACTTCCAAATCATATTCAGATCACCCCGGAACTCGTTGCATCCCACGGGCTGAAGCCCGATGAATATCAGCGCATTCTCGACCTGATCGGACGCGAGCCGAGCTTTACCGAACTGGGCATCTTCTCGGCCATGTGGAACGAGCACTGCTCGTACAAGTCCTCGAAGAAGTGGCTGAAGACGCTGCCGACCAAGGGTCCGCGCGTCATCCAGGGACCGGGCGAAAACGCTGGCGTCGTCGACATCGACGATGGCGACTGCGTCGTCTTCAAGATGGAGAGCCACAACCACCCCTCCTATATCGAGCCCTATCAGGGCGCGGCGACCGGCGTTGGCGGAATCTTGCGTGACGTCTTCACCATGGGTGCACGTCCGATTGCCGCGATGAACGCGCTGCGCTTCGGCGCGCCCGACCACCCGAAGACCCGCCACCTGGTGGCAGGGGTCGTTGCCGGTGTCGGCGGCTATGGTAACTCCTTCGGCGTCCCGACCGTGGGCGGCGAAGTCGAGTTCGATCCGCGTTACAACGGCAACATCCTCGTCAATGCCTTCGCCGCAGGCCTTGCAAAGTCCGACGCGATCTTTCTGTCGGAAGCCAAAGGCGTTGGTCTTCCTGTCGTCTATCTCGGCGCCAAGACCGGTCGTGACGGCGTCGGTGGTGCGACGATGGCCTCCGCGGAATTCGACGAGTCTATCGAAGAGAAGCGCCCGACGGTTCAGGTTGGCGATCCCTTCACCGAGAAGTGCCTGTTGGAAGCCTGCCTGGAGCTGATGAAGACGGGTGCCGTCATCGCCATTCAGGACATGGGTGCCGCCGGTCTCACCTGCTCCGCCGTCGAAATGGGCGCAAAGGGTGACCTTGGCATCGAGCTGAACCTCGATCAGGTTCCGGTTCGCGAAGAGCGTATGACCGCCTACGAAATGATGCTGTCCGAAAGCCAGGAGCGTATGCTCATGGTTCTCGAGCCCTCCAAGGAAGAGGTCGCCAAGGCGATCTTCGTCAAGTGGGGTCTGGATTTCGCCATCGTCGGCAAGACGACCGACGATCTGCGCTTCCGCGTTCTGCACAATGGCGAGGAAGTCGCCAATCTGCCGATCAAGGAACTGGGCGATCAGGCACCGGAATATGACCGTCCTTGGACACCGGCAAAGGTCTCCGCGCCGCTTTCCGAAAACGACATTCCGGAAACCGATATTGCAGATGCGCTCATCAAGCTTGTCGGCTCTGCCAACAATTCATCACGCCGCTGGGTTTACGAACAATATGACACGCTGATCCAGGGCAACTCGCTGCAGCTGCCGGGCGGCGACGCGGGCGTTGTGCGCGTCGAGGGCCATGAGACGAAGGCGCTTGCCTTCTCCTCCGACGTCACTCCGCGCTACGTGGAAGCCGACGCCTTCGAAGGCGGCAAGCAGGCTGTGGCCGAATGCTGGCGCAACATCACCGCCACCGGCGCACTGCCACTGGCGGCAACCGACAACCTGAACTTCGGCAATCCCGAAAAGCCGGAGATCATGAGCCAGCTCGTCCATGCCATCAAGGGTATCGGCGAAGCCTGCAAGGTGCTCGAATTCCCGATCGTATCAGGCAACGTCTCGCTCTATAACGAGACCAATGGCCAAGCCATCCTGCCGACCCCGACCATCGGCGGCGTCGGCCTTCTGAAGGACTGGTCGAAAATGGCACGTATTCGCTTTGCTGCAGCTGACGAGGTCATCCTGCTCGCCGGCGCGCCTGAGGGACTTGGTACCCACATTGCCCAGTCGGTTTACATGCGCGACATTCATGGCCGCATCGACGGCCCTGCCCCGCATGTCGATCTGGACAACGAAAAGAAGACCGGCGACTTTGTTCGCACCGTCATCACAGAAGGCCTGACGAGCGCGGTTCACGATTGCTCCTCCGGTGGCCTTGCTCTAGCGATTGCCGAAATGGCGATGGCATCGGACATCGGCGCGACCATCGAAACGGTATCCGGCAACAATCCGATCCTGGCCTTCTACGGCGAAGATCAGGGACGTTACGTACTGACCGTCAAGCAGTCCGATCTCGAAGCTGTTAAGGCGCAAGCCGCTTCCGCGGGCGTTTCGCTCGCTGTTATCGGTAAAACCGGCGGCTCTTCGGTAAAGCTGGGTAAGGCGCGCGGGGTCGAGATTAAAGAATTGCGCAACGCCCATGAATCATGGTTCCCTCAGTTCATGGACGGCGAGACACTCGTCGCAGCAGAATAAGAATTGAGGAGTAGACACCATGCCCATGAAGCCCGGCGATATTGAAGACATGATTAAAGCTGGAATTCCCGGAGCAAAGGTCACCATCCGCGATCTGGCCGGGGATGGCGATCACTATGCCGCTGAAGTCGTGGCCGATGCCTTCAAGGGCAAGACCCGCGTTCAACAGCACCAGATGGTCTATGACGCATTGAAGGGCAATATGGGTGGCGTGCTGCATGCATTGGCGCTGCAGACTTCCGCCCCCGAATAAACTGCTTTCGCTCAGCAAAAAGGCCTGCGTGATCCCCATCACGCAGGCCTTTTTCTTTATTGCTCTCGGTTCACCGAAATGTCAGGGGCGGCTCGTCGGACTTCAGGCCCACAAATGACGCCGCTGGTAGCGGACCTGCCGTCAGCAGCGCGAAATCGAAGCCGGACTTACGGTCCGATCCCAGCACGTATTGACGATGCATGCGCAAGAAATTGAACTTGTTCTTACGGTAGCGCTCATCCGACAGCGAGTGTTTGAACTTAATACGCACGATCTTGGGCTGTGCGGCATCCGCATGCCCGGTCAGATGCGCCGTGTTGCATTTATAGAGGTGGATCGGGTCCGAAAGGCACTGGATATCAAACCATACGATCCGTGCATCGCGTGCGAGTGTGCCGATGCTCTGGCGCAACCGATCCGCTTTTGAAATGAACGCGCATTGAAGTGCTGCACCGCCCAAGGTGACGAAAGAGATATTGCGTCCATCAAAGGCGCCCGGCTTCAACTCCAGCACACGGCCAGCCACTGCAAGCGCCAGGCTTGCCCCCATGCTGTGGGATACGAAAAGCACTTCGTCCGACGGTGTTTCGAGAGCGAGCAGGATTTTGCGCGCCTTGTCCTCGATCCAGGCACGCGCAACCGGCTCGTCGCGGCCCACCATCAATGCAAAGCGCCAGTCGGCAAAGAGATGCAAGGTATGGAACCGGGCAGAAAACGGGATAACCAGCTTGTAGAAGAACAGCCACGCCGCCGGCACACTCAAAAGACAGAGAAACGGTGGAACATTCAGCAGCAGCGGCGACACGGCAATCAACGTCGAAAAGACGAGACCCGTGAAGATCAGAAGATAGGGGAAGAGGAAGAAGAGGCCGAACCGCCAGGCGTGACGAAAGTACCTGAAGGCCGCACCGCTGGTGATGATCTCTGCGCCCGCCTTGAACCCAAGCGCAATCTGTTTCCAGATGGGAGGCGCTCTCAGATCTGAAATGATACTGTTGTGATCATGCACATAGATGGTGCTCTTCGTTTCGTGACCGTTGGAGATCGAGACCACCTCCATTCGGCTACCCGCCTCGACTTCTTGAACCGCACCGACGGCATAATCGAGACCAAAAGTCTTGCCGGATTGGGCAGCACTGCGCTCATAGCGCCGGTGATGGGCCGCCGCATCCAGGGGATCGAAGCCAGGGAAGTAGAAAACGAGACGTGAAGAGACAGACGCCATAAAACGAGCCAAGGGTTCAAAACCTGAAGGTTGCGAAGAGCCCAAAAGGATCGCTTGATACAATGGGTGTCGCCCATATAGTAAAGACCGTGGCTTAATTATGTTTTATATCATAAGCGAGCTGGTGGATTTTGTTGCGGAGCGGAGAAGATCTTGTCGAAAATCGTTGATCAGATCATCGGAAATGTGGTGAAGGGTGCCATGTCGGAAATCCTGTCCAAGACAGGTGTACGCAAAACGCGACGCGCGCGGGGCAAGGCAAAATCTGGCACATCCCTCGGGGGTGGCATCCTTGGCGGGATTTTGGAGGCGGCACTCGGCGAGAAGCCCGCACGAAAGACAAGACGAGCGCCTGCGAAGAAACAAGTCAGCAAACGCCGGACAGCCGCCGCTCGCAGCAAGCAGAGGGCGCGGTAGGCCTGTAGTCCCTCATTACGTCTGCTGGTGCTTCATCAGTTCAGACACTGTGACGAATTGAAAGCCACGCGAACGCACACCGTCGATGATCTTGGGTAGAGCCTGGCGCGACGCTTCGCGGCTTCGATACATGACATGCAGCAGAATGATCGAGCCGCTCTTCGCGTTCTTTATCACATACTCCGCGATCGCATCGGGGTCCTCGGCGATATCCGGATAGGATTCCGGCTCTACATCCCAGGTGATCGACGTGCGCCCGGTTTGCGACAAATACCACGGCAAGGTGAAAAGCTTCTTGCCATAGGGCGGGCGGAAGTAGATTTCTCCCTGATATCCCGCGGCGCGAATGGCACGATCCGTTGTCTCGATTTCGTCGCGCACCTTGGCGAGGCCCATCAGGCTCATGTTGGAGTGCGAGAAGGAGTGATTGGCGACCTGGTGTCCGCGACGGACGATGTCGGCTGCGAGCGCTGGCGTTTCCTCCATCTCTTTACCTGTGAGAAAAAAGGTCGCCTTGACGTTCTTCTCATCCAAGAGGTTCAACACATCGCGCGTATAACGGAGGGTGGGACCATCATCGAGCGTCAAAGCCACAAGCGGCGCGCTTGTCTCCACGCGTGGAACGATCGTTCCGAAGAGTTGATAGCCACGCGCCTTGCTTAGCTGGAATAACCCGAAAACCGAGAGCAGCACCACCAGCGCTGCGATAATCCACACACCAAATTTTCGCATGTCTTGTCCCGGCTTTGGTTGAATGGAGCATCAGGGCACCACATTTTCAGGGCAGCACCATGACTGCTTGTTTCAATTCCGAACGCTCTCCGTTTTTTCGCCTTTGCGACTGGAAATAACGACATTCCATGTTATTTAAGAGCGAACGAAGCAGCGGCCTTGACCCGCATGTGAAAGGAATCCAGCCATGAGCGGCATTCACGACATGATCGACAACGAAGTGAAGAGCAACGATATCGTTCTTTTCATGAAGGGTACGCCCCAGTTTCCGCAGTGCGGTTTCTCCGGACAGGTGGTCCAGATTATGGATTACCTTGGCGTTGATTATAAGGGTGTCAACGTTCTGGCTGATGCTGAAATTCGACAGGGCATCAAGGACTATTCCAACTGGCCGACGATCCCGCAGCTTTACGTCAAGGGCGAGTTCATTGGCGGTTGCGACATCGTAAGAGAAATGTTCCAATCCGGCGAACTTCAAAGCCACCTTCAAGAACAGGGTATCAGCGTCCGCGGCGCGGCCTGATTTCGGCCGGTTCATCCGGCCCACCCTGATTGTCAGAAAACTATGCCAGGCGTTGCGTCATGCAACGCCTTTGCCGTTCTTTTGAGGCAATCCATTGACAAATCCTCCACAAACGACCGCTTCGCCCGCAGGCACTATGGGGCGCACGGAATTCATTGGCCTAGCCGCCATGCTGATGGCGCTCAATGCTCTTGCCATCGACATCATGCTCCCGGGCCTCCAGGAGATCGGCGCTTCACTCGGCGTCGATAATGAGAACCATCGCCAGTATGTCGTCTCGGCCTACCTGCTCGGTTTCGGCATCGCCCAGCTTTTTTACGGCCCGCTGGCGGATCGCTTTGGTCGCCGCAAACCGATGCTGTTCGGCCTTGGTATTTATATCGTGTCATCTATCGCAGTGATCTTTGTGCCGAGTTTTGCCGGCCTCCTGGCGCTGCGTTTCATCCAGGGTATTGGTTCAGCCGCAACACGCGTCATCACCGTCTCTATCGTTCGCGACATCTATGGCGGGCGTCAGATGGCCGAGGTCATGTCGCTGATCATGATGGTGTTCATGGTGGTGCCGGTCATTGCACCGGGGACAGGCCAGATCGTCCTATTCTTCGGAGACTGGCACCTGATATTTGGTTTCATGGCAGCAATCGCGGCCATCGTAACGGTCTGGATGTACACGCGTCTTCCCGAAACACTGCGTCCGGAAGACATGCGCCCCCTGACGGTTTCATCCGTACTGACGGGCTTCAAGATCGTCCTGACCAATCGGGTGGCGCTCTGTTACACCATCGCCAGCATGATCATCTTCGGCGCGCTGTTCGGTTTCATCAATTCCGCCGAACAGGTCTATAAGGGCATCTACGATCTCGGTGCGTGGTTTGCCGCAGCCTTTGCCGCGGTCGCACTGTTCATGTCGCTGTCGTCCTTCCTGAACTCGAAATTGGTTGGGCGCTACGGCATGCGCAAGCTGTCGCATGGTTCGTTGCTCGGCTTCATCACCATCAACTTCATCTGGTTGATGATGATGGTCTTCGGGCCCCATCCATTGCCCTTCGCGCTGTTTATCGTGATGTTCGGTCTGTCGATGTTCCAGTTCGGCCTGATCGGTTCGAACTTCAACTCGCTCGCCATGGAGCCACTTGGCCATGTGGCGGGAACGGCGTCTTCCGTCATTGGCTTTTTGGGAACGGTAGGCGGCTCGCTAATTGGTGCAAGTATCGGGCAGGCTTTCAACGGCACCGCACTACCCATGGTCAGCGGCTTCTTCATCGTCTCCGTGATAGGCTTGGTCTTCGTGCTGATCGGTGAAAAAGGCAAGCTGTTCCAGGCTCATAACAAGCCAACGCACTGAGTTGAATATTCAACGAAAAAGGGCGCGGTTGTCACAACAACCGCGCCCATCTTCGTGCAATGTGTCAGCAGATCACACCGTAAAAATCCGCTCGCGCAGAACTGTCCACGTCTCTTTATCCGGAGCCAGCAGCAAGCCGCCACTCACATGGTTTGGCAGATAAAGAGAACCGTCGAAGCGGGCAGCGTAAGCACCCGCTTCCTGCGAAATCAGTGTGCCAGCCAGATGATCCCAAGGCATCAGCTTGTTGTACATCAGGAAGTGCATGTGGCCGCCGCAGAAGATGCGGTATTCGTGCGCTGCGCAGCGATAACTGGTGAAGAGCCGGACATCGGCGAGATTGTTTAAGATGCGACGGCGCGTCTCGACGTCGAAGTAGCCTGTATTGGCAATACCGACCATCTGCGACAGTTCCGGTGAAGGAACCACCTGCAACTGGGTCTGGGAGCCATCCGCACTGCAAAGCCAGGCTCCAGAGCCTTTTTCCGCAATGACCCAGTCATTGCCCATCGGATCGAAGATGATACCCGCAACGGTCTCACCCTTGGAGACGACGCTCAGCATCACACCGAACAGCGGCAATCCGGCAGCGAAGTTATAGGTTCCGTCGATGGGGTCGACGACCACGACAAGGTCAGCGTCGCCGAGTTTGTCCAGCAGCGATGGATCTGCCGCGACCGCTTCCTCGCCGACGAAAAGAGCATCGGGCATGAACTCGGCAACACGGGCGCGGATCAAACGCTCCGCCGCCTCGTCGGCCTCAGTGACCAGATCGATCGCTTCGGTTTTTACCCGCACGTCACCCTCTCCGAGATTGCGAAATCGCGGCAGGATTTCCACCGCTGCGGCTTCCTGAAGGGCATTGGCCAGCGAGGCGATGTCGAGTTCCACGGACATGGGCGGTTCCTTTACATATTCAGATCAAAGACCGAGAATTTCCCGGCGCAGCATCTTCCAGCTTTCCCTGTCGGGTGCGGAGAGGATGCCGCCCTCAATATCTCCCGGACGATAGGGCGTACCATCGAGCTTTGCCGTGTGGCCGCCTGCTTCCTGATGGGTTAGCACGCCTGCCAGATGGTCCCAAGGCATAAGCTTCTCATGACCGATGAAATGCAGCTTGCCGGCTGCCACCAACCAGTATTCGTGCGCCGAGCAATTCAACGACAGCGCCATTTTCGTCTTCGCCATGTTGGCCGCGATCATCGGCCGGCGGTCCGGATGGCTGTGCCCCCAAGAAAAAATACCGACCATATCCGTAAGACCGACCGCCTCGGCGACTCGCATTTTCGCTTCGCTGCCGTTTTCGCGCTTCAGCACGGCGCCGGCGCCTTTGACCGAGACGATGCTATCGCCCATCACTGGATCATGAATGATGCCAGCGACCGTTTCACCTTTGACGGTCACGGCAAGAAGCGTTCCAAAGGCTGGAAAGCCGGACGCAAAGTTGAACGTACCGTCGACCGGGTCGATCACGAAGGCAAGCGGCGCATCACGCAGAGCGGGGATGACGGAACGATCCGCATCATAGGCTTCTTCCCCAACAATATGAGCAGAGGGAAATCGCTGCAACAAAGCTGCAGTGATGCGCTTTTCAGCAAGTATATCGGCTTCCGTAACCAAATCTACAGCCGACGTCTTCTCGGAAATGGCAGAAGCGCTGAGATTGCGAAAGCGTGGCATGATTTCACTCGCGCCAGCATCGGCGACAGTCGCGACGAGGAAATCAATATCTGAATCGGAAAGGGTCATCGAAGGCAATCTGAAAAGGTGAGGAATGTGCCTCACCTACCTCTCTAGGATGACGGATCGGTGACAGTTAGACCGGAAAAGTCAAAGAGTTTCGTATCAAGCAAATGCGAAGGATTGACGTGGGCGAGCGCGCGCAACATCACGTCCTTGCGGCCCGGCATGCGGCGCTCGATATCGGCTAGCATGTCCTTCATGGCATTTCGCTGCAAACCGTCCTGAGAGCCGCAGAGATCGCAGGGTATGATGGGAAACTCCATCGCGGTAGCAAATTTTGCTAGATCGTCCTCGGCGCAATAGGCGAGCGGGCGCAGCACCATCAAGTCACCCTCATCATTCATCAGCTTCGCCGGCATGCCGGCAAGCCGGCCACCATGGAAGAAATTCATGAAGAAGGTTTCCAGAATGTCTTCGCGGTGGTGACCGAGCAGCAGCGCGTCGCAGCCCTCTTCCCGTGCGATGCGGTAAAGATTGCCACGACGAAGACGCGAACAGAGGGAGCAGTAGGTGGCTCCTTCCGGGACCTTCTCTTTCACGATCGAATAGGTATCGCGATATTCGATGCGATGCGGCATCCCGATCTTCGTCAGATAGTCGGGCAGGATATGTTTTGGGAAGTTCGGCTGCCCTTGGTCGAGATTGCAGGCGATCAACTCAACCGGCAAAAGACCGCGCCACTTGAGATCGAGCAGGAGCGCGAGAAGACCATAGCTGTCCTTGCCGCCGGAAAGACCAACCAGCCAGCGCTTTTGCCCGTTCAACATGCCGAAATCATCGAAAGCCTGTCGCACGTTTCGCAACAACCGCTTGCGCAGCTTGTTGAAGGAGACCGAACGCGGCGCATCGGCAAAGAGCGGATGGGCACCACCAGCCTCTTCGACCTCGCCGGCTTCCTGAATGTCATCGATATTGGCGGCAATGGTCATGGTCATCTCGCTGTCCTATCCGCATTGAAGCGGCTAGGGACAGGGAATGCCCTCATATAGGCGCAAGATCAAGCCCCGAATACCGACCAGCCCATGCGGTTCGCCAGCATTTCGAGCGCATCCGAGCCAAGCGCGGAGTTGCCCACCTTGTTGAGACCCGGCGACCAGACGGCTATTGAAGCCTTGCCGGGCGCCACCGCCAGAATACCGCCGCCGACGCCGCTCTTGCCGGGAAGACCGACGTGGTAAGCAAAGTCGCCCGATCCATCATAATGGCCGCAAGTGAGCATAAGGGCATTGATACGACGCGCCCTGCGATCAGAAACCACCGAATGCCCCGTCAGTGGATTGCGTCCGCGATTGGCCAGGAAGAGCCCTGCCCGCGCCAACTGCACGCAGTTCATCGAGAGCGCGCACTGGTGAAAGTAAACGCCGAGCGTATGGTCCACCGGATGATGGATATTGCCAAAACTGCGCATGAAGTTTGCGAGCGCAAAGTTGCGAAAACCGGTTGCCTGCTCGGATTTGGCGACGGTGTTATCGATCGAGATCGTATCGTCATTGGCGAGATAGCGAACGAAGCGCAGGAGTTCACCAATAGCTTCTCGCGGCTGATGTCCAGCAAGTACCATGTCGGTGACCACGATCGCGCCTGCATTGACGAACGGGTTGCGGGGAATGCCGTGTTCATGTTCCAACTGAACGATAGAATTGAACGATGAGCCGGAAGGCTCTCGGCCAACGCGCTTCCAGACGGACTCACCGGCCTTGCCGAGCGCAAGAGTCAGCATGAAGACTTTGGAGATACTCTGGATCGAGAAAGGCACGATGGCGTCGCCTGCAACGAAGGTCTCGCCTTCGACTGTGGTGACGGCAATGCCGAACTGCTTCGGATCAACCTTGGCGAGTTCGGGAATATAATCCGCGACCTTCCCTTCACCGAGATGGTTTTTCATCTCGTCATAGATGGAATCGATGACCGTCTGAATATTCTGCATACCCTGCCCCGATACAGAAAAAGCGCCCGTGGGGCGCTTTTGCTAGATGTATGACCGCCTTAGATGGAGGTTGAACGTGCCTTTGTGGTGATGGCGAACGCCTTCATCACGTAGCTGTCACGATCGTAAACGTCGTCGAAATACTGCACCTTGCCATCCTTGTCGGGCCATGCGGTAAAATAGGCGACATAGACCGGAATTTTGACAGGCACTGACACGGCACGGTTTTCGCCACCAGCAATCTGCTTGTTGACGTTGTCGATCGTCGTGCCGAGAACCGCTGCCGCCATGCGACGTGGGTCAACAAGGCGGATACAGCCATGGCTCAGAGCGCGCATATCGCGGTTGAAGAAGCTCTTCGATGGCGTGTCATGCATGTAGATGGCATGGCTATTGGGGAAGAGGATCTTGAGATCGCCCAGCGCATTGTCGCTGCTCGGAGGCTGACGAACCGAGATTGCCTTGGTCGAGCCATACCAGTTGACGCTTGACGATGACACGGCACGGCCATTGACCGTAACTTCATAGCCAAGACGATCGAGATAGGACGGATCGTTGCGAAGCTTCGGCAGCATTTCGTTGACGATGATCGACTGTGGAACGCCCCAATAGGGGTTGAATTCTACCGTCTGGATTTCATCCTGGAAGAAGTAGGTCTGGTTGGTCTTCGACCCGATGACCACCTTCATACCGAACTGCTCTTTGCCCTGATCATGGTAGTAAGCCATGAAGGCGGGCTGGTTGATGAGCACATAGCGGTCACCAAGATCGGCAGGCAGCCAGCGGACCTGCTCCATCGCCACTTGAAGCTTGGCGATCTTGGCCTCGTTGCTGTCGCCGGTCATCGCCCTAACAGTTGCGCGGCCGATCACTCCGTCGGCCTTAAGACCGTTTTCACTCTGGAATGCCTTGACTAGCTCCACCAGTTCCGGCGTGTATTGTGTGGACTGCTGCGAGGCGGAAAGTGCCGCAGCATGCTCGCTCTTCAATGCCTCGGAAGAGCGATGCTGAATGGCTTTCACCACATTCGCCACTTCGGGATTATCCTCGCCGGGTTTCAGAACCAGATCGGCGGGAACAGCAATCTTGCCCTCACCAGACTTGTGTTCATCCAGAAGCTTTACCAACTCAGCCTTCAGCGCTTTGTATTCCGGATTGGACGGTTCGCGAGACCGCAAATAGGCCGTCACGTCTGGGCTCAAAGCAGTAAGCTTCAAAACCGGCGCCAGATTGACGGTCTTGCGCTTAAAATCATGGTAGCCGGAAAGCTTGTTCGGATCGACCCTGCCCCTTGTGGTGTCCTGAACGTAGCCGAGAACTTTTGCCGAAAGCGCCAGCTCGAATTGCATCATCGAACGGTTGACTGGCTTGGTTTCGGTTTCGGCAACGCTAACCGTCTGCACGGCTGCCTGTGGCTCGTCGGCGATGCTGGCGGTCACGTCGGAAGATGGCGCGGAGATACCGTAATCCGCTGGATCCAGACCACTTTCGCCTACGGTTTCGAAGAAAGCGAGCACGGCAGAAGCCCGCTCATTGATATCCCCATTGGACACCCAGATCGGCTTTGCGCCGCCTGCATAATAGGCCTCCAATGCCTTTGCGATTTCCGGTGTCGCCGACAGCTTTACGCCTGCGTAATCAGGTCCGAATTTAGATGTGTCGACCGCAAGCGTGCCGTCGGCCTTATACGTGTAATAGCGCGGACCGGAGATACGCGGTGCAGGCTCAGGATCCATATCGCGCCCGGCGGGCGCGCTTTGCTGCACGACGCCAGGAAGACCGCGGTCCTGACGTTCGCGCTCCACTTTACCAGGTCCGCCGCGAAGCAGATCCATGAGAGTGATTGCGCTGGCGGGAGCGGGAATGCCCGCAGAGACGGAAACACCGAGAGCCAGTATGAACGCCGCCGATTTTTTTCCTGAAGTGATCTGCAATTTGTTCCTCATTGCGTCCAGCGCCCGCATCCATCGAAGCGCGAATAAACCATTGTCTGTCTAGCGGATTGAGCTTCACTTGGAAAGAAAACGCGCAAAGTCCGATCTCGTGCCAGAATCGTTCTGCCGTTAGTCAAAAAAATCTCCGGCAATCTCCTTAATTTTTGGCAGGAATAGTTAAATTTCTCTTTAATTTCGCAGCATTGCAGCAAGATGTTTTTTCGTGAGGCATGGGGTCTCAATGGTGAGAGTGACCGCTTCAAAAACGTCACCCAAAAGTCACGCCGATCGACTTTCGAATCTGCGACGAAATCTGACGCCCCGCTGCGACTGAGGCTTTCCACGCTTGCGGGATAGCTCTATATGTCTGCGCGCGCAGGGCGAGCGGAGATAGCGTCCTGCTGAAGGAACACAATGGAGAGGCAGGACCGATGACAGCCACACGCACCGAAACCGATACATTTGGGCCGATCGAAGTCGCCAGCGATCGCTATTGGGGCGCGCAGGCCCAGCGGTCGCTCGGCAATTTCAAGATCGGCTGGGAAAAGCAGCCCACATCCGTCATCCGTGCACTTGGCATCGTCAAACAGGCCGCAGCGCGCGCCAACATGGCGCTGGGCGGTCTGGATGCGAAGCTCGGCGACACTATCATCAAGGCCGCTCAGGAAGTCATCGATGGCAAACTGAACGAGCACTTCCCGCTCGTCGTCTGGCAGACGGGCTCGGGCACGCAGTCCAATATGAATGCCAATGAGGTGATCTCCAACCGGGCAATCGAGATGCTCGGCGGCGTGATGGGTTCCAAGAAGCCCGTCCATCCCAACGATCATGTCAACATGAGCCAGTCGTCCAACGATACCTATCCGACGGCCATGCACATCGCCTGCGCCGAACAAATCGTCCATCATCTCCTGCCTGGACTGAAGCATCTTCATGCTGCTCTAGACAAGAAGGCGAAGGATTTCGCCCACATCATCAAGATCGGACGCACCCACACACAGGACGCGACGCCGTTGACGCTTGGTCAGGAGTTTTCCGGCTACGCAGCGCAGGTCGCCTCGTCGATCAAGCGCATCGAATTGACGCTGCCGGGCCTTTGCGAACTCGCCCAGGGTGGAACCGCCGTTGGTACCGGGCTGAACGCACCCATCGGCTTCGCGGAGAAAGTCGCCGAGGAAATTGCGGCCATTACAGGCCTGTCCTTCGTCACCGCGCCGAACAAGTTCGAGGCACTCGCCGCGCATGATGCAATGGTCTTCTCGCACGGCGCGATCGCCGCTGCGGCTGCGGCACTCTTCAAGATCGCCAACGATATCCGCTTCCTTGGTTCCGGCCCGCGCGCAGGTCTTGGCGAACTGTCGCTGCCGGAGAACGAACCGGGTTCATCGATTATGCCGGGCAAGGTCAACCCCACCCAGTCCGAAGCGCTGACGCAGGTTTGTGCTCACGTCTTCGGAAACCAGGCTGCCATTACCTTTGCTGGATCGCAGGGCCATTTCGAGCTCAACGTCTATAATCCAATGATGGCCTACAACTTCCTGCAGTCCGTTCAGCTCCTGGGCGATGCAGCGGTGTCCTTCACCGACAATTGCGTGGTGGGCATCGAAGCGCGCGAAGACAACATTCGCAAGGGTGTGGAAAACTCGCTGATGCTGGTCACAGCACTCAACACCAAGCTCGGCTACGATGCTTGCGCCAAGATCGCCAAGACTGCTCACAAAAACGGCACGACGTTGCGTGAAGAGGCTGTCGGCGGTGGATATCTTACGAACGAGGAGTTCGATCAGTATGTTCGTCCCGAGAACATGATCGGCCCCAAATAAAGACCATGGTCAGACAACGGGCATGTCCCGTTGTCTGACCTACTCGTGCTGTCTACTGCCCAACGAAATGCCTGTTTACAGACAATAATTTTCGTAGATAAAATCTTGGTGAGCTTATAAAGCAATACTATGTTCTCCAGCGACTCCCGCAAGAGGCTGAACTTGAGAACGGGCCGGCCTGTCAATGCAGCATCAACGGTAAGTTTGGGAGAACTGTCGTTGAGGATGCGCCGGTTACAACAAGATTACATGGGGACGCCTGATGAGTACGGGATCGACACTGACCATGCCCGGCGCTGATGTTGCCAGTCAGATTCTTCTTGCCATGCGCAACATGGGCGTTGCACCAATTCCGCGTAACTACAATCTTTTCTACGAGGCGTTTATCGGCTCAAACCCTGCGCTTTCGAAAGAACTGCTTCGATTTGGCAGTACGGTAACTCAGGAAGAGCTGGATGAACTTGGTGCTCGCTTTTTCAACCAAGGCCACAGCAGGATTATCGAGAACGTCCACGAGAGGCTTCATCTAGAACTGGAAGCTTTGCTGACGGTCCTGAAACAGGAACAATCGAGCCTGGAAAAATATAACCGTGTTCTGGACGAAACCCGTGAACGCATCTCGGTAAAAAGCGCGACGAGCACCTCTATCGTCAGCGCAGCGATATCCATTCTTGCAGAAGCCACGGGCAACAAGATTTCCCAAGGAGAGACACGTTCCAAGGACTTGAATCGGCATGCTGAAGAGATGCAGCAGGTCCGTCTCGAACTGGACGAATACAAGCGCATCGCCAATACAGATTCTCTGACCCGCCTCTCCAATCGCAGAGCCTTCGATGAGAAGCTTGCGGGTGTGTATGATACGAGCATCGGTCTTCACCTTTCCTCCCTTGTGCTGCTGGACGTGGACAACTTCAAGCGCATCAACGACACCTATGGTCATCCCGTCGGCGATAAAATCCTCGCAAGCGTCGCCTCCGTCATTCGCAAGTCCGTTCGAGGCGAACTCTTCGTTGCACGCACAGGCGGCGAGGAATTTGCGATCATAGCTGAGAAGATGAATGCCGATGAAGTCAGGGAAATGTGCGAGCGTATCCGAGTGGCGCTTGAAAAAACCCCGTTCAGAAACTCGAAGACTGGTATCGATTACGGTCAGATCACTATTTCAATCGGCTATGCAATAGCAACACAGGCCCAAAACCCGGTCGATCTTTACACGAATTCCGATGTTGCGCTTTATAATGCGAAAAGCAGTGGCCGCAACCGCACGATCCTGTTCGAAGAAGGCATGCAGAAGAATTACACCGGTAAAGGCTGGCTGATCTACCGGACCTGATCTGCGTGATCCGGACGTCCTACCACATTGTTTTTGCAGCCCTTTCCGGCCATTCCTTATCGTAGCTGTCCTGATCGAAATCCGTCTTGGCTGCCTTGAGCAATGCACCTGGCGTCGGAAGCGACGCCGGATCGATGAAGTTTTGCGGATGCCAGAGCTCTGAACGGATCAGGGCGCGGGCGCATTGAAAGTAGACTTCATTGATCGTCACCACCGTAACGGTGCGTGGATGTTTTCCATCCATCGTAAAGCTTTCGAGGAGAGCGGGCTCTGCCGAGACAAAGGCGCTTCCATTGATGCGCATGGTCGTGGTGGAACCAGGCACGAGGAACATCAGCGCAACTCTCGGGTCACGTACGATATTCATCAGCGAATCCACTCGATTATTGCCCCGCCAGTCCGGAAGTAGAACGGTCTTGTCATCCTGAACCCGAACGACGCCACCCTTGTCTCCACGTGGGGAGCAGTCCATTCCCTCCGGTCCAACCGTCGCAAGCGCCAAAAACGGCGCTGCTTCGATCATCTGGCGATATTCGGGGGTGAGATGCGACGTCACCTTGATCAAAGATGCCTCGGAACAGCCGTCATAGATGGCCTTCAGTTCCTCGACCGAGCGAATAACTCCCATTTTTTCTTACTCCTTTTCAGAGCGCTCTGCGATCTCTCGCGGCGCTCCCCATCCTGCTGTGTTCGATAGCATGTCGGCGTCCGAACTGCGGCCAACTTTCGCGACGACCATGTGTAGCAACGCCATTTTTCGACTGAAGTCAGCCATCTTGCTCTGCTTCTTCGCGTGCTTCACGTTCAGCGCGCTCACGCGCCGTCCTTGCCGCTACGAGATCGGCAGGTGATGCATTACCGCGCACGAGCGAGCGACCCGCATATATGCCGCCGACAACTTCCATGGCGAAGCGCTCCGCGTCGACATCGCGAAACTCTTCGACCAGACTTTCGGCAATCTCCTGCCTCTCGCCGACGGAGGCCAAAACCTTCTCACTGAAATCGAGTGCCGATTCGTAGGTCTCGCGGATTTGATAATCGACGCCTGCTTTGACCAGGTCGATGGCATGACCGCGATCGAAAGCGCGCGCCAGCACCGGCACCAGCGGAAACTCATGCTTGACGATCTCCGCGATGCGAACCGCCGCCTCTTTGTCATCGACGCAGATCAAAACGGCACGCGCCGTCGCAGCCCCCGCTGCATGGAGGATTTCCGAGCGCGCACCATCGCCATAATAGACTTTGAAACCAAAATCAGCCGCATCGCGGACGAAGTCCGCATCCTTGTCGATCAGCGACAACATGTAGCCACGTGCCAAAAGCGGCTGGCTTACGATCTGGCCAAACCGGCCGAAGCCGATGATGAGAATACTGCCTTCGACATTTTCAGGAAGTTCAAGGCCGTCCGTATTGGGCTTTGCAGCCGGCATGACACGATCGTGGACGATCACCATCAACGGCGTCAGGATCATCGAAATGATGATCATCGCAGTCAGCACAGCGTTTGCTTCTGCGTTCAGAATACCGGCGGTCGCTGCGGCGGAATAAAGAACGAAGGCAAATTCACCGCCCTGCGCCATCAGTGCGGCACGCTCGATGGCTTCACGCTGGCAGGTACCCACAAGCCTTGCGACACTGTAAATCAACAGCGCTTTGACGAGCATGTACGCGATGACGCCAACGACTACGATCTTCCAGTTCGTCGCAATGACCGAAAGATCGATCGCCATGCCCACACCGAGAAAGAACAGGCCAAGCAGAATGCCACGGAACGGCTCGATATCGGCTTCCAACTGGTGACGGAAAGCCGATTCCGATAGAAGAACGCCGGCAAGAAACGCTCCCATCGCCATGGAAAGCCCGCTGACCTGCATGAGAAGCGCTGATCCAAGCACGACAAGCAGCGCCGCAGCCGTCATCACCTCACGCGCACCGGAGGCGGCCAATAGACGAAAAAGAGGATTGAGCAGATAACGCCCGGCGAAAACCAGAGCAACCGTCGCAGCAAGCGCGATACCGAAAGACAGGAGCCGCTCACTCATCGCGACTTCTTCGCCGCCTGCGCCCAGAAACGTGACGAGCACCAATAGCGGCACGATCGCCAGATCCTCGAAGAGCAGAATGGCGATGATGCGCTGTCCCTTCAGCGTCGAAAGGCTGCCGCGCTCCTGCAGCATCTGCATGACGATGGCCGTCGATGTGAGTACAAATCCAGTTCCCGCTACAAAAGAGAAAATGACCGGATATCCGAAAACCACGCCGATCATCGTCAGACCGCCGATACAGATTATGACCTGAAGGGCGCCCAGACCAAAAATATCTTTTCGCATGGACCACAGCCTTGATGGCTGCATCTCGAGACCGATGATGAAGAGGAACATGACCACGCCGAGTTCGGCGATATGTATAATGGCCTGCGGATCGGAAAATGCGCCTAGTCCGAAAGGACCGATAACGAGGCCCGCTGCGAGATACCCAAGAACCGAGCCGAGACCGATGCGTTTGAAAATGGGGGCGGCCGCCACACCGGCGGCGAGCAGGACGACCACTTGGGCCAGATCATTCGCATTTCCCTCGACGGCCAAGTGTCACCTCTACGTTGAAATCATATGCAACTTCCCTAACGGAACCGCGGCTCCCTGCTCAAGCCCTTTTCCGCCAGTTCCTGTTCGTAAGTCTGGAACAGTGCGTCTCCTTTTTCGCCCAGTTCCTGAAGGTAACGCCAGGTGAAGATGCCGCTGTCATGCCCGTCATCGAATGCGATGCGCACGGCATAATTGCCCGTCGCGACCACATTGCGGATCGCAACATCGCGCTTGCCCGGCACAGTAGTCTTCTGCCCTGGACCGTGTCCCTGAACTTCCGCAGAAGGGGACAAGACGCGAAGCATTTCAGCAGGAAGCGTATGAGATACGCCGCTGTCGAACAGCACGGTCAGATGCTTGCGATCCTTGGAAACCCGCAATTCGGTGGGCCAAGCTTCACTCATGTCGATTTCCATCACGTTAAAGGTAGGGAACAAGTATGGCCTTGTCGGCTTACAGGCAAGACATTACATGTTGTGAAACAACGACCCCAGGCCACTGGCACAATATCCCTGAACATGGAGAGATCCGCTTGAACAGCGTTGTGACGCATCTCGGGCAACCTCAAGCAATCGCCAAGGCCGATGGCCCGATGATCGACCCCTTCGGCCGGGCGGTCACATACTTGCGGGTCTCGGTCACGGACCGCTGCGATTTTCGCTGTACCTATTGCATGTCGGAGCACATGACCTTCCTGCCGAAGAAGGATCTGCTGACGCTCGAAGAACTCGACCGGCTCTGTTCCGCCTTCATCGCCAAGGGCGTGCGCAAGCTGCGCCTGACAGGCGGTGAACCCCTAGTGCGCAAGAATATCATGCATCTCATCCGCAATCTCGGTCGCCATCTTGAAACCGGCCGACTGGAAGAGCTGACGCTGACCACCAATGGCTCGCAACTTGGTGCCCATGCCGCCGAGCTTTATGATTGCGGCGTGCGCCGGATCAACGTGTCGCTGGATACGCTCGATGCGGAGAAGTTCCGACAGATCACCCGTTGGGGTGATTTCTCCAAGGTGATGGCCGGCATTGACGCGGCTCTCGCGTCAGGCATCAAGATCAAGCTCAATGCAGTGGCGCTGAAAGACTTCAACGAGCACGAAATTCCCGAACTCATGCGTTTTGCCCACGCGCGCGGCATGGATCTGACCGTAATTGAAACCATGCCGATGGGCGAGATCGAAGAAGACCGCACGGATCGTTACCTGCCGCTTTCGCAAGTTCGCGCATCGCTCGAAGAACGGTTCACACTTACCGATATTCCTTACAAGACGGGCGGCCCAGCCCGTTATGTCGAGGTCAGGGAAACCGGTGGACGTCTTGGCTTCATCACGCCGATGACACACAATTTCTGCGAGAGCTGCAATCGAGTGCGCATTACCTGCACCGGCACACTCTATATGTGCCTTGGCCAAGACGATGCGGCGGATCTGAGAGCGGCGCTACGCGCCTCAGATGGCGACGTGCTATTGTCACAGGCAATCGACGACGCCATTCTCCGTAAACCCAAGGGCCACGACTTCATCATCGACCGGGATCGCAAGCGTCCCGCTGTCGCTCGCCACATGAGCGTTACCGGCGGCTGATGTCTCCACCCGAGCATCAAGCCGGAACTGATCTTGGCACAGCACGACGCGCGGAGCCGACGAAGAACGATGATCCTTCGTGCGTCCAAGAGCGCAAAATGAAGTGCTCGCTTATTATTTGATACCCTTACATTAAATGGATTGAATTCGACCGCCCGCCATGTCACGACTCTGAAACTGGAGGAGTGAACGGACTCGCGCTGCTGCTGCGGAAGAAAGCATCGCGACGTCGTTCTTGGGATCACATCATGGCATTGACGGACAATACGCGCGGAGCGCTGCTGATGGCTCTGGCGATGGCAAGCTTCACGATCAACGACGCTTTTACCAAGTCCGTCACGCCCTACATCAATACCGGACAGATCCTCTTCGTTCGTGGCGTGATGACCTGCGTGCTAGTATACGTAATCGCGCGCCACATGGGGGCGCTGCGCCCTCTGACAACCATGCTACGGCCCATCATTCTGCTGCGTTGCCTTTGCGAGGTTGCGGCCTCCATTCTTTATCTCAAGGCGCTTAGCCTGATGGAGTTTGCCAATGTGGCGGCTATCATGCAGTCGCTCCCCCTTGCCGTCACGCTTGGTGCAGCACTTTTCCTGAAAGAGCCTGTGGGCTGGCGGCGTTGGACCGCCATCCTCGTCGGCTTCCTTGGTGTTCTGGTTATTCTGAGGCCTGGTCCAGAGGGCTTCACCTCCGGCGCACTGCTTGTGGTGGCTGCGATGTTCGTGACCGCCGGACGCGACCTTTTGACCCGGCGCATGTATACCGATGTTCCATCCATGGCCGTGACGATGACGACGACTGTCGTGAACACGTTATTTGGGTCCGCACTGATCATGCCCTTCGGTGGATGGCAGCCGATGAACGCATACGTCTGGTCGCACCTCGTCGCAGCCTCTTTCCTGGTCGTCATCGGTTACCAGGCGGTGATTACTGCAATGCGCAGCGGCGATATTTCGTTCGTTGCACCTTTCCGTTACACCAGCATGATCTGGGCCTTCTCCATCGGTCTTTTCTTCTTCGGCGAGCATCTGGACGTCTGGACGCTGTCCGGCACAGCCATCATCGTCGCCTCCGGTCTCTACACATTCTATCGCGAAAGCAGACGTCACCGCGCGCCGATCGCCAAACAGGCTGTGGGTATCGAATGACCAAGACGCGTTTTCTCGATCGCTCCACCCCACCGCATGTGATCACGCTCGTCCTCGTGGCGGGTGTCGCAGCGCTCAGCATGAATGTCTTCCTGCCGTCGCTTGCGGCAATGTCGAACTATTTCGGCACCGACTACGCCGTGATGCAATTCGCCGTCTCAGGCTATCTTGCCGCAACGGCAGTGCTTCAGCTTGTGATCGGACCGCTTTCCGATCTCTTCGGGCGCAGGCCCGTGATGCTCTTCAGTATCCTGCTGATGATTGTTGCCACACTCATCTGTACCTTTGCGCCGAATATCACCGTTTTCATGATCGGCCGCGTTCTGCAGGCGGCGATCGCGTCGGGCTTCGTGCTGGCGAGGGCCATCGTCCGCGACATGGTACCAGCCGAGCAGGCCGCCTCGATGATCGGTTATGTCACAATGGGAATGTCGGTGGTTCCGATGGTCGGGCCCACCGTCGGCGGCTTTCTCAATGATCTCGCTGGCTGGCAAGCAAGCTTCGCCTTTGTTGGCCTCTCCGCCGTTGCGGTTCTGCTGCTCGTCTTTTTCGACATGGGCGAAACCAACCGGCAGAAGTCAGCAAGTTTCGCAGCGCAGTTCAAAGCATGGCCGCAACTTCTTCGCTCCACTCGTTTCTGGGGTTATGCGCTAACCTGCACGCTCTCCTCCGGCCTGTTCTTCTCGTTCCTCGGTGGCGCACCTTTTGTCGGCAGCGTGCTCTACGGGCTGACGCCTGCGGTGCTGGGCATGCAGTTCTTCTTCATGGCGACAGGATACATGCTGGGCAACTTCGTCTCCGGCCGCTATGCCAGCCGAATCGGTATCCCAGTGATGATGCTGACCGGCAATGTGATAGCGCTTGGCGGTATCGCCATCGCATATCTTCTGCTTCATCTTGAGCTCGACAGTCACTATGAGTTCTTCATTCCGCTGGCCCTGATCGGCGTCGGTAACGGCGTGACACTGCCCAGCGCCAATGCAGGCATGGTGAGTGTCCAACCTCATCTGGCAGGCTCCGCCTCCGGGCTTGGCGGAGCGCTGACAATTGGTGGTGGAGCAATGCTGTCGGTTATCGCCTCTTCCCTCCTATCGGAAGAAGCCGGTACGACACATCTCCTCCTCGTCATGCTGGTGAATGGCGTGCTTGCCGTTGCGACGAGCGCTTATGCGGGCAGACAGGAACGTCGCCACACACAGCATATACCGAGAGGTGAGGCATGACGAGCACGGTGCGCGCTTTCCCCGGCCTCATACTGGCGGGCGGTCTCTCCCGGCGTATGGGCTCCAACAAGGCTCTCTGCCCCTTAGGCGAACAACAACTTCTGCACCACGTCATCGACAAGATTGCGCCGCAGGTTTCGACACTGGCGCTTAACGCCGTCGGCGAATGGGGAAAAGGCTTTGACCTGCCTCTCGTGCCCGACACAAAGATCGGTCACGCAGGCCCCCTCGCCGGTATTCTCGCTGGCTTGGAGCATTTTAGAGATCACCCTTCCAGCGCAAGCCACATCTTGACGGTGCCTTCAGATAGCCCGTTTTTTCCAGATGATCTTGCTTCGAAGCTCTTGGATCATTTGCCTGACGAGAACTCTATTGTCATCGCGGCCTCCAAAGGCCAGGTCCATCCGGTCTTTGCTCTCTGGCCCCTTGCTCTTATGGAGGATCTGCAGCAATGGCTCGCAAACGACAATAACCGGCGCATCCGAAGCTTCCTGGCGCGCCACCCCACGATAGGCGTTTCTTTCCCGCCAGTCGAAAGCGCTACGAGTTCCATCGATCCGTTCTTCAACGTCAATACGCCCGAAGAACTGGCGCAGGCTGAGACTTTCCTTCGGAGCCTGTCTGCATGACGCGTCAAAAAGTATTCGGTATTTCCGGTTGGAAGAACTCGGGTAAGACAGGGCTCGCCGTTCGCATCGTCTCTGAGCTGACTGCGCGCGGCTACCGGGTCTCCACTATCAAACACGCACACCATGATTTCGATATCGACAAGGTGGGCGCAGATAGCTGGCGGCATCGGCAGGCTGGCGCGCATGAGGTGACGATCGTTTCCGGCACCCGATTTGCCATCATGCATGAGCTTCGCGGCGCGCCTGAACCTTCCTTCGAAGAAATTCTGTCCCGGATTGCACCCTGCGATCTGGTTTTGATCGAAGGGTACAAATACGAGCCCGTACCCAAAATCGAGGCCCGCCGAACAGACGCGGCAAAAACAGAACCGCTGGCGCCGCACGATCCGCATATCATTGCAATCGCTGCCGACCACTTGATCCCGCAGAGCACACTTCCGGTCTTCCACCTCGATGACACTGTCCGGATCGCCGACTTCATCGAAGCAACCGTCGGACTTGAGCGTCCATCAACATGAAGAAACCGGCGAAATAAAAACCTGACCGAAATGAAAAAGCCGGGCCTCACGACCCGGCTTTTCCTGTTACCTTGATACGCACATTACACTATTCAAGGAAAGAGGACGGGTTCACCGGCGTTGCATCCTTGCGGACTTCGAAGTGAACCTGTGGACGCTTGGCGCTGCCAGTCATGCCCGACGTCGCGATGGTCTGGCCACGCTGGACCTTCTGGCCGCGCTGAACGTCGAGGTTTGCGGCGTTGCCGTACACCGTCACCTTGCCGTCGTCGTGGCGAACCAGAACCGTGTTGCCGAGCTGCTTCAGTCCGTTGCCGGCATAGATGACCACACCGTTTTCGGCAGCCTTGATCGGCGTACCTTCGGGCACGGAAATGTTGATGCCGTCATTACGATTGCCATCGACATTTTCGCCGAAGCCGGAGATGACGGCACCGCGAACCGGCCAGCGGTACTTGCCAATGCCTGTAGACTCCGGTGCAATCGAAGCGACATCGGACTTCTTCTCGACATCGCTGACACTTGCTTCGGCAGCCGGCGCCTTTGGCGCTTCTGTCTTGGCAACTGGCGTTTCGACAGCCTTTGCAGCCGCTGCAGGCGCAGTTTCATGTGGCTTGACCGAAGCGGTTTTGATGCCATCCGTTCCGGCAGCTGGAATCGTCAGTGTCTGACCGATGCGGATATTGCCGTCTGCCATGTTGTTGGCAGCCTTCAGATCGGCAACGGAGACGCCGTTTTCGCGGGCAATCTTGGCAATGCTGTCGCCCGGCTTGACCTTATAGCCACCGGTTGGCGGCAGTCCCTTGCCGCCTGGAGGTGTCAGCTTGCCGCTTTCAGCCGAAGCCTTGTCGCGCGCCGCCGTCTGCGCCGGCAGAACCGCAACATTCTGCTCAGGACCACGAGCCGGAGCCGGTGCGTTGTTCTTGCTCAGATCAATGTTGTCGGACGCAGCGCGCGCAGCGTTGCGTGGCTGACCGAAGCGTGGAATGACAATCGACTGACCGGGACGTGCGGCCGATGCCGTCTTAAGACCGTTTGCGTCGAGTAGCGCCTTTTCCGGAACGCCATAGCGTCTGGAAAGCGTGGCGATGGTTTCACCGGAGTTGAGCGTGACGGAAGACGCTCCCTCGGTATGCCAGCCGTTGCTATCGCGCTTGACGGTTCCTGTTGAAAGCGTGTCGGCGCCATTATTGGCCGGTACGCGTGCCGATGCCATGGATGGCGCACGGTTTGCGGTTGCAGACGGCAATGGCTGCGCCATGGCTTCGGTTCTCGTGGCCGGATCACGGCCTGCTGCTGAAGATGGGGCTGAAAGCTCAGCGCGCTGAACCGGCGCGGCGGACGATGCTGCGCGGGCCACCGATGGCTGAACCGAACCGTAACCGCCATTGGCAGCCGGATAGGGCTGATTGGTGGCTGCGTTCTGGCTTCCATAACCGCCCTGCGGTGCGGTTGCATAACCACCGCCATTCATATCGCCCTGTGGAACGGGGGCTTGGCCATAGGCACCAGCACCGTTTCGCTGGGGAATGGACGCGGTCGTCATCTGGTCCGTATTGTTGCTGGAAAAGAGTCCGGAGAAGCGTGTCGCATCCGAGCTGCAACCCGTTGCGACGCTTGCCAGCAATGCCGCTGCGAACATCTTTGCGATTGATTTTCCGATTTTAGGCGAATGACTCATACGCATGACTCGATCTACACTGACGCAAACGCCGCATCGGAATCGATCCGGCTCAACAAACTCTGCAAGGCCCCTCTTCCGAAACGGAAAAACCATGCGTCGATGGAGATGATTAAAGCGCGTTAGTGTTACCACGCCGTTAAAACGTTAAGCACTTCGCATATTTTTTGACACTTCGATAACCATGACGGAATGGGCGCATCGAAAACACGGCCTTGCTTCCGCCAATGATACCGGTGACGACAAGGCGGGTTCCTCCACCCATCGCCAGTTGACGACGGGCCATCGTCCACGCCAAATCCCCGCAGCGCGGCTGAAGGAGGAGCGATCATGATCGACAAGCTGGAATTTTTCATCGCGCTTGCCCGAGCCGGGCACTTCGGACGGGCCGCGGAAGAATGCGGGATTTCGCAGCCGACGCTTTCAGCAGCGATCCGACAGCTTGAGGATCATCTCGGCGTCGTTCTCGTCGTACGCGGGTCGCGCTACCAAGGCCTGACACCGGAGGGCCAGCGCGTTCTCGAGTGGGCGCGAAGGATCGTTGGCGATACACGCACCATGCGTGAAGAAATGCGGGCAGCAAGAAAAGGTCTTGCTGGACATATTAGGATTGCCGTCATCCCTACTGCGCTGGCCATGGTCCCGAGGTTGACGGAACCTTTTCAAGCGCGGCATCCGGACGTCACCTTCTCGGTGACCTCCCGTACCTCCTTGCAGGTTCTCAGCCAGCTTGAAAATCTCGATATAGATGCGGGAATCACCTATCTCGATAATGAGCCACTTGGTCGCGTGACGACGGTTCCTCTCTATTCAGAACGCTATCACCTGATCACCGCTGCTGGCACACCCTTGGCGGATCGCGAAGTCGTGACCTGGAAAGAGGTATCGGACCTTCGGCTTTGCCTATTGACCTCGGACATGCAGAACCGCCGCATTATCAATCAGCACATGGCGGAAGCCGGCGCTCCGGTGAAGCCAACGCTCGAATCCAATTCAATGATCGTTCTCTTTTCTCACATACGAACAGGCAAATGGGCCTCGATCATGCCACGTAACGTAGCGGAATCATTCGGCTTTCCTGAACAAATCAGAATGATTCCGATTTCCGAGCCGGATGCCGAGCATCTTGTGGGCCTCGTAGCGACCCATCGGGAACCGCACACCCCCCTTGTCTCAGCGCTCCTGCACGAAGCAAGGTCGCGCGCTGCGGCATCCGCCTTTGATAGAAATTTTCTATCGATCGACGCGAAGGCGTTATTGACCTGATCCCGTCAATTTCGTCATCTTTGACGAGAGCCAATTTAACGGCTTGCGCATTTGCTTTCGGTCGTCGTTTACCGAAAGCGTGGGTTGGCAGAATTTGAGGTTTCGCCAATCTTGCGTCGGTTTGGGAGGACTGACCATGAACATTCGAGCGGTTGCCGCCACTGAGGCAAGCCGGATATCAGAGATCATCGATCACTGTCGTCACTTGGAAGGGCCCATGCTGCCTATCCTGCATCATGTGCAGGCGGAGTTCGGCTATATTCCAGAAAGCGCCAAGCAGTTGATCGCTTCCGCGCTGAATGTGTCGCGCGCCGAGGTCCATGGCGTCGTTACCTTCTACCACGATTTCCGCGATCAACCGGCAGGACGTCACAGCTTGAAGCTCTGTCGCGCCGAAGCCTGTCAGTCCATGGGCGGCGACCGGCTCGCCGAACGGGCGAGGGCAAAGCTCGGCCTCGACTGGCATGAGACTGCACCTGACGGCTCGGTCACGCTGGAACCGGTCTTCTGTCTAGGGCTCTGCGCCTCTGCTCCCGCAGCCATGCTGGATGGCGAACTTCATGGGCGATTGGACGAACACTGCCTGGACGACATCGTGGCGGGGGTTAGCAAATGAGCATCACCGTCTTCGTTCCCCGCGATGCAGCGGCTCTCGCCGTCGGCGCCGACAAGGTCGCAGCAGCCATCGAGCGTGAAGCAGCCTCCCGCGGCACTTCGATCCGCGTCGTGCGTAATGGCTCACGCGGCATGCTCTGGCTGGAAGTACTTGTCGAGGTAGAGACTGACCAGGGCCGCGTGGCCTATGGGCCAATCAAGCCATCCGACGTTCCTTCTTTGTTCGACGCGGGCTTCCTGGCGGGAGGTGCACATGCGCGTTGCCACGGCCTCACAGAAGAAATGCCATTTCTGAAAAGCCAGACGAGGCTGACCTTCGCCCGTTGCGGCATCACCGATCCTTTGTCTCTGGATGATTATCGCCAGCATGGCGGCCTTCAGGGACTGGAAAAGGCCGTTGCGATGGCGCCTGCGGATATCGTCCGGCAGGTCACTGACAGCGGTTTGCGCGGACGCGGTGGCGCTGGCTTTCCGACAGGCATCAAATGGAAAACGGTCGCGGACGCCGCTGCCGATCAAAAATACATCGTCTGCAACGCGGATGAGGGCGATAGCGGCACCTTCGCCGACCGGATGATTATGGAAGGCGACCCCTTCGTTCTCATCGAGGGCATGGCGATCGCCGGTATCGCGGTGGGTGCCACCAAAGGCTATATCTACACGCGCTCGGAATATCCGCATGCAATCGCTGTCATGGAAGAGGCGATCCGCATCGCCCGTAATGCCGGTATTCTCGGCGCTTGCGTGATGGGCTCGACGTATGCGTTCGACCTTGAAGTTCGCATGGGTGCGGGTGCCTATGTCTGCGGCGAGGAAACCTCGCTTCTGAACAGTCTGGAAGGAAAGCGCGGCATCGTCCGTGCCAAGCCGCCGCTGCCTGCGCTTCAAGGACTGTTCGGCAAACCCACCGTCGTCAACAACGTCATGTCGCTGGCGTCCATTCCGGTGATCATGGCTCGCGGTGCACAGTTCTATCGCGATTACGGCGTTGGCCGGTCTCATGGCACAATCCCGATCCAGCTTGCCGGAAACCTGAAACATGGCGGCCTCTACGAAACCGCCTTTGGCATGACGCTCGGCCAGCTCGTCAACGATATCGGTGGCGGAACTCTCTCCGGTCGTCCGGTCAAGGCAGTCCAGGTGGGCGGCCCGCTCGGGGCTTATTTTCCGCCATCGCTTTTCGACACGGTCTTTGACTATGAGGCCTTCACCGCCGCTGGCGGCCTGATCGGGCACGCGGGGATCGTCGTTTTCGACGAAAGTGTCGACATGCTCAATCAGGCGCGGTTCGCGATGGAATTCTGCGCGGTCGAGAGTTGCGGGAAATGCACGCCTTGTCGCATAGGCTCGACACGCGGTGTCGAAACTGCCGATAAGATCGCGCAAGGGATTGAGCCCGAAAAGAACCGCCAGCTTCTGGCGGATCTCTGCAACACCATGAAGTTTGGCTCGCTTTGCGCGCTGGGCGGCTTCACCCCATATCCGGTGATGAGTGCGATGACGCACTTCCCGGAGGATTTCGCACCCACCCCACTTGTTGAAGCGGCGGAGTGATACCATGACCCTCGTTCCAGAAATCGACTACGGCACACCGGCTTCCAAATCCACCGAAATGGTGACGCTCACCATCGATGGCCGAGAGATTACTGTGCCCGCTGGCACCTCCATCATGCGCGCTTCCATGGAAGCAGGCATTCAGGTGCCCAAACTCTGCGCCACAGATATGGTGGATGCTTTCGGCTCCTGCCGTCTCTGTCTGATCGAGGTGGAGGGCCGAAACGGCACCCCCGCCTCCTGCACCACGCCGGTTGCGCCAGGCCTCGTCGTCCACACCCAGACGGAGCGGCTGAAGCAGATCCGCAAGGGAGTGATGGAGCTTTACATCTCCGACCACCCGCTGGACTGCCTCACCTGCGCTGCCAATGGCGATTGCGAATTGCAGGATATGGCAGGCGCTGTCGGCCTTCGCGATGTGCGCTACGGCTATGAGGGCGACAACCACGTCAAGGCTCGTTCGACCGATGGAGCGATCAACGCGCAATGGATGCCGAAGGACGAGTCTAACCCCTACTTCACCTATGACCCGTCGAAATGTATCGTCTGCTCGCGTTGCGTTCGCGCCTGCGAAGACGTGCAGGGAACCTTCGCGCTGACGATCGAAGGCCGTGGCTTCGACAGCCGCGTTTCAGCCGGCGCGCATGAAGCCTTCCTCGATTCCGACTGCGTTTCTTGCGGCGCCTGCGTGCAGGCCTGTCCGACCGCGACACTGACCGAAAAGTCGGTGATCGCCATCGGTCAGCCGGAACATTCCGTGGTCACCACCTGCGCCTATTGTGGCGTCGGCTGCTCCTTCAAGGCAGAAATGCGCGGCGAAGAGCTCGTCCGCATGGTGCCGTGGAAGGATGGCCAGGCAAACCGTGGCCATTCCTGCGTCAAGGGTCGATTTGCCTATGGTTACGCCAGCCATAAGGATCGCATCCTTAATCCCATGATCCGCGAGAAAATCTCCGATCCCTGGCGCGAAGTCACCTGGGAAGAGGCGTATGCGCATGTCGCATCCGAATTCCGTCGCATCCAAAACCAGTATGGCAAGGAATCGATTGGCGGCATCACCTCTTCTCGCTGCACCAATGAAGAAACCTATCTGGTTCAGAAGCTGATCCGCGCTGGCTTCGGCAACAACAACGTCGATACCTGTGCCCGCGTCTGCCATTCGCCAACCGGTTACGGCCTCGGTCAGGCCTTTGGCACCTCTGCTGGCACGCAGAATTTCGACAGCGTCGAGCATTCCGACGTGGTGCTCGTCATCGGCGCGAACCCCACGGATGGACACCCGGTATTCGGCTCGCGCCTGAAGAAACGGCTGCGCCAGGGTGCCAAGCTGATCGTTATCGATCCGCGTCGTATCGATCTGGTACGTACGCCGCATGTGGAAGCCGCCTTTCATCTGCCGCTGAAGCCCGGCACCAATGTCGCAGTTTTGACATCGCTTGCGCATGTCATCGTCACCGAAGGGCTGTTCGACGAAGCCTTCATTCGCGAGCGGTGTGACTGGTCCGAATTCGAGGACTGGGCTTCTTTCGTTTCCGAAGAGCAGCATAGCCCGGAAGAGACCGAGAAATTCACCGGCGTTCCGGCGGCTGACCTGCGCGGCGCGGCACGGCTTTATGCGCGCGGTGGCAACGGCGCAATCTATTACGGGCTGGGCGTAACCGAGCACAGCCAGGGCTCCACCACTGTCATGGCGATTGCAAACCTTGCAATGGCGACCGGCAACATCGGTCGTCCGGGCGTTGGCGTGAACCCGCTACGCGGTCAAAACAACGTTCAAGGTTCATGCGATATGGGCTCCTTCCCGCATGAGCTGCCGGGCTATCGGCACATTTCTGATGACGCGACGCGCGAAATCTTCGAGAAACTATGGGGTGTCACGCTCAATAACGAACCCGGTCTGCGTATTCCAAACATGCTGGATGCCGCTGTCGAAGGCACCTTCAAGGGCCTCTATGTGCAGGGCGAAGACATCCTCCAGTCGGACCCGGATACCAAGCACGTATCTGCGGGACTGGCGGCCATGGAATGCGTTGTGGTGCATGATCTGTTCCTGAACGAAACCGCCAACTACGCGCATGTCTTCCTGCCAGGATCGACGTTCCTTGAAAAAGACGGCACCTTCACCAATGCCGAACGCCGCATCAACCGCGTGCGCAAGGTCATGAGCCCGAAGAACGGCTATTCGGACTGGGAAGTGACGCAGAAGCTCGCGCAGGCGATGGGGCTGGACTGGAATTATACTGATCCGTCTCAGATCATGGATGAAATCGCGGCGACGACGCCAAGCTTTGCGCGCGTGTCCTATGATTATCTTGAGAAGAACGGCTCCGTTCAGTGGCCTTGCAACGAAAAATTCCCGCTCGGCTCGCCCATCATGCACATCGATGGCTTCGTGCGCGGTAAGGGCAAGTTCATCCGCACGGAATATGTGGCGACCGACGAGCGCACAGGGCCACGCTTCCCGCTGCTGCTGACAACGGGCCGCATCCTGTCGCAGTACAATGTCGGTGCGCAGACACGGCGGACCGAGAACGTCGTCTGGCACGAAGAAGACCGGCTGGAAATCCACCCGCATGATGCGGAGCAGCGCGGCATCAACGATGGTGACTGGATCAAGCTTGCAAGCCGGTCGGGCGATACGACGCTGCGCGCGCTGATCACCGATCGTGTGTCGCCGGGTGTGGTCTATACGACGTTCCATCACCCCGACACTCAGGCTAATGTCATCACCACCGACTTCTCCGACTGGGCAACCAACTGTCCGGAGTACAAGGTAACGGCGGTCCAGGTCTCGCCCTCTAACGGTCCGACGCAATGGCAGGAGGAATATGAAGAGCTGTCCCGCCAGTCCCGCCGTATCGTTGCGAAACTGGACGCTGCGGAGTAGGACGGGGGATGCAGCGAACCCCCAGCAGAACGATCGAAGAGTGGCGCTTCCGGCAGGGACGGATCGAGGCGGGTCACCGCATTGTTCCGGAAGAAGTGCCGATCGCTTTTTCCTACGGCGGCTCCACGCACGCCGTGATGATGGCAACGCCTGCGGATCTTGTCGACTTCGCATATGGCTTCTCGCTGGCCGAAGAGATCATAACCTCGGCGCAGGATATTCTGGAGGTGGAGCTAGTCGAGGCTGGGCGCGGGATCGACGTGCAGATCACGTTGCGGGACGCGACTGCCGATGCGCTTGTGGCGCGCCGTAGGCGTATGGCGGGACCAGTAGGCTGTGGCTTGTGCGGCATTGAGTCGATCGACCAGGCAACCCGCTCTGTCAGAACGGTAAACGACCCAGCATCGCGCTGGCAGCCGCGACAGGTCAGCGAGGCCATCCGCATGCTGGCAGACGGGCAGAGCCTCAATCGCGAGACTCGCGCCGTCCACGGCGCGGGTTTTTACCGACCGGAAGGCGGCATTGTCGCCATTCGTGAGGATGTCGGGCGGCACAATGCTCTGGACAAGCTGTCTGGCGCGATCCTTCGATCGGGGCTGTCTGCACTCGAAGGTATTGTAGTGGTTACGAGTCGTCTTTCCGTGGAGATGGTTCAGAAAACGGCTCTCCTCGGCTGCCCCGTTCTGGTCGCGATTTCGGCGCCGACGGCGCTCGCCATTGAGACAGCAGACGGATCCGGGATCAGCCTCATCGGCATTGCACGCGGCGATGAATTTGAAGTGTTTACCAGACCCGATCGTCTGGCATCGGGGGAGACCAGTCATGTCGCTTAGTCACACAGATGAAAAACTCGTTCGCATGGCGAACCAGATTGCCACCTTCTTCCTCTCGCAGCCACAGGACGTGCAGGTGGACGGTGTCGCCACTCATATCAACAAATTCTGGGAGCCGCGCATGCGGCGGCGTTTCTTCGAGATGATCGATGGCAGCCACGAAGGATTTCTGCCGCTGGTTTTGACCGCAGCCAAACAGATCAAGCGTCCGGAAGATCCGACGTCGCAGGCAGTCGGACTTGGTTCAGATGCTGCAAAGGGCGCGCCGGGCGGAAAGGGAGTAGTGGCGGGAGAGTCGCTGTCGGAGCCCAGCATTCCACCAAGTGGAGCATGAGAGTGAAGGGCATCGTCACCGGGTCCACCTACTGTCACAATGCCGTTGAAAAACAAATGGAGGCCACCGGCTCTCCGATTTCTCACAGATTTTCAATTCATTGATGGTCGCTCATTGCATTTGAGCGACAATCATTAGAGTAGTCCTGACATTCCAAGAGGGAGGTATTGTCGATGGCAGTTACAGGCGTAAGCGGAGGAGGCATGGCGGGGACCGGTCTTCTCGATCGAGAGCGAATCATCGCCAAACCCGGATTCAATCGTTGGCTGGTTCCGCCCGCCGCACTGGCCATTCACCTGTGCATCGGTATGGCCTACGGCTTCAGCGTATTCTGGCTCCCTTTGTCGAAGGCTCTTCCCGCCACAGATCCAAGCTGCTCGAGCTTGACGCTGATCGGTGCCCTCTTCACGACTGCCTGTAACTGGCGCGTGGCAGATCTTGGGTGGATTTACACTCTGTTCTTCGTTCTCTTGGGCTGCTCTGCGGCCATCTGGGGCGGTTGGCTGGAGCGTGTCGGCCCGCGCAAAGCCGGCTTCGTTTCCGCGTGCTGCTGGTGCGGCGGTATTCTCGTCGCGGCGATCGGTGTCATGACCCATCAGTTGTGGTTGATGTGGCTCGGTGCAGGTGTCATCGGTGGCGTGGGCCTCGGGCTTGGCTATATTTCGCCCGTATCGACGCTGATCAAATGGTTCCCGGACAGGCGCGGCATGGCGACGGGCATGGCCATCATGGGATTTGGCGGCGGCGCGATGATCGGCGCTCCACTCGCCAACCTGCTGATGGGCCATTTCAAGACCGATACGACCGTTGGCGTCTGGCAGACCTTCGTCGTCATGGCGCTGATCTACTTCGTCTTTATGATGGCCGGTGCTTTTGGATACCGCATCCCACCCGCTGGCTGGCGCCCGGAAGGCTGGACGCCGCCTGCTTCCAAGAGCGCGATGATTACCACGCGCCACGTGCATCTGCGTGACGCCCACAAAACCAAGCAGTTCTGGCTGATCTGGGCGGTTCTTTGCCTCAACGTTTCTGCGGGCATTGGCGTGATTGGCATGGCTTCCCCCATGCTGCAGGAAATCTTTGCCGGTTCTCTCATCGGAGCGCCAGGTGTCGCCTTCGCAGACCTCGATGCAGCGCAAAAGGCACAGATTGCGGCGATCGCAGCAGGCTTCACCGGGCTTTTATCGCTCTTCAACATTGGCGGCCGTTTCTTCTGGGCCTCGATGTCAGACAAGATTGGCAGAAAGAACACTTACTTCTGCTTCTTTATTCTTGGCATTGTGCTTTATGCGCTTGCACCGACGCTTGCGCTGATGGGCTCGAAGGCTCTCTTCGTCCTTGCCTTCGGCATCATCCTGTCCATGTATGGCGGTGGTTTCGCCACCATCCCGGCCTATCTCGCGGATATCTTCGGCACACAGTTTGTCGGCGCCATCCATGGTCGCCTGCTGACGGCTTGGGCAACGGCTGGTATCGTTGGTCCCGTCGTGGTCAACTACATCCGTGAGGCACAGATCGCCGCTGGTGTCGCACCGGGCCCTGCTCTCTACACCAGCACGATGTACATCCTAGCCGGCATGCTGGCGCTCGGCCTCATCGCCAACGCCTTCGTCAAGCCACTCTCCGACAAGTGGTTCATGTCAGACGAGGAAGTCGCCTCGCTTCAGGCAAAGACCGCGGCGGCCAATGCCGGCCCGACAGGCTCCTTCGGCATCGGCAAAGGCGGTTTCGATGGTAAGGCGGCTCTCGCCTGGGCCGCAGTCGGCCTCCCGCTCCTGTGGGGTGTATGGGTTACCCTGAAGAGCAGCTTCGCGCTCTTCGGGTAAGTGCAGCAAGACAGGTCAAAGATCATCGGGAGCCGGTGTAAGCCGGCTCTTTTTTTAGCCACTTTGAAGCCATCTGGGCGCGTCGTGACCTTAAGCTTCGCTCATATGTCTTTATCGCATGACGTGACCACAAAACCGCTGCACAGTCCGACGCGACAGGCTCTAAAGATAGGTTGCGATGTGGGATTCGATTGGCAGGAAGGGTGTTTCAAAAAGCTCTTCGCGCTCGAAGCGACTGCCGGTCTTTGAAAAGCGGGTCATCACGCAGCGTCCATCTTCAAGTATGATCGGGGCAATCATCATACCGCCGGACACGATCTGTTCAGTGAAGAAGCGCGGCATGGCGGAAAAGGCGGCGGTGGAAACGATCCGATCGAAGGTTCCCTCACCCACAAGACCGTTCGAACCATCGGCCTGACGGATGACCACATTGCGGATGCTGAGATCGTCCATCCGATTCTGTGCCGCTTGAACCAGCGTTTTGTATCGCTCCACGGAGAGTACACGTTCCGCACGTCGCCCAAGGACCGCGGTCATGAAGCCGCTACCCGTGCCGATTTCAAGCACACGCTGGCCGGGCTTCACCTGGAGCCGGGCGATGATCTTCACCGCCATATCGGCGCCTTCCATGAAGGCTCCGCAGTCGATGGGGATTGTGCGGCTGCAATAGGCGTCTGCGGCGAGAGGCGCCGGAACGAAGAGAGAGCGTGGCGTCTGCTCGACCGCCGTCAGAAGATCGAGGTCGGAAATGCCCGCGGCCCGCAGTCTGAGGACAAGCGCAGCGAAGCCTTCTTTCTCCACCATGGGCGATTTCAATCGTTTGCTCCGAATCCAAGTGCCTTGGCGATCCGATCCTTGACCGAGTAGTCGGTAAGGTCAAGCTTGAGGGGTGTTACCGAAATCTTGTTGTGCTTGACGGCATGGATATCGGTGCCCTCCATGAAGGTACCGAGGCGTTCGCCGAAACGCAGCCAGTAATAGGGTAGACCACGGCCATCATGGCGCTCCTCCACCATCAAGCCAAAGTCGAGCTTGCCTTGTCCCGTTACGCTGACACCTTGGACGTCTTCGGGTGCGCAGTTTGGGAAGTTGAGATTGAGAAAGGTACCATCCGGTAGATCGACCTTGCTCAACTTGCGAATGAGATCCGGCGCGTAAGATTCGGCAACCTCCCAGGGAACGACCCGCTCGGCTGTACCCGTATAGGCGTAGGCTTGGCTCAGCGCGAAAGAGCGGACACCCTGAAGCGTGCCTTCGATCGCACCCGCGATCGTTCCCGAATAGGTCACGTCGTCGGCCATATTGGCGCCGGAATTGACACCGGAGAGAACCAGATCTGGCTTACCGGGAAGAACTTCACGGATGCCCATGATAACGCAATCGGTCGGCGTGCCGCGTACCGCGTAATGCTTGTCCGATATCTTGCGCAAGCGAAGCGGCTCGGAGAGCGTCAGGGAATGGGCAAGACCGCTCTGATCGGTTTCCGGCGCAACGATCCACACATCGTCAGACAGCGTGCGGGCGATGCGCTCCAGCGCTGCCAGACCCTCCGCGTGGATGCCATCATCATTCGTCAGTAAAATCCGCATGATCTTCTCCCTCGTTGCTTCGTCCCGTGCCACCACCGCACCAGCAACCGCTCAACCGGAAGGCAAGCCTAGCGGGTACACTCCTCATGGCAGAGGTGACTTTCCGCGCCGGTGACGCGGAGAGCAGAATTCAGAACTCAGGCTGCCTTCTCGATTCGCTTCAAACCGCCCATGTAAGGCAGCAAAACGTCCGGAATGGTGACCGAGCCATCTTCGTTCAGATAGTTTTCCAGAACCGCGATCAGGCAACGTCCGACGGCGGTACCCGAGCCGTTCAATGTGTGAACGAACGTCGTGGCCTTGTCGCCCTTGCCGCGATAGCGCGCATCCATGCGTCGTGCCTGGAAATCGCCGCAGAGGGAGCAGGAGGAAATTTCACGATAGGTGTTCTGGCCGGGCAGCCAAACCTCGAGATCGTAGGTCTTGCGCGCGCCGAAGCCCATATCACCGGTGCAGAGCGTCATCGTGCGGAAATGCATGCCAAGACGCTTCAGCACTTCTTCGGCACATGCCGTCATGCGCTCATGCTCTTCAATCGAGCTTTCAGCATCGGTAATCGACACAAGTTCGCACTTCCAGAACTGATGCTGGCGCAGCATGCCGCGGGTGTCGCGACCGGCGGAACCTGCCTCCGAGCGGAAAGAAGGCGTCAACGCCGTGAAACGAAGCGGTAGCTTTTCCTGTTCGAGAATTTCACCGGCAACCAAATTGGTCAGCGTCACTTCCGCGGTCGGAATGAGGTATCGTCCGTCCGTCGTCTTGAACAGGTCTTCCTCGAACTTTGGCAGATTGCCCGTTCCATACAGCGTTTCAGCACGCACCATAAGCGGCGACGAAACTTCCGTATAACCGTGTTCGCTGGTGTGCAGGTCAATCATGAACTGACCGAGCGCACGCTCCAGCCGGGCAATCTGGCTGGTCAGCACGGTGAAGCGAGAGCCCGAAAGCTTGGCAGCACGATCGAAATCCATGTAGCCCAGGGCTTCACCGATCTCGAAATGCTCCCTCGCCTGGTGGTTCCAACCGGGTTTCTGGCCAACGACGCGCGTCACGACATTGTCGTTCTCATCCTTGCCGACCGGTACACCGTCCAGCGGGATATTGGGAATGCGCGAGAGGGCATCGTTGAGCTGACCGGTAACCTGACGGTCTTCCTCTTCCAGCTTCGGCATGCTGTCCTTGATGTCAGCGACCTCGGCCTTCAGCTTCTCAGCCAATTCAGCGTTCTTCTGCGCCATGGCAGCGCCGATCTCCTTCGAGGCGGCATTTCGGCGAGACTGCATGTCCTGCAAGGTCTGGATGACGGAGCGGCGCTTCTCGTCGAGCGCAATCAGGCCCGCGGACTGAGGTTCGGCTCCGCGCTTGGCAAGCGCAGCATCGAAGGCTTCAGGGTTTTCGCGTATCCATTTAATATCGTGCATCGTCGTTCCAGACCGTGGTTTTTGCGTCTTGGCTTGTTGGAAAACAAAACGCCGGGACAAATGACCCGGCGTCTGGAGAAAAGCGTTCGAGAACCGTTAGACCTCTTCGGGGCCTTCAAGCTCCCGTCCAGCAACTTCGGCAGCGCGCTTCTTCTCCACGAGTCGAGCCATATAGATTGAAACCTCGTAGAGAAGGATCGCTGGCAAGGCAAGACCGATCTGGGACATGGGATCGGGCGGTGTCAGAACGGCAGCAACGATGAACGCGGCAACGATCGCAAACTTGCGCTTTTCTCTCAGCCAGTCGCTTGTCAGCAATCCAACGCGTGCCAGAAGCGTGGTGACGACCGGTAACTGGAACACAAGCCCAAAGGAGAGGACGAGCGTCATGATGAGGCTCAGATACTCAGACACCTTCGGCATCAGCGAAATAGCCACCTCGCCATCTTGCGGCAATTGCTGCATGGCAAGGAAGAACCACATCACCATGGGCGTGAAGAAGAAATAAACGAGAGCGGCGCCGAGGAGGAACAGCAGTGGAGAAGCGATAAGGAACGGCAAAAAGGCCGCGCGCTCATTCTTGTAGAGGCCGGGTGCCACGAACTTGTAGAGCTGTGACGCAACCACCGGAAAGGAAATCACCATGGCTCCGAACATGGCGACCTTGATCTGGGTGAAGAAAAATTCCTGCGGAGCCGTGTAGATCAGCGAGGATTTCGCAACATCCAGACCGGCCCAGATGACCGCCCACTTGTACGGAATAACGAGTAGATTGAAGAGATGCTTGGCAATTGCGAAGCACGCAAGGAAAGCGATGAAAAACGCGCCGAGCGACCAGATAAGCCGGGTGCGCAGTTCCATGAGGTGTTCGATAAGCGGCTGCGGCTTATCCTCGGTATCCTCACTCATGCTTCATCCTTCTTGGCCTTGACGGTCCGGGTCTTTTTCAACGGCGTTTCTGCGGCAACGTCATCGGATCTGGCGCTTTCGATTTTCGCCTTTGTGACGCTCTGCTTCTTCGGCGTTACGGTCCTTGTCGTTTTCGATTTTGCCGCCGTTGCAGCCATCTCTGTAAGTGCAGGTGTAATGGCGGGTTCGGCTTCCATTTCAGCGATGGAGGCAACCTTCGGCTTCTTTGCATCAGCCATGGCGGCTATGGTGCGAGACGCACGTTTCGGTTTTGCGGCAACCGTTTCCGCCTCGACTTCCTGAGCAGACTTGGCGGATGCCTTCCGATTGCGCTTGGGCTTCTCGGCGATGGAATTCGCGGTCACCGTTGCATCTGTGGCGATCGAACTGGTGGTGCCGGATGCTGTCGCAGGATACAGGGCGGAAGGCGGCGTATCCGGCAACCTCATTTCGGGCTCGGACAGCGTAACCGCAGGTGCATCGGCCGGAGCGCTGGTTGCAGGTCCAGATGGTGGCGTTGCAGCATTCTGCAGGTCGGAGCGGATGTCATTGCCGAGCTGGCGCAGCGGGTTCATCGCATCGCGCAGAGAATTGGTCGGGTTGAGATTGCGGACATCGGCGATCGTCTGGCGCACATCGTCCATGTCGGCCTCTTTCATGGCCTCATCGAACTGAGCGCGGAAATCCCCCGCCATCTTGCGGAAACCGGCCATCGTCTTGCCAAAGGCACGGATCATGGGTGGCAAGTCTTTCGGGCCAACAACCACGATCAGGACGATCGCGATCACCAGCAACTCGCTCCAGCCGATATCAAACATCAAAAAGCTCCCGACACGCGCACCGACGCGCCATGATCCTCAAGGCGCGAAGACCAGGGTGACGACGTTTCCGTCCCACCCCGCGTCAATTACTTGATCTCGTCAGCCTTATGATCAACCGTCTTGGCATTGACGTTGGTATCGGAAGGCGGAGGTGTGGCATCGTCATCGGCCATGCCTTTCTTGAAGCTCTTGATGCCCTTGGCCACGTCACCCATCAATTCGGGAATTTTGCCCCGGCCGAAAAGCACTAGCACAATCACCAGAACGATCAGCCAGTGCCAAACACTAAAAGAACCCATGACGCAAACTCCCTGAATTTTGCTTTGCAACGATGTAAGACGTTTGCAGGGCTTTTTCAAACGACAAAATGGCTATTCAACAAAGTAAGCGAACCGCAAATGCTGTGATGCCACAGCACGTCGACACATCTGCGTGATCACTATGCTGTTGCAACAAAATCAATCATCTGGATCGCCGCCACTCGGTGCAAGCAGGCCAAGCTCCTCTAGATCGAGCTGCGTGATCGGGTCTTCGTCCTCGGTCAGTTCGTCGCTCATGGAGGGAATCGGAATTCCGAAATTCGGAGGAACGCGACCGGACAAGAGGCCTGCGCCCTTCAGTTCATCGAGACCCGGAAGGTCTCGCAACTCCTCGAGGCCGAAATGATCGAGAAATTCGACGGTCGTTCCCATCGTAACCGGACGCCCAGGCGTGCGGCGACGGCCGCGAAAACGCACCCAACCTGCTTCCATCAAAACGTCCAGCGTTCCACGCGATGTTTGGACACCGCGGATATCTTCGATTTCAGCGCGCGTGACAGGCTGATGATAAGCGATGATCGCAAGCACTTCCAAAGCAGCCCGGGATAGCTTCTTCGGCTCCTTCTCATCGATATGTATGACGAAGGACAGATCACCAGCCGTGCGAAACGCCCAGTTGCCGCCCACCTGCACAAGATTGACGCCGCGTGTTGCGTAAACCTGCTTCAACCGGTTCATCAGAGGTGGCACATCGACACCGCGCGGGATACGCTCAGCGATGAACGCTTCCGACACGGGTTGCGCCGAGGCGAACACCAAGGCTTCGGCAATGCGTTCCGCCTCGGCTTCAAGACGCTGCGAGACCGAGCCGCCCCTAATCTCTGCTGTGTCTTCAGCGACGTCGTTTTCTTGGTCAGCTTCATTCGGCATCATCGGCCCTTTCAGAACGTTCCTTCGCTCTAACCGAGCCTTTACGCATGAAAATCGGTTGAAACGCGCCATCCTGGCGAATTTCCAGTGACCCGTCCCGCACAAGTTCCAACGACGCTGCGAATGCGCTTGCAATGGCGGTGGCGCGCATAGAGGGATCGGGCACATATTGCAGGAGATACCGATCAAGTTCCGTCCATTCTCCGATCTCACCCAACATCGAGGTGAGCAACTCACGGGCCTCGACAAGCGACCAGACTTGGCGTTTCTCGATCGTGACCTGGGTGATGGCCTGACGTTGGCGAAGCGTTGCATAGGCGCTCAAGAGGTCATAGAGGCTCGCCTCAAACGCAGAGCGGCTACGGTGGGGGATATGCTCGGGCGCACCACGAGCGAAGATATCGCGCCCAAGCTGATCTCGGTTCACCAGCCTCTCGGCAGCGTCGCGCATGGCCTCCAGTCGCTTGAGCCTAAAAGCAAGGGTCGCGGCCATTTCTTCGCCGCTCGGCCCTTCATCCTTGCTTTGCTGGGGGATGAGCAGCTTGGACTTGAGAAAAGCGAGCCACGCCGCCATGACCAGATAATCGGCTGCAAGCTCGATACGCACCCGCCGGGCGCTTTCGACAAATTGCAGATATTGCTCCGCCAGCGCCAGAACCGAGATGCGGGAGAGATCGACCTTCTGGACGCGGGCAAGATGCAGAAGCAGATCGAGCGGGCCTTCAAAGCCCGCCACATCGATCATCAATGCCGCCTCGCCTGTTGCGCGCTCAGGCTTCACATCCTGCCAGAGCTTGTCCATCGGCGTATTGCCGCGCGATTTTTCTGCTGCCATGGTTCTCTTCGCCGGACCTTTCGCTGACGCTCCGGCCGGCGGTGCATCAGGCAACCGCAAGCATCGCGTTGAACTCTTCTCTCAAGCTTGTCTCATCGGCATCGTCCGGCTTCGGGAAGCCCATTTCCACAGCTTTGGCACGCTCGAGAGACCGGCCCGAAAGGACAGGAACTTCCTTCACGACCTGCAGCATTTCACTCATCACGCCGTTGCAATGCAAGACCATATCGCAACCGCCAGAAATAATATTGGCGGCACGTTCGCCGAGCGTACCTTTGAGTGCATTCATCGAACTGTCGTCGGACATCAGCAGTCCGTCAAAGCCGATACGCCCACGAATGATTTCCTGGATGACTTTCTTTGACGTGGTTGCGGGACGCTCGGGGTCGACTGCCTTGAACACGAGATGCGCGCTCATGCCCATCAGTTCCTGATTGAGAGCACGGAAGGGTACGAAATCATGTGTGTCGAGATCGTCGAGAGCAACGTCAACGACCGGCAGTTCGTGATGGGAATCTACCATACCGCGTCCATGACCTGGCATATGCTTCATGACCGGCAGCATTCCACCTGCTTTCAAACCATCGGCGGCCGCCTGCCCCATTTCGGTTACCATCGTCGGATCGAACCCGTATGCACGGTTACCGATAACGTTGCTCGCGCCTTCCACCGGTACATCGAGAACGGGCAAGCAATCGACGGTAATGCCGAAGCGCGTCAGGTCGAAAGCATGCAGGCGCGACATCAGCCATGCTGCACGCAGACCTTTATCCCGATCGCGCGTGTAGATCTCGCCGAGGGCCTGTGCATTGGGATAAGACTGGAGAATTGGTGGACGAATGCGCTGAACGCGTCCCCCCTCCTGATCTATCAGCACGGGCGCGTCGGGCCGTCCCACCGCATCACGCATGGAGGCAACCAGATCGGTGATCTGCTGCGCATCACCAATATTGCGACCAAAAAGAATGAAGCCCCAAGGTTGCTCTGCCTTGTAAAGGTCGATTTCCTCCGCGGTCAGCGTCAGGCCGCTACAGCCAAGGATCATAGCTTTCGATTGGGTCATGATGTCGGTCCTGTGCATGAGGTCGAGTTGGAGCGTGGGATATTCTTATAAAAAAAGCCGGGACGGCAAGACCGTCCCGGCTTTCGAGTACTAAAGCGTCGCTCTCACCGCGCGATAAGGCAGCTGCCGCCGGCAGAGCGGAAGCGTTCGCACAATGCAGCAGCTTCGTTCTTGTCACCAGCGGGAATACGAACGCGGTAGAATGTTCCCTTTCCGGCGATTTCCGCGGCCTTGATGTCCACACCTCGTCCACCGATCACGGAGCCGAACTTCGCAGACATGTTCTGATAGGACTTCTGCGCCTCTGCCTGGCTCGGCAGCGATGCGATCTGGATGTAGTAGCCACCGGAAGACGGCGTGCTGGTCGCGGCTGCTGGCGTAGATGCCGCCTGCGGCGCAGCCTGCGGCTGAGACGCCGGACGAACATTGCCCTGGCTCGTCACGGTCGCGACAACGTTGGCTGGCTGGCTGGCCGGGCGGGAGCCAGGCAGCGGTGCCGCAGTTTGCGACGGCTGGGCAGTGGCAGGGCGTGCTGTCGTTTGCGTCGAAGCGGGCTGCTCCGGCGTAACCGGAACACGCGATGCGGAAACCACTGCAGGTGCGTCTTCCGCAGCCTGTCCGGCAGTCGGCGCCGCCAGTTGCTCAACCTTGTCCTGCTGCGGCGCTGCGGTGGCTGGAGCAGGCACTTCCTGAGCAACAAGAGTACCGTCCGGCTTGACGATCATGGTGCGCACCTTGCGCGGAGACACATTCACACCGCCATGACCGGCGTTATCGGCAGCCTGCGCATTATCGTTGCGAGACAGCAGACGCGGATCTTCGGTTTCGCCGACGGGCGTGGATGTACCACCCTGCATCTGGTCGGCCTCGTCTTCCATCGGAAGTTCGGGGATCAGCGTGCGCTGAACGACATCCACAGGTTCTTCGTTGGTCGAAATCAGCGATGGCTGCTTGGGATCTGACGGTGCAGCACCGGCGACGCGATCATAGACCGCCTTGTCCTGGTTCGGGACCACACGGCCACCAGGATTTTCAGGAACCACCTTGGTCGGCTCGCTATCGGCGGAGATGATCACCGGCGCGCCATTTGAACCGGAGTGCGACGCACCACCACCGATCAAGGCGTAAGTGCCGCCACCGATGAGGATAAGACCGACGGCAGCAGCCACCGGTACGAACCAGCGGCGTGCGCCACCCTCGCGGCTGTCATCCGAATAGCGAACCTCGGCGGGAGACGCATCGTCTCTAGACTGCGAGCCGGCGCGGCCTTCCGCCGCTTCCTGCATGCTTCGGCGAAAATCTTCTTCCAGCGCACGCTCGAACTCATCCACCTCTTCAGGCGTTGGCTGAGCCTGCTGCACCTGACGAGGCGCGCCATTCTTGTGGCGATCAAGACCACCTGAAGTTGGCGTTGCAAAGAGCGATGCAAGCTCGGTGTCGAGATCGAGATCCTCTTCATGACGGCGGGCAACAGGTTTTGGTTCGAAAACGCCGACGGGAAGTTCGGGAACGTCCATCTCCGTAATGGTTTCAGGCGCATCCTCCGTCTCACCGATCTGCGTCGGATCGAAAGGAAGTCCTTCCAGAGACGCGGCGGGAACGACAGCGGCCGGAGCCGGAGGTCGGCGCTCCTCGTAGCGCGTCTGTTCAACCACGGGCTGCGGCTGCAAACGGGTAGCAACGGGTGTCGTGACGCTCGATGCCGCGACCGGCTTAGGTGCCACGGCAGCCGGCATAACAGGCGCCGGCTGAGCGACTGGTGCAGGCTGGACGGCAGCCGGCTTAGCGACCGCTGGCTTGGCGACCACTGGCTTGGCGACAGGTGCGGGTGCAACATCTATATTGCTGATTTCGGAGAGGTCGATATCGAAATCGATATCCTCAAGCGCAAGCTCGAAATCGGCATCATTGAAGGCATCGAATTCATCGGCCACCGGCGTCTCTACTGCTGGCGCAACAGGCGGCTTGACGACCTGCGCAGTAGCAGCGCGTGCAACAGACGCAGGCGTGGCAACAACACCCTGCTGTGAAGCGACCGGCTTGGGTGCTGCAACGGGCGTTTCGAAGACAGGTTCCGCACGGACCGGCGCCACGGGCGGTGCGTCAGGCTGCGCTTTTAAGACAGGCGCGACAGACGACAATACAGGCGTTGCTGTCGCAACCGGCTCCATCCTCGCAACAGGTGCGGCAGCGTTCACGCTCTTATTGCTGATCTCATAGCGCGCCACGTCGGAAATGAGTTCATCCATTGCCGACAGCTTATGTCCGGCAGGAGAAGGCATCACAACATCATCGGCAACAGGCTTGGCAGATTCAAGGACAGGTGCAGTAGCGGTAGCAGGCTTGGCTGCAACTGGGGTTGCGCGTGGAGCGCCGAAGTTCGCCAGCGGAAGGCGCAGGCTCGAGAAGTCGAGCGAAGATTTGCGCAACGATGGAGCTGCTGGCTGAACTGGCGTAGAAACGTCGTCCGAAACGGAGAGCTCCAGTTCGCTTGCGAGATCGATCGCAGTTTCACCGGACGTCTCGGCCATCAGCTCCCAATTGGGCTGCTGTAGCTGAGCCGGCTGTTCGTACGCACGAGGCTCGGGCGCAGCGGCGATGGGTGCCGCCGCGATCTCTGCTTGCGCCACATGGGAAGGCTCTTCAACCTGCGTAACCGTATCGCGGCGCGTAACATCAAAAACTGCAGCAACCGAATGCGGATCGTCGCTAAAATCGTCTCTCAGATCTGAATGCGGTGCGGACGCGTGATGCTCGGCAATAAGATAGTCTTCGCGATCGACGGGAAGCTGCTGCGCGACCGGCTCTAGCTCCGGCTCGCGGCGGGAAAAAACCGATTCCACACGCTGCATGAATTCGCTGGCTGGAACGGGTGAGCGAACATCGTTGGCAGCATCCAGTGCGATGGGCTCATGACGCGGCGCATCGTAGACGGCAAACTCACGAAGCAGCTCATCTTCGAGGTTGAATTCGGGTTCCCGACGCACAGACGACGCGGCAGCACTCTGCGCGGCCGGCGGCGCGACATGGGAAGGACGATCCTCTTGCGCACCAAGTCGCGCCAATTGGGCCAGAGGATCGTTGTCAGCGAATTCCTGCGACCGAGAGTCTCGGTTAAACGCGACATTTTTTTCGACCATTACGTGTTCCACCATCTACGCATCACAGCACTTGCCAGCGTATTGTGAGCAAATAATGGTGAGGATGTCATCGCATCTCGTCAGGCGCGTCCGCTCCCAAAAGCGTCAATCCGGACTTCAGCACATTCGCGACAGCACTCACCAGCCCTAGTCTGGCAACGCTCAATTCTCGGTTTTTATCGTTAACAAAACGTAATTCCGGCTGATCTTTACCTTTGTTCCAGTGTCCATGGAAGGAACTGGCCAGATCGTAGAGGTAAAATGCCAAGCGATGCGGCTCATGATTCTGTGCCGCAGACTCGATCAGACGCGGATATTCCGCCAGCTTCGCGATCAACTGCAACTCATTGACATCGTTAATCAAAACCGATCCGGAAGAGAAATCGGAAACGTCCAGATCCAACCCCGGAAACGCCTCGTTCGCCTGCCGGAAAACCGACTTGCAACGGGCATGAGCATATTGCACATAAAATACCGGATTGTCTTTAGATTGCTCGGTCACCTTGGCAAAATCGAAGTCCAAAGGCTCAGAGTTCTTCCGATAAAGCATCATGAATCGCACCGGATCGCGTCCGACTTCGTCCACGACGTCCCGCAATGTAACGAAATCGCCCGAGCGCTTCGACATCTTCACCGGCTCGCCATCACGGAAAAGCTTGACCAACTGGCACAGCAAAACGGTCAGTTTCGCTTTGCCTTCCGACACCGCCCGCGCCACCGCTTCCAGACGCTTGACGTAACCACCATGGTCTGCGCCCAGAACGTAGATCATCTCGGAGAAGCCGCGATCGTACTTATCCTTGAAGTACGCCACATCGGCTGCAAAGTAGGTGTAGGTGCCGTCCGACTTCATCAGCGGACGGTCCATGTCGTCACCAACTTCGGTGGAGCGGAAAAGCGTCTGCTCGCGGTCTTCCCAATCTTCGGAAACCTCACCCTTAGGCGGCGGTAGCGTGCCCTTGTAGACATGGCCCTTGAAGGTGAGGTCGTTGATCGCAGACAGAATGGGACCGGCATTGCCAGCATGCAGGGTCCGCTCGGAATAGAAGACGTCGTGCTTGACGTTGAGAGCTGCCAGATCCTCACGGATCATCGCCATCATTGCATCGATCGCCTTGTCCTTGACGATCGGCAACCACTGCTCCTCAGGCATGGCGCGCAGCTTGATACCGAACTCATTGGCAAGCGCCTGACCGACGGGAACGAGATAATCGCCCGGATAAAGACCTGGCGGGATGGTGCCAACATCCTCACCTAGCGCTTCGCGGTAACGCAAGAAGACTGACTTCGCCAGAACATCGATCTGCGAACCGGCGTCGTTGATGTAGTATTCCTTGATGACGTCATAGCCCGCGAATGCAAGCACATTTGCAAGCGTATCGCCAACGACAGCACCACGGCAGTGACCGACATGCATCGGACCTGTTGGATTGGCGGATACATACTCAACGTTAATTTTCTTGCCCGTACCGACTGTGGACCGGCCAAAATCCAGACCCTGCGAGATCATGCCAGCCAAGAGGCGCTGCCAGTAGCCAACCGAAACGCGGATATTGATGAAGCCGGGGCCTGCCACATTGACGCTATCGACATCGGCATCCTGTTCAAGTGCCGGCACGATCAGCTCAGCCAGCGCGCGCGGGTTCGTGCCAAGCGGCTTGGCCAGCACCATTGCCGCGTTGGTCGCGACATCGCCATGGCTTGGATCGCGTGGAGATTCCACGGTGATACGGCCAAAATCGACAGCATCGCGATTGGCTTTGACGAGATCGATCGTCTCGAGAGCTTTTTTGATTCGTGCGTCAAAATCGGCAAAAAGGTTCATGGTCATCTACCTTCGCGAAGGGCTTTCAGTCATCCGGGTATCGGCTTCGCAATCGCGCGCTGCCTATCGCAAATCGGGTGTATGGTCAAACAGCCGCTGATGCGTCCTAAGCGCATAGCTATCGGTCATGCCTGCGAGATAATCGCCCACATGGCGCGCCCTTGCGGCTTCCGTCATGCCGGGAATGCTGTCCACCCAGTAGTGACTCTGCATCTCGGCTGGCGTTTCCATATAGCGGTGGAAAAGGTCAGTAACGATCTGCGTCGCGCCTGCGCGAATGCGCATGATATCCGGGTGGCGATAGATATGCCCGAAGAGCAGCTTCTTGATCTGCTTGTCGGTCTCGGCCATGTCCGGCGAAAAGGTCGCGACGGTGCGGTCGGCGGCGCGAATATCGGCAGCATTCTTCGGTTTCAGGAGATCGAGGTTGTGCTGCGCCACACCAATCACATCTTCCACCATCCGCGTAATCTGGCGGCGCATGATTTCATGCGCGAAACGATCATCATCGAGCGACGGATACTTTGCACGAACCTCAGCCATCAGGCCTGAGAGGAACGGCACGTCCTCCAGCATATCAAAGGTCAGATAACCTGCGCGCAGACCATCGTCGATGTCATGTGTATTATAGGCGATGTCATCGGCGATGGCGGCGACCTGGGCCTCCAGGCTGGCGAAGGTGCCGATCTCCAGATCCTGAAGCTGGCAATATTCGAGGATCGGCAATGGCACCGGACCATGCGTCCCCTCACCCGCCGCATTCAACAGAGGACCATTGTGCTTCACCAGACCTTCGAGCGTTTCCCAGGTCAGATTGATACCGTCATACTCGGCATAGCGCCGCTCAAGCTTGGTGACGATGCGCAGCGACTGGGCGTTGTGATCGAAGCCGCCATAGGGCTTCAGAACTGCATCCAGCGCATCTTCCCCGGTATGGCCAAATGGCGTGTGCCCGAAGTCATGCACCAGCGCCACGCCTTCAGCCAGATCCTCATCCAGTTTCAGTGCGCGAGCAAGCGCGCGGGCGATCTGCGCCACTTCAATCGTGTGGGTCAGACGTGTGCGATAATGATCGCCATCGGGACTTATGAACACCTGCGTCTTGTGTTTCAGTCGTCGAAAAGCGGTGGTGTGAACGATGCGGTCGCGATCGCGCTGGAATTCCGAGCGTGTCAAACTGGATGTTTCGGCAAACAGGCGTCCGCGCGTCGTCCATGGATCCGCGGCATAAACCGCTCTTTCTCCGCTCCCAAAACCCAACGCACGCTGATCGATAATCATGTCTGTCCTGCCATCGGCCCATTGACCTTTTACTTTGCTCTTCATACCTATCGCGGAGGTTGCCGCAAAGCGGGTTTGCGACCGTTAAGCCTATAGACGGTGAATTTGACTGGTTTATAATCGGTCTTACACAGAACTTTGCTCGCCGGTTCTTGACCCCGGTTGGAGAAACGACATGACCACGGACGTTACACTCTCTGAATCCGCCGCAAAACGAATCGCCCAGATCGTTTCGGCTGAAGCGGGAAAACAGGCACTTCGCGTCTCCGTCGAAGGCGGCGGCTGTTCCGGCTTCTCCTATAAGTTTGACCTGGATGGCGCGCCGACCGAAGATGACATCGTTATCTCGCGCGGGGATGCGAAGGTCCTGATCGACAGTTTGTCGCTCGTCTACATGGCAGGATCGGAAATCGATTTCGTCGACAATCTGCTGGGCCAGTCCTTCCAGATCAAGAACCCCAACGCGGTTGCCAGCTGTGGCTGCGGCACCAGCTTCTCGATCTAAGCTTGCTGTTGAAACAGTGAAAACCGATGGCATTCGCCGTCTCATCGGGTAAAACAGGTCCAAAGAAAATGGAGCCTGCGATGAAGATTGCCACCTGGAACATCAACGGCGTCAAGGCGCGCATCGAAAACCTCTGCGAATGGCTGAAGGATTCGTCGCCCGATATTGCCTGCCTCCAGGAAATCAAATCGGTCGACGAAAACTTCCCTCGTTTGGAGATCGAAGCACTTGGATACCATGTGGAAACGCACGGCCAGAAAGGTTTTAACGGCGTTGCCCTTCTATCGAAGATGCGCCCGGATGAGGTCAATCGCGGTTTGCCAGGCGACGATGGCGATGAACAGGCGCGCTTCATCGAAGGGGTGTTCTCCATACAAGGCGGCGTTATCAGGGTCTGCTCGCTCTATCTGCCGAATGGCAACCCACCTGACGACCCGGTGAAATATCCTTACAAGCTGGCCTGGATGGAACGGCTTCGCCGCTTTGCCGAGGAACGTCTGCAATTGGAAGAACCGTTGATCCTTGCAGGTGACTACAACGTTATCCCCGAGCCATTCGATTGTTATGACCCACGAGCTTGGGAAGGTGATGCACTATTCTTGCCGCAGACTCGCGCAGCTTTCAGAAGTCTGGAAAACCTCGGCCTCACCGATGCCACCCGCGCCACATCCGACGAGGCCGGGCTCTACACATTCTGGGATTACCAAGCGGGCGCTTGGCAGAAGAACAACGGCATCCGCATCGATCATTTGATGTTGTCATCGGAAGCGGCAGACAGGCTTCAATCGGTCTCGATTGAGAAACATGTCCGCGCCTGGGAAAAACCATCCGACCATGTGCCAGTCTCAGGTTATTTCGACTTCCAGCCAGCCTGAAGGCTGACGACCCAGGAATCCGCGGCTAACACAGAAGCTTGGTAAGAAAGCCCCACGAGTGCATGTAACGCGTTGGCCGTGGCAGCGCCTGTCCGTTGTCTCATTTTTTGTGGAGCATCACCGGGACAATTGCGTCGGCCAGAAAGTAGTCCGGAGACACAAGGGCAACCTGCGGCCTACGTTCGCGCTTCAACGTTATCGTGACAAACCAATATACTAAACGAAGCGGCGCTTTTTCTGATCAATCAGCATCGCTGGAAGCGATGTTACGGGCCAGCTGAATAGCAACGCGGCGATCATTTTCCGCTGCCACGGAAAAAGCCTGTTCCTGGAGGTTCTGTATCCAGATGCAATTGGCTGCGGCGCATTTGTCGAGAGCTGCGGTCATGAATGCCAGCCCGCGAACTGTCTGTCCTTCCTGGAAGAGAAGATTTCCGAAGATCGACATGGCACCGGCATGACCATGCTTGCGAGCCTGATTAAGCCACTTTTTGGCCTGCTGCGTATCCGCGCGGCCACCCTCACCCGCGAGGATCATCTGCGCAAGCTGAAACTGCGCCTCCGCTACGCCGAAGGTCGATGCGACCTGAAAATAGAGTTGGCGGGCCTGTCCCAAATCCATCTTGACCGGACTGCCAGGAATGCCGTGGCGATAATAATCTGCGAGAGACAGGAGTGCGTTGACGAAGAAGCCCGTATCCTCCGACCCCGGCTCCACGCCCTGGCTGGCAATCTCGCTGTAAATCTTGAAGGCCTCGAAGTCGTTTTTCGCTACACCGTCGCCATAGGCATACATATTGGCAAGCGCCCAACGCGATCCAGTGTGACCTTTTTCTGCAGCGTAGCGATAAGCCTCAACGGCATCTTCTTTCTTGCCGTCCTTGTAGGATTTGAAGCCGAACTTAAAGAGATCGAAAGGCCCAGATTCTTTAGTGACGCCGGAATTGATATCGAATGCCAGAACAGGCACGGACAGTGAAGCAAGCAGCAGTCCCAGACATAGCGGTTTCAAAACGTTGATGTCACATTTCAGCATTTCAACGAACTTCTCTCACTCTTCCCGGCAAAAGCCGAGATGCGATCTTTTGAACAAACTGCACCCGCCCGACAACAGCTTTCATGCTGCCGCCGGTGATCTTGAGCGGTCGTAAACTGGTAATGTCATGAGCACAGATATAAGTACCGTTTCCGGCAACATCGCGGCGTTTCACCGCCGTATGGATTCTTCCAAGCAAGCCGTTACGGACAAAACCCGTGTTTACTTGCTTAGAGCCTGAATCCGCACCTGTTTTCACTTCCACCACTTCCGCAGAACCAGTTTTGATGTCTGCATATTCTTCCATTCCCGCACCGTCGCGAGCATTCAAGCACATGCTTTGTGGCGGGAAATGGACAAATCTGCCCACATTCTTACGCTACGTGAAGGTTGCAGAAATTTGTTGCCAAATCGTCACAATATTGCGGATTGGCAACAAAAAACCCGGCCGATGAGGCCGGGTTTGGATTGATTGTTTTCCGAAACTTAGAACTTCACCTTTACCGAGGTGTTAATCGCAGCAACGACGTCATTGCCGAAGTCGTACGTGGCGTCAGTACCGTAAGTCACACCGCCGCGCATGACCTGACCTGAACTACCGCTAGTTAGCAGACCGACAGCCGCGCCCAGACGCCATTCAATATTATCGGTAACGGCATACTGAACCCCTGCACCAAGTGTCCATGTGTCAGTCGATGCGCCAATACCAGTGCTCGTACCACGGTCCCAGGTCACGCTAACGGCACCTGAAAGCTTATCGTTGAACTTGTGCCCGATACCGCCGCTGACGGTCCAGCCGTCTCTATAGAGCAGATCGAGCGACGTCACACCCGTAGCGGGGCAGCCAAAGGCGCCATTCTCTTCACAGAAGCGAATAGACTGGATCAAGCTCCAGTTCGTCCATTTCACCGAACCAAACGCCAGCCAGTCAGGAGCGATACCGCTCTGAACTTTCAACTCAATCGAGTCCGGGGCTTCAGCAGAGCCAAAAACGTTGAAGCGCCTTCCCGCGTACGGATTGCCAGGAATCGTCGGAAGCTGTGTAAGATCGAGTGTGCCGGTAAGATCATATTTCACCCGACTATTGTACACTAAGCTTGTTCGAAGCGCGTACTCAGGGATTTCATAAGCTATGCCAGCTCGCCAACCAAAAGCCTCGTCCGCAAGGTCAAGTCTTCCATTACCATTTATGGGCGCGCCAGGCGGAACGTATAGGACATTCCGGGTCTTGAAACCCTCTATCTCTTGATAGAAGCCGCCACCAATAATTCGAAACTGACCTGGACCTGCATCAAACTTATACGAACACGTCAGCCCGTAATTATCTGTCCGCAGTTTGGTCTCAATATTGCTCTGCGCACCCGCCCAATTTGCGCCTGGATTGAGATGGGCCCCAAATGGCTGAGAATAGTCGACCAAGCAATCGACATCGCCGTAACTTCCCTTGAACCCGACATAAGGGATGGCGAAATTCTCAGTATCATCTGCAGTAGTTGTGCCGCCAACGAACGTGTTACCACCGGGTCCGTCTTTGGCGTTCTTCAGCTTTCGCTGAGGCGCAACATATGTAACGCCAGACTGGAACGTGAAGGGCGAGGCGTCAAACAACTGGTCGATGTTATAACCGCCACGCTCGAGGCCGCCCGCAAATGCAGGCGTAACCGAAGTGATGCCGACAGCAAGGCATACCGCACCATTTATGATTGAAATTCGCTTTGCCATCTCTCTCCCCAATCAAGGCAATGTGATGTTTGGAAATTGAAATGCTTTCGAGGAAATGACAATCGGCACTTTGCGAAACAGAGCTCGATTAGTTAGTCGATATTTTACGTGAGAAATCCAGGCACTAATGGATTCGCAAAAAAATTAGAAAAAAAACCTTATAAATGACTTTCAATCTTGCTCTTGTAGACTTTTTTTGCGCCCAAGGCTTCGTGTGTGTCTACAAGACAACATCCACTGTTTTCACTCAAAAAAGTCAACGTTCTGTCATGTTTTGAGGCACTTGCGTGGTTTTCCGGCAGCTTGATCGTTTGAAGGCGACTCGTCGGCAAGAAGATTTTCGACGCCAACAAAAAAAGCGCCTCCGTTGTGAAGGCGCTCTCATGATCGTTTTGATATCTTATTACCCGGCCTCGTTAACCCGTTGCAAGGCAACTTTCAGGCTCTTGATCTGAAGCTCAAGCTCCGCCTTACGCTCACGGTCCGCTGCAACCACCTCTGGATCAGCATTGGCTACGAACTTCTCATTCGACAGCTTCTTGTCGATGCGCTCTAGCTCCGCCTCCGCTTTACCAATCGTCTTTTCGAGACGGGATCTTTCAGCCGAGACATCAATGAGATTGCCGAGTGGAATGCACACGGTTGCTTCACCGACAACGATCTGTGCCGAACCCTTAGGTGCCGCATCCGCAGCAAGAATTTCATCGGCACGGGCTAGACGACGGATCGCTGCAGAGTGGCGGTCAAGACGCAGTTCGGTGGTCGGATTTGCGGCAACGACAACCAGTGGTGCCATGGCACCAGGTGGTACGTTCATTTCCGAGCGGGTTGAACGGATGCCCGAAACAAGTTCGATCAACCAGTTGATTTCAGCCGCCGCCGCTTCGTCGGTAAACTCCGGGGCAGGCCAGTCGGCATGGCAAAGCAGTTGGTCGCGGCTTGCGCCTTCACCAGCCGTGTGCGCCCACAGTTCTTCCGTCATGAATGGCATAAACGGATGCAGAAGCTTGTAGATCTCTTCGAGTACGTAAGCCGCACAGGCTTGCGCCTCTTTCTTGGCCGCCTCATCCTCGCCGTTGAACACCGGCTTCAAGAGTTCGAGATACCAGTCACAGAACTGGTTCCAGACGAAGCGATAGAGCGTGGTGGACGCATCATTGAAGCGATAGCTCTCGATCGAAGCGGTGACGTCCTTGGCCGTATTAGCAAGTTCAGTCAGGATCCAGCGATTGATCGTCTGTGTGGCCGCCTCGGGTTTAAAGCGCGGATCGCGTTTGACGCCGTTCATTTCGGCAAAGCGCGTGGCGTTCCAGAGTTTGGTACCGAAGTTGCGATAACCCGCAATACGTGCCGGATCGAGCTTCACGTCGCGGCCCTGCGCCGCCATGATGGCCAGCGTAAAGCGCAGCGCGTCTGCACCATACTGGTCGATCAGTTCCAGCGGATCGATGACGTTGCCCTTGGACTTCGACATCTTCTGGCCGTTCTTGTCGCGAACCAGCGCGTGAACATAGACGGTGTTGAACGGCTCGACGGCGTGACCGGCATCATCCTTCATGAAATGAAGACCCATCATCATCATCCGGGCGACCCAGAAGAAGATGATATCGAAGCCGGTGACGAGAACGTTGGTCGGGTAATAGCGCGCAAGCTCCGGCGTCTTGTCCGGCCAGCCAAGAGTGGAGAACGGCCAAAGTGCGGAGGAAAACCATGTGTCCAGAACATCTTCGTCGCGTGTCAGGATTTCGCCCGGCTTGAAGTTTTCAAGCTTCTCCTGCACCCAAGCCTTCCACGGGCCTTCATGGGCAAGATAGTGCTGGACGGCAGCGTCGAGTGCTTCTTCCTCCGTCTTCTCAACGAAGACCTGACCATCCGGACCATACCAAGCAGGGATCTGGTGACCCCACCAGAGCTGACGCGAAATGCACCATGGCTGGATGTTCTCCATCCATTCGAAATAGGTCTTGTCCCAGTTCTTCGGAACGAAGTTCGTGCGACCCTCGCGCACCGATGCCATCGCAGGCTCGGCCAACGTCTTCGCATCGACGAACCACTGGTCGGTCAGCATCGGCTCGATGACGACGTTGGAACGGTCGCCAAAGGGCTGCATGATCTTCTTGTTCTCGACGTAAGGCACGTCGTTGCCTTCAGCGTCCTTGGTCGTGACGGCAAGACCATCGGCATTGATGGCGGCGACGACGCGCTTGCGAGCCTCGTAGCGGTCAAGACCGCGATACTCGTCGGGAACGAGGTTGATAGCATCGACATCCGCTTCCGACGGCAGCTTGCCGGAGCGCGTGATTTCGCCTGCAAGTTCCGCGCAGCGCGCATAGGGCTCGCCATCGTCGCGCATCTGTGCCTGCGTATCCATCAGGCGATAGAGAGGAATATTGTTGCGGCGGGCGACCTGATAGTCGTTAAAGTCATGCGCGCCTGTGATCTTGACGGCGCCGGAACCGAAGGTCGGATCCGGATACTCATCGGTGATGATCGGGATCAGGCGGCGGCTTTCCTTCGGACCGACAGGAATTTCGCAAAGCTTACCAACGATTGGCGCATAGCGTTCGTCCGACGGATGAACGGCAACAGCGCCGTCGCCCAACATGGTTTCCGGGCGAGTGGTCGCGATCGCGATATAGTCGCGCTCTTCCTGGAAGACGATGTTGCCGTCGGCATCCTTCTCGACATAGGTATAGGTCTCACCACCGGCGAGTGGATATTTGAAATGCCACATATGGCCGTCGGTTTCGCGGTTTTCGACCTCGATATCGGAAATCGCGGTCTCGAAATGCGGGTCCCAGTTGACCAGACGCTTGCCGCGATAAATCAGGTCCTGCTTGTAAAGCGTGACGAAGACTTCAAGAACCGCCTTGGACAGGCCTTCATCCATGGTGAAACGTTCGCGCGACCAGTCACAGGATGCGCCAAGGCGCTTCAACTGGTTGAAGATCAAGCCACCCGACTCACCCTTCCACTCCCAGACCTTGTCGATGAAGGCTTCGCGGCCCATGGCGCGACGGCCAGGCAGCTGGTTTTCCATCAGCTTGCGCTCGACAACCATCTGGGTTGCAATGCCCGCATGGTCCATGCCCGGCTGCCAAAGAACATCCTTGCCGCGCATGCGCTCGAAACGCACCAGAATGTCCTGAAGCGTATTGTTGAGCGCGTGTCCCATGTGCAGAGAGCCGGTGACGTTTGGCGGCGGGATGACGATGGTGAAGCTTTCGGCATCCGGCTTGGCGTTCGCGCCAGCGCGAAAGGCGTCTGCCTCATCCCAGGCTTTGGCAATTTTGGGTTCTACGGATGCGGAATCGTAGGTCTTGTCGAGCATGTTCTGACCTGAAATCTGGAGTTCTATTTTTGGTTTGTAAATAAGGATGGGCGGTTGAGAGTCAACAGCAACCGAAAGGGCACCGGGCTCATGCGTGACCGCTTTGTCACTGGAACTCGAATATCTGCCGGAAAACGCCAGGAGCAATCAGCGACAGAGGATTGATCTGCAACCGCGGTGTCGCTGTCGGGCCGGTCAGTTTGAAGGTAATGCCGAGAAGACCACGATCACGACCATTGCCCAGGAAGATGCCGATAAACGGCAACTCGCCAAACAGGCGATTGAGACCGTAGGCCGGCATGAAGGTCCCGGTCATATCGATATTGCCGTTCTGGTCTTTCAAAACGCCCTGGAAGGTAGCTCCGATCTGCTCCCCACGCACCACACCGTTCTCCAGTGCCACGATGCCGTTGACGTAGACGACACGCGCAAAGCCTCGCTGGAACTTTTCCGAACTGACATCGATGTTGCGCCGAACAGCCGCGTTCAGGCTGCGGCCATCTTGGCCGGAAGGGGTCGCAACAATGTCCTGAAGCTTGGCTTCATTGAGAACGGCGAAATTGCGCAGATCGAGGGAGCCGCTCCACGACGTCCCGTTGGACGTGGTCAGAACCAGATTTAACAGGCCACCACGGATACGGGTGTAGAGATTGGTGAAACGCGCAAACGCGCCTGCGTCGCTGCTGGTCAGATTGATCGTGCCGCCATCCCCTTGGTTGGTCGTCTGTGCGACCACGGCCTGCCCTCGACCGGACACGCCCTTGAAATCAACGGTGCGCACCTTGCCGTCCCTGACGCCGATGCTGGCGGTAACATTGGAAAGTGCCTCGTCGTTGAAGCCATAGACGCGGTCGAGATCCGCCTTGATGTTGAGCGAGCCGAGATCTCCACTCGGTACCGCACTGGCTGATGCTCCGGACTGCCCGCTATCGGAACTGCGCAGCTTGGCGATGATGGGCCTGAGATCTGCCGACTTGCCGTTAATACTGACGGAGTAGCTTCTTTTCGCGGCAGAAACGGAAACCGCATAGTCATCCTGTGGCGACAACTGGAAACGGGAGAAGTTGGCGGAGATCAAACCGCCCTTGTCAAAAGCAAGGTCGCCAGCCACACCAAAACCATCGCCTTTGAGCGCTAGGTCATGAATGTTCGTACGGCCATTCACCGTCTCCATGTTGAAGGACGCATTCGCCTTTACGCCAACACCCTTTGTCCAGCCAATACCCGGCAAGACCATGGAAGCATTGGAGAGATCGAGTTTTACGTCCTGTCGGTCGGGATCGGTGCTGTCGATTTCAAGCAAGGTGGTTCCGCCGAGCACGCTGGAGAGTTCCGGTGCAAGCTTGGCAATCTGGCCTGGCTCCAGCACGGCATTCAGCACCAGCTTTCGGCCTGTCTTGCTGCTTTTGCGGATGGGCTGGGTCAGATCGATATTCATCGCAACATCGTCGATCCGCCCCTTGCCCAGCAGGTGAAGCGTATCATTGTTGAGCTTCAAGCTTCCGTTGACAGACGATACCTTTCGATTGGAGATGGGGCGAGACAACGACACGTCATTCAGCGACAGATCAGCCGACCAAACAGGTTCGGGCGGAGACTGGCTTTTCAGCAAACCGACGCGCAGCTTTGCGTGGGCCGTTACCGTCCCGGAAAAATCATCCGGCTTGAATTCGGTGTCTTTCAGCGCGTTGAGCGGCTGGAAGGACGCAAGCTCCGCGACGCTGTCGGCCGATCCGCTAACGTTAAGATCGAGGTCCGCCATCAGCGGTTTGTTGTAGACGTCGACAATTGAAAAACGGCTATTTTCCAGCTCAAGATTGCGGTTGGATGGGAAGTAGGACGTCGCTTTGGAGACATTGACGTCGATCTTTTCGCCCACCAGTTCAAAACGGGCATAGACGTCGCGAAGCGGCGGGATGTCACCGGCAACGTTAAGCCGCGTATTGTCGACGTCGAACCTGATCTGCAATTCGCTCGCTGCAAGCTCCAGCGAGCAGTCCGGCCCGCACATTTTGCCCGCGGGAATGAAGACGGCTATGGAGCCGTTGCGCACCGTCCCGCCGAAAAGATTGGCGATTACCCAAGGCCGCGCCTTGCGCGCCATCCAGAAGGGCCAGAGCTGCTTGACGGCGGTCGTTTCCATTTTGGGAATTTGCCCGCCAAAACTGATCTCAGGTGAACCCTCTCCAAAGCGAACCTTCAGCGATCCCGCCATATCCCCATGCTGACTTGCGACGTAAAGCGCAGGCACATTGATCTCGCGTGTTGCGCGGTCATAGGTCCCATCTGCCGTCAGGTCGAACGTCACCGGCTCTTCGCCACCGGCATCAGCCACGGCAACGCCTTGCGGTAGGCGCAGAGCAAGATTGAAACCTTTGTCGTTGTCGCTGATCTTGCCTTGGATCGGAAGCGTTGTGCGCCCCAATACGAGGCTTGAATTGCCTATCACGATGGCCTTGTCATCAAAATCATAGCGGGCGTTGATCACGCCGCTGGACACTGGCTGCGCCTCGCCGCCGATGTAAAGTTCACCATTACCGAGCGCAAACGAGAGGTCGAGCATGGGTTTTTGACCGCTTGCGCCCCGGCTCGCGTCGATAATGACACCTGCCTTGACGTTGAGTCCCTGATGCATGAGGCCATCGCCATCATATTGCTCCACAAGCGGACCGATATCGAAGCCGTCCAGCCGTGCGGAAAACTTATCGATGCCGCCACCGCTGGCGGTGGCAGCAAGCGCCAGTTCCGCAATCTGCCCGTTGAAAGCCACGTCGCCATCCAGCTTGTAACCGCCATCGCCATCAGGAACGAGCGACAGTTCGCTTAAGTTGATTGTGCGCGGCTTGCCGTCCTCGCGCGGCGGCAAACGGATTGCGATATCTGAAAGATCAATTTCCTCCGTACCACTGCGCTGGAAAGTCTGTGATAGCCGGTCGAGATGGGCGAACGCATTTTCCAGAAGACCCGGCAGGGTATCAACACGTAGCTGCGAGAAGTCGAAGCCCTCCCCCTTCGGCAAGAGGGACGTATCGAGCTCCATGCCATTGGCTTCAAGGGCGGCGATCGATACGCGACCTGTCAGCAGGGCCAAAGGATCGAGCGCCATCCCGATGGAACGCGCCCGGCTGAGGTGCTGACCCGACTCGCTATCGATGATGTCAACATCCTGCGCCACGAGCGCCAGCTTCAGCCCGGAAGAAAAGCGAATAGCGGTGGAGCCTATGCGGGCCTCGTACCGAGAACCGAGCGCCCTCTCAAGCGCCTGCTGAGCCTGGCTGGACAGGGCGTTGTCCACGGAGCCGGTTTCCACCGACAAGATGATGCCGCCAATGGACAGGAAAGCGAGGATGAAGAGAGCGACGAAGACCTTGGTGAAAGCGCGCAGCATGGAGCGCGGCGGAGGGCAGTGGACGATGATCGGGTCTTCGGCTTGCGCAGACGGCAAATCGTGAAGGGGCACGATGTCTCGCTTGCTGAAATTGACCTTCTCCCCTCGAATTTCCGCCATCCGTCCTGCCCGCTCCCGGAAACATCATGAACCCAAAGCCAATGGAATGAATTTGACATTTGATACCCATACACGGCCATCTTGAAGATCAAATGTCTGCTTCGAAAATTCCACTGGAAACAAAAACTTACTAGCGACTTTCATAATCTTGACGTTTGCTCTTGAGGCCTTCGCAGGCGGCAACAAGCGTCAAAATCAGACCACTAGCACTACATCAGTTTGGCGGTGTCACCCTGCCATTCCGCTTCAAACGCAACAAGACTGGACGAAGCTGTTATTCGCACTATATCGAGTAGCAGCCCCCATGCTCAACAATCCGGGCAAAAGAAAGGTGAACCATGGCAGAATTGACGATTGGCGACGAAGCACCCGATTTCCGTCTTCCCAGAAATGGCGGTGGTGACATTTCTCTCTCCGATTTGAGGGGCAAAGCGGTCGTCCTTTATTTCTACCCCAAGGACGACACATCCGGTTGCACGGCAGAAGCTATCGATTTCAGTGCGCTGGGTGGAGAATTCGAGAAGGCCAATAGCGTCGTCATCGGCATATCGCCTGATTCGGTGAAAAGCCATGACAAGTTCGCTGCGAAACATTCACTGAGCGTCATGTTGGCCGCCGATGAGGATAAGACCGCCCTGGAAGCCTACGGGGTCTGGAAAGAGAAGAGCATGTACGGAAAGAAATACATGGGCGTCGAGCGCACGACCTATCTGATTTCTCCGCAGGGCAAGATCGCGAAAATCTGGAACAAAGTGAAGGTTCAAGGTCACGCACAAGCGGTCCTCGACGAAGTGAAGGCCCTTTGACCGGCAAAAAGCTGATCGCGGAACCATGACATTTACCGTGACATCGCTACGCGGCGGGGCAATTGACGCCATTGCCTCAGCCGATCTCGATCGAAAAACCGCGCTTACGCAGGAGACGGCAACGCGCTGGCTCGAGCGGCGTCTTTCTTTACGCTCGCCGCTCGATCCAAAATTGCCCGAACGTCCTGGACGCCCTGAGAAACCGGAACTCGTTCCACCCACCGCTGTGAAGCGGCGTTCGCTTCACAGCGTGAAGGGACGCATCGCGCTCTTGCACGCCATCGCGCATATTGAACTCAACGCGGTCGATCTCGCTCTCGACATCGTTGCCCGATATGCCAGCGAGCCCGTCCCGCACTCGTTTTTCGATGGCTGGATGCAGGTGGCCTTCGAAGAGGCGAAGCACTTCACGCTGGTGCGGGACAGGTTGCGCGCCTTAGGTGCCGATTATGGCGACCTCCCCGCCCATGACGGCCTGTGGCAGGCAGCGCACGCCACCCGCAACGATCTGACAGCACGGCTTGCCGTCGTTCCGCTGATTCTCGAAGCGCGCGGTCTCGATGTCACGCCCCAGCTTCAGGCGAAGATGCGAGAGACAGGAGACATGGAAAGTGCAGCCGTCCTCGATGTGATCTATAATGACGAAAAGAGCCACGTTGCCATCGGCGCGAAATGGTTTCGATTTCTGTGTGCGCGAGAAAAGAAGGATCCAGCGGAAACCTTCAAGAACCTGGTCCGCGTCAACTTCCGTGGCCCTTTGAAGCCCCCCTTCAATGACCTTGCGCGCGCGGAAGCTGGTCTGACGCCCTCGTTCTATCGATCGCTTACCGCCGTCAGCCAAAGTTGACTGCGTTTGTAAAAGCTTCGTTAACCTTAACAAAGTATGTTTTTCAGCGAGCTGAAGCGTGCCGCGATCGCCCGGATTCGTGCCTTACGCTCCAACTTGATGTTGATCGCATGTCGCCATCGCAAGACCGCTTCACGCTTTTGCACGACATGCTTCAGAAACCGCTGGAGCTGAAATGACGGAAGCGAGGACAAACCTGGCCTTTGGCAAGAAGCGCAAACAGCACGTCCTCATTCTGGCGAGCGGCGAAAGAGTTCGCCATGTCACGATCCGGCCTCTGCTGGTCGTCCCCACTCTTGTCATAATCCTCGTCATGACACTCGGCTTTGTCGGCTCCACCGCCTACCTGGTATTCCGCGATGATATGCTTGGAGCGATGATCGCGCGCCAGTCTCGTATGCAAAAGGACTATGAGGACCGCATCGCCGCGTTACGGTCACAAGTAGACCAGATCACCTCGCGTCAGCTTCTCGATCAGCAAGCGGTTGAAAAGAAGGTAGAAAAGCTTCTGGCTCAACAGAACGCCCTTTCCTCGCGTCATGGTCGGGTGAACGATCTTTTTAATGAGAACGATGGACCCGCCTCACGCGAACAGGAAAGCGCTGCTCCATCGGCAAATGCATTTGCGCCTCAGAAGAGGGCAAGCCTTTCGGGAGCTGCGTCCGCCATCGATCACGCGCTACGCGGGCCGGGAAAGGAACCGGGCCTAAAGGGAAGCCTGACATACCTTGATAACAAGGATGCTATTTCCGGCCGGGCGCTGACTCGTATGCTGGCATCGCTCAATCGAATCGAATCGGAACAGCTCGGGCGAATCGCTTCGCTAACGATAGGCGCAAACAATCGCGCAGACGCCATGGCCGATATCATTCGCAGCACCGGCATCAAGATCGATGACAAAGCGGACGATGCAATTGGCGGTCCCTATGTCGAGGCCTCCTCTAGTCCTTTCCAGTCCTCACTTGCCGATCTCGACAATGCGCTGGACCGGCTGGAAACCGTCCGTGGCGCCGCCGAGCGTTTGCCGCTTGGCAATCCGGCACCGGGCCGCGATATCACCAGCCGCTTCGGCAACCGCATGGACCCCTTTTTAGGTCGGCTTGCATTGCATACCGGCATAGATTTTCGTGCGGAAACAGGCGCGGATGTGCGCGCCACCGGTGCGGGCACCGTTTCTTTCGCAGGTTATTCGGGCGGTTATGGCAACATGGTGGAAATCGATCACGGCAAGGGCGTGAGCACCCGCTACGGCCACCTTTCACAGATTCTGGTTAGAACCGGTGAGAAAATCGAAGTTTCCGACGTCCTCGGCAAGGCAGGCAGCACGGGCCGCTCGACCGGTCCGCATGTCCATTACGAAGTGCGGCTGCACGACGAGGCTGTCGATCCGATGCGGTTTCTCGTGGCGGGCACGGAATTGAAGACCTATCTACAGTAACGCTCACGCCCCTCGGCAGAATTCAGACCGGTTTTTCTTCCCCGGCTACGATTTCATGTGTCGTTTTGGCACAAATCCCTGTTTCCTTGACTTTTCGACGATTTAAGCCTAAGTCGCGGACCACGATCTGCGGCACTAACGCTACGACAGTCGTTTGTTCTTCGAACCAGAACGGAAACAGTTTTTCCTTTGACAACATTCTCTGATCTTGGCCTGAGCCAAAAAGTCCTTTCCGCTATTGCCGATGCCGGCTACAACACGCCGACACCTATCCAGGCGGGCGCCATTCCCCCGGCGCTGGAAAGACGCGACATTTGCGGCATTGCACAGACAGGAACCGGTAAGACCGCCTCCTTCGTGCTGCCGATGCTCACCCTGCTGGAAAAGGGTCGAGCGCGCGCACGAATGCCCCGGACACTCATTCTGGAACCGACGCGCGAACTCGCCGCCCAGGTTGCCGAGAATTTCGAGAAGTATGGCAAGAATCACAAGCTCAATGTCGCATTGCTCATCGGCGGCGTTTCGTTCGAAGAGCAGGATCGCAAGCTGGAGCGTGGCGCGGATGTCCTGATCTGCACCCCCGGTCGCCTGCTCGACCATTGCGAGCGCGGCAAGCTTTTGATGACGGGCGTGGAAATCCTTGTCATTGACGAAGCCGACCGCATGCTCGACATGGGCTTCATCCCCGATATCGAACGCATCGCGAAGATGATCCCCTTCACGCGCCAGACACTGTTCTTCTCGGCCACCATGCCGCCGGAAATTCAGAAGCTCGCCGATCGCTTCCTGCAGAACCCGGTCCGCATTGAGGTTGCAAAGCCTTCTTCGACGGCAAAGACGGTCACGCAGCGCATCGTCGCAACGCATGACAAGGATTATGAGAAGCGCGCCGTGCTTCGTGATCTCATCAAGGCGCAGACCGAGCTCAAGAACGCGATTATTTTCTGCAACCGCAAGAAGGATGTCGCCGATCTCTATCGTTCGCTTGAACGTCACGGCTTCTCCGTCGGTGCTCTGCATGGCGACATGGACCAGACCTCACGCACCAAGATGCTTGCCGGCTTCAAGGACAATCAGATCACGCTGCTGGTCGCGTCCGACGTTGCCGCGCGCGGTCTCGACATTCCAGATGTCAGCCACGTCTTCAACTTCGACGTTCCGATCCATGCGGAAGATTATGTTCATCGCATCGGCCGTACCGGTCGCGCTGGCCGTTCGGGTGCCGCCTTCACACTCGTCAATCGCCGCGACACCAAGTATCTCGACGCCATCGAAAAGTTGATCGGCGAGAAAATCGAGTGGCTGAACGGCGACCTTTCGGAACTTCCCGCCCCCATGGAAAGTTTTGCTACCGACCGTCCGCGCCGTGGCAAGGACAAAGACAAGGATCGTGGCCGTGGTCGCGACCGGAACCGCCGCGACGCGCCACAGCAGGTCGAGGCAGAAATCCCGAATGTAAAACCGGCTGACAACACGCATGTTGCGGCAAATGGAGGCGACAAGGTGAAGGCAGAGCGCAAGCACGAGAAGGCACCTCGCAATTTTGAGCGGAGCCACGGTGCTTCCCACGCCAATGACGACAACCGTGACCGTCGTCGCCACTACCGCGACCATGACGACGGCCCGACGCCTGTCGGATTCGGCGATGACATTCCGGCTTTCATGCTGATCGTCGCAAACGCCAAAGGCTGATGGCACGACCGGGCATCGATTTTCCCGGTGTAGGATGCGGGCTCGTCATTAGACGAGCCGGCAAGGTTCTTCTATATAAGCGCGTCAAGTCACCTGAAGCCGGTCACTGGAGCATAGTGGGCGGTAAAGTCGACCATATGGAGCACGCTCTCGATGCTGCCCGGCGGGAGGCTGAAGAAGAAAGCGGGCTGACGATCGGTAACGTCCGCTTCTTGTGCATCAGTGAGCAAATCATTCCTGCGGACGGCCAGCATTGGCTCTCCCTCATCTACGTAACCGACGATGCGACGGGAACGGCGCAATTGACGGAGCCGGATAAGCTTTCAGACATGGGCTGGTTCGATATAAACGACCCACCCTCCCCGCTTTCCCTTTTCGCTCAGGACGCGTTTCGTCACCTTGGATCCTGGCAGGGTCAAGACTGAACGATCCGCGGCGCTATACCCATCGCGCGCTAAGCAATCATTCTTAGCCATAAGACGTTTTTTCTCGGCATTAGCCTTTTGCATCCTGCTCAGCCTCGATAACATCGGACAATCGCACAGGATAATGCCGTCCATGAATTCACTCCGCCTGCTCAGTTTTGCCTTTAGCCTCAGCGTGGCCAGCGTCGCACATTCGGCGACTATAGCCGTTGTTGCGCCGCAAAGCGGTCCGTACGAGATATTGGGTTCACAAATCCGGCAGGGTGTGAAGGCGGCAGCGGCGAAGGTCGGCCTCGATGTGATGGAGATCCATGAAAGCTGCGAAGATGGTAGCGGCGGCGCGATAGCTGATGGCCTTGTCGCATCCAAAGTCTCTGTCGTGGTTGGCTTCCTCTGCACAGAAACGCTTGCGGATGCCTTGCCAACCCTGAAGGGCGCAGCCATTCCAGCAATCACGCTGTCCAGCCGGGCACCGATCGTCATGGAAGATTCGTTGAAGCGTGGCTGGCCTCTGTTCCGTATGGCCGCTTCGGAGACCGCAGAATCATCTGCCATCGCTGATGTCATGTTGCGCGACTGGAAAGGCCTGCCCTTCGCCCTTCTCGATGACGGCACGATCTATAGCCGCGAGCTGGTGGATCGGGTTCGTGCGCGGCTGGAAGAAGCCGGGCTGAAACCGACATTTACCGATACGCTGCGCCCGTCGCAGGAACAACAAATCTCTCTTGTTAGACGCCTCAGCCGTACGGGTGTGACACATGTCTTTGCTGCTGCCGAACGAAATGACGTATCGATTATCGCGCGGGATGCAACGGCAGAAAAAATATCGCTGGTGCTGTTGGGCGGCGATGCACTGCGAGCGGCAAACACACCCGTTCCGCTTCAGTCAGGCGTTCTGGCTATGGCGCTACCGGATTATGCGACACTGCCATCCGCAAACGAAGCCGTACAACAATTGCGCACCGCCCATATCGAGCCAGACGGTTATGTCCTGCCAGCCTATGCAGCGACGCAACTCTCCGCCCAAGCGCTCGAAATGGCTGCGGAACAATCGAAGCCAACGCCTGCGATCATGATCGGAAACACCTTCACTACGGTGATCGGCCCCATCATCTTCACTGATCGCCACGAGTTGCAGGATAATCCCTATCGGTTACAACGCTGGACAGGGACTGAGTTTACGCCTGTCGATAAGGCGATAAATTAAAGCGTTTGCCAGCCGTATGGAAACGTTACCGTCATGCTTGATTGTCTTCCGACCCAATCGACTGGAGACTGGTCCTATCCTTAGCCAATCTTGTTGTGCCGGACATCCGATGATAAGGGGCAGCAACGCCTTGCCACTCAGGAGCATTTGCCAATGACACTGCCCGTCAGGATCGCCCCCTCCATTCTCGCCGCAAATTTCGCAAAGCTCGGGCAAGAGGTTGCCGACGTAACGGCGGCTGGAGCCGACTGGATCCACCTGGACGTCATGGATGGTCATTTCGTGCCGAATATCTCGTTCGGACCGGATGTCATCAAGGCGCTACGCCCGCACAGCAACGCCTTTTTCGACTGCCATTTGATGATTGCGCCAGCCGATCCTTATCTTGAGGCTTTCGCCAAGGCTGGCTGCGACGGCATCACGGTTCACGCGGAAGCCGGACCTCACCTGCATCGCTCTCTGCAAACCATCCGTTCGCTTGGCAAAAAGGTTGGCGTCACGCTTAATCCCGCGACACCGCTTTCGGTGCTCGAAAACGTGCTGGACGATGTCGACCTCATCCTCATCATGAGCGTCAACCCGGGCTTTGGCGGCCAGAAGTTCATTCCGGCGATGCTGGACAAAATTCGCGCTGCAAAGTCGCTTATCGGCGACCGGCCGATCGAACTCGAAGTTGATGGCGGGATCACCATCGAAACAGCAGGCAGCGCCATTGCCGCTGGCGCCAATGCACTCGTCGCTGGTTCTGCCATCTTCAAGGGCGATGGCGTAGATGACTACAGGAAAACCGTTTCGGCGCTGCGGGCATCCGCCGAAAGTGGCAGGACCTGAGTGTGATCACTCCACGCGTCGGGATTTACCCTGCCGCGCCGAATGCGTTGAGATTGCCGGAACACTTTGCTAAACGGCATCAGATTTCTCAGTTCAAAAAGGCTTTGCCATGATCCCTCGTTATTCCCGGCCGGAAATGGTCGCTATCTGGTCGCCGGAAACCAAGTTTCGCATCTGGTTCGAAATCGAGGCGCATGCGTGCGACGCGCTGGCCGAGATCGGGGTGATCCCCAAGGAATCGGCAAAGACCATCTGGGAAAAGGGCGGCGCTGCAGAGTTCGATGTTGCCCGCATCGATGAGATCGAAGCCGTCACCAAACATGACGTCATCGCCTTCCTGACCCATCTTGCGGAGTTCGTCGGTCCTGACTCGCGCTTCATCCACCAGGGCATGACCTCGTCCGACGTGCTCGATACCACGCTGAACATTCAGTTGGTCCGCGCCGCCGACCTGCTGATCGCCGGCATGGACCGCGTTTTGACGGCACTGAAGACCCGCGCTTTCGAGCACAAGAACACCGTTCGCATCGGCAGAAGCCATGGCATTCATGCCGAGCCGACCACGATGGGCCTGACATTTGCCCGTTTCTATGCCGAGATGGACCGCAACCGCAACCGCCTCGTCAATGCCCGTGCGGAAATCGCAACTGGTGCGATCTCCGGCGCTGTCGGCACCTTCGCCAATATCGATCCGTCGGTTGAAGAGCATGTTTGCAAGGCGCTTGGCCTGTCGCCGGAGCCCGTTTCCACTCAGGTCATCCCGCGTGACCGCCACGCCATGTTCTTTGCTACACTCGGCGTCATCGCCTCGTCGATCGAGAACGTTGCCATCGAAATCCGTCATATGCAGCGCACCGAAGTTCTGGAAGCGGAAGAGTTCTTCTCCCCCGGCCAGAAGGGCTCGTCCGCCATGCCGCACAAGCGCAACCCGGTGCTGACCGAAAACCTGACCGGTCTTGCCCGTCTGGTGCGCATGGCTGTGGTTCCCGCCCTGGAAAACGTCGCTCTGTGGCATGAGCGCGATATCAGCCACTCATCCGTCGAGCGCGGCATTGGCCCGGATACGACCATCACACTGGATTTCGCTCTCAACCGGCTTGCCGGCGTGATCGAGAAGCTGGTGATCTATCCGGAAAACATGTTGAAGAACATGAACAAATTCCGTGGCCTCGTCCATTCGCAGCGTGTGCTGCTGGCTCTGACTCAGGCCGGCGTTTCGCGCGAAGATTCCTACCGTCTCGTTCAGCGCAATGCGATGAAGGTCTGGGAGGAAGGCAAGGACTTCCTCGAAGAACTGCTGGCGGATGAGGAAGTGCGCGCAGCGCTTCCGGAAGAGACGATCCGCGAAAAGTTTGACCTTGGCTACCACACCAAGCACGTCGATACGATCTTCAAGCGGGTGTTCGGCGAGGCTTGATCCTCAAGCCGAAGACAAAATCGGCGCTTCGCGTCACTTAAAGATCATCGCTCACTTCGGCCAGAACCGAGGTGAGCGTCAGGCGTGGAAGAGTTCGTCCTATGGGCATTTCCGGGTCTTAGCATCTTGATAACGCCAGCCAACGCACCAAGATAAGCGGTATGAAAGCATCAGAAGCAGATATCCTCATCGTTCCCGGATATACCAATTCCGGTCCTGATCACTGGCAAAGTCGCTGGCAGGAGAAGCTGTCGACGGCGCGCCGCGTTGAGCAGGCGGAGTGGTCGAAGCCGGTGCGTGAAGACTGGGTGGCCCGCCTCGTGGAGGAAGTGAACGCCTCGACGAAACCAGTGGTCCTCGTCGCGCACTCGCTCGGCGTGCCCACGGTGATCCATGCGCTGCCAAACATCGGCTCGAAAGTGGCGGGTGCGATGCTCGTGGCACCGCCAGACGTCGCGAATCCGGACATTCGGCCAAAGCATCTGATGACGTTCGGACCTTATCCGCGCGATCCGCTACCCTTTCCGGCAATCACGATAGCCAGCCGCAATGATCCGTTCGGAACATATGAGCATGCCGACGACATCGCCGCAGCCTGGGGCTCGCTTCTTATCGATGCCGGCATGTCGGGACATATCAATACGGAATCGGGCCATGGCCCATGGCCTGAAGGCACCATGGTTTTCGCCCAGTTTCTGAGCAGGCTCAAACCGCCTCCTGGCTTCGTCACTGCTGAGTAACAGTGAACGAAATCACCTGTTTTTACCCAAAAATTTCATGAATTGAGAGTAAAACAAAAATCCGAGCAAGCAAATCTCGCGCGGATTTAATCTGTCGATATGTGTGATCAAGACCGATAACGTCAGGCAACGCGCTTGTTGCCGAATTGCGAGATCCCATCACGCAGCTCGTCGGCGGCACAGCGTAGCAGGCTACTCATCTGGTCATGGATCGCGTCGTCGGTAACGCCGACACCGGCTGCGATGAAATCGTCATGCAGCTTGTTGAACACAGCTTCATCGCCTTCGCTACCGATGGAAGTGGAAACGATCTCTGTTGCATAGGAGTTCGCGTCTTCCTTGTGCATCAGGGAGGCGGCCCACAGCCCCATCAACCTGCTGCGCAGCCCGTGAAGGCGGAAGCTTAGTTCTTCTTCGTGAAAATAAAGATTCTCAAGCGCTTTACCGCGCGTTCTCAGACCCATGACTATACCCCGTTTTACTTGTATCGTTATTTGCGTCCTCTTGGTCGGGACAACACTGTTCTACAATACAACTGTTGAAAAAGCGTAACTTTGGAATGATGCCTTGGAAGAGCCAAAAACAGGGTTGAAGAATTGCAAACAACCGCGTGCCGTCGCATTGTGAAGTCGCTTCTTTTCCGTTATGGGACCGCTTCAAGAAACGAAACGACCGCCACCCGCACCGGCGCTAAAACAAGAGATATGTCGCTATGAACCGTCGCCGCCGAATCTATGAAGGCAAGGCCAAGATCCTTTATGAAGGTCCGGAGCCGGGAACGCTCATCCAGTTCTTCAAGGACGACGCGACCGCTTTCAACAAGAAGAAGCATGAAGTCATCGACGGCAAGGGCGTTCTGAACAATCGCATCTCGGAATATGTCTTCACGCATCTGAACAAGATCGGCATTCCGACACACTTCATCCGTCGGCTGAATATGCGCGAGCAGTTGATCAAGGAAGTCGAGATGATCCCCCTTGAGGTCGTCGTGCGCAACGTCGCCGCCGGCTCGCTTTCGAAGCGCCTCGGCATCGACGAAGGCGTCGTGCTGCCACGTTCGATCATCGAGTTCTATTATAAGTCGGACGCGCTGGAAGACCCTATGGTCTCGGAAGAGCACATCACGGCGTTCGGCTGGGCCAACCCTGCCGAACTTGACGACATCATGGCGCTCGCCATTCGCGTCAACGACTTCCTCTCCGGCCTTTTCCTCGGTGTTGGCATTCAGCTCGTCGATTTCAAGATCGAATGCGGACGCCTGTTTGAAGGCGATATGATGCGCATTATCCTTGCAGACGAAATTTCTCCGGATAGCTGCCGCCTGTGGGATATCGAGACGCAGGAAAAGATGGACAAGGATCGCTTTCGCCGCGATATGGGTGGACTGCTGGAAGCCTACTCGGAAGTCGCGCGGCGTCTCGGCATCATCAATGAAAATGAACCGATCCGCGGCACGGGCCCGGTTCTCGTCAAGTAACATCAGGAGACCATCAGGTGATCAAGGCACGGGTGACTGTTACGCTGAAGAACGGCGTTCTCGATCCGCAGGGTAAAGCAATCGAAGGCGCGCTGGGCAGCCTCGGTTTCGATGGCGTCGGTCAGGTCCGTCAGGGCAAGGTCTTCGATCTTGAACTGGACGCCACCGACAAGGCGAAGGCCGAAGAAAACCTGAAGGCGATGTGCGAGAAGCTTCTCGCCAACACCGTCATCGAAAACTACGCGATCGCCATCCTCTAGAGCAATTTGCGTGAACGGTGTTCACCTTTATAGCTCTCAACTCTTTGTTTGACGCATTTCCACATGCAAGATCGCAGGCGCTTCTGCTGGAAATGCTCTGAATTTCGGAGCCAAGGCCCATGAAATCCGCAGTCGTCCAGCTTCCTGGCCTCAATCGCGACCGTGACATGATCGCGGCCTTGACGAAGATTTCGGGTCAGGCGCCCGTCACCATCTGGCAGACGGAAACGCAAATCCCGGATGTCGATCTGATCGTCATCCCAGGCGGCTTCTCCTATGGCGATTACCTGCGTTGCGGCGCGATTGCTGCTCGCATGCCAGTCATGCAGGCGATCCGCGAGAAGGCAGAACAGGGTGTGAAGGTTTTGGGTGTGTGCAATGGCTTCCAGATTCTGGTTGAAGCTGGGATGCTTCCGGGCGCCTTGATGCGCAACGCCTCGCTCAAATTCGTCTGCCGCGAAGTCAAGCTCGAAGTCGTCAACAACGATACCGAGTTCACCCGCACCTATGACAAGGGCCAGATCATCCGCTCGCCCGTTGCTCATCACGACGGCAACTATTTCGTCGAAGCTGACGAATTGAAGGCGATGGAAGACAATGGCCAGGTCGTCTTCCGTTACGCTGAAGGCACTAACCCGAACGGCTCGTTGAACGATATTGCCGGCGTCATCAACGCCAAGGGCAATGTTCTCGGCATGATGCCGCATCCGGAAAACCTCATCGAAGCTGCCCATGGCGGCAAGGATGGGCGCGGCATATTTGCCTCGGCGCTTGGCGTTATTGCCGCCTGATATCGCAAGCATCGAGCCGGGCGGATCAGCCCGGCTTTCTTTTTGCCGCTCATGCTGGATTGAAGAATGAACCGCACCGCTCCCACACGTTCCGTCGGCATTGTCGCTCTTGGCTTCGCAGCAATCGCACTTGCTGCATGCCAGCCGAAGCCTGAGCCACCGAGGGCTGCGTCGCAGGCTGCCCTTCCTGTGATGGAGCGCATCGCGCTTGGCGCCAATGCCTGCTGGTTCAAGTCCGGCGATCCAGCTTTCAAGGCCTACCGCCTTGCACCCGAACTCAACTCTTTCTCTGGCCGTCCTCGTATTCTCCTGGTTCCACGCAACAGCCCGGAATCGCGTCCAATGCTGGTGGTACAAGCCGAAGGCAATCCGGCCAATCTTCAGGCTTTCGGTCCGGTGATGAATGACGGTCACGCACCGCGCATCTCAGCAGATATCAAGCGATGGGCCAATGGTGGCAAGGGCTGCTGATCTTCCATAGGCTGGATACGGCCTCTTGTAACGTTGATAGGGAGCAGGCCGGAAATTCTATTTCCGCCTCTCCACAGGCAGCTTGAGCAAGATCACGATCGCCGCAAACGCACAGACTTGCTTTTTGCCGTTTCTTGCCGCTATTAGCCAAAGCCATCAGCAATTGAATGAGATGGCAGACACCCATGTCCCTTCCCGATAAAGCCTTCCCAGTGTCCTGGGATCAGTTTCACCGCGATGCCCGCGCGCTGGCGTGGCGTCTTGCCGGCCTGAACCAGGAGTTCAAGGCCATCGTCTGCATCACCCGCGGCGGACTCGTTCCAGCGGCGATCATCTCTCGCGAGCTTAACATCCGCCTCATCGACACGGTCTGCATCGCCACCCGTCACGACTACTTGAACCAGGGCGATACCGTTCTGCTAAAGGGCATCTCCCCCGAACTGTTGGAAAAGTCCGGCGAGGGCATTCTGGTCGTCGACGATCTGACGGATACGGGCAAGACGGCTTTGGAAGTCCGCGAGATGCTGCCAAAGGCACATTTTGCCTGCGTCTATGCCAAGCCAACCGGTGTTCCCACCATCGACACCTTTGTGACCGAGGTAAGCCAGGATACCTGGATCTACTTCCCATGGGACATGGGCTTCACCTATCAGGAGCCAATCGCCAAGGGCGCGCCCGGCTGATCACCCCAGATAAATCATGTCGCGTCGAATCCTGTGAGGTTTGGCGCGATATGGTCTCATCGCGCTGTCAGAGCGCATCTCCCCTTACGGCCCCGGCTCCAGCAGCACCGGCCCGGCACCCTTATCACCCAGTATATCTGCCGGATTGCGCAGCGGACACTCATCCGTCGAAAGACAGCCACAGCCGATGCAGCCGGTCAGCTGATTGCGCAGTCGTGTAAGACGCGCAATACGGTCGTCCAGTTCGGCCTGCCAATGGGTGGCAAGCCTCTGCCAGTCCTTTCCCGTCGGCGTGCGACCATCCGGCAGAGTATTCAATGCCTGCTGAATTTCCTTGAGCGGAATCCCCGCCCTCTGGGCCACCTTGATAATGGCGATGCGTCTCAGCACATCGCGCCCATAGCGACGGTGATTGGAGCTGTTGCGCCAGCCTTTTATCAGCCCTTCGGCCTCGTAAAAGTGGAGCGTCGAAACCGCCACCCCCGCCCGCTCGGCAACGTCCCCGACAGATAGATCGCGCACCAGCGGAATCTGCTGAAGTTTTCTCGTCATGTTTGCTGACCTCAACTTTACTTGAGGAATTACCATATGGCGATCAACCGTCCAAGGAGAACCTACATGCCGTCGCGCCTGCGACCGTAAGGTGCCATCGACTTAAATGCTTTGAGGAAAGAGCTGCACAGACCGCTAGATGTAGTCGTAGGCCTGTGCATAAAGGCCGCTCACGCTACAATTGGCTGTAGAAGGACATCTCATGTTGCCGCTTGGCAACATCGAGAATCTTCCCGGAAATGCTCGATTTCATGCCCTGCGCTGCGACAGGCAAGCTTCACGCAAGGTAAGGGTAAAGCTCTCATTCTGCGCAAGTCACTGAAATCTATAGAGGGTTTTTCTTTCCCCGTTTTCCACAACCTATCCACACCATATCTTGTGGTAAATAAACACTTACAAACTAGCACTTGACGGAATCGGCTCGTTTTCTAAAAGTAGCCCCACGTTGCGGCGGCACCGGAATCGGCAGGTTCATCTGCGGTTCTTTCCTGTATCTGTTCACGCGTTGTCTTGCGTTCCAACCATGAGGGGTGAGGAACGTGAGGGCGTGTCCATGTGTCGGGAATGCTGCCAAGACGTGCGGCGGGGTCTGGCAACAAGAAACTGTTAATACTATATATAGTATGCTTGCGGCCATTATAACCACGACATAAGGGAACGACATCCAAAGATGAACGTTTCCAACTCATCGGCGAACAACTGGTGGCGCATGGCCCATGCGACACCGGAACGATATTTTGCGCCCGACCAGGCGCCAACGGACAAGGACACCAACGATGCGCATCGAACGCCGCTTTACGAAGCCCGGCCAGTCGCCTTACGCGGAAATCGAATTCCGCAAGGCCATTAGCGAAATCAAGAATCCGGACGGTTCCGTCGTGTTCCGTCTTGCGGATATTGATGTGCCGGCGCAGTTCAGCCAGGTGGCGACCGACGTTCTGGCGCAGAAGTATTTCCGCAAGGCTGGCGTTCCCAAGGTCCTGAAGAAGGTCGAAGAGAACGACGTTCCATCCTTCCTGTGGCGCTCCGTTGCCGATACGGCTGCCATGAAGGATCTGCCTGAAGCCGAGCGCTACGGCTCGGAAATCGACGCGCGTCAGGTTTTCGATCGCCTCGCCGGCACCTGGGCCTATTGGGGCTGGAAGGGCAAGTATTTCTCATCCGAAGAAGATGCTCTCGCCTTTCGCGACGAGCTCGCCTACATGCTCGCCACCCAGCGCGTTGCGCCGAACTCGCCGCAGTGGTTCAACACTGGCCTGCACTGGGCCTATGGCATCGATGGTCCGGGCCAGGGCCACTTCTATGTCGACCCCTTCACCGGCAAGCTGACCAAGTCCAAGTCCGCTTACGAGCATCCTCAGCCGCATGCGTGCTTCATCCAGTCCGTTGAAGACGATCTCGTCAACGAAGGCGGCATCATGGACCTTTGGGTTCGCGAAGCCCGTCTGTTCAAATACGGCTCCGGCACGGGCTCCAACTTCTCCTATCTGCGTGGCGAAGGCGAAAAGCTTTCCGGCGGCGGCAAGTCCTCCGGCTTGATGAGCTTCCTCAAGATCGGTGACCGCGCAGCTGGCGCCATCAAGTCCGGCGGCACCACCCGTCGTGCGGCCAAGATGGTCGTCGTCGATGCCGACCACCCGGATATCGAAGCCTATATCGACTGGAAGGTGAACGAAGAGCAGAAGGTTGCTGCCCTCGTCACCGGCTCCAAGATCGTCGCCAAGCACCTCAAGGCCATCATGAAGGCCTGCATCAACTGCGAAGGCGATAACGGCGATTGCTTCGATCCTGCCAAGAACCCTGCCCTGAAGCGCGAAATCCGCGCTGCCAAGAAGGATCAGGTTCCGGAAAACTACATCAAGCGCGTCATCCAGTTCGCCCAGCAGGGTTATAAGGATATCGAATTCAAGACCTATGATACCGACTGGGATTCGGAAGCCTACCTGACTGTGTCTGGTCAGAACTCCAACAACTCCGTTTCGTTGAAGGACGATTTCCTGCGCGCTGTCGAAAGCGACGGCGACTGGAACCTCACCGCCCGCCGCGACGGCAAGGTGATGAAGACGCTGAAGGCACGCGACCTGTGGGAAAAGATCTCGCATGCCGCCTGGGCCTCTGCCGATCCGGGCCTGCACTTCAACACCACCATGAACGACTGGCACACCTCGCCTGCCGCCGGCTCCATCCGTGCATCCAACCCATGCTCGGAATACATGTTCCTCGACGATACGGCCTGCAACCTTGCTTCGCTGAACCTCCTTCAGTTCAAGGACGCCGCTACCAAGAAGATCAACATTGCCGATTACGAGCACGCCGTTCGCCTGTGGACCGTCGTTCTCGAAGTCTCGGTAATGATGGCGCAGTTCCCATCGCGTCAGATTGCCGAACGCTCTTACGAATACCGCACACTGGGCCTCGGCTACGCCAACATCGGCGGTCTGCTCATGTCGTCGGGCATTCCTTATGACAGCGATGAAGGCCGTGCGATTGCAGGCGCCCTGACCGCCATCATGACCGGCGTATCCTACGCAACGTCGGCTGAAATGGCAGGCGAGCTTGGCCCATTTCCAGGCTTTGCACCGAACCGCGACAACATGCTGCGCGTCATCCGCAACCACCGCCGTGCGGCCCAGGGCCTTGCCTATGGTTACGAAGGCCTGTCGGTAAACCCGGTTCCGCTGATCCATGCCGATTGCACTGATCAGGACCTGATCAAGCACGCCGTTGCTGCCTGGGACAAGGCGCTGGAACTTGGCGAGCAGAACGGTTACCGCAACGCCCAGACCACCGTTATCGCGCCAACTGGTACGATCGGCCTCGTCATGGATTGCGACACGACCGGTATCGAGCCTGACTTTGCTCTCGTAAAGTTCAAGAAGCTCGCAGGCGGCGGCTACTTCAAGATTATCAACCGTGCGGTTCCGGAATCGCTGCGTTCGCTCGGCTACTCCGAAAGCCAGATCGCCGAGATCGAAGCCTATGCTGTCGGCCACGGCAACCTGAACCAGGCGCCCGGCATCAACCCCGGCTCGCTGAAGGCCAAGGGCTTCACCGATGAGAAGATCGAAGCTGTCAATGGCGCGCTCAAGAGCGCCTTCGACATCAAGTTCGTCTTCAACCAGTGGACGCTTGGCGCGGACTTCCTAAAAGAGACGCTGAAGGTTTCCGACGAGCAACTCACAGACATGAGCTTCAACCTGCTGGAGCATCTCGGCTTTGCGAAGAAGGACATCGAGGCAGCAAACGTACACGTTTGCGGTGCGATGACGCTGGAAGGCGCGCCGTTCCTCATGGACGAGCATCTCTCGGTTTTCGATTGCGCCAATCCCTGCGGCAAGATCGGCAAGCGTTATCTCTCGGTCGAATCCCACATCCGGATGATGGCGGCGGCACAGCCCTTTATCTCGGGTGCGATTTCCAAGACCATCAACATGCCGAACGATGCGACGGTTGAAGATTGCGGCGCAGCCTACATGCTGTCCTGGAAGCTTGCACTGAAGGCCAACGCACTTTACCGCGATGGCTCGAAGCTCTCCCAGCCACTGAACGCCTCGCTGGTGGAAGATGAGGACGACGAAGACGCCATGGAAGAGCTGCTGGCTCAGCCACAGGCAGCCCAGGCCGTCACCATCACCGAAAAGATCGTCGAGCGCATCATCGAGCGCGTCGTTCGCAGCCAGGAAAAGCTGCCGACCCGCCGCAAGGGCTACACCCAGAAGGCCAAGATCGGTGGTCACACCATCTTCCTTCGCACCGGCGAATATGACGATGGCCGTCTTGGCGAAATCTTCCTTGATATGAACAAGGAAGGCTCGGCACTGCGCGCCTTCATCAACAACTTCGCGATTTCCGTGTCGCTCGGCCTGCAATATGGCGTGCCGCTGGAAGAATATGTCGACGCCTTCACCTTCACCAAGTTCGAACCTGCCGGCATGGTGACGGGCAATGACGCGATCAAGAACGCCACGTCGATCCTCGACTACGTGTTCCGCGAACTCGCCATCTCCTATCTCGGCCGCCATGACCTGGCACATGTCGATACGTCGGACTTCTCCAACACCGCACTCGGTCGAGGCGTGTCCGAAGGCAAGGCAGATGTCGTTTCCAAGGGCCTGACCCGCGGCTACAAGCCAACGCTCGTCTCCAACAATGGAAGCGAACGCGGCTCGGCGGAAATTAAGGGTTCGGCAACGGCAGCCCCTGCCCGCGCCTCGGCCAATGTGACGGCAATTTCCGGCAACGCAGCCCGCAAGCTGGAAGCAACAGTCTCAGTCGCCACCTCGGAAGTCGTCGCCTTCAAGCGTGACTATGAGGAACGCGCCCGCGAACTGGCCGAAGAGATTGCAGAGGAAGTCACCGAAACAGAACAGAGCGCGACCGGCCTCTTCTCGGACAAGGCCGCAGCGGACGCAGCCTCTGCCAAGGCCGACGCCAAGAAGGTGGAAAACGAACGCCGCATGCGCTCGATCGCCCAAGGTTATACGGGCAACATGTGCTCCGAGTGCCAGAACTTCACGATGGTCCGGAATGGGACTTGCGAGAAGTGCGACACGTGCGGTGCGACGAGTGGTTGCAGCTGATGACTGAATTGCCCCACTTAAACGTCATAAAGTGGGGCACCAAAGTCCAGAGAAGCCCTGGTGTTGCGTCCGTTTATTCACGAGATTCAAACGTGACCTCGCTTCAGAACTAAAGCTTCTTTTTAGGCCGTTACGCTCGAATGAACGTAACGGCCTGTTCCTTTGATGTCTTGGGAGGTCGTACCTCTCGAATCCTCAAGGCAGATCAGAGGAAGCAGAGCAAAGCGGGTCGCAGAATGCACCGGAAAACGTGAGTTACACGATCTTCCAATTCTCAACTCTAATATTGAGTCCATGCTCCGGATCAAATCCGGCCTCGACCTGTATCGTAAACGACCTTCCTCCATAAACCTGGATTGATGCCTTTCGCCCAAGTAACGGCCAAATTTCTTGGCTTGAGCTGATCTGCGGAAAGTCCTTGATCCAGTCCTTCTTTTCCTCCGCATCCATGGCCTCAAACTCGGGATAATATCGTTCTCTGTAAATATGAAAGACGTGATCCTCGAAAATTTTTCGGAAGGATGCCTTATTGAGGATTTCCGTTATCAATTCTATTACTTCAGCAGTCAGCGCATCCTCTTCACCACCGACGTGAAGCTCACATTTGAACTCTGCCCAGACTGGAGCGACCTTCTTCTTGAGGTGCCATTTATACGTTGTGTCGAAACCGAAGGTGCCGACGCCCCTCACACGCACATCCTTAATCGTTCCCTCAAGACGCCGAACGATTGTCCAAAGTCCTGATTTCGCATCATAATACAGCAGATATTGCTCATCGAAAGTCAGGTTGTCCCCTATCGTGCTCTTCACGGTCATCGTCATGAAGCCCTTGGAGAGCTTCTGTCCGACAAATCCGCCGTCATAGGGAGTGGGCACCCCAAACCGAATGGCGCGTCGCACGACAGCAGTTGAACTCTGAAAGGCGTTCGCTGGCATTTCATGACCGCTGGCTATCGCACTTTTTTTGATATCCTCCGATGTCTCAAATCTTCGCCCGCTAACGTAATGGTCGAACTCTACGTTTCTAACGCCATCAAAGAGGGTCTCCTCGCGCCGGTCGAAGTAGCCTTGCAACAAAATTTCCGGTGTTGATGCAGAGGAGGCAATTACGCTCGGTTTTTTTATTTCACTTGCGAACAACCGCTTAAAAAGAGCCTCATTGTTTTTCTCCGCTTTTGCCTGGAGGTTTCTCTCGGACCCCACCTGTTCAATGAATGTTGCAAAATCATCCGCAAGGCGTATGGGCTTAGAAGGTGTTTGATCGTCATGATAGCCAATGGGTCGGACACCCCAAATCGAACCGAAGTCCTCTCCTTCATTTAAATCAACGAGCAACCGAAGCGTTACACTCGGCCTGAACTCTCCGCTTATTTCACAAAGCGGATAATAAAGGGCTGGATTGCCTGGTAGTCCTGCGCCCTCTCTGCGATCCAGATAATGCTCGTATCGGCTCTTGAAGAAAACCTGATCTTCTACGCCTTTGAACCTCAAATTGAGAAGAGCGTCGCCCCGTGCGACAAGCACGGCACTGTAATCATATTCCAACTTCCAGGACCCGATATTCAGGAGGTACCACCGGATGTCTTGTGGGAGAGGCTGACCGACCAGCGCCTCAATGGCATCTATCGTCTCAGCATCATAGCGATATGAATAATACGGGTCTCTCTCATACCGAGCGCGACCCACAGTATCTTCAATTCTGCTCATGACCTTCCTATTCCGTTTATCCCGCTGCGCTCAATTCACGCAACGCAACGGTGGATCCTCTCAATTCCGCAGTATCTAAATGCCAAAATTTAAACCTGCTGAATCGAAACATCAGAACATACAACGCAGACAAGAAATTAAAGATGGAGTAGTTCCATGTAAAGTGGCGAGGCATCGTAGTTGCCCCTCCAATCACCACCGCGACACAAAAAAGGCCCGCCTAAGCGAGCCTTTCCAACCTCTTCCGAAAACCTTCAATCAAATTTCCGGGCAACCGCGCTGGTTGGCAAATGTGATGGTGTCGGTGCCGCGGCGGGTGTCGCCTTCGACGACCACGCGGCGCGGGGTCACGCGGACGACTTCCGGATCACGCAAGCCCGAGGCGCGAGCGGCTGCGCGAGCTTCGCGTTCGCTGCATCCCCTCATTGGGCCACGACGGTCCATGTCGCGGCGGTCGCGGTCGCGATCGCGGATAACCGGACGGACGCCATCTGGGCCGATCCGCAGCTCAACATCCTGCGCCTGTGCAACGCCTGACATGGCGACGCTCGAAACTGCCATAGTAACAGCAAGTCCTGCAACTTGAATAATCTTCCGCATGTTGCCTCCTCAGTGCCATTACTTCGGCACGCATAAATGTTCACCGCGCTATAACGTTGAAACGTCTCGCTGGTTCCTTCACGGTTGTTTCGTGATCATCTTGGAATGGGTGGCAGACCATAAAAAATACCCCGCAATCGCGGGGCATGAAGAGTGACGATGCGCCTTTATGGTCGCCGCATCAGGCCGCGACATCCGCCGTGAAAGCAGACTTGATCAGCGTCTTTGTATAATCAGCAGTGGGCGCGTTGAAGATTGCATCCGTCTCCCCCTCTTCCACGATCTTCCCATCCTTCATAACGATCACGTAATCCGAAATCGCCTTGATGACCGAAAGGTCATGGCTGATGAAGATGTAGGAAAGGCCATGGGTCTTCTGCAGCTCGCGCAGCAGATCGATCACCTGGCCTTGCACCGAGCGGTCGAGTGCCGAGGTCGGCTCGTCCAGCACGACGACGTCGGGCTTCAGGATGATGGCTCTGGCAATCGCAATACGCTGGCGCTGACCGCCGGAGAACTCGTGCGGATAGCGGTTTCTGGCTGCGGGATCGAGGCCGACTTCCTTCAGCGCTTCGATGGCGCGCTTATCCCGCTCGGCGCGGGTCAGTTGCGGTTCGTGAACAAAAAGACCTTCGGTGATGATCTCGCCCACTGTCTGACGTGGAGAGAGAGACCCGTAAGGATCCTGGAACACGAGTTGCAGCCGACGACGTAAGGGGCGCATTGCCTTGCGGTCCAGCCCCGTAATCTCCTTCTTCTCGAAAGTGATACGTCCGTTGGCATGGGTCAGCCTCAGAAGCGCGCGGCCAAGCGTCGATTTGCCTGAACCGGATTCACCGACGATACCAATGGTCTGGCCCTGGCGCAGATTGATACTCACGCCATCAACCGCACGAAACACGCTGGCCTTCGACAGGAAGCCACCAGGAATATCGTAATCGACGGTGACATTCTGGCCGGAGAGCACAACGGGCGTGCCATCTGCGACCGGCGGCTTGTGGCCGCTCGGCTCGGCATCGAGCAGCATCTTTGTGTAATCCGCTTGCGGGCGCTCGAAAATATCCTCCATCGTGCCTGCCTCGACCACCTCCCCGCGCCGCATCACCGTGACGCGGTCGGCAAAGTGGCGCACCACGCCAAGATCATGGGTGATCAGCACCACAGCCATGCCGAAGCGTTGCTGCAGCGACTTCAACAGATCAAGGATCTGCGCCTGGATCGTGACATCCAGTGCTGTCGTCGGCTCGTCCGCAATGAGAATGTCCGGCTCGTTTGCCAGCGCCATGGCAATCATGACACGCTGGCGCTGCCCGCCGGAAAGCTCATGCGGATAGCTGTCGATACGGCGTTCCGGATCGGGAATACCGACGAGCTTCAGAAGTTCAAGAACACGAGCGCGCGCCTCGCTCTTGCTACCGCCGCGGTGGTGCAGGATCGGCTCGGCGATCTGCGCGCCGATCCGGTAGAGCGGATCGAGCGAGGTCATCGGCTCCTGGAAGATCATGGTGATCTTCGCGCCGCGGATGGTGTTGAGTTCATCGACCGGAAGGCCGATCAACTCGCGTCCGCGATATTTCGCAGATCCATTGATGACGCCATTGGAGGCGAGAAGCCCCATAATGCCCATCATCGTCTGGCTCTTGCCAGAGCCGGATTCACCGACAACGGCAAGCGTCTCACCCTGGCGAACATCGAGGTCGATACCCTTGACGGCATTGACCATGCCGTCCGGCGTGGTGAAATCGACCTTGAGATTGCGAACCGAAAGAATGGTTTCAGATGTCGTCATGTCAGCGATCCTTTGGATCGAGTGCGTCACGCAACCCGTCGCCCACGAAGTTGAGAGAGAACAGGGTCAACACGAAGAACAGCGCCGGGAAGATCAGAAGCCAAGGTGCCGACTGCATGTTGTTGGCGCCCTCAGAAATCAACGCACCCCAGCTCGTCAATGGCGCCTGAACGCCAAGGCCGAGGAAGGAGAGGAAACTTTCCAGCAAAATGACTTTCGGCACGACCACAGTGACGAAAACAACGACCGGGCCAATGGTATTGGGAATGATGTGACGGCGAATGATCTGCCAATCGCTCAAACCCAAAGCCTGTGCCGCACCGACGAATTCCCGTCGCTTGAGTGCAAGCGTCTGGCCTCGGACGATACGCGCCATATCCAGCCACTCCACCGCCCCGATCACCAGAAAGATCAGGATGAAGCTTCGGCCAAAGAAGACGACGAGCACCACGACCAGGAAGACGAAGGGCAACGAATAGAGGATTTCGACAAAGCGCATCATCACATTGTCGACGCGTCCACCGATGTAACCGGCTGTCGCGCCATAGACGACGCCAATGCCAAGCGACACGAGGCTCGCCAGAACGCCGACCGCAATCGAGATCTGCCCGCCCAGCATGACGCGGGCCAGCATGTCACGTCCGTTGGTATCGGTGCCGAAGAAGAAGTATTCGCGGTTCACCTCGCCTTCCAGCTTCAGTGTCCGCCCATCGTCTTCGGTGGCAACAACTTTGGTGTTTTCGAACTCGTTGGCACGGTCGAAATAGCGTGTCGTGCGCGGATCGATGGCGGAGCTGGAGGTCACGGTCGCCGTAAAGGTCTGTCCGCTGACAGCAAACTCCTTCAAGTCAACACGCGCCCGGCTTGCGACCCCTTTCATCACCTCCTGGAGATTGTTTACGTCCGGACGCGGTTCCAGGCTTGGCGGCACAGAGACGTAGGAGGAGAACACCTGATCGTAGGTGTGGGTCAGGAAATGCGGACCGATGAAAGAAAAAAGCGTGATCAGCACCAGCATGACGGAACCCGCCATCGCTGCCTTGTTGCGCCGGAAGCGCAAAGCCGCCAGCTGGAAGAGGCTTCGGCTCTCCACAGTGGATACAATTGGAGGATTGGTTGCGATATCAGTCATGTCGGACCCTCGGATCGAGCAGGCCGTAGAGAATATCGACCACGAGATTGAACAGGATGACGAAGATGGCGACGAGAACGACGGTTCCCATGACCAGCGTGTAGTCGCGGTTGATGGCGCCAAGAACGAAGTACCGGCCGACCCCTGGGATCGTGAAGATGGTTTCGATCACCGCGGAACCGGTGAGAAGTGCCGCTGCGCAAGGCGCCAGATAGGAAACGACCGGCAGCATGGCGGCGCGCATCGCATGAAACACCACGACGCTTTTGGCCGGAAGCCCGTAAGCCTTGGCGGTCCGGATATGGTCCATCCGCAAAGCCTCGATCATCGCACCACGGGTCAGGCGGGCAATCACCGCAAGCTGCGGCAGCGCCAGCGCAATCATTGGCAAAATGAGATAGCGTAGCGATCCATCACCCCAGCTACCGGCGGGCAACAGGCCGAGGAACACCGCGAAGACGAGCGTCAGAACGGGTGCAACGACGAAGTTCGGCACTGTCACGCCAACTGTCGAAATCGACATGATGGAAAAATCGAAAGCGCTGTTTTGTCGGAGGGCGGCGAAGGTGCCAGCTGTCACGCCACCGATCAGCGCCAAAAGCAGCGCGTAGCAGCCAAGCTCCAGCGAATAAGGCAGGCCCTTTCCGATCAACTGAGCGACAGTGTTGTCCTTATAAATATAACTCGGGCCGAAATCTCCGGTCACCGCATTGCGCAGATAAATTAGATACTGACGCCACAATGGTTCATCCAGATGATAAGTCCTCATCAGGTTTTCCATCGTTTGTGGCGGTAGCGGCCGTTCGAGGTTAAACGGACCGCCCGGCGCAAAACGCATCAGGAAAAAAGAAATGGTGACGACGATGAACAGCGTCGGCACCGCGCTCGCCAAACGGCGCAGAACAAATGAAATCATGGATCTTCAGGCTCCGGGCAAGGCGCGGCGGACCCTATGAGCCGCCGCGCCAGCGCTGCTTATTCGGAAACGCTCAGAAAGCGGCTCAAATGTTCATTGGCAGCGTTGTCGTGCCAACCCTTGACGCGATCCGATACCAGCCAAAGGTCGGCCTGGGTCAGAAACGGTGCCACCGGCTGTTCCTTCATCAGAATGGTTTCCGCCTCATGCAGCAGCTTGGAGCGGGCTGCCGGGTCCTTTTCCTCGTAAGACTTCTGCATCAATGCGTCATAGTCGGCATTGTTGAACTTCGCATAGTTGAAGGTCTTGTTGGAGGAGATGGAAAGCGCCAGGAAGTTTTCGGCGTCCGCGTAGTCAGCAACCCAGCCGGCACGCGCGACATTGTACTTGCCGCCTTCCTGCAGGTAGCCATAATGCGAGGCAACGTCGAGGTTTACGAGCGAAACCTTGGCACCGAAAGTGTTCTTCCACATATCGGCAATAGCGGTCGCCACGCGCTCGTGGTTCGGGTTGGTGTTGTAGCGGATTTCGATGGAGAGCGGCTTGCCGCCTTCACCGTAACCGGCTTCCTTCATCAGCTTGAGCGCTTCGTCTTCACGATCAAGCTGCGACATGGCGGCGAAATCGGCCTTTGCGGGCTCGCCATAGGAGTCCATGCCGGGCGGCACCATCGAGTAGGCCGGAACCTGCGAACCACTGTAGATTTCCTTTGCGAGGAAGTCGCGATCGACCGCCATGGAAAGAGCCCGGCGAACGCGAACGTCGCTATAAGGCGCCTCGCGCGTATCGAACGTGTAGTAATAGGTCGCAAGTGTCGGCGACACGTGAACCTGTTCGCCATAGGACTTGCGCAGACGATCGAGCTGATCGGCCGAGAAGTTGTAGGCAAGATCCATTTCCTTCGCTTCAAAGCGACGCACAGATGCGGCCTGGTCGTCGATTGGGTAGAAAATCACCTTGTCGATCTTGGTATTGCTAGCGTCCCAGAAGTTAGCGTTCTTCACCACCGTCAGGCTGTCATTGGGAACATGAGACTGCAGCGTATAGGCACCGTTCGACACCATGACGCCGGGCTTGACGAAATCATTGCCGTTCTTCTCATAGCTCGCCTTGGAAATAGGAAGCGCGGTCTGGTGAGCGAGCAGCTCAAGGAAGAAAGGCGTCGGGCGCTCCAGCGTAATTTCCAGCGTCTTGTCGTCCACGGCCTTCACGCCGAGCTGATCGACAGGCAATTCGCCCTTGTTGATCTTCTCGGCATTCTTGATGGGATACAGGATGTTGGCATATTTCGCCGCCGTCTTCGGGTCCTGCACGCGCTGGAAGGAGAACACGAAGTCTCCGGCGGTTACGGGCGAACCATCCGACCACTTGGCATTGTCGCGTAGCTTGAACGTGTAGACGGTGCCGTCATCCGACAGCTTCCAGCTTTCGGCCGTGCCGGGAATGATCTTTCCGGCTGCGTCATAGATCGTCAGACCCTCATAGAGGTCCTTCAGAATGAAAGCTTCGATATTGATCGAGGTTTGTGCCTGATCGAGGGTTTGAGGTTCCCCGGAATTACCGCGATGCAGAACGGTTTCAGCAAGAGCGGAACTGGCGCCAATCAGAAGCGAGCCAAGAAGAAGTGCGGCCCGTGTTGTCGTTTTAAACGAAATCATTTTTTTATGCTCCCAGACAGTTGAGAGGCCTAAAACAAGGCCATATTGGCTTGACGCGCAACCCCCAATATTTGCAGCCACGTCAAACTTGCCCCTCGAACAGGCACGCGGCTTGGCTGCGCAACAATGCGGCAACGGAAAATATGCTGAAAAAATATCGGGATACGAGGCGCTGTAATCGGTCAAGCTGACTGACAAATTTGCCCCCAATTTCGTAACCGGCTGTGGAAAAAGATGAACCTGAAAGTTCAGATAAGTCTAATCTTCAGAAGAATCCGCTTCTGACAGACGGGTTGTAAATAGCGTCGAAGGACGCTTGAGCGCCTTTCGTTTTCGGTTAAACTGAACCAAAACGAAAAGATTTAGGGGATCATCGAATGTTTCTCACCACACGTCAAACTGAGATAATAGAGCTTGCCAAAGCCGAGGGACGTGTGCTCGTCGAAGACCTCGCAACACGCTTTTCCGTTACCCCGCAAACGATCCGCAAGGACTTAAACGAGCTTTGTGAGAACCGCACGCTGAACCGCATCCACGGCGGTGCGATTTTTCCCAATGGTACAGAAAATATGCGCTATGAGGCGCGCCGCTCGATCGCGGCGGCTGAGAAGCAGGCGATCGGGAAGGCTGCGGCAACCATCATACCGAACAAGTCATCGCTTTTCATCAACATCGGCACTACGACAGAAGCGGTGGGGGATGCGCTCCTCGATCATCAGGAACTGATGGTCATTACCAACAACATCAATGTCGCGAACCGGCTGCGGATCTTCCCCTCTATCGAAGTCATCATAGCTGGCGGCGTGGTGCGCGGCACCGATGGTGGCATTGTCGGTGAGGCGGCGGTTGATTTTATCCGTCAGTTCAAGGTCGATTATGCAGTGATCGGCGTTTCCGCCATCGATCCTGACGGCGCGCTGCTCGATTACGACTTTCGGGAGGTGAAAGTGGCCCAGGCCATCATCGCCAATGCGCGCCATGTGATTCTTGCCAGCGACTCAAGCAAATTCGAACGCACTGCCCCGGTCAGAATAGGCCATCTGTCGCAGGTTCAGACTTTTATCACCGACCACTGTCCATCAGATGCCATCAGAGAGATCTGCCGCGAAGCAGGCGTAGAGCTGGTCGAAACAGCTCAACTGAATGGCGACGCTATAGACAATAGTTTCGTTTGACATTCACTTTGAGTTCCTTTTATTTTCTCTTTAACAAAAAAATCGTTCGGCTTGCACGCGCAACATCAGGGAGTGGGACAGGTGGCTCAAGAGGCGGTTCGCGACATCTTCGTGATCGGCGGTGGCATTAATGGCTGCGGCATTGCGCGTGATGCGGCCGGTCGGGGATATTCCGTCACGCTGGCCGAGATGAAGGATTTTGCCTCCGGCACGTCCTCTGGCGCCACCAAACTGATCCATGGCGGCTTGCGCTACCTCGAACATTACGAATTCCGTCTCGTGCGCGAAGCACTGATGGAACGCGAAGTCCTCTGGGCCATGGCTCCCCATATCATCTGGCCGATGCGCTTCGTTTTGCCCTTCCATAAGGGCGGCATTCGCCCTGCCTGGCTGATCCGGCTCGGTCTCTTTCTCTACGATCACCTCGGCGGCCGCAAATTGCTGCCTGCGACAAAGTCGCTCGACATGCGACGCGATCCAGCCGGCAAGCCGTTGAAGCCGCTTTTCACCAAGGCCTTCGAATATTCCGATGGATGGGTGGATGACGCCCGCCTCGTGGTGCTGAACGCACGTGATGCGGCTGATCGCGGCGCAGACATCATGAACCGCTCGAAAGTCACCTCCGTCCGCCGCGAGAACGGTCTTTGGACCATCAACGTCCAGGACATTCAAAGCGGCGAGTTGAAAACCGTGCAGGCACGAATGCTGGTCAACGCCGCCGGTCCTTGGGTGGATCAGGTGTTGTCCAATGCCGCCGGAAAGAACCAGGTTCATAATGTCCGCCTCGTTCAGGGCAGCCACATCGTCGTGAAGAAGAAGTTCAACGACCCACGCGCCTATTTCTTCCAGAACCCCGATAACCGCATCATTTTCGCCATTCCCTACGAAACTGACTTCACCCTGATTGGCACGACCGACCGCGATTATGACGGCGATCCTTCGCAGGTGCGGATCAGCGACGAGGAGACGGATTATCTCTGCAAGGCGGCAAGCGAATATTTCGCCGAGCCGGTAACGAAGGACGATATCGTCTGGACCTATTCCGCCGTTCGTCCGCTCTATGATGACGGCGCATCCAAGGCGCAGGAAGCCACGCGCGACTACGTCTTGAAGCTGGAGCAGAACACCGGCGAACCGCCACTGCTCAACGTCTTCGGCGGCAAACTCACGACCTATCGTCGCCTGGCCGAGCATGCGCTGGAAAAAATCACCGAAGCGATCGGCGCCAAGGGTTCGCCCTGGACGGCAAAAAGCTCACTGCCGGGCGGCGATTTTGCACCGACGGGATACGAGGCCGAAGTGGCAAAACTGAAGGCCATCTACGGCTTTCTCTCGGACCGCCACGCGCGTCGTCTTGTCCGGCTCTACGGAACGAAGGCTGCCGTCTTCTTGGGAGATGCGGCCAGTGTGGAGGCACTGGGCAGGCGTTTCGGCGGCGACCTTTACGAGCGCGAAGTCGCATGGCTCATGGAAAAGGAATGGGCCAGAACGAGCGAGGATGTGCTCTGGCGCAGAACGAAACAGGGCTTGCATTTTTCCAGGGAGGAAGCCGCAGCCCTTAACGATTACATGATGACGAAGGCTGCTTGAGACGACTGATCTATACGCGCCGTAACGGCGCTACATGAAGCATATTGATTGCAGACATCTTGCTGGTGGAGGAGGCCGCGGGACAGAATGCTTGAATTGCGCAATATCGCGAAGATGGTGGGTGGGGATTATCATATCTACCCGACCAATCTCACACTCAAGCGGGGCACGCTGAACGTCCTGCTGGGCCCGACCTTGTCCGGCAAGACATCCCTGATGCGGCTGATGGCCGGCCTCGACAAGCCGACCGAAGGCTCGCTGATGTTCGATGGCACTGACGTGACAGGCAAACGCGTGCAGGATCGCAGCGTTGCCATGGTCTATCAGCAGTTCATCAACTATCCCTCGCTTTCCGTTTACGAAAACATCGCCTCCCCGATGCGGATCGCCAAAAAGGATAGTGCCACGATCGATCGCGAGGTGCGCAAGGCGGCAGAGCTGTTGAAGCTGACGCCCTATCTGGAGCGCACGCCACTCAATCTTTCCGGCGGCCAGCAGCAGCGCACCGCCCTTGCTCGCGCCATCGTCAAGAATGCCAGCCTCGTTCTTCTGGACGAGCCGCTTGCCAACCTCGATTACAAGCTGCGCGAAGAACTACGCGAGGAGTTGCCCAAGATCTTCGCCTCGTCCGGCGCGATCTTTGTCTACGCAACCACCGAGCCTTCCGAGGCACTCCTGCTTGGTGGCAATACGGCAACGCTGAGCCAAGGCCGTATCACGCAATATGGCCCGACCATCGATATGTATCGTAATCCGGTGGATCTTATCTCCGCCAGAACCTTTGCCGATCCGCCCTTGAACATCGTCGAACTGACGAAAGCAGGCGGCTCCTTCCTGCAAAATGGCCAGCCGGCTTTCGCCGTGCCCGCTCATCTTTCCGGAATTGCTGACGGGCCGATGACGGCAGCATTTCATCCACACCACCTTTATCCCGAGCCGACCAACATCAATGCCGTGAAACTTCAGGCAAAGACGCTGGTGTCTGAAATTGCCGGTTCGGAGAGCTTCATCCATCTGGATTTTGCCGGCCACCGATGGGTCATGCTGACACGCGGCATTCTCGATATCGAGCCGGACCGGCAGATCGATATCTATCTCGATACCCGTCACCTGATGGCCTTCGACGTGAATGGCCGTTCCCTTGCCGCTCCTAAGCTTGCTGCCGCGTGAGGAGATAGAGACATGGCACGTATCAGTCTCGACCATATCCGCCACGCCTACAACGCCAAGGCCAAAGCAGCCAACGATTACGCTCTGAAAGAAGTGCATCACGAATGGAGCGATGGCGGGGCCTATGCGCTTCTCGGGCCGTCCGGTTGCGGCAAGACGACCTTGCTCAACATCATTTCCGGATTGATCCACCCGTCGGATGGTCGCATTCTCTTCGATGGCAAGGACGTTACTACCCTGCCGACAGAGCAGCGCAACATCGCGCAGGTTTTCCAGTTCCCGGTCATCTACGACACGATGACGGTCTATGACAATCTCGCCTTTCCTTTGCGCAATCGCGGCGTGGCCGAGCCGGATGTTGATCGTCGCGTCAAGGAAATTCTAGAGATGATCGATCTTGCCGCGATGGCGAAGCGCCGTGCGCGAGGCTTGACGGCCGACCAGAAGCAGAAGATCTCACTCGGGCGCGGGCTAGTGCGCAATGATGTGAACGCCATCCTCTTCGACGAGCCGCTGACGGTCATCGATCCGCATATGAAGTGGGTGCTGCGCTCGCAGTTGAAGCGACTTCACCGCCAGTTCGGCTTCACAATGGTCTATGTCACGCACGATCAGACCGAAGCCCTGACATTCGCGGACAAGGTCGTCGTCATGTATGACGGCCAGATTGTCCAGATCGGGACGCCAGCGGAGCTCTTCGAGAAGCCAAGCCACACTTTCGTCGGTTACTTCATTGGCTCGCCTGGCATGAATGTGATGCCGGTTTCTCTGAACGGCGCACAGGCAACGGTCGGCGACCAGACAATTGCGCTGTCCTTCGCGCCAAACGTCAGCGCGGGTGCAAAAACTGAACTTGGCATCCGTCCCGAATTCATCTCGCTTGGTCGCGACGGCATGCCGGTCTCGATCAACAAGGTGGAGGACATCGGTCGGCAGAAGGTCGTACGCTCCAGCTTTGCCGGCCAGCCGTTGACCATCGTGGTTCCGGAAGATGGTGAGATTCCCGCAGACCCGCGCGTGACCTTCGATCCCAAAGCGATCGGCATTTACGCCGATAGCTGGCGCGTCGGAACAGGAGCCTGAGCCATGGACAAGACAGTCAATAACAAGGCCTGGTTCCTCGTCATTCCGGTTCTGGTGCTCGTCGCCTTCTCAGCCGTCATCCCGCTGATGACGGTCGTCAACTACTCGGTGCAGGATACGTTCGGCAATAATGAGTTCTTCTGGGCGGGCACCGACTGGTTCGTGCAGATGCTGCATTCACCTCGCTTCTGGGATGCGCTCATCCGCAACCTGATTTTCTCGCTGGTCATCCTGGCCATCGAAATTCCGCTTGGAATCCTGATTGCGCTGAACATGCCGAAAAAGGGGTTAGGCGTTCCGGTCTGCCTCGTGCTGATGGCGCTGCCGCTCCTCATCCCATGGAACGTCGTCGGCACCATTTGGCAGGTGTTCGGTCGCGTCGATATCGGCTTCCTTGGCCATTACCTCTCGATGCTCGGCATCGACTATAACTATACGCAGGATCCAGTGGATGCCTGGGCGACCGTCATCGTTATGGACGTCTGGCACTGGACAAGCCTTGTCGTGCTGCTCTGTTATGCCGGTCTTGTCTCTATTCCGGATGCCTATTATCAGGCCGCCCGCATCGATGGCGCCTCGCGTTGGTCCGTCTTCCGCTTCATTCAACTGCCAAAGATGAAGCGTGTGTTGCTGATCGCCGTGCTGCTACGCTTCATGGACAGTTTCATGATCTACACCGAACCGTTTGTCGTCACCGGCGGCGGTCCCGGCAACTCGACGACGTTCCTCTCGATCGACCTCGTGAAGATGGCCGTCGGCCAGTTCGATCTAGGTCCTGCTGCGGCAATGTCGATCATCTACTTCCTGATCATCCTGGCACTGTCCTGGATCTTCTACACCGTCATGACAAACAGCGACGCGGACGCGTGAGAAAGGAGACCGATATGAGCAATTCCACCATGAGCCGGTTTTCCTTTTTGATCCCGACGGTCTACATCATCTTCCTGCTGCTGCCGATCTACTGGCTGGTGAATATGAGTTTCAAGGAGAATGCCGAAATCCTCGGTGCCTTCTCGCTCTGGCCGCAAAACCCGACGCTGCGTAACTACACGATCATCTTTACCGACCCGTCCTGGTATAACGGTTACATCAACTCGATCATCTATGTGGCGCTAAACACCGTCATCTCGGTCGCAGCGGCCCTGCCAGCGGCCTATGCCTTCTCCCGCTATCGGTTCCTGGGCGACAAACATCTGTTCTTTTGGCTGCTCACCAACCGCATGGCACCCCCGGCCGTCTTCGCTCTGCCTTTCTTCCAGCTTTATTCCGCCTTCGGTCTGATCGACACGCATATCGCAGTCGCAATCGCCCACTGCCTGTTCAACGTGCCGCTGGCGGTGTGGATTTTGGAAGGCTTCATGTCCGGCGTTCCGAAGGAAATCGACGAGACCGCCTATATCGACGGATACTCTTTCCCGCGCTTTTTCGTGAAGATCTTCATGCCTCTGATCGCGAGCGGCATCGGCGTAGCGGCCTTCTTCTGCTTCATGTTCTCATGGGTCGAGCTACTGCTCGCCAGAACCCTGACCACGACGGCGGCAAAGCCGATTGCCGCGACCATGACACGCACAGTTTCTGCTTCGGGGATGGATTGGGGTGTTCTGGCGGCTGCTGGCGTGCTGACGATCATCCCCGGAGCGCTCGTCATCTATTTCGTCCGAAACTACATCGCCAAGGGCTTTGCCCTCGGCCGCGTCTGAGAAAGGAGAATCTCACATGAATTTTTCCTGGATGGCCTGGACGCTGCCGACAGCCCTGTTTTTTCTGACGATCCTTATGCTGCTGATCGGCATGGCGGTGTGGGAATATTTTTCACCCGGCGGTAATCCGCGCGTCGGCATTCTTCGCTTCGAGACGACGCGCGGGGACAGGCTCTTCGTCTCGCTGCTCGGCTCTGCGTTCATCAACCTCGCTTGGCTCGGCTTTGTCGGCCCAAGCCTCTGGTGGGCGCTCGCTCTTTCGGTTGTCTATGCGATCGGGGTGTTCCGCTTCGTATAGCTGCCGACAACATACCGGGGCGGAGGACGACCCGGCACTTCTCTACATGACGCAATCGCAAAACCTTGGGAGGACCTCTTATGCGAATGCATCTTCTTACCACCACGGCAGCAGTGCTGCTGGCAATCACCGGCGTGGCTCACGCCGGCATGAATGAAGCCAAAGCCTTTCTGGACAAAGAAGTCGGCGACCTTTCTTCCCTTTCCCGTGCGGACCAGGAAAAGGAAATGCAATGGTTTATCGACGCTGCAAAGCCATTTGCAGGCATGGACATCAAGGTCGTCTCCGAAACGCTGACGACGCATGAATATGAATCCAAGGTGCTGGCCAAGGCCTTCTCGGACATCACCGGCATCAAGATCACCCACGACCTGATCGGCGAAGGCGACGTCGTCGAAAAGCTGCAGACGCAAATGCAGTCCGGCGAAAATATCTACGACGCCTTCGTTAACGACAGCGACCTCATCGGCACGCATTGGCGCTACCAGCAGGTGCGCAACCTGACCGACTGGATGGCTGGCGAAGGCAAGGACGTCACCAATCCTGGTCTCGATCTTCCCGACTTCATCGGCACGAAATTCACCACCGCGCCGGACGGCAAGCTCTACCAGTTGCCGGACCAGCAGTTCGCCAACCTCTACTGGTTCCGCTACGATTGGTTCAACGACGCCAAGAACAAGGCCGATTTCAAGGCCAAGTACGGTTACGATCTCGGCGTTCCGGTCAACTGGTCGGCCTATGAGGATATCGCCGAGTTCTTCACCGGTCGCGAAATCGACGGCAAGAAGGTCTACGGCCATATGGATTATGGCAAGAAGGACCCGTCGCTTGGCTGGCGCTTCACCGACGCCTGGTTGTCGATGGCCGGCAACGGCGACAAGGGTCTGCCAAACGGTCTGCCGGTCGATGAATGGGGTATCAAGGTCAACGAAAAGTCCCAGCCAGTCGGCTCCTGCGTTGCGCGCGGTGGTGACACCAATGGCCCTGCTTCCGTCTATGCCATCCAGAAATATCTCGACTGGCTGAAGGCTTACGCACCTCCGGCAGCGCAGGGCATGAACTTCTCCGAATCCGGTCCGGTACCGGCGCAGGGTGAAGTCGCTCAGCAGATCTTCTGGTACACCGCTTTCACCGCGGATGCGGTCAAAAAGGGTCTGCCGGTCGTCAACGAGGACGGCACGCCGAAGTGGCGTATGGCCCCCTCCCCGCATGGCGTTTACTGGAAAGACGGCATGAAGCTCGGCTATCAGGACGTGGGTTCCTGGACGCTGATGAAGTCTACCCCGACGGACCGCGCCAAAGCCGCTTGGCTCTACGCGCAGTTCGTCACCTCCAAGACGGTGGATGTGAAGAAGGCGCATGTCGGCCTCACGCTCATCCGTGAATCGACGATCAACCACGAGAGCTTCACCAAGCGCGCCAAGGATCTCGGCGGTCTGATCGAATTCTACCGCTCGCCTGCCCGCGTTCAGTGGTCGCCGACTGGTACCAACGTTCCTGACTATCCGAAGCTGGCTCAGCTGTGGTGGCAGGCGGTGGGTGACGCCTCCTCCGGGGCGAAGACCGCACAGGAAGCCATGGACTCGCTTTGCGCCGAACAGGAAAAGGTCATGGCACGCCTGGAACGCGCAGGCGTTCAGGGAGACAAGGGACCGAAGCTCGCGGAAGAGCACGATCTCGAATACTGGCACAAGGACGCGGTCGCCAAGGGCAATCTGGCACCGCAGCTGAAGGTCGACAACGAGAAGGAAAAGCCGGTTACCGTTAACTACGACGAACTGGTGAAGAGCTGGCAGAAGTAAGTCTACTCATCTGATAAGAGAAAGCCGGGGCGATATTCGCTCCGGCTTTTTTAATATTGCATCCAGAGAGTTAGAGCGTCTTTTCTGATCCTAATCGCAGACGACGCTGTAATATCGTCAGCGCCAGCCGAGTTCCGGCGCAACATATTTCAAGATCGCCTCCAGCGCATGGACGTTATAGTCGACGCCAAGCTGGTTCGGGATCGTCAAGAGCAAGGTATCGGCTTCCGCCACCGCCTCATCCTTTGCGAGTTCCTTGACGAGCACATCCGGCTCGGCCGCATAAGAGCGACCGAAGATCGCACGCGTATTGGCGTCGATGTAACCGATGCTGTCGCTTTCCTTCGAACCTCGGCCGAAATAGGCGCGGTCGCGATCGTCAACGAGTGCGAAAATGCTGCGGCTCACCGATACGCGTGGCGTCCGTTCATGACCCGCTTCCTTCCATGCATCGCGATAGGCCCGGATCTGCGCCGCCTGCTGAACGTGGAAGGGTTCGCCTGTCTCATCATCCTTCAGCGTCGAGCTTTGCAAATTCATGCCAAGCTTCGCCGCCCACTGGGCCGTGGCGTTGGAGCCTGCACCCCACCATAGGCGTTCGCGCAAGCCTTCCGAATGTGGCTCCAGCCGCAAAGGGCCGGGAGGATTGGGGAACATCGGCTGCGGATTTGGTTCGGCAAAGCCTTGGCCTTTGAGGACCTCTAGCAATATCTCGGTGTTGCGACGGCCCATGTCGGCGTCGCTTTCCCCATCAGCCGGCCGATAACCAAAATAGCGCCATCCGTCGATCACCTGTTCAGGCGATCCTCGGCTTAGGCCCAATTGCAGACGTCCGTTCGATATCAGATCGGCAGAGCCGGCATCTTCCGCCATGTAAAGCGGGTTTTCGTAGCGCATGTCGATGACGGCCGTGCCGATCTCGATCGACTTGGTGCGCGCGCCGACTGCCGCGAGCAGAGGAAAAGGCGAAGCGAGCTGGCGAGCAAAGTGATGCACGCGGAAATATGCACCATCGACGCCGATTTCCTCCGCGGCGACGGAAAGTTCGATGGATTGTTGCAAAACGTCCTTGGCGGTGCGTGCCTGCGAATGCGGTCCGGGGCTCCAATGGCCGAAGGACAGAAAACCGATCTTCTTCATGAGATAAAACCTGCTGACTTAATGACTGTGGTTGTCCCACATATAGTGAGCCGCCAGCAGGATGTACCGAAGCGATTAGTGAACAGTCCGTTCAGGCCTGTGCACGAACGACATGATCTCCATGGGAGTGCTCTGCGGAGCCAGGTGCATTGACCATGGCACCTGCCAGTTGACGGAAGGTCACGATGCCGAGCGGCTCGGCCTGTTTGCCAACCACTGTCGCAACCTCATGTCCGCCAATGGCAAGCAGACGCATGGCTTCCTCAATGCTTGTGCCAGCAGGAACTGGCGGCGCATCAGCAACGACAGTGCTGCGGACCGGCGTCATGACCGCTTCGACATTGACGACGCGACCGCGGTTCACTTCCTTGACGAAGCTTTCAATGTAAGCGTCGGCCGGACGAAGCACGATATCCTGCCTGTCACCCTGCTGGATAACCTCGCCATCGCGCAGGATGGCGATCTGGTCGCCTAGCCGCAGCGCCTCATCCAGATCATGCGTGATGAAGACAATGGTTTTCTTGATCTCGCTCTGAATATCGAGAAGCACGGTCTGCATGTCCGTGCGGATCAGCGGATCGAGCGCCGAGTAGGCCTCATCCATTAGCAGCACGGGCGCGTCGTTTGAGAGAGCCCGCGCAAGACCGACGCGCTGCTGCATGCCACCCGAAAGCTGGTTGGGGTAGCGCTGCTCAAAGCCCTTCAGACCAACGCGCTCCAGCCAGCGCATCGCCGTATCGATGCTCTTGTCACGCGCAACGCCTTGCACTTCGAGCCCGTAGATCGTGTTGTCCAGCACGTTGCGATGCGGCAGAAGTGCAAACTTCTGGAACACCATAGCGGTCTGGTGGCGACGAAACTCGCGAAGTTCAGTCGCTGACATCTTCACCACATCCACGCCATCCACCAGCACCTCTCCGGCGGTCGGGTCGATCAGCCGGTTGATGTGGCGGATCAGCGTAGATTTGCCGGAGCCGGACAGCCCCATGATGACCTGAATGCAGCCCGACGGAATGGTGATGTTGATATCGCGAAGCCCGAGCACATGGCCATACTTTTCGTTCAACTCTTGCTTCGTCAGACCGTTGCGCACGGCCTCCACATGGGACGCAGGGTTGGAACCGAAAATCTTGTAGAGATTGCGGATTTCAATACCGCCGAAATCATCAGCCATGGGCGACCTCCTGGTGCTTCTGGAGCCGCTTGCCATAGGCCTGGCTAATTCGGTCGAAGATGATGGCAATGCCGACAATGGCAAGACCGTTGAAGATGCCGAGCGTGAAATACTGGTTGGCGATGGCTTTCAGCACCGGCTGTCCCAGTCCCTGTACACCAATCATCGAGGCAACCACCACCATGGCAAGCGCCATCATGATCGTCTGGTTTATACCGGCCATGATCGTCGGCAAGGCAAGCGGCAACTGTACCTTGAAGAGCTTCTGCCAACCGGACGATCCAAAGGCATCAGCTGCCTCCAGCACGTCCTTGTCAACCAGTCGGATGCCGAGATCGGTCAGGCGGATCATCGGCGGGATGGCGTAGATAACGACGGCGATCAGGCCTGGAACCTTGCCGATGCCAAGCAGCATGACGACCGGGATCAGATAAACGAAGCTTGGCATCGTCTGCATCACGTCCAGCACGGGATTGACGATCCGCTGGAAGCGGTCGGACCGCGACATGGCGATACCGAGCGGTAGGCCAATAGCGATGGAAAGCACCGTACAGACAAAGATCATCGAGATCGTCCGCATCGTGTCGGTCCACATGTCGAAGTAACCGATGAGGAGAAGCGTGATCAGACAGCCGAAAACGATCTTGAGGCTGCGGCTGGCGAACCAGGCGATTGCCATAATGATCAGGATGATGATCGGCCACGGTGTCTGTGTCATAAAGCGTTCGGCCGAGATCAGAAAATGCTGAAGCGGCGAAAAGAACGTTTCAATCGTGCCACCCCATTCTCGGGTAAAGCCGCGGAAGCCGTCGTCGATCACCTTCTTGAGGTTCCGAAGAGCCTCATCATTCATGTGCGGAAATGTGTAAAACCAATCCATAGTCATCCCCTGTGAGCGTTACCCCTTTGGGGGAACGGTCGAACAGTGACGTATCGTCACCCACGGCGTTGACATGCGGCAGATGGGCGCCGCATGTCGTTTCGCGTGCCGCGCGTTCTTGAAGAGAACGGCGTGGCGAGGGGGAGTAGTTAGAGAGACGCCTTGATCTTCTCGGCCGCTTCTGGCGACACCCAGGTCGTCCAGACGTCGGCGTTTTCCTTGAGGAAGTGCTTTGCACCGTCTTCGCCAGTGGCCTGGTTATCTGTCATCCAAGCCATCAACTTGTTGACGGTGGCGTTGTCCCAGGACCGCTTGTTGAGATAGGCCATCACATCAGGGCCGGCCTTTTCGGAAAATGGCTTGGCGACGAGCGTCACGACCTGATCGACCGGCCATGCATTCGGCTTTGGGTCGGGGCAATCGGCAACCGTGTTGCAGCGCTTCCATTCCGCTGGATCGTTCGCAACGTCCTGCGTCAACTTCACCATTTCATACTTGCCGAGGATTGCGGTCGGCGCCCAGTAATAGCCGACCCAGGGCTGCTTGCGCTCGTAAGCCTTGGCAATCGAGCCGTCGAGACCGGCAGCAGAACCACTGTCGACCAGGGTGAAGCCAGCCTTCTCGCCGCCATAGGCCTTGAAAAGCTGCGCGGTGACGACCGTACCGCCCCAGCCCTGCGGGCCGTTGACAACGGCACCCTTGCTTGGATCTTCAGGAGCAGGGAACAATTTCGGGTTCTTGAAGACGTCCGCGAAAGTCTTGATTTCAGGATGGGCGTCGGCGAAATACTTCGGTATCCACCAACTCTGGACGCCGCCGTCCTTCAGGGCCTTGGCAGCAATAACAAGCTTGCCTTCATCGACGCCGCGCTTCACGACATCGGGAAGCAGATCCACCCAAGCTTCCGGCGCGATATCCGGCTGACCCTTTTCAGCCATCGAGGTGATGGTCGGAACGGTATCGCCCACCGTGATGTCAGCGGTGCAGCCATAGCCTTCGTTCAAGATGATCTTATCGATGTTGGAAAGCACTTCGGCACTCTGCCAGTTCATGCTGGCGATGGTCGGGCTACCGCAATCGGCAGCATTGGCGGCAGCAGCGCCGCCCAGCAGTCCGAATAGGAGACAGGTCGATGCAAGCAGTTTGTTCATATCTGTTATGTTCCCTTTGTTGGCGGCATCTACGAAAGCGCAGGTGCGCCGCTGGCACCAGGCTCAGTTCTTGTCTTTTGCAAGCTTGAATGGATGATGGCGTGAAGACCGCAAACAGCCTGCGCAGAAAGCGACGGGTTTTCGCCCAACTACGACAGGTTAATTTCTTTTGAATAGTTCATTGAAGTTTCCGATTCGGTTCTCGCAGTGGTTGAAATCAGCGCATAAAATGCCGCTTTGACAAGCCGTCCAAAAAAAAGATTCGAACCAAATCGTTTGAAAAACTCGTGCCTTCAAAAAGTGCTTGGCGAGTTATCCCCTTCAAGACAAGAGTGTTTCCCGTGATGAAAAATCGGTCACACACTCGGTTCAAATGGTCCCGCACCTGACGGTGACCTTCAATTAAGGGGAGAAACCTTGGCTCGAATTACGCTCCGCCAACTGCTCGATCATGCAGCTGAACACGATTATGGCGTGCCCGCCTTCAACATCAACAATATGGAACAGGCACTGGCCATCATGGATGCCGCCAGCGAAACCAATTCGCCGGTCATCATGCAGGCTTCGCGCGGCGCTCGTGCCTATGCGCATGACATCATGCTCAAGCACATGATGGACGCCGTGGTGGAAATCTATCCCGACATCCCCGTCTGCGTTCACCTCGACCACGGCAACGAGCCTGCCAACTGTATGACGGCCATCCAGGCTGGCTTCACTTCGGTCATGATGGACGGCTCGCTGAAGGCTGATGGCAAGACGCCGGGCGATTGGGATTACAATGTCGGTGTGACGCGCCAGGTCACCAACATGGCGCATTACGGCGGCATCTCGGTCGAAGGCGAACTCGGCGTTCTCGGTTCTCTCGAAACCGGTATGGGCGAGGCTGAAGACGGACATGGCGCGGAGGGCGTTCTGTCGCACGACCAGCTTCTGACCGATCCGGACGAAGCGGTAAAATTCGTTCGCGAGACCAAGGTGGACGCGCTGGCCGTCGCCATGGGCACCAGCCACGGTGCATACAAGTTCACGCGCAAGCCTGACGGCAGCGTTCTGGCAATGAACGTCATCGAGGAAATCCATCGCAAGCTGCCGAACACGCATCTCGTGATGCACGGTTCCTCGACTGTTCCGCAGGATCTGCAGGACATTATCAATGCCTATGGTGGCGCGATCAAGCCTACGTTCGGCGTTCCGATCGAAGAAATCCAGCGCGGCATCAAGAACGGCGTTCGCAAGATCAATATCGACACCGATTGCCGCATGGCGATCACCGGCCAGATCCGTAAGGTCCTCGTCGAAGAGCCTGCTGAATTCGATCTGCGCAAATATCTGAAGCCAGCGCGAGAAGCGATGACCAAGCTCTGCAAGGAACGTTTCGAACTGTTCAATACCGCAGGTCAGGCAGCCAAGATCAAGCCGATCGCCTTGCGCGATATGGCAAAGCGTTACGCCTCCGGCTCGCTCGATCCGGTCATTTCGTAACCTCAACTATTGCATGATGGCCGAACAAGCCGTTCGGCCATCATGTTGCCTGAGGATAAATTTTGCGCTGATACTCCAAATTCAGACTCATTTTCCTTTGAAGCTTCCCCGCAAGCACAAATCTGCGGCGACATGTGGCTGGTTTCACGGCACTATTCCGTCAGCATGTGAATGGGAGCAGACAATGACATTGCGCATCAACCAGACCGCACCGGACTTTACCGCTGCCACGACCCAGGGCCAGATCAGCTTTCATGACTGGATCGGCGATAGCTGGGCCGTTCTCTTCTCTCACCCTAAGAATTTCACGCCTGTCTGCACCACCGAACTCGGCGCGATGGCAGGCCTCGACGAGGAATTCAAAAAGCGCAACGTCAAGGTCATCGGCATTTCTGTTGATCCGGTAGAGAGCCATGCGCAGTGGAAGCAGGACATCAAGACCGCGACGGGCTTTAATGTCGAGTATCCGTTGATCGGGGACAAGGAACTCAAGGTCGCCAAGCTTTACGACATGCTTCCTGACGATGCCGGCGACAGTTCCGAAGGCCGCACGCCTGCCGACAACGCGACCGTGCGCTCCGTCTACGTGATCGGCCCGGACAAGAAGATCAAGCTGATCCTCACGTACCCGATGACGACTGGCCGCAACTTCGATGAAATCCTGCGTACCATCGACTCCATTCAGTTGACGGCGAAGCATCAGGTCGCGACGCCCGCCAACTGGAAGCAGGGCGACGACGTCATCATCACCGCCGCAGTGTCCAACGAAGACGCAGTGAAGCGTTTCGGTTCCTTCGATACGGTTTTGCCCTACTTGCGCAAGACCAAGCAGCCACAGGCATAAACCGGCCTCCCAAGGCGAAAGACCAAAAAGCGATCCTTACGGGGTCGTTTTTTGCTTTACACCACTGCTTTGCTGCCCTTCCTGCCCTTCCCGACCATTCAGCGGATGACACCGGCGGCGCACCATGGCATAGGGGCGCAACGTTTTGACAGTTTGGTCCGCTCCCCATGATCCGCATTGAAAATATCAGCAAGTCTGCCAGCCATCGCATTCTCTATATCGAGGCATCTGCCGCCCTTAATCGCGGCGAAAAGGTCGGTCTGGTGGGGCCTAACGGCGCTGGCAAGACGACGTTGTTTCGTATGATCACCGGCGAGGAACTGCCAGACGAGGGACAGGTCGCTGCCGAGAAGAATATCACGATCGGCTATTTCAACCAGGATGTCGGCGAAATGGCAGGCCGCAGCGCGGTCGCGGAAGCGATGGAAGGTGCCGGCCCTGTCAGCGTGATCGCAGCCGAACTGCGCGAACTGGAGTCGCGCATGGTCGACCCCGATCAACTGGACCAGATGGACGAAATCATCGAACGTTATGGCGAAGTTCAGGCCCGCTATGAGGAGTTGGATGGTTACTCGCTGGAGGGCCGCGCTCGCGAAGTGCTGGCGGGGCTGAGCTTCAGCCAGGAAATGATGGACGGCGACGTTGGCAAGCTTTCGGGCGGCTGGAAGATGCGCGTGGCCCTTGCTCGTATCCTCTTGATGCGACCTGACGTGATGCTACTCGATGAACCGAGCAACCACCTCGACATCGAAAGCCTGATCTGGCTTGAGAATTTCCTGAAGACCTATGACGGCGCATTGTTGATGACGTCTCACGACCGTGAGTTCATGAACCGCATCGTCAACAAGATCATCGAGATCGATGGCGGCTCGCTGACAACCTACTCCGGCGACTACGGTTTTTACGAGCAACAGCGGGCGCAGAACGAAAAGCAGCAGCAGGCGCAATTCGAACGTCAGCAGGCAATGCTTGCCAAGGAATTGAAATTCATCGAACGCTTCAAGGCACGTGCGTCTCATGCCGCCCAGGTGCAGAGCCGGGTGAAGAAACTAGACAAGATCGAGCGCGTCGAACCGCCACGCCGCCGCCAGACCGTGGCCTTCGAATTCCTTCCTGCGCCTCGCTCCGGCGAAGATGTTGTTTCCCTAAAGAAGGTCAAGAAAGCGTATGGCAGTCGCACAATCTACGACGGCCTGGACTTCATGATCCGTCGCAAGGAACGCTGGTGCCTGATGGGTGTGAACGGCGCGGGTAAATCGACCCTGCTGAAGCTTGTGACCGGCAGTACAGAACCGGATCATGGCAGCGTCACGATTGGCGCTAGCGTCAAGCTCGGCTATTTCGCCCAGCATTCCATGGATCTTCTCGACGGAGACGCCACCATTCTTCAATGGCTGGAACAACGTTTCCCCAAAGCTGGTCAGGCCCCGCTTCGCGCGCTCAGCGGTTGCTTCGGCTTCACAGGTGACGATGTGGAAAAGAAATGCCGTGTCCTGTCAGGTGGCGAGAAGGCGCGGCTCGTGATGGCCGCCATGCTGTTCGATCCGCCGAATTTCCTCGTTCTGGACGAGCCTACCAACCATCTTGATCTCGACACCAAGGAGATGCTGATCAAGGCGCTTTCGGAATATGAGGGCACGATGCTGTTTGTCTCGCACGACCGCCACTTCCTTGGCGCTCTCTCCAATCGTGTTCTCGAATTGACGCCCGATGGTATCCACCAATATGACGGCGGATATACCGAATATGTCGAGAGGACCGGAGTGGAAGCCCCCGGCCTGGAACGCGCCGCCTAAAAAGCCGTCGTCCGAGATGATAGGCAAAAAAAATGCGGCTCAATAGCCGCATTTTTTCACGCACAGGGCTGGTTGCTCAGTTGAGCGTTTCCCAGTTCTCACGCACGTCGGAAGCCGACTTGCTGAGATGCACATGGGAATCGACGTGATCGACCCAGTCCAGCGGGATCAGGTGGTGCTTGCCGTCGTCGGCATCGTTTTTCGTCAGCTTGATGCGGCTCTGACCTTCGAGGTGATCGACGGTTCCCACGTGGCTGCCATCGGCTGCCTTGACTTCCATATGCTCGCGAATGTTGTCTGCAGAGATCATTGGATATTTCCTCCTGTCGGTATTCGTTGACGCTCAGAAAATGAGCCGGGCGCTATTTCGTTCCGACAAAAATCCACTGTTCGGCTCTTCCGAACCTCCCCCTGCGCGTCCAAGAAGCAGTCCAGCACGATACAAACAACGTCCGTTACCGGACGCTCCGAAAGATCGACGGAACAACTTACTGATCCTGTTCTTTAACATGATCGGCATCACCATTTTGAATCGGCGAAACTTACGTGAAGAACAGAATCTGTATCATCGGATCGGGTCCGACCGGCATTTACACGCTGAAGAACCTGATCGCGTCACCTACGCCTCTCGATATTACCATCTACGAAGCCGAGAGCGAGGCGGGCAAAGGGACTCCCTATCTGCCAAGCATCAACGATCCGGTAATGCTCTGCAACATTCCCAGCATCGAAATTCCTTTCATCGGTCAGACTTTGATGGACTGGCTGGCGAAGCAGCCTGATGCCTATCTCCAGCGCTTCGGCATCGTCAAAAGTGAAATAGACGAGCGGCAGTTCTACCCCCGCGTTGTCTTGGGCGATTATTTACATACGCAGTTCCGGTTCCTCTTGACGGTAGCAAAGGAAAAGGGACACGCCGTGCTGGTAAAACCCGCCCACCGCGTCACCGATATCGTCGTCGGTGAGACGGCCATACAGGTAAAGACCGGGCAAGGAGAGGATCTCGGCAGTTCGTTCAGCTATGTCGTGATCGCTACCGGGCATGACTGGCCCGAGACGACCGAAACGAAGCCAGGCTACTTCGTCTCGCCTTGGCCCGCTTCAGCCTTGGAAGGCATACCCAGCGGCTCGCTTGGAATTCTCGGAACGTCTCTTAGCGCTATCGATGCGCTGATGACGGTATCGACAGCACACGGCTCGTTCTTATACGATGAAGCGGGCGCCCTGATCTACAAGCCTGCAGCCGGTTCAGGTGACTTCCACGCCACGATGATGTCGCGAAAAGGGCTTTTGCCGGAAGCCGATTTTTATTTCCCAATCCCCTACGAGACGCCCACAATCTGCACGGAAGAAGCGGTGGATGCATTGATCGCGAAGGGTTCCAGCGGTCTTCTCGACGCGACTTTTACGCTTTTTAGCCAGGAGCTCGCGCTTCGCGATCCGGAATATGCCATGAAGATTGGCTTGTCGGATCTCGATGCAGACAGTTTTGCCGAGGCCTATTATGCCCAGCGATCCGGCATCGATGCCTTCGCCTGGGCCGCACGCAATCTGGCAGAAGCACAAAGCAATATGATCCAAAAGGTTACCGTGCCGTGGCGCAACGCCATCATGACCACCCACGAGATCATTGCCAGGATTGTCCCGCATCTCGACTTGAACGATTTCCGACGTTTCGGAAAATCCTTCAAAAGCATCTTCATCGACGAATATGCGACTGTTCCCCACCTTTCCATCCAGCGCCTTCTGGCGCTTCACAATGCGGGAGTCCTATCGATTCAGAAGCTTGGAAACGACTACGAGATCGAAACGGCGCCGGGCAAAAGGGGCGCGACGGTCAAAACAGAATCCGAGAGACTAGAATTCGATACCTTTATCGATGCGACAGGCCAGAGCGCTCATTCTGCCAAGGATATTCCTTTTCCAAGCCTGGTGAATGCAAATGTCGTGCGCGAGGCACCCACCCTGCGGGAGTTGAGCATACTGCCAGAGGATCACGTGGGCGAAGTCGAGTATCTTGGAGGCATCGATGTCGATGAGGATTACCGCGTCATTTCAGGAGGCGCCCTTCAAACCGCACTCTATTGCGCCGCCATACCTTATCTGTTGCACAAACACCCTTTTATCCAGGGTATTACCAGCGCAGCGGAGATCGGTGAGGCCGTAGCAGCGTCCATCATCGCGGATATGGCAAGAGCCGACTTTCATGAGCGTCTTACGGCGTAATCATCGTCGGAATGTCCCATATGAACAAAGTTGGCCACATTCAGGAACTTTGGCGCTACCCGGTCAGCTCGACCGGGGGCGAAATGTGCAATGCACTTTCAATTGACGAACGCGGCCTTGAAGGCGATCGACGCTTCGGCCTTTTCGAGACGGAAACTGGCGCTATCGCCACGCCGGAGAAAGATCCGCGCTGGCGCCCGGCACTCTTACTCGGCAGCCGCGTTGGGGAGACTGGTGAAACACTGATCCGCTTCCCCGACGACCAGGAACTCTCCATCGAAGACCGTCATATTGTCGAGCGACTGTCGGCTCATTTCGGGTTTGGCGTATCGCTCGGCAAGTATCCAGATGTGGCCGAAGAGATATCGCCGAGGCTCCCTGTCATCGGGAGAGCGTATAAGGCGAGCCCTTTGCATCTTCTCAGCTCTTCGTCTGTGAGGCAGATCGAGGGCAGACTGGTTACGCAGGAGGCAGATCGCCGGCGCTTCAGGCCATCACTTCTTCTCGATACAGCTCTGACCGACGATTTTCCGGAAGACGGTTGGATTGGCGCAATCCTCCATATCGGTAGCGTCCGCGCCATCGTCATCGAGAGAACCAAGCGCTGTGGCGTGACGCTGATCCCTCAGCCTGATCTACCCGAGCAACCAGAGGTTCTACGAACGATCCTGCGGACAAATCACCGCTGCCTAGGCGTCTATTGCGACGTGATCGATCCCGGCATTCTACAGGTCGGAATGGACGTCTTTATCGAAGACTGAGATCGAGCACGATGTGACTTTTACGCTGCTTGCTCGAAACCAAGCCTGTCCAGCCCGCGCTGCACCTCCGGCGCCTGCATGAACAATCGCCAGAGAAGGCCAGTGCGATGATTCTCCATCATCGCGACGATCGGGCCCTGATTTGTGGCCAGATGAGTTCGTGCCGCCCAGCCGGTGACAGGCGAAAATGCGTCGATGAATCCGAACTTGCCGATCAGCGCACCGGACTGGTGGGAGGCAAAGCTATTCAGCGCGTCTTCCGCTTCATCCGGCAGATAAGCAAAACTGGAAAGGGCGGCGGTCGGAGCGATGACACCGCCATCCACCGTCGGCGAGAAGGCACGATATCCTTTCGGGCCGTCACAAGCACTCATGCCCCACGGCGCCTCGCTGCCGAACTGTGCCTTGCAGTAATCATGATTGATCCGAGCATGCGCGATCACCTGTTGGCGATAATCGCAATATCGATCGCGAAGCTCGAAAGGATTGAGCCCACAGAAGGAATATTGCGACAGGAAAAGTGGTCCGCCGAATGGCTCCCCCAACGGCAGCACCGTCCCAAGATAACTATTGCCATTGACCATTTCGCCGCTACGCGCCCATCCGTCATGGTAGCTCTCCGGCTTGATCGCATGTTTTTCCGATCCCGCCGCGAGGACGTACGTCACCAGTGCTTCGTTCCACCCGGTAATCGGAACATTGCGTGCCCAGTGGTGGTTCGGGCTCCAGTGCCAGTAGAGTGGCCCGGGCTTTCTGCGCGTGAACCATGACCATTCCACGCCCTGAACGAACGGTTCAGCCAAGGCTCTAAAATCCACTTCCGCTGCAATGTCAGTCGCAAAATACTCCCTTGCGCAGATCAGACCCTGGAGAAACAGTGTGGTTTCCACCAGATCGGCCCCATCGTCTCTGCGGCCGAAAGGCAGAATCTCAAGCGTTTGCGCATGAATGAAATGGGGCAACGCACCGTGAAAACGCTCGACCGAAGACAGCAACCGGACCATGAGCGAGGCCCGCTCAAGGGCTTGTTCTCTACTGAGCCAGCCCTGTTCGGCACCGACGAGGACAGCCATGAGGCCAAAGCCAACGCCCGATATCGACACAATATCGTTGATCGGCTTTCCCTCAGCCGTCAACCTGTCGAAGGGCAAGCCCGTCGTCTGATGCGCGCCAGAGCAGAAATAGTCGAACGTTGCTCGATGGATATTGCTGTAAAGACCGGTGGCCGAAAAGAGCTTGGTCGCGGGGTTGTCTGCTTTCAATCATTTTCAGTTGTCGCCATCGCGACAACCGCCCCTGCCACATCAATCATCTGTTGGCGTCAACATATGGCTCTTGGCGGTCATGTTCAATAGCCGGTCATTTCCAGGTAGCCCACACCGCCGCTACTGCCCGTAAAGGAAATCGGACCCTCCCAGTAGGGCGTGGAAACAGCCATCCACGACTGGTCATTGAGGGGACGTGTTGTAATGTCGAGACCTTTAACGGGAATTCTCACCCGCCATTCGACGGGAATATTCCGACCGTTGACCTTTGCCATACGCAATGGCTCCAGAACGACGTCCTGCGAGGCAAGCGGCGTGGTCTGGCCGTCAGCAGAAATCCAGTTGGCGGAGGTGTAGCCGCCCTTTGTGTCCCGCAGCCGAAACGCCATAACCTTGTCGCCATTTGCAAGGTGGAGCGAGAACCAGTCCCACCCCATCTGATCGGATGCGAGGGGCTGGGACGACCATTCCCTGTCGAGCCACGCGCGCCCGTTAACCTTCACGGATTTTCCATTCAGCACAACGCTGCCTGTGACGTGATAGAAAGGCTGCGAGTAGTAATAGCTGGCCTGTCCCGCCAGCGATTTGATCGAAAAACCCTGGTCACCCTGTAGCGCGAGAGGCCCTTCGGCGTCCAGTTTCAATTGATAGGAAAAATCAGCGCCATTTGCATTGAGGGTCAGATCGTCCAGTGTGTCTTCAGAGACTGCGGGTTCCCCCCTCATCTGCCAGTCGTCGATCCAGGCATCGAACGGCATGGCAGTAACGCCCGCTTGACCGACGCCTCCACGCGCAAAACGCTCGGCGACGACATGAGTTTCGCGCGTGGTGATGGCAGCATGTCCAATCCATATTTGCGGACTGGACCAGCCTTGTGTGTCGTTGGGTGCCAGCGCTGACCGAAAGAGTGTCCATTGCGCACCGAGGGCTTGACCATCCTCCGTCGTCAGATTGGCGGTGACGTACCACCATTCAATGCGATAATCCGCATGAGCGCCGTGATCCTTGGGAAATGTTAGTGCGACACCACGCTGTGGAATAGCGAAGCCTTGAGCCTCCGAACCGAGACCGGCAAAGCCTTGCGCAGCCACCGGCTGCCAAAGCGCAAGGCCCAGAGAAAGCGTATATAGGAACAGTTTAACGCTCATTGGCAAACACCCTGAGAAGATCGGCTGGATCGATTGAAGCTAGCCGACGAACGGGCAGCAAAACCGATAGAAGCGCCGCCACGAGCGCGATGGCACCAAGACGCAACCAATCCAGCGGGAAGATCATCATGGGAAGTTTCCAGCCGAATGCTTCGACATTGACAACGGAAAGCAGCACCCAAGCCAGCGCAAGCCCGACCGGAATGGCGGCAACGAAAGTGATGCACCACAGGGCGAGCGTTCGCCACGCCTCGAAATACGCAAGGTCACGCCGTCTGATCCCCATCGCCCAGATTGGTGCCAATTGAGAGAGCCTTGCGCCGGAAAGCGTCAGAAGGCTGGCGAACATGGCAAAGCCTGCCACACCCAGTGTCAATATATTGAGGGCGCCCGTCACGGTGAAGGTCTGTTCGAATATGTCGAGCGACTGGCGTTTGATGGCCGCCTGATCGAGGATATTGCCTTCCAGTAAGCCGAGCTCGTCGACCATTTTTTTCTTGAGTCCCTGGGCCAAAGAGGGATCGACACGTATTCCGTATTTCAGCCGGGACGCTTGCGGGTAATGCTGTGTCAGGGCATCTGCCCCGACCATGATCTGACCGCGAGGATTGCCGTAGTCGGAATAAACTCCGACAATCCTGAGCGTCCAGCCATCGGCAAGACGCAACGGCTCTCCCAGCGCTAAATGATCTCGGCGCCAAAGCTGTTCGTTGATCAGTGCCCCGTCGCCTCTGCTGACCGCGTTCCAAGCATCAGGCTCCTGCGACAATAACGGCCAGTGATCACGATAGGTTGAGTGGTCCGCAACCCCTGAGATCTGCACCAGCTCGCCGTTGACTTCGCCTTCTGTGCCAAAGATCGGCAGGGTGGCATCGGCGTGCTGCGGCAACCATGCCCTCAGTCGAGCGGCTTCGTTATCGTCTCGAGCGGTGACGTAAAGCTCCGCAACCAGACGCTGGTCTAGCCATCCTATGAAGGTCATTCTGAAGCTCGACACCATGGTGCCAACACCAATATTGGCCGAAAGTGCTAAGAGAAGCGCCATGAGAGCGAGCGACAGGCCCGGCAGTTGCAGACGCGTGTCTGCCCAAAACCAGACCGTCAGCGCGGTCTTCGATTTATTCTGAGCCAATGTCAGCGCCTTCGACAGGAAGGCTGGCAAGAGCAAGGCAGCACCCAGTAGTAACGCACCGAGCACCGTAAAACCGGCGACCAAGCCCGCCCCCCACCAAGCGACAAATATGGCGACGAGGAGAAGGAGAGCGCCAGCCAAGGCCTGGATGCGCAGAGAACGCGCGGATGACAACCCCCATGCTTGCGGTTGTGAAGAGGCTAGAAGCGGCAAATTGCGCACACGCCAAAGGCTCTGCGCGGAGGAAAGCAGTGTTCCCGCAAGCGCCATGGCCATTCCCGCCGCCCACCACTCCGGGCGGAACTGAAGGCTTCCGGGTACAGCAGCGCCATAAAGGCCACGCAGGGTGGACGAGACGCCTGGCAGCAGTGCCGATGCGATGACATAGCCAAAGCCAACGCCGATCATGCCGGAGAGCAGAGCAAGAGCAAGGATTTCCAACAGCAACAGTGCCGTCAGCATCTGCAAGGAAACACCGAGCCCACGAATGGTGCGAAAGCTCGCCCGCCGTTGTTCGAAGGAGAGACCCGTCGCCGAATAAACGATGAAGAGACCAACGATAAAGGCCAGAAAACCGAAGGCGGTGAGGTTCAGGTGAAAGCTGTCCGTCAGGCGTGCCATATCCGCCCGGTCTCCCATTGGCTGGATGTGAAGCTCTGGCGCAACGCTTGTCACATCCGCGATGTCTAGACGCTGGGTCTCAGCCACCATGATGCGGCTCAATCGCCCGTCTCGGCGCAGCAGCCGGTCGGCAAGCCCAATGTCGACAAAGCCGGTATCGTCCGGCACATCCGGCGAAATTCTTATTGGTATCCGTGTCTGGCCTTCGAGCCGGGCTGCCGTCGCTGGCGAAACCATCAACAGGCCTTTACCGCCCATGAAGTCCACCAGATCGGATGAACTCGAAATTCTGACCGGTCCGTCTCCGCCGGACATGCTCAGAGGATCGATACCGATCAATCTGATCCGAGCGGTATTGAACCGATAATCGCCTTCGATGACCGGCGAGACATTCCATCCGGCCCGCCGCAATGCCGCGAAGCTTTCGGGAGCGATAAGCCCGCCATTCTTTGCAACGAGACGAACGAGGCTACTTTGTTCGATGATTGACGCGGAGCGGGCATAGCTCGCCCGCGCTTCCGCATTGATCGCTTGAACACCGGACCAGAGCGCTGTCGCAAGGCCGATCCCGAGCACCAATGTCACGAACTGGAGCGGCCTGTGCCGCCAATGCGAGAGCAGCGCATGAAACACCACCCACATCATGCGGCGATCTTTCCGCCGCGTAATATCACCCGCCGGTCCAGCTTCTCGGCCATCCGGCTCGAATGAGTGACAAGCAACAGCGCAGAGCCGGCGCTTCGGCTGAGCGATATCATCAGATCGAGGACGATTTCGCTGGTCGCCTCATCAAGGTTGCCCGTTGGCTCATCGGCGAGAACCAGGGCCGGGCGCGCTGCCAGCGTCCGAGCGATCGCAACACGCTGCTGCTGACCGCCGGACAATTGCTCTGGGTAACGGTTGAGTAGAGTGCCGATCCCCAAAGTCTCGGCCAGTTCACGCTCCCATGTCGCATCGTGACGCCCCGCGAGCTTTGCGTGAAACGCAATATTATCTGCAACATCAAGAGAGGGAATGAGGTTGAACTGCTGGAATACGAGACCGACCACCTCACGCCGGTAAAGCGCCCGTCCAGCTTCGTCCAACGCGGTGATATCCCGACCGTCTACGACGATAGAGCCACCATCCGCCCGATCAAGACCACCCGACAGATGCAGCAGTGTGCTTTTGCCGCTGCCCGATTCTCCGGTCAATGCGACGCTCTCGCCAGCATCGACCGAGAGGTCGATCCCCTTCAATACCGCGACTGACCCTTCTACCGTTCGGTAGGATTTACTGACATTGGAGAGGGTTAGAAGCATGTCTGGATGGATCTCTGTGATGGTTGCTCTGTTTCAGCCCGTACGGGCTATGTGTTTTGGCCAAAAGAGAGAAACGCGCGATGCTCCCATGGTCCACCAAGATAGTCCCATAGGTCAATTCCAAGAATGGTTATCTCACGCGGCTGAAAATGAGTACGGAGATCATCATACAGCCTGTCCGCCGACGCCTTCTCCACCTTATTCTGGACGGTGATGTGCGGCTTGAATTTCTGCCGATCCTGCGGCCCCGGCCATGAACCAAACGATTTGAAGAGGTCTGCACGCAGGTTTTTCAGTTCCGGACTGTCAATATCGAAAGCAACGCCGCCGCCCAGGTGTCTTAGACCGGATATGGACGCAACGAATGGATCACGCTGCGCCATGACCTCGTCGGCTGCCGTCAAAATATCGCAGAATACTCTGCCCGGAAGATGATGGAACATCGTGATGTGGGCATCGAGGAAGTTTCGGTGGGGCGGGAAATGCTCCCGCCTCAGTTGGTCGAAGTAGTCCATATCATCCGATGAGGCGTGCGCCGTAACGATGATGGGTGGCAAGGACATGTTACCGGTCTGCGGTATCGTCTACGACATCGGTTTCCGGCCTGTCTCCACCACTGACATGCTGCGACTGCCAACGCCCATCAGCCAACTGATACGCGATTTCCACTTCTTCTCCGCCGATCTGCTGTCGGCGCGCTGCATCCTTCGCTGCCTCCAAGGCCGTATCATGGTCGGGAAAGGTTTCTGACCAAACATCGTCAACCCGGTATGCGAAGCCGCCATCATGTTCGTCGACGTGATAAGTTACTGCCATGTGAGTCTCCTTTTGCAGGCTTTCTCAAACGTTGCGGCGACACAGATGTTCCCGCGCCCTCGATACCTTCAGCGGGTCTGCTTAAGGAACACGTTCTTTTGGCAATCTCACTGCCCGCTGCTCCCACCCGACGAGGACGAGGCTGGCGGTCACGATGATGGCGGCGCCGATGAAGACATTGATGGCCGGGATCTCAGACCAGATGAGATAGCCATAAAGGAACGCCCAGATGAGGCCAGTATACTCGACGGACGCGAGAGACGAGGCCTCCGCATGCCTGAACCCCTCGTAGAGAAGGAACTGACCAAGCGTGGAGACAAGGCCGACACCGATCATCAGAGCCCATCCTTGGCTATCAGGGCTCTTCCACAACCATGGCAACGACAAAGCGCAGGCAATACCGAAGAGTGCGCTTGTCGAATACATCTGCGTCAGCGTGGTTTCCGTTTTGCTGACAATACGGACGATAATCGTGCTCCACGCCCAGCAGAAGCCAGCCACAATGCATAGAAGCGAGGGAAGCCAATTGGGTGAATGGGTAGGATTGGCAGCGATGAGAACCCCGATAAATCCGAAGGCACATGCGATCCAGCGACCGAAGCCGACATTCTCCTTGAGAACGAAAATGGAGAGGACGACGACCATGATGGGTGCCGAGAAATACAGCGTCGTCAATTCCGCCAGACCGAGATAAAGCGACGAGCTGTAAAACAGCATCCACGCGATCAGCATCAGAGTAGCGCGCAGGACGAGCGTTCCCCGGTATTTGCTTTTCAGAATAGATGGGTGACGGTAGAAATAAGCCAGCGTCCCGGTAATGGCGACAATCACGGCACTACGTATGAACAAAATTTGCGGAACGTAATAGGTTTCAACAAGGTACTTCACCACAGCGTCCTGCATGGCAAAGCAGGCATAGCCCATAGCAGCCAGACTGATGCCAAAGAGCGGCCTGGCTTCTAAAGAATGTGTCATGCTTCTCACCGATGTTGCGAACACTGACTCGCTCACGACAGCTTTGCTACCGGAGATACCGAGCGTGATACCAAACGCGTTCTCCCTTAGGAACGCAACCACTGGATGGATCGAACATCCCGCTCCGTTTTGCAAGGCCTAAAACGTGTCGTCGTCGCAAAGCCGCCGCACGGGCTTTGTGCGACATGCTTCGAATGCCCCGTAACGGGCTTTCCCATCAATTCGAAACAGTCCCTGCAGCAATCAGAACAGCGCGTCAGCGAAAAGATCGTCGTCATCGGCTTGAGCCGACGCGGCTGCAGGTGCGGATGCCTGGCTCGACGAGTTGTTTGCTGGAAGATAACGGACGTGAACCTCGCGCTCATGCGCCATCGTATAGAGCTTGTAGACGCGCGAAGCGAACCCCTCGATCTTGTCCGCAAAGCCGGACACGTCTGCCTGGAAGCCTTCAGAAAGCTGGGCTGCAATATTGCAGCAATCGTTGAACGTCGCGCCGAGTTCGCTTTCGAAATCGAGGTTGACGACGGCTGCACTGATGCGGGTAAAGACCGCCTGTCCCTCTTCCGCCAGAGCCTGCGTTCCGTGCTCCATCCGGGATTTTGCGTTCTGGATCGACTCCAGCGCTTCGTTCAAGGGTGCGCTGAAATTTTTGGAAAGGCCCTGCCCCTGCTCCACCAGGGCCTGCGTTGCGACCTCAACGCCGCGCAGCTCTTCGACAATCGCATCTGCAGGCGTCTCAAGCTTACCGGCAAAGATACGCATTTCGCCGCTGACGACGTTGACGGAACGGCCGGCCTCGCCGAGCTTTGAGCAGCGCAGGTTCGAATTCAACGCCATGTAGTGGATATCGATCTTGATCGAGCGCAGAACCTCGATCCCGCGCAGCAGTTCCTTGGCGCTCTCGGCAACCGAGGAGACGACGCTGTCCGCTTCGCCGCTGCTTCCCTGAACCCGTTCCGCCAGTTTGCAGGCTTCGACAATATCCTTTTCCATCAGTGAAAGGACATTTTTATCCCCATTCGAGCTGCGATCGACCAGCTCGTCGCGAAGCGAGAGAATGCGAGCCGCATCATCGGTGAAGCTGGAAATACTGTTGAAAATCTTGGCACAATCGCGCTGGAAGTCTGCGGCCGTTTCATCCATCTGCGCGCTAATGAGCTGAAGGACGGCCTCGCGCAGCACAGCCTGTTCATCGTGATCGAGGGCTTCGCCTTCCGGTGAGGCAACGAACTCGCTGAGAAGCTGAAGCGTGCTCTGGATATGCTCGATGCGCTGTCGGGTGATGTCGCCGATCTGCAGGTTGGACAGTGTGGAGGCAATCTTGCCCTGCACGCCCTGAGCAATCTTTTTGACCTGCCCCGCTATTTCGGCCATTTCCCGATGCTGCTCAACGATACGAGCGGAATTCTCGTTCAGGCCCTTGATGATGGAGGGAATGGTCGATCCGAAGTCACTCAGAGTTTTCGACGAAAATGTCCGGGCGTCCGTCAGCTGAAGGCGCATTGCCTCTAGATTGGCGCCGAAACGACTGACTTCGTCGGCGCCTGACTGGATGCGTTCGCGAATTTCATCCGCGAAACCGGAAAACTCCGCAAGGCCAGCACCCGCAATTTTGACCGTAACCGCAAAGGTCTTGAGATAGCGAATGGTCTCGTGAATATCCTCGATGTGGCCACGGGTCGAACTACACATGGTTGACAACTGCTCGAAGCCGGCTTTCCGATCGCTCTCGATTTCAGGCAAATGCGCCAGATCCTTGATCGTCCTGCGCAGACCAGCCACCGTATCCTCGGTCGTTCCCTGATCGAGCGTCCCCGTGATCCCGTCGAGAATACCGATGAGATCGTTGAGCATCTCCATGACGGAAACGAGCACCGCACCGCCATCAAGAAATCGCTTCTCTATGCGTGCATGCGCAGCCGTGAGTTTGCTATTGAACTCAATCTGGCGATCCGTATCGTAAGCCCTGTTCGCTTTGAGCATCGCGTTCATCGTCGTTTCCCGATCTCTTGTTATGCTTTGACGCTAAACGGGAATAATGAAACGACCGGTAAATGCGCGCATGCGACGCCGGAAAGATCGATTTTAGAGTTAACAGCCTCATTAGAATGGTTTTGGTCACCGATCGTCTTCAAGACGTACCGCAAGCATAAAACAGCGTCAGCTCACAGGACCACGTGACGAAAGGTAAGATTGTAGCGGTAGGATCCTGCCTTCTCATGCACGCCGTTTCTCAGCGTCAACACGCCATGAAAGAAGAGCCGCGACGGCCCTCCCCAAACCACGACATCGCCGTGCTGAAGCTGATGCTTCATGACGGGATCGGTCCGTTTCGCCCCGCCGAACTGGAAAGCGACAGGCAAGCCCAGTGATACCGAGACGATCGGCATGGTGAAATCTTTTTCATCCTTATCCTGGTGCAGCGCCATTTTCGCGCCAGGCTCATACCGGTTTATCAGGCAGGCATTGGGAAGGAAGTCGGGGTAGCCCGCTTCCTCAGCAGCCGTTGTCGCAAGCGACAGAAAGCTCTGCGGCATGGGGCTCCAGTCCCGCCCGGTCAAAGGGTCCTGTTCCTCATAACGATAGCCACGCCTATCCGTGATCCAGCCATAGGTGCCGCAGTTCGTCATGGCGACGGACATCGCAAAACCACCTGGCGTCACCATGTGACGAAAGGGTGCCAATGATGAAATACGCTGGATATCGGCAAGTAGCTGGTCTGCCTGCGGAAGCGCACGTGCGCGCATCAGCACGGCACCCTCTGTCATATCCTGCCTAGCCGCCTGTGGTTCGAGCCCGGCGAAAAGATCATTCATCATCACGCAGCATCCAGGTCGGAGGTTTCAAGCGACGGGTGCAGGACGGGCCGATAGCCTGCCTCCAGCGCCTTCAATGTCGAGGGCGGCGTCAGCAGCCCATCGACGAACGGGAGCGTAGACGTCTGACGATAGCCTTCAGGGCTCCACCGATATGTATCGCCACCCGCCACGAGATAGGCTTCGCCTTGGGCTGCAAGCATTGTTCCATCCGGCAGTTCCTCCACAGGCGTGAGCAGGACATTGACGCGTTTTCGCTTCATCTGCAGCCGCTCGCGGTGCAGCGTTGCGTCAATATCGCGGATGGAACTTGCCGGAGAACCATTGCCCTTGACCCAAGCAACCATAAACTTGGAAGCCTCTTCCCGCCTGCATTGAAAGCAGGGTCTGTGTCCGGCAGCGAGCGCGGTCGCTTCATCAAGAAAGAACAGCTCAGTCCAGCTTCGTGACGCCATGACGTCACGGCGGACGTCCTTATAGCTGCAACTGCAAATCAGCCAGGATTTCGAAGCCCATCGCTTGGTGGTCAGCGTTTTTGACGCGGGATCATGGATGATGCCGCGGTTGCCGGTAAAAAGACCACGCAATGGTAGATCGAGAATATCCCCGAACGGATCGACACGGTTTTGAAGCGGCATGTCCTTCCTCCCCTGCTTTCAAAGCAACACCAACAACAGTCTACAGAAAGTAGACGGTTTTAGGGTCAGGACCCGCAACGAGACAAACATATGGTGCGTTCGCTTACTTATTCTCGGAGATTAGACGAGTTCAAAACCAGAGCGGCACTCTGCCGACCTGCGAAATAGCCAGCGTCCAGTTCTGCACCATGCACCGTTGAAAGAAGAAGAGCGCCATGTATCCGACACGAACCGGCGCTCTCATTCTCACATATTGCCTACCAGCGCTGATGAACGTGCGGAGCGATTTTCTCGCGATAAAGCGTCCGCACCTGGTCCATAATCTCTGCCGGTATTGCCGCTACACCGCTCGCCGCCGCATTTGCTGTGGCTTGGTCGCGGTTCTTCGCGCCGGGAATAACCACCGAAACGGCGTCTTCCATCAATATCCAGCGCAGCGCAAACTGAGCCATGGTGGCTTTATGGGGAACAAGCGCTCGCAATTGCTCAACCGCGTCCAGCGCGACATCATACGGGACACCTGAGAACGTTTCGCCGACATCAAATGCCTCACCGTGCCGATTGAAGTTCCGGTGGTCATCGGCGGCAAAAGTCGAGTCCTTCCCCATTTTTCCCGTCAATATGCCGCTCGCCAGGGGCACACGCACGATGACGCCGACATCGCGCCGCAAAGCCTCGGAGAAGAACAGGTCGGAGGGACGATGGCGAAACATGTTGAAGATGATCTGAACGGTCGAAACATTCGGAAAGTCGATAGCTTTAAGCGCTTCTTCGACCTTCTCTACCGATACGCCGTAGTGGCGGATTTTGCCTGCCGACACGAGATCGTCCATCGCGCCGAACACCTCAGGACGATAGTAGACTTCGCTCGGAGGGCAATGGAGCTGGACCAGATCGAGCGCCTCTACGCCGAGGTTCGATAGGCTTCGATCCACGAAGGCTTCAAGATTGGACTTTGTGTATCCGTCGGCCACGTGCGGGTTAAGCCTGCGTCCGGCCTTCGTTGCAACGATCGGTCGCTCGCCGCCGCGCTCCTTCAACACGTCACGGATGATGCGCTCAGAGCGACCGTCACCGTAAACATCGGCCGTGTCGATAAAGGTCATTCCCGCATCAAGGGCTGCATGAACGCTGGCCTTAGCGTCAGCTTCATCCACATCTCCCCAAGAACCACCGATGGCCCAGGCGCCAAAACCGATTTCCGAGATGTTCCAACTGGTGCGACCGAGGCGGCGCGTCTGAATGGTCATGAATTTACTCCAATGATAGATCGACGACCTTGGCGAGACGCCAGTCGGCAATATTTGATGACAAGAATTGGGAGGAGCATAGGTGCCTTTACGGCATGAGTTGCCCACCGTTCACTTCGATAATCTGGCCTGTGATGTAGCCGGACAGAAGTGGTGAGGCGAGAAAGAGATAGGCGCCGACGCATTCATCCGGTGTGCCGACACGAGACATCGGGACGCTTTGTCGCTGGGTATCCAGCATTTCAGCGCTCGTGTAGCGATCGTGAAAGGGCGTCGAGATGATGCCGGGTGCAACGGCGTTGACGCGGATACCATCACCGACGAACTCCTTTGCATGGCCGTGGGTGATCGTTGAGACGAAACCTTTGGCGGCAGCGTAGAGGATTGCTCCATTACCGCCGCCATTGCGGGCCGCAATCGAGGTGGTATTGATCACGAAACCCTGTCGCCGCCTCAGAAACGGAATGGCCGCGCGCGTCGCGGCGAGTACCGAGCGGGCGTTAAGGTCCATGACGCGGGCGTAATGGGCATCATCCATTTCCGTCGTTGGTACGCGACCGAGCATACCGCCAGCATTGTTGACGAGTCCATCAAGCCCACCGAGATTTTCCGCTGCGGCCTCGACAACACGTTCGCTCTCGCCGGGCTTGGACACGTCGCCCTGAATGAGGATTCCATCCCCACCTCCACGCGCTATCTCGTCGACAACCGCCTCGGCGGCGGCGGCGCTTTCATTGTAGTGGACGGCAACCCTCGCACCCTGTGCAGCAAAGGCTTTGGCCACGGCCGCGCCGATGCCCGTCGAGGCACCCGTGACGAGAATGGCTCTGTCTCTCAAATCCGGGATCTTCAATTCATGCCACATGACGTTCTCCTCCGCGCGGCTTTGTTGGACCCGACCCTATGCCTTGCAGGTCCAGAAGCAAGCTCTTATGCTTGTACAACATTCAACGATACACTGAACGGAATTCACTCCATGCCGCCGTTTTTACGGTCCGAACTGCCGGACCTTGCTGCCTTTTCGATCGTAGTACGGCGTCGCAGCTTCAAGGCGGCAGCGATCGAACTGGGAATCACCGCGTCTGCTCTCAGCCACGCGATCCGCCGGCTGGAAGAGCGTCTTGGCACGAAGCTTCTCAATCGCACCAGTCGAAGCGTCGCTCCCACGCCTGCGGGTCTACGCTTCGCCGCGCGACTGGAGGCGGGTTTCGACGAGATCGGCTCGGCACTCTCCGAGATGGACGACGTGCACGCCGGCGCGTTCGGCGAGCTTCGCCTCAATATTCCCTCAGACGCCAGTCGCCTCCTGTTAAGCCCGGTCCTTCCAAGTTTTCGCAACCTGTTGCCCGACATCCGGTTTACGGTCGTTGTGGAAAATCGACCTGTCGATATGGTGGCCGAAGGGTTCGACGCCGGGATACGATATGGAGACACTGTTCCGGAAGATATGATAGCAGTCGCCCTCACCCAACCCTTGGAGTGGGTGATCGTCGGGGCGCCGACCTATCTCGATAGGCATGGACGACCGAGACGACCCGAGGATCTTCAGCGGCATTCCTGCCTGCGTCTGCTGCTGGGCGACAACTCCGCCTTCCGATGGGAGCTTGGCAATGGAGACGCCATGTTACGGATCGACGTGCCAGGTCACTGCACGATCAGCGATACGCAAACAACGATCAATGCCGCCGCCGACGGTCTGGGTCTTGGCTATGTCTTGAAACGGCGGGCTGAAGCTGAACTGCGAGAGAAACGACTTGAGATCGTCCTGCCTGAATGGTCATCCACGGGGGCGGGCTTTCACATGTACTACCCCAGCCGACGACAAAACCACCCCGCACTGCGTCATCTGATCGAGCTTATCCGAGCGCGGGAAGGACTTCCTCCTTTGGCCCGATGAAGCCCGGCAGAGAGTTTCCCTTTGGGCGCGAAGTGCTCTAAGGCTTGAAATCGATATTACGGCTCTCGCCCTTTCTTCAGATCATATGGTCCCACATGCGCCAGAAGCTTTTCTTCTCCGAAAGACCGGAGGTCATCTATGCAGTGGGCGATGTCCACGGCTGCCTGGATCTTCTTCACATCCTGCAGGACAAGATACAGGCCGACGCTGCACGGGAGACGGGTGCGAAGTGGATCGTCATGCTCGGCGATTATGTCGATCGCGGACCGAAGTCCTCAGCCGTCCTTGAAGAATTGATCACGACAAAGCCGGACGGCATGCTGCGATTTTGCCTGGCAGGAAACCACGAGGAATCGATGCTGGATTTCATTCGCAATCCACATCGGGATCATCGCTGGCTGGAGTTTGGTGGTATCGAAACCTTGCAATCCTACGGCATTTCCTGGCTACCAGACGATAATCGACAATTACGGGCCGCAGTACAGCAAGCCATTCCGCCCCATCACATCGCATTTGCCGCCAGCCTTCCTTCGCTCATCGCAGTTCCCGGACTGTGCTTCGTGCATGCCGGGCTATTAAACGACGTTCCCATCGAACAGCAGGAGGACAAGAACCTCCTCTGGATCAGGCCAAGTCAGCAGGTAGCGCCGTCGGTGCCGAACCCATTTCTGACCGTTCACGGTCACACGCCGGTGCGCAACGTCGCGATGGTCGAAAACCGGGTGAATGTCGATACGGGCGCCTTCATGACGCGACGGCTTTCTGCAGTGAAGATCAAGCGCGACGGAGAGATTACCGTCATGACGTCAGACAGCAGATAAAGAAAAGCCGCCGGCTAAAGATCAACCGGCGGCCAAGCTGTGTATGCCGAATTGCCTCGGCATATCCAAGCGAAGATTTAGTGGTTATCGCGCGGCAGGCCCTTGGTCTGGGCGATGCGCTGATACTTGATAGCTGGCTCGAGAACGGCACCGGTTTCCATCTGGCCAACGATGCCGCGCTGGATTTCCTGCCATGGCGTCTGGTGATCCGGATATTTGTAACCACCATTGGCATTCAGCGCCTCGTAGCGCTTGGCCAGTTCTTCCGGCGAGATCAGGATATCGGCGGTACCGCGACCCACATCGATGCGAACGCGGTCGCCGGTTTGCAGAATGGCAAGACCGCCGCCTGCCGCCGCTTCAGGCGAGGCATTGAGGATAGACGGGCTGCCCGACGTACCGGACTGACGACCATCACCAATGCAAGGCAGCGAGTTGACACCTTCCTTAAGCAGGTAGTCCGGCGCGCGCATGTTGACGACTTCCGCAGCACCCGGATAGCCGATGGGGCCAGCGCCGCGCATGAAGAGAACTGTCTGCGCATCGATACCCAGCGACGGATCGTCGATGCGGTGGTGGTAATCTTCCGGACCGTCGAACACGACCGCACGGCCTTCGAAAGCCTCCGGATCGTTTGGATTGGAAAGATAGCGCTCACGGAATTCCGGGCTGATCACGCTGGTCTTCATGATGGCGGACGAGAAGAGGTTGCCACGCAGCACACGGAAGCCTGCACGCTCCTTCAGCGGACGATCGTAAGGACGGATGACCTTTTCGTCTTCGATGATCGCGCCACGGCAGTTCTCACCGATCGTTTTACCGTTGACGGTCAGGGCGTCTTCCATGATGAGGCCTTGCTCCATCAGCTGGTTGACGACCGCAGGCACGCCGCCGGCATGATAGTAGTCTTCGCCAAGATATTCGCCAGCTGGCTGAAGGTTGACGAGAAGCGGGACTTCTTCGCCGTAGGTCTGCCAGTCATCGACGGTCAGTTCGACGCCGACATGGCGAGCGAGGCCGTTAAGATGGATCGGCGCGTTGGTGGAACCGCCGATAGCCGAGTTGACGCGGATGGCGTTGATGAAGGCATCCTTGGTCATGATGTCGGACGGCTTCAGATCTTCCTTGACCATCTCGACGATGCGAAGACCCGTGAGATAGGAAATTTCCTGGCGGTCGCGATAAGGCGCAGGGATAGCCGCAGAGCCCGGAAGCTGCATGCCGAGCGCTTCGGCCAACGAGTTCATCGTGGTTGCCGTGCCCATCGTGTTGCAATAACCGGTGGACGGCGCGGAGGAGGCAACCAGCTTGACGAAGCCCTGGTAGTCGATCTCGCCCTTCGCCAGAAGTTCGCGAGCCTTCCAGACGATGGTGCCCGAACCGGTGCGTTCGCCACGGAACCAGCCGTTCAGCATCGGGCCGACGGAAAGGGCAATCGACGGAATATTGACGGTGGCCGCCGCCATGAGACAGGCAGGCGTGGTCTTGTCGCAGCCGATCGTCAGAACGACGCCGTCGAGCGGGTAACCATACAGCACTTCCACGAGACCGAGATAGGCAAGGTTACGGTCGAGACCAGCCGTCGGGCGCTTCCCGGTTTCCTGGATTGGATGAACCGGAAACTCGATAGCAATACCGCCGGCTTCCCGGATACCTTCGCGCAGGCGGTTCGCCAGCTCCAGGTGGTGGCGGTTGCAAGGGGAAAGGTCGGAACCCGTCTGCGCAATACCGATGATCGGACGATCTGACTGAAGCTCAGCCTGGCTCAGACCGAAGTTCATGTAACGCTCAAGATAAAGCGCGGTCATGTCGGCATTGGCCGGATTGTCAAACCACGCGCGCGAGCGCAGCTTTGCTTGCGGTGCGGTCAGGTTCTTAGAGTCTGTCATGATAAGGGTCTCCAGCCGGAAGTGGCGAACGGGTAGGTCAATGGGAGTGTGACGAATTCATGCTGAATCGTCGAAAATTGGGCCATCGCCACGTCTCGCGAAAACCGACGCGTCTTGCAAGGCGAACATTGGTCCGATCCTTCCAGTTCGCTCAAAAATCCGCTCACGAGCCGCACGATTCCTCCCGCCTCAATCTTTGTCTTCCCTTGCCTGATGTGAGGCAATTGAAGCATGCGGTCAATGCCGCAATCTGTTCTTTATATTCGTATTACTATTTCCGCAACGGCGGACTTGTCAAGGAACGACCCGGCCTCACCCGTTCGCTCAAGAAAAAAATATTACTAAATTAAATTGTTGAATCTAATAGCAATTTTTTAGAGTAGCTTGGCTTGAGTTAGCCTAATGCGCGATATTTTGTGAAAAGTGCCTTCCCAAAGATATTACTATATGCTGATATCGCTTCGTCAGCCGACATCATCTCTGGGAGGAATGAAGATGAAAAAAGCACTCGCGGCGGTTACCGTCGCTCTCTCCGTATGCCTCGCTTCCGGCGTATCCGCAAAGTCGCTCACTGTCGGCTTCTCGCAGATTGGCTCCGAATCGGGTTGGCGCGCGGCCGAAACCACCGTTACCAAGCAGCAGGCTGAAAAGCGTGGCATCACTCTGAAATTCGCCGATGCGCAGCAGAAGCAGGAAAACCAGATCAAGGCCGTTCGTGGATTCATCGCTCAGGGCGTTGATGCCATTCTGATCGCACCTGTCGTGGCCACCGGTTGGGATGCTGTTCTGAAGGAAGCCAAGGAAGAAAACATCCCTGTTATTCTTCTCGACCGCCAGATCGAAGCACCAGACAGCCTCTACCTGACCGCTGTGACCTCCGACCAGGTTCACGAAGGCAAGGTTGCAGGCGACTGGCTGGTCAAGGATGTCGGTTCAAAGGACTGCAACGTCGTCGAGCTTCAGGGCACGACCGGCTCTTCGCCTGCCATCAACCGCAAGAAGGGCTTCGAAGAAGCGATCGCTTCGCACAAGAACATCAAGATCACCCGCTCGCAGACCGGCGACTTTACCCGCACCAAGGGTAAGGAAGTCATGGAAAGCTTCATCAAGGCTGAAAACGGCGGCAAGAACATCTGCGCTGTCTACGCCCACAATGACGACATGGCTGTCGGCGCGATCCAGGCCATCAAGGAAGCTGGTCTGAAGCCCGGCACAGACATCAAGGTTGTCTCCATCGACGCCGTTCCGGATATCTTCAAGGCCATGGCTGCCGGTGAAGCCAACGCAACCGTCGAACTGACGCCTGACATGGCTGGTCCTGCTTTCGATGTACTCGATGCTTACCTGAAGGACAAGAAAGAGCCAAAGAAGTGGATCCAGACGGAATCCAAGCTCTATACGGCCTCTGACGATCCGATGAAGGTCTACGAAGCCAAGAAGGGCCTCGGCTACTAAGACCAATTGGGGTGAACCTCGGCTCACCCCAAAATGCTCTCATGCTTCCGTCACGACGCATTTCGCGCATGTGAGGCCATAGGCCATCTCTTCGGATGCCGTCCGACAGAAGCCGGCGATCGGAACGGTGCTTCGGCACCGTTTCCATTCACGCTCTTTCTTCAATGGAATGCTTCAGAATGTCCGAACAACCGTCCCTTCTGGAAGCACGTGCCATCGGTAAGTCCTTCCTCGGCATAACCGCTCTCGACAATGTCGACTTCACCTTGCGTGCGGGCGAAGTCCACGCGCTCCTCGGCGAGAATGGCGCCGGTAAATCCACACTCATCAAAATCCTGACCGGCGTCTATACACGCGACAAAGGAACAGTGCGTCTCGACGGCGACGAGATTTCCCCGGCCGACGTCGGTGAAGCGCAGGCTCTCGGTATCGGCACCGTCTATCAGGAGGTCAACCTCCTTGAGAATCTGACCGTTGCCGAAAATCTCTTCCTCGGTCGCCAGCCGCGCCGCTTCGGCCTGATCGACAAGCGCACGATGCGCGACGAGGCCCGGAAGCTGCTTGGTCGCTACGGCCTGAATATTGACGTCAATGCGCTGCTCTCCAGCTATTCGGTCGCCATTCGGCAGATCATTGCTATTGCCCGGGCTGTCGATCTCTCCGGCAAGGTTCTTGTTCTCGACGAACCGACGGCCAGTCTCGACAGTCACGAAGTCGAGATGCTGTTCACGGTGCTCAGACAATTGCGCGCCGAAGGGCTCGGCATCGTCATCATCACGCACTTCCTCAACCAGGTTTATGACATTGCAGACCGCGTCACCGTTCTGCGCAATGGCAAACTGGTGGGAACACGCACCATTTCAGAGCTGCCAAGAGGTGAGCTCATTTCCATGATGCTCGGGCGCGAATTGCAGAATGTCACGCATAACCGCCAGCCGTCCAACAATGATGTGGTCGAAGGGGCGCCTGCCATCCGTTTTCAAGGCTACGGCAAGCGTGGGAGCGTTGAGCCTTTCAATCTTGATATTCGACCGGGAGAAGTGGTCGGTATCGCAGGCCTCCTCGGTTCTGGCCGCAGTGAGACCGCATTCCTTCTCTTCGGCATCGACAAGCCGGAAAGCGGCACAGCCACTATCGATGGCAAGCAGGTTTCGATTCTGTCGCCGGAAGCGGCAATCGAACAAGGCTTCGGCTTCTGTCCCGAAGAGCGCAAGACGGATGGCATCATCGGTGATTTTTCCGTCGCCGATAATATCGCTCTCGCCTTGCAAGCGAGACAAGGCTGGATGCGGCCCATCTCCAAGCGTCAGAAGGCAGCGTTGGCCGACGACTTCATCAAGTCGCTCGACATTCGCCCCGCCGATCGCGAACGTCCGATCAAGTTTCTCTCCGGTGGCAATCAGCAGAAAGCGATCCTTGCTCGCTGGCTGGCAACCGAGCCTCGGCTTCTCATTCTGGATGAACCGACCCGCGGTATCGATATCGGCGCGCATGCCGAAATCCTGAAGATGATCGAGAAGCTTTGCCAGGAAGGCATGTCACTTGTCGTCATCTCCTCAGAGCTGGAAGAACTGACGGCTGTCGCCCATCGCGTCATCGTCCTGTCGGACCGTCGCCACGTTGAAGAACTCAAGGGATCCGATGTGACTGCAGAAAACATCATGAAGGCGATTGCCACGTCCGCTCACACGGAGGCCGCGTGATGAAAAGCGTGACATTGAAATTAAAGAGATTGGCGCCGCAGTTCATTGCGCTGTTCATCATTCTTGCGGCGATCACGGTGATCTCACCGGGCTTTCTCAACGTCTCCATGCAGAATGGCCGTCTTTACGGCAGCCTTATCGACATTCTGGTCCGTGCCGCACCTGTAGCGCTACTGACAATCGGCATGACACTCGTCATCGCCACCAAAGGTATCGACCTTTCGATCGGCGCTGTCATCGCGATCTGCGGTGCTGTTGCAGCAACGCTGATCAGCGCCGGGCATTCCATTCCGGTGGTGATTGCAGTTTCGCTGGCTGTTGGTATCGCCTGCGGCATCTGGAACGGTATTCTTGTTGCAGTTCTCGATATCCAGCCCATCATCGCAACCCTCATCCTTATGGTGGCAGGCCGCGGTATTGCACAGTTGATTACCGAAGGGGTCATTCTGACCTTCAACAATGACAGCTTCGCCGCTCTCGGTTCTGGCTCCTTTGCAGGCGTCCCGCTACCCGTCGTCATCTGGGTTGTGAGCGCAGTTCTGATCGGTCTTCTGGTGCGCAAGTCCGCACTCGGCTTCCTGATCGAGGCAACCGGTATCAATCGCCGCGCGGCAGCACTTGCTGGTGTCCGTGCCCGCTTCCTGCTGTTCTTCGTCTACGCAATTTCTGGACTGTGTGCGGCAATCGCCGGCCTGATCGTGACCGCTGACATTCGTGGTGCAGATGCCAACAATGCCGGACTCTGGCTCGAACTCGATGCGATCCTTGCAGTGGTCATCGGCGGCACGTCGCTCAATGGCGGTCGCTTCTCGATCACCGCGTCGCTCATCGGCGCACTGATCATCCAGACGATCAATACCGGTATTCTCGTCTCAGGCTTCCCGCCGGAATTCAACCTGATCATTAAGGCAGGCATCATCATCGTGGTCCTGACGCTTCAATCGCCGGCGCTCGTTACTTTGCTCGGCTTTGCCAAGACACCGAAAAAACAAAGTCCGGTCACGCCGGCGCCGACCGCCAACAAAGGAGAAGCAGCGCGATGATCCACACCCGCAACCTTCCCTTTTTTACTACGCTGGCGATTTTCATCATCGCCTATGCTCTTTGCGTGTCCCAATATCCTGGGATCCTTAGCACACGGGTCATCGGCAATCTTCTGACGGATAATGCATTTCTCGGCATCGCCGCGGTCGGCATGACATTCGTTATCCTGTCGGGAGGCATCGATCTGTCTATCGGCTCTGTCATCGCTTTTTCCAGCGTCTTCGTTGCAGTGCTGGTCAATGGATATGGGGTTCACCCCCTCGTCGCTTTTCTCGCGGTGCTCGTCATATCAACGATTTTCGGCAGTCTGATGGGCGTGATGATCCGCTTTCTGTCCATTCCACCCTTCGTCGTCACGCTGGCAGGCATGTTTCTGGCGCGTGGAGCGGCCTATCTCATCTCTACCGATTCCGTGCCGATCTCGCATCCCGTCATCGATGCCATCCAGGGCTTCTATATTCGTGTTCCGGGCGGAGGTCGGTTGACAGCGCTTGCCATCGTCATGCTCATCGTCTTTGCGGTGGGAATGCTTGTGGCAGCCCGCACCCGCTTTGGCGCCAATGTCTATGCGCTTGGCGGAAATCAGCAATCGGCTGAACTGATGGGCGTCCCGGTGGCAAAGACGACGATCGGCATCTACGCGCTATCGGGCTTTCTCTCCGGTCTCGCAGGCATCGTCTATACGCTCTACACGTCATCCGGTTATTCTCTGGCGACCGTCGGTGTGGAACTGGATGCGATCGCAGCCGTGGTCATCGGTGGCACGCTTTTGACCGGCGGAACAGGTCTTGTCGCCGGCACCTTCATCGGCCTGATGATCCAGGGACTTATTCAAACGTATATCGTGTTCGATGGCACGCTTTCATCCTGGTGGACTAAAATTGTCATCGGAATACTTCTGTTCATATTCATCGTTTTGCAACGCACAATCATCTGGTACTCAAACAGAAGAATGGCGGCGGCTCACCCGGCATAGCAGCAGCGAAGGAGATAGTTTTTGGGGCTACTGGAAAACACCATATCGGGACGAAAGCGGCGCAATAGCCATGCGCACGTCGTGGCGGAGCTCGGCAGCGCCATTGTTTCGGGTCTGATACCGGAGGGTTCCCTTCTTCCCAACGACGCCGAGCTTTCCCTTCGCTTCGGCGTATCGAGAACGGTGCTTCGAGAGACGATGAAAACGCTGGCCGCCAAAAGGCTTGTCGAGGCGAAAGCGAAGGTCGGCACACGCGTTCTCGACAAATCGAGCTGGAATTTCTTCGATCCCGATGTTCTGGGTTGGCGCTGCGAAGCGGGGCTGGATCCAGAATTCATCGAGCATCTGGCTGAAATTCGCCTCGCGCTTGAGCCTGCCGCAGCAGCCGCAGCAGCACGGCATGCATCCAGCGAAGACATCGTCGCGCTCTATGCGATCGCCGCGAAATTTGACAATCCCGCCCACACTGCCGAAAGCATCGCCAAGATCGACCTGGAGTTTCATCTGGCGGTCGCCAGCATTTCCGGCAATCCCTTCATGCGCTCGGCAAGCGGCTTGATCGAAGCGGCACTCGCCATCTCCTTCAAACTGTCGTCCCCCGCCTCTGCCCCAGCAACCATCGCAGAGATCGCCGCCAACCATCTTCGCATAGTCCACGCTATCGCTGCACGCGATGAAGCCGCAGCCGTGAAGGCCATGCGCCACGTCATCGAGGTTGGCAAGGACCGGATCAAAAGCGCTGTTCTATAACGCTGGCGAGAACGATGCAGCAACCGGGCTGAAAATCGCGATCGATTTTTCGAAAGAACACGACTGGTTTAGACGAAGAGACAAGGTGTCTTCTCCGGGCCCAATAAGACTCGCGGTTTTTTAGTGGAAGTTGCGGCCCTTGATGGTGATGTGGTCTTCATCACTTGTCTGGACTGATCTCGGCGGCAAGCCGCGCCTGTCTCGTGTCGGCGGACTACCATGATGGAATTCATCGCCACGCCCATGCGGTAGCGGAAACGGCTTGTCCCTCTCTCCCACGCTTCTCAGAATATCGGAAAGATCGGTTATGCGATGGGCGACGATATGGACAACTTCGCCCTCACGCTGGAGCTTGCCGTAAATCCCGACCATGCTCGCCGACAAGACGACGCGACGATACTTCTCGAAGGTCTTGACCCAGACAATCGCATTGGCAATGCCAGTCTCGTCTTCAAGCGTCATGAAGATGACGCCCTTTGCCGAACCGGGGCGCTGACGGATAAGGACGAGGCCCGCCACCTCCAGCCAGCGCCCATCGTTGGATTTATAGGCCTCAGAACATGTGATGATCCGCCTTCGGGCAAGGTCTTGGCGCAGAAAGCTCATCGGATGTTCGCGAAGAGTGAGGCCCATATGACCGTAATCCTGCACCACTTCTCCGCCTGCCGTCATAGGCAGCAAGTTTACCTCCGGCTCTTGCAACTCCTCGATCAAGGCGTTTTCTCTCGCTGCGGCCGCTGCAAAGAGTGGCAAAGGCTCGTCGCGCAATCCCTTTATGACCCATAGCGCCTCACGGCGTGAAAGTCCGAGAGACGGCAAAAACGCATCAGCCTCGGCAAGACAAACCAGCGCGGCAACCGGCACACCTGCCCGCCTCCAGAGATCATCGATAGACTGGAATGGCTTATCCTGGCGGCAGGCGATGATATCGCCGGCATGTTTGTTGGAAAGACCCTTCACCAGCCGCATGCCGAGCCGCACGGCCTCGCGGTCGGGTCCGGTCTCTTCCTCCAGCGTGCAATCCCAGCGGCTGGCATTGATGCAGACAGGTCGGACCACGACACCATGATTACGCGCGTCGCGGACAAGCTGTGCAGGCGCATAGAAGCCCATGGGCTGAGAGTTCAAAAGCGCTGCGCAAAAAATATCGGGATGGTGACACTTCATCCACGCCGATGCATAGGCAATCAATGCGAAGGACGCCGCGTGGCTTTCCGGAAAGCCATAGCTGCCGAAACCTTCCAGTTGCTTGAAGATACGCTTAGCGAAGTCTTCGCTGAATTTATTCTTCACCAAGCCCTGAACGAGCTTTTCTTGAAACTCGTTGATCGTCCCTACGTTTTTAAAAGTGGCCATGGCTCTTCGCAAACGGTCCGCGTCATTGGCACTAAAACCGGCGCATTCGATTGCTACACGCATCGCCTGCTCCTGAAAGAGAGGAACACCGAGGGTCTTTTTGAGTACGTTCTCCAGTTCAGGCCGCTCGTAGACCACCTCCTCCTTTCCCTCTCTTCGCCGAAGATAAGGATGCACCATGTCACCCTGGATCGGTCCGGGGCGAACGATTGCGACCTGTATGACTAGATCGTAAAGTCTACGTGGCTTCAGTCTGGGGAGCATCGACATCTGCGCCCGGCTCTCGATTTGAAATGTGCCGATCGTATCAGCCCTGCAGATCATGTCGTAGGTAGGCTCATCGTCGTTCTTGATGCTGGTCAACCCGAACTCTTTCCCCGTACGTTCGGTCAGCATCTCGAAGGCTCTACGCATACAAGAGAGCATGCCAAGCGCGAGACAATCCATCTTCATGAATTTGACGATATCGATATCGTCCTTGTCCCACTCGATGATCCGCCTGTCCTTCATGGCCGCGGGAAGAATGGGAACGAGTTCGTCCAGCCGGTCGTGGGTCAATACGAAGCCGCCCGGATGCTGACTGAAATGGCGAGGCGTGCCGATAAGCTGGCGCGCGAGATCAAAGGCGAGCCTGACGCGCCGATCCTCCAGATTGATGTTCAACTCCTTGGCGTGCTTCTCACCCGTCCCTTCTGTCCACCACCATATCTGCGAGGACATGAGCTTGGTCAGGTCTTCTGGAAGGCCAAGCACCTTTCCCACATCGCGGATGGCACCCTTGCCGCGATAGCAGGTGACGACAGAACAAAGCGCTGCCTTGTCAAACCCATAGTGATCGTAAATCCACTGAATGATCTCCTCGCGCCTCTGGTGCTCGAAATCGACATCGATATCCGGGGGCTCGTCGCGGTCTTCAGAAACGAAGCGCTCGAACAGAAGGTCGCTTTCCTTTGGATCAATTGCGGTAATGCCGAGAACAAAACACACGGCGGAGTTGGCCGCAGATCCCCGTCCCTGACAGAGGATCTTCATCTCCCGCGCCCGCCGGACGATCTTGTTGACGGTCAGAAAGTAGGCTGCGTATTTCTTTTTGGCGATGACGGCCAATTCATGCCGGAGTGTCTTTGCCACCTTTTCCGGCACACCATCAGGATAGCGCTTCGGCGCCTCCTCCCAAACGAAGTTTTCCAGTGCTTCCTGAGCCGTAATCCCCGGGACTTGTTGCTCGTCCGGATATTGATATTCCAATTCAGCAAGCGAAAATCGGCATTTTTTTACGATCTTTAATGTATTTTCCAGCGCATCCGGATAGGCAGAAAAAAGCCGATACATTTCCTCCGGCGGCTTCAGATAACGATCCGCATGCCGCTCGCGCCGAAAGCCGGCATCGTCGATGGTGCAGTTGTGGCGAATGCAGGTGACGACATCCTGCAACATGCGCCGACCGGGCTCGTGAAACAGAACGTCATTGGTGACGACTGTTGCCACACCGGCGCGTTGCGCCATCTGCGAAAGCTCATGAAGGCGCAGTGCATCATTGGGCCGTCGGCGCAGGCTCATCGCCACATAGGCGCGATCGACAAAATCCGCTTTTATCCTACGCAGATGACTGGCGAGGCCTTCACTCGTCTCATCTGGCAGCAGAACCACGATCATCCCTTCGCCGTAGGCGACGAGATCGCTCCATGTAAGCGAGCACTTGCCCGCCTTGCCGTCTCTCTTTCCGAATGTCAGCAGGCGGCATAGCCGACCATAGGCTTCCCTATCGGTTGGATAGACCAACACGGAGACATCCTGCGTGAGATCCAGCCTGCAGCCGACCACGAGCCGAAGCTCAAGCTCTTTAGCGATTTTGTGTGCCCGAGGAATGGCTGCAAGGCTGTTGCGATCGACAATGCCCAGCGCCTCTATGCCGAGTGCCTTGGCCTGCGCAAACAGTTCCTCGCAGGAGCTCGCGCCCCGCAGAAAGGAAAAATGCGACGTCACCTGAAGCTCGGCGTAACGGACACGCGCGCTCATGCGAAAAATCCATGCATGAACCAGTTCTGGGAGCCGGTATCGCTGTGTTCGCCATCACCGGAACGGAATATCCAGAAGCGCTCGCCGCTCTCGTTTTCCACACGGAAATAATCGCGCACCGCCGAAAGTTCACGGTCGCGCTTCCACCATTCCCCGAACACACGTTCCGGCCCATCGGCCCGCTTCACGATGTGGCGCACACCCCGCCATGTAAAATTTCTGGGAGGATGATCGGGCAGAAGCGCCACGGTCTGGATCGGCTCCGGCTTGAACAGCAGTCGCACCGGGCGGGGCCAATACTCCGGCCAGCCAGGCGCGTCTTCCACAGTCTCCGCTGGAATTCTGGCAACGGAACGCTCCGGCACATCGCTTTGAACGGCAGCATAGCGATAAACCCTGTGACCACGGTTGAGGATGATATCGACAGCCTCGCCAATATCCCCTCCAGCATCTTCCAGAAGAATGGAGCGTGTCTGTCCGGCAAGAAGCGTCTCGGCATGGGTTGCCGTGAGTATCATTTTTTCGATACCGAAACCCGGATCGATCGTCTCGATACGATCCGTGAGAAGACGTGACAATTGCTTGATATCACGTGCGGGTCTCGAGGTTCCTGCACGGATGGCCTGTAGACTGCTATCAACACGATGGAAAAGAAGATCGACACGGCGCGCACCTAAGCCGCGCTTCTCCAGATCCAGACAAAGATCAGACACAAGCTGTCTCGTGTATTTGGCGATGGTCTCGGCAGCACCGATGGGTTCGGGAAAGAAGCGCTTTACCGTCACCAGCTCCGCCACGCGGACAGGCCCTATCGGTTCCGCAAGCAGGCCATAGGCCTGATCCAGCCTGCGTCCCACTTCAGGGCCAAACCGCAAGGTAATCGGCGCACGTGGGGCGGCTGCCAGTTCTCCAATCCGGCGAAATCCTAAAACCTTCAATTCATTGACCAGATGTGCATCCAGCCGTAAGGCGGAAAGTGGCAGCGGGGCAAGAGCCTCTCTCACGCTACCTTCAGGTAAAATGGTGACGGCCTCGCGCCCGAAACGCGCAAGTGCATGAGCCGCGCCCCAGCTTTCGGCAATTGCCGCACGGGCCCTAAACCCGAGCGCATGCAAGCGATTGATCATGCCGGTCAGCATCAGCTTCTCATTGCCATGCAGATGATCGGCACCGGTTGTATCGAGTACCAGCCCATCAGGCGCATCGGGTGCAACGATGGGGGCGTAGATGCGCAAAAACCAGAAGGCCAGATCCTCCAGAGCTTTTGCATCCTCCAGCGGCTTCAGGTCTTCGACGATCAGGCCCGGCAGAATGGCCTGCGCCTTGCTAGCTGGCATTCCCGGACGCAAGCCCGCTTTCATCGCAGCGCTATCGAGAGCAGCCACAAGGCGACGGCTTGCCTGACGGGCGATCATGACGACCGGGGTCTCAACCGGCGGCGCTTCGTTCCCAAGCATTCTGCGGTATCGATCCGTCTGCCATGTCGGCAGGTATAGCGAGACGACCCTCTGCATCACAGGCTTCCACTTCGAGTTCAAAAGGTTCGCCACCCCGGACACGCAACAATTCCAGAAACCAGCGTGACCGCCCTACTCCGCGCACGGGCAACGGTGTGGAGGGGCGCATGGAAATGCGCCATCGGGTGACAGCGGCGGTCGGCTGACCGAAATCGTCCAGACCGCTCACATGGCGCCAGCGGCGAAGCGCAATCGCTGCCACGCCTGAGGCTTCCGCCGTCAGTTGTAACCGCCGTGACATATTCATAGGCAGTTTAGACACTTCCCCGATCACCGCACCAAAGCCGTTGCAGCGAAGCCCCTCCTCGAAACAGTCCAGAACACCTTTTTCGTCACGACATTCGACGATGATCAGCCGGTTATGGGAAAGCCCTGCCTGGGTGAGGGCCGGCATAAAAAGATCAGGCCGTGTCACACACCAGAGAATCTTTCCCTTCAGGCGCGCCGCAATGCCTGCGCAGAAAAGCGCAGAAGCCGCACCGTCCACGGCACCATTTCCCCCACCGCTTATCTCATGTAAGCTGCCAAGCTTCAGGCCTTGACCGGGAAGACGCTCATCGATGGCAGGAATATTGAAAGGCAGAGTCTGCTGCTGTCTGGCAGGACCTTGGGTGATCCTCTCCAGTCTTTCTCGCAATTCCTCCACAACAAGCTGTTCTGCGCGCTTCTGCATGACACGAAACTTCTCAGAGCATTCCACGCTAAAAAACTAATGTTCACTTTTTGTTCTATCATCACAAAAGAGTCAACAGGAGTCCAACAGACTCCTGTTGAGAGATGAGAAGATTCTTCATCCGCCAATGATTGGCCGTACCGGAATACCTGCCAGAAAGGGCGACGCGGGAAGCGGCGCACGGCGCGGCAGGCAGAGTTTTCCAGCCGCGAAGAACAACAAGAAGGAGCCTACCTGATAGGGGAAAATGATGTCGATTTCGACGAAGGATCGGACGACAAAAAGGGCGCATAGGGAAAACAGGATTAGCGCCTGTGGATCTTGGTTGCGCATGAGAATTGAGCGCAGGTGACCCAGCAGTGTTCCATAAAGCAGGATCGCCAGCAGAATAAGACCGACGAAGCCATTCTCCACCACCACCTCGATATATGTATTGTGGAAATGGAAGCCGCTACGACCAGTAATGAAGAAATCGTCCCAGAGGCGTTCGGCATCTGAAAAACCCGGCACCCAGAAACCCTGATAACCGACACCGAAAATCGGCGCGCGCTTTGCAGCCTCAATGCCTTGCTGCCAGAGATAGGTGCGTCCCGTCAACGTGGTGTCCTTGCCAAAAGCGCCGAGAATCGCGTCGAACAGACCGAATTGCAGTGCTGCGACCACAAACAGGCCACCCACACCCACGGCAGCGAAGAAGAGCGTCTTTCGGTTACCGGGAGACAAGACCCAAAATAGCAGAAGACCCGCCATCAGAACGACCACAGCCGCCGTGGTGATGGCCGATGTCGCCGATTGAGATGCAAGCAGGCTGTAGGACGAGATCAGTCCTGCGACGCCCGCAACCGGCCACCACAAGCCTTTTTGGCGAAGGACGAGCACCGACGCTGCGGCGAAGAGAACGCCCAGCGAAGCATAGAAACCCAACTGGTTCTTGGAAGAAAAGGCCCCAACGAAGCTCGTCGTGCCATCCAGCGCATCAAAAAGATAGGTACCGAAGAGAAGCGAATAGAGCAAAACAATAGTTATGCCGATCAATGCGCCGCGTGTCAGCGTTTGGATAGAAATGACGCGCATGGCAATCAGCGCGCAGACGATATGGGTCATATACTGGATCGAGGCCCGCAGGCTGACCGACATGGCATCCGACCAGAAGCTCGAAATGAGGGCCAGAATTCCGAAGGCAAATATCCAGAAGTAGCGCGCATAATTGCCGAGTACTCTGCGGTAATCCACCACGACCAGTGGCAGCCAGACGGCGTAATAGGCAAGGATCGATATCTGTCCGAATTTCGAGGAATAGGCGAAGACAAAGAACGACAGCGCAACCGCCGCCGTTCCATAAAGCCCACTTCTATCAGGATCGATCAGTGCTGATTTCGCAATCCGCATCGCAGCCTCACTGCATCAGCACTTCCGAGGAAACCTTGATGACGTCGCCCGGCTGGAGAGCCGTGGTTTCGTCGACCTTGATTTCCTTCGACTGTCCATTGTCCTCACGAACGACCACATAGGAAATCGAGGCAGACTTGCCGGACGGATCGAAACGTAAAGCTTCCGCCGACTGCGCGAGGGCCTCCGACATGAGTTCGCGGCTGGTGGAGAGCTGCAGGTTAAGCTTCTGCAATTCGGCCTGAGTGTCTTGCAATTCCTTGGAACGCTGAGCTTCCCAGTCGTTTCGCAGATTGATTTCGTCCTGGATCGCCTTGTTGATGTCCTGCTTGGCGCGCAGCGCATTGGTATCGATATCAAGAAGCGTTGCCTCGACCTCGGCTGCGCGCTCTTCGGCAGAGATGCGGCGTTGAGCAAGCGCAAGACCCTGCTCGTTGAGCCGGTTGACCTTCTCACGGTCTTCATTGGCCAACTGCAACTGACGTTGCTGGCTCTCTGCCTTTTTGCGCAGAGACTCGACTTCGGAATCCAGCAGCTCACGCAGATCCTTCAACGCCTTCAACTGAAGCGTATAGCGCTCTGTGCGAGACTTCATCAGCGCGCTTTCGCTTTCCAAGAGCGCGTCGATATTGATGACCTTCTCCATCTCTGGCGTCTTCTTGATCTGCTGATCACCGCTCACTTCGGCGAGCAAGCGTGCCTGCCGGGCAAGAAGGCGACCACGCTGATCGTCATAGACGGCAGCGTCGCCGCGCGCGTTAATGAAGTCACGCGCAAAACGCTGACCTGCATCCGAGCGGCGCAGTCCCCCTGCAAGGCTGACCGCCTTCAAAACCGTCATATTGGGGGCATAGGGATATTCGCCTGGCGTCTGGACGTCACCCGTCAGGAAAACCGGGCGGAATTGGGCAACTTCAACGGAAGCCGACGGGAGGTTGCGCAGCGCAAATTTGCTTTGAAGCCCCGCACCAATCGCTTCCCCCACCTCCCCTGGGGTTTTTCCGGCAACATCCAACTGGCCGATGAAAGGCAGCGAAAGCGTGCCGGAAGGCCCAACGGAGTAATCGCCGTTGATCACATCCCAGTTGCGGATGGTGCCATCTGCCGGCTGCCATTCGGCCACGCGGATGCGAAGCTTATCAGCGGTTCCGAGGCGGTATTGTCCATCCTGTGCGAGCGCAGCTAACGGAGCGGTTAGCAACAGAGCCGTAGCAAAAGCTAACGCGGCGCCTTTGCGCAATGTTTTAGAGAAGGCTTCGTCGGCAGTGCCAACCATGTAAAACTCCATGTTGATGCCTTGAAAAGTGAATGCGCGACCGGTGCTAGTCCGGTCGCAGCCGCAAGGCATGGCACAGGTGGGAGTCCTGCGGCATGCCAAGTATCTATTCTGGCTTCAATAGCTGCCGCGGGACATGCAGACAGCAGGCACGGTTTTCATGATGATGGAAATGTCCTTCATCATCGACCAGTTCTGAACATATTGCGTGTCGTAATCCACGCGTTCCTTATAGGAAACGTCGTTACGACCGCTAATCTGCCAGAGACCGGTGAGACCAGGACGCGTGCTGAGATAGTAGCGCGCGGCACTTTCATAGTAGTTGAGCTCTTCGTCCACGACAGGACGAGGACCGACAACACTCATTTCACCACGAATGATGTTGATGAGCTGTGGCAGTTCATCGAGGCTCAGCTTGCGAAGAACGCTGCCGACCGCAGTCACGCGCGGATCGTTCTTCAGTTTTCTGGTCTGGCGCCATTCTTCCGCTGCTTGCGGATCGGAAGCCAGATATTGCTTCAGCACCTCATCTCCATTCACGACCATCGTGCGGAACTTCAGGCAATGAAACATACGGCCATTATGGCCAATACGGCGATGGCCGTAAAAAGCAGGTCCCTTGTCGGATAGTTTGACCAAGACCACGATCATGAGAAAGATCGGGCTGAGGACAAGAAGCGCGAGCAGTGCCGAGGACACATCGAAACTGCGTTTCACGATGCCCCCGATAGGAAAGCTCACATCAGACTCTTCAGAACCACTAAGCGGCGAAACAGCCGATCGAGTCGCGGACTTCATAGAGAGAACTCCATTTATGTTTTGCGATAGGTCGGTACCCGTTGGGCGCGTCATTGAGCCTTCATGAGATAACAAGTCTGTGGTCGGAATTTGGTGCTTTTGAATTTTTTGTGAGGCACACTGACCCGGCACCTCGAAAACGGCCGTCCCAAATTCCTCACATGATGTTGACTGAGACTATTGGTAAACGCCTATTAAAGGAACAGGCACAAGGCCGTGCCATGCAATTTGCGCATGATCGACATTCGCATGTATTGCCCGGCTCTCTTTATTAAAACTGTTCTTCCGGTTTACTGGTCATCTAGGTCTAGTCGATCAATTTCGTAGGGTCCAGGCGAATAAGAAGCACATAATATTTCTTATATGCAGCGCAGCAAATTTACGGCGTCGCACATAAAAAATAATTAAAAATAAACCGTTTTTGTTGGCAAAAATTAATTTTGACCGCGGCCTGAAACGTTTCCAAGACTAAAGCGTGGCCTAAATAAGGCAAAAATGTGGCGCAATTGATCATTGGTGGGTGAGCTCTTCCGACTCGTGAGTGGTGTGCTACCTTATTCTGGCATCCCTATTCACTTTAGCCGCACATAAAGCGCACAACGCAAAGGGCTGGCACACGTACGGCGCACCAGCCCCTCGTCTTCTTCAACCTATGATGAATAGCTTATGCTGCCTGGCGATCGTGGCGGCCCTCTTCGACCTCCTCGACGATTTTGGCAACGAAAGCGTCTAGATCATCTGGATTGCGAGATGTAACGATGCCCTTGTCGCAAACGACCTTTTCGTCCTTCCAGATGCCGCCAGCATTCTTCACGTCGGTTTTGATCGAACCGTAAGACGTTACCTCACGTCCACGGACGGCATCGGCCTCAACCAGGAGCCATGGCGCGTGGCAGATAGCCGCGACGACCTTTCCGGACTTGACGAAGTCCTTCACCACTCGCATCGCGTCGTCGCTGGTACGCAGGACATCCGGGTTGATCTGACCGCCGGGAAGCACGAGGGCATCGAAATCCTCGATGCGCACGTCTTTGGCAAGGAGATCGACCTTGATGGAATCGCCCCAGTCCTTCTCGTCCCAGCTTTTGATCTCACCGTCCTTGATGGAGGCGATCTTGACGTCCGCACCCTTGTTCTTCAGCTGCTCGTATGGAACACGCAGCTCGGAGCGCTCGTAACCATCTGTCGCAAGAATGACGATTTTTGCAGAATTAATCGAAGTCATAAGAATTTCCTTCCTAGTTTCTGATTTCAACGGGATGTGATTAGGGCTCCGCATCGGAATTAACCGAGGGCAGAAAGAACTCGACATCCGCAATCCGCTCTTTGTCGAGCGTCGCGATGCGCTCCTGCCAGAAGCGTTCGGCCTCTGCCGGTTCATGGTCGTACTGTCGAACAAATGTCTTGTTGTCGTCGATCATGACCTGGCGGGTGCCACCGAGGAGCATGTATTCTTCCGCAAGCTTTCGCGTTTCGGTCTTTTCCACGTCCAAACCTCCTTGGCAGAGTGAAGCGGAGACGGCCGGATGGATAAGAAGCTCGTCTGCCCATTCGTTGGCCACCGAGAGAAAACGGAAAAATCCCGATGTCCTTCAGCACCATCGCGTCCGTTTGACACGGCGCGTCTCCTGCCAATTCGAACGTAGCCCTCCAGCATTGGTTCCGGAAAAATTAAAGTGAAATGGCCAGGAACAAGCAGAGCTGAGCGCCGACGAATGATCCCGGCCTCCGTCAGCACGAGTAAGCGATAGGGCCTTGAACTAGGCGAAAGGCAGTCTTTCCGACATCCCTACGCGTGGGTTTGTAGCGTCGGCGCTTGTTCTGTTGCACAAACTATCGTGCTGGCGGAAACTGGCGCTCCTTTAGAGCCTGTCCGCATCGACCCCACATCTGGCGAACAACGGAAATGAGACTGTCTCTACTAGTCCCCAAGAGTACGTGCCAGCGATGAGTATCGATGGCTGCATGCTCACCGAAAGCCCAGCCGTTTTCAATTTCATTGCATCGTGTTTTCCGGGTGCAGGGTCGTGGCGTGAGCAGATGCGTCATCAAGAACGCGCACGGAATGGTTGGGCTTGATCGGCCTGACCGTTCATGTTGCGCTGCGCGTGCGCATTACGCGGAACGTGATGCCGATAGCGAGGCCACCTTCAAAGACGTTTGCCCTAAGGGCAATGAAAGCTGCCTTGATCTGTGGCGATGAGTAGAGCATCGTTTAGGCGTCGGTCGCGCGGCATCGATGACCGCTAGACGGTCATTGATCCAAACCTTTTGGTGTTCTGGACCGGAAATGATGCTCGGCGCTCAGCGTAAGCTACGCCATTTCAAATATTACCGATCACAGGAAAAGCCAACGGTCCTTCTAGACATTCCGACGTCGCATTATTTCAACGTTTGAGGGCTTCTCAGCGCCTCAATCAGCCATGGGCTCATAGGAAGTTCAAGATTGATGTTCAGCCCGGGCATCGGCTCCTCGAACCAGCGGCTGTAGATCCCCTTGACCGCCTCGGACTTGTAGATTTCGTTTAGGGCCTGGTTGACTGCTGTGACAAAAGCCTCGTCGTTCAGGCGCATCATGAAGCCAAGCGGCTGAAGTTCCGTCACCTGCTCTTCGGAAAGCACGTAATCGGAGGGTGACTGCGTACGGGCGATCATCGTTTTCAGAAGAACTTCATCCATCGCGAAGGCTGCAACGCGTCCGTCCGTCACCATGTCGAAGGCAGCTTGCAGACTATCCACCGGAACGGTTGAGATATTCAGCTTCCGTTTGCGGCTGATCTCATTGATTTCGTTGATATTGACGGTTCCCAGCGCCACACTGACGGACCGTCCCTTCAGATCATCCAGCTGCTTGAGGTTGTTCTTGCGCAGGGAAACGTAGCGCGTGGCACCATAGAAGTGGCTGTAGGCAAAAGCGACGCTCTTGCGCCGTTCCGAGGTGTTGGTGCTGGCATTACACTCGATGTCCATCGTACCATCATTCAACAACTGCACGCGATTGCTGGGTGTGCGCGGCACGAACTCGATATCGATCGAATGTAGTTTCAGACGGTCTTTCAGCTTTTCTACAATCCCTCGGCAGAGATCGATCGAGTAACCTACGACCTGACCATCCGCGTTGAGAAACGAGAAAGGCGCAGTCGATCCGTAGCCGATCCTGATCTTGCCGGTCTGGACGATCCTGTCGAGGGTCGGTGTTTCGAATTTCTTGTCTTCAGCCTTTACCCCAATAGCGACACCAAGGCACGAAACCAGCAAGAGACAACGGATGATATGCATTTTCATTGCAGATACTCCTTCGGCTCCTTGAACACAGCCTTCAACTCCGGGGAGAGAGGAAGATTGAAATTGCGATTGTCCGGCGGCACGGGAGACATGAACCACTTATTGTAGATCGCTTCTGCCCCGCCGTTGGTAAAAACGGAGAACAAGGCCTCGTTGACGAGAGTTTTGAACGCTTCATCGTCCTTGGGCAAAAGAATGCCATAAGGCTCGGGCGGGCCGAACGCGTCTTTGGAAATCACGTAGTCTTCGGGCGACTTCGAGAATGCCACGTTAGCGGCCAGTAGAACATCATCCATGACGAAGGCGGATGCTCGGTTATTTTCTACCGCAGCGAATGCTTCCGAATTCAGTTTCGCGATCAATACTGAGATATTGAGCTTTTCCGCTCTGTTGAGATTTTGCAGCTGCGCTATGTTGATGGTGCCTGTCGTTGAGGCGACTGTGCGACCTGCAAGGTCTCTGATGGTGTTGAGGCTGCTCGATTTTTTTGACACGAAACGGGTGGCGGTGATGAAGTGAGGATAGGAGAAGGCCACCTGTTCACGCCGTTCGGCGTTGTTGGTGGTCGCGCTGCACTCCATGTCTATCTTGCCGGATTTGACCAGCAGAAACCGCGTAGCCGCCGTTGCTACCACATAATCTATCTTGATCGTATCGAGCTTGAGCGTTTGACGGACATGTTCGGCAATCTCCCGGCACAGATCGATCGAGTATCCGCGCGCCACGCCATCCGGCGTCACATAAGAAAATGGCAACTCGTCCTGGCGATGACCTATGGTAATCGTCTTTGTCCGCACGATCTTCTCGAGCGTCGGACTCTTCAGGTCTTCAGCGGCGGCAGGATGTGAAACACTTTGGGCGCAAATGATCGCGGCACATAGAATCGAAATAAGACTGAAGCACTTCGACAGGCGGAGCCTGGTATCACTATGCTGCACGATCGTTACTCCTAACCGTGGAAAATTTTTACGTCACTGGAATGCTGCCAACTTTCTATGTCTTTGAGAGCCATTGGACGGCCAAGATGGTATCCCTGCACCAGATCACAACCAGCGGCGCGTAGCAGGGAAAGCTGTTCTCGCGTTTCGACGCCTTCTGCCGTTGTCTCAAGCCCCAGGCCTTTAGCGATGTGGATGAGCCCTTGAATGATCGCAAGACTCTCGGTCTTCGTCATCGCTTCGGAAACAAAACTACGATCGATCTTGATCTTGCTCACCGGCAATTTGGTCAGATAGGCAAGGCTTGAATAACCAGTGCCGAAATCGTCGAGGGCGATTTTAACGCCGAGCGCACGGATGTCCTCCAGGCATTTTTCCGACTGCATATCGGAAAGAAGCACAGTCTCCGTCAGTTCAATCTCCAGCCTCGAAGGAGGCAAGCCGCTGTCTTTGAGCGCCCGCTTCACCTTGGCCACAAGGTCACCTTGCTGAAGTTCGATTGCTGAAATGTTAACCGCGACCGCCGCATCATTGGAGAACTGCATGGCTTCCACGCATGCGCGGCGCAGAACCCATTCGCCGATAGCGCAGATCTGACCGGTCTTCTCGGCAATAGGAATGAACTGATCCGGATTGATCAAACCGCGAAGGGGATGCCGCCAGCGGACAAGAGCCTCGAACGTCACTGGCTGCGAATCCGAGAAAGAAAAAATCGGCTGATAGTGCAAAACGAATTCGTCGCGCTGGATCGCAAGATCCACGTCCTGCTGGAGTTCGTGATCCTGTTCCGGGGACATCTCCATGCCGTTTTCGAAGAAGCGAAAGTTGCCGCGCCCTTCAGACTTTGCGCAATAGAGAGCCACATCGGCATGCTTGAGAAGCTCGGAATTGTCAGTCCCATGAATGGGAGCCATGGAAATGCCGATGCTGGTTCCGACGCTGGCTTCCTTGCCGAACAGGATAAAGGGACGTGATGCCGCCGCGACGATGCCTTCCGCCAGCCGGTTTGCCTCCCGCACCGCATTTTTTCGCACGACCTGGATCACCGCGAACTCGTCGCCGCCGAGGCGCGCCACCATGTCCTGCGGACCGATCAGTTGCAGCAAGCGCTCCGCGAAAGCGGTTAAAAGCGCATCTCCACTGGCATGCCCCATCACGTCATTAACGGCCTTGAAGCGGTCGAGATCGAGAAGCATGAGGTTGAAACGAAGACCATTGCCCAGTTCGCCGATATCGCCATCCAAACGCTTGCTGAAGAAAGCCCGGTTTGGCAGCCCTGTCAGCGGATCATGATGGGCAAGATGCTCCATCTGTCGTGCAACATCGCGCATCACGCGCAGATTTTCCCGCTCGACAACGGCTTCGCGCACCTTCTCGATTGCCACCGCAACACGACCGATCTCGTCATTGCGTCGTTGAAACGGCGTGACCGACTGAGTGTCGTCATGAGCGATTTTCGTCAGAGCCTCGATCAAGGAGGGGACCGGCATGAAGACCTTCCGCATCAGAACCGTGACGATTACGCCTGTAGCGACAAGGATGGTCACTAAAAGAATGAGAGAGTTACGCAAAAGCTTCGTTTGCGTTTCAAACAGATCGGAAGCTTTGCCGATGGTTGTTACCACTCCGCCCTGAAGGCGCCCCGCCTGATCGACAACCGGGACATAGGCAATATAATACTTAACGTCGCCCAGTTCGGCGAAACCGACGTAAAAACGATTGAGTGTCGCGCCTTCGGTCAACGTAAGCGGTATTCTGTTGGCTTCCCCCATCGCATCCGCAGAGCTGACAAAAACATGACTTGCCGCGTCATTCTGGAAAATCCAGATATTGTTCTTGGTTTGCGCGGCTGCGAGGGCAAGGACATCGCCAGGATTGAAACCCGTGTCGAGGATCGACGCTTCGTCACCAAGCGGCCTGTCACTTATTATTTTGACGATCTGCCCGTCCTGGTCGCTTTCTATGGAAATGAACGTGTAGATCGTGCGGATGGACGAACTCGTCACCTGCGCGTTGAGCTCGGCCTGTCGATGCCATTGATCGCGCGAGTCTCTCTCGACCATGATCCAGCCGACAGCAGCGCCGACAAGATAGGCGAGGACGACGCTGGAAACGAGAAAAAGAGTTATCTTCCAAAATAATGACTGGTACCAGACAATTCTGGTCGGTCGTGCTGGAGCAACTGCCTCCAAATGGTCCGGACTCTCGGCGCTCAAGGGCTTCTGACTTTCATGTTGTCCTCTTACGAGGGGTAAACCGGGCCAACTTATCTTCTAGCGTCTCGACACGTCGCAGGTTGAGAGCCGCACTGTTGGCGAAGATAGTAAAGATATCCTGCCATCCACCGACATGATTTGACGGCATGGCTAAAAAAGAGAAAACAGCTTGATCGGACTGGATTAGTCGTTGCGTCGTAGGATCTAAAAGCCGTGTAATGGTGGCCGCGATCAAGAAGAGACTGCCTCCTGGGCAGGCAGGAAGAAACCAGCACATGGCAATATTGAAATTCATCGATCGATCGAAGAGCAGTGGTGGCGCGGTCGCAAAATACGCAAGCTCACTGCTGCATCCTTACTCCATTGAGGTGACACCGCGTACCGCAGCAAAGATCGACGATTTCTCAGCTCTTTTGCCTATTGGAACACGCGTGTACATCGCTCATATCGCTGGCACATCGATCAGCGACATGGTCGCCACCGCAAAGCGGCTGCGTGAGGATGGCTTCGCCGTCATGCCACATTTTCCCGCACGCAGCATTCCCGACGTGCCGACACTGGAAAGCTGGATCTCGCTCTACCGTAACGAGGCCGATGTGACGGAGGCGCTTCTGCTGGGTGGAGGAGAAACGCGTCCGGTGGGCACTGTCGAGAGTTCGATTCAGCTGCTGGAAAGCGGACTGTTCGACAGATATGGATTCAAACGCTTGCATGTCGCAGGCCACCCGGAAGGAAGCCGCGATATCGATCCGGACGGCACAACGCGCAATGTCGACAGCGCATTAAAGTGGAAGACGGATTTTTCCGGTCTGACCGACGCCCACATGGCGATCGTAACGCAGTTCGGCTTCGATCCGACCGTCATCACAACATGGGCTGAACGTGTTGCCCAAGCAGGAATCACGCTTCCCATTCATGTGGGAATTGCGGGCCCAGCGAAACTCCAGACCCTGATCAAGTTCGCGCTCTCCTGCGGTGTCGGCCCTTCGCTGAAGGTCTTGCAAAAACGAGCACTGGACGTGACGCGGTTGATGCTTCCATACGAGCCGGGCGACATGGTCGGCGCGCTGACGGACTATGTCCGCGACAATCCTCAAACACTGATATCCCAGCTCCATCTCTTTCCACTGGGTGGCATCGAACCTGCGGCCAGATGGGTGGGCGACAATACCATCACCCAGCCGCGACCAGCGACCGCTACCTTGTGAAGGAGCGTTTACAGACCGGCTGTCGATGACATTCACCGAGAATCAGGCTTCAGGCGAAGCGAAGGCCGCCCCCAGGACTGCGGCTCCCACAAGGCCCGGCTCTATCGCGCATTCAGCGCGCACCACGAGCGGCCGCTGAAACTTGCGGAGAACTCTGGCCTTCACGGCGCGATCGAGAGCCGCGATCAGCGGCAGTGAATTTGACAGGCCGCCGCCGACCGGAACGATCGTCGCGCCAGTCATATTGACGACGAGCGCCAGTGGCGCGGAAAGAATGTCGATATAGACGTCTATCGTGCGGGCTGCATCTACATCGCCGGTCTGCCAGGCGTCGAGGATTTCTTCCGCCTTCAACTCGGAGCCCGCCAGATGACGATGCAGCTTTTCCATGCCACGAGCACTACCGATGGCGTCCACACATCCATCAAGCCCGCATCCACAAGCAAAGCGAGGTAGTTCCACAGGCGGATTTCCAGCGCGGGTGGCGGCAACCGGGCCATGACCCCATTCGCCGGCAAAGCCGCCTGCGCTATTGATAAGCTTGCCATCCACAACGAGACCGCCGCCGACGCCCGTTCCCAGAATAGCGCCAAAAACCACCCGATGCCCGCGCCCGGCGCCCACACCGTATTCGGCGAGCGCACAGCAATCGGCATCATTGGCAATCAGAACCGGAAGGCCAAGAGCGGCTTCCAGATCTGCTCGCAGAAGACGCCCATGGGCGCAGGGAATATTGGCGATAACGGCGCGATCAGTATCGGGATCGATAATGCCCGCAATCGAAAGCGCCACACAGGTCGGCGTCTCGCCAATCTCGTCGATCACGTCTTTCAACACGCCGATGAAGGCGTCGAAATCATGAATTGGCGTTTGTCGCCGGGCCACGGGACGAACATCGTCGACCGCCCACGCGCCTGCGCCCTTAATGGCCGTGCCGCCGATATCGAAGCAGACGATCACGCAGCGACCCCTTTTGCAAAATCTTCGCCATAGGCGCAATTACCGCCAATAAAAGTCGCTCTCAAGGTCAGGTCCTCTTGCAGCACGAGCAGATCCGCATCCATTCCCACTGCGAGACTGCCCTTCGTGGCGCAGCCAATGGCCTCGGCCGGATAGAGCGAGGCCATGTTCAAAGCGTCAGCCAAAGACAGGCCAAGATGCTCATGAACGAAGCGCACACAAGACAGCATGTCGATATCGGCACCGGCAAGCGTGCCATCAGCAAGCGTCAATCGTCCGCCCCTGCGAAAGACCTCACGGCCATTCAGCAGGAAGCCCTGCAAGTCGGTGCCGATGGTCGACATAGCGTCGGTCACCAGGAATATCCGGGCCGGCCCCTTCTTTGCGGCCAGAGCAACTTGCATGACCATCGGATCAACGTGGAATCCGTCGGCGATAAGGCCGCAGGACAAGCGGCCATTGGCGAGCGCGACGCCAACAAGACCCGGCTCCCGGTTCTCCATCTGGCTCATCGCATTGAAGAGATGCGTGGCCATCGACGCCCCGGCCGAAACATAGGGAAGAATGTCGCGCGCCTTGGCATTGGTATGTCCGAGACTGACGACATATCCTGCCTCAACCAATGCTGTGACGTCGCCAGGAGAAACACTTTCGGGAGCGAGCGTGATGAGGGCCTCGCCAAAACGTCCCGCATGTTCCACAAGAAAACTGAGATCGGGCTGTTCAAGCGGGCGGATCAAGGATGGATCGTGGGTTCCCTTGCGCGCCACCGAGAGATGGGGGCCTTCCAGATGCAAACCAAGATAGCCGGGCACCTTTTGCGAATATGCGGCAATACCGGCCTCGACCGCTCTCGCACGGATTTCGGCTGTATCGGTGATGACGGTGGGAAGAAGAGCCGTCGTGCCGTAAGCTGCATGCGCTGAACAGATGGTGCGAATGCCGTCGAGATCAGGCTGGTTGTTCAGCAGCACACCGCCGCCACCATTCACCTGAAGATCGATGAAGCCTGGAACGAGGAGGCTACCCGCCACGTCACGCCTTTCGATTGAAGGCGAAAGATCGGCCTGCGCCACAATGGCTTCGATGCGACCATTGCTCACGACCAACGCTTGCCCCTCAAGGAACCCGACGCCGTCGAAAACCCGACCGCCGCACAGTGCAAATGAACCACTCATCGTGTTTCCGTGACCTTTTTGAGCGCAACCGGCCTATCGGGATCGAAGCCGCGCGCGAGAGAGAGGACCTCGACCATGCTATAATACGGAACGATCAACGCCAGCGCATCGGTCAAAGGATGGCCCGTTTCGACAAAAGGCAGAACGGTGGCGCCTTTACCCTGATCTGATGTGAGATAGACATTGGCATTCTTGGTCACGAGACCCGACGCTGTCTGGGCTATCGACGCCTCTGCCTTGTCGCGCGCGGCAAAGGCAATCACGGGGAAGCTTTCTGCCACCAGCGACACTGGACCATGCAGAACCTCGGCCGATGAGTAGGCTTCAGCGTGTAGCTCGCAGGTTTCCTTACATTTCAGCGCCGCTTCCATTGCAATGGCGAGCGCCGGGCCGCGACCGAGCATGTAGAGGGATTCGGCCTTGACCAAAGGTTCGACCAGCACACTCCAATCGAGTGACAGCGCTTTGTCGAGATGATCAGGGAGCGCTGCCACAGCTTTTTTCAAGGTGGCCGAACCGCTCCACTCGCTCAAAACAGCAAGACCGGCAACAATCGAATTGACGTACGACTTCGTGGCTGCCACCGCGATCTCCGGTCCAGCCTGAATGTTGACAGCGATGGAAGCAGCATCTGCGAGAGGAGATGGTGTCGTATTCACCAGCGAAACGGTCAACGCGCCACCTGCCTTAGCGCCTTCAAGCATGGCGACGATGTCCGGGCTCGCCCCCGACTGAGATACCGCAAAGGCTGCAGCACGTTGCAAGCGAAGCGGCGCCTGATAAATCGACGCCAGCGATGGGCCGAGTGAGGCGACCGGTAGGCCAAGCTCGAGCTCTATCGCGTATTTGAGGAAATAGGCCGCATGATCCGAAGATCCTCGGGCAATGGTGACGACAACTGCGGGATCACGCGCGGCAAGAGCGCTTCCTGCCCGTGCCACATCGTCTTTTCCACGATCCAGCAGCCGGGCGACAGCCTGTGGAATTTCATTGATTTCGCGTCGCATCATAGTCGTCATCAGTAAAGCCCTTATGTTTTTGATCAGGCGCCGATCGTAAGTTCCGCGACGAGGTCATAAGCGTCGCTGCGATAAAGCGCTGTGGAGACCTCCATTACGCGCCCGGTGTTCAGATAGGCGATGCGCTGCACTGAAAGGGCTGCGGAGCCGGGAGCGACCTCCAACAATTCGCTCTCGTCATCGCGCAGCAGAACGGCGGAAATTCTTTGGTTGGCCCGAACTGGACGAATATCCCGGGCTGCGAGGGCCAGATACAGCGATCCCTCGACCTGCTCCGGCTCCGGCAGAAGGTCGTCGGGAAGGCTGGTCCTCTCAAGCGCAATGGGCGTATCGTCGGCAGTGCGAAGGCGAAGGATTCTTGCGACGCGCGCGCCTCCCGAAAGGCCGAGCATCATGGTTTCCTCTGGTGTTGGAAAATACAGTCCGCGCTCCAGCCAGCGCGAGCCCGCCACCATTCCCCTGCGGCGCATATCCTCGGTAAAGGAGGTGAGCCGCGTCAACGGCTGCTGCATTTTCGGCACAGGCTTGGTGACGAAAGTGCCGGAACCGCGCCTGCGCACGAGGAGCCCCTGCTCGACCAAATCGTCGATTGCCTTGCGTACGGTCACGCGGCTGATGGCCGCAGCATCGGCGATATCTCGCTCGGCCGGTAACGCATCCCCATGCTTCAGGCGTCCGCTGGACACAGCATCTTCGATCAGACGCCGCAATTTCTGATAAAGCGGCCCGCCCCTTAATGCCTGCAATTCACCAAACGGCAAATCACCGTCCATTGCGCATCTCCGTTCCGTGGCTTTCGATATCGGCGCGCCCTTTGCAAAAGACACACAGCGCAGACACCATACCAAAATAGATACCAATACAAATCCACCTTGGCAAGGCGCTGGGACAATCCATCAATTTTGCTGAAAAACGAACGTTTTCAATGATGAACATATGTTCCAGACGCGGAATTGGAGAAATTTTTATTCCACAGTGGACACGCGGTATTTTTTTGGTATTAGATATTAACAATCATGACTGACCTGCGGGAAACCGAAAGTGGTCGGTGAAGGGGAAATGCCCAAGACTTCAGTGTTTCGATCAATCCGCTCATGCTCAACATGCATGAGTTGGACAAGCATAACCACCGCGTGAAAATTATTTTCATAGCGGAAGTCAAACGCGGTTTTTCTGATTGACCATCAGGAAGATTTGCAACAGGCTACGAAAATAAATTACGAAAAGGGGAGCTTTAAGGCCATGAAAGTCGCGATAATCGGACTCGGGTTCCGCCTTGGCTATCTCGGCCAGGTCTTCACGGAGATCGATCCTGATTTTGAGATCGTTGCCCATGTCGATCCCGAGCCGGCAGGCTTGAAGCAGCTTGAAGCAGAAAACATTTCCGCCGGCCGCCGTTACGAAACTCCGCAGGAGATGATCGCGAAAGAGACTTTCGATCTTCTTATGATCGGCTCGCCCAATACATTCCATCTTGAACATATTCGCATTGGCCTCGAAGCTGGCCTCAAGGTCTTCACGGAAAAGCCCATCGTCACGACGATCGAGGAGAGCTTCGAGCTTGCTCGGTTACTGAACCAGTATGGCCAGGACCACCTGATGGTCGGTCTCGTTCTCCGTTACTCGCCGCTTTACCGCGACCTGCGACAGGCACAGGCGCAAGGACTTCTCGGCGATATCGCCTCGATCGAGGCCTCCGAGCATATTGCTCCCTATCATGGCGCGTTCTTCATGCGAGACTGGCGCCGATACGACAAGCTTGCAGGCGGCTTCATGCTGGAAAAGTGCTGCCACGACCTCGACCTTTACAACGGCGTGATGGGCGTGCGCCCTCGTTATGTATCGAGCTTCGGCGGACGTCGCAGCTTCGTTCCGAAAAACGCTCCGCAAAATAGCGGCGTCAACGATCTCGACGTTTACTTCCGCAAACCGAGCGGCTGGATGGGTGCCGACAAGGTGTTCGACAGCGATGGCGATATCATCGACTTCCAGACGGCAATCGTCGAATACGAAAATGGTGCGTCACTGGCATTCCACACCAACCTGAATGTGCCCGACGAATTCCGCCGCTTCTGCGTCGTCGGCGCAAAAGGCATGGCTGAAGGCGATTTCGTCCGCGGCTTCCTCGACGTTCACCGCGCTCATGACAGCGCCAAGCTGATCGGAAACACCTATCAGGCACCGTCGGTGAAGTCGCACCATTACGGCGCGGATGAACAGATGGCAGCCGATGTGTTCGCCCACGTCACGACAGGTGCAGCACTTCCGGTATCGGCGCTCGACGCCATTGAGGCTGGCATTCTGGCGATCGCCATGGATGAGGCACGCGCCGCCCGCAAGGTCGTCGATCTCGCACCCGTCTGGACAAAATACGACGCCTGCCTTCACGGCACCGAAGACGCGCAAAAGCGCTCCGCCTGATGAGAGGGTGATCATGGACACCAGACGAAGCGCCGTTTTTTTTGCTTGGCTGCTTTTGGCGCCAGCCCTTCTCTATGTTCTTGCCGTCGTAGCTTATCCGCTTGTCGACACCTTCATTCTTTCGTTTACCGACGCATCGCTGAAGAAGACCACCAACTGGGTCGGCTGGACGAATTACGACAAGATTTTCAACGCTACGTTCGCGGAAGTTATTATCCGCACTTTCATCTGGACGTTCTTCTCGGTCGCCATCAAGATGATCATCGGCACCTTCGGCGCCACAATGTTGAATGCTGCAGTGCCGGGCCGCGCGATTTTTCGCATCCTGACCATGCCGCCATGGATCGTTCCGATGGCGATCGGCATCTTCATGTGGGGCTGGATGTATAATGGTCAGTTCGGCATGATCTCCGGCATGCTTCAGCGTGCAGGCCTTGTCGACGGACCGATCGCCTTTCTGGCGCAGGGCTCGACCGCATTCTGGGCAACCGTCATCACCGACGTTTGGATCGGCGTGCCGATGGTGACCCTCTATCTCCTCGCTGCCATGCAGGCCGTTCCGCAGGATCTCTACGAAGCTGCATGGGTGGATGGTGCCGGACGTTTCTATCGCTTCCGCCGCATTACCCTTCCGCTGCTCGTTCCGTCCATGATCACCATGTCGATGCTCTCGTTGATCTCGACATTCAACTCCTTCGACATCATCTGGATTTTGACGCGCGGTGGCCCGAACGGCGAAACCACGACGATGATCATCGATACCTATAAGACCGCGATCGGTTCTTATAAGTATGGTGAAGGTGCTGCGCGCGCCGTGTTGATCTGCATCTTCCTGTCCATCTTCTGCATTGCCTACTTCCGCATTGTCAGCAAGCTATCCGCCGGAGACAAGCGATGACACCTCCTCCCGCACTGATCAACCGTTACAAATGGTACGAGATCCTCGCCATATATTGCGGCATCGCGCTTTTCTTGATTTTCGTGCTGTCGCCATTCGTCGAAGGCTTTCTGGTGTCGCTGAAGCCGCTCAGCCAGCTCTTCTCGTCACCCTATCGCTTCTGGCCTGAAAATGGCTCTTTCGAAGCTTATCGGACGATGTGGGTCAGCGTGCCTGGCTTTGCCCGCTACATTTTCAACTCGTTCTTCATCTCCGGGATCGTCACAGCCATCGTCTTGGCACTGGTCATTCCGGCCGCCTATGCGTTTGCCCGCTTCGAGTTTCGCGGTAGCGGTCTGCTGCTTGGCGCGTTTCTCGCCGTCAACATGTTCTCAGGTGCGGTTCTGCTGATCCCGCTCTTTCGCCTGATGCGCTCGATTGGTGTTTTGAACACCTATTTGGCGATGATCGTGCCGGGCGTGGCCTTCCTTATCCCGTCGGCCATCTGGTTGCTGAGAACCTACATGATGCGCATTCCGCGAGAATTGGACGAGGCGGCCTATGTCGATGGTGCCGGCTACTTTTATACGCTGCGCCGCGTGATCATACCAATTGCGATGCCTGGCATCGTGGTCGTAGCGATCACCACCTTCATCGGTTCTTACGCGCAGCAGTTCATCTACGCACTCACCTTCAATTCGAAATCCGAATATATGCCTCTGCCAGTCGGCCTGTTTGCCTATTTCGGCCGCCAGGAGGTCATCTGGAACGAACTCATGGCCGCAAGTTTCGTCGGCATAGCACCGGCGATGATCGTGATCTTCTTCCTGCAACGCTATCTCGTCAGCGGCCTGACCGCAGGCGCGGTGAAACAATAAGATAACCACCAGAGAATGGGAGACTGACCGTGAATACCAAATTCAAGTTTACCCTTTACGCGCTGAGCCTTGCCGCCTCCACGGCACTGGGCGCCATGTCCGCACAGGCTGCCAGCCAGGAAATTTCCTGGATCTATTGCGGCGACAAGATCGACCCGATCCATGAGAAGTACATCAAGGAATGGGAAAGCAAGAACGAAGGCTGGACCGTCAAGCCGGAAGTCGTTGGCTGGGAACAATGCCAGGACAAGGCGACAACGCTTGCAGCATCGGGCTCTCCAGCAGCCATGGCCTATGTCGGCTCGCGCACGCTGAAGCAGTTCTCTGAAAACGACATGATCGTTCCTGTCCCGATGACGGACGAGGAAAAGAAGTCCTACTATCCGCACATCGTCGACACCGTCACGGTCGATGGCGAGCAGTGGGGCGTTCCGGTCGCCTTCTCCACCAAGGCTCTCTACTGGAACAAGGACCTGTTCAAGAAGGCGGGTCTTGACCCGGAAACGCCGCCGAAGACCTGGGAAGAAGAAATCGCTTTCGCCAAGCAGATCAAGGAAAAGACTGGCGTCGCCGGTTACGGCCTGCCTGCCAAGACCTTCGACAACACCATGCACCAGTTCATGCACTGGGTTTACACCAACAACGGCAAGGTCATCGATGGCGACAAGATCGTCATGGACAGCCCTGAAGTGCTGGCAGCTTTGAAGGCCTACAAGGACATCACCCCTTACTCCGTTGAAGGCGCGACTGCCTACGAGCAGAACGAAATCCGCGCAATCTTCCTCGACGGCAAGGTCGGCATGATCCAGGCTGGTTCTGGTGCAGCTTCGCGTCTGCAGAAGACCGGCATCAACTGGGGTATTGCCACACTCCCGCTCGGCCCTTCGGCAAAGGGTCCAGGCACCCTGCTCATCACCGACAGCCTTGCCATCTTCAAGGGTTCGGGCGTGGAAGACAAGGCGATTGAATTCGCCAAGTTCATCACCTCTCCAGGTCCACAGGGCGAGTATGAGCTTCAGGGTGATGCCGGCCTGACACCGCTTCGTCCTTCGCCGAAGGTCGATGAGTTCGTTGCAAAGGATCCTTACTGGAAGCCTCTGATCGATGGCATCACCTATGGTGGTCCTGAGCCGCTCTTCACCGATTACAAGGGCTTCCAGAACACCATGATCGAGATGGTCCAGTCTGTCGTCACCGGCAAGGCTGAGCCTGAAGCCGCGCTGAAGAAAGCTTCGGCAGACCTCGAGCAGTACAAGTAATGCCTAACGAAGGGGGCGTTGCTTGACGCCCCCTTCGACACCACCGCAGGTGTCAAAACCCTTGCGGTAGAAGAAACAGCGCTGCCGAATGCACAGAATGCAAACGGCCCTCTGGAGACGATCGTGGGTCAGCTTCATCTCAACAACGTGAAAAAATTCTACGGCGACTTTGAAGTTCTCAAAGGCGTGCAACTTAATGTTCCGCATGGAGAATTCGTCGTTTTCGTCGGCCCATCGGGCTGCGGAAAATCAACGCTGCTGCGCATGATTGCTGGCCTGGAATCAATCAGCGACGGCGACATTGTCATTGATGGTATCCGCGTCAACGACAAGCCGCCCGTCGAGCGCGGCATCGCCATGGTTTTTCAGTCCTACGCGCTCTATCCTCACATGACGGTCTTCGAGAACATCGCATTTCCATTGCGTGTGGAGAAGATGGCGGAAGATAAAATCCGCGAAAAGGTTCATGCCGTCGCCAAAATCCTCCAGCTCGAGCATCGGCTGGAGCAGAGACCGGGAATGCTCTCAGGCGGCCAACGCCAGCGCGTCGCCATTGGTCGTGCCATTGTCCGTGAACCGAAGATATTCCTCTTCGATGAGCCTCTGTCGAACCTCGACGCGGCTTTGCGTTCAGACATGCGGATCGAGTTGACGAAGCTTCATCGCCAGCTGAAAGCAACTATGATCTATGTGACACATGACCAGGTCGAAGCCATGACCATGGCGGACCGCATCGTCGTACTCAACGGTGGTTCTATCGCCCAGGTCGGTTCGCCGCTTCAGCTCTATCACAAGCCGGATAATCTCTTCGTTGCGGGCTTCATTGGCAATCCCAAGATGAACCTCCTGCCCGTCACCTGTGTGGAAGCTTCGGACACTGGCGTAACCATCGCCTACGAAGGCAAGCAGCTAACGGTGCCGGTTGCGCGCGGCCAGGTCCGCGCTGGCGATACGCTGACACTTGGTATTCGCCCGGAACACTTAAGCCTCGGCACCGGCGACATGACCATTACCACGGTGCCAACCGTCATCGAAAGGCTCGGCATCAATACGATTTCTTATTCCACACTCTCTTCCGGCCAGCAGTGGTGCGCCCTGCTTCCAGGCTCTGCACCGGTTGCGGTAGAGCAGCCCGTCTCGGTCGCGATCAACGGTGCGGATTGCCATCTGTTCGATGGCGAGGGCAATGCGCTGGAACGTCGCATCGACTGGAAGACACAGGAAATGCCTGTTCTAGCTTGAGCTTGGTATCAAGACGAATAGCAAAAATTTGAGGGTGTTTCCTTGTTTGTAGGAAACACCCTTACTTATGTCATCATGCGCATAGGTAACGAAAGAAAACCGCCGCTGCCCTCAAAACTATGAACGACTTCTCAGGCCGCCTTGTGCCCATGCGGGTCCTGCAGGATTGGCCAGATGTCGCGCCGGACCCTGCGGTATGGATTCGTCGCAGGATCGTTCGGATAAGGCTTGCCAGCGGAGCAATAAAGGATCTTCGACGCGATCTTGGAGAAAGCCGCGTAGAAATGATTGGTCGACTTGATCAGCAGGATCTTCTTCGACAGAGGATCCATGCCAAGGGCTGTAAAGAGGGACGGGTCGTAGCTTTGAACCCGCACCGTGCCCAGGATCACGTCGATGCCGTTAAAATGAATATGCGCTGCGTCGCCAAACGGGGCGATGCTGTCGCCAAACTTCATCTCAGCATTGGAGGCGACCTTCACCACCTTGACCAAGGCGTCGATCGGGTCACCGGTATTGGGTGCGGATTTTGCCCCGAAGCGCAACGGGATTTCAGCTCCCTCGCCTGCCGCCATGCAGATTTGCACTGCAATGGGATCCCAAACCAGACCGGCGGCGACATTTGAAGCACCCTGCGCCATCAGTTCCCGCAGGAGCACCGTGGCGTCACCGGCCGTACCTCCTCCTGGATTGTCCCACACATCGGCAATGACCACGGGTCCGTTAGACGTATCCGCCTTCATCGCAAGCGCCACAGCCTCGGCCTCACCGATCTGCGGCATCATAAAGGTGCCACGCTTATCGAAGAGCTCAAGCCCGATCGAGCGCGCCAGGGCTTTCCCCTTGGCTTCATTGCCATCGGTGACCGCGATCGTCTTCGTTCCCATTTCCGGCACATCGCCCGCCATGAAGCCATGGATAACCGATAGCGACAGGACCTCTGGATCCTGCTTTTCCAGGGCAAACATGCGATCAACAATGCCGCGCATTGGCTCGCGCGAGGTCGGGAACACGTCGATCATGCGACAATCGAATACGGACATGATCGGTTTGACGCGACCTTCCAGCGTATCCACGGCGATCCGCCACAGATCTTCTGCGCGATCGACGAAGTCGGTATGCGGAAATTCCTTGAAGACGACGAAGAAGTTCACGGCATCGATGCGCTTCTGCGTCAGATGGCTATGCGGATCTAGTTCCGCGCAGATCAGAACGTCGGGTCCAACGATCTCGCGGATCCGCGCCAGGAGATCGCCCTCCGGGTCCAGATATCCATCCGCCACCATGGCGCCATGGAGACCCATCACCACAGCATCGACGGGCATAGCAGCCCGCAGCTGATCGAGAATTTCATCGCGCAAACTTTCGAACGCCTGACGGTTGATCAGGCCAGCAGGATCCGCCCAGGCAGCTGTTCCTTCGATCAGCGTCCATCCCTTTGTGGCACAAACGGCGCGTCCGACGGTAATCGGCGCTGTACAGAGGGTGGGCGTTGCTGGGTGCTGGCCCGGAGGGGCGTATAGCGATTCCACGAACGCCCGCCTATCGATGCAGATTGGCGCGAATGTGTTGGTTTCTGTGGCGAGAGCCGCGGTAAAGATGCGCAAGGACTTGGGCCTTTTTGCTGAAGGGCGGGACGTTTACTGGCCCATAGGGTTTGGGAGATAACCGGTGAAGCCAGAAATCTTCCAGCGGCCCTCGTGCAGACGGCAGTAATAGAGCGTCTGCCACTTCATCACATCGACCGAGCCGTCGGGCTTCTTGATGCCGCCGTCGAACTTCTTGCGAACCAGCGCCGTATCACCGGAAATTTCGATTTCTTCCAGGGTCGTGGTGGTAAAGATGGCGGTGCGTGGATCTTCGCCATAGCTTCCCTTGGCAAATTCGCGTGCCTGCTTCAACCACTCGTCCCGATAGGCGGGCAGATCAGGGAACGCCAGAGTCCATTTGTCCGGGTTCGGCTCGCGATTGCCGCTGATGCCGATAAACCCCTCTTCAACGAAATCGCCAGCGACCATCGACCAGTCTGCGGCCAGAAACGCATCAATATCGCGCGGCACAAGCATTTCCCATATGGAATGCCGCGCAGCATCCGAGGCAGGAAACGGATTGAGAAAAGGATCGCGCATCCGAAGGCTCCATATCTAAATTATTTTCATGACAACCAAAAAACTCTGGCAAAAATCCGTTTTCTGTGGTCACTTGTCAATGAATAACGAAAATAATTTGCAAGAGCCCGTCACATGAGCATCAAACGATACGGCGCTGAGAAGTCCGGCGCAGGTGGACAAACCCTTCCTTTTGCACGCGCCGTCGAAGCGGACGGCTGGCTGCATGTTTCCGGCCAGGTCGCCATGGAAAATGGCGAAATCATTTCCGGCGGGATCATCGAACAGACTCACAAGACCATCGAGAACGTGATCGCCATTTTGCACGAAGCGGGCTACGGCGTCGAGCATGTCGTGCGCTGCGGCGTGTGGCTGGACGATCCGCGTGACTTCTGGACCTTCAATCGCATCTATCAGAGCTATTTTGGCGAACATCCGCCAGCACGCGCCTGCGTCCAGGCATCGATGATGGTGGACTGCAAAGTCGAAATCGACTGCATCGCCTACAAACCTAAGTCCTGAGCGCTGTCCAATGGATATCTTTGCGACCATTCAGGATGAGAGAGCGCAGTTTTCACCATCCGAACAGCGCATCGCGGAGATATTGCTGAACGAGTTCGACTTCGCCGTCGGCGCGTCGATCATAGAGCTGGCTGAAAAAGCGGATGTCTCTCCGCCGACCGTGACCCGCTTTTGCCGAAGGCTCGGCTGTCAAAACTTCGCCGATTTCAAGGTGCGTCTTGCTAAAACGGCGTTTGTCGGCGTGCGCTATCTGAACCCCGAGGCCAAGAGCACGTCGGCGGTCGATGTCGCCGAAGACATCATCACCAAGGCGCAGAACGCGCTTTTTATGGTTCACCGTGCGCTTGATCCACAGGTGCTCGATGCTGTGACCGAGCGGATCGCTGCCGCGACCATGGTCTATGCCTTCGGCTCCGGCGGCAATTCGTCCATGGTGGCGACGGAGTTGCAGAACCGCCTCTTTCGCCTCGGCACCCGTATTACCGCCAGCAACGACCACAATATGCAGCTGATGCTGACTGCGGCGGCCCAAGAGGGTGACGTGATCATCGGGTCATCCTTCTCGGGACGCAACCAGGAACTGATGCGCTCCTTCAAGCTGGCTAAAGAAAACGGCGTTCGAACCATCGCGCTCACTCAAGTGAAAAGCCCGCTCGCAAAGCTTGCGGATCATGTCATAGGCATCGATCTGCCCGAGGGCGATAACATCTATCGCCCCACCTCGACGCGCTTTGCCTATCTTGCGGTGATCGACGTAATTGCAAGCCTCGTCGCCTATAAGAACCGCAAACACTCCACCGTCACGCTGCGCCAGATCAAGCAGCAGTTGCTGGAACATCGCGATGGCGGGGACGATCGCCAGATATTGGGAGACTGACGACATGACGACCCAGAAGCGCATTGCCGTGGTCACGGGTGCTGCCGGCGATATCGGACGCGCCATTGCAGCCCGGCTAGCAGAAAGCAATGACCTGATCGCACTCGTCGATATCGACGTACACGCGCTGGAAAACGCCGTGGCAACGCTTGGCGGCGGATCGTCTTACGTCGCTATCGCGACGGATGTCACCAGCACGGACAGTCTCGCAGCTCTGGCGTTGCAACTCGAAAAGCTCGGCAAGGTGGTAACCCTCGTCAACAATGCCGGTGCAGCCCGTGCTGTCTCGCTGCACGACACGACGCCGGAAATCTGGCGAATGGATTCGAGCCTCAACCTGGAAGCTGCCTTCCTGACCTTCCGCGCTCTGGAGCGGGACCTCAAGGACATGCAAGGGTGCGTCGTCAACATTGCCTCCGTCAACGGCATGGCGGTTTTTGGCCATCCAGCCTACAGCGCCGCGAAGGCAGGCTTGATCCATCTGACAAAGTTGATCGCGGTCGAATACGGAAAGTTCGGGATCCGAGCCAACGCCGTGGCACCCGGAACCGTGCGCACTCAAGCCTGGGAAGCGCGCGCCGAAGCCAATCCAAACGTCTTCGAAGATGTGAAACGCTGGTACGCACTGCGCCGCATCGCGACCACGCATGATGTCGCCAATGCCGTCCATTTTCTGGCAAGCGAACAGGCAGCGGCGATCACCGGCGTCTGCTTGCCGGTCGACTGCGGACTGACGGCGGGCCAGGCTGAGCTGGCGCACACCTTCTCTCAATCCGAACACTACTGAACTCGCATAAAAATCAAGGGAACGACGATGAGCAAGACCGGATTTCGCCTCGAAAACGCATGGCATCCTATCGAAGGTGATGCGTCAGGCGGCTTCGCCTTTACCCTCATCAATCTGACAGACAAGCCGGTCAGCGACTTCAAACTCGCCTACACCGCGCTGACCCGCGTCATGGACAATCCGGTTTGCGAGAATGCGACCTTCCTGCTTCGCAACGCCAATTTCCACCAATACGCGCCGCCTTCTGGTTTCGTTCTGGAGCCGGGTGCGAGCTGGCGCTTTTCCGTGCGCGGCCTTTGGCGGCCTGCCAAGCACAGGACAGACGGAGCGAAATCCGCTTATCTGACATTCTCCGACGACACCCATCACACAATCGACGTTGCTGACCTGATGTTGGAAGGAAGGCCAAGTGAACCGCAAAAGCCGCTCCTGCCGGAAGGGCGTGTCACCGAGCCGTTTTCCCTTTTACCCTGGCCCAAGCAGGCGAATGTGCAAGCCGGTGAAACGCCTGTTGCCATGTATCCGGCAGAGGGCAGCGCGCTTGCCGATTTGAAAGCAATGGACACTGTGCTCGGCCTCCATCGCCGCCTGTTTTCCGCGGCCCATCAACCGTTCTCGCTGGCCGCCGTTGAACAGGGCAAGGCTGTTCGTTTCCAGCAAAGCGATTCACTTGCCGCTGAAGCGTATGAGCTCACATTCGCCGAGGATGAAATCTTGCTTTCCTTTGGCGGCGATGCCGGTCGTCAGTATGGCCTGACAGCGCTTGCACAGCTTCATGATGGTGCGCGCCGAAACGCCGCGCTCTTTCGCTTTCCCGGATCCGGCACCATCAACGACGAACCGCGTTACGGCTGGCGCGGATGTCATCTCGATGTGTCGCGCCAGTTTTCTCCGGTGTCAGACGTGCTCCGTCTCATTGATATTCTCGCCTGGTACAAGATGAACGTGTTCCATTGGCATCTGACCGATGACGAGGCGTGGCGCTTTGAGGTTCGTGCCTATCCGCAATTGACCACCGTCGGCGTCAGACGTGGACCGGACGAGCCTATGCTGCCGCAGCTTGGCAATGCAGCCGAACCAGTGGAAGGATTTTATACCCAGGCCGACGTTACCGCCATCATCGCCCATGCGACCGAGCTCAATGTCGAAGTCGTGCCGGAAGTCGACATCCCCGGTCACAGCACGGCCATTCTCGCCGCTCTTCCCGAACTGGTCGATGGACAGGAAGCGCCGGACAGCTATCGGTCGGTTCAGGGTTTCCCCAACAACGCCCTCAATCCTGCGATCGAAGAAACTTACGTGTTCCTCGGCAAGGTCTTCGATGAAATGGTCGAACTCTTTCCATCGAAGCTCATCCATATCGGAGGCGATGAAGTGGCCGACAACACCTGGATGGCCTCGCCGCTGGCGCGCAAGCTGATGGAGAAGGAGGGTCTGGATGGCACCTTCGGGCTGCAGAGCCACTTCATGAAGCGGATTCAGAAAATGCTGGCCGAGAGAGGCCGCAGCATGGCGGGCTGGGACGAAGTCTCCCACGGCGGCGGCGTCGATCCGGACGGCACATTGCTGATGGCATGGCGCGCGCCCGAAGTCGGCGTCGAGCTGGCGAAAGAAGGTTACGACGTCGTGATGACGCCCGGACAGGCCTATTATCTCGACATGGTGCAGGACGAAGCCTGGCAGGAGCCGGGCGCCAGCTGGGCCGGCACCGTGCCACCGCATCACACCTATCACTATGAGGCCGTCGGCGATTTTCCCGAGGACCTGAAGCCGCGTCTTCGTGGCGTGCAGGCCTGCATCTGGACCGAACACTTCCTCAACCGCGACTACTTCAATCATCTGGTCTTCCCGCGTCTTCCCGCCGTGGCAGAAGCCGCTTGGACACCGCGTGAGCGCAAGGATTGGGATCGCTTCTCGGCGCTCGTGCGCCTCAGCCCCACGCTTTGATCGGAGACAGTGCCATGGTGTTACGCATTGCAGTTGGCGGCATTCATACGGAGTGCTCCACCTATTCGCCTGTTCTCATGCAGCCGGAAGATTTTCGCGTGTTGCGCGGTGACGATCTGACGGGTGCTGAGTATTTCAGCTTCTTGCCGACCGAGGGTGTGGAAATCTTTCCTCTCCTTCACGCCCGCGCCATTCCAGGCGGCCCGGTCTCTAGGGCGACCTATGAAGGATTCAGGCAAGAATTTTCCGACAAGCTGCGGGCGACCCTGCCGCTCGACGGTCTTTATCTTGCCATGCACGGCGCAATGAATGTCGAAGGCATGGACGATGCCGAAGGCGACTGGATTGCCAATGCCCGCTCGATCATCGGTCCGGATATTCCGCTGGCTGTCAGCTACGATCTGCACGGCAACGTGACCCAGAAGATCGTCGATCAGATCGACATCTTCGCTGCCTATCGCACCGCGCCCCATATCGATGTGCGCGAGACGATGGTGCGGGCCTGGTCGATGCTCGTCCGGACGCTGAAGACGGGAGAAAAGCCAGGTGTCGCCTGGGCGCCGATCCCGGTTCTGCTGCCGGGCGAGAAAACCTCGACCGAAGACGAGCCGGCCAAATCGCTCTACCACCGCCTGCCGGAGCATGACCGGATCGATGGTGTGTGGGATGCCAATCTCATGGTCGGCTATGTCTGGGCGGACGAGCCCCGCGCGACGGCCTGCGCCGTGGTGACGGGCTCCGACTATCAGGCGGCAAAGCGAGCGGCGGAAGAGATTGCGTTTTCCTACTGGCAGGCAAGGCAGGATTTTCGCTTCGGTCCCGTCACCGGTAACCTCGACGATATGCTCGACCTGGCTGAAAAGGCCGAAACGAAGCCGGTCATTCTTGCCGATTCCGGGGACAACCCTACCGGTGGTGGCGTTGGCGATCGTGCCGACGTATTAAAATCGCTCATCATTCGTGGCTTCGAGGGCGCCGTCATTGGCGGCATCACGGATCGCCCGGCGGTAGAGGCCTGCTTCGCTGCAGGCGTCGGCAAGACGCTGAGCCTCAAGATCGGCGGCTGGCTGGACCCGGCCAGCCCCTTTATTGAAGTGGGAGCAGAGATCATCAGCCTTGACGACCCAGGGCCCGCCGCCGAACGGCAGGCAGTGGTGAAGATTGGCGGCAACACCCTCATTCTGGCCGCACGTCGTCGCCCCTACCACAATATCGCAGACTTTACCCGCCATGGCATAGATCCCGCCAAGGTGAGGTTGCTGGTGGTAAAATCCGGGTATCTGTCGCCGGAGCTTCAACCCCTTTCCAACCCGAACCTGATGGCTCTGACGGATGGCGTCATCAATCAGGATATCGAGAAATTACCCTCAGAGCGCAGGGTGCAACCGATATTTCCTTTCGCTAAGGATTTCGATTATACCCCGGTTGCAAATGCCTCGGCGCGATGGCGTTAATACCCTGAAAGCAGGGTAAAGACGCCGGCGGCCAGATCATTTTTCGCGCCCGATTATAGCCGAGCGCTCCCATACTTCATCGATCCTGCGTGTTCGCAGGCTGACCCTGCTACTGGACGATCCATGCTGTCGGCACTGCCTTTTGTTTATCGACACAGCCAGCTGCGGCTTTCCGCTGCGGGCATATTCGTCTTTGGATTTACCGGAGCAGCGACCGCGCCCTACATGTCGCTGATTGGCATTCGCGAACTCGGCCTGACGGATGCCGGGTTCTCGATCCTGAGTTTCGTTGCTGCCCTCGTCAACGTTTCGGCCAGCATCAGCATGGGCATCCTTTCGGACCGGCTCGGACATTACAAGCTGCCGATTCTGGGAGCCTGCATATCCGGTGTCTTGGGATATGGCGTGGTCTTCGCCTTTCCCACCATCTGGACCTTCGCGCTAGCTCTGCTCATTCCAATCCCAGTCTATGGCGCGCTCAACTCCCTGATTTTCGCCTATGTGCGTGCAAGCTGTGTCAGCATGCCGCCACGAGAACTGATCGCCGTCAACTCCGCCGTACGTGCCGCGATTTCGCTGTCCTGGGTGCTGGTTCCAGGCATCGTCGGTTACGCACTGGCTGGCAGAACCAGTATGCTTCCCGCGTTCCTGTTGGCAGCGCTCGCATGTGCCTTCTGCTTCTTTCTCTTTGCTCAGTTCATGAGAGAGGAAAGCATAGCGCATACGCAACGAACGGAACCTGGCTATGCCTTTCTCGCATCCATTCGCCATCTCGGATCAAGCGCAATCTGGCCCTTCGTACTTGCCATTGCGCTGATTTCGTCGACGCTCCATGTCAACGGCATTGTCCTACCGCTGGTCGTGACAGGAAAGGCGGAAGGCCAACCTTCGGATGTCGGCGCAATCGTCGGTATCGTTGCGCTTCTTGAAATCATCTTTATCTTCTTTTGGAGTTGGGTCGAAACCAAGACGTCGGCGGCCGTCGCCATTGGTGCAAGTGCGCTCATCTATTGCGTTTATATGCTGGGCCTTGGATTGGCGAGCGACCCCATGACGGTCTATCTCCTCACCCCGCTGTCCGGTCTTGGGGCAGCTGGCATCATTTCCCTCCCAATTACCTATCTGCAAAATCTGATCGCAAGGCGTGCAGGTCTTGGGAGCTCTCTGATTGCCGTCAACATTTTTCTAGGCGGAGGTTTGAGCTCGTTGCTCTTTTCTGCGGGGACCGCTCTCAGCGATTATTCTCACACGGCGATGCTCGGTGCCTTTGCGGGTTTGTGCGGCGTGGCATTGCTCGCATTTCTCCACAACCGTCCGCGCGCGCGAAAAGCGGAATCGATTTTCGCAAGTCACGATATCTAGAGTAAAGAGGATAGAATGTCCTCTACGCATCCAACACGACGGACGTCACTTTAACGGCACCAGAAGGAAAGCGAACATCATGGCTGATCGAAGCGGGCGGTTGCTCGAAATCTGCGTCGATAGCGCAGAGGGTCTCGCCGCAGCCATCGAAGGTGGTGCTGACCGCATCGAACTCTGCTCGGCACTTGGCGTCGGTGGACTGACGCCGCCCTATGGTCTGACGCAATATGCGCAGCGCATCAGTCCGATCCCGGTCTATCCCCTGATCAGACCGAGGGCCGGCAACTTTGTCTATGATGCCTCCAATGTCGCCATCATGGAAGCCGACATTGCGCAGGCACGTGACCTTGGGCTGCCGGGTGTCGTTATCGGTGCCACTACCAACGATCGCAAACTGGACCGGCGGGTGCTGGAAAGATTGATCGAAACCTCAAAGGGTCTGGATATCACTCTGCATCGGGCTTTCGATATGGTGGACGATCCGGTCGAAGCGCTCGAAACCGCAATCGAACTCGGCATATCGCGCATTCTCACCTCCGGAGGCGCAAAAAGCGTGTCACTTGGCATAGCAACTATCCAAAGGCTGGCGGAACAAGCAGCCGGACGCATCGCCATCATGCCGGGTGGCGGCGTCAGCGTGGAACTGGTGCCAGAGCTTCTTGCGTCATCCGGCCTCAATGAAATCCATGCCTCCGGTAGCGCCTCATCGAACGAAGAGGAACTCCTGGTGGAATTCGGCTTTGCGCCGCAACAGCGCAGACGAACAAGCGCTCAGGTCGTCAGGGCTTTAAAAACCGTCCTCATGGAGAGTTGAAGCAGATCGTTATAGATCGTTGCGCGGCGAGCATCATGAGGACGAGGCTGCTAGATCGACCTCATTCCTGAAGGGAGATGCGACGGCCCGGTTGGAACGCTTGGCAATATAGAGCGCCTCGTCAGCACGCTTGAAGACCGTATCTGGCGAGGTTTCTCCGTTCAACACCCTGCTTATTCCATAGGATGCGCCCACCGTCATGATCGTCCCGTGGACCTCGTAAGGTTTGGAAATCAACGCCGCGATCTGCTTGCATCGTATCTCAGCCTGCTCTTCCACAACCCTCGGCATCATCACGGCAAACTCGTCGCCTCCCAACCGGAAGCAGATATCGTCCTTCCCGCATCCGGCGCGCAGCCGTTCCGCGACCTGTTTCAGAACGTCGTCTCCATCAGCATGTCCGAAGCGATCATTGATTGCCTTGAAACCATCGAGATCGATACAGACGATGGTCAGCGGCCCTTGCTGCGACAGTCGGCTGAACTCAGTCGAAACGAGAGTTCTATTTGCAAGACCGGTCAGGAAATCATGTGTCGCTGCATGACGCATCCGACGTTCGGCATCCAACAATATCTTCAATGCCTGGCGCGATGTTAAAATAGCGAAAATGCAACTCGCGACAAAGATGCAGAGAGTCACCGCTGCGATTGGAAGGGATTGGCGGAGCAGATCGTGTGCCGGACTGTCAGCGTGCCATGACAGAACCTGTACCTGGCCATTTGGTGCAGTTGCTATTTCCACGGACGCGCGCCCAGGCGTTACCGACGCTGCGGGTTCTACCGTCGCATCGTCGAGCATGAAGCGCTCACCAAAAAACGTCTGAAGGTTGCCCGCGATAGGAATGGCCGAGACGAGAATAGGAGCGTGACTCGTAGTTGGCACCACCGTTCCGATATCTGCCTGGAAGAGGCTGGCGGTCAACAAAAGGGCATCATCGCCAACGACTTCCATCCTGCTGAAAGCGATCTTGGCGGGAATGCCCTGTTTCTTTGGTTGATGCTCGTGCACGCGAACGAGATCCAGAAGCGGACGAGCCGCCGCCAAGAGGGCATCAGGGCCTCTCTTTAAAAAAGAGTGGTCGCTAAAATCATCCGCCGTCTTGGCATAGATGATCTTGTCGCTGCCATCGATTACGACGAGAGAACGAACGCTTGACGTGCCCAGAATGGATTTGCCGAGATTGCGCTCCGCCCAGTCGAGATCAAAGTTATTGTTAAGCTTTTCAATCGCCTCATCCCAGATTGTCCAGGATGTCAGCGCCACTTCCGTGTCGAAAATCCACGTCGCGACGTTTCGCCTGACAAGCGTCTCCTGACGCTCACGCGCCTCTGCATCCAGCCGTGTCGCACCGAAGTAAAGAACAGTGGCAAGGCCTAGCAACAACAGCCCCACGATAATGGCGATGGGGCCGATAAACCTGGCATGATTGAAGCGCATCGTCATAGGAAATTCCGTTTGCAACACGCGACAAATCTATCTCAGTGACCCTTCACGGACTGTTATCGGTCAGAACGATAATCTCGACAGGGTTAACGCATTTACGCGTTAGCCCTGCGCAGCTCGGCATCAAGCCGGGAAATCGCCGAAATGAAGAATTCCGTGCAACCAGTTCCTATTCAGCGGCGAGAGAAACGGGTCGGATGACCCGCTCACTCACCCGATTCTGGAATTATCGCGCGGCCCGCTGTTTTCCTGGTGCGAGATCGGCCACATCGGCAACGATCGCAGCCGCCTCGGTCTGGAGAACGTCTTTGGCATTCTTGCGCGCATTTTCGAGCGCGAGGTTGGCGCTGAGGCTGCGCTCATTTGCCTGAAGACCATCATCTTTCGGAAGGACGTCTCCACCTTCATCCTGACGCGCCTTCAATTTGGCAGCCACCGCCGCCATCTCCTTGCGACGCTCTGCCTCGTTGAGGGATATAGTCTTCTTTTCCCGCTCCGCTTTCAACTCTGCCACATCGGCGACAAAGCGTTGATAGTCCTTATCGTCTTTCACCCGCGCTTCGTGACGACTTTCCAGCTGAGGCACGAGGCCGGCCATGTCGCCCAGTTTGCTGTACTTGGCGGGCTTGATCGTCGTCCAGGGCAATGCGTTATCGTAGCTCGATTCGCCCAAAGTCTTTGGGTCGAGCACGCCGGGGGTAGCGATATCGGGCGTCACACCGCGCAACTGGGTCGTCCCACCATCAATTCTGAAGAACTGCGCAATCGTAAGTTTGAGCTGGCCAAGCTCTGGCTCCTGCTTGCCCGCCACCTTGTCGAGATCGACCACCGTCTGCACAGTTCCCTTACCGAAGCTTGGATCACCGACGATCACGCCGCGGCCATAATCCTGGATCGCTGCGGCAAAAATCTCCGACGCTGAAGCCGACCCGCGATTGATCAAAACGCCGAGCGGTCCGTCCCATACCGGGGCAGCGATGTTATCGCTTTCCACCTCTACCTTGCCGGCGGCATTGCGTTGTTGGACAACCGGACCTTTGCCGGTGAACAGGCCAGTCAGATCGATAGCCTCCGTCAACGATCCGCCGCCATTATCGCGGAGGTCTACCACGATGCCATCGACCTGCTCCTGCTTCAACTCGCCAAGAAGTTTCTCGACGTCGCGGCTGGCGCTCCTGTAATCCTTGTCGCCGTTGCGGCGTGCATCGAAATCCTCGTAGAATGTCGGCAAAGCGATGACGCCGATCTTCAAAGTCCGGTCTCCAAGCTTAACCGGAACGACGGACTTTTTTGCCGCCTGTTTTTCCAGGCTGACCTTATCTCTCACCAGACTGATGACCCGGTGTCCGCTGGCATTGCCAGCATCGGCGGGAAGAATGTCCAATCTCACGACCGACCCGACCTCACCACGAATCATCTGGACGACTTCATCGAGACGCGTACCGACGACCTCTTTAATCGACCCTTCTTCGCCCTGACCGACGCCGATGATACGATCTCCGACGGCAAGCTTGCCGGACAGTTGAGCCGGGCCACCGGCAACCAGTTCCCGGATCGTCGTATAGCCATCACGTTCCTGCAGCACGGCACCGATGCCGACGAGGGAGAGCTTCATCGAAATGTCGAACTCAGCAGATGCCTTGGCGCTGAAATAATCCGTGTGCGGATCGACCGCAGTGGTGAACGCCGCCATGAAGGATTGGAACACGTCATCACCCTTATAGGTATCGACGCGGTCGAGGATATTCTTGTAGCGCTTGTCGAGCGTGTCGCGGATCTTCGCATCGTCCTGATCGGCAAGCTTCAGCCTCAACCAGTCGCTTTTAACCCGCTTGCGCCAAAGCTCGTTTGCCTGCTCTTCAGTCTTCGCCCAGGGCGCATCTTCGCGCGACAGCGGATAATCTTCCTGCACGGTGAAATCGAAGCCGTCTTTCAACAGACTGCGCGCATAAGTCATGCGCTCCGTCACGCGTTGATTGTAGATATCGAACATCGAAAAAGGAATCTTGAGATTCTTGTCGACGATCGCGTCATCCAGTTTTTTGCTCTGCTTGGCAAAACTTTCGATGTCGGCCTGTGTGAACAGCATGCGGTCGGGATCGAGCGACTTAATATACTTGTTCATTATCTTGATCGAGAGCGCATCGTCTAGCGGCACCGGACGGTAGGCATAACGCTCAAGAAACTGTGCGCTGAGAAGGGCCGCTTCAGCCTGGGGTGCAGTCGGCTCCAGCACAGGCAGGCGCGAGGGTTCGCGTGCCTGCGCGACAGAGGCAACTCCGATGAGAAGGCCGACGAAAAGGGGCTTGAAGCGCATCCCGACATGTTCCTTATTATTCCACATACGCGTCTTATCTTATTCTGGGGCAAAATTGCGATATTTTAAAAGCGGTATCAAAACATATTGATACTGCGGGCTCTCCCGCCGTTCAGATATCGGCCAGAATTGGCGCAGACGATCTGATATCTGCTCTCATCAGGAACCGCCGCCTCAGACAGCCGTTCACTCCAGCCAGAAAAGGAGATCGATATGGCCTATGTAAAGACGCGCGACGGCACAGATATCTACGTAAAGGAATGGGGTGAAGGACGCCCGGTCATATTGCTGCATGGCTGGCCACTCTCATCAGATATGTGGGATGCTCAAGCCATGGCGCTAGCCGAGGCCGGCTACCGGGCAATCGCCTATGATCGGCGCGGCTTCGGCAGATCCGGTCAACCATGGAACGGTTACACATATGATGGCTTGGCAGACGATCTTGCCGATGTGATGCAGGCGCTCGGCGCGACAGAAAATGTGAGCCTCGTCGGCTTTTCCATGGGTGGCGGCGAGGTCGCCCGCTATATGAGCAGGCATGGCGGAAAAGGCGTAGTCTCTGCAGCGCTGATTGCGTCTGTCGTTCCTTACATGTTGAAAACGGAAGATAATCCCGAAGGAACGCCGGAGAAGGTTTTCGACGAGATTGCCGACGGCATCAAGAAAGACCGGGCACATTTCTTCAAGTCGACATTCTTTCCGCAGTTTTTCGGTGTCGGACTTCTTTCCCAGCCTGTCAGCGATGAAGTCATCGCCACGGCTACGGCAATCGCTATGACCGCAGGACTGAAACCGACCCTCGCCTGCGCCCAAGCCTTCGCGACCACGGACTTTCGCCCGGACATGTCTCACTTCCGCGTACCAACGCTCATCATTCACGGAACGTCCGATAAGACCGTTCCGATCGACGCGTCAGCGCGCGCCGCGGCAGCAGGTATCCAACAATCACTCCTCATCGAATATGACGGAGCTCCCCATGGATTAAGCGAGACGGACGGTCCGCGTCTCACCTCGGATCTGCTTAATTTCCTGCGGAAGTAATGGTGCGTGTTCGCAGCCTACCAAGCGGCGTTGCATATCACCGCGCCTAAAAGCAGGTCGCCAAAAAGCGTATAACAACTAAGCGACATCCGCTGCAATAAAGCCAAAACCTAAAGCGCGTGAGCGTCCCCAAAGATCGACATGCGCTTTAGACTTGCTCTGGCCCTACAACGACGCTGGCCAAAATGACAGGCGATATTCCCGTTGTCATCGGCTTGCATACGGACAACGAGAAAAATAGACACTCCGTGCAATCAGGAGTGACACATGCAGAATTTAAGAAGCTTGATTATCGCCCTCGTCGTCGGCATCGCGGTTGGGACCGCATTCATGATGCTTGATAAATCACAAGGCGCCGAATGGGTGGTCTCACCACAACAGATCGAGCAGGCGAAGGCTGAAGGCAAGCCAGGTTATGAATCCTCACCTGGCACCATCGCGGTTTTACCCATCCGAAGCGAAACTGCGGACGTTCTTCCGTTCAAATGGACGATGTACGGGCTTCTGGCGGCGGTGGTGACCTTCCTGACCATACGCAAGAAAAAGACCGCCTGAATCGAAAAAGCCTGCCGCGGGAGGAGGTGCGGCAGGCTTTCGAAAAGAACCGAATGGCAACTGGGAGGAGGAGTGTTGCCATTCCAGCAAATGCCCTTTGGGAGGAGGATAAGGACATTCGCGTATCGAAGCTCTGCGGGAGGAGGTGCATCGCTTCGATGACCAATGTATATTCTGTCCCTTCCCTGAGATAAATGCCGTTTATCGCAAGAGAGGTATGCATAGTTGCATACCTTAACCGGGATAGACGATATTGCCTGGCGAATATTGATGCGAAAATGGGCAATCTGGAATTAGCCTGCATGTATTCTTTAGAGAGTAGACCAACAGCGGCGAGACACGACAAAACGATCACGCTCGAGATTGATGCTCAGGCTTTAGAAAGGTCACTCCTTTGGTAAACACCGGACCGACCGTACCAGGTGAGTTTCACCTCTATGTGGATGGCTCCTATGACCCTTCCACGGGAAGAGGCGGATGGGGGGTGCTCGTTGTGCGCGATAATGCCGAGGTCACCCGCCATTGCGGCAGTTTGATATGTGCCGACAGCAGCAAGCCCGAACTCGTCGCGGTACTCGAAGCTGCCCGCTGGCTAGAGCATAATGCTGCAGGGGAGGTCGCGATCATCTGGTCGGATTCCATCTATGCCGTCAATGGTTGCAACAGATGGCGCCACATTTGGAGAACGAACCGGTGGAGAAAGCGGGCGCCGAACGGCAGCGGCCGGAGCAGGAATGTCGCCAATATGGAGATCTGGAAATTGATCGACCTGCACCTCTTAAAAAACGAAATGATCAGCGTCCAATGGTGCAAGGGGCACGCAGGACTGGAATGGAACGAAAACGCCGACGACTTGGCCAGACGGGCGCTCTCCCTGCCCTCCGTTTCGGTCAGCTCGTGACCGCTAAAACTAAGCTGTGAGGAATACGCGTTTAATGTGAAGAACAGTCGTTGCGTTCGGTTAAGGCTTAAGATCGGGGAACTGTAACGTCAAAATCGGGTTTGGGCTTCATACCTAGCAACGGAGCACATAGATGAACGCCGATATCCGCCGTCCCACGCCACCCTACCCGGAACAGAAACAGACACCGCCCGGCACGACGCGCCAAATGGACCCCAAGCCTGATCACGGTGAAGAATCGTACAAAGGCAGCGGCTTGCTGGAGGGTAAGGTCGCTCTCATAACCGGTGCGGATTCGGGCATCGGAAAAGCCGTCGCCATCGCCTTCGCACGTGAGGGCGCCGATCTTGTGATTTCCTATCTCGACGAAGAAGAGGATGCACGCGACACGGTGAAGTGGATCGAGGACGCGGGCCGTAAAGTGATAGCGATCGCTGGCGACATCACCTCCGAAGAACATTGCAAGTCGCTGGTGCAGCGCACAGTGAATGAATTCGGCAAAATAGATGTTTTGGTCAACAATGCCGCATTTCAACGCACCTATGCGGATATTGGCGATATCGATGCCGCCGAATGGGATGAAACTTTCAAGACCAACATTTACGCCCCATTCTACCTCTCGAAAGCAGCCGTAACTCACATGAAGGCAGGAAGCTCGATCATCAATACGGCGTCCATTCAATCGAAACAGCCCTCGCCGCACCTTTTAGCCTATGCCTCAACCAAGGGCGCGCTCCTGAACTTTACCGCTGGACTGGCGGGAATGGTTGCCGAGAAAGGCATTCGCGTCAATGCGGTAGCCCCAGGCCCCATTTGGACGCCCCTCATTCCTTCGACCATGGGAACGGAAAAGACAAAATCGTTCGGCGAACAGACCTTGATCGGGCGGGCGGGACAACCTGCAGAGCTGGCGGGTGCGTATGTTCTGCTTGCGTCCGAGCGCAGCAGTTACATGACCGCAGCCGTCATTCCCGTGACGGGCGGCGAGATCATGATGTGAATTGCACCCGGCACGAAATTAAGATCAATCTTGACGGAGAACCGACATGTCCAATCAAAACTCCACGTCGCCCGCTGTTTCGTCGCTTCACGACGAGCAGGCGAAACAACGCTCGGACGATGGGCAACTTCAGCAGGGACTAGAGGACACATTTCCCGCATCCGATCCCGTTTCCCATACGATGACGACGACCGCAACGCCGACCATGACGTCTGATAATACGGACGACATGGAAGACACACCCAAGGTTGACGAAGCGCTTGCTGCGGTACGAGCACGCTCCCACACCCCGATGACAGAGGATACAAGGCGAGAGATCAAGGCTTTACGGTCGGAACTGGGACGAATAACGGACTCTGCACAAGAAGCGGTTTCGGCTTCAGGCAGGGTTGCTGGACGTGAGATCCGCTCGGTCAGACAGACGATTGCCAATCAGGTTCGCGAGCACCCGCTGTCTACACTAGGGTTGGCTGCACTGGCCGGATATGTCTGGGGAATGACACGATAGGTCAAATGATAAAGCGCACCGAACGGTAGGTGCGACAAGCCAGCCCGTCCACAACGAAATGAAGGGTATGTGACAGTCATACCCTTCATGACATGCGCCTGTCATGAATGCGTTATAGTTGCGATATGGACAGGAACGCCGGGTCGATGAACCGGAGGTTGGAGCTGGTTGCAAATGGATATCATCCTGGCCGCAGTGGCGATTGCGCTCATATTCGTGCATTTGGTGAGTATTGCTCTGACGGCATTTCGTGTCCGGCTCGATGAAGCTCCGGCGGTGCCCCGAACAAGCCGACCACCCGTATCGCTCGTCATCCCACTGCGCGGCATAGAGAATTTCACGGCTCTGACAATTCCGAGCGCCTTTCGTCTCGATTGGCCGGATTACGAAATTCTCTTCTGCGTCGCGGATGCCTCAGACCCGGTCATTCCCCAAGTCAAATCCAGTATCGCCCTCTTCCCTCACATCAGAGCCAGAACACTCATCGGCGATGACAGGATCAGCGCCAATCCCAAGCTCAACAATTGTGTGAAAGGCTGGCGGGCTGCCAGCCACGAGTGGGTCATTCTGGCAGATTCAAACGTGCTGATGCCGCAGCATTACATATCGACACTCATGGCAGCATGGCGCAGTGATAGTGGGCTTGTTTGCTCTCCGCCACGTGGATCGCGTCCGGAAGACATATGGTCCGAGCTCGAATGCACCTTCCTCAATACTTTTCAGTGCCGTTATCAATATGCAGCAGAAACTCTGGGACAGGGCTTCGCACAGGGTAAGACGATGCTCTGGAACAAGCCGCTGCTGGATTCGCTTGGCGGCATTGAAGCCTTGGGCGCGGAGATCGCGGAAGACGCGGCGGCAACCAAACTCGTTCGTGCGAGCGGCCGAAAAGTTCATCTCGTTCCCTCTCCCTTCGAACAGCCGCTCGGCAGGCGGAGCTTTGAGGACATATGGTCTAGACAAACACGTTGGGCGAGGCTGCGTCGCGTGACCTTCCCGCATTTCTTCGCCCCGGAAATTCTCGTCGGCGCCTTTCCTGCGCTTTGTCTGGCGCTGGCATCAGGCTTCCTGGCAGATGTAGATGCCACGACATTGCTTGCCGTTGCGATTGCCGTTCCGAGCATCATGTACCTGCCGGAACTGGCCCTCGCAAAGGCAAAAGGCTGGCACGTTTCCTGGGCCAGCCTTCCAGCCATGATAATGCGTGACGCCCTTCTGCCGATCATCTGGGCAAAAAGCTGGATGGGGTCGTCCGTGTCTTGGCGCGGCAACATGATGACAGTGGGAACTCAGGAAAGCACACTCGGCTAAACCAACCTGGTTAAGCAAAACTGAAGTCAGCGGTTGAGCATAAAGCCGTCACGCCTCTGGCTCGGTTTGCATTTCCACGAGTTGAGCCAGTTCCTCGCCTGTGATCAATATGTCATGGCCGCCGCGATGGATGTGAAGTTCTGTGCGCGTGGGGCGAAACATGTTGTTGCGCAGAAAGACCAAGGCTCCGTCGAGAGAGTCGAACATTTGGCGATGCGCGACCTCGAAACGCTGCCACAGAACGACCGTCGTGTGACTGTCACCAAACCTGCATCGTGCCTCTTGCGCATCGAAAACCACCCCAGTCCTCCTCGAGGTTGCTATTTTGAAGCAACGCCTCAACGCGCCTATCGTTCAACTGCTACAGGACGTTTTGATTCGAGACAGCCTGCAAGGCCCCCAGCAAAGGCTTCGTCAACGGCGCTTCAGGACGGAGAGATAGAGCGCTGCGGTTTGCTCGCAAATCGTGCGCCAATTGTACCGCGACATGATCTTGCTACCGGTGTCCTGCGCCTCAGTCGGTTTTGGCGAGGAGTCTTGCCGTTCCAGAAGTTTTACGCGCATAGCTCGTGACAGAGCGGATACGTCGCCAAGCGGAAAGTAGGAAGACGGATCCAACTCGAGAGCGACATTTGCTTCGATATCGCTTGCCAACACTGGAAGGCCATATGCCATAGCCTCAAGTAGCGCGATAGGCATGCCCTCATGGCTCGACGGCAGGACGAAAAGGCCTGCATTGGCGAAAAGACCGGCGAGTTGAGCACCCGACTGTGAGCCCGTCAAAACTATGTTTGGATTAGCCTTGGTGCGCGAGCGTAACATCTCAGCATAGCCACTTCGCGCGTCACCACCACCCACCAGAACAAGCTTCGTGTCAGGCAGATCAGCACTCAAGAACGCGTCGATCAGATCTGTCTGACGCTTTTCCGCCACAAGACGTGCCACAAGCAGAACGTAACGACCTCTGGTCAAGTCGAACGTCTCTAGAATGCCATTATCAACCGCACTGAGATCGACCTGAACCCCGTTCGGAATGAACTTGACGTCTCTTTTAAACTTGGCCTGCATGGCGTCGGCTATATGTCTGGCAATAACGATACGCCCCTGCGCAAAGCGCATGCCTGCCCATTCCCCAAGTCGCAGGATTTTCTTATCGACCGCGTTCCACTTTTCCCGATCGTAGTCGTAGCCGTGGTGGGTAAAAACCACATTCAACCCCATCAGACGTGCCAAGGGCGCCACGAGGGAAGGGCCGACAGCGTGAATATGGACGATATCGGGCTTGAGCAGTCTGGCCTTGAAAAGCGCAAAAAGCGTGTGAACGATTGCTTCCAGGCGCATATTGTTCGGCGCCCAGCCGGGATGAACGGTAATGCCACGCCAAAGATATGGTATCTTGCCGGCCACATAATTCTCTCGAGCGAAAACGTGAACTTCCGCTCCCTTATCGACTAAACCTGGAGCGAGTTGCTCGACATGCGTTTCAATACCGCCGGGCACACCCGGCACGCCGCGCAATCCGATAATACAGATACGAACGCCTTCCAGAGTGCAAAACTCGGCCACGGATGTCGTCTTAGCGGACAACGACGCATCCGGCATAAGCTTGTTGGCACCGACGTCGTTCATGACGCTCTTCCTCCCGGGCATCCTACCCTTTACTCAGCTACGCTTGTACCAACAGCTTCAAGCGCCCTCTCCGCGCCCAGGCATGCAATCATTCATCGATCTAAACTTAGTTATCGCTAAAATTCGCTTGTGCCAAGCGGGTTTGAATTCGGATATTACTCCGATTATATTGATAAAATGCTTCCATCAGCGTCGCGTTTGCCTCGTCGGACATCCCTCACGGGATCTGTCGGTCTTGAAACGCCAAGTTCACGATAAAGGTCGAGCGTTCTGTCGAAGAATGCCTGACGCGAAAAATCCTGCTCAACCCAAGCGCGACCGTGCGCGCCCATCTGCTTGCGTTCTGCGGCCGACAGTGCATCCATTTGCGCCAGCACACGAGCCAAGTCGTCGGGATCGCCAGACCTTGCAATGAGGCCTGTATGGTCAGGCTGAATCAGTTCCGGAATTCCGCCTATATCCGTTCCAATGACAGGGCGGCCAAGAGCGTAGGCTTCCAGAAGACTGACAGGCGCATTTTCGTACCACTCCGAAGGCAAAACAAGCGCCTTGGCGCCCGCCACGGTCTCATGCAGCGCCGCACCCGAGAGATAGCCCAGAAACTGCACATCGGCCCCTTCCTCTCGCGCCAGCGCCTGAAGCGATGCCTGTTCCGGACCGGTGCCGGCGACGAGCAGGCGCTTTTTCGCGCGCGCCACCGCACGAATGAGGGTAGCCACACCTTTTTCAGGCGCAAGACGTCCGGCAAAAAGGAAATAGTCGCCTTCGTCGGCCTGAAGGCGCTGTTTGCTGATCGCATGCTCAACGAAGTTGGGAATGTAGACCAGTTTTTCGCTTGGCCAGCCCCACTCCATCAGCTTGTTTCTGTAAAACCGGCTCGGCACGACGAGCCTGTCTATGTGATCACGATAGAGCCGCAGCGCTCGATGAACTGCCGTTTCGACCATCACGAGCCCGCTGAGTGCCACCGAGCCCTTCATGCATCGATGGAGAAGCACGTTATGGATGCGCCCACCTTTACATCTTTCGCAAACACCATCAGGTGCCAGCATCTTGTAGGAGGGACAGGCAAGCTTGAGGTCGTGCACCGTCATCACGGTCGGGATCCCGCGCTGTTTCAGAAGTGGAAAGATCGCAGGCGAGATGTGGTGATAGACATTATGGGCGTGAGCCACGTCCGGCCGAACCCGATCGATCAGTGCGCTGAGGCTGCGTCGAGCCTTGCGAGAATAGATGACCTCGATCCCATGACCTATTTTCGTCAGTATACCGCCCTGATGACCAAATTCGATTTCAGGAACGAAATAAGACGACCATTCCGTCGGCAGGTTGTCCGGATGCTGCATCGAAAAGGGTACGGCTTGCCACCCGGCGCGGGCGAACATGTCCATTTGGTCAAGAAAGATCGCATCCGCGCCACCGCGGCGATAGTGATAATTGTTGATTGCCAGAAGCCTGCCGTTCATTCTTTCTCCCTAGCCCCGAACATGTTCGAGAGCATCACGCACCGGAAGCACGAGGCAATTGCTCGACACCGCGTATCTCACCAATGTGGAAAAGGTCGAAGGCGTGCATCCATAGGGTGTCGGCGTATCGCTGACATCGTGGGTGAAAAAGATGAGCCAGCCCGGATTCTTCACCACCTCATCGATCTGCCGAACCAGTGCCAGAGCGTCCTGTTCCGGTTGGCGGATTTCCATTCCCCATAGAAAGCCGCGATTGACCGTGCCCCGATTGATGCGATCGCCGCCGCCGCGCGCCGTCTGATATCGATCGGCGATGAGTTGCCGATGCCGTAGCGATCCTTGATTATAGGGATAAGCAAAGTTCCGTTTCTTCACCGGGCGCTCAAAGGTGTCGAGCAAGGCGCCGTTGCGATCGAGATTTTCACGTAAGGCGCGTCCTGACAGGGTATGTACGATCTCATGCCCAAAGGTGTGACAACCAAGCTCATGACCCGCCTCAGCAAGCTCGTGGCAGCCTTGGACTGAGATCATATTCCGATCCGGCTCCACCTGATTGAGCAGCCCTCCTGCTATATAAAACGTACCGCGAACACCATATTCCTCAAGGATCCGCGCACCCGCACTCAATGCCGTACAGGGAACATCGTCGAAGGTGAAAGACACGACGGGACGGCGGCAGGTGACAGTCATTGTCGAGGCCGGCAAAGCGCGTACTGCCCTTTCGGCCAAGCGATCGCGCAAATAATTGAGTTTACAGCTGGCCTTGGATAGAAACGCCACGGCTTCCCTCCCTGGCTGCGACGTGTTCTTTTACGAGACTCATCCTCGACTGCAGAACCAATCCGAAAATGGAGATGAGGAAAGCGAAGAACACTGCACTTCCGTTCTGGAAGAAAACAGCCTCCAAGCAGGCGGAGTAAAGCACGCAAAGCCATGTGCGCTGAAACAAGCGAGTCAATGCGGGATCGTTCGACGGTGTTCGGTCAAGGCAGGCTATGGCGCGCATCGGCACCAGGATAACGAGAGCAAGCGCCAGCAACAGCCCTGGAATGCCGGTCGTCAGCAGCGTATCAACGTAAGCATTATGTCCGTTGAACGCTCTGACTGCCCAGTTTTCCAAGGCGGCAGGGCTATGCATCATGTTGGGCGTCTGCCAGAAACCTTGAAAGCCGTAGCCAAAGATCGGCGAACGGGCGATGCCATCGAACGCGACTTTCCATATGTCCGATCGGTTTGTGAAGGTCGGATCGATCCCGAGAGATGCTACGAGGTCACGGAAGTCCGGAAAGAGCGTCGCACCAAGGATCAGCGTGTTAAAGGCTACGATGCCACCGACCGCGATAAACCATCGGGTCCAGCGAAATTTCTCGAATATCCATTGTAGAACGAGGATCATCGGCAACATTGCCGTCGACGATTTTCCGCCCGTGTGAATGAGAAAGAACACGGAGAGGAAGGTTATGGCAATCCCGCTCTTTTTCCAGCCCGCACTGCGAAAGTAGAGTCCGCAAAAGGTGAGTTGCAGTGTCACCGCCGCGGCGAGATTCTTATGCGGGTAATGTCCTCTCCAGTAACCGGCGTTCATTGGCTCAAGCACTTCGGTCGCCTGGTGGATCGACAAACGGGGTAGAAAGAGAACGCCGAAATAGGCAACTCCAAGCGTGATGGACGTTCCATATAGCAGCAGACGCGTGAACTGCTCCTCCGAACGGGGAAGAAGCAGGAACATGCCAGCGTTGAAGAACGTCATGGTCGCGAGGATCGTTCGTTTTATCCCATCGACTGGATAGTCCGACAGAGCGGAGGAGATGAAAAACCAAGATAGAAGCGCGATGATCAGAAGTCTTGGACGACAGATCTGCGCCCGCAGGGGATGAGTCACGGCGACATAGATCGTCAGCGACGTGATCAGCAGGAACGTAATCTGGTTGACGACATTGGAACCGGTCGACCCATCCAGGCCGGCAGCCTGCAATTGCACGAGGTCGATAAACGGATTCGTGGTGATCCAGAAGAACAGGAATACGGCCATGAAGATCGCGACCCTGATCTTTTCATGCTGAGCATTCACCTGCACTGCCGGGACCGTCGTTACCTGCATCACACGATCCGATCGAACCGCCAGTCGTTTCGCCTCAGCTCGATGACGGTGCGGCCCGAGATCACGAAGAACGCACCCAGCAGAAGCCCGGCGATCAGGCCGCCGATTGCCAGCAGTGATGTCGGAGGTGGAAAGCTACGCCTTTCAGGCGGCACCGGTTCAGTCACTATGCGAAGATTGGAAACATTGAGCTGTTCCTGCTCTCCCGTTTCGCCCGCACGCTTCAGGAACGTATCATAGAGTGCGGCCTTTGCTTCGGCATTTCTCTGCAAATCCTGCAACTGAACTTGCGCCGCATCGTCGTTCGATACCCGGCCCTGAGCGTTATTGATCTGGGTACGAAGAGAATCGACAGCACTCTGAGCCTGGTCCATTTCGATCTTGACGCTCTGCAAGACGCGTTCTGTCTCCCGCGCGATTTCGGTTCTGAGAGTCGCAAGCTGCGCGCGTGAAGCGGCGAGCTTGGGATAGCGTTCCCCATAGGTCAGCGCCAACTCGTCATATTGCTGTTTGAGAACCGAATATTGCGAGCGCAGCGTGTCGAGGAGCGGCGAAGATAGAGAATTGGCACCGGCAGCACCATTTGCAGAGGTTTGACTGAGCTTTTTGTAACGGGCCTTAAGGTCCTGCAATCTGGAATTGGCATCGTTCAACTGGGTGTTCAGCTGAGACAGACTTTGAACGTTAACGGAACCTGCGCTGCCAAGATCGAGAAGATTGTTTTTCTGCCGGAACTCCACGACTGCACTGGCGGCCTGTGTCGCGGCATCTCTTAGCTCTTCAAGACGCGTTGCGAGCGCAGTGCTTGCGCTCTTGGCAAAATCGCTGCGCGCCGCCTCAAGTTCCTGTTTGAAGGAGTCGGTGAGTGCCGCCAATATCTTGACCGAGCGCTCCGGATCGCGTGTCCAGAGACTGATGTTGATGAGGTAGGTTCCACCTTCACGGCCGACCTTGATGCGCTTGTCGAGAATTCTCATCGCCGTCAAGGTCTGATCCCCCGGCGGCTGCGGCTTGGACAGGCCGAGCGCCTGCATCAGATTGAAACCGCCTTCGAGCGAAGGATTGAACTCTGGAAGCTGCTGCAACTGCTCTCGCTCGACAGTTTGTCTGAGAACATTACCGGAGTTGAGTAGCAGAATTTTGCTGGAGATGTCGAGGATTTGGGCTTCACTCTGAATGGCAGGAGCCGTCAATTCGTTCGGAAGGACCTGGCCTGAAGGTGGCGGCAACAGGATATCCATCGAAGCCGTATAGCGCGGTTTGGTGAGGACGCCAAAGGCAATGCCCCCCAAAGCGCCGATGATACCGAAGAGCAGAATGATGAAGAGCCCGCGACGCAGCCAAAGAAAGACGTTGCCGGGAGTAATGATCGGGCCGGAGGATGCAGCCGGTCGGTTATCGACGTTTGGGCGCGGCGAAGGCTCCGGCTTTGGGCGCTCGACACGCTTTTGCGTTGGATACTCGTACATGCGCGACTGGCCTCTGTGTCAATCGAAACGAAACATTTTCAGCTTATAGCTCCCATAAACCACACAGACCGCTGAGAAATGGTTTACGCCCTTCCTCTTTCTCGGCACGGAATGAAACATGGCAAGAAACGCACCCGGAAATACATCCAGATTGCTTGGAATGCTCTTGTCCTATAGCGCATCCTCGGCAAGTCTTCTGATTGCTAACGCCGCGCAGCTCATCACGTTCGCGATACTGGCCCGCACGTTCGGTGCCGAAGAGTTCGGTCGTTATGTGTCATTTATTGCCATTACCAGCATCGCCGTTCATCTGTGCGGAATGGGTGCATCGGAATCTCTTGTCCGTCGTGTGCCGCAAGATCCATCCTGCTTCCCGCGTATCTTCGGCCACAGCATCATCCTCAGCGCCGTCAGTGGAGCCGTATTGGTCTCGCTCGGAGTGCTCGTGCTGCCGCACTTCATGCGTTTTGGAGAAACGTCGGGTGCGAATATCTGGATAACCTTTCAGCTGCTTTTGACGAACATCGTCCTGGTGCGCCTGATCATGCTGGGCGAAACGATCTTCCTGGCCCACCGCAGAAACGGCGCGGCCAACGCTTCCATCATGGGCTTTGCGCTTATCCGCACATTGACAGCAGCGCTCGCCTGCCTCGCGTTCAAAGTCGATACGGTCGAGAGCTGGGCAACATGGCAGATGATTTCATATGCGCTGACGCTCGTGCTTTATGGTTCGATCGCCTTCCGCATCGCGCGCCCGGACTACAGGCTGGACCGTCCCGAAATCCGCCTCGGGGTTCTCTTCGCCACTCCGTTTATTTTCCGCGCCTTTCGCCAGAATGTCGACCTTCTGGTTCTCGGCTTCGTGGCCGGTCCCGAAATGGTAGGCAGTTACGGCGTCGCCAGGCGTATCACCGATAGCAGCTATATGGCGGTCGATGCGCTCAACCGGCTCATTTACCCTCACCTTGCCGTGGCCAGCGTCAATGGTATCCATCATGCCTTCAAGCTGACGATGCGTATCCTGGCAATAGCGATCGCTCTCGGACTGGCCGCAGCGCTGTTTATATTCTTCTCCGCCTCTTTCATGCCGCTGATCTTCGGAGCGGAATATGTATCCCTGCCGACGTTTCTTCGGATTTTGGCGCCTCTGATCCTGTTCATCGCAATCTGGTCGGTTGCAGTCGACCTTCTCGGAGCGGCCGGCGAACACGGAGCCCGCGCCTGGGTCTTGAACCTCGCAAACGGCGTCGGCGCACTCGTTATCGGCGTGGCAGCATGGATTTGGCCACCCTACGGAATTTTCATCTCGGCATATATTATCGAATTTAGCATCGTGATCGCTTCATGGCTCGTGGTTAGAGCCTTCGTCGCCCGTTCTATCGCAGCAAGCAAAGAGGTTCAAACATGACGACAAAAGCCACTTCGAAGCTTCGGCCCGCAGAACTTGCTGATATTCCCCAAATGAGCGCGCTTTTCAGCTCGGTGTTTCGACCCAATTCTCAGCCAAAAACGAAAGCGCTTGAAGCCCATCTGTCTCACATCCTGTTCTCACACCCCAATTACACGCCCGAGAACGGCAGCCTCGTCTCCGCCGATGAGACAGGAACATTGAAGACAGTTTTGAACATTATACCGCTCACCTATCGTGTCGGTGAGGAAATCGTTATCTCAAGGCTCGCCTGCGGCTTCACGACTGCCCCCGATGCGAACCCACGGGCAGCAGCGGCCGTGTTTTTGAGCGCGCGCCCAAAGGCGGACAATATCCTCTTCACAGACAGCGGCGCCCCCATCGCCGTGGCCCACTTCAAGGCAATCGGAGGGATAGAGCTGCAGGTGCAAGCGCTGCGCTGGTACAAAATGTTCAAACCCGTACCGGCGCTGATCAGCTTTCTCAGAATGAAATTGTTCGACCGCTTTCCGCGCTTCATCAGCCGTGGCCAGCTTCCTGATAACAGCCTTGCGAAAGATGTGAAGACCCCAGACGGACACAGTGTGGTGGAGGCAACTCCCGCTGTCTTTGCCGACTACGCCAACCGCTATCTGGCACGCTATGTTGTCGCCCCCGTGTATGACGAAACCTACGTGTCTTGGGCAGTCAGTGCCTCCGCTGGAGAGGACGGACGGGGCAGGCTGATGCTGGCACAGGTCCAGGATAAAAACGGCAACATAGTCGGCGTCTTCTCATTTGTGGGCGAAATGGGCGGCTCAGCGCAGATACTCGATCTTCTTTACGCAGACAGCGCTCAGGATGCCGTTGTCGATGCCGCCTTGCTGGCCTTGCAGCAATCGGGCTTTACCTATGCCTGCTCGCAGGCAAGACCCGAAATGATCCGCTCCCTCTCCCGCTACCGCCGCATCTGGTACCGCTACTTCACCGGCATCTCCGCGACCTGCCGCTCTGCGTTGTTCAAGGATGCTATGGTAAGTGGCCAAGCTTATTTTGGTGGGCTTGGCGGTGAAGGTTGGACACGTCTGACGCGCGATTTCTACTAAACCGCCTTGAAGCATATCGTTCTCGCAAAGGCATGAAGGGCGTATCTGGACGATCGCGATCCGCTTCAGCCTTTGCGGATTAAAAACTCCGAGCGCACGGGCTTTTCTAAAGATCGCTGCGCGCTTTATTCCGCTCTTTCCACAAGGAAGTAGGTCGTCGGACCATTTGGCGTATCGTTCGACAATTGTATCGTCTCGCCGCTCTTTGCGGTTGCTACAGGGGGCCGAACCCGTCCATCCAGACCGACGGGCGAAACCTTGAAGGTGCCAGGGCCCTCAAATCGGATACCAACCGTCATGCGCCTGATCAGCACAGGCAGATGACCGAAATTTTCGATGACGTGTTGATCGGCATCGCGAAAGCGCATGCCGGAATTGCGCGCATCAGATGCCAGGATCAAAAGCTGGCGTTTGCTCTGTCCCAAGGGCACACCGTCCAGAGAGGATAGCGACAGTAGCCCTCTCCCGTCCGCCTTTTTAACACTGATCGTTCCGAGCTCGACGCCATCTCCTACTTTGTCGAAAGCCACCGCCTCCGTCATCGACGTTCTCAAAGCCAGCGCCTTTGCGGCAGCGTCCAGTTGCAGCTCACCGGTCTGGCTTACAACGTTGCCATTGTCGAGATCGGACGGGCTGGAGGGGTCGAGGCGTCCTGCTTGCTTGAACTCTGCCACGATCGCCATCGGCGTCTCGCCCTCTCGCGCGGGATCGACAGCCACAACACCCGGCTTCGCCTCAGCAATCGATTGAAGGCCGATAGCCCCGAGAAGACCAAGGCGCGTCAAAAGCTCGGGCTCCATATCGTTGACGCCCTGAGGCAGGCCCTTCTGCCCATCCACCAGGAACGGGATATCGAGCGGCGCGCTCTTGGCATCGCCACGACGAAAGACGAGCGCTGATAGCGTCTCGCCAGCCCGCGCCACGGGGTCGAGTGCAATCGTGTAGGGCAGTATCTGCTTTTTAAATTTAAAATCTTCGCCATAAGCGAGAACGATCGGACCGTGCGCGTGCCTGCACAAAACGTCCCATCCCTGCAAGGCCGCAAAAGCGGGTGCGGCAAGACCTGCTTCGTAGCGATAAGCGTTCCAGAACAGATGATCATATTCGGTGATGACGAATGGGCGGCCGAGCCAGCGCGCAGCGCCCACCGTTCTCAGATAGCGCAGCCCATCTTCCAGCGAACTTTTACCCTCAATGCTCGTGCCCGGCTCGTAGGAGCCGACCCAATCATGATAGGTGTTCATCGCCACGGCATCCTGGATGCTGCGGCTGATACCAGTCTGGATCGTCGGCCAGTTATTGTAAGGCAAGACGATGCCGCGAAAGCCAAGATCGCGCAGCGCCTTGGTCATGCGGCGTGTGGCATTCTGCTCCACGTCGATGAAGAAAGATTGCAGGTCGCGCGTCCGTTCGCTACGTTCGTTGCGGTTCGTTGGCAGCGCAACGGAACGGTCTTCCAGGCTACCCTCTTTCGTCCACCAGCCCCATTTCTGTTTTAACGCGTCGTCGCTGCCATATTTTTTCAGCAGCCAGTCATTGAAAAGCGGTCGAAGCTGCTTCTGAAAAGCGCTGCCCCGAACGCCCTCCTGCACCATGGAATCGAATTCCAGACCGTTTTCGTTGAAGGGAACGATGGCGACGAGCGCCGGATCGCGAATAGGGGCGATGCCGGTATAGGGATTAACCTTGCTGAAGAAAGCCTTCTGGAACGTCAGCCAGTGATTAAAACCCTCGTCACCAATCTGCGCATCGACTTTCAGGTCGCCTTTCAGATCCCAACGGTCATCGTAGCCACCATAGGCCCCACGGGTGGAGCTCAAACCGTCCATGATCCAGTAGATGCCGTTTCGCTTCAGCGCTGCCATGAAGTAATGGACGCGGTCCAGCACCTGCGGATCGAAGTCGAAATCCTTGCTGCGGTCCGCCATCAGTGCGGCATCGACATAATGAAAACGAGCTATGTTGTAGCCATGTCTTTTGAGCTGAAGCGCATAGCGGTCTGCTGCATCGTGATCGGGAAATCCACCGGACGCTGGACTGAGCGCGAGTGAGGCACACAGAAAACGCTGCGGCTTGGTGGCGTCGTTCGCCATTGCAAGTTTGCCAGCGGGATTAATGATGATCCGCGTGTTCTCGTCGATCTTTGTTTCTGGAAGAATGCTTGAAAAATCAAGCGGGCTGCCGGCTTGAACTTCAAGCGACGTTTCTCGCACAGCGAGCCATTCTTCGGCATAGGCTGGCCGGATCAGAAGAAGCGAGGCGACCAGTGACCAAAGAAGGCTTTTTTTCATCAGGGCTTCAACAACTTGCTTTCGATCCAATCGGTGGGATTTCGTCTAGGCGCAAAAAGGCCAAACGGCAGTGCTGCGGCATGAAAGCACCACGCAACGATGGCGTAAAGGCCAAGCGAGACGCTTTTTTTCTTGAGCATCATCACCAGAACCGGCAACAGCAGCACAACGGCAAAGCCTGATAGCCAAGCCGGATGGAAAATGCCGCCGATCAAAAAAACGATTAGCAGCGCCCACCAGACGTATACCCCAAGCCAGAGCTTCATCTCCGGATTTTCTTGGATCACAGCCTTCAATCGGCCCTGTCGCCACGCCGCTCGCAGAAGCTCTCCAGTGCCTAACAGATACTTGGTGGACCAGCGCCGTGTCAGCAGAATATAGGAATTGATACTGTGGCCGAAGTGATCGACATAGCGGCGATCCAGAAGATACAGCGTCCAGCCACGCAGACGAAGGCGTTGCGCGAGATCGAACTCCTCGAAAGCGTGAAGATTGCGGTCGGAGAAATATCCTGCCTCTTCAATGGCCACCCGGCGATAAATGCCTCCGCCATTGAGACGATCGCGAACGCCGTGCTTGACCTGCGAAGCAATTCTCTGGACCCGACGTGTGAACTCCAGATTGTCCAGATTGACCTCGTTGATGTCGCCACTGACACCGGCGACACGCGGATTTTTATCTAGATAATCGAACGCCTCTGGCAGGAAGGTCGGATCCAGCAGCATATCGCCGTCCATCAGACAGATGAATTCACCCTTACTGTATTGGAAGCCCAGTTGCGGACCGACACCGCAACTGGCTGTGGCAGGCGCTTGGATCTGTGCAACAATAACAGGATATTTAGACGCGATCTCGACTGTTCTGTCGCGCGAACCACTATCCGCAACAATGATTTCGCTTTCGGCGTCAGGCAGGGCTTTCAGGGCGGCGATGACACTTTCAATCGCTGCGCCGATGCGCTTTTCTTCGTTGAGCGTCTTAAGAATGACCGATAATTTCACAGCCGCATCCATACATGTCACAGGGCATGAAAAGCATACTCGCGCGAGAGAAAATTTTAATCAGATATTGCTCATATGCTTAATATCCGGAAGATTGGCTTAAGCGCTTCTTCAGGCTATGGCAACCATACGACAATGCCACGGAGCTTTGACCGGCGAGCGAGGACTGCGACGGTCGTCAATGGAGCGTTCCGCTATGGGCGGATTTTTCCATGTAGAGCTGCAGAAGCGTCATGGCCTGTTGCAAGATCAACTCCAGCGCCCCAAAATTGTCCGGTGACGGCTGGCCGCTTTCGCCTTCGATCATGGCGGCCATTGCGCGAAAATTTTCGACAAGACGCACTTCCCCCTCTTCTTCTGCATGCTCTGCCGCATCGGAAAGAGCTTCCGTTATAGTGCTCATTATGGCCTGTCTCTCACCATAATTCATTTCGGGCAAGGATTTTGGTGCCGACTGCATGGTCCACCTCCGCGAGCGCGCGCTCAATCCGTCCTTGCGGACGCATCGGCCTTTACGCATTGTTCGATTGGAATTCAAAGTGGGAAGATGGGGGCGCGGATTGCAAGACGCAAGTCATGACAGCGATGCCGCCTACGCATGGCGCACTCGCCACGCCGCAAGACGACCTCCGACGAACGGCATCGGATAAACGAGGTAAGGCGGGGAGGATTTGCGAACGCAGAAACCCCTTAGCTACCCAGACCCTACCACTCGATGCTCGATCCGTCATATGCGAAAAAATTGCCGCTCTGCTCCGGCTGAAGCCCGTCAAGAACCGCCAACATCTTGGCCGCGCTCTCCTCTGGGCGAAAACGCTCGCGGCCGCTTGAGTAGTCTTCGCTGAGACCGGTTGCAACCGTTCCTGGGTGGAGAGCGGCCAGCACCGATTGTGAGTGGGTGCGAGCAAATTCAATAGAGGCGGTGCGAATGATCTGGTTCAGGGCCGCCTTGGATGCACGGTACGATATCCAGCCACCAAGATGATTGTCACCTATAGAACCCACACGTGCGGATAAAAACGCGATCAGACCGCGTTCGCGTTTTACCATCTTCGTAGCGAAGTGTTTCAGGATGAGCGCAGGGCCAAGCGCGTTCAGCGCAAACTGTTTCATCATCGCGTCTGGATGAAGTTGCTTAAGCGCCTTTTCAGGCCCGACGCCGTCGATGGTGAGAGCGCCGGTGGCACAAAATATAAGATGAAACTCGCCTTCCAATTGCGCAGCGGCATCCCGAACACTTGCCTCATCAGTAATGTCGAGGCCATCTTCGGAGCGCGAGAGGGTAGCGATCTCGGCACAGCGACCATACTGGCGCAATGCCTCGGACACAGCGGAACCTATTCCGCCGCTTGAACCGATAACAAGTGCCCGAAACCCCTCGGGAAGCGAAGTCATGACCATCGTGAACTCCTAAACAGGTTCTGCGTCATCGAGTTTCTTCAAGAATGCTCGCGCAGCGGACTTGTAAGCCTTGTGTTGCTCGCCCTTCATCCGCCGCCACGTCGCATAGGGCTGAGCGAGACGCCGGTTTCCGCCAAGCTTCTCGCTGTTTCTATCGAGGAAATCCCAGTACAGCGAATTGAACGGGCACGCGCCCTCTTCCGTCTTTTTGCGCACATCGTAATGACAGGTTTCGCAGTAGTCCGACATGCGGGAAATATAGGCGCCACTCGCGGCGTAGGGCTTTGACCCAAGCAAACCGCCATCGGCAAACTGGCTCATTCCAATCACATTCGGCAGTTCAACCCACTCAAAGGCATCCGCATACACCTCCAGATACCATTGATGCACGGCATGTGGGTCGAGGCCTGCCAAAAGGGCGAAATTGCCGGTAATCATCAACCGCTGGATATGATGCGCATAGGCATTTTGGATGGTTTCGCCGATTACCGTCGAAAGGCAGTTCATTTTGGTTTTGCCGTCCCAGAAAAAGGATGGGAGCGATCGCGATGCGTCGAAGAAATTCCGCGCTGCATAGTCCGGCATGAAATGCCAGTAAATCCCGCGCATATACTCACGCCAGCCGATAATCTGTCGAATGAAGCCTTCCACGGCATTGAGTGGTGCCTCACCCTCTAGAAAAGCGCGCTCCGCCCTGCGGCAGATATCAAGGGGATCGAGCAGACCGAGATTGATGTAGAAAGACAAAAGCGAGTGGTTGAGAAATGGATCGCTGGTCAGCATGGCGTCCTGCGTTTCGCCGAAATTGGGCAAGAAATGCTCAATAAAACCGTCCGCCGCACGCTCGGCATCCGGTTGCGTCACCGCAAATGCAAAGCCCTCCGCCTCACCCATATGATCGGCAAAGCGCCCATCAATCAACGTCATCACCTGTCGCGTCACGCCGTCAGGCGGAAAATGCAAGTGAGACGGACGGAAGAGATCTGGCTTGGCCGGTTTTCGATTTTCTGCATCGAAGTTCCACCGTCCTCCCACCGGCTTATCGCCCTCCATGAGAAGTCCTGTCTTTCGCCGCATGTCGCGGTAAAAGAATTCCATCCTCAGCTCGCGCCGTCCCTCGGCCCAATTGGCGAACTCCTCCCTCGAACAGAGAAAACGACTGTCGAGGCGTATCTCCACTGGCAAGTTGAAGGACGTTTCCCACTCTGACATTGCCTGCGATACCCGAAACTCGCCTGGTTCGGTGACAATTACTCTTTCCGGTTTAGTCTCTTTGACTGCACGCTTCAGCTCGTTCGTGAAGCTCCCAGAGTTGGCCTCATCATCCAATTCGATGTAGCGAACATCGAATCCTTTACCGCGTAACTCTTGTGCGAAATGGCGCATGGCAGACAGGATCAGGACGATCTTCTTGCGATGGTGCCGAACATAAGTCGTTTCTTCATGCACCTCGCACATGAGAATTATATCTCGGCCCGGATCGGCCCCCTCCAGACTTGAAATGGAGTGGGACAATTGATCGCCAAGGATGAAGATGAGATTACGATAGCGCTGTTTCATCGCCGCAGAACGTCAGGACGCCACGTCCCGTTCCCAATGTAAATCGGCACCGGCTGATTTTAGAAGTTTAGCTTTCGTCACCACTAAAAAAAGTGTGCTGCCTCTCATGTCGTCTCAATGACCGGCACCTTTACGCGAAAAAGAAACAAGCCGCTATAGACGAGGCAAACCGACGAGAATTGAGACGGCCCAAACGAGCGTCGCATCCTTGTGGCTGGAGAATGTCACAACCGTATCGAATGAGCGATTGCCACCAGCAAACAATTCATACAGCCGATGACGAGAAGAGCGACAATAGGGTTGAATGCGCGTATGGGAACCCCAAAAAAATCCTCCGCGCCTGACGCGTCGTCTCCGTTGATGGTCCAGAGTCGCGACCACATGGACGTGATAGCAAAGCTACCGACTAAGCCCCCATGCGCCTTTTGATGTTTTGATACTGGCGGCCCCCGCTCGAATCACCAAGGCAAAGGCAGCAGAAAGTAACAATCACCGCCACGTGAATTCTAAGACTTCGTTAACAGCGGAACCAAAGCAGGCTTCGCTACGTTGCTTTTTCGAGATACGGAAAAGGAACTTCCAAAATGTCAAGATCAGGAAACATAAAATCCGTAGTTTTTTTTGCAGCAGCATTTGTATGCGCCGCGAATAGTCCATCGCTCGCTCTGAGCGTTATCAATCCCGCCTATGTGAGCGAAGCGTCCGCGGAAGAAGGCACGAACGTTTCCGTGTCCGCATTCAGCAATGGCGGCGCGACGAAAGGCAGCGGAGCTCTTCTTCTTTCTGCCGAAGAGGTCCAGCATATCCGCTGGTGCGCAACGCGCTACCCATCCTACCACGCATCAGACAACACTTTCGCCAACGCATCTGGCGTACGGACCGTGTGCCACTCCAAGTAAGGCAGGCGCGTTTCGCCCGCCCTGCTTGAAGACACCTTATTGGCAGGTTTCAATACCGCCAATAACCTTAGAAGTGGTAGTTAAGACCGCCCTTAACAACGTTGTCGCTGATGTCGGTACGCGATGTCGTCGAGCCCGAGAAGGTCCGAACATCGTTCGTTGCAACGTAATTATATTCGACCTTGCCAGATATCTGCTGATTGAACTTGTGCTCAATACCTGCGCCGAGAAGGTAGCCTTCCTTCATGCCGTCGGGACCGATCACATTATCGCCGTCGCGAAGGCTTGTAACGGTTAGACCAGCGGTACCGTAAATTAGCGTGTCGTCCATCTTAACGCCAGCCTTTGCCTTGGCAGCAACGCGCCAACGCTCGCGCAGATTTCCGTTCGGGACAGATACGCGTGTATCACCCAAATGCGTCGCCTCAAGTTCACCACCCACGACTGCACCGCCGAGATCGTAGTTGTAGCCGCCCTGAACGCCCAGAGCCAAACCTTTGCCGTCACGGAAAGGGTTCGCGCTTGGCATAGCGGCACCGATATGACCGCCTGCGTACGCACCCGTCCAGGACGAGCTTGCAGGCTCGTTATAGGCGGGAGGTGCCTCATAAGACGATGTGAGGTCTGCAGCGACGACCGGGCTTGCGGCCAAAAGTGCTACAGCGGCAACATTATAAGATCTGAATTTAAAGGACATTATCAACTCCATACAAGTCCACGTGCCTCCTGAGCGGGAGGCGTCATTCCGAAAGCAACCGTAGACAGCGCCTGTCTGATTGCCGTTATGGTCAACATAATCGCGAAGGTATGGCGGAAAAAGAAACTTGGTTAGAATTTAGCTAAAACTTTAACGGCATGGCTAACAGGGGGTTAACGAAAAATTACGATTGGCGTCCGTTGGACGAAGTGGCGCTACGCAAGCAAAATGGGAACCAATGGAGCGGGCTTCTGTTTACTTGGAGAACCCCAAACGAAGGAGCGTACCATGCCAAACCGTGATCCATTGGACGAATCCACGATCGACAGTCCGCGTGGTCCTACATCGACACCGGGCATTCCCGACCGAGTTCAGGAAAAGCCGCCAGTGCCCCCTGTGAAGGATCCGGGCGATACGAAGAACCCCAACGATCCGACCCTCAACCCCGCACTCCTGCCAATAGGCGATCCAGCGGGCGCTGCCTGAGGACATAGTAATTCAGCAAACCGCCGTGCGAGGCTGTCGCACGGCGGTTTTTGTATTTAGACATGGTCGATACGATCGACACAGAACTGTCGGTCAAGATACCAACCTGAAAAATCGCGGAACGCGTCAGAGCTTGACCCAGTTGCCGTTGTCCTTGGACGAACGAATGCACGCATCGACAAAGGCAACGCCTTTCACACCATCGTCCACGGTCGGGTAGATGACGGCCTTGTCGAGTTCAGAACCGTTGCGGCGTGCGTCAATCGCATTGGCCGCCTCCGAATAGATCGTCGCGAAGGCTTCTAAGTAACCTTCCGGGTGGCCAGACGGAATGCGCGTGACACGGGATGCCGCATCCCCTGCGCCGGCGCCACCGCGGGTGATCAGCTGCTTCGGCTCTCCCAGTTTGGTGAACCACAGATAGTTGGGATCGGCCTGGGTCCACTCCAGTCCGGCCTTGGTACCGTATACACGAACCTTCAATCCGTTTTCGTGGCCAACCGCGACCTGGCTGCACCACAAAAGGCCTTTGGCCGCCTGTTTGCCGTCCTTCGCCTTGAAGCGAAGCATGACATGCGCATTGTCATCAAGACGTCGGCCCTCGACAAAGGTGTGTACATCGGCAGCCAGCTCATCGAGCTCAAGTCCGGAGATGAAACAACCGAGGTTGTAGGCATGGGTGCCGATATCGCCGGTGGAGCCGCCAGCACCAGACTGTGCGGGGTCCGTTCTCCACACCGCCTGTTTGGCTCCGGTCTGTTCGATCGGCTCTGCCAGCCAATCCTGCGGATACTCCATCTGCACCAGACGAATATCGCCAAGCGCGCCGCTTTCCACCAGTTCGCGCGCGTGCCGCACCATGGGGTAGCCGGTGTAGTTGTGTGTGAGCACGAAGAGCGCGTCAGCTGTGTCCGCAACCTCTTTCAGCTTTCTGGCGTCTTCGAGATTGGAGGTCAGCGGCTTGTCGCAGATGACGTGGATGCCACGCTCCAGAAAGGCCTTGGCCGCCGGAAAGTGCACATGGTTCGGCGTAACGATCGCGACAGCATCGATACCATCGTCGCGCGCCGCTTCCTTCTGCGCCATTTCCTCATAGGAGCCGTAGCAGCGGTCTTCATCCAGACCGAGTTCAAGACCGGACGCCTTCGACTTCTCCGGCGTCGACGATAGCGCGCCTGCCACCAGTTCGAAGCGGTTGTCGAGACGCGCTGCCATGCGGTGAACGCCGCCAATGAAAGCGCCGCTGCCACCGCCGACCATGCCGAGGCGGATACGCTTGGACGCCTTGTCGGTCGTTTTTCCTTCAATTGCCATTTTCAAATCCTCGAAATCGTTCTGTTACAAGCCGAGCATGCGCCGGTTGGCCGCGTCATCCGTACCGCTGGAAGCGAAATCGTCGAAGGCCTTCTCCGTCACCCGGATGATGTGCGCCTTGACGAACTCCGCGCCCTCACGTGCTCCGTCCTCAGGATGTTTTAGTGCGCACTCCCATTCGACCACGGCCCAGCCGTCAAAATCATTGGCCGCCATTTTGGAGAAGACGGCACCGAAATCGACTTGCCCGTCGCCGAGCGAGCGGAAGCGGCCTGCACGGTTGACCCAACCTTGGTAACCGCCGTAAACGCCCTGGCGTCCCGTCGGGTTGAACTCCGCGTCCTTGACGTGGAACATCTTGATGCGGTCTTTGTAGATGTCGATATTGTCGAGATAGTCCAGGCACTGCAGCACGTAGTGCGACGGATCGTAAAGCATGTTGGCGCGGCTGTGATTTTTCACACGCTCAAGGAACATCTCGAATGTTACGCCATCATGCAGGTCCTCGCCTGGATGAATTTCATAGCAGACATCGACGCCCTGTTCGTCTGCGAAGTTCAGGATAGGTGTCCAGCGTCTTGCAAGTTCGTCGAACGCCGTTTCTACAAGGCCAGCAGGACGCTGCGGCCATGGGTAGATGAAAGGCCAAGCGAGTGCGCCCGAGAATGTCGCATGCGCATCGATGCCGAGATTGCGTGACGCCTTCAGCGCAAGTTTGACCTGCTCAACCGCCCATTCCTGCCGCGCCTTCGGATTGCCGCGCACTTCGGGTGCAGCAAAACCATCGAAGGCTTCGTCATAGGCGGGGTGTACCGCGACCAGCTGGCCCTGAAGATGGGTGGAAAGTTCCGTGACTTCGACGCCATTCTGCCGTGCAACGCCGGCGAATTCGTCGCAATAATCCTTGGATTCGGCGGCCTTTTTCAGGTCAATCAACTGGCTTGCCCATGTTGGCACCTGAACGCCGGCATAGCCTTTTTCAGCGGCCCATTTTGTGATCGCGTCCCAGCTATTGAAGGGTGCGGCATCTCCCGCGAACTGACCCAGAAACAAACCGGGACCCTTGATCGTCTTCATCTCTGACTTCCTCCTGTATCGATACAGTTGAACGGACCGAGCCTCCGCCGCACAACCGCGGACAAGCTAACCGCTCCAGAATTTCGTGCAACCCTGAATGTCGCATCCGCCGCTATTAAATGCACCCAAGCGACAAGTGCTCCTAGAGCGGACGGGCTTATGCGGAGGCGAAGCGATAACAAGTTCGGGAGCGTCTCTCAAATGACGCCTCCAGAGGAAACCTTTCCGCAACTGCTTCGGTTAACGGGGCTTGACCTCTCGCGATCAGGAGCTTTGAACCGCCATGATACTGACCAGACGCACAGTCCTTGCAGCAGGAGCGGCCTCCGCTGTCGCCACGGTTCTTTCAACGCCGTCCATTGGCCGCGCCGCAGTTCCTTTCGAGCAGCCCTCACTCCCGTTCAAGGAGGATGCGCTGGCACCGCATATTTCGGCAAAGACAGTGGGTTTGCATTACGGAAAGCACCATAAGGCTTATTTCGACAAACTCAACACGCTCGCAAAGGGCACGCCTTATGCTGACATGAAACTCGAGGAGATCGTGACAGCGTCCTACGGCAAGCCCGCAGACAAAAAGATCTTTAACAATGCCGCTCAGGCGTGGAACCACATTTTCTACTGGGAGCAGTTCGTCCCGGGCGGCCCGAACAGACCTGAGGGCAAAACGGCGGACGAGATCAACACGGCATTCGGCAGCTATGACAAGTTCATCGAAAAGGCTGTGACCGCGTCCGATGAAGTTTTCGGCACAGGCTGGGTATGGCTTACCAGAGATGACGCCAACAAACTTGCGCTAGTGGGATACGAAGACGGAAACAATCCTGTAGCCGTTGGTCGCCCAGCTTATCTCGGCATCGATATCTGGGAACATGCCTATTATGTCGATTACGAGAACCGAAAGCCTGCCCACATCAAAGCCGTATTGGAAAACTTGATAAACTGGCGCTTCGTCGGCGAGAAAATGTCTGCGGCGTAAAGTTTCTTTGGCAAATCCAAGGCCAAGCCCCGATGTAAATCATAGACGCCCTGCTTTCAGCGGGGCGTTTTGACATGAGTGAGCGTAAAGGACGATAGGAGGATATACCGCTTTTAAGCATTTCAACGATCATAACATTCTAATCGCGCCGCCTAAAATAGCATCAGATCGCGATAAGTTGATTATTTCATCAAAAATCATATGAATCGTTTCAGGTGTCCGCTTGAGTATGTAAAGACTTTCTTATAACGACGATCAGTCGGCATCCGCGGGACAAGCGAGCCGGTTACAAAAAATTGGGAGCTCACATATGAGATACAAACTTAGCATCATCGCCGCAGCCTTGCTTTCGGCGACGTGCTTTGCAAACGTGGCAAGCGCGAAGACCTTCGTTTACTGCTCCGAAGGTTCGCCAGAAGGCTTCGATCCAGGCCTCTACACCGCCGGCACCACCTTCGACGCCGCTGCGCACACCGTGTACAGCCGCCTGCTGGAATTCGAAAAGGGCACCACGAAGCCAGTACCAGGCCTCGCCGAGAGCTGGGAAGTTTCGAAGGATGGCAAGGAGTACACCTTCAAGCTGCGTCCTGGCGTCAAATTCCAGACCACGGAGTTCTTCACCCCGACCCGCGAACTGAACGCCGATGACGTTGTTTTCTCCATCGAGCGCCAGATCAAGACCGACAATCCATGGCACCAGTATGTTCCGGGCACGTCCTGGGAATACGCAGCCGGCATGGGCTTCCCTGAACTGATCAAATCGGTCGAAAAGGTCGACGACATGACGGTCAAGTTCACGCTGAACCGCCCGGAAGCTCCCTTCCTTGCAAACCTCGCAATGCCTTTCGCTTCGATCGTTTCGAAGGAATACACCGACAAGCTCGCCGCTGAAGGCAAGCAGGCAGAGTTGAACCAGAAGCCGGTCGGCACTGGTCCGTTCGCTTTCGTCGGCTACCAGCAGGATGCCGTCATCCGCTACAAGGCCAACAAGGACTACTGGGGCGGCGCACCGAAGATCGACGATCTCGTTTTCGCCATCACCACCGACGCTGCCGTTCGCTACCAGAAGCTCAAGGCTGGCGAATGCCACCTGATGCCTTACCCGAACGCTGCCGACGTCCAGTCCATGAAGTCGGATTCGAACCTCAAGGTTATGGAGCAGGAAGGCCTTAACGTCGCCTACCTCGCCTACAACACCACTCAGGCTCCGTTTGACAAGCCGGAGGTGCGCAAGGCGCTGAACAAGGCCATCAACAAGAAGGCCATTGTCGACGCAGTCTTCCAGGGCATGGCAACACCTGCCAAGAACCCGCTGCCGCCGACCATGTGGTCCTACAACGACAAGGTCGAGGACGACGCCTACGATCTCGACGCCGCCAAGAAGATGCTGGCAGATGCCGGCGTGAAGGACCTTTCCATGAAGGTCTGGGCAATGCCGGTTTCGCGTCCTTACATGCTGAACGCCCGCCGCGCTGCTGAAATCATCCAGGATGATTTCGCCAAGATCGGCGTCAAGGTTGAAATTGTCTCTTACGAGTGGGCCGAGTATCTCGACCGCTCCAAGGCCAAGGATCGTGACGGCGCCGTTATGCTCGGCTGGACCGGCGACAATGGCGATCCGGACAACTTCCTTGACACGCTGCTCGGCTGCGAAGCTGTTGGCGGTAACAACCGTGCACAGTGGTGCAACAAGGAGTTCAACGATCTGGTGAAGAAGGCCAAGGTTACGACCGATCAGGCCGAGCGCACCAAGCTCTACGAAGAAGCTCAGGTCGTCTTCAAGAAAGAAGCGCCTTGGGCCACGCTCGACCACTCCCTGTCTATCGTGCCGATGCGCAAGGAAGTAACCGGCTTCGTACAGAGCCCGCTGGGTGACTTCACGTTCGAAAACGTCGACATCACCGAGTAATCGCTGCACCCGAATAGAATTGCCGCGCATCTCTTAAAAAGGTGCGCGGCACTTCCTTTATGCGGCACTTATAAAACATCAATAAGCAGGCAAAAAACTGCCTCGTGCCAGAGCATAGGTTCCTCGTAAGGAACAGATCGAAGGTTTCTCATGATTGGCTTTCTTGTGCGGCGTATCGCCGTGCTCATCCCGACATTCATCGGGGTTTCCATTATCGCGTTCCTGTTCATCCGGCTTCTGCCAGGCGATCCGGTCGCACTTCTGTCCGGCGAGCGCGTCATGTCGCCAGAGCGCCATGCGCAGATCAGCGCCGCTCTCGGCATGGATCGGCCGCTGGTCATCCAGTATTTCGATTACCTCAAGGGTATTTTGACGGGTGATTTCGGCACTTCGATCGTTTCCAAGTCGCCGATCATCGATCAGTTCTTCGCGCTGTTTCCAGCAACCGTCGAGCTCTCCGTCTGCGCCATCATCCTTGCTGTCTTCATCGGCATTCCGGCAGGCGTGATTGCCGCCATCAAGCGCGGTTCGATCTTCGATCAGGGCCTGATGGGCGTAGCGCTCGTCGGCTACTCCATGCCGATCTTCTGGTGGGGCCTGCTGCTGATCATCCTGTTCTCGGGCATTCTGCAATGGACACCGGTTTCAGGACGCATCTCGCTGATGTTCTATTTCCCGCCAGTCACCGGCTTCATGCTGATCGACTCGCTGCTTTCCGGCCAAAAAGGCGCTTTTGCCTCGGCGCTGAGCCATCTGGCGCTGCCGTCGATCGTGCTGGCCACAATCCCGCTTGCCGTCATTGCGCGCCAGACGCGCTCGGCCATGCTAGAGGTGCTGTCGGAAGACTATGTGCGCACCGCGCGCGCCAAGGGCCTGTCTCCCTTCCGGGTGATCGGCATCCATGCGTTGCGCAACGCCATGATCCCGGTCATCACCACCATCGGCCTGCAGGTCGGCGTCATGCTGGCCGGTGCCATCCTCACCGAAACGATCTTCTCCTGGCCGGGCATCGGCAAGTGGATGGTCGATTCCGTCTTCCGCCGCGATTACCCGGTTATTCAGGGCGGCCTGCTGTTGATTGCGGGCATCATCATGGTCGTCAACCTTATCGTTGACCTCCTGTATGGCCTGATCAACCCGCGCATCCGGCACTAAAAGGAGGACCGTTTCATGGCCGATACCGCCATTACCAAAACCGCAGCACCGGTTTCCTCTTCCGCCATGCGCAAGCAGATGCTGAAGGAATTCTGGTTTTACTTTTCTGAAAACAAGGGTGCCGTCATTGGCCTTTATGTTTTCCTGGCACTCGTGATCATCGCGGTCTTTGCGTCGATCATCGCGCCGCATTCGCCATTCCAACAATATCGCGATGCCGTTCTTCTTCCGCCTGCCTGGGTTGAAGGTGGACGCCTGACATACCTGTTAGGCACCGACCCCGTCGGCCGCGATATCCTGTCGCGCCTAATCTATGGCGCACAGTATTCGCTGTTCATCGGTGTGTTCGTCACCACACTGTCCTTGACCACCGGCGTCGTCATCGGCGTTCTGGCCGGCTACTATCGCGGTTGGCTTGATACCGCCATCATGCGTTTGATGGACATTATTCTAGCCTTCCCTTCCCTGCTTCTGGCGCTCGTTCTGGTCGCTATTCTCGGACCGGGCCTCACCAACGGCATGATCGCGATCGCGCTCGTTCTTCAACCGCACTTCGTGCGCTTGACGCGTGCCGCCGTCATGGCGGAAAAGTCCAAGGATTACGTGACGGCCTCGCGTCTGGCCGGTGCCGGTCCGCTGCGTCTGATGTTCCGCACGATTTTGCCGAACTGCACCGCGCCGCTCATCGTTCAGGCAACGCTATCCTTCTCCAACGCCATTCTCGATGCGGCGGCTCTAGGCTTCCTCGGCATGGGCGCGCAGCCGCCCGCACCCGAATGGGGCACCATGCTTGCCGAAGCGCGCGAGTTCATTTTGCGCGCGTGGTGGGTCGTTACCTTCCCCGGTCTTGCCATTCTCATCACCGTTCTTGCCATCAACCTGATGGGCGACGGTCTGCGTGATGCGCTCGACCCGAAACTGAAGAGGTCCTGATATGGCACTTCTGCAAATCGATAATCTCACCGTCGAGTTCGAAACCGCCAATGGCTGGTTCCGCGCCGTGGATGGCGTGTCGATCTCGGTCGATCCGGGTGAAGTACTTGCCATTGTCGGCGAGTCCGGCTCCGGCAAGTCCGTCTCGATGCTGGCTGTCATGGGTCTGTTGCCCTGGACGGCGCGCATCACTGCCGACCGCATGCTCTTTCAGGGCAAAGACATCCAGAAGCTTAGCCCATCCGACCGCCGCAAGCTGATCGGCAAGGATGTCGCAATGATCTTCCAGGAGCCGGTGGCAAGTCTCAACCCTTGCTTCACGGTCGGTTTCCAGATCGAGGAAGTTCTGCGGATCCACATGGGTCTCGACAAGAAAGCGCGTCGTGCACGCGCTATCGAACTCTTCAAGCTCGTCGGACTGCCTGACCCGGAAGAGCGTCTGAAGCACTATCCGCACCAGATGTCCGGTGGCCAGTGCCAGCGCGTCATGATCGCGATTGCCATTGCCTGCAATCCGAAGCTTTTGATCGCGGACGAGCCGACAACCGCGCTCGACGTCACGATCCAGAAGCAGATCCTCGATCTGATCATGCGCCTTCAGGCCGAAACCGGCATGGGCCTCATCATGATCACCCATGACATGGGCGTGGTGGCGGAAACGGCCGATCGCGTTGTGGTGCAGTACAAGGGTCGCAAGATGGAGGAAGCCGACGTGCTCACTCTGTTTGAAAACCCCAAGAGCAACTATACGAAGGCGCTGCTGGCAGCGCTGCCGGAGAATGCGACGGGTGATCGCCTGACCACCGTGTCGCAGTTCTTCGACGGTACGCCGACACCAGCCTCAAGCGCTGCGGGAGAAACGGCATGAGTAACAATAAAATCATGCTCGAAGTCCGCGACATGAAGCGGGATTACCATATCCCTGGCGGATTCATGAAGCAGAGCAAGACGGTCCATGCCGTCAAGGGCGTGTCCTTCAAGCTCGAGACCGGCAAGACGCTGGCGATTGTCGGCGAAAGCGGCTGCGGCAAGTCAACCCTTGCCCGCATGCTGACCTTTATCGATGAACCGACATCGGGTGACCTCTTCATCGACGGCGAGAAAATGGACACACGTCCCGGCCATTTGACGCCGGAGATGCGCCAGAAGGTTCAGATCGTGTTCCAGAACCCCTATGGTTCGCTGAACCCGCGCCAGAAGATCGGCGATGTGCTGGGTGAATCGCTCTTGATCAACACCAACATGTCCGCCGCCGAGCGTCGCGAAAAAGCGAATGATATGCTGGTGCGCGTGGGTCTCGGCCCAGAGCATTACAACCGCTACCCGCATATGTTCTCCGGCGGCCAGCGCCAGCGCATCGCCATTGCGCGTGCCTTGATGCTCAACCCGAAGCTCTTGGTGCTGGACGAGCCGGTTTCGGCGCTTGACCTTTCGGTCCAGGCTCAGGTTCTCAACCTGCTCGCCGACTTGCAGGACGAGTTCGGCTTGACTTATGTCTTCATCAGCCACGATCTTTCGGTGGTGAAGTATATCGCCGATGAAGTGATGGTGATGTATTTCGGTGAAGCCGTCGAACACGGCACGCGCGATGAGGTTTTTTCCGACCCGAAGCACAGCTATACGCGTACACTCTTTGCGGCAACGCCTAAAGCGGATGTCGAATCCATCCGCGCCCGTGTGGCCGCCAAGGCTATGGCGAAGGCCGGCTGATTGGACGATCCTTAAACCCCGGAGCGATCCGGGGTTTTTTATTCCGGCTTGCGCGCACAGATCGCGTAACGGTGCTGGATTCCGCGGGCCGCAGCCTTCAGGAAATTCCAGTTCTTAGCTTGGCTCCTATGGACGTCGCGAAAGTCGGTGTCGATCGTCACCTCCTCGAAACCAGCATCACGCAACAATGCTGCAACCGCGTCCGCGCGCGCGCCATTGGAAAAATAGACGCGTGAAAGGATGCTGTTATGGGTGCCCGCCATATCTGGCGGCATATGAACGGCTTCAGCCTTGAGAACTCCGCGCTTTTGCAGCCAGTTCGCCAGATCTTTCAGAAGCTTCTCGGTGCGGCTGACATTGACGAAATCACCATCGACGACCAGCACCTTGCCGCCGGGCTTCAGCACACGCAGCCACTCGCGGAAGGCAGCCTCTGGATCGACCAGCGTCCAGACCAGATGGCGGTTGATCACCACATCATAGTTCGCGTCCGGCTCCATGGTGTTTTCCGCATCGCCCATGCGGAAAGTGATTGCCCGGTTGCGGCTCTTCGCTTTCGTCTTTGCGCGCTCCAGCATGGGTTCTGCCCAGTCGAGGCCAGTGACGCGATAGCCGAGGTCGTCCATCAGATGCGAGACGACGCCCGTGCCGCTTGCGAGATCGAGCGCCAGCTTGCCCTCACCCGGTCCCAGATGCTTCAACACAAGCCGATGCCAGGCAGCGCGTTCATCCTCGGAAAAAATCTCATGACCTGGTGAAAGATCGAAGGTTGCAGCGCGCGCGGACCAATAGGCCTTGATCTCGTCCTTCAGACCAAAGTTGCTTCCGTAGCCATTTGCGCTGTCCATGCCGGTGAACCTCAGGATTGCAGTTGAGAATTGCTCTAAAAGATAAAACTTGACGAATGCAATCATAAAATCATAAAGCGCCAAAAGTTTTATTGGAGAGCTATTTCAATGCGCATTACGGGCAGATCCGCAGTTCTTGCAATGGGCCTTGTGGTTTCGAGCGTATGGCCAGCTTTCGCTGAAAAAGTGACGGTCAAAGACGTCACTGGACGCGATGTCGAGGTCAATGTGCCAGTCAAGCATGTCATTCTCGGCGAAGGCCGCCAAATCTATTTTCTCGCCGCTCTGGACAAAAACAATCCTTTTGAACATGTCGTCGGTTGGCGCGACGATCTGCCGAAGGCCGACCCGGAAACATATGACGCCTATCTCGCAAAATATCCGAACATCGCCAAGCTTCCCAAATTCGGTGGGATGAAGGACGGCACATTCGATATCGAGCAGGCGGTTGCGCTGAAGCCTGACGTCATCCTGATGAACATCGACGCCAAGACCGCAACAGAAGAAGCCGGCTATATTGAGAAGCTCGGCAAGGTCGGGATTCCTCTCGTCTATGTCGACTTCCGCGAGAAGCCGATGGAAAACACCGAGCCGAGCATGCGCCTCATGGGCAAGCTGATGGGCAAGGAAACAGTCGCGGAAGACTTCATCAAGTTCCGCTCCGACAGCATCCAGCGCGTAACCGACGTCCTTGAAAAGGAAAACCCGAAGAAGCCCGTGGTCTTCGTCGAGCGCGCTGGCGGCTATTCGGACGATTGCTGCATGTCCTTCGGCAACGAAAACTTCGGCAAAATGGTCGAAATCGCCGGTGGCATCAACATGGCCAAGGGTATAATCCCCGGCACCTTCGGCACGGTCAACCCGGAACAGATCATCGCCTCCAATCCTGATCAGATCATCATTACCGGCGGCAAGTGGGATGCCTATGTACCAGGCGGCAACTGGGTCGGCGTGGGCTATGGCGCGGACCTCAAGGAAGCACGCCGCAAGTTGGAAAATCTGACAAAACGTCCGGGCTTTACCGGCGTCAAGGCGGTGGAGAACGGCAACGTCCACGCCATCTGGCACCAGTTCTACAACAACCCGTACCAGTTCGTCGCCATCCAGGAGATCGCAAAGTGGCTGCACCCCGCTCTCTTCAAGGATCTCGATCCTGAAGCGACGTTCAAGGAACTGCACGAGCGCTTCCTGCCGCTCGAATATAAGCCCGGCTACTTCGTGTCTCTCAAGGACGACACGTAAGAGCTGTACCGTGATGGCCCGAACCAGGCCAGACCGAACGAAGCGAGGCGGCCCTCCATCCGGCTCGCCATGCTGTTTTTAAAAGAGGGTTATCCCATGATTTTCAAAACGCTTGGCACCATTGCAACGATTATCCTTGCCGCACTTTCATCCCCAGCATGGTCGACTGAGATAATCGACGCTGCTGGTCGCACCGTCGAGATGGACCTGCCGGCAAAGCGGGTTATCCTCGGCGAAGCCCGTCAGGTTCATGTGGTGGCTGCCCTCAAGGGTGAAAAGACATTCGATACGGTTGTTGGCTGGCGTGACGATCTCATCAAAAAGGATCCCGACAGCTACACGGCCTATGTGGAGCGTTTCCCGCAGATCAAGGACTTGCCCCGCTTCGGCTATCTGCCGCAGGGCGAATTCAGCCTCGAAGCCGCCATCGCCCTTTCGCCGGATATCATCACACTCAACCTGGAGGCGGAGCAAAGTGCCAAGGAAAGCGGTTTCGAGGACAAGGCCGCCGCTGCCGGTATCAAGGTCGTCTATCTCGATTTTCGCCTCGATCCAGAGAAGAACACCGAACCCTCCATTCGCGCCCTTGGACAGATATTCGGTGCCGAGCAGCGGGCCGACGAGTTCATGGCCTATCGACGCCAGCAAATTGCGCTCGTCACCGACAGACTTGCAACGGTCAAGGACCTGAAACGCCCAGGCGTCTTCATCGAACGCGCGCCGGGCATTTCCGGAGAAAACACCTGCTGCCGCACCTTCGGCCCGGTCAATTTCGGTGAAATGATCGAAAAGGCTGGAGGCCACAACATTGCGTCTGACGTGATCAAGACAACCTTCGGCGACCTGAACCCCGAACAGCTGGTCGTTTCCGATCCCGAGCACATTATTGTCACCGGTTCAAACTGGGCGGCAGAATCCGACATCAACCAGTTCGTTCCAGTCGGACGCGGTGCGGACATGAAGCTTTCGCGGCAACGTCTGGCCAAGCTGATGACCCGCACGCCCTTCCCGGAATTGAAGGCAGTGAAGGACGGCAATGTGCACGCCGTCTGGCACCAGTTCTACGGCGCTCCCTATGAGTTCGTTCCGATCCAGCAATTCGCCAAGTGGTTCCACCCGGATCTCTTTGCCGACCTTGATCCGGAAAAGAACTTTGATGACTTCCACAAGAAATTCCTGCCCATCACCTACAAGCCAGGCTACTTCGTCTCCCTCGAAAAAGGCGTGAACTGATATGGCTTCCATCAGCGAGACGTCCGTGGAAACGGGGGGCCATCGATATCGCGCCCTTGCCGGTCGCCGTATCCTCATCCTGGTCGGACTGACATTGGCGCTGTGTCTCAGCGTCGCGACCGATATGGCGCTTGGGCCAGCGAGATACACACTCTCCGAAGTGGTCGGAGCGATTTTCGATCCAGCTGCCGTCGCCAACCAGCTGCGCGTCGTCATCTGGGATATCCGCATGCCGATTGCCCTGATGGCGGTCACCGTCGGCGCTTCTCTCTCCGTTGCGGGCGCGCAGATGCAGACCATCCTGTCGAACCCCTTGGCAAGTCCCTTCACGCTCGGCATCTCGGCCGCGGCAAGTTTCGGTGCGGCCATGGCACTCGTCGGTGGCATCGCGATCTTCCCCGGCGCTGTCGAGTATATGGTGCCGATCAATGCCTTCCTCATGGCCATGCTGGCAGCGCTTTTCATCCACTTCGCCTCGACCATGCGCGGTGTCAGCGTCGAAACTATCGTGCTTCTCGGCATCGCCCTGGTCTTCACCTTCAATGCCGCCTTGTCACTGCTGGAATATCTGGCATCCGAACAAGCGCTGGCAGCCGTCGTCTTCTGGACCATGGGGAGCCTGACCAAAGCGACGTGGGCGAAGGTTTATGTCACGGCGGCTATTCTTGTGCTCACCGTTCCATTGTTCATGAAGAACGCTTGGGCTTTGACGGCGCTCAGGCTCGGCGACGACAAGGCGGCCAGCATGGGCGTCAATGTCCGGCGCCTGCGCCTCCAGACCATGCTGACGGTAAGCCTGCTGGCCGCCATACCAGTGTCCTTCGTCGGCACGATCGGCTTCGTCGGTCTGGTCGGCCCGCATATTGCCCGCATGGTTGTCGGAGAAGATCAGCGCTTCTTCCTGCCCGGCTCCGTCATCTGCGGCGCGCTGCTGCTGTCGGTCACCTCGGTCGTCAGCAAGATGCTGATCCCAGGTGCTGTTCTGCCGATCGGCGTTATTACCGCCCTTGTCGGCGTTCCCTTCTTCTTCATCCTGATCTTTTCCAACAGGAGACGCGCATGGTAGCCTTGGCTCTTCAGGATGTCGGCGCAAAGTATGGCCGCACGACAGTTCTTTCCAACGTCACCATGGACATGCTGAAAGCCGGAAGCGTCACTGCCGTCATCGGCCCGAATGCAGCAGGAAAATCCACGCTCTTCAAGCGGATTGCCAGCCTGATTTCCGGTCCCGGCGTGGTGACGCTATCGCAAACGGAGCAAGGGCCGAAGACCATCTGCTACATGCCCCAGGACACTGGTGCCAATGCGGTGCTCACGGTTTACGAATCCATCCTGCTTTCTGCCAAGCAGGGAAGCGGCTGGAAAGTTCGCGACGACGAACTTGCCGAGATCGACGCGATCCTGAAGGCGCTCAACATCGACAACCTGTCCTTCCGCGGACTTGGCGAACTGTCCGGTGGTCAGCGTCAGCTCGTGTCTTTAGCGCAGGCACTGGTGCGCAAGCCGGAAGTCCTATTGATGGATGAACCGACCTCAGCGCTCGACCTTCATCGGCAAGTGGAAGTGCTGGACTTCATCTCAGGCCTTGCTCGCCGCCAAGGCATGATCGTGTTGATTGCGCTTCACGATCTGAACCACGCTCTGCGCTACTGTGAAAACACGCTCGTGATTGCAGGCGGCCAGATGGTGGTGAGCGGCATGACCGAAGATGTCATCACGCCTGCAATGCTGCGCGATATTTATCGGGTGGATGCGCGCATCGAAACATGCTCGAGGGGACAGCGCTTCGTTCTGGTAGATGGTACGGCCTGACGCCACCGCGTTTACAAATAGCTCTGGTAGAGCCGGTCAAACCACACGGCGCTAATTTTTTTGCGTTGCGGTCCATGACGCTGACAACGTCCCGCTTTGCAAAAGCACCATTCTAATATAGGACGATTCCATGGAACATTCTTCTTCCATATACACTCATGGGAGCATATTTTTATGGATAATGACGGTTCGGCAAAATATTTGAATAATGCATCATTAGCAGCAAACTTGCTGATGCAGATGGAGTTCGAGCGTCATGCATGAGTGCCTTTCCACGCCGCCAATCACGCCACTGCCTGCATGCGAAGACCGCGAATGGGCCCGACGCGCCATCGGCATACTTCAGGGTGATGGTCGCCGCTCGGCAGATACCCACCTCGTTAAACCCGTTTTCAATGGTCTGCGCGGCATATCGATCTATCTGAAAGACGAGTCGACGCACCCGACCGGCAGTCTGAAGCATCGCCTCGCGCGCTCGCTGTTCCTTTATGGCATCTGCAACGGCAAGATCCGGCAGGGAACCACGCTGGTGGAGGCGTCGTCCGGTTCGACCGCTGTCAGCGAGGCCTATTTCGCACATCTTCTCGACCTGCCCTTTATCGCCGTCATGCCGCACTCTACCAGCCGCCAGAAGGTCGAAGCCATCGGGCGCTTCGGTGGCCGCTGTCATTTTGTCGACAGCCCCGCCGAAGTTTACACCGAGGCAGAGAGACTGGCTGCGGAAGCGAATGGTCATTACCTCGACCAGTTCACTTATGCCGAGCGCGCAACCGATTGGCGTGGCAACAACAACATCGCCGAGTCCATCTTCGACCAGATGCAGAGCGAAGAGCATCCACAACCATCATGGGTGGTGATGAATGCCGGCACAGGGGGCACCTCTGCCACCATCGGCCGCTACATTCGCTATCGCAATCTTCCAACCCGGCTCTGCGTGGTGGATGTGGAGCACTCGGCGTTTTACCAGTCTTATATGTCTGGGGATCGCAACGTCACCTGCTCGACGCCGTCGCGCATCGAAGGCGTGGGACGCCCGCGCGTGGAACCGTCCTTCATTCCCGGTGTCATCGACCACATGATCAAGATACCAGACGCGGCATCGATCGCTGCTATGCATGTGCTGTCGGAGCGACTTTTCCGACGTGTGGGCGGCTCAACTGGCACAAACTTCTTCGGCGTCTGCTGGATCGCTGCGGCGATGATGAAGGAAGGGCGTGAAGGTTCTCTGGTTTCGCTCATCTGCGACAGCGGTGACCGCTACGCAGCGACCTATTATAACCAAGACTGGCTGGCTGAGAACAAGATCGACATCGCGCCTTACAAGGCCATGGTGGAAGCCTTCATCGACAGTGGCGACTTCCGCAACTTCGATGTAAGCGTCGAGACGGCATAGAGCTGCGCCGCGCTGCAACTATCCCACGGATGCGGCATGCCGGCGAAGTGCTACATACTCCCAGATCGCGACCATAAGCAGGACAGCGGCACTGACGATCTGCAATCCATAGAGCGGTACGCCCGGCACGAAGAGAAGTGCGGCCAGCACAACGATACCTGCGAAGTGCGAAATCGGCCTCACGAAGGACGATGCAACCTTCACGCCGATATTGCCGATCAGAAAAAGGATGGGCCCGCCCATGATGGCAAGCGATTCCCGCAACGTCGACGCATCGTGACTGTGGGAAAGGCTGAAATCCTCTCCAACTGCCGTCAGAATGATTCCGGCAACGATTGGCAGGTGGCCGTAGTTGAAGAGATTTTGCGCGATCGTTTCCGGCTCTGCGGCCTCCTCGGCCTCTTCGGCCTTATCCGATACTTCCTCTTGGCCATGGTGAAAATATATCCACCACATCACGACCGTACTTAAAAAGGCAGCACAGAATACAATGAACGTCAGGTTCGAATTCATGTATTCCGTCGCTGTTTTCCCTGTGGTCAAAATGGTTTCGCCAAGGCAGATAATGACGAAGAGCGCGCAACGCTCCGCCAGATGCTCTCCCGAGAGAAGAAGTTGCTCGTCGTCTTGAGCCCGCAACCCGGGAACATGATAGCGCGCTAAAGGTCCAGCATATTCTATGGCAATGGCCACGGTCCACAGGATCAAGCGAATAGTTAGATCGTCTTGGAAACCGCCGGCGATCCAGAGGAGGCTGGACACCATCAGCCAGACTGTCATCCTACCGAAGGTCTTGGAATTTCCGTGATCGACCCCGCGGAAGACATAGAGCCCGAAGAGCGAGCGAGACAGCTGCATCGCCGTGTAGATAGAAGCAAAGATAAGGCCTTGGCTCTCAAATGCCTTCGGCAGCGCAATCGCCAAAAGGACACCCGCAAACATTAGCCCGAACAGGAACATCCTGACCGGGCCCTTGTCTGTGTTCAACAGATTGGTCAGCCACGTGGTGTGAACCCAAAGCCACCACAGGGCAAGGATAAGGATCGCCGCCTCGTAAAGCGCGGTCGGGCCGAAATCTTTCGCCAGGGTGGCCGAAAGCTGGATCAGCGCAAAGACGAAAACAAGGTCAAAAAATAGCTCCGGGAACGTGGCCTTCTGCGACTCGTCGCCGTCTGGCCTGATCCAACCCCTATCCGCATTTTTTGCCAATACTGGCTCCCCGGTGTAAATGCTTTACCGAGCTGGCGGCAAGCGATCGTTTAAACTACCGTGCCGCGGTCGCGAAGGACATGTCAGGATGCCCAGCTTCCCGCTCCAAGGCCTGGTTACGCCCCATCAATTCCACGTCGCTGGAGTTGTCTGGATAGAAACGTGGACCTATCAATCGAACGCGCTTTCCCGCAACATCGACGATATAGTGAGGCCGCACATCTTCCATGGCCTGCCTCGTAACCGTCGCCAGCGACGGCTTTTTTGACGGAATAACGCTGCTGACTTCGTAGGTCTGCGCTAGCACAGCGGTCGTCGTTGACAATAGGAATAGCGCAGCGGCGCCTACAGCGGACCGTTTCATCTTCTTCTCCAGCTCTATCTTGCTTTGCACGAACAACATAAATCAGGGAAATATGGTTCCACCGCCGTTGCGTCATGCCTAGTCATTTGTGCGAAAGCGTACTCAAGCTCTGGAAAGCGGACAGAAACTTGCATAAGCAAAGGCATAGGCCTAGGTCCAGTTCAACCGAACATTGCGACATGCCTTGCAAAGTTACATATCGGGATCTGGGGACGTCATTGGTCAAGCTATCTCCTTTCGTCAGGCGAACGCTCGTCATGCTGGGGCTTGGAATTGCGCTGCTGATCGGGATGGTCGGCGCGTCTCTTTGGCTTGTGCAGAAGAACGACAGCTATTCACATGAGATCGTCGATCTCCGGCGGACGCGCGCCGCCATTCTGGATCTGTTGACCACGATCCAGGACGCAGAGACGGGACAGCGCGGTTATCTTCTGACGCGAAGGGAAGAATATCTGGCGCCCTATAGCGATGCTGCCGAAACGCTTGCGGACAAACGCGCGCGCTTGGTAGCAGCCATTCAGAACAAGCCTGCCTACGCTGCAAAACTTCCGGGGCTGCAAGCCGCGCTCATAGCCAAGCTCAACGAAATCGGGCGTACGATCGACCTCGTCAATGCGGGACGCACGGATGAAGCGATTGACATCGTGCGGGCCGATAGCGGCCTCATATATATGCGGGAAATCCGTCAAACACTGGATTATTTTCAGGACATTACGGATGACCGGCTGCGCACGATCGTTTCCGAACAGCTCAACGCGGCCTACAACCTTCGCTGGGTGACGGTCGGCGGTGCAATCGCAATCGTCGCGGTGGTGGGCGGTGCGCTTTTCCTCATCGCGAAATATGTGGGCGAATTGATGCGCTCACGCGAGGAGGTCGATTCGCTCAACCGCGGCCTTGAAGAGCGCGTCAACGAAAGAACAAGAGACCTGATTAGGGCTAATCAGGAAATCCAACGCTTCGCCTATATCGTGACCCACGACCTGCGTGCGCCACTCGTTAATATCATGGGATTCCTCTCGGAATTCGAGGCCTCGCTCAAACCAATTGAGCGCTACGTCCTTGCCAATGGTGCAACGCTTCAAGACAGCGAGATCAAGGAAGCCCGGCTTGCCGTTGAAGAAGATCTGCCGGAAGCGATAGGCTTCATTCGTTCGTCCACCCGCAAGATGGACCAGCTTATCAATGCCATCCTAAAGATCTCACGCGACGGCCGTCGCAAATTGCAGGCGGAGAAAGTCGACCTGAAGGAGCTACTGGCAACAGCGGCTGCAAGCGTTCAGCACCAGGTTTCTGCTGTGGATGGTGATATCGACGTGAACGTACAGCCATTCACTGTGATCAGTGATAGGATTTCGCTCGACCAGATTCTTGGCAACCTCTTTGACAATGCCGTAAAGTACCAGATGAAAGGCCGTCCACTTCAACTTTCGGCGCGCATCTTGCCGCAAGGACGTGGCCTAGTCCGGGTCGATATCTGCGATAATGGACGCGGAATCGCAGAGGATGATCTCGAACGGGTGTTTGAACTCTTCAGACGCGCCGGCGACCAGGATCAACAAGGCGAGGGTATTGGACTCGCACATGTGCGTTCGCTAATAAGAAATTTAGGTGGAGACATTACCGTCACCTCGGAACTTGGCAAGGGAAGCACCTTTCAGCTGACTTTGCCAACGGATCTGCGGAAAATCACACGAGGTAACGAGATATGAAAATAACAGGACAGGAAGTCACGATCGTCATGATCGAAGACGATGAGGGACATGCCCGCCTGATCGAGAAGAATGTAAGACGCGCAGGCGTCAACAACGACATCGTCCCCTTCACATTGGGCAACAAGGCGCTCGACTATATTCTTGGACCGGAGCGTGACGGTCTCGTCAGCAAGGACCGATACCTGCTGGTTCTGCTGGACCTCAATCTTCCCGATATGTCGGGGATCCGGATCTTGGAGCAGATCAAGAGCAACGAACACACGAAGCGTCTGCCTGTCGTGGTTTTGACGACAACGGACGATGAGACCGAAATCCAGAAGTGCTACGATCTGGGTGCGAATGTCTACATCACCAAGCCGGTCGATTACGAAGGCTTTGCAACAGCAATTAGAAACCTCGGCCTCTTCTTCTCGGTCATACAGGTCCCATGAAGGCGTAACGGCGGTGCATATACTTTATGTCGATGACGATCCAACAGTTGCCAGGCTCGCCACCCGCGTGCTGCGCCGACACGGCGTTGACGTCGAACATGCGCCGTCGGTCGCCATCGGGTTGGAAAAGTTCAATGCGGCCCGCTTCGACGCCGTCGTTCTGGATCACTACTTTCAAAACGGAACAGGTCTTCAATTCCTCAAGGCGATTGGAGAGCGGACACGCGACACGCCCGTTCTCTACGTAACGGGTGCGAGCGAGGCGCAAATCGCCATTGATGCCTTGAAAGCCGGCGCTGCCGATTATGTGATCAAGACTGTCACAGACGATTTCTTCCCTCTGCTGCTGACGTCGATCGAGCAGGTCTGCGCGAACTTCCAGCTTCGTAAGGAAAAGGAGGAGGCAGAGCGTCTTCTGGTGCGTGCCAAGGAGCGCGCCGAACTGATGGCGAAGGAGATGAACCACCGCATCGCCAACAGCCTTTCGCTGGTTTCCGCGATGATACGCATGCAGATGAACGCGGCCTCCAGCGAGGAGGCGCGCACCGTGCTATCGGAAACGCAAAACCGCATTTCCGCCATAGCAGGCGTTCACCGCAGCCTTTACACCGCGGACAATATGGGTGTCGTCGATCTCGATGCCTATCTCTCTTCGATCATCAGCGAGCTTGCCAAGTCCGGTCCCGATGAAGAGCGTATCCGCATCACCACGGATATGGAGACGATCAGCGCCGCACCCGATCAGGCGGTGGCGCTTGGTGTGATCGTCACCGAGCTGGCCACCAACTCTCTCAAATACGCCTATCCCTCCGGAAGCGGAGATATTCGCATTGCGCTGAGAAGCCGGGACGGAAAGCTGCAATTGACAGTCGAAGACGATGGCGTGGGCATGGGAAGCGCGCCTACGCCGCAAGGCACCGGGCTCGGCACCAAGCTGATATCCGCCATGGCCCGAAGCCTCAAGGCGACAGTAGAACAGAGCAGTGTGCAGCCGCAAACGGGAACGCGCATCTGCGTAGAGTGGGACGCGACACACGTCTGAATCGGCGATGCGTTTTCAGTTCACGCAGATTGGGCGGACGTTCGCCGCAATCACGACACGCGATAAACAGAGGACACTGGCCGCGCGGCGCCCAGCGTCCTTAGATCTAAGCATCGTATTTTCCTACAATCGATCCCGACCTTCCGAGCGACGCTTTCGGGCGCGTCTCCATTAAGAGCGAACGCTTCAGTATGTGCCCGGCAGGCCAGCAACGACTTGCGGTGCAGGCGTACCCGCCATCATTTGCGAGGGAGGCGCCAACGATGTTACAACGATCGGCGTGCCGTCCGGCACGCGATTATAAAGGTCGACAATGTCCTGGTTCATCAAGCGGACGCAACCGGACGAGACGGATTTGCCGATCGTCCACCATTCAGGCGAACCGTGGAGGCGATAGATCGTATCACGACCGTCCTTAAAGATATAGAGCGCACGCGCGCCCAGCGGGTTCATCAAACCCGGTGCCATGCCGCCATTGGCGGCGCTATAGGGCTGAAGCTCGGGCTGACGTGCAATCATCTCGTCAGGCGGTGTCCAGCGTGGCCATTGGCGCTTGTACTGGATGACGCCCCTGCCCGACCACTCGAACCCGGCGCGCCCAAGACCGACGCCGTAGCGCATGGCCTGATTGTTTTCATATGTCAGATAAAGAAAATGGTTCGCCGTATCGACCACGATCGTACCGGGCCGTTCGCCAGTCGGGTTTTCCACCATCTGACGGTAAAAGCGCGGGTCGATCTTCTGGTAAGGGATAGCCGGAAGCGGAAATTGCTCCTCAGGTTTCGGTCCGTAGACTTCGGCGTAATAGGGATCAATCCTTGGGCGGACCTCCACTGTTTCGCGTGGTGTTGTGGTACAGCCGGCCAATGCCGTCAGCGCCAGTCCGCCGGTGCCGAACAGGAAACTCCGGCGTGTCGTGTCATGCTTATTCAATCCAGATCCTCATCAACTGGTCATCGCGTTCCCGAAAACGGGTCTGCGAGCGCCGCGTCCGGGCGGCTTATCGGGTACTTTTTGCCGGATACGCGCCCTGCCATATCCTTGGGTCCGCTGCTTTTCAGAAGAGCACGGAAACTCGGATGCATTCCGCCATCCACATAAGCGTTCAGAGCGCTTGAAGTTCCTTCAGCCATTGCAACGTCGAGCTTCTGCTTCTCGGCACTCAGACGTGCTGCCACCTGCGCCTCGGGTTGATTTATGGCAGGCGGGCACGCGGCCAGCGGATCGCTGGGTTCTCCATTGGCAAACTCCGCATTGAAGACATAACGGCGACCGCAGACTGACACTTTCGGTTGGCGACGGGTGACCTCGAAGTAATCATAGCCATCCTTGAGGGTCCGCCAGAAGGCAAAGTTCGGGTCATTCTTGTAGGCGGCCATGTTTTTCGCCGTCATACGGAAAGGATAGGCCTGCACTTGGAAACGGTCCTGACCGCCCTTCAATGCCCGTTCGACGATCGCATAGATTTCACCCACCTGCGCATCCGTCATCGCATAGCAGCCGGACGAAGAACACGCACCATGCACCATGAGTGCTTCGCCGGTATAGCCAAGCGCAGATTCGAGCCTGTTCGGATAACCGAGGTTGAACGAGACGTAGTATTGAGAATTCGGATTCAGCATGCTGGAAGACACGTGATAGAAGCCCTCCGGCGCCTGTCTGTCTCCGCTCTTTGTCTTGGGTCCGAGCTTGCCGGACCAGCGGCACATGGGATAGGTCTTGAACAGAGCGTAGTTGCCGGTTTTGTCGACTTTCCAGACTTCCAGTTCGCTTTCCTGCTTGAATATGCGCACAAGAACCGGGCTTTCCGGCTTCATGCCCTTGGCGGACATGGCAGCTGCAACTTTGGAGGACAGCTTCGGCGGCTCTTTCGACGCGCTGTCAAAACCCATAGACGTACAGGCAGCGAGCGACGCGCACATTGCTACGACGGCCGCGGCACGTGCCGAAGCAATCATGATGTCTCGAAGCTTCGTTGGTGCGAAACCCGATTTTGCCGAAGTGCCCATGGAATGTCTTGCCCGTCTCTCTGCCGCTATTGCGTAACTAAAGAAGGTGACCACATGACGGCAACCACCCGCTTGCACAAAGAGTCGTGAATTTGCGTTACGAGTTCGTTAATCATAGACACACAAACACGTGAGAAACCGTGTGCGGCAATCCGGCTAGCGAAGCAACCCTTGTCCGCCATCGATCCAGACCGGCGTGCCGGTGATGTGACGCGATTTGTCGCCGGCCAGAAAGACCACCAGATCAGCCACATCCTCACTTAAACCGGCCTTTCCACCCGTAATAGGAATGTCCCCCTCCGGCCATTCAACCGGGACAGCGGTCTCGCGCGAACTGCGAATATCGGTGTTGTCATCGATTTTGGTTTCGATGGCCCCTGGGCAAATTGCGTTCACTCGGATCTTGTATTGCCCCAGTTCGAGCGCCAGCTGCTGGGCCATCGCAATCTGGCCAGCCTTTGTAGCCGAATAGGCAGTGGCACCGGGGGAGGTAAAGGTGCGCGTTCCGTTGATGGACGAGACGATGATGATCGATCCGCCGCCAGCGGCTTTAAGATGTGGCACGCTCTTGTTGAGGGTAAGGTAGGTTCCGCGAAGATTGACCGTGATGGTATTATCCCATTCCTCAGGCGTCAGATCCTCAATCGGGGCCCATACGCCGTTGATGCCGGCATTGGCAACAACAACATCCAGGCGGCTGAAGGTCTCCGTCAGTTGATTGATTGCGTGCGCCATCTCGTACGGATCTGCAACATCGGCAATGAGCGCTTTTGCGGTACCACCCTGGCTTTTAACTTCCGCCACAAGTTCGTCGAGTTCACTCGCCGTGCGGCCGAGCGCGCCTATCGCATAGCCCTCTTTGGCAAGCGCAATCGCGGCTGCTTTTCCGATACCTGATCCGGCGCCGGTCACGAGCGCGACTTTTCCTTTCATCATAAGATCTCCCCTGTGCTGCAACGCGATCTTTTAACCGCGCCCTCCACAAACTGCTTAGAAAAACGGTTGTTCCGAAAGACACAACGCGCCAACATGTCCAGATGAACAAGGACTTTTTTTCGAGGGACGCCGTTACCGTTGCCAAGGCGATGATCGGCATGGAGTTCCGGCTCCACAATACGGGCGGGATCATCGTCGAGACAGAAGCCTATCGGTCGGACGATCCGGCGTCCCACAGCTTCAATGGCCCCACCGCACGCAATCGCGCCATGTTCGGACCGCCAGCACATCTTTATGTCTACCGGTCCTACGGCATTCACTGGTGCGCGAACATAGTCTGTCTTTCTGGCTCCGCTGTGCTGATACGGGCTCTCGACCCTCAAACCGGCCTTGACCTCATGGCGTTGCGACGCGGAACTGCAGCCACGAAAGCTTTATGCTCTGGACCAGGAAAGCTTTGCCAAGCGCTGGGGATCACTGGCAATCTGGATGGAGTTTCGGTTCTACAAGAACCCTTCCTGCTGCGAGATCGCCAGTCCGTGGCTGATGTCTTGGTCGGCGCGCGCAATGGCATCAGTAAGGCGACCGAAGCGCAGTGGCGATTTGGCCTGAAAGGTTCAGACTGCCTCAGCAAGCCATTTAAGCGCTTGCGCTAGACCATCATCGGTGGGTCGTCATTCTCATCAGGATTGGGATCCGGCGCCTCGTCGGGCAAGCGATCAGGCTCTGGCTCTTTGATCGGCGGCGTTTCAGGCTGGGGTGGCAAGGGAGGCGATACCGGATTTGGTTCGGTCGGAACGATACCCACTGTTTTTCTTCTCCCAATCTATGCGGGCAATCTGATTTTTGACTTCGTCGCCCGGTCCGCTATTGTCGCCGAAACGATCCTGTTATCTGATCAGCGTGCCCGCGGTTCGTTAAACTATAACGCCGGGATAGTGAGAAGGTTGCCTACTGTGTCGTGATTACGCGTAGCCAAGCGAACTGCGTGCCACTTCGCGCTGGTCGCCATAATCCCGCGTATGGGCGTCATGGCCATATTCGTGCGCTGCGTGCGTCAGCTGTAAATCCGGCACCTGCAGCAAGGCGTCAGCGTAAGTGCCGGTTTCCTCGTCAGTGTCGAGAATGGTATGAGCAGGCTTTAGAAAATCGAACATGGCTTCCTCCCATTCGAAGTTTCTTTCTAACGCATTACCCGGCGCTACGTTCCTCCTCGTGGCGCCGACTATGTTCGTTACCGCCCAACTTTAACACACATTATTTTGATGAATCCTTATACGAATGCGACACTTCTTATCGAGCGCACGAGTTTGAGCAGACCCGACGCCGTATGGTATGTCTTCACGGCTCGGGCTATCCTACACCCCTCGCCGGTTACCCCACAGCATAACGTGAAGTTGGGGCAGCACACGCGCTTCGAACCAGCGTTCCGATGTCACCTTGTCGACCAGCCAAAGCATCCGATCCATGATGCCGTCGAGATCCACCCTCGCCTCGTCGTCATCGGGTGGTGGAGGCGTATGATTTCCGGGCTGCAGATAGACGGGAAGGGTGGGGAAACGCGCGGAAGCCTGCCGAGCAAAGGCGTAGTCGGCATCGTCAAAAACAACGACTTTCAGTGCAACGCGAGGCGCGCCACCGGCCGCCTTGAGACAGGTTTCAAGCGCCTGCCAGTCGGTGTCCATTCCGCTCGACGGCGGCTTGGGGCTGAGCACGAGGTGATCCAACTCGGCAAACCAGTCCTTGGAAAGGCTGCCTTGGGTTTCCAGCGCAAAGCGATAGCCTTTCGACTTTCCTTTTTGGATCAACGCCGCAAGTGGCTGGATCGCCGGATTACCGCCGGACAGCGAAACAGTAATCGGCTTGCCGCCGGACAGCGTTTCGACCTGCGCCCAGATCTGCTCAACATAATGCGGCTTCCAGTCTTCCCGATAGGCGCTGTCGACCGCATGAAGCGTATCGCACCAAGCGCAGCGATAATCGCAGCCACCGGTCCGCACGAAGACCGTCGGTAGGCCGATCAGCGGCCCCTCCCCCTGAATGGTAGGGCCGAAGATTTCACTGATGCGAATGGGCTGCTCGCGCAGTTGCGTTTCCGGCGCGGTCATGGCTGGGCCGCTGGACGGTATTCCGCCCATGTCTTGGCCGTCTCGCTGACGCGCACGGCACTCGTCTCCGGGAGCCGTTCCTTGCACCAGTCGTAGAAATGTTGTGCGAGCCGTTCCGCTGTCACCATATCATGGCCGAGCACTTCGTTGAGGTGACGGTGATCGAAGCAATCGTCGATGTAACGTTTGAGGGGCGCAAGCTCGTGATAGTCACGAACGAACCCATATTCGTTTAGTGTTTCTCCTGAAAGCTCGACTTCGACGATATAATTATGGCCGTGCAGACGGGCGCATTGGTGATCGGCCGGTAGCGCCTTCAACTGATGCGAAGCCGAAAAATGAAACTCCTTGGTGATGCGAAACATCAGCGCACCTCCTGCGCCGCATAGGCACTGGTGGCGGCAATCCAGAAATCCGAGTCTTCGTAATCGGTGGGATCGCTCACCCCGGCTAGATGGAAAGCTTCGCGACGCTCCACGCAGGTGCCACAGCGGCCGCAGTGGAGTGCGCCGCCCTTATAGCAGGACCATGTCTGTTCAAAAGGCGTTTTATGTTTTGCTCCATCTGTGACGATATCCGCCTTGGTCACATTTACATAGGGCGCGTAAAGCTCCACCTCGGCATAACCCTCCAGCGCGTGGCGCTGCATGGCGTTGAAGCTGTCGATGAAGCCGGGGCGGCAATCTGGATAGATGAAATGGTCGCCACCATGTACAGCGATTGCCACGGCATCTGCCTGCTGGGCAGCGGCCAGACCGAATGCGATGGTGAGCATGATCGCGTTACGGTTCGGCACAACGGTAGAGCGCATGGTTTCTTCCGCATAGTGACCGTCCGGTACGTCCACATCGTCGGTCAAAGCCGAACCTGTGAGATGTTCTCCGATGGTGCGGATATCAATGATATGGTGCGGCACGCCGAGACGGACCGCGCAAGCAGCGGCAAAATCGACTTCTTTCCTGTGACGCTGGCCATAATCGAAAGAGAGAAGAGCGAGAAGTTCGTGTTCCGCTGCAATTCTGTGCGCAAGCGAAATGGAGTCCAATCCGCCGGAGCAGATGACGATGGTTTTCATAAGTTGGGATCCCTTGTTTTGACCGGGTGGGCTGCGACCGGATTACGAAGGGGCTTTTAGAGCAAAGAATAAGAGTTGTGAAGACTCGAAAAAACCGCCGGGATTAACCTGGCGGCTTTCCGATATTGATGGAGGAGTAGAGCGCCCTGCTGCCTTTAAGACACTGAGGACGCTCTATTTCCTTCGAACGGCAGCATGCCTTCGATGCTTTATCGTTACCGCAGCAGAGACTGAGCTTCCTCTATGCCGAGCGCTGCCGGCTGTGTACAGGTTGTGGTCAGGTCGATGAAGCGCCCCTCCTCGCCGGACTTCAGGATCGAAGTCATGACGTCGATGCCGTGGAGCGAGCGCTCCAGCGAGCATCGCGCGTCGCGGCCTTCGATAAGCGCCATCGCCATATCGGCAAGGCCGGCCGTACGGTAGTTTGCGCGTGGACCGTTCGGGCTTTCCTGGTTGGCAATACCGAAGGGATGCGCCCAGTCTTCGAGGGGCTGGATGTCCTTGTTGCGACCGCTCGCTTCGACCACGCCCCCAAAGAAGTTTGGGTCAGGCACGTAGATGGAGCCCTCAGTGCCGTAAAGCTCCATATTGGCGTGGCGATGCGACCAGACATCCCAGCTCGCCGACAGCGTAATCGTGGCGCCGTTGACGAATTCCAAAAGCGCATGAATGTTGGTCGGCGTTTCTACCGGGATAATCTGCCCGTTCAGCGGCTGGCTGGTGACGGTACGCGTCGGGTTTGCCATGGAGGTCAGGGCGCCGACGCGCTTGACCGGCCCAATCAGATTGATGAGGTTCGCGATATAGTAGGGACCGAGATCCAGGATAGGTCCGCCGCCCTTCAAGAAGAAGAAGCCGGGATTGGGGTGCCACATCTCCATGCCGGGGCTCATCACATGGCACGTGCCAGACGTTACACGGCCAATACCGCCTTCGTCGATATGCTTGCGGGCCAACTGATGCGCGCCGCCGAGGAAGGTATCTGGCGCGCAACCAACGGCCAGGTTCTTTTCCTTGGCGATACGGCGCAACTCTTCGCCCTCTTCCAGGCTTAGAACAAGCGGCTTTTCCGAGTAGACGTGCTTGCCTGCTTCGAGAATTGCCTTGGAGACCTCGAAATGGGCCGCCGGAATGGTGAGGTTGACGACGACATCGATCTCGTCATTCGCCAGCAGTTCCTCGATGGACTGCGCCTTGACGCCGAATTCCTCGGCACGCAGTTCAGCAGCGCTTCTGTTCAAATCTGCGCAGGCGAGCACCTTCAATCCCTTGAACAGGGGCGAGAGGGAAAAGTAAGTGGTTGAAATATTGCCGCATCCGATGATGCCGACGCCAAGTTCCTTGGCCATGTTATGACTCCGAAATCGTCGATGTTGGATCATTCCAGCAAACAATATTCCTGCCGGAACTCGAGTGAAAAAAGGGAGGAAGCGGTGAACCGTGGCTCACCGCTTCCTAGTCAGTAGCTGTTGAACGATGCGATAGAGCGCGTGATGAGACGATCAGCATCGCTCGGATTGTCATGCTCCACGACGTAATATTTGACCGCGGTATTCTGAAGGGCCGCGATCAAGGCCTTCCAGTCGACCGTGCCATGGCCCACATCCGACCATCCATCTTCGTCCTTGTTCTCGCCAGCGGGTGCGATGTCCTTGACGTGGACTGCGGTGATACGCTTGCCATAACTTTCGATCCAGGCGAGTGGATCGGCATTTCCGCGGATGATCCAGGCGATATCGGCCTCCCATTCCAGATCGGGTCCGCCTGCAAGGATCTGCTCCTGTGGGGTCGAGCCGTCTTCAAGGGTTGCGAACTCGAAATCGTGGTTGTGCCATCCAAAGGAAATCCCGGCGTCGCGATAGGGCTTCCCAGCTTCCTGGAGACGCTTGCCAAAGGCGAACCAGCCGGCGGCGTCGCTCGGGCGCTGATCCGGGAGAAGATAAGGGCAATAGATTGCCTGGATGCCAAGCATTTTGGCAATTTTCAACGACTGCTCGCGATCGTTCTCCAGCATATCGAGACCGAAATGGCCGGTCGGCATGGTCAAACCATTCGCATCGAGATCGGCACGAAGACCCTTCAGCGCGGCCTCATCCATGGTGGCATAGATACCGCCAAATCCCTCGACATGGGCGTAGCCTGCTGCCGCGAGCTTCTTGAGCATGTCGGAAAGCGGCGGAAAATTGCGCGCGCTATAAAGTTGAAAGCCGAGTTTGGTCATATGTCTCTCCTGACATTTGGCTATCGAGTGAAAGGGTTTAGATGCGCTCTTCGGTCGTCGCATCGAAAAGCGAGGCCATGGTCATATCGAAGGCAAGCTTGACCCTCGCACCTGGCGCAAATCGTCTATGCCCGCCGACGCGGACCGAGATCGTGTGACCGGCAAGCTTGAGCCAGATCAGATTGTCCGCACCCATAGGCTCTTCGATATCGACTGTCGCGTCATGGATCTCCCCGCCGGTGATGTCAGCATCGACGCGGATATGCTCCGGTCGCACACCGAGAACTGCGGGTTTACCCGCCATCAACGGCGCAGCGGTTTGATAACCGTCCAGGCTGAAGTTCACGCCATTCGTCGTGAAGACCACCTCGCCATCCTTCTCGACCAATTCGCCCCGCAGAAAATTCATCGATGGCGAGCCGATGAAGCCCGCAACGAAGAGGTTCCTCGGCTTGTTGTAGATCGAAACCGGGTCATCCAACTGCTGGATGACCCCGCTTTTCATGATGGCGATGCGATCCGCCAGCGTCAGCGCCTCGATCTGGTCATGGGTCACGTAGATCATCGTGTTCTTCAGCGACTGGTGCAGGCGCTTGATTTCCACGCGCAGTTCCGAGCGCAGCTTGGCATCGAGGTTGGACAGCGGTTCGTCGAAAAGGAACACATCCACGTCACGCACCAGCGCCCGCCCGATTGCGACACGCTGACGCTGGCCACCAGACAGTTCGGCTGGCTTGCGCTTCAGCAGCGGCTCTATCTGCAGTATTCCCGCTGCTCTTTTTACCCGACGATCGATTTCGTCCTTCGGCACTTTTGCTACCTGAAGCCCAAAGGAAAGGTTCTTTTCAACCGACATCTGCGGATAGAGCGCGTAGGACTGAAAGACCATTCCAATGCCGCGATCCTTCGGCTCCTCCCAGGTGACATTGCGATCCTTGATAAAGATCTGGCCTTCAGTCGGCTCCAGAAGTCCGGCGATGCAATTCAGCAAGGTGGATTTTCCGCAGCCTGAGGAACCCAGAAGAACGAGGAACTCACCGTCATAGATATCGAGATTGAGGTTCGAGAGCACGTTGATGGCGCCAAACGACAGAGACAAATCCCGAATGGAAACGCTTTTGTTCATAAACTTACCCTTTGACTGCGCCTGCGGCGATGCCGCGCACAAAAAGTCGGCCTGAAACGAAATAGACGAAGAGAGGGACTGCACCCGTCAACAGCGTCGCTGCCATATTGACGTTATATTCCTTCACGCCCTGAACTGAGTTGACGATGTTGTTGAGCTGCACCGTCATCGGATAATATTCAGGTCGGGTGAACACGACGCCGAAGAGGAAGTCGTTCCAGATGCCCGTCACTTGCAGGATCATGGCGACGACGAAAATCGGCATCGACATGGGGAACATGATGCGGAAATAGATCTGCCAGAAGTTGGCGCCGTCGATACGTGCCGCTTTGAACAGCTCTTCCGGAAGACCGGCAAAATAGTTGCGGAACAGCAGCGTCAGGATCGGCATGCCGAAGATGGTGTGGACGATGACAAGACCCGTTAGCGTTCCGTAAATGCCCATTTCGCGCAGCACGATGACGATAGGGTAGATCATCACCTGGTAGGGGATGAACGCACCGATGATGAGGATGGAGAAGAAAAACTCCGAACCCTTGAACTTCCAGTTCGCCAACGCGTAGCCGCTGATCGAAGCGATCAGGATAGACACGATCGTGGATGGCACCATGATGCGAACGGAGTTCCAGAACCCGCGAGACAGACCATCGCAATTTAGGCCTGTGCAGGCATTCGCCCAGGCCTTGACCCAAGGCTCGAACGTGATCTCCACCGGCGGGGCAAAGATATTGCCCAGGCGGATTTCCGGCATACCCTTCAGCGAAGTGACCACCATGACGTAGAGCGGCAGCAAGTAGTAAAGTGCTGCTACGATTAGGGTGCCGTAAAGCACGATGTTGCGACGCGATAGCGTCTTGCGGGGCTTCCGACCGCGCGGTCCGCTCAATCGGTCCGATACGGCATCGGCCCCGGCAGCAACAGTGTTGAGAGTGCTGATATTAGCCACGCTTGCGCCCTCCGAATTCGAGGTAAGCCCATGGAATGATGATGATGGCGACAGTAAGCAGCATCATGGTGGAAGCGGCGAAGCCCTGCCCCAGATTCTGCGCCTGGAACATGTAGTCATAAACATATTTCGCCGGCACTTCGGAGGCGATGCCCGGACCGCCGCTGGTCTGCGCCACAACGAGATCGTACACCTTGACTATGCCGCTGGCGATGATGACGAGCGTGGTGATGAAGACCGGGCGCATCATCGGAATGACGATCAGGAGATAGGTCTTCCACATGGGAATTCCATCCACACGCGCTGCCTTCCAGATATCCTCGTCGATGCCGCGCAGGCCCGCAAGCATAAGGCACATGACAAGACCCGTGCCCTGCCAGAGTGCGGCAATCAAAATACCATAGATGACGATCTGTGAGTTATAGAGCGGATCGAACGTGAAGCTTTCCCAGCCGAGCGAGCGGACAACGGACTGAATGCCGAATTCAGGGTTGAGCAGCCACTGCCAGACGAGGCCCGTCACGATGAAGGACAGGGCAAAGGGGTAAAGGAAGATTGTTCTGAATGTGTTTTCGAAGCGGATCTTCTGATCCATCAAAGCGGCAAGCACGAAGCCTATTACCAGGCTGAAGATCAGCGACAACACGCCGTAAATGGCCAGGTTCTGAATTGATACGATCCAGCGCGGCGCAGCCCACAAGCGCTCATACTGGTCGAAACCGACAAAACTTGCCCTCGGCAGAAGCTTTGAGTTGGTAAAGGAATAAACGACAGTCCAGATTGTGCCCCCAAGAAATATGACCATGGACGTCAAGATCAGGGGGATGGATGCAATCTTGGAATTCAGATTGCGAAATAGCTGGTTTGGACGTCCCGAATGGCTCTTTACGGCCATATGCCCTCCTATCAATCGGTGTTCCGGACATACGCAGAGCGACGTCCAAACGGTTTGCCAGCCAGCGTCACGCGCCCGGCAAGGTTCGCGACATCGGCGGGATATCGCCCGCCGATGGCTTGCGATTGATAATCAGTCCGCCGAACCGATGATGTCGGCGAAACGCTTCTGCGCCTGCTCGGCAGTCAGCGACTCGTTGGCGAAGAACTCTGCCATCAGGTCTTCCTTCTGCTTCTGCGAATCTGCGGAAATCAGCTGGTCGGTGCTGGTCAGCGCATTGCCCTTGGCCAGAATGGCAAGACCCTTCTTCATGCAGTCATTGGCGGCATTGAGATCGACGTCGCCACGGATCGGCAGCGAACCCTTCTTCAGGTTGAACGCAACCTGCGTCTTGGGATCGACAATCGTTTCCGCGAGAACCTCCTGCGCCTTTGACTTGGCTTCATCCTTCAAAAGCGGGAAGTAGAAGGCGTCGCCACCTGTTGTGAGATATTCGCTAAGCCCGAGGCCCGGGAGGCAGGAATAATCTGTGCCGGCCTTCTGATTTGCGAGTTGGAACTCACCCTGGGCCCAGTCACCCATGACCTGACCGGCAGCCTTGCCGGTGATGACCATGTTGGTTGCTTGGTTCCAGTCCTGAACGTTGGAGCCTTTGGCAAGCTTTCGGGCTGCATCGGCGGCTGCAAAAATCTTGGCCATTTCCGGTCCACTAGCGGCGTCCGCATCCTTGTCCTTGAAGACCTTCTCGTAAAGCTCCTTGCCGCCAAGCGACAGGACCAGCGTATCGAAGAGCCCATTCGCCTGCCATGCCTGACCGCCGAGAGCCAGAGGCTGAATGCCCGCCTTTTGCAGGGCCGGACCAGCCGCAATGAATTCGTTCCAGTTCTTGGGAACCTCGACGCCAGCTTTCTTGAAGGCTGCATTGGAAAGCCACAGCCACTGCCAGGAATGAATATTCACCGGAGCGCAATAGATCTTACCGTCTATGGTGCAGCTATCGAGCAGGCTGGCGGGTTTGATTACCTCTTTCCAGTTGCCCTTTTCAGCCACGTCGCTCAGATCGCGCATCAAACCGGCTTGAACGAGTTCTTCCGCCTGACGTCCGTGGTTAAACTGCGTAGCGCCCATCGGGTCGCCGCCAGTAATGCGGCTGATCATAATAGGACGAGCCGTACCGCCGGAGCCGGCAATGGCGCCATCCACCCATTTATTTCCAGTTGCATCGAAAGCCTTGGCGAGCTCAGCCACGGCGGCCGCCTCACCTCCCGATGTCCACCAGTGCGTTACTTCGAGATCCGTCGCCCCGGCAATGCCCGCCGGCAGCATGACGCTTGCCGCCAGAGCGGCCAAAATAGAACGAATGCGCATGAGTCTCCTCCCTCACTGAAACGTTGCCGTAAGACCGTATGCGAATCATATTGCTTGCGCAACAGGGGAAAGGCGAAATTTTGATTTTATAAATTATTTATATATATCAATAGCTTAACAAATCTTCCAGCTGAGCGTCCTCGCTGATGCCCGCACGCGCCTGAACTTTGGTACGATTAGATATACTCAAAGCAACCAAGTGCCGAATTCAAGCGGTGTTGCGCGGAAAGAAACCCTAGCCACTCAATAAAAATCTTCAGGTATATAGGCTTGTTTTTTTCTCGACACTGGGATGATCCATTTACATCCTTAGAGAGAAATACGGATTTTCACGTAAAAAATAGAAATAATGATGTCGATAAACAATCGAAGATGGATAAAGGCTTGATCAAAGTAACATTTTAGCCGGTCAGCAAGTGAAGCCCGTCCCTTCGATTTTAATGACGCATTAACTATCCTCATATTAAAAAAAGAGTAGAAAATATGTCTTGATCCGGCTTCCAGATTTTTGGGCTTAGGCAAGACATTCTTACTGGGCGCATGACGCAAGCCCAAATTCCCAAAATGTTTAAATCAATTGCGAACGCCCGCTTTGGCTCGAGCCGAAGAACGGACAGTCGTTCCGTATCGAATGCCTGGAGCTAAGGTGAAGGTAGTACTCTTAGACGATAGCCGATCCGCGCTTTTTGCTCTCGAAACATCTCTGAGCAATATTGAAGGCATTGAAATCATCTCATTTCTAGCGCCCGAAGCGGCGCTTGACTATTGCCTCGTCAACCCTGTCGACCTGGTTTTCGTCGACTACATGATGCCGCGACACACGGGAATCGATGTTATCAGGGCACTGAGACAGTCACCTGATTACACACTTGTGCCAATGGTCATGGTAACCGCGGAGCGGCAACGCGAAATTCTCCTTGCCGCCTTCGAGGCGGGCGCAACCGAATTTGTGTCGAAGCCCTTCGACGCAATCGAGCTTCAGGCCCGTGCGACCAATCTCCTGCAACTTCGCCGAGCCCATCTCGAATTGGCTCGCCAAGCCACCCGGCTTGAAGAAGAGGTAACCCGCGCCACGCAGGAACTGGTTGCCCGGGAAGAAGAGATCATCTGGCGTCTGGCCCGTGCAATCGAGTTTCGTGATGGCGCGACCGGAGACCACATCTCGCGCGTTGCAAAAATCAGTCAATTAATTGCCGCAAATCTCGGTCTCGACAAAGAAACCTGCCGGATGATCTATCTGGTAGCACCTCTCCACGATGTGGGTAAAATCGGCATCGCCGACGATATTCTGCAGAAGCCAGGCAAGCTGACGCCCGCCGAAATCACCGTGATGCGCAAGCATGTGGAACTCGGCGTGAGCCTGCTCAGCAATGGTACGTCGCGCCTTCTCCAGGTTGCAGAGGCGATTGCTGGCGGCCACCACGAAAGATGGGACGGCACCGGATATCCGAGCGGCATCAAAGGTGCCGACATTCCTCTCGTTGCGCGGATTGTCGCAGTTGCGGATGTCTTCGAAGCTCTGTGTACACAGCGGCCTTACAAGAAAGCATGGCCTGTAGAAGCGGCCCGCGAGCACATTCGCGAAAACAGCGGGCTGCATTTCGACCCGGATTGCGTAGCGGCCTTCGAGCGGCAATGGCCCAGAATCGCGCCGCTGATGACACAAAACGGCACCGACAGCGTAGAGCCGCCAGCTTTGGCAGCCAGCCTGACAGACTATCTCTCCCTCGCATCCGCAGGGCAAGCGCAAATCGAACATACCCAGGAAAGCTGATGACCCCTGAAACAGTGACACTTCCGTCATCCCTTTCGATACGAGGGATCAACGCCATTCACGAGACCCTGCTTTCCGCCTTTCAGGAAAAAAGCGCCATCGTGCTCGACATACCCGAGGATGCGACCGTCGATCTGAGCTTCGTCCAGCTTGTCGAGTCCTCAAGGTTATACGCCCGCGAACAGGGCAAATTCATCACCCTGAAGAAGCCCGCAACGCAAGGCGTCGTGGAGACGCTTGAGCGTGCTGGCTTTCTCGAGAACATGGACGAGGCCTCGCGCCTCTTCTGGCTACACGGAAAGGACATATAAATGAGCGCCAACATTCTGACGGTGGACGACTCCGCAAGCATTCGAATGACGACTAAGATCGCCCTCACAAATGCCGGTTACCACGTGACCGAAGCGGTTGACGGCGCAGACGGCCTTTCGAAAGCGAAAAGCGCTTCCTACGATATGATCGTCACCGACCTCAACATGCCGAATATGAACGGCTTGGAGATGATCGAGGCTCTGCGCCAATCGCCTGCGCATACCGGAATACCGATCATCTTTTTGACGACGGAATCCGATGCCGACATGAAGGCGCGCGCCAAAGCTGCCGGTGCCACAGGTTGGGTAACCAAGCCATTCGACCCGGAGAATCTGGTCAAGATTGTCAGAAAGGTACTCGGTAAATGACGCTGCTGGACCCTATTCAGGTTTTCAGGACGGAAGCTGCCGAGCTCTTCGAGCAAATCGAAAGCGGGCTTCTCGACCTTCTGCACGATCTCTCCAATCAAAGTCAGATTGATGCCGTGTTTCGCGGCCTGCATACCTTAAAAGGGTCCGGCGCAATGTTTGGTTTCGAGGCTCTTGCGGCCTTCACCCATCACTGCGAAACGGCCTTTGACAGGGTACGCAAGGGTGAAGTTCCCGCCACGAGCGAATTGATTGCTGCCGTTTTGGAAGCGCAGGACCATATGCGCCGCTTGGTTGACAACCCGGCCACCGCATTCCCCGAAACAGGGGACCGGTTGCTGGCAAAGTTACAGGCAGCGGTCGGCGAAGGCGCCGGTAACAAGGCAACCACGCCGACGGCTCCGAAGGCCACGGCCGCTGGCGCACCGGCACAGATGTCCGGTGCGACGTGGAGCATCAAGTTCCGCCTCCCTGAGAATGCGATGGCCAATGGCACCAACCCGCTTGGCCTCCTCAATGAGCTGCGCGAACTCGGCAAATGCACCATCGCCGCCAACACAGGCGCCATTCCTCCTCTTGGAGAAATAGACCCCACACAGCTCTACCTCGGCTGGTCTGTGACCTTGACGACTGAACAGCCCCGTTCCGCCATCGACGACGTCTTCATCTTCGTCATGGACGACATGGAACTTGAGATCACCCAAGTGGAAGCCGCTACCGCTTCCAAGGAAATCGTACCGCCTCCTGCACCTGTCGAAGAAGCAGCCAAGGCCAATCCTCAGCTTGTCCAGGCGGCCACGGAGGGCAAGCAGGGTCGAGCAGCCGAGAACGTGCGCGTCCCGGCTGAGCGTCTCGATGAGCTGATGGACCGCGTTGGCGAACTTGTCATCGCTCAGTCACGTCTATCGCAGCTTGCCAATACTAGCGTCGATATTCATCTGCGTGCTGTGTCTGAAGATGTGGAGCGCCTTTCGGGCGAGCTTCGCGACACGATGATGGTTCTGCGCATGGTGCCGATCGCGCAGCTCTTCAGCCGCTTCCGGCGTCTGACACACGATCTGGCGCGCGAAACCGGCAAGCAGATCGAGCTCATTACCGAAGGCGAGAGCACTGAAGTCGACAAGGCCGTGATCGAGCGGCTGGCCGATCCACTGGTACATCTCGTGCGCAATTCCTGCGATCACGGCCTGGAAACGCCGGAAGAACGTATTGCAGCCGGCAAGGACCCGGTCGGGCATGTTTCGCTGGTCGCGCGTCAGACCGGTGGCGACGTCATCATCACCATCAAGGACGATGGTCGAGGCATCAACCGCGAGCGTGTCCGTGCCAAGGCGGAATCCTCCGGCCTGGTCGCGCCGGGAGCACTCCTGACAGATCAGGAATTGCTTCAGATGATTTTCGAACCCGGCTTCTCGACAGCAGCGCAAGTAACCAATCTCTCTGGTCGCGGCGTTGGCATGGATGTCGTGAAGAAGACGATCGAGGCGCTGCGTGGTACGATCAACATTACCAGCGCGCCAGGCGCCGGCTCTGAAGTGTCGCTTGCCATTCCGCTCACACTTGCCATCATCGATGGCCTGCTCGTTCGCGTCGGCCATGGCTGCTACGTCATTCCGCTCTCTGCCGTGGAAGAGTGCCTGGAACTGTCACCCGAAGACGACGTCAAATCCCGCGGTCGTTCGTTTATTTCGCTGCGCGAAAGCCTGGTGCCTTTCATTCGCCTGCGTGAACTCTTCCAGAGCGGCACGAAGCCGGACCAGTTCCAGAAGGTCGTGGTCATTTCCACCGGTTCGGAGCGTGTCGGACTGGTCGTCGATCAGATCATCGGCGATCACCAGACAGTCATCAAAGCCATGTCGAAGCTGCACCACGACGTCGCGACTTTCTCGGGCGCGACCATTCTTGGTGACGGCAGCGTCGCTCTCATTCTCGACGTCGCACACCTGGTTGCGGCGGGCCAGCAACAGGAGGCGCAGATGCGCATCGCCGGATGAACCAGCCGCTATTGAAACAACCCGAAGACTTCTGGGCGGAGCGCCAAGACATCGAAGTCCTGACCTTTTCGATCGAAGGCGAGACCTTTGCCATCGAAGCCGCACAGGTACAAGAAATCCTGGACCTGCTGCCTGAGACGGCCGTTCCGGGCGCCAAGGCCTTCGTATCAAGCGTCATCAATTTTCGCGGCAAAGTCATTCCACTGGCGGACATACGTCTCGCCTTCGGCATGCACGCTGCGGAAAAGACCATCGACAGCCGCATCGTCGTTATCGAAATTTCGCTTGAAGGCGAACAGACGCTGGTCGGGCTGAGAACCGACAAGGTCTATGAGGTCACCACATTTTCCAAGTCAGCCAGCGAGCCACCACCCAGTGTCGGCATGCGTTGGCGGCCAGACTACATCAACTGCCTGATCAAACGCGGCTCAGAGTTCGTCATCATGCCGAACCTCATCGCGATCTTTTCGGCACAGCGTGAAAGCATGCCTGGAAAAGTAGGCGTTCAAGGCAACGTGGTTGAACTAGGAAAAGTATGAGTTCCAGACCGTCGAAGGGGATCGGCGGCCAAGGAACCACCAGAAAACTTGATTGATCTACCACACGCCCGGTTTGGGCGCATGGAACCGAACGAAACAGCGCACCGGAAGAAATAGAGCGTTCCGGACAGCAAACACCTGATGCGCCAAAATCACGCATCAATCACGGGGGCAACATGCGATTTACGATCAAACTTAAACTGACGCTGGCGTTCGGGATTATCTTGACCGTTCTTGCCGCGCTTTCCTTTTACAGCATCACAAGCTTGGGCACCGTCAACCAAGCGATCAACGAACTCGCCAATGGTCCTGAGAAGCGGCTTCAATATGCACTTCAGATCGACCGTAACCTCTCTGAAATCATTCGCCAGCAAAAGAATGCTTTGCTCGAAAATGAGACTACAGGCACCGATCGTTATCTGAAGGTCGCGGATGATCTAACAGCCACCACTCTGGAACTTGGACGTACCGGCTTCTCTCAGGCTTCTCCGCAAGGCAAGCCATACTGGGCCGCCGCTGTCGAGGCTTTCGAGAAATTCAGCGGTGAGTCCGTAAAGCTCAAGGATTTGTTGGCAGCAGGAGACAAACGAGGCGCCATCGAGTACTCCAACGGTCAGATGCGCGCTCTCGCGCTATCGATCGGCACGAACACCAAGGAACTTGTCAAAGTTCAGTTGGAACGTGTGGACACAATGCTTGCCGATAGCCAGGCAACCTATGAGCAAGTCCGGCTCATCATGATCATCGCCGTCGCGTCAGCGGTTCTGGGTAGCCTCGTCATCGCAACCTGGATCGCGCTCGGCATCAACACCGGCCTGCGCAAGATCATGACGGTTGCTGAAGCTGTTGCCGTCGGCGATCTCGATAAGAATGTTGAGATCAAAACCAATGACGAAATCAAGGATCTTGTCGAGCGCATCAATGTGATGACCGCAAACCTTCGCAATACGGCAAATGTCGCAAACCAGATTTCCGAGGGCGACCTGACGGTAACGCCGAAGCCGCTATCGGATAAAGATACGCTCGGTATTTCGCTTGAAAAGATGGTCGAGCGTCTGCGTGGCGTGGTGGGCGATGCGCTCGCCGCAGCTGACAACGTATCTTCCGGTAGTCAGGAACTGTCTTCGTCTTCCGAGCAGCTTTCGCAGGGTGCGACCGAACAGGCATCCTCTGCCGAAGAAGCCTCCGCTTCGATGGAAGAGATGGCCGCCAACATCAAGCAGAACGCCGATAACGCTGCCCAGACCGAGAAGATCGCTCGACAGTCGTCGAAAGATGCGGAAGCCAGCGGTGAGGCGGTTGGCCGTGCCGTTGTGGCCATGCGCACCATTGCCCAGAAGATCTCCATCGTCCAGGAAATCGCGCGTCAGACCGATCTTCTGGCACTGAATGCCGCCGTCGAAGCCGCTCGTGCCGGTGAGCATGGAAAAGGCTTTGCAGTCGTTGCCTCCGAAGTCCGAAAGCTTGCAGAACGCAGCCAGGCAGCAGCAGCCGAAATCTCCTCCCTCTCCGGTGAAACCGTTCAGGTTGCAACCGAAGCTGGTGAGATGCTGAACCGTCTGGTTCCAGATATTCGCAAGACCGCAGAGCTGGTCTCGGAAATCTCTGCTGCCTGCCGTGAGCAGGACATCGGAGCCAGCCAGATCAACGAAGCGATCCAGCAGCTCGACAAGGTAACGCAGCAGAACTCCGGCGCGTCAGAAGAAATGTCTGCCACCTCTGAAGAACTGGCTGCGCAGGCCGAAGAGCTCCAGGCAAGCATCGCCTTCTTCAAGGTCGAGCGTGCCAATGCAAATGGCCGCCCTGTACCGGTTCGCGCCCCGGCTTCAACGATCGCACATCGCGCTCCGGCAAAGACAGCCGCTCCAGTTCGTCGCCCTGCCCCCACACACTCTGTCCACGCTCAGCAGGCTCGCGCCACTGGCTTTGCGCTCGACATGTCTATGGGCGGACCAGACGATAACGACCAGGACTTCCGCGAAAGCGCCTAAGACTTTCCGGGAGCCTGTGACCGAACACACACAGGCTCCTCGTCACTCATTCAGCCAATCCCAACGCAAAGCTCCTTGTGCCTGAGCTTTTCCGTCTCGTGGCCTAGCGCCACACCTAAGGATCACTACGATGCGATTTACGATTAAGCTCAAACTTGCATTCGCCTTTGCGCTCATCATCCTGCTGTCGGCGGGTATGGCTGGCATGGCCATCACACAGCTGTCATCACTCAACTCTGCCGTCACGGATATCGTGCAGGGCCCTGCCACCAATCTTCGCAACTCCAGCGATCTTTCTGACGCGATCATGAGTGCGATCGCCAACGAAAAGAGCGCGGCGCTCAACGAAGACGCTGCCCGTATTTCCACCTATGTCGATGCCGCGCGTTCGGAGCGCGTGAAGATGACGCAGATTATTGCTGCATTGGAAAAAGAGACCAATCCGGCCATTCACGCCAAGGTGCTGGAGCTGAAGGCAGCCATTCCCGCATGGGAAAAGCTGCAGGAAGAAGTCCTGCGCCTCGCCACCGTCAACACCACGGAAAGCAACCGTCAGGCGGGCTCCATCTCCATGGGAGACGGCGAGAAGGCGACACGCGCCATGCTGACAATTCTCGAAGGTCTGAACAACGAAATCGCTACTGACTTGAAGGCAACGGACGAAGCGACCAATGAGGAATATGACACTTCGCGCACGATCCTCGTCAGTGTCGTCGCAGCGATTATCATCCTTTCTATCCTGATCGCCACCTGGATCGCACTTGGCATCAACAAGGGATTGCAGCAAGCAATCCGTGCGTCGCGCGCAGTTGCAATAGGCGACCTCGATCAGGACATCGCGATCAAGAGCAATGACGAGATCAAGGATCTGGTCGACAGCATGAACGTGATGACGACCAATCTGCGCGCTACCGCAGCAGTTGCCAACAACATTGCGCAAGGCGATCTTTCTCAAGATGTGAAGCCGCTTTCCGACCAGGATAGCCTGGGGATCGCCATGGGCAACATGGTCGTCAATCTGCGCGCGACCGCCGACGTCGCGAGCACAATCGCCGCTGGCGATCTCTCCAAGGACGTAAAGCCTCTCTCTGACAGAGATACTCTTGGCACAGCCATGCTCAATATGGTGACCAATCTGCGCGAGACGGCAAAGGTCGCAAACCAGATCGCCGACGGTGATTTGACTGTCACGCCAAAGCCGCTGTCCAACAAAGATACTTTGGGCATTGCGCTGCAGTCGATGGTTGAACGTCTGCGTGGCGTGGTGGGCGATGCGCTTGCTGCGGCCGACAACGTCTCTTCCGGTAGTCAGGAACTGTCCTCGTCTTCCGAGCAGCTGTCGCAGGGCGCAACCGAACAGGCATCCTCTGCCGAAGAAGCCTCCGCTTCGATGGAAGAGATGGCAGCTAACATCAAGCAGAACGCCGATAACGCTGCACAGACCGAGAAGATCGCTCGTCAGTCGTCCAAGGATGCCGAGGCGAGCGGTGAAGCGGTTGGCCGTGCCGTCGTCGCGATGCGCACTATTGCGCAAAAGATTTCCATCGTTCAGGAAATCGCACGTCAGACAGACCTTCTGGCATTGAACGCCGCCGTCGAAGCTGCTCGTGCCGGTGAACATGGCAAGGGCTTTGCAGTCGTCGCCTCCGAAGTCCGTAAGCTCGCAGAACGCAGCCAGGCAGCCGCGGCTGAAATCTCTTCGCTTTCCGGTGAAACCGTTCAGGTCGCAACCGAAGCTGGTGAGATGCTGAACCGTCTGGTTCCAGATATTCGCAAGACCGCCGAACTGGTCTCGGAAATCTCTGCTGCCTGCCGTGAACAGGACATCGGAGCCAGCCAGATCAACGAAGCGATCCAGCAGCTCGACAAGGTGACTCAGCAGAACTCTGGTGCGTCGGAAGAGATGTCTGCTACCTCCGAGGAGTTGGCCGCACAGGCTGAAGAGCTTCAGGCCAGCATCGCCTTCTTTAAGGTCGAGCGCGCTCACGGAAGTGCACGTCCTGCGCCGGTTCGCGCGCCGGCTCCAACAGTCGCACATCGCACTCCGGCAAAGGCTGCCGCTCCAGTTCGGCGCCCTTCCCCCGGCAGCGTCCAGGCACAACAGGCGCGCGCCACCGGCTTTGCAATCGACATGTCGATGGGTGGACCAGATGAAGACGACCACGACTTCCGCGAAAGCGCTTAACACCAGGTACAAGACGACCATCAACAGTACTATGGCGGGCAATTTTGCCCGCCACCACAAGGCCTAAGGTCTCTTTGAAAAGCGGCATGATAGCGAGGCTACGTGTCCTACTTAGCTAAGGAACACCTCCATGCGTTTTACGATCAAATTGAAACTGACCCTCATCTTCACCCTGCTCGTCGGGCTGATGGCAGGCTGCGCTATTTTCGGGATCAGTGGCCTTAAGCAACTCGCCGCGCTTCAAGACGCCATGATGACCGGACCTATAAGGCAGGATAATGTAGCCAATGATTTGGCCAAGGCATTTGATGGTCTGGGTTTGGCAGAGGGCGATCTTTTGCTCGCAGCCACCGATCAGAAAATCAGCGCCGCGTTTGATACCATCGAAGACGAGCGAAAAAATTTTCGTACGGCGCTTGATGCGGGCGAGGCTTCGGCCCCCGAAGAATTCAAAGGCAAATGGGCGGAAATTCGCGAATTCTGGTCTGGTTACGAAAAGCTGGAAGATCGTCTTGTCGGCTTCATGAAAACGGGTCGCCGTGACGACGCGCTTGCTTTGAACCAGAATGAAGGAACAATCGCAGGTCAAAAGCTCGATGCCCTGACAGAGTCTCTTGCCAGTCTGACCGAAGCCTCCGTTCAGAAAGCCGATGAGGCGAGCGATGCTGCCTATCAAAGCACGTTCGGTACACTTGTGATTATCGCTTGTGTTGCTGGCCTGGTGTCAATCGTTTCGGCAATCTGGATCAGCATTTCCGTCAGCCGCGGCCTCACAAGGGCAACGACGGCGGTTCGAAGGGTTGCCGAAGGCGATCTGACAGAAAGTGTTCAGGTTACATCCCGCGACGAAATCGGTGTGCTGATCACGCATGTCAACGAAATGGTCGAGCGTCTGCGCGGTGTCGTCGGCGATGCGCTCGCTGCTGCTGACAACGTCTCCTCCGGTAGTCAGGAACTATCCTCGTCTTCCGAACAGCTTTCGCAGGGCGCGACCGAACAGGCATCCTCTGCCGAGGAAGCTTCCGCTTCGATGGAAGAGATGGCCGCCAACATCAAGCAGAACGCCGATAACGCTGCCCAGACTGAAAAGATCGCTCGTCAGTCGTCCAAGGATGCCGAAGCCAGTGGCGAAGCTGTGGGCCGTGCAGTCGTTGCAATGCGTACCATTGCGCAGAAGATATCCATCGTTCAGGAAATCGCCCGTCAGACCGATCTTCTCGCATTGAATGCCGCTGTGGAAGCTGCACGTGCTGGTGAACATGGCAAGGGCTTTGCCGTCGTCGCCTCCGAAGTCCGTAAGCTTGCAGAACGCAGCCAGGCGGCAGCATCTGAAATCTCCTCCCTCTCCGGCGAAACCGTTCAGGTCGCAACCGACGCAGGCGAGATGCTGAACCGTCTGGTTCCAGATATCCGCAAGACCGCAGAACTGGTCTCGGAAATCTCTGCTGCCTGCCGTGAGCAGGACATCGGTGCAAGTCAGATCAACGAAGCGATCCAGCAGCTCGACA